>NZ_JASISW010000023.1 GCF_030063335.1 Rhodococcus sp. G-MC3 | reverse complement strand
CCGCCGGGTTGGCCCCGACCGAGAGTGCGCCGCGGGCGGGGTGGTCGGCGGCGACGATCATCAACCGGCCGTTGCCGCGGATGGTGGGGCGCGTAGTGCGGGTGGCCCATGCTCGTTCGATGGCCTGAGGATCGGTGGCGCGTAGGGCGGTGACGCCGGCGTAGGTCGACGCCGCCGCCGGGGTCAAGGTGGTCTCAGACATTGACGGCCTCGTTGTCGGATGTTTCCGGGGCAGACTCTTCTGCGAGTACAGCGACTTCGGTCGCGGTGGGCATGGCCGTCGAGCATTCGAGACGCGATGCCACGATCGCACCTGCGGCGTTGCCGTAGCGGAGGATTTTCTCCAGCGGCCACCCGGCGAGCAGACCGTGGCACAGCGAGCCGCCGAAGCTGTCGCCTGCTCCGAGACCGTTGACGACGTCGACGATGTTCGGCGGCACCGTCACGGTCTGCGACCTCGTCTTGCCCAGAACTCCCTTGGGGCCCATCTTGACGATGGCGAGTTCGACACCGAGGTCGAGCAGTGCGCCGGCGGCTTTGTGTGGGTCGGTTTCACCGACGGCGATCTCGCATTCTTCTTTGTTGCCGACGGCGACGGTGACGTGTGTGAGCGCGCGGCGCACCTGATCGGTGGCGGCGGCGGGCGAATCCCAGAACATCGGCCGGTAGTCGAGGTCGAGAACGGTCAGCGGTGCGCGTCCGCGGGCTTGCCAGGCGGTGAAATGGGCGCTGCGGCTCGGCTCCTCCGACAGTCCGGTGACAGTCGACCAGTACAGGCGCGCGTTTTTCACAGCACCGGTGTCGATGTTCTCCGGCCGAATCTGCAGGTCGGGGGCCGAGGGCTTGCGGTAGAAATACAGGGGGAAATCGTCGGGGGGGAAGATCTCGCAGAACGTGACGGGGGTCGCGAACTGATCGTCGGTGACGAGGTAGCGATTGTCGACGCCCAGGCGCGCGAGCTCGGCGGCGACATACCGCCCGAACGGGTCGTGACCGACACCCGAGATCAGTGCTGAGCGGCATCCGAGGCGAGCTGCGGCAACCGAGACGTTCGCGGCGCTTCCGCCGAGGAATTTGCCGAACGACTCGACGTCCTCGAGGCCGACACCGGTTTGCAGCGGGTAGATGTCGACGCCGCTACGCCCGATAGCGAGGACGTCGAAGGCCGTGTTGTTCGCATCGGCTGACATGGACAAGATCGACTCCAAACAATAGTGAGGACTGCGGACAGTGAAGGCTGCGGATAGTGAAGGCTTGTGGCGCCGGGACGGACGAGGGTGGCTGCTGGAAACCACTGTGCGCTAGGCCACAGGTTTCTGTCAATACTTTGTCCTGACATTCTTACTACCAGTCAAGTTGCTGTTAGTGTTCGCCTACACTTCCGATCAAGCCGGGCGCGGGACTGCTGCCCATCGAGGAGATACGGAGCCGGACTAGTGACTGCGTCGAATGTGTCCACGGGCGAATCGAAGACGACATCGACCAGCTCGACGGTCGCAACACCGTTGTCTGTCGAGCTCGATCGAGGCAGCCCGGTTCCTCTGTATTTCCAGCTTGCACAGGCGATCGAGGCGGCCATTCTCGGCGGCCTCCTCGCGCCAGGGGATCGATTCGAGAACGAATTGGCGCTGGCCAAACGGCTCAATCTGTCGCGACCCACGACACGAAGGGCAATTCAGGAACTCGTGGACAAGGGTCTGCTGGTTCGCAAGAGAGGTGTCGGCACCCAGGTCGTCCAGAGTCCTGTTCACCGACCTGTCGAACTGACCAGTTTGTTCGACGACCTGGCTCGTGCCGGCCAGAGTCCATCGACCAAGCTTCTCGGATATCACATCGGGATCCCCACCGACGAGGTCGCTCGTGAGCTCAATATCTCGGATGCGACCGAGGTCGTGACCATTCGCAGGCTCAGAAGCACAAACGGCGAACCGCTGGCGCTGATGACCAATCACCTGCCGTCGGCGATAGCGCCCGATCCGGATGAGCTCGAGTCCCAGGGGCTCTATCAATCACTTCGAACGAGAGGCGTCCATATTCGTCTCGCCCGTCAGCGCATCGGCGCCAAGGCGGCCGACCGCGAGGAAGCGCTGCTGCTCGACGAAAAGTACAAGGCCCCGTTGCTGACGATGCACCGCACGGCATTCGACGATTCGGGGAGTGTCGTCGAGTTCGGGTCGCATGCCTACCGTGCGTCCAGGTACTACTTCGACACGACTGTCGTCGATCGTTGAGGTGGGTGTCCGGTAGATCCGCGCACCTGTAAAGCAGGCGTGACGAGGGCGAGCGACCCTGGCGCCCCGGGGGTGGTGATTCTCTCGACCAATGCCTGCGCCGCCCGTTCGCCCACCTCGATGGACGCATTGTCCACGCTGGTCAGCCACACGTGGCGCAGTTGTGCGATCGAGGTGTTGTCGTAGCCGACTACCGACATGTCGTGTGGAATTGCGATGGACCGCTCACTGCACGCCGTCATGGTGCCGATCGCGACGATGTCGTTGAACGCGTACACCGCAGTGGGGCGAGTTCTGCTGTCCAACAACCTTACTGCGGCACGGTGTCCGTCGTCCTCGGTCATGTCGCTCGCCTCGACGTGGATGTGTCGAGAGAGTCCGTGGGCGACCATGGCGGCTCGGTAGCTCGAGGCTCGAATGTCCGCCACAGCGCCGAAACCCGCTATGTGCGCGATCCTCTCGTGGCCGAGCGCAACGAGGTGATCGACTGCCAGTGTCGTGCCCAGTTCGTCGTCGTTGGCGACGACGTCGACACCGGGGAAGTCCAGATCTCGGCTTGCGACGACCACCGTCGGCATTGCCGCCGCGGCCTCGGCGATGGCGGGTGTGGGGTCGCGGGTGCCGACGAGGACGAGACCATCGAGCCGGAGGTCGACGAAGCTCTTGACGAACGACTCGTCGGAACTACGATCCAACCGGCCGTCGGCAAGAAACATTTTCAGACCGTGTTGTTGTAGAACCGAATTCATGCCTTCGATGCAATCGACGAACCATGGGTTGCGCAGATCGTTGATCAGGACTCCGACGATGTGAGTTCGATTCTGGGTGAGGCTGCGGGCGCTGAGGTTCGGCCGATAGCCCAGTTCGAGGATGGCGTTTTCGACCGCCGTGCGCTTGGCCTCGCTGACCGAGTGTGACCCTCGGAGTACCAGTGAAACAAGAGATTTGGACACGCCTGCATGTGCGGCGACGGTGCGGATCGTCGGCTGCGGCATGAATGTCTCCTCTTCTCGGGTAAGACCAGACGCTAGCAGTAGGGGTGTTGACACCTCGGTGCCGTGTAACGCACACTCTACTGCAGATTGGACCGGTCCAAATTGCTCGGTCAGTCAGATCTCGAGGAGACAGATCCAGTGAATTCAACGCAGAGCATTCGCATAGGCGTGGCAGGTTTCGGCTGGATGGGCAGCGTACACACGCAGGCCTACGCCCGCCTTCGGCACCACTACCCGGAACTCGGGCTGGTACCGGTCCTCGCATCGGTTGCCGACGAGGTGCCGGGCCGCGCCGAACAAGCAGCCGCACAGTTCGGCTTCGAGAACGCGACCACCGACTGGCACGACATCGAAGCCGACAGCGAGATCGCCGCTGTGTCGATCACCGCACCGAACTTCCTGCACCGCAGCATCGGTACCGCGATGGTCGAGGCGGGCAAGCACATCTGGATCGAGAAACCTGTCGGTTTGTCCGCCGACGATGCTCGCGCTGTCGCCGTGGCTGCTGACAAGGCAGGCGTACAGACGGCAGTGGGGTTCAATTACCGAAACGCACCTGCCGTCGAAGAGGCGAAGGCGCTCATCGAGTCGGGCGATATCGGTACGGTCACGCATGCACGCTTCCGATTCTTCAGTGACTACGCGGCGCACCCCGATGGCGCCCTCAGCTGGCGTTTCGAACGTGCGCGCGGTGGCAATGGTGTGCTGGGCGACCTCGCGTCGCACGGCGCCGACTTGCTTTGGTACCTGTTGGGAGAGATAGATTCTCTCGTCGCCGACACCGCTGTGTTCGTTCCGCAGCGCGCACGGCCGACCGGTTCGACCAGTGGTCACGCGCTGGCGACCGGCGGTGAGCTGGGACCCGTCGAGAACGAGGACTTCGTCAGCAGTCAGATCCGGCTCGCCTCGGGTGCGCGTGCGACGCTGGAAGCCAGCCGCGTGTCCGTTGGCGAGCAGAACGCGTACGGGTTCGAAATTCACGGCACCAAGGGAGCTGTGTTCTGGGATTTCCGCCGTCTCGGCGAACTCGGTGTGAGTGTGGGCAATCGCTACCAGGACCAGCCTGTTTCGACCATCTTCGTCGGCCCCGGGCAGGGTGAATACGGTGCCTTCCAGCCCGGGTCGGCGTCGGCGATGGGATACGACGATCTCAAGGTCATCGAGGCCAAGCGTTTCCTGCAGTCCATTGCGGAGGGCAAACCCGTCGGCGCCACCGCCTGGGACGCGGTGCGCAGCGCCGAGGTTCTCGACGCGATGACTCGGTCCGTGGAGTCTGGTTCCTGGGTGAAGCCGGGAGCGTCCTGACTGCTCAGCGCGGGGACATCCCCGCGGCGCGGTAGCCATCGTCGATCAACGCCATGTTGGTGACCGCGTCGCGGGCATCCAACGGCAACGCGGCACCACCGAGAACGTGGGCTGCGAAGGCCTCCAGCTGGTACGTGTACGACGTGCGTTTTCCGAGATTCTCGACTGTGGTCTCGGAACCGATGGTGACGCTCACTCGATCGTCCTCGTTCGGCTTGATGAAGTTGTGCGCCAACGCTTCACCCGCGGAGCCGACTACCTTCAGGCTGAACAGATAGTCGGGGTCGATCATCGAATTCCGCGACACACCCGTTGCGCCGTTGGGGAATTCGAGGTGTACGTCGATGGACTCGTCGACTCCTGCGGTCCGTTCGACGGCCGAGGCCGATACGACTTTCGGATCACCGCCCGCGTACTGACCGAAGAGTCGCTGAGCATGAAGTCCGTAGCAACCGAGGTCCATCATGACTCCGCCTGCGAGGTCGAATGACCAGCGATGGTCACCTGCTTCCGGTGCGGGCATCCGCATGACGACCTCGACGTACTCTAGTTCGCCGAGCGTGCCGTTTTCCACCAACTGCTGCAGTCTCTTCGTGACGGGATGGAACAGGTAGTGGAAACCTTCCATCACGGTGATGCCCGCCGCGGATGCTGCGTCGGCAACCGTGGTTGCCTCCGCCGCATCACGCGCGAACGGCTTCTCCGTCAGCACCGGCTTGCCTGCACCGATGGCCGCGAGGTTCCACGGCGCATGCAGTGAATTGGCGAGAGGGTTGTAGACGACGTCGATCTCAGGGTCGTCGATGACGTCCTGGTAGGAATCGAGAACTCTTTCGACGCCGTACTTTTGGGCGAATGTCTCAGCTCTTGCCCTCTCGCGTGCAGCGCATGCGACAAGACGATGCCCGAGAATGCGGGCAGGTTCGACGATGGCGACCTCGGCGATACGTGATGCACCGAGGACGCCGATTCGCAGCTGTGTCATGCGTTCGACGCTACGCGTGCGTCCACCACACTCCGCAGGTACGCGACACTGGCAATGACATCGGTCACGGGTCCGGCGTCGGTGGGTTCGGCGGTGAGAATGGTGTCTTGCTCGAGCACGAACCAGCCGTCGAACCCTGCATCGAGAAGTCCGCCCACGACCTTGGCGATGTTGACATCGCCGGTGCCGAGCGGGGTGTACATGCCCAGCGCGACGGCCTCGGTGTAGGTGAGCTCGCCGGCCTGCACGCGTGCAGCGAGAGCAGAGTCCACGTCCTTGAGGTGCGCATGGGTGATGCGCTTCGCATGTGCCTCCACGAGTTCGAGCGGATCGGTCCCGCCGATGAGAAGGTGGCCGGTGTCGAGGCACAGTGGGATCGTCGAGCCGTCGAGGACGCGGTAAACCTCGTCGCGTTTTTCGACCATGGTGCCCACGTGCGGGTGCAGGACAGCGCGAATTCCGCGCTCGGCCGCCGCTGTCTGCAGGCGATCGAGGTTGCGCAACAACGTGTCCCACTGTGCGTCGTCGAGTTCGGGGCGCGAATCGTAGCCCTCGCTTCCGGTGGCGGCGGCGAGTACGAGCACCTCGGCACGGGAGGCGAAGAAGGCGTCGAGTAGTGGCGCAATTCCGGGGACCGGATCGTGGTCGGCGTCGTGCAGAAGAACCGGTGCAAACCCGCCGACGGATGTGAGGTTGTACTTGTCGAGGGTGGCGGCCAGTTCGTTCGGGTCTGCCGGGAGAAAGCCTTCGGGGCCGACTTCGGTTGCGGTGAGGCCTGCATCGCGCATCTCGGTGAGGACGCGGTCGTTGGCGATCTGGTACCCCCAGTCGGGGACCTCACAGACGCCCCAGGAGATGGGGGCGCCGGCGATGCGAATTTCTGTTGTTGTCACAGTCTTACCTCGTCGATTCGCACCGGGCGGTGCAGTTGTAGGGACAGAGTTGCGGCCTCGGCGATATACGCCACTTCGAGTGCATCGCGCGGTGTGCAGGGTGATTCGATTCGTCGCGAGATCACGTCGACGAACGCACCCAACTCCACCTGATAGGCGGAGGCGAAACGGTCCATGAAGAAGCTGTGCGGTGTTCCGCTCGGGAACGCCACACCCTTCTCGAGGTTGCGGACGGGCACCTGCTGGTCCCACCCAGCGACAACTCCGTCGACTCCCGCCGCGAGGAGTGCGGCAGCGCTGTCGATGATGCCGACGGTTACGCCCATCAGAAAGGTCCTTACGCAGAAGTGTGTGAAAGGAAGCCTCCCTTGACAGCGCCGTAGGATCAAGGGACAAAAGCCGTCAAAAACGCCTCAGGAGTTTCCTCGGTGAAGCATCGATACAAGGTTCGCGAGATAGCGCAGCAGTCGGGGCTGAGCGAGGCAACGGTCGACAGGGTGCTCCATGACCGGCCAGGTGTCAGACCGGACACGAGATCGGAAGTTGGACAGGCAATTTCCGATCTCGACAAACAGCGTTCGCAGCTGAGGCTCAATGGACGGAAGTTTCTGTTCGACGTGGTGATGCAAACTCCGGCGCGATTCTCGACGGAGTTTCGATCGGCCCTCGAAGCCGAGCTGCCGATGCTGTCTCCGGCTGTCGTTCGATGTCGGTTTCACTTCAGGGAGACCGAATCGGTTGCCGACATCACCTCCACACTCGGACGGTTCACCACGCGTGGTTCACACGGACTGATCGTGAAGGCACCCGACGATCCGGACGTGGTGACGGCCATCGATCGGCTCGTCGAGATGGGCATCCCCGTGGTGACCTACGTGACCGACGTTCCCGCGAGTCGGCGTGTGGATTACGTCGGTATCGACAACAGGGCCGCGGGTGCCACCGCTGCATACCTGATCGACGGTTGGCTCGGGGACGTCGACGCCGCAGTGTTGATCATCTTGACGAGCAACATCTTTCGAAACGAAGGCGAGCGTGAGATGGGATTTCGCAGCACACTGCGGGCGTTGGGTGCCGAGCGCGGTGATGCTGCAGGTCGGCGTGTCGTCGAGATTACCGACAGCGAAGGACTCGACCAGACAGTCGAAGCCCTCGTCGAGCGGGCCCTTGCCGGTCATCCCGACATCGAGGCCGTGTACTCGATCGGGGGCGGAAATACCGGCGTCGTTCAGGCTTTCTCCCGTGCAGGCCGTCGCTGTCGAGTATTCGTCGGGCACGATCTCGACAGCGACAACCGGCCGCTGCTCGAGTCCGGAGCGTTGTCGGCGGTACTGCACCACGATCTGAGAGCTGATGCGCGCATGGCATGTCGAGTGTTGATGCAGGCCGGTGGCAGTCTCGACGGTCTTGTCAATGAACGCTCTCAGGTTCAGGTGTTGACGAGATTCAACACTCCGCCGCAACTGCGCTGACCTGCCCGTGCGTGTTTGGGTACCGCCGGACGTAACTTAGCGCTCACGGCCTCCGACCTGCCCGTGCGAGCGTGTGTGCGGTCACCGGTCGAACCCATTCTCGGCAAAAGTTAGATTGTCTGGACATTTGAGTGTCATACTCGGCGCATGTCTATACGCGTTGGAATCATCGGTGTCGGCGTTATGGGCGCCGACCATGCTCGCAAGATCAACGGCTCGATTTCGGGCGCCGAGGTATCCGCGGTCGCAGACTTCGACGCCGGCCGGGCGGCGTCTGTGGCCGCGGAACTCCGTGAGGCGACGGTCGCCGCCGACGGCAAAGAGCTCATTGCGCGCGATGACGTCGATGCCGTGATCGTTGCCTCGCACGATTCGACCCACGCCGAGCTCGTTCTTGCTGCACTGGCTGCGAACAAGCCGGTGCTGTGCGAGAAGCCTCTTGCGCCCACTGCCGCAGAATGTCGAGAGATCATCTCCGCGCAAGGCGATCGCAACTTGATTACCGTCGGATTCATGCGCCGTTTCGATCCTGCGTACAACGAACTCAAACGTGCGGCGACGGTAGAGCGAATCGGGGAAACGCTTGTGGCTCACTGTGTCAGCCGCAACGTATCGGCGGGCCCAGGCGACTCCGCGGCGACGATCACCAACTCGGCCATCCATGAACTCGACATCATGCCGTGGCTCCTCGGATCTCCCATCACAGAGGCCAGCTGGCATGCAGGCCGAACGTCCAAGCATTCGGGGATCCGTCAGGACCCGCAGATCATGTTGCTGCGCACCGAGTCCGACGTCCTGATGACAGTCGAGCTTTTCGTCAACGCCCGATACGGTTACGACACCCGCTGCGAGATCGTCGGCGAGGACGGCGTCGCATCGTTCGCCGTGCCCGCCCATGTGATCGTGGACAACGAACTGAAGCGATCCATCGAGTACCCGCTCGATTGGGTTCCGCGCTACGCCGAGGCCTACCGCCTCGAACTGCAGGAGTGGATCGACTCCATCGACGAGGGGCGCCCTTCCTCCCTCGCCGACGCCGATGCCGGACTCCGTGCGGGTCTCGTCGCCGACGCTCTGGTGGTATCGATGAACGAGGGCGGCCGCACGGTCGCCGTCGAATATTGACCTGCATTTTTCTGGGATCACGACCGTCTGCACGGCTACGATTCAGCGAAAGAATCGGCGCAGGCATCTCTCGCGAATCCTCGGCGTCCGGATGTTCGTGACGGTTGCAGCCGGGTTGCTACTCCCGAAAGGTACTGGAGTCGCCGCCCGGGGTGCGGTGATCGCGGGTTGCCTCCATCAAGGCGTCGTGCAGCTCGTCGAGGGTCCTGCCGGCACCGGTGCGAGGCTGCGTCAGCGCCACCGATGCGACCACTTCGCCGGCTCGAAACAGGGGCACCGCAACAGATTCCAGGTCTGGACGCAGCGGGCCGCTCGGGCCGACCGCGACGCCACCCGATCGGATCGCATCGAGTTCGTCGAGTAGTGCCATCGTTCGCTCGGGGTCGTCTCGTAGATTCTCGGCGACCCATTCTCGGCGGGGCCGCTCGGGCATGTACGCGAGAAGGACTCTGCCTCCGGCGGTCGACGGCAGGGGATGGCGCCACCTCGTCGAGTCCGCGAAGGCGGCCGCATCGCTGAGGCCGACCGACTCGATGTTGACCGCATCGTCCCCGATGCGAACAACCAGCAGCGCGCCTGCTCCTGTCCGTGCGTGCAGAGCGTCGAGTTGGTCGCGATCGAAATCTCGGACCGAGTTGCGTCCGGACCTGCGCTCGAGCACGGCCGAGAGTGGTCCGATCGTGTAGCGGCCATCTCGCTCGTCGAGAAACCCTGACGCGACGAGGCCGTAGGCGAGTTTCTGCACGGATGACAGAGGCGCATCGATGGCTCGGGCCAGTTCCGTGAGAGTCAGTCCGCGGGGGTCCGTGGTGGCCGCACCGAGCAGTGCGGCGATGCGATCGACCGCTCGATGGTGGGGTCGTCTTTTGTCTTCGGCCACGATGTCACCGTAAATCTATCTATATAGGTATGGCAAGTACTACATTGCGTATAAACCGTTAGCGTAGGTAAGCTTGTGTCATCGGTCGGGCACATATCCAGGAGGAGTACATGAGCAACCAAGGACCACTGGACGGCGTCCGAGTCATCGATCTTGCGACTGTCGTCATGGGACCGTACGCGGCGCAGATACTCGGCGACCTCGGCGCGGACGTCATCAAAGTCGAGTCGCCTGCTGGAGATTCGACGCGGAGGTCGGTGCCTCGTCGTGGCGAGGGTATGGGGGCCCTTGCGCTGAACGTGAACCGCAACAAGCGCAGTGTCATGCTCGACCTGAAGTCCGACGATGGAAAAAACGATCTCCATCGACTTCTCTCGACCGCCGACGTGCTCGTCACAAACATGCGGCCCGGCGCGCTGAAGCGCCTCGGGTTCGACTACGAATCCCTGAAGGATCGCTATCCGTCGCTCGTATACACGAGCGCGCAGGGGTTCCGGTCCGACTCCGATCTCGCCGACCGGGCGGCCTACGACGAAATCGTCCAAGCAGCAAGCGGATTGACCGACCTGATGCTTCGGGCGACCGGCAAAGCCAACTATGTTCCGACGATCCTTGCGGACAAGGTCTGCGCTTTGACCATCGTCTACTCGACACTCGCGGCAGTGATTCACCAGCGCGCGACAGGCGAAGGTCAGCACATCGAGGTTCCCATGACCGACACGATGCTTGCGTTCAACCTCGTCGAACACCTCGGTGGTCACACCTTCGAACCGCCGGAAGGCCCCACTGGTTTCTACCGTTCGCTCAGTGCCAACCACGGCGCCGTGAAGACCCGCGACGGGTGGGCGTGCATCCTGCCCTACAGCCCGGCCAATGTGCACGACTTCCTCGAAGCCTCCGGCCACGGCGAGTTGAACGACGACCCACGCTTCTCGACCTGGCAGGCCATTCTCGACGACATGGGCGCGCTCTACGGCGAGATCGAGAGAATCGCGCCCGAGCGCACCACCGCCGAGTGGGAGCAACTATGCGCGGAGCACAGCATCCCGATGGCCGAGGTCCTGGACTTGGAGAACGCGTCGGAATCGGAATACGTGAAGGGCGGACATCTGCTCGACGTCGCGCAACACCCGACCGAAGGCGCGTACCGCGCGGTGGGCATTCCGATGCGTTTCAGTGGAACTCCGGTCTCGATCCGTCGTCCGGCACCGACGCTGGGGCAGCACAACGACGAGGTGTTCGACGAGTTCGATCGGGTATCCGGTCTCTCGACTGCAAGGACATAAGGAGTCCCTTCGATGAGAAGTGAGCAAACATGAGCAAGCACGAACCGCTTGGCCCGCTGGCACCGGACTACCTCGCCGCCGACCTGTTCGGCTATCAAGGGATCCTCACCGACGAGGAGACTGAGACAGTGCTGAAGGTTCGCGAGTTTCTCGCCGCCGAGGTCGCGCCGAGGGCAAACGAGTTCTGGGAAAAGGCGGAGTCGCCAGTCCATCTGCTTCCGAAGATTGCTGAACTCGACATCGCCGGACTCGGCTACGAATTCGAGGGTCGCACTGCTGGACGCAAGGTTCTGACGGGCTGGCTGGGGCTCGAATTCTCGCGGGTCGATCCATCGACCGGAACAATGTTCAGCGTGCACAGCGGACTGGCCATGAGCAGTATTTCGATTCTGGGCTCCGACGAGCAACGCGAGCGGTGGTTGCCGGCCATGCGGCGCATGGAAAAGATCGGTGCGTTCGGGCTGTCCGAGCCGCACGGCGGCTCCGATGTCTCGGGCGGTCTGGAGACGACCGCACGCCACGATGGTGATCACTGGATTCTGAACGGAAGCAAGCGGTGGATCGGCAACGCGACGTTCGCCGACCTGATCATCGTGTTTGCCAAGGACGAGGCAGACGGTGAGGTCAAAGGATTCGTCGTCGAGAAGGAATTCGAGGGCTTCAGGGCCGAGAAGATCGAAGGCAAGTACTCGCTACGAGCCGTCGAGAACGCCGACGTGTACCTGGAGGACTGCCGGGTCCCGGCCTCGAACAAGCTCGAGCACGCCAACTCCTTCGCAGACACCTCGAAGGTACTGAGGTTGACGCGCGGCGGTGTTGCCTGGGGAGCCGTCGGAGTCATGATCGGGGCGTACGAGCGAGCTGTTGCCTATGCACAGGAGCGGGTGCAGTTCGGGAAGCCGATCGCGTCGTTCCAGCTCGTCTCGGATCTGATCGCTCGCATGGCAGGAAACATCACTGCATCCCTAGGAATGGCGTTGCGGGTATCGCAGCTGCAGGACTCGGGAATGTACTACGACGAGCACGCCGCATTGTCCAAGACCTACTGCACGACAAGGTTGCGTGAAGTGGTCGGTTGGGCGCGGGAAATCATGGGCGGCAACGGAATTCTCCTCGAATACGATGTGATCCGGTTCTTCGCCGACGCCGAAGCCCTGTACTCGTACGAGGGGACGTCGCAGATGAACAACCTCATCGTCGGCAGGGGAGTGACAGGATTCAGCGCGTTCGTTTGACGTCTCGCCCCGAACGAATGAGTGAGCCACCGCAACTGACTATCCGTTGCGGTGGCTCACTCGTGTGAAAGGGGGTAGAAATTTAGCGAGCGAAGAGCAGTGCGCGCTTGACTTCCTGGATCGCCTTCGTCACCTGGATGCCACGGGGGCACGCGTCGGTGCAGTTGAAGGTGGTGCGGCAACGCCACACGCCCTCGACATCGTTGAGGATGTCGAGACGCTCGGAAGCGCCTTCGTCACGGCTGTCGAAGATGAACCGGTGCGCGTTGACGATCGCAGCCGGTCCGAAGTAGCTGCCGTCACTCCAGAAGACTGGGCACGATGTGGTGCAGCATGCGCACAGAATGCACTTGGTCGTGTCGTCGAATCGAGCGCGATCAGCGGCGGACTGGATCCGTTCGCGGGTCGGCTCGTTGCCCGTCGTCATGAGGAACGGCTTGACGGCGCGGAACGCGTCGAAGAACGGCTCCATGTCGACGATGAGATCCTTTTCGACCGGAAGGCCTTTGATGGGCTCGATCGTGATGTTCAGGGTCTTCGACGAGTCCTTCGGCAGCATGTCGCGCATCAATACCTTGCAGGCGAGACGGTTGACGCCGTTGATGCGCATTGCGTCACTGCCGCAGACGCCGTGGGCGCACGAGCGACGGAACGTGAGGGTCCCGTCGAGGTAGCCCTTTACATACAGCAGCAGGTTGAGCAAACGATCGGTGGGCAGCGTCGGGACCGCGAAGGTGTCCCAGCGCTGGCCGTCGCCGTTCTCG
Source organism: Rhodococcus sp. G-MC3 (assembly GCF_030063335.1). GTDB lineage: Bacteria > Actinomycetota > Actinomycetes > Mycobacteriales > Mycobacteriaceae > Rhodococcoides. The sequence continues at coordinate 75,653 of NZ_JASISW010000023.1, read as the reverse complement.
GGGTCGAAGCGAGCGATTTTCAGGTTGACCATCACGGCGCCGTCGGGCATGGCGGGAAGGTCGGACTTGTCTTCGCTCTTGTCGACTGCTGGTGCGCTCATCAGTACTTCCGCTCCATCGGCTCGTAACGGGTCTGGATTACCGGCTTGTAGTCCAGACGGATGTCGGTGAGCAGGCCAGTGCCTTCTTTGTAGGCCATGGTGTGCTTCATGTACTCGGCATCGTTGCGGTCTGGGAAGTCCTCGCGGGCGTGTCCGCCGCGTGATTCCTTACGGTTGAGCGCACCGACGACGGTGACCTCGGCCATTTCGAGCAGGAATCCGAGCTCCACGGCTTCGAGGAGGTCGCTGTTGTAGCGAGTTCCCTTGTCCTGCACGACGATGTGGTTGTACCGCTGCTTGAGGGCGCGAACGTCCTTCAGTGCGGTTTCGAGGCGTTCCTCGGTGCGGAACACCGAAGCGTTGTTGTCCATCGACTGCTGGAGTTCGGAGCGGATGTCGGCAACCCGCTCGTGGCCGTGATCCGAGAGTACGAGTTCGAGCCACTCTTGAACCATCTTGGCCGGCTCTTCGGGGAGCGGGGTGAAGTCCACCGAGTTGGCGTACTTCGCCGCAGCGATGCCCGAGCGTCGTCCGAAGACGTTGATATCGAGCAACGAGTTGGTTCCGAGTCGGTTTGCGCCATGGACCGAGACGCAGGCACATTCGCCCGCTGCGTACAGCCCGGGGACGATGTCGTCGTTGTTGCGCAGCACCTCACCGTTGATCTTGGTGGGGATGCCGCCCATGACGTAGTGGCACGTCGGGTAGACGGGCACCGGCTCCTTGACAGGGTCCACGCCGAGGTAGGTGCGCGAGAACTCCATGATGTCGGGGAGCTTCTCGTCGAGAACTTCCTCGGGGATGTGCGTGACGTCGATGTAGACGTAGTCCTTGTTGGGTCCGCCGCCACGGCCTTCGAGGACCTCGAGAACCATCGAACGCGCAACGATGTCGCGCGGCGCGAGGTCCTTGATGGTGGGGGCGTAGCGCTCCATGAAGCGTTCACCCTCCTCGTTCCGGAGGATGCCACCTTCGCCTCGCACTGCTTCGGAGATGAGGATGCCCAGGCCTGCGAGGCCTGTCGGGTGGAACTGGTGGAACTCCATGTCCTCCAAGGGAAGACCCTTGCGGAAGACGATGCCCATGCCGTCACCGGTGAGAGTGTGGGCGTTGGACGTCGTCTTGTACATCCGTCCCGAGCCGCCGGTCGCGAAGATGATCGACTTGGCGTGGAAGATGTGCAGCTCGCCGGTGGAGAGCTCGTACGCGACGATGCCGGTCGCTACTGGTCCGTTGTCGGTCTCGGTCAGGCAGAGATCGAGGGCGTAGAACTCGTTGTAGAACTCGACGTCGTGCTTGACGCAGTTCTGGTAGAGCGTCTGGAGAATCATGTGGCCGGTCCGGTCGGCGGCGTAACACGCACGGCGAACGGGAGCTTTACCGTGATCGCGGGTGTGTCCACCGAATCGGCGCTGATCGATCTTTCCTTCGGGCGTCCGGTTGAACGGAAGGCCCATTTTCTCGAGATCGAGTACGGCGTCGATTGCTTCCTTGGCCATGATCTCGACGGCATCCTGGTCGGCGAGGTAGTCGCCGCCCTTGACTGTGTCGAAGGTGTGCCACTCCCAGTTGTCTTCCTCGACGTTCGCGAGGGCGGCGCACATGCCGCCCTGCGCCGCACCGGTGTGCGAGCGCGTCGGGTAGAGCTTGGTCAGTACCGCCGTGCGGGCCTGAGGCCCAGCTTCGATGGCAGCTCGCATGCCTGCGCCGCCGGCGCCGACGATGAGCACGTCATAACGATGTTCCTGCATGAATGCTTCAGTTCCCTTAGTTCGCCGAAATGTTCGGATCGAAGGTGAAAATGACGTAGGTGCCCAGGCCCATGATGAGAATCATCGATAGAACCAGGAGCGTCGTCAGCCAGAATCGCGTCGAATCCTTGCGGGAGTAGTCCGCGATGATCGTGCGAAGGCCGTTGCCGCCGTGCAGTTGCGCCAGCCACAGCATCGTCAGATCCCAGAACTGCCAGAACGGGCTCGACCAGCGGCCTGCGACGAAGGCGAAGTTGATCCGGTGTACGCCGTCGTCGAGCATCAACATGATGAACATGTGACCCAGAACGAGGACGACGAGTGCGAGTCCGGAGAACCGCATGAACAGCCATGCGTAGAGCTCGAAGTTGCCCTTCGACTTCCGGCGCGGTGAGCGCGGGTTGTCCAGACTTGCCGGACGGTCGTATGTCTTGCCGAGGGACTTGGCCTCGGGTCCGTGTGTCGTTGCCATCAGTGCCCGCTCGCTGTGAACATGTTGTAGAAGATTCGTCCTGCACCCGGAATCATGACCACGAGCCAGACCGCGGCGATGATCCACAGCATCAGCTTCTGGTACTTCGGTCCCTGGGACCAGAAGTCGACCAGCATGACGCGGATGCCGTTGAGTGCGTGATAGAGCACTGCAGCGACGAGGCCGAGTTCCATGAGCCCGACCAAGGGCGTCTTGTAGGTGTCGATGATTGCGTCGTAGGTCTCAGGATTGACGCGGACCATCGAGGTGTCCAGGACGTGGACGAACAAAAAGAAGAACGTCAACACGCCAGTAATTCGGTGTAGGACCCAGGACCACATTCCCGGATCCCCGCGGTACAACGACCGCTTGCGCTCCTTGGCCGGAGCGACTTCCGTCGTGCTACTCATCGAGTGCAAAGCCTCCAACGTCATTGGTGGACGTATCGAGCCTGGCAGTCGGACCGGACCTGGCTCGATGTGTCTTACTCCGGCTCCAACGGATATCGAAGAGCCGCCGTCTTTGAACTGTAAACCCATTGGAAACACGGAACTAATTCGACTCGAGGTTCGTACCGAGCTGCAATTCCTTGTTAGGTTTGCCTTTCCAATTCTTCGTGATCGGTTCAGTTCAGTGCCGTGCATGTCGGTCCGCGCCGTGATTTGATGGGAAACATGACCGAAGTCGACTGGAAAACGTTGCGAGACAATGCTCATCGCGTCATGAGGCAAGCCTATGCGCCATATTCGAGCTATCCGGTCGGAGCTGCTGCATTGGTCGACGATGATCGAATTGTCATCGGATGCAATGTGGAGAATGTCTCATATGGTTTGGGCCTGTGTGCGGAGTGCGGACTGGTGGCCAACCTTCACTCGACTGGCGGTGGACGCCTCGTTGCGTTCACCTGTTGCGACAGCAGGGGCGCCCGGCTGATGCCGTGCGGGCGGTGTCGTCAGCTTCTCTTCGAGTTCGGCGGCGTGGATCTACTCGTCGACACCGACGCCGGGCCTGTGCGGCTAGCGGAACTGCTCCCGGCCGCCTTCGGGCCGGACGACCTCGAATCGGGCAGGATAGTGAACCATGATCGACACAAGCAGTAGCCATGTCTGACGCAGTCTCGATCATTGCCGCCAAGCGCGACGGCCACGAACTCACCCCGAACCAGATCGACTGGGTCGTCGACGCGTTCACCAAGGGTGTCGTCGCCGACGAACAGATGTCGTCGCTCGCGATGGCAATCCTCTGGCGAGGAATGACCCGAAGCGAACTCGGTAGGTGGACGGCAGCGATGATCGCTTCGGGGACGAGAAAGGATTTCTCGTCGTTGCCGCGGCCGACCGTCGACAAGCATTCGACCGGTGGCGTCGGCGACAAGATCACGTTGCCGCTCGCGCCGCTCGTCGCGGCCTGTGGTGCTGCGGTGCCGCAGCTCTCGGGTCGCGGGCTCGGCCATACCGGCGGGACTCTCGACAAACTCGAATCGATCAAAGGATGGCGGGCCGATCTGAGCGCGGACGAGATGTACTCGATACTGGCCGACCCGGCCGTCGGTGCCGTTGTGTGCGCGGCCGGGGCGGATCTTGCCCCCGCCGACAAGCGCCTGTACGCCCTGCGCGACGTCACGGGAACCGTCGAGTCGATCCCACTCATCGCGAGCTCGATCATGAGCAAGAAGATCGCCGAAGGTACCGGCGCGCTCGTGCTGGACGTGAAGGTCGGAGCGGGCGCGTTCATGAAGAATATCGCCGACGCGCGCGAGCTCGCTGCTGCCATGGTCGATCTCGGGACCGACGCCGGCGTCCGGACGGTGGCTCTGTTGACGTCGATGGACTCACCGCTCGGCCTCACCGCGGGTAACGCGCTCGAAGTCGAGGAGTCTCTCGAAGTGCTGGCGGGCGGCGGACCGGCCGACATCGTCGAGCTGACGGTCACGCTGGCCCGCACGATGCTCGCGGCCGCCGGGATCGAAAGCGTTGACCCCGCCGACAGGCTTGCCGACGGCAGCGCGATGGACCGGTGGAAGTCGATGATCGCTGCACAGGGCGGCGACCCGAATGCGCCGCTGCCGGCGGCGAAGGAGACCCAGATCATCACCGCCGAACGGGGAGGAACAATCTCCTCGCTCGACGCCATGGGAGTGGGAGTCGCGGCGTGGAGGTTGGGGGCGGGCCGCGAACGTCAGGGCGAGCCGGTACAGGCCGGTGCAGGTGTACGGCTGCATGCGAAGCCAGGCGACCATGTCAGTGCCGGGCAGAGACTCGCGACGCTCTATACCGATACGCCGGAGAAATTCGAGTATGCAACCGAGGCGATATCGGGCGCATGGACGATCGGCGACGCCGATTTCGAGGCGTCGCCGATCGTTCTCGAGCGCATAGGCGGTTAGCGAAGCGCGCGCACTCAGAGCAGATTGCCCGCTTCGGTCAGGACGGCCCGCAGGATCTGCTCCATCTCGTCGAATTCTTTCTGCCCGCAGATCAGCGGCGGCGCCAGCTGCACGACGGGGTCGCCGCGGTCGTCGGCGCGGCAGTAAAGCCCGGCATCGAACAATGCAGTGGAGAGAAACCCGCGCAAGATTCGTTCCGCCTCGGCGTCGGTGAATGTTTCCTTGGTGGCCTTGTCCTTGACGAGTTCGATGCCGTAGAAGTAACCCTCACCGCGGACGTCACCGACGATGGGTAGATCGTTCAGCTTTTCGAGTGTGGCGCGGAATGCGGGAGCGTTCTGCGCCACGTGCGCGTTGAGGCCTTCACGTTCGAAGATGTCGAGGTTCGCCATCGCCACTGCCGACGAGACCGGATGTCCCCCGAACGTGTAGCCGTGGGCGAAGCTGGACGTGCCATCGTTGAATGGTTCGAACAGTCGATCCGAAGCAATCATCGCGCCGATCGGTGAGTACCCGGAGGTGAGTCCTTTCGCGCAGGTGATGATATCCGGGATGTAGCCGAAGTCGTTGCAGGCGAACATTGATCCGATCCGCCCAAATGCACAGATCACCTCGTCCGAGACCAGCAGGACGTCGTAGCGGTCGCAGATCTCGCGGACTCTCTCGAAATATCCGGGCGGCGGCGGGAAACAGCCGCCTGCGTTCTGGACCGGTTCGAGGAAGACAGCCGCGACGGTGTCGGGGCCTTCGAATTCTATGGCCTCGGCGATTCTGTCGGCGGCCCAGATTCCGAAGGCTTTCGGATCGGAATCGAGGGGAGCGGGCGCTCGGTAGATGTTGGTGTTCGGCACTCGGAACGCACCAGGAGTCAGCGGTTCGAAGGGCTCCTTCAGCGCCGGGATACCCGTGATCGCGAGGGCCCCCTGCGGAGTGCCGTGGTACGCGATGGCCCGCGAAATCACCTTGTGCTTTCCGGGTTTGCCGACCTTCTTGAAGTACTGCTTGGCGAGCTTCCATGCGCTCTCGACAGCCTCGCCGCCGCCGGTGGTGAAGAAGACGCGGTTCAAATCGCCTGGGGCGTAACCTGCCAGGCGTTCCGCGAGCTCGATGGCAGGAGGAGTTACATACGACCACAGCGGGAAGAACGCGAGTTGCTCCGCCTGCTTGGCTGCTGCCTCGGCAAGTTCTTGGCGTCCGTGACCGACCTGGACGACGAACAAGCCGGACAGTCCGTCGATGTAGCTCTTGCCGTTCGAGTCCCAGATGGTCGAGCCCTCACCACGAGTGATGATCGGCGGCGTGACGCCGCCTCCGTGGCGGGTGAAGTGTCCCCACAGGTGCCGGGCGGCGGACGCGTCGAGCTCGGCGGTCGTCTTCGGAGTGGTGTGTGGCTGGGTGCTGTTCATCGGGTACCCCAATTGTATTGTTGCTTGACAAGTTTTAAATAGACGAGGGTCTCGGTACTGGTCACGCCGTCGAGTGTGCGTATGTCTTTGTTCAGTATGTTGAGCAAGTGCTCGTCGTTCTCGCAGACGACCTCGATCAAGACGTCGAAGGACCCTGCCGTGAGCACGACGTAGTCGACGGCTCCCAGCATTGCGAGCTCGTCGGCGAGTTTCTGGCTGTCGCCGGTGCACTTGATACCGATCATCGCCTGACGGTTGAAGCCCACCTGAACGGGATCGGTGACGGCAACGATCTGCATCACGCCGGTATCGGTCAATTTTTGAACACGTTGGCGCACCGCAGCTTCGGAGAATCCGATGGCTTTACCGATCGCCGAGTAAGAGCGTCGTCCGTCTTCCTGGAGTTGTTCGATGATCGCTTTGGACACGTCGTCGAGTGCGTTCGGCAACTGTTCGGGCATGCGTCGAGTGTGACTCGATTCGCAGGGAAGAGCAAGGAATTTTCGAGGATTTCGTCATTCTTCTGCAATTTGGCAACAGAATCAGTTGTCGAATTGGCTGAGAACTAGAGAATCAGTATCAACCTCGGTAGGGTTCGGTCATGGCGAATGCACCTGATGTTGCTGGATGTTGGATCGACGGCCGCGCTGTCTTCGGCGGCGGAGCCGAACTCGCACTCGACAACCCCGCCACAACCGACCGGCTCGGCACGGTCCGTCTCGCGACCGAGTCGGACGTCGACGCCGCCGTCAAATCCGCTAGGTCTTCGTTTCTCGATTGGTCGCGGGCAATGCCGTCACATCGCTCGGCCGTTCTGGCTGAGCTGGCGCGGTTGGTGAAGCGCGATGCCGACGAGTTCGCTCAGGAGGAAATGCTACAGACCGGCAAGTCGATTCGGCTCGCAACCGAATTCGACGTGCCAGGCAGTATCGACAACATCGAGTTCTTCGCCGGTGCTGCAAGGAATTTGGAGGGAAGGGCCTCGGCGGAATACTCGGGTGAACACACGTCATCGATCAGGCGGGAAGCAGTCGGTGTGGTCGGGTCGATCACACCGTGGAACTACCCGCTGCAAATGGCCGTGTGGAAAGCGATTCCGGCGTTGGCCGCCGGCTGTTGCGTCGTACTGAAACCCAGCGAGCTGACCCCGCTCACCACTCTGCGGCTCGCGAGACTCGCGACCGAGGCGGGACTGCCCGATGGAGTGTTCAACGTCATCACCGGAACGGGGCCGGAAGCCGGTGCTGCCCTGGCCGGTCATCCAGGCATCGACGTCATGACCTTCACCGGGTCGACCCCAGTCGGGCGGATCGTGATGGCCCAGGCTGCGGTCAACGGCACCCGCGTCCAACTCGAACTTGGCGGGAAGGCGCCGTTCGTGGTGTTCGACGATGCCGATCTCGAGGCTGCGATCCATGGTGCGGTGGCGGGTTCGTTGATCAACGCCGGTCAGGACTGCACGGCGGCGACGCGCGCAATCGTCGCCGAATCTTTGTACGACGCCTTCGTCGACGGCGTTGCGGAGTTGATGTTGCGCGTCGTCGTCGGGGATCCAAGCGATCCGGCGACGGACATGGGATCGCTGGTTTCCCACGCGCATCGTGATCGGGTGGCCGCGATGGTCGCACGCACGTCCGCCCGAGTGGTGTGCGGGGGCCGCGCACCCGAATTGCCCGGCGCGTTCTATTCGCCGACTCTGCTGGCGGAAGTGGGGGAGGACGACGAGGTCTACCGCAACGAAATCTTCGGTCCGGTGCTCACGGTGTCGAAACACTACGGCGACGACGACGCGTTGCGGCGTGCCAACGACACCGCCTTCGGTCTGGCCGCATCGGCATGGACGCGTGACGTGTATCGGGCGGGGCGGGCATCACGCGAAATCGCGGCCGGCTGCGTGTGGATCAACGACCACATACCGATTATCAGCGAGATGCCGCACGGGGGAGTAGGCGCGTCGGGATTCGGCAAGGACATGTCGAGCTACTCGTTCGAGGAGTACCTGACCATCAAGCATGTGATGGCCGACATCACCGGCGTTGCCGAGAAGTCATGGCATCGAACAGTATTCGCCAAAGGGAGTGATTCGTGATGTGGGCGGAGGATGCAACGAAGCGTGGTTACGAGATGGTGGCCGGTGCGACGCCTGAGTCGTTCTGGCTGGATCGGCACGAGCGTCCCGCACCCCGTTCTCGGCATCACGGGGACACCTCGGCGGACCTGGTCATCATCGGCGGCGGGTTCACCGGTCTCTGGGCGGCCGTGCATGCCGCGGAGGACAATCCGGATCGAACCATCACGCTGCTCGAGGGCGACAGAATTGCCGAGGGTGCGACAGGACGCAACGGCGGATTCTGCTCGGCCAGCCTGACGCACGGTCTGAGCAACGGAATCGACCGGTACGCCGACGAATTGCCGACGTTGCTGCGGATGGGAACGGAAACGCTCGATGCCATCGAGGAGACGGCCCGCAAGTACGGCATCGACGCAGACATCGAACGTACCGGTGAGCTGGACATCGCGAACTTCGACTGGCAAACCGAGGACCTGAAGGAAGTCGCTGCCGAGGCGACGCGACTCGGTCGGTCGATGCCGTATTTGGACGCCGAGACTGTCTCCGGCAAGGTCAAATCGCCGGTGGTCAACGGTGCGCTGTTCGACCCGGATGTGATGCTGATCGACCCGGCGAAACTCGCCTGGGGGCTTGCCGACGCCGCCGAGTCTCTCGGTGTGAGGATCCACGAGAGAAGCCACGTGGAGTCTGTGCACAAGTCCGGAGATGGAGTGATGGTCGCTACCGGATACGGGACCATCCAGGCAGGGAAGGTGCTGCTGGCGACCGCGGCGTCGAAACCGCTACGCCGAAAGCTGCGGCACTGGATCGTCCCGGTGTGGGACTACGTCATCATGACCGAGCCGTTGACCGAATCGCAACTGAACGAGCTCGGTTGGAGCGGGCGTGAAGGTCTGGCAGACAGCGGCAATCGGTTCCACTACTTCCGTCTGACTGCCGACAATCGAATCCTGTTCGGAGGCTGGGACGCCCATTATTTCTACGGGGGCGATCTCGATCCGCGGCGGAGACAGAATCCAGAAGAGTTCGGTCTGCTCGCCGAACATCTGCTGCAGATGTTTCCCTCGCTCGAAGGAATCCGTGCAACCCATACCTGGGGTGGTGCGATCGATACGTGCTCGCGGTTCAGTGCGTTCTGGGATGTCGGGATGGGTGGCCGCGTCGCCAGTGTCCTCGGGTTCACCGGCCTCGGCGTCGGGGCCTCGCACTTCGGCGCACGGACGGCTCTCGATCTGCTCGATGGTCTCGACACCGAGCGCACACGGCTGAACATGGTGCGCAGCAAGCCGTTACCGTTCCCGCCGGAGCCGATCAAGTCTCTCGGCATCAACATCACGCGTAAGGAGTTCGCGCGAGCAGATCGCAACGGCGGGCAGCGTGGACTCTGGCTGAAGACGATGGACAAGATGGGTCTCGGCTTCGATTCCTGAGGCTCCCCCGTGAGCGAAAAACTACGTCGGAACGTGCTTTTTCGCTCACGGGCGCCGAAGGCGCCTAGTCGTGCGGCACGACGATCACAGGTGCAGGCGTGGCCCTGAGTATCTTGGCGGCGCTTGACCCCAGGAACACCCGCTGGGGGGCGGCAAGACGACTCGAGCCCAGGATCAGTACGTCCCCGTCACGCCACTGAAGGGAGGAGACTGCCTCGTCCAGACTCGATCCGTCGGCGACGACCGATTCGAGGCCGTCGATGCCAGGAAGTTTGCGCATCGCATCGTCGAGGTTGGCGCCGGCGGCGGCGACGTAACGTTTGCGCGTGTCGAGCGCGCGACCGTCTGCTTCGGTGTTCTCCAGCGATACAAGGGACACGAGACGCAGCGGCAGGTGCGCGGCACTAGCGATGGTGATCGCGAACGACGACGGATCGGCGGCACCTGCTCGGGTCGGGACCGCTACGGTCAATCCGGTGATCGACAGGTCCTTCCGCATCCGATAGCCGCGAGGTGCAAGAGCCAACGGCATCGGTGACGCATGCAGTAGTTGGCCGGCCACCGTCCCGACGGCGTGACGATTGAGTAGTCCATCGCTTGCGCCGCCGACGACGATCATGTCCGAGTCCTCGGCCGCGGCAACCTCGATGAGCCCCTGGGCGAACGACTCGTGATAGGCCACCCGAGTTGTTACGTCGAGACCGTCGGGAACGAGAGCACGGGCCGCGCTCAGCCACTGTTCGGCTTTGGCGTCGAGTACTTTTCGGTACGGCCCGCTGCCTTCCATGAGCGGCTCGTCCAAGCGGACCACCATGACGATGTCGATCGACGCGTCGAGGGCCGACGCCAGCACAGCCGCAAGCGCCACGCCGTCGTCACCGCTCGGAGTGGCAAGATAGCCGACGGTCAGTTTCATCTCTGAAGTCCTGTCGTTCTAGTAGGTATCGGGAACCTTGACCTCGGTGGATGCTGTCAATGTTTTGCCCTGGAAGAAGTCTCGGTTACCGACGAAACACAGCAGCATCAGGGGGATGCCCAGTACCAGCATCCCAACGCCGAGCACGAACACGCCGCCGAACGGACCGTAGACCGAATAACCATAGTCCGGCTTGATCATATCGACGGCGCTCTGTACGAAGGCCCATGTCATGGACAGGCCGCCGAGCAGCGGAAAAATGCCGCGCATGAACAGGTTTCGAGCTGATGTGAACAGAGTGCGTCGAAAGTACCAGGTGCACGCATAGGCGGTGATGCCGTAGTAGAAGGCTACGGCCAGACCGAGCGAGGCGACGGAATCCTGCAACGCGTTGGAACTGACGAACGTCAGAACCAGATAGAACACCAGTGCAGCTGCACCCATGACGAGAGTGCCGAAGCCGGGCGTCATGTACTTGGGATGGATACTGGCGAAGCGTTTGGGAATTGCCTCGTAGACGGCCATCGAGAGGGTCCCGCGCGCGGTCGGCAGAATGGTGGTCTGTGTTGAAGACAGCGCCGAAATAGACACGGTGAGAAGCAGAAGCGATGCGACTATCGATCCGGCGACGGGGTCGCCGAGGATGGTGAGCACGTCGTCCACATTGTCGGGATTGCTCAGACCGATACCAGTATCGCCGAATCCGGCGAAGGATTGCACCGCGTACCCGACGAGAACATAAGTGGCGACGAGTATCAGCGTGGTGATGACGGCCGCTCGTCCCGGCGTTTTCGTTGAATCCTTCGTTTCTTCACCGACGGCGAGGCAGGCGTCCCACCCCCAGTAGATGAAGATGCAGAGAATGATCGCCTGGGCGGCGTCGGACATCGTGATACCGGTCGGAATGATCCAGCTGAGTTGCGGCGTGATCGCCTGCGGACCTGCAGTACCGGCAGCCACTTTCACCAATGCGGTTACGGATACTCCGATGAGTACCGCGAATTGAATGATGATGAGCACGTTCTGCATGCGTTCGCTGATCAGGATGCCGCGGAAGCTCACGTAGGTCATCGCGATGATGAAGAACGATCCGAGCGCGACCTTCGCTGCGGTCGATTCAGCGGCACCTTCGAGTCCGAGGAACTCGAAGAGATAAATAGCCGCGATCTCGGCGACATTCGCGAGGACGATGATGGCCGAGACTGCCAATCCCCAGCCAGCCATCCACCCGACCCACGGGCCGAACGCTTTGGTGCCCCACGTGAACGACGTGCCGCAGTCGGGGGTGTCCTGCCCGAGCTCGCGGTAAGCGATTGCGGTGAGCAGCATCGGCACGAACGCGACGAGGAACATCGCCGGTGCTTTGTCACCCACCGCCAATACGACGTAGCCCAGCGTGGCAGCGAGGCTGTAGGCGGGAGCCACGGCGGACAAGCCGATGACGATGTTTCCGACGAGACCGAGCGCGCCGGTGTTCAAGCCTTTACCCGCCGGAACGTCCGGACGAGGCGATGACGTAGGCGTATCCGCAACGGACATTTGCACTCCAAGCTCGGGTCGGATCGATTGCCCAAACCATACGATTTCAGTTGTCCCTTCGCTCAGTTTCGACGGATTTGTTTTCAAAGGGGTAACAATGCGACGAAATAGGTGCTTTTTGCGCTTTCTGAGTGCTGTTCTGGCTTGGTGTCGACGTCCGTCGGATGCAGTGGCGGTTCAGTCTGCGTGCTGCAGACATATCCACGGCAGATGATTACGGAGTGAAGCGCGAACGGCCGCGGATCGCGCTAACGTCGATTCATGAGTACCGCCGAAATTTCGTCGAACCCTTCGCGCGGCGCGACGCCGCTCGATCTACCTTCCATCAAGACTGCCCCCAAAGCGCTGCTGCACGACCATCTCGACGGCGGACTTCGGCCCGCCACCGTGCTGGAACTGGCAGAAAACTGCGGTTACGAAGACTTGCCCGCCGCCGATGCCGCGGCGCTCGGTGAATGGTTTCGCGACGCGGCCGACAGTGGTTCACTCGTCCGCTATCTCGAGACGTTCGCCCACACGGTCGCAGTCATGCAGACACCGGAGGGTTTGTCCCGCGTGGCGCGAGAATGCGCCGAGGACCTCGCCGAGGACGGCGTCGTCTACGCGGAGGTGCGATTCGCGCCCGAGCAGCATCTCGAACGCGGACTGACGCTCGATCAGGTCGTCGAGTACGTCCTCGAAGGCTTTCGGGCCGGCGAATCAGCAGCAAAGGTGAACGGCAAGCGAATTCGCGTCGGATGCCTGTTGACCGCGATGCGTCACGCAGCACGTTCACGGGAGATCGCAGAGCTCGCAGTCCGGTTCCGTGACCGCGGTGTCGTCGGATTCGACATCGCTGGAGCCGAGGCAGGTTTCCCTCCCAGTCGGCATCTTGATGCTTTCGAGTACATGCGAGCAGCGAACGCACACTTCACCATTCACGCAGGCGAAGCCTTCGGTCTCCCGTCGATCCAGGAAGCCGTTGCCTTCTGCGGGACCGACCGACTCGGTCACGGTGTGCGGATCATCGACGACATCGAGGTCTCGTCCGACGGCACTGCAGACCTAGGTCTACTGGCAGCCTACGTTCGCGATACACGAATGCCGTTGGAGCTGTGTCCCAGCTCCAACGTGCAGACCGGCGCCGTCGACAGCATCGAGAAGCATCCGTTCGACCTGCTCGCGCGCCTTCGATTTCGCGTCACCGTCAACACCGACAACAGGTTGATGAGCGACACCTCGATGAGCCGGGAGATGCACAAGCTGGTCGAGGCCTTCGGCTACGGCTGGAGCGACCTCGAACGTTTCACCATCAACGCCATGAAGTCCGCGTTCATCCCGTTCGACGAACGGCTCGAACTGATCGACGAAGTCGTCAAACCGGGATACGCGGTTCTCCTGGGCTGAAAGATCGACTCGCTACACGTCAGTTCTTGCGAAGGCGGGCCTCGAAGTCACGCTCGAGTGCCCGCCACGCCTCGGCCTCTACCTCGAACGGGGCGCTCGGTGCGAGTCTGTTGGGATCTGGCTCGAGCGTGTACGAGACATACCACCCGAGCGGTGTCGAGGCAGCAAGAGCAGTCTCGACCGTATCGTCGTCGGCGAAATCGGCTGCATCGGTGAACAGTTCGACGGCCAGATCGAGTTGATCCGCGTCGACGGCCGTCGGGCCGACGGCCAGATCGTCGGCCAGTCCTGGCAGCACGTAGACGTTATCGTCGGTGATCTCGATCTTCAGTGAACCGTCGATCGCCGCGGTTTGCACCTCGGCGTAGGTGCTGACCTTCGCGAGGTCGTGGTCGTGATCGTCGGCAAGGTAGCGTGCCAGCGACCGTTCGGAGCCGAAGACGGTGATACTTCCGGTGCGTCCCAGGAAGATCGGCTCGTCGTCGATGTAGCACCGGAGGGTGTAGTACGTGTCCTCGGAAGTGATGATTCTGACCGGATCGATTCCGACTGTTACCCAGAAATTTTCGTCCGCGGCTGCATCGGCGATCGGGTCGGGAGTCTCCTCGTCTTCATCTTCACTGTTGTCTTCGACGTCTTCGTCTTCGTCCGATACGTCGTCGACATCGACGACGTTCTCGGCGGCCGCGAGCAGCTCGGCTTCGGCGATATCGACAGCTGATGCGTCGACGTCCGGCGTCGTGACCACCGAGTCGATTGCATCGATCACGTCGTCCCAACTCTTGGAGACCGATGCTCCGATGCGGTCCCAGAGATTTTGTCCGTCTTTGCCTACGTAGGCGTCGACGCCGATTCCAACCGAACCGAGATGCGGATTTCCGGCGAAGAACGCTGTGACAGAGCTGATCTCGCAGACGTCACCGATGGTTTGCACCATCTCGAACGTTGCGGCGAGCTCGGCAAGTGTGTCCGCGTCGGGGTCGTCGGCGACCAGTTCGGGGACACCGACCAGATCGAAACGATGAAGATCGTCGGGCTCGAGTTCGTTTGCCGCGAGCGCGGCAACCACCTTCCACGACGGATGATCGACAAGGTCGTTGTCGTTGTCATTTCTGATGAATGCGGCGAGGTGAGCCACTGCCTCGAACGCGTAGAGATCCTCCTCGTGTCCGAGGAATGCCTCCCACTCGTCGTCGCCCTCGTGCCATTCCGGTGCCCACAAAGTGACGAAGTCGCCGCGGGTGAGACCGAGTTCGATCGGGATGATGTCGCCAGCCATGGCTGGAAGCCTATCTCAGGTGTCTGAGAGTGAAGTTTGCATCTGCTCCAGGATCAGTGCACGGTGATCCAGGGCATCGCTGGCGGCGTCGGATGCCGTGGTGACGATGGTGGTGGACAGGCGAGTCGCCGACACGTGCGCCAGATCCTCGGGTAGTTCGATGCCGACCACAGTGCCTGCGCCATCGGCCGTCACTCTCACCAGACCGTCCTCGGATCGCCTACTGACACGCAAGGCAGTCAACTCCTCGGATGCTGCGGACATGACGTCGAGTGCGCGGTCGGCTCCGGCAACGAGAACGTCCAGCGGATCTGGGGCAGTCATACCGACCTCAGCCAACTCGTCGGGGCGGTCTCGTCGCCCATCCGGTCGTTCTCGGACGCCGCGACCGACGACGCAGTGGGGAGTCCGAGCCGGTCGAGGATGGAAGCTTCCATTCCTTCCCGTTCGAGAAGCGTTCGACGCTGCGCGCGAGCCCTTCTCGTGGCTTGCGCGATCAGGTCGACGAGTGTGGCGGCCAATGCCGCTCCACCGAAGCGTAATTCGTCCTGGTCGATGTGTACCGACACCGGAAGCCCGCCTTCCGATGCACGCACGTGAATCGAGTGGTCGCGCGTCGACGCCGACGCTGTGATCCCGCTCATTCGGTGGGCCTGTAGAAGCCCTTGTAGACTGGTATCACGCACCATTAATCCCCTCGAAACGAGCCGCCCCTATGTCAGTCGGAATCTACTGCCGCATCAGCAAGGCGACAAGGAACGATGAAGATTCAATCGACACGCTGGGTGTCGAACGCCAAGAGCAGACATGCCGTGAGCTGGCCGAACGCCTAGGCCTGACGGTGGTCGATGTGTACGTGGACAACAATCTGTCTGGCAAGGCTGGCGTTGTACGACCAAACTACGAGCGCCTGATGACGGACATTCTGGATGGTCGCGTCACGGAGATTCTGTGCTGGAAGACCGACCGACTCAGCCGTGACCGGCTGGCGTTGCAGATTTTCTACGAGCTGTTGCGTAAGCACGACGCCAAGCTGATCACCGATCAAGAGGGTGAGGTCAAGCTCGATACGCCTGACGGCGCGCTAATGGCGGGTATCAGGGCTGAGCTGGCGCAGTACGAGCGCGCGGCGATTGCTGAGCGCGTCAAGGCGCAGAAGAAGCAGAAGGCCTATGCCGGTGTTGTGCTCGGTGGCCGCTATCGCATGTTCGGCTATGCGGACAAGCATCGTACAGAGTTGCATCAGACAGAAGCGCCCGTCGTGAAACGGCTCTACGCGGACTATCTAGCCGGTGTGAGCATTCGTCAGCTTGCCAAGCAGCTCAATGAGCAGGGCATCAGCTCTACTGGTGGCCGTCGTTGGGAACCTAAATCGGTGAGCATGCTGCTCAGGCATGCCGCCTACGCTGGTCTGCGAGAGTTTCGCGGCGAAATCGTGGCTAAAGGATCATGGCCGACCATCATCGACCAAGCTACTTATGAGCGCGCAATAGCCAAGCTAGCCAACAATATTCATCGCGGGCCGCATGGAAACACCAAGCATTTGCTGACGGGCATATTGTACTGTGAGCTGTGTCTGTCCCGGCTGATCAGTGCCAGTACCCGTTACAAGGACACGACCTATCGCACCTATCGCTGTCCACCGAACGAGGGTTGCGGCAAGCTCAGCCGTCGCGCCGAACCTATAGAAAAAGATGTGTTGGCCTTGACCGCCAAGGCGTTGGCGAATGTGCCGCGCAACACGGAGCCGTTGGACACGACCGAGCTTGATGCGCTGATCGCCGATATTGAGCTGTTGGGCGCAGCACGCAAGGCTGGCCGCATAGATATGGCTACTTTTCTCGATCAAAACCAGGCGCTCAACAAGCAGAAAGAGCTTCTGACGAAACAGAGTCTGAGTGCCGCTCAGCCGAGCAGCAGCACGGTTGCCGAGTTTGAGGCCGGTACGACCGATCAGCAACGGGCCACGATTCAGTCGTTCTTTCCTGCCATTGGCCTACGCAAACTTGGTGGTGGCCGCAAGTTCGATCTGAGTCAGCTCATCTTTGGTTGAGAATACTGTTCACACGGTTGATCAGTTCATCTGTGTACACAATTTTAGATAGTATTTCTTGCTGTAGATCAGCATGTTCCTGTTCGGTCAAGCTACATTCGTTTGTCGATTCTGTTGGACGGTGCTAGACGCTATGCCTAGCCACAACGAGGCCCATTGCTGGGCTGTAATCCTTTCTCTAGTTAAATAGAATGTGCCTAGGGTCTATCTGTACCGACCCGATAATTTCACAGGATTCACAACAGGCTTAGTAGACGAGAGTAATATTCAATACTGTGTACATCATCCATCTTCTGCGCCGGGCCGTCTACATGCTTTGACCATTGCTGATTGAAGTCATCTCTCCAAGCGTCTTCGTCAAAGTCATTATCGTCGTAGTCAGGCATAGGAATATTTGCCCCGTAATGTTCGTTTGCTACATAGATTCCGTGATCCTGCTGACCGCCATCCTCTAGCCGAATCTTGGCCTCCACAACATCCCAAATCAGTTCGTCCAGTACGCTCTCAAATCCGTTAGGTGTCATATCAAGGTCAGCCGCCTGAGTGCTAGCTATCATAGATTGCTTGAGCAGCTTCTTAAGCTGCTTCTTTGTGCCCTGTACACGATTTGCAGCCATGAGGAACTTTAGAAACAATGTGCTGTTTTCAGCGTTGAGGTCAAGCACACACACTTCGCCACCAAATTTGTAATAGAATGTACTACATTCCCCGTCGATAACAGTGTGATCAACATCGTCGACAAGCTGAACAAAAACTTTCTTGCTGGGCATAGTATTTCCTTCTGTTTGCGGAAACTGTTTGTTTCCGATGAGTTAGAACTTACGCTAAACATTCGCCGCGCCACAACCGTCAAATGACGTGCTGAAACGTCAAACATGAATTAACCAAATGCCGTATAATGGACTTAGTGGTTATAGACCGCTAGAGGACAAGGTTTGCAACTCTGCCGGGTTCAAATCTAGATAATGATAAAGATTATCTAGTCCACAAGATCAGTCACTGCCATGTGACCGACAAGGCCAGCAACCAACCTCCATAAAAACTGTTGCTGGTCTTTGTTGTAGAATTAAGTAGTAGTAGCTGAATCACACCAAGCAATGACAATCTACTCAGCTTTACATTATTGACTATTTGCATACCGCCCGATTTGGTATTACACTTATAGGTAGAGAGTGAATGCAAAAGCCGTAGAAAATAGTTTGCAAAATATGCTCTTTCAGCTTGCTTTTATACATAGCAGTATGACATAATGGTAGTAGACAAAAGATCGCTTCTTCAGCAGGGGAGAGATTAGCCCACAAGTTTTCCTCACAAGAAATAAATGACGAAGACCGGAATAGTTTATCCCCTGCCAAGGAACTATTCCGGTCTTTTTCTATGTCTTGTGAGGACAGTCCATAGGATCGCAACTATGGCGGGTTGAGCAGTAAAGAGCCAAGAGAATCACAAAACATTAAAATGCACCCTGCGATAGCTATATCGAAAACCTGAAAGGAGAAAACGAAATGCCAATAACAAAGAAAATCAACTTAGCCAAACATCAAGAAGATCGTCTACTAAAAAATCTTGATAGAAAAGCTACTAGAGTTACACGGAGCAATAGAAAGACACAGTGGAATGACGGTAGATATTGTGAAGAATGCTTCTACAGTCTATTAGCTAATGAAGAGAAACACGAGTCTTGTGTATTAGCCAGTAAAGACCGAAACAGAAGAATTGATCCAAATATGATCTTCAAACTCAAAGAGCGTAAGAAGAGTCAAACATAAGAAGAAGACCTAAAACTAAAAAGATGTGTCGATAGAAATAGATGGATGTTGCTGTTGGCGCTACGCGCCGGTAGTTCATTACAAATATTCCATCTTGACTCTATAGAAGAACAGACCCTCTCAGTATTGAATTAAATAGAACTAAAGAGTTTTTGTGTTGTTGGTTGTTGGATGGTTCTGTGCCCCGGCCGGGGCTGTAGTCCATTATCTATATTCTCTATATTCTCTTTAGATTAAAACCTACAGGGTCTTTTCCTCTATTGAAGAAAAATAGGCTAGTGAAATTTCTACGATAGTCCGTAGGACCCAATATTGTAGTTCTGTCTTTTCTCTATTTTAGGTTTTGACCGCTGAGTGAGCGTAGCGAAGTTCAGCGGAACAGTAGTAACCAGTGAATCAGTACCCGCCGATTTTGGATCGGAACGATCCGTTTCGGCAATATTACATATTAGGAATGAAGAAATGAAGAAAGATAAAGAAGCACCAAAGAGGATACGCACGACTACAGAAATGCAGAAGGCACGCGGCCCGGTTGCAATCACTGAACAAAACTGGATAAGTTTAGACGAGTACCGACAGTTGCATCCAAAGTCGGCGGTAGACAATGACTGAAAAATCCAGAGCCGCATACCAGCGGGACAGACAGGCCGAGCTAGTGACGGAAAAGTTTGAACAGATCGAATCGTTGATAAATGAAATGATCGAATTAGGCGCAAGTAATCAGCGTTTGAAGCTAGGCATGCGTCATCTTTTGGGAAAGTACACTCACACTAGGCCTTAGTACAGCATGCTACGAGCGTGAGCGGGTCGGAATGGCAGGCACGACAACTTGTATGAGTCTGCTATTTCGATAGCTCAAATCGGCTATTATGTATCAACGCGGTTCGATAGACTACTTACGATAAAATGTTGTAAATAGTGATATAATGATATATATAGAGTTACTACCGTTAGAACGGTAAATCTAAAGCTCTACGGGATAAGAAAATGTGTGAAGATAGTATTATAGTTCTGTGTTTAGAGTGCGATCAGACCGACTGTGAGCATGATAATGACTTGATTTTGAGTGCCGTCTGATGAATGAGCATGACCAGCCGTCAGAGACGCAGAATCTTGCAAACGAAATAGAAGAAACCAAGCAATACATTCGTGATTTGCTCAGTCAGGGGATCAGCGAATGAGCACTAACGATTTTATAGAAATCGTGTGGTTCATCGTCTCAGAGCAAATCAAGGCGCAAGAGCTAGTAGGAGCGTCAGCCGCGTGAGCTTTGACATTTTAGAGCTGCCACAAGCTCAGCTAACGCTTGAATACGAGCCAGCAGGCGATTGCTTGATCTACCTAGGCCCGACCAATGCAGACGGCTACGGCTACCTGACTGTGAACGGCAAGCGTGAGTTTGCTCATCGTCTTGTGTTCGCCGAGTTCAACGGTTCGATACCAAACAAGAAGCGCGTATTGCATTCGTGCGAACATCGCGGCTGTATCGAGAAATCTCATTTACATCTATCAACGCCTAAAGTAAATCCAGCAGGTTTCCGTCGTAGATCGGTATGCAAGTTTGGTCACGCATTGACCGATGACAACATAATCCAAACGCAGGCTGGCCGAGTATGCAAGAAATGTCGCACCGAATACAAGGCGGCATGGTATCGGCGCAAGCGAGCAGAAAATATTATTGCTAGTATTAGAAGTGATTCAAATGAGTGACTCAGTAACTAGTTCAGATATGTACGATAAAGACTTGCCTTACACGGTTGATGCTAACGGCTGTCATCGGTTGTCTTTGACCGCTACCGACCGCAATGGTTACGGCGTAATCAAGCATCGTGGCAAGAACTACTATGCCCATCGTTTTCAGTGGCTAAAACTGCGGGGTGAGATTCCGGATAATATGGAAGTAATGCATAGTAGAGGCTGTTCAAGAGACTGTATCAATGTGCATGAGCATTTAAGCCTAGGAACGCATCAGCAAAATATTGATCAGATCAAACAAGACGCCAAGCAGTTTTGCGCGGTGGGGCATGAGCTGAACAGAACCAATAGCTACAGTTTCAACCATAGGGTCTTATGCAAGATATGCAAATCAGAGCTTGCCGCCGTATTTGGCGGTACAGAGAAAGAGGATAAAAATGAATAGGTATTACATATTAGATAACGAGAGTGGAACCGTGCCAATTGATGGTCAGACACAGCTTCAA
Source organism: Rhodococcus sp. G-MC3 (assembly GCF_030063335.1). Lineage (GTDB taxonomy): Bacteria > Actinomycetota > Actinomycetes > Mycobacteriales > Mycobacteriaceae > Rhodococcoides. The sequence goes on along the minus strand of NZ_JASISW010000023.1, from coordinate 54,893 downwards.
GCAAGCAAATGGGTTGCTAAGCGTGTGGAGTTGGCTGGACACGATCCAGCACGCTATTCAATCTTGCCAGAGTAGCGAGAAGGGCGGCAGGTATATCAATAATGGTATACCTGTTCGCTCGCCTAAAATTAAGTCAAGGATTCTACAGATTTACACAACCAGATCAAAAACTAGATAACAATGCTAAACAAATAGATCAAAATGAAAACGAAATCTAATAGAAAGCAGATGAAAATGAATGCCAAAATACAATGAAGATGAACGACGCGCCTACGCCGAGCTAGCGGGCGACATTGGTATCCGTCCCGCCATGAGAGAACTTGGCTACCCGTCGAGTTGGGCCAGTGGTCGAGCGTGGTGTACCGAGTTCGGCATCGAGGTCGAGCTAGACGAGCTGAAATCCAAAGCAGCACAATACAATGCGTTCTACAACGATTCCGAGCAGATCATCGCATTTCAGGACTTGATCGCTGATGCTCGTGCCAAGCAGCTAGACCCAGACACAACAGCCGCCGATCTTGAGCGTCTAGCCAAGGTCATCAAATTGTCCGTGGACGGTATACGCCTGATCCAAGGCAAGGCCACGGTGAACGCACCAGCCAAGGCGAACACGACAGATGAGGACGCTGAGAAAATCTACTTAGATTTCAAGCGTGATCAGGCCGGTACAGATGTATGAACATAGATCAATATGTCGATAAGTTTCCAGAACACTTGAGACACATACCAGCAATGCGCAGACAGTGGACAAAAGACGATTGCCTGATGTTCGTACTGGTTTATCTTCAAAGTTCAATTAAGTTTGATGACGAACAGCCGAGCTTGGCACAGTTTCATCTTGATCTAGCCGACTACGCTCAGACGTTAGTTACGGACAAGGCAATGCGTGATGCTTGGATTGCGCCGCGTGAATCGGGCAAGTCCACATGGCTGTTTAAATTAATTCCTTTATGGCTAGCAGCTCACGGTCACAGTAAGTTCATTGCGGCATTCAGTGACTCAGCAACTCAGGCCGAGCAGCATCTAGCCACGTTCAGTGCTGAGCTACAGAGCAACAAGCTATTGAAGCTGGACTATCCAGAACTATGCAAGCCAATGATGCGCGGTACGGCTAGCCGATTCGTGTCACAGAGTCGTAGCCAAATACAGCAAGCAAATGGATTTAGTTTTGTAGCCAGAGGCATCGACGCTAAGACGCTAGGCTTGAAGATCGGTAATCAAAGACCAGACTATTTGTTGTTAGATGATGTAGAAGGTGATGCGTCTAGCTACTCTGAGAACGACATTGCCAAGCGTAAACATACGATCTTGTCGTCAGTCATGTTCCTAGCGTCTAGAGCTAATGTTGCGCTGGTTGGTACGACTACGACACAAGGAACATTGATCGACCAGATCAGAACGGTAGGGGAGCTACGAGCTGAGCATGCTCAGGCGTTGGCTAGTTCGGCGGTACACAATGAGCACAACACAGACATTGCGACTATTGTCAAACACAAGACTTATACAACAATGAATGTCAATGCAACTACCGATAATATATATTGTGTAAGCCTGCGTAAGGATATACTAACTAATGATGATCAACGTAGTGGCCTATCAGAGCCATTAGAAGCTAATGAAACATCGCCTAGCCACTCAGTGACCGAACGGGCTATAAGATCGCCACAATCGGATAAGGCGTTGCAAACAGGTATAGCCCAACGAGACGATATGAAAGACATAGATCAATCATTGTCAAGTTCGGCTGATAACGCAAACGAGTGCGATAGTGTAGCCGAATTGTTATCTTTGCAAGAGTTAGCAACACAACGATCAGATCACACATTGACGACTGAACTGACTTCTGATAGAGCGTCTGAAAACGATCTTAATTTTCAAAACTCCAGAAACCCTATGTCTACTACTCTTACAAATACGAATAATTTTGAAAAGGTCGAGCACACTGAATTAGCTAAATTGGGTCTTATAGACGAACCCAACAGAGCGGAACATCTGTTAGAACACGAAATGCATGTGTCTGAGACGCTAGAACTAGACGCTGAGCTGCAATGGGTTGAACAACAAAACATCGACGTACATTACTATCCAGCAATTGTTATTGATGACGATGGCAACGAACAATCATGGTGGCCTGAGTCAAAATCTATCCAAGAACTGAACAAGCAACGTCATACCAACGAGTTCAAGCTGAACATGATGAACAAGCCGGTTGACTTGAGTGGCGCATATTGGAATGCAGACGATATTTCTATCGCTGAACCGGCTGACGGCTACAAGTTCACGATCATCAGCGTTGATCCTGCCGTGACGTCTGCCAAGTCGAGCGACTACACCGGTCTAGCTGTGCTCAGCCTGGGCTACGACGGTCTGGTCTATGTGCGGCACGCTGAACAGCTTAGAATCGTCTCTACCGAGCTGCTAGAGCATGTAAACGAGCTGATCACGCAATTTGCCGTGTCAGTAGTCGTGGTGGAAACCAATCAGGGTGGCGACGTGTGGCGTGACAACGTGTTCGACGGCTTGAAAGCCAAGTTTCTAGGCATACGCCAGCAGGAACCCAAGCCGGTACGCGCGTCTAGAGCGTTGGACTACTACCGCAAGCAGCAGATACGGCATACCCGTCACTTTGCGGCTCTTGAGGCTCAGATGTACTCGTTTCCGAAGCTCAAGAACGATGACCTGATCGACGCGGTAGGTACGGGCATTCATTGTCTGCTGTCGTCATCGGGCGCTATGTCTATCAAGAAACGTAGCTATACATAGACACAAGCAGCACAAACGGGCTAAATAACGTATTATATAACTAACAACTACTACAGAATGGAGATTGATTAGCACTAAATGTCAGACCTAACCAAAGCAGTATCCGAACTATTGTCTAAACGAGACGATTATCTTCTAGCGGAATCATATTACGAGGGCAACACAGACGAGATTCACGCGTCTAGCGCCGTCAAGCGAGCGTTACGCAAGTCCGGTGATACGTTTCGTGTCAACTTCGCCAAGACGCCAGTGACCGCCGTAGCCAACAGACTTGAAATCACCGGCGTAACAACACTATCCGCATCAGCTAAGCAGCTCGTAGATCAGACCTGGCAGCATAATGATCTAGAGCTGGAACTGACCAAGATTATCAGCAAGACACTGATCTACGGTGACAGCTACGTGTTCGTATGGCCCAACGATGACAAGATTGAAATTTACTACAACAGTCCGTTGAGCACCATCGTGCTGTACGACGTAGAGAATCCACGTAAGCCGAGCTATGCCGCCAAGCTGTGGCCGATAGAGCTTGAAGACGGCAAGCAGCGTCAGCGGGTCAATCTGTACTACGCCGACCGTATCGAGAAGTACATCAGCAGCTCAGAGCGTCTGCCGTTCACGATCAAGCCCAGCGACTTCGAGCCGTTCATCGACGACGACACAGACGAACACGGCATGTTGCCCAACGAGTTCGATCAGATTCCGATCTTTCATCTGTCAACAGGTGACCAGTACGGCAAGCCAGAGCATCTGAGTGCCTACGGGCCACAAGACGCCATTACCAAGCTGTTGATCACCGGCATGGCCGCTGTCGAGTCGTATGGCTTTCCTACGCGCTACGTGTTGCAGGGCGAACAGAGCGGCATCTCTATTGACGACGAGGGCGCAGCAGACGAGCTAGGCGTAGGTGCTGGTGAGGAGTGGATTCTCAGAGGCGTGTCGAGCGTGGGACAGTTCAAAGCTGCCGATCCGTTGCCGCTGATTGCCAACTACCGTGAGTACGTGCGCGCTCTAGCGTCGGTGACCGAGACACCACTGCATTACTTCGAGAACACGCAGACGAACGTGTCAGGTGAGGCACTGAGAGCCAGTGAAGCGCCGCTGGTCAAGAAGGTTCGTATGCGTCAGTTGTCTATCGGTACGACATTGCGCAAGCTGTTCATCTTTGTATTGAAGCTAAATGATATTGATGAAGACGTTCAGCTTGAATGGCGCGGTATCGAGAGTATTGATACGAGCGAACAGTGGTCTATCAACAAAAAGAAGCTTGAGGCAGGTTTGCCGGTAGAGCAGATTCTATTAGAGCATGGCTACGATACCGAGCTGATCGCGAAGTGGAAAGCCGAGGGTCTGCTAGAAGGCATGGTCAGACAAATCTCGAATAATGATTCAGCAGCAGTAAAACAAGTACAAAATACAGAATTAGAAGGAGCAATAGAAAATGAGTGAACAAGAAGCAGAAACAGCCGAGATGCAGGAACTACGCCAGAAGCTCAAGGCTGCAAATGACGAGGCCGCCGGCTATCGCATCAAGAACAAGGAATTGACCGAGCAGTTCGAGGCACAGCAGCAGAGCAGCAGTGCATTGAAGCAGTCGCTTGTACAGACGCAGATCAGCAGTCAACTAGCAGCACAGGGTATTACAAACTCAAAATATGCCAAGATGATCAGCTCAGAAGATATTGAGTTCGATGATCAGGGCAACGCTGTCGGTCTGGCTGAACGCATTGATCAGCTCAAACTTGACTATCCAGAGTCAGCAGACGCCAAGCGCCGAGCACCAAAGGTTGACGCGTCGGACAAACAACCATCAGCAAAGCCGTTGAGCAGTGCTCAGAAGCTATTACAGCAAACAAACTAGAACTAATTCAGCTATAATAGAACAAAAGCTAGATGCTTGAACGAATAAAGCCAGATGCCGAGTTCGTGGTTAGGGACGATTGTCCAAGATTACTCAATCTATAAATGAAATAACATAGGAGATTAACATCAAACAAAATGGCAAGAGTAAACGCAAACGCATGGGTGCCTGAAGAGTATGGCTCTGAGGTAATCCAGACTGTTGAGCAAAGTTCAGCAGTAGAAGCAACAGGTCGTAGAGTCAACATGACCAGCGACACGCAGAAGACACCTCGACTAGGTGACGTAGACGTTCAGGTCGTACAAAAAGGTGGTCTGTATCCAGAGGATCAGCCAGTACTAGACAACGTGCTGCTGGACTCAGTGAAGTTCGGTGGCCGCGTGATCATCGCAGAAGAAGACTTGGAAGATGCACGCGTAGACGTGATCACCGAGTATCAAAAGGGTTGGGCCACCAACTACGCACGCAAGTTCGATCAGGCGTGTCTAGGCACGACCGGCGTAGCCAATGGCGACTCAGTACCGTTCGAGTCGGTCTACAAGGCCGTAGGCAACGCAGTGATCAAGACAGCCGGTGTGCTGACCTACGCGCAGCTGTCCGATGTGCTGGCCAAGGCCGAGAACGGTCGCTACTTTGCCGATCCTGACACGATCATCATCGCGCATACGTCGTTCAAGGGACAGCTACGCGGTCTCGTTGACGGCAACGGTCGGCCACTGTTCCTAGAGCAGGTTTCGGCATCACAGCCAGCAACACTGTTCGGCTACGAGATTCGTTTCTCGGACGGTGCGAAGACCAGTGCTACGAACACATGGAACCCAACAGGTAATCCGTTGCTGATCGTTGGCAACCGTAAGCATCTGATTGTTGGTGATCGTATTCCGATTCAGTCGCTGATCAGCTATGACGCTGGCTTTGCTACTGACGAGCCACATATCAAGATGCGTACTCGTAAGGCGTTCGCAGTAGGCCGTAAAGAAGCCTTTGGCGTCTTGGAAGTTACAGCGGGAGCGTAAGCAATTCAGTCGGTGGCAGCGTAGAGGCGTTGTCACCGGCTGTTTTCTTCTATGACAAAAATAGAAATAGAACTGGTCATGCCGCGCAAGCGTGTAGATGTGCCTTACGAACGCAAGCATGTTGAGCTGGCTATGCCGAGAAAACATATTCACGTCGTGTTGAAAACTGATGCCGTATGACAACTTATTACATAAATCAGATACCAGTAGAAGAATTGTTGATCAAGATCGTAGACGAACGTCGTCAGCCGCGTGATCTACGTGCATACGATTCAGACGTAGCCGTGTTCTTTGCTGGTCCTGACGGCATAGTAAGAGCTGGTGGTGGCTACGGCTATATCTCTATGTCATACAAGGGCTATGTCAGCTATGAGTTCGGCAATATTAGTCCGTTCACGGTCGCCGGTGACTACAAGATTCAGTTGAAGTTGAGCCGCGTAGAGGTTGGTGAGCTGGTGCATTACGACCTTACCGACATTGCCACGTTAGAAGTAAGAAAGGGATTGATCTAATTGTTAGCAACAGTAGAAGATGTACAGCGTGTTACCGGCTATACGGTAGATGATGCCTTGATCCGTCAGGCCCAGGCTATTTTCGAGGTAGCGTCAGGCCGTCCCGAGCAGCTAATCAGCCGACCGTCAGATTTGGCCTGGTCTGTCTATGCTGTGTCATGGCAGGCGGCATATATGGACAACTCAGATGTATTTGCGCAGGCCAACGTAGAGCAGACAAAGCAGGACAAGCTGACGGTGACGTTCGGTGATCGTGTCTACGCTCTGAGTCAGCTCACGGAACATGCAATTAGAAATCTGAGTTGGCTACGTAGTCGTTCGGTCAAATCTATGCCGTGGACGTTCGAAGAGCATAACTTGCCGTTATGGTGGACTTGGTAGTATGCCTAAGTTTCTTGTAAAGAATAAGCTCTATCCATCGTTGATAGATATTTACACTCAGCGCACGATGTACGATCCAGATACCGGCGAAACGGTTAGAGACTGGGATTATCTCGAATACGACACAGTTGAGTGTGTAATAGCTGCCGTCAATCCAGAAGACAGTCTGGAACAGTTCGGTCCAGAATATTCAGATAAGAAGTTCGTTCGTGTTGAGCTGGCGGTAGGGGAGTGGTCGTTATCTCAGCGGGCCGGTAATCTACGTTCCAAGCAGGGTGAATATTATTACCAGTCATGGAACGGTCAACGCTACGAGCAAGACCTGTTCAATGTGAGCGGTTTGAACACGCAGCTGGATATAGATGGTCGTATTGTTGGCTATGAGTTATATCTAGAATTAGCTCAGTAAATACAAAGAAACCCCAGGCCTGCCGCCTAGGGTTTCTTGCTGGACTGATGCCATACACGCCGAACAAATACTTCAGAAAGGAATTAAGTGTTCCTTGCTGTTGTATCACTTATCCTCGTTTCGTTCTTTTTTATGATCCAGAGACTCTGGCAGCGCTTCGTGCTCGTCTATGACCTGTGCCTGTTCATTCTGGAGTTCGATCTTATCTATTCGGCGAACCCAATCGTCGAACAATTGTTGACCGTCAAGGAAGCTTTGCGCGCCTTGGGATAGTGTCTTAAGTGGTTTACGGACGTCTCTACTCATCTTAGCGACGTCCTTTACCGTGTCTTGAAACCCTTGTACCGATTCGATTGATACTCGACCCGCAGTGGCAAGGCTTCGTGCGCCATCAAGGAAACCCTGGACCTGTGGATCGTTGCGGTCGTTCGCATTGCGTTCGCTAATATTGGTAAGAATTACACTCATCAATCCGTTCATGGTGAATGCTTGTTCGGCGTATTTGCTCCCATTTTCTTTGAACTCATCTGCGACGGGCGTGAGTTCGTTTGCGTATTGTCTGGCAACAAATAGGCGTGCGGCCGCATTCTTTTTTCCAGCGGCAGTCATTAGAGGGCCGTATTTATTTGTAACTTCAGTCACTTGGCCCATTAGTGCGCCGTATTTCTCGATTGTTGCTTGCCACTCCGGAAAAAGTTCTTCCTGTGCCGCGATTGCATCTAAGATCCCCAACGAGTCGTCATCGTCATCGTCATCGTCATCGGAGGATGGTGCTTTTGGGTCAGAATCGCGCTCCAGTTTTCCTGGTAGGTATTCTGGACGGTTAGCGACTTCAGCTGATATCTCGACTAATCGCTCGGCAAGACCAGCTACGGCAGTAAGGTAATCTTCACCCTGCTGGTCCTTTACTCGAAGCTTGGTGAAGTCGACGTATTGACTTCCCGCAATCACTCGTCTTACTTCGTCTTTTGAATCTTCGACAAGATCGTCCACCTTGGCGTAGAGGATTGGGAGCAGTAACTCGGGAACTTCGCGCGCCTCAGCATTGGCCGCGAAAATAAGTAGCTCTCTGCGGCACTCTTCGCTGGCTAGGAAGCGCGGTGTCACTATCGCGATGAGGAAGGAGGTGGCTGTGAGCGCGTCGTCAATCGTGACACGCCACTTCTTGCCCCAAGCTAAATCTTCTCGATCCACAAAAAGATCAAGACTACTGCCCGTTAGGAATTCATATTCCTGTTTGAGAAGCTTTGCCAGATTCAGTATTCGATCGTGCTGCGAGTCGTTGTCTTTGTGAACATAGCTCCAAAAACCTGTCGGATGAACAACGCTGTCGTCGTCAAGTGGCATGGAAGGACCGTACCGGATGGTCCCCTAATTTGGGAGCGGGGCTATGGTGCGAGAGTTGGTCTATAGAAGCCCTTGAAGCCCATGCCACCATTCGTGGTTCGAATCTCGGAGACCTGAACCTGCGGCTCGACGCCCTCGACCATCTGGCCGTTGCCGATCACCATGGCGACGTGGCCGTCCCAGATTGCAAGGTCTCCCGGCATCACCTCGTCGGAGTTCACGCTGGCGCCGACGTACTGTTCTTGAGCCAATCGCGGCAGTTCGACGCCCTGCTCCCCGTAGGCCCACTTGGTCAGTCCGCTGCAATCGAGTCCGCGGCCAGGTTCGTTGCCGCCCCAGCTGTAGTCGGTGCCCTGCTGGGTCAACGCGCTCCGCACTGCGCCGGCGGCTTGCTCGTTCGGCGCGACTGCGACGCTGCCGTCCGGCAATGCGACCTCGACTCCCTCGCCGCTGACCGCTGCCGAGGAACGCGCCGGAGTCCCCATGGCCGTCGACATGTCTTGATTGGACGAAGGAAAGCCGGGCGAGGACATGCTTGGGGAGGACGTTCCTGCGGGAGATGTCAGCGGACTCGTCGGCCCGTCGGGGGACACCGAGGAAGCGGATGATGACATTGTCTTTGTGAAGTTCTGCAGAAATTGGCTTCCCGGATCGCCGCCGGCTACCTGAGGACCCGCTGCCGCAGGCGCAGTGCCGGGAGCAGCACCGGCGGGTTGCGGAACCGCTGGCGGGGACGCGAATGCGCTGATTTCGGCTGTATGCGCGGCGAGTTCAGCGCGTACACGCGCGACTACGGCGAGCGCCTGCTGCAGGTGCTCGATCGCCGCTGCGATGAGCATCGTCTGCGCGGGCGGGGTGAAGATCAGCGGCGCTGCGGACATCGCGATGGCTGCGAACGACTGAGCGATTCCTTGGAGCTCGACGACTCCTGCGTACACCTTGTCGCAGGCAAGATCGACGATGGCGGCGATCTCCGATCCGTGATCGGAGAGTCCGACAGCGCTGGTATGAGCCTGGCCGGCTAGCTCGATCGCGGCTGCAGCGGCGGGCCCGCTCCACGTGGACGCGAGTTCCGCTACCGCGGATCGCCCGATAGTCGATATGGAGTCGAGAGCCCCCGAGGACGCGCGGATGACGTCGGTGGGCCCTCCGGTAGGGATCACTCCCGAGCCGAACGCGCCGAGCAGATCGGTGATGGGTTTGGCCAGTAGTTCGATCACATCAGGCTCGCAGCGGTAGCCGAGTCGGATCCGACGTAACCGGCAGCCGAGGCAGTGGCCGCTACGCCGATGCTTCCCACCGTGGTTGCCAACTGCCCGAGAGCCCCCACCTGCGCTGCATGGGCGCATGCGAACGCAGCCAGAAACTCGGTGCCGATAAGTCCGAACACCGGAGTGAGGACCACAGGCCCGCACGCCGTTGTTGCAACGGCAGCGGCGCTGACTTGCGCCGACATGTTCGCTGCGGTCGCGGAATACTCGAGCATTCCCGCCGGTAGTGCCGATACCTCGGTCATCGTCCATCCCCCTGAGAAATTCGAGCCGTGAAGTGCCGAGCTGAGCAGTTTGCGTACAGCGCAAGAAAGTTCCTTCACAGGTTTCGACGCACGTGAACGCCGATCGGTTCCCGCATTTATCCTTCAAGAATGGAAACTCATGTGGTCGATCACCCACTGGCCGCTGCACTGCTCACGACGATGCGCGACGAGCGCAGCGACAACGCGACATTTCGGTCCGCACTCCGCCAGCTCACCCACATGCTGGTGTACGAGGCAACCCGCGATGCCGCGATCGAGAATTTCGATGTCAAGACGCCGGTAGCCACCACCACGGGTACCCGGTTGTCACGTCCGCCGCTGCTCGTCCCGGTCTTGCGGGCGGGTCTGGGCATGGTCGAGAAGGCCAGCGGACTGATCCCACAGTCGCGGGTCGGATTCGTTGGAATCGCACGCGACGAAGAAACCCATCAGCCGGTGCCGTACATGGAATCGCTTCCCGACGACCTGTCGACCACACCTGTGTATGTCCTCGATCCGATGCTCGCGACCGGCGGGTCGATGGTGCACACCATCGAGCTGCTCGTCGAACGAGGCGCCGCCGACGTCACCGCGATCTGCGTCGTGGCAGCGCCCGAGGGTGTTGCCGCGCTCGAGGCGTCGGGACTGCCGGTTCGACTCGTCGCAGCAAGCGTCGACGACGGACTCAACGAGAATGCCTTCATCGTTCCTGGACTCGGCGATGCCGGCGACCGGCAGTTCGGTCCGCGCTGAGCACGTCGCTGGTTCTCGGAGTCACCTGGCCGGCCACTGACGGCGATCCGCGCCTGCGGATCGTCGACGTGGATACCAAAGAAGTCGGTCATGTCGAGCTGCGCGGCACTCGCATCGGATTCGAGGCGCTGGGTCCGGGTAGATGGTGCACCGGACGGGTTGCGTTCAAGAAGGGCGGGCCGTCCGAATACGTGCCGTGTCCGAAGCAGCGGCCCGTCGAGGTGGGATCACAGTGCGAGCAGTGCGAGTCGAAGGACAGCTTTCGTTTCGTTCACACCATTCACCGAGGTGGGTTCGTCTCGAGCGCGCTCGAAGCCCATGTGATGCAGCCTCACTGGCTCTACATCGCGACGTTCGCCAACGGCGTGCACAAGGTCGGGACTGCGGCAGACACACGCAAATGGGGCAGACTCGCCGAGCAGGGCGCCATCTGCGCGCGCTATGTGGCGTGGGCACAGGACGGGAAGATTATTCGTGTCCTCGAGGATCGCGTGACCGAGGAAATGCAGGTACGTCAGTCTGTCCGGTCATCGGCGAAGGCTGCGGCCCTTGCCGTGCCCGTCGACACCGTCAGGCTCGAAGCTGCGACCGCCCGTCTCGCGGATCGAGTACGCGAGTTACTTCGGCCCGATGCCGAAGAATCGGGACACCGCGTCGTCGACGAGTCATGGCGCGTCGCAGGCTTCCGGGATCTGGCCTCGGGCAACAGGGTTGCGTATCCGAGTGACCTGACCGTGGGCAAACACGGATTCACGGTCGACGCGTGCATCGGCCAAGCCGCGATCGTGACGATCGATACCGCGTCGTACGTCGTCGATCTGCATGAGCTCAAAGGTCGCCGAGTTCGGTTCGGCGACTTCACCTCCGAGCTCCCCGCGGTGCAGTCGGCGTTGTTCTAGCGCTCCGCGCACGTGCGCGGAAATACGTCCCCTGAGACGTATTTCCGCTCACAAAGCGCGGGCGAACCTCCGAAGCTCCTCGAGAATCCCGCCTGCTTCGGCCCGAGCAACGGGAAGAATCTTGCTGCTGGGCGATGGCACCACCACCTCGAGATAGGCCTTGACCTTCGGTTCGGTACCCGACGGCCGGACGATGACGCGCACGCCGTCTCCGACGATTTCGACGGCATCGGTCCTGAGCGGTCCACGTTTGGCCAGCAAGTCGGTGACGGTGACCGCACGTCCCGCCAGTTCGGTCGGAGGATCGGCGCGCAGGCGTTCCATGAGCTGCTCGATCTCGGTGAGTTCGTCCACCCGTTTCGAGACCTGGGCGCCGAAATGGACGCCGAATTCGACAGCGAGATCATCGAGAACATCGGTGAGGGTGCGCTTTTCGGCCTTCAGTGACGCCGTGTAGTCCGCGAGGACGACAGCGGCGGAGATCCCGTCCTTGTCGTTGACGAAGGTTGGATCGACGCAATGCCCGATCGCTTCCTCGTACGCGTACACGAGCCCGGATCCGGCGCGTACGAGCCACTTGAAACCCGTGAGTGTTCGTGCGTATCGAGCTCCGCGGGCCGGGGCCAATGCCGACAGTAGCTGCGAGGAAACGATGGTATTGGCGACCAACGAGTTCGGCGGTGCCGACTGCAGAATGTGCTCTGCAAGAAGTGCTCCGGTCTCGTCGCCGCTGAGCATCCTCCACCCGGTCGTGGTCGGCACTCCGATCGCGCACCGATCGGCGTCAGGATCGAGCGCGATCGCCAGGTCGGCATCGACTTCCGCAGCAAGAGCGAGAAGCGCGTCGGCAGCTCCTGGCTCCTCCGGATTGGGGAACGCGACGGTGGGAAATTCCGGGTCGGGTTCGAATTGGGCTTCCACGAGGTGGATGTCGTGGAAGCCGAGTCCTCGGAGCGCTGTGAGTGCTACTTCACCGCCCACGCCGTGCAGTGGAGTCAGGGCAATTCTTATGCCCCGCTCGGTCGATCGAACGAGTGCCGGAAGCCTGTCGAGATACCGTGCGGTGATGTCCGAGCCGCCGGGGGAGACGAACGTTCTCGGCACGTCGACGGCTGGACCTATCGCAGCGATCTCTGCTTCGATCTCTCGGTCTGCGGGAGGAACGAGCTGGGCGCCGCCTCGGAGGTAGACCTTGTAGCCGTTGTCGGCAGCAGGATTGTGGGACGCGGTGATCTGCACCCCGAGATCGGCGTCCAGAGCGCGTACCGCAAACGCGAGAACCGGGGTCGGAAGCGGTCGGGGAAGTAGCACGACCGTAAAACCATGCGCGGCGAATGTTTCGGCGGCGGCAGCAGCGAACGATTCGGATCCGTGCCTGGCGTCCCGTCCGACGACGACTGTCGACCCGCCGAGGCATTTCTTTTGCAGCCAGGCGCAGATCCCAGCGGACGTACGCACGACGACCGCGACGTTCATTCCGTTAGGCCCGCCGCGCACTTCCCCGCGGAGGCCTGCGGTGCCGAAGCTCAGTGGCGCCCGAAAACGTTCGGCCAGTTCGTCTTCGGAGAGTTCCGACAATTCTTCGCGGGTGAGCGGATCGGGGTCGCCGGCGATCCACTCGGAAACCTGTTCGGAAAGTGTGGATGTCACAGCATCGACACCAGTCGGTGTAGCAGTTCGCCCATGCGCGATGCCGATGCCTTGCCCGCCTCCAACACTTCTTTGTGGTCGAGGTGCTCGCCGGTCATTCCCGCCGCCAGGTTTGTGACAAGGGAAACTCCCAGTACGCGCGCACCGAGGGCACGTGCGGCAATAGTCTCGTGCACCGTCGACATCCCCACGAGGTCGGCGCCGATGGTGCGAAGCATGCGTATCTCGGCCGGCGTCTCGTAGTGCGGGCCCGGAAGGCCCGCGTACACGCCCTCTTCGAGCGATGGATCGATGCTGCGGGCGAGTTCGCGCAGTTCAGGGGAGTAGGCGTCGACCAGATCCACGAATTCGGCACCGATCAACGGCGACCGGGCAGTCAGGTTCAGATGATCGGAGATCAGTACCGGTTGCCCGACGTTCATGCCGTCGCGAATGCCTCCTGCTGCGTTGGTCAACACCACGGTGCTCACTCCGCTCGCGATTGCCGTGCGCACTGGGTGCACGACTCGCCGAAGTTCGTGGCCCTCGTACGCGTGAGTGCGTCCCTGCAATAGCAGAGTGTGGGTACCGTCCACGTTCACCGAGGTGATGGTGCCCGAGTGGCCCGCCGCCGACGGCGGTGCGAAACCGGGTAGGTCGACCATCCGGAGGGTCGCCGTCGGCTCGCCGAACCGGTCGGCCGCGGCCTGCCATCCGGACCCGAGCACGATCGCCACCGAGTGCGCAGCGACGCCGGTCGCCTCGGCTATCGCAGCGGCAGCAGTGGCGGCCGCGCCCTTCGGGTCGACGGTCGGATCGGCTTCGTGTGCATCAGTTGTTCCCACGGGTGACAACCCTAGGAGATGGGCTGGCGATGTGCGCGAAGGCATGCATGAGCAGTAGTCGCCATGGGCATTTGTTCGGAAGTTACCCCCGGGTAGTATCCGCTCATGCCTTATCTCGAACGCAACGGTGACGTCCACATTTTGTTTCTCGGCGACAAGGACGGTCCCGAGCACAACGAGAACCGCTTCAGTCCCGACTGGATCGACGCCGTCCACGTACTGCTGGACGAGGTCGAGGCAACCGAGGGCCCCGCTGCATTGGTCACCACCGCAACCGGCAAGTTCTTCACCAACGGCCTCGACACCGACTGGCTGTTCGCCAACCTGGACAAGATCACCTGGTATCTCGATCGGGTCCACACGCTGTACACGCGTCTGCTCGAGTTCCCGATGGCCACGATCGCCGCAGTTCAAGGCCACGCGTTCGGTGCAGGAGCGATGCTGGCCACTGCGCACGACTTCCGTGTGGTTCGCGCCGACCGCGGCTTCTACTGTCTTCCGGAGGTCAACCTCAACATGCCGTTCACGATCGGAATGTCCGCTCTGGTGAACAGCCGGCTTCCCAAGCAGACTGCGGTCGAAGCCATGACCACCGGTAAGCGTTTCGGCGGCGCCGACGCCGTGGCAGCCGGAATTGCAGAGCTCGCCGTGGCCGAGGACGAGGTGCTCTCGTCTGCGGTCGAGCGAGCGGCAGGGCTGACAAGTACCCATGGCAAGAACCTCGCGGGCATCAAGCGCAGCATTCACGTCGACGTTCTCACGGCACTGAACACTCCGACCGACGACAGCAACTTCAGCTTCGGAAAGTAGTAGTGACAGACTGGGTCGGTGATCGATGAGACCGATGCAGGTGTGCAGCGTGCTGCAACCGACCTGATTGCGCTGTCGCATTCGATACATTCCGAGCCGGAATTGGCCTTCGAGGAGTATCGGAGCGCCGCGAAGGTCTGCGAACTGCTGCGAGCTCACGATTTCGAGATCGACACCGGCGTCGCCGATATGGCCACTGCCTTCACCGGCACGTTCGGTAGCGGCGAACTGGTCATCGGCATCTGCGCCGAATACGACGCCCTGCCGGAAATCGGTCATGCGTGCGGACACAACATCATTGCGGCATCGGCGGTGGGAGCTGCCATTGCGCTCGCTCCGCTTGCGGAGAGGCTGGGCATCACCGTCAAGCTTCTCGGTACTCCCGCCGAGGAGAGTGGCGGCGGCAAAGTACTGATGCTCGAGCGCGGTGTGTTCGATGGCGTCGCAGCGGCACTGATGATTCATCCAGGTCCGTTCGACATCGTCGGCGCCACTTCGTTGGCTCTGTCGGACGTGGCTGTGCGGTTCACCGGCCGCGCCGCGCACGCCTCGGCGGCCCCTGAATGGGGGATCAACGCAGGCGATGCCGTGACCATCAGCCAGGTCGCCATCGGTTTGCTCCGTCAACATCTAGCGCCGGGGCAGCAACTCCACGGCATCGTCAGCGACGGCGGTCTCGCGCCCAATATCGTCCCCGGTCACGCGGAGCTTCTGTACTACCTGCGCGCTCACACCTCCGAGTCCCTGGCTGCGCTGACGACGAAAGCCTTTGCCTGCTTCGCGGCGGGCGCACTGGCCACCGGGTGTACTCACGACATAAGGACGGTGTCTCCGACGTATGCGGAGCTGCGCCCAGATCCTTGGTTGGCAGCGACCTACCGCCTCGAAGCCGAAGCTATCGGCCGACAACCGCTCGCACCTGAATTGGAAGGATTTCGCCCTCTGGGCAGCACCGACATGGGAAACGTGACGCAAGTTCTACCCGGGATTCACCCGGTGATCGGGTTGGATTCGAGGGGCGCGGTGACGCATCAGCCTGAGTTCGCTGCGGCGTGCGTCACCGAATCCGCTGACGACGCTGTGCTCGACGGTGCCAAGTTGCTGGCGCGCACGGTAATTCGTGCGTCGGAGGATGTCGATGTCCGCGCGCGTCTACTGGACGGTGTGGCGAAAAGATGATCGACAACTTTGCTCTCATCGGGAAGTGGCTCGTCGACCACGCAGACGATCTGTCGCAGTGGCGCAGGCATATACACGCCAATCCCGAGCTCGCTCGTCAGGAATTCGCGACCACGGCCTTCGTCGTCGAGAAGCTGGAAGCCGCCGGTCTGTCGCCGAAGCTTCTACCCGGCGGAACCGGACTGATCTGCGATATCGGACCGAGTGGACCACGTGTCGCGTTGCGGGCGGACATGGATGCTCTTCCACTGCAGGAGTTCACCGGAGCGACCTACAGTTCGACGGTTCCCGGTGTCTCGCACGCGTGCGGCCACGACGCGCACACGACGGTTCTGCTCGGAACGGCGTTGGCGTTGGCGTCACTACCCTCGCTCCCCTTCGGCGTGCGGTTGCTCTTCCAGCCCGCAGAGGAAGTCATGCCGGGCGGTGCCCTCGACGCCGTCGCGGCAGGCGCCATGGTGAACGTCTCCAAAATTTTCGCCTTGCACTGCGATCCGCGCCTCGAAGCAGGCAAGGTCGGTGTGCGGGTGGGCGCGATCACCTCGGCAGCCGACACCGTCGAACTCCGCCTTGATTCACCCGGTGGGCACACCTCACGTCCGCACCTGACGACCGACCTCGTCTACGCGCTGGGCACCGTGATCACCGGCCTGCCTGGCATGCTGAGCCGTCGAATCGATCCGCGTACCAGCACTGTGATGGTGTGGGGTGCCGTCGTGGCAGGGCAAGCCCCCAATGCGATCCCGCAGTCCGGAATGCTCACCGGCACCGTGCGGACCGGTGACCACGAAACGTGGGCACTACTGGAGCCGATGGTGAAGGAGATCGTCACCGGTCTACTCGCGCCGACGGGCGTGCGGTTCCAGCTGCACTACAAGCGCGGGGTTCCGCCTGTCGTCAACGATGCAGCCGCGACCAGGACGTTCGAGAACGCGATACGGCGAGTCGGGCCCGCTGCGTTGGCAAACACAGCGCAATCGGGCGGCGGTGAAGACTTCTCGTGGTACCTGGAAGAAGTGCCGGGCGCGATGGCACGGTTGGGGGTCTGGTCAGGTACCGGCCCTCAGCTCGACATCCATCAACCGACGTTCGACCTCGACGAACGAGCTCTCTCCGTCGGCGTGAAAGTCATGACGAGCATCGCGCTCGACCCCAACTAGCTGGTGGTTCCGGGCCCGACGTTGCGGCTGTTTCGGGTGCGGAGTCCACGAACGTATTCGGCGGGAGCTCCGGCGATCTCCGCTGCTTCTGCCATGACGCCGAGGTAGCGGGCGGAGGGCAATCCACCCTCATAGGCATCGAGGACGTACAACCAGGCCAGCACCGGACCATCGGCGGTGTCGATGCGGAGCCGCACCTTGCGATGAATGCCGAGTTCGGAGCCTTCCCAGCGATCCAGGCTCTCCTCGTCCTCGACCGAGACGTCGTAGAGGACGACGAAAACTTTTTCGTCCGGGTCGGGTGCGACCGTCGCCAGCGCTCCTTCCCACCCGATGTCGCCGCCTCCGAACGTCAGCCGCCATCCGTGCAGCCACCCTGTTCCGGACAGGGGAGAGTGCGGGCAACGCTGCAACATCTGCTCTGGATGCATGTTCGATCCGTACGCGGCATAGATTGGCACGTCGGCCAGCCTAAACCGTCGGCGATTCCGGGGTCGCGGGGCGACCCTCGTCCGGCGCGTTCTCCCAGCTCGAGACGAAGTGAAGTAATCCTTACCGATGCGCGGCGGCCGTCACTGGAATACCGTTGACTCCGACAGAGCCCGAAAGTTCCCATTTCTGGAAGAGGATAAATGAGCCGGATCGTGATCATCGGTGGCGGACCCGCAGGGTACGAGGCAGCACTGGTGGCGGCGCAGCACGGGGGAACGGTGACGCTGGTCGATTCGGAGGGGATCGGTGGCGCCTGCGTTCTGTGGGACTGTGTGCCATCGAAGACATTCATCGCCTCGACCGGTATTCGAACCGAAATGCGGAGGGCGAGCGACCTCGGTATTTCGCTCGACCCATCGCAGGCGGCGATTTCGCTTCCGCAGATCCACGAGCGCGTGAAGAGCCTTGCTCAGGCACAGTCCGCCGATATTGCCGCCCGGGTTCGTTCGGTAGGCGTCGAGCTGATTTCCGGTCGCGCCGAGATGATCGATACACAGGTGGGGATGGCAGCGCATCAGATTCGTGCCACCCTCGCCGACGGCTCCGAGCGGATTCTCGACGCCGACGTCGTACTGATCTCCACCGGTGCAAGCCCCAGAGTCCTCAAAGGTGCGGAG
Organism: Rhodococcus sp. G-MC3; assembly: GCF_030063335.1. Lineage (GTDB taxonomy): Bacteria > Actinomycetota > Actinomycetes > Mycobacteriales > Mycobacteriaceae > Rhodococcoides. Next base: position 36,704 of record NZ_JASISW010000023.1, on the reverse strand, counting down.
CCCGACGGCGAACGCATCCTCAACTGGCGTCAGCTCTACGATTTGGACGCTTTGCCCGAGCACCTGATCGTCGTAGGATCCGGCGTCACCGGCGCAGAGTTCGTCTCGGCTTACACCGAGATGGGGGTGAAGGTCACGGCCGTATCGAGCCGTGACCGCGTGCTGCCTCACGAGGACGAGGACGCAGCACTCGTGCTGGAGGATGCGTTCAACGAGCGGGGAGTGACGCTCGTCAAGCACGCCCGCGCCGAAGCGGTCGAGCGCACCGAGAGCGGCGTGATCGTCAAGCTCGCCGACGGCCGCACGGTCGAAGGAAGCCACGCACTGATGACTGTCGGTTCGGTTCCCAACACGTCAGGGCTCGGTCTGGAGAAAGTCGGAATCGAGCTGGATCGCGGCGGCTACCTGCGGGTGGACCGAGTCTCTCGAACCTCGGTTGCGGGCATTTACGCCGCGGGCGACTGCACCGGCCTCCTGCCACTCGCATCTGTCGCCGCAATGCAGGGCCGTATCGCGATGTATCACGCGCTGGGCGAGGGTGTCACTCCGATCAAGCTGAAGACGGTGGCGTCGGCAGTGTTCACGCGGCCGGAGATCGCGTCCGTCGGCGTGAGCCAGTCGGCGATCGACAAGGGTGATGTGCCGGCTCGGACGGTGATGCTTCCGCTCAGTACCAATCCACGGGCCAAGATGTCCGGGCTCAAGCGTGGTTTCGTGAAGATCTTCTGCCGGCCGGCAACCGGTGTCGTCATCGGCGGAGTCGTCGTCGCTCCGACCGCGTCCGAGCTGATTCTGCCGATCGCGATGGCGGTCCAGAACAATCTGTCGGTGAACGATCTCGCTGCTACGTTCTCGGTCTACCCGTCGCTGACAGGTTCCATCACCGAGGCCGCACGTCAGCTGATGCGCCACGACGACCTCGACTAGACCCCGCGGCACGGATGAGTCGCTTCGGAGGCGCTCTTCCGTGCCACCAACCGAATCCCATTTTGTGGGATGCAGGTTTCATGTTCTGAAATGTCGTGACATTGTGGAATGAGCCGACCACCACGCGGCACCATCACTCCCCAGTCGATCCTTGGGTAGCTCGTTCATCCCGACACCGACGCTGGGAGCATCCCATGGCAACATCCGTACCCGCATTGTCCGCACGCGTCGGCTCGATCAAGAGTTCTGCCATCCGGGACTTACTGTCCTTGACGGCGCGCGACGACGTCATCAGCCTCGCGGGCGGTTTGCCGGCGACAGAACTGATTCCCGTGCAACGTATTCGAGAGGCATCGGCTGATGTTCTAGCGGAGTCGTCAGCTGTCCAGTACAGCGAAACCTCCGGGTGGCGCACGCTGCGTGAAGTGGTCGCTTCCCGCGAATCCACGCTGATGGGACGAATCGTCGACGCGTCCGAGGTCGTCATCACCCACGGATCCCAACAGGCGCTGACGCTCGTCGCTCAGGCGCTGCTCGATCCGGGATCGATCGTCGTCGTCGACGAACCAGCTTATACTGGTGCGTTGCAAGTCTTTTCGATTGCCGACGCCGACGTTCGGGCGATACCGATCACCGACGACGGTATGGACACCGGTGAACTCGAACGCAGGCTCGTCTCGGGCCTGCGTCCCGCGCTTGTCCACACTGTGAGTAACTTCCACAATCCACGCGGGGTGACAATTTCGGAGCGCAGGCGTAGGCATCTCGCCGAACTTGCCGACCGCTACGGGTTCTGGATACTCGAGGACGATCCCTACGGCGAGATATGGTTCGACGCTGCACCTCCGGCGCCCATTGCGTCGTACACCGACCGCGTCGTCCGACTGTCGAGCGCGTCGAAAATTCTCGCTCCGGCACTGCGGGTGGGATGGCTGATCGCTCCGAAGCCGGTGTGCGATGCCGTCGAACTGCTCAAGCAGGGTGCGGACCTGTGCGGTTCCTCGATGACGCAGCAGATGGCGGCGCACATGTTGGCGGACACTGAGTGGCTCGATGGTCATCTTGCGACACTTCGCACCGAATACGGCATTCGTGCCACCGCGCTGCGCAACGCCCTGCATGACGCGTTCGGAGACAGGGCAACCACGTCCCTTGCGAAAGGCGGGATGTTCGTCTGGACGACGTTTCACGACTGCACCGACACGACGGCTCTGCTGACGCGCGCCGTGGAGAACGGAGTGGCCTTCGTCCCCGGACGTGCCTTCGCCGACACGCCTGCGCACGGCGGCTCGGTTCGACTGTGCTTCGCCAGCTCTCCGGAACCGGTACTTCGCGAGGCGGTGAACAGGCTGAGCGCCGCTCACACGCTGTTGTAGGACGGTTGGACCGGGGGGGTCCACTTTTCGTTCATCTCGTCTCGAACGGCCGGATCAAGATGCGGCGTCCAGGTCGTGTGACCGAAAGATGACACGCCTGCTCGATGTCGTCCTTGGTCGATCGATGCGATGAAGGTGGCCGAGATCACTCTCACTCCTTCTTCGGCACTTGGTTTCACGCGTCTTGTCCACGGGAACGGTAGCCTTGGACCGGCGCCAGTGAAACGATCTACTTGGGGAGCGGACTCTTGAGCAATCGATCGAACACCACCTTCCTCGGTCCGCAGGCGCGCGAGGACGCATGGGACAAGCTCGGTAGCGAGGAGTTCGACGTCGTCGTAATCGGCGGTGGGGTCGTCGGCGCAGGCGCTGCGCTCGACGCCGCCACCCGCGGTCTCAAGGTCGCGCTCGTCGAGGCCCGCGACTTCGCGTCGGGTACGTCGAGCCGATCGTCGAAGATGTTCCACGGCGGGCTTCGCTACCTCGAGCAGCTCGAATTCGGATTGGTGCGCGAGGCCCTCCATGAGCGTGAACTCTCACTGTCGACGTTGGCCCCCCACCTCGTCAAGCCGCTGAAATTTCTGTTCCCCCTGACTCATCGTGTGTGGGAGCGCCCGTACATCGCCGCAGGGATCTTCCTGTACGACACTATGGGCGGCGCCAAGTCCGTTCCGGCGCAGAAGCATCTGACGCGATCCGGTGCCTTGCGCATGTCGCCCGGGCTCAAGCGCAAGTCCTTGATCGGCGGAATTCGCTACTACGACACCGTCGTCGACGACGCCCGACACACCATGAGTGTCGCCAGGACCGCGGCGCACTACGGTGCGATCGTGCGTACCTCCACCCAGGTTGTCGGGTTTCTACGTGAGGCCGATCGCGTTTCCGGTGTACGCGTACGTGATTCGGAAAACGGTGCAACGACGGAAGTGCGTGGCAACGTCGTCATCAACGCAACCGGTGTGTGGACCGACGAGATCCAGGCCTTGTCTTCGCAGCGCGGGCGTTTCCGCGTTCGCGCATCGAAAGGCGTGCACATCGTCGTTCCTCGCGATCGCATTGTCAGTGAAGCTGCGATCATTCTGCGGACCGAGAAGTCGGTGCTCTTCATCATTCCATGGGGTGCGCATTGGATCATCGGCACGACCGATACGGACTGGAAACTCGATCTCGCGCATCCGGCAGCGACCAAAGCCGATATCGACTACATCCTCGGCGAGGTCAACACTGTGCTGGTCACGCCGCTCACCCACGAGGACATCGACGGCGTCTACGCCGGGCTGCGGCCGCTGCTTGCCGGGGAGAGCGACGAGACGTCGAAGCTCTCACGCGAGCATGCCGTCGCTCGAGTCGCACCGGGGCTGGTCGCTATCGCAGGCGGTAAGTACACCACCTACCGCGTCATGGCCGAGGACGCCGTGGATCTTGCCGCGGACGACATTCCGGCACGGGTGGCGTCGTCGATCACCGAGAAGGTCCCGCTCGTGGGTGCCGACGGGTACTTCGCCCTCGTCAATCAGACGCACCATCTGGCGGAGATGTACAAGCTTCATCCGTACCGAGTGACGCATCTGCTCGATCGCTACGGCTCACTCATCGACGAAGTGTTGGAATTGGCGAAGGACAAGCCCGAGCTCCTGCAACCGATCACCGATGCGCCGAGCTACCTACAGGTGGAGGCGGTCTACGCCGTAGCCGCAGAGGGTGCGCTGCACCTGGAAGACATTCTCTCTCGTCGTACGCGCATCTCGATCGAGTACACACACCGCGGGGTCAACTGCGCCGGGCAGGTTGCGGCGTTGGTGGCGCCCGTGCTCGGGTGGGATGCCGCCACGGTCGATCGCGAAGTCGAGACGTACAACGCTCGGGTCGAGGCCGAGATCAAGTCTCAGATGCAGCCCGACGACGAATCGGCTGATGCGCTGCGCGCGGTGGCGCCCGAGGCGCGTCAGGAAATCCTCGAACCGGTGCAGCCGATCGTGTAGCTAGTGCGTCAGGAGTACCTTGATCGCAACAACGACGATAGCGACGACTGAGAGTACGAGCGACCCTAGAAAGGTCTCACGGGTGGGTTTCTCGCCCCGCAGCCGACCGACGACGAAGTTGGTCGACGCTATTCTCGCGATCACCGTGACTTCCGCGGCTATCTGACCGATCGACGGGTCGAGCAGACCGGCCCAACCGATGGCCAACAGCACTGCAGGAGCGACGGCGGCGCTGAGGACGGGCACCGAGTCGCGAAGCCGCGAGAGCCTGGCCAATCGTGACAGTGAAGTCCCCGTGCGCACGGTCTCGCCGACACTCTCGGCGAAGGCATGCGCCACGAACGTCGACACTGCAGTTCCCACCACGATGACCACGCCCTGGAAGGAGTGTTCCTCCGGTGACGTCAGCGGGATGAGAACCGTCAGTAGGAGAATGTTGCCGTAGACGTAGGCGCTGATCCGGCTGGCCGCAGTTTCTGGATCCAGTGGATGCTCACGCGAGAGCAACGGACGGTGCACGAGTTGGCGGAAGTTCGGTGCCATGCCGGACCATGCTAGTCACTCATCCGCTGTCGGTGAGGTATCTAGCCCTGACTCACCGAGACAGGGCCAGCCCCAGGCTCGGCGCGGCGGTCCGGTGTGGCGCTGCCTGCTGACGTCGAGTCCGGACAAGTGAGCGCGGTGCCCGGGCCGCCACCGAACCCGACACGGCCATCACCGCAAAAGTAAGTATCGCTATGAACATCATGCATACGATCTTGGCGGCTGCAGCTGTGAATCAGCTGGGGCCAGGCTGACAATATGGACAGTAATAGATCTGACGTTCCTCCAGCGGATTGTCGCCCAGCAACCCGAATTCCACGGTGGTTCCGCACCGTCGACACGGCTTGTTCTCCCGCCCATACACCCAGAAGTGACGACCCGCGCGACGGTCACCGGTGGTTACACGCTGGCTGCGGTCCTTGTTCGCCATGATCGTTCGAAACGACAGATCGACGATCTTGGCGATGTTGCCTGCGTCTTTCACCGGAGTCCTCGGATCGATGCCTCTGAGGAAGCAGATCTCGTTGCGATAGACGTTGCCCAAACCGGCAAGGTTGCGTTGGTCCAGCAGGGCCAGGCCCACTGGGCGATCCGGATCGGTGGAAATGTTGGATACTGCAGTAGGTGCATCCCAGTCGGGCCCCAGAAGGTCGGGGCCGAGATATCCGACGGCGTCGTCCTCGTTCTCGACGATCTCCAGCACACCGAGTTCGAAACCGACAGCAATCGCTGAATCCGTCGACAGGATTGCGCGGGCTTGAAACGCAGGCCTGCGCCATTTCGCGCCGGGCGCATAGACCTGCCAGGTGCCTTCCATCTTGAGATGGCTGTGGATGGAGTAATCGCCGATACGGATCAGTAAATGCTTACCGCGTGAGAGGACGGCATCTACGGTCTGGCCGGTGAAATCGACTGTTGCATATCGTGGCACGCGAATATCGCAGCCTGTCAGCATCTTTCCTTCGAGTGCCGTGCGGAGATTGTTCGCAGCGCGGTACACGGTGTCGCCTTCGGGCACGCCTAGCCTCTCAATCTCAGGCCGCGGGGAGTGGCGGAGAATCCGGCCTCGGTCAGAATTTTCGAGAATGCGGTGCCGTGGATGTCGTGTCCGTCGACCCGCTCGACCAGAAGTTTTTCCACACCGCCGCGTTTGACTGTAGCGGCCACGGCATGTGCGGCCGTTGCGATCACGGCGTCGTCGTCGGAAAAGGTCAGCACGGTCTTACCTCCTCGTTCGACGTAGAGCGCCAGTTCGCCCTCGTGGAGCACGACGAGCGCGCCGGCCTTGCGTCCTGGGCGATGCTTCGACGACTCGTCCTCGGCTGCGCGCTTGGGCCAGTTCAGGGCAGCACCATATGGATTAGCCGGATCGCAGGCAGCGAGAACCACTGCGCCGGTCTTCTCCCGCTCCTCGTAGGTACGCAGGCGGTCCACTACCTCGGATGTGGAGAACTGAGCCCCGCCGAGTGAGTCGACGAAGTATCCGCGCCGACTGCGTCCGGAATCCTCGAAGGTTGTCAGCACCTTGTACATCGTCGCGAATCCGCCTGGCACGCCCTCGTTCATGACCGAACCGCGAGTGACGATGCCGTAGCGCTCCAACAAGACATCTGCCGTCGCATGAGCGCGCACGGTGGCATCGGGTTCGAGTTCGGGCAGCCGTGACCACCGGCCACCCGCGGTGGGCGGACCTGTGCGCGTGGGGAGGGTGGGACGGTCGAATCGGCGGTACGAGCGGAGTCTCGGTGTTCGCCGCGGCGCTCGATGGCTGGGTGCAGCACGCGTGGTGGCATTGAGCAACGCCCGCACCGGCGCGAATGTGTCGTTGCTGAGCCTGCCGGCCCAGACGAGCTCCCACAGCGCGGCATGGAGACTGTCGTCGTCGGTGCTCCCGACGGTGTCCGACAGTTGCCGGAAGAAGTAGGCGCCGCCCGCCGCGACGGCGTCTAGCACCCTCAGCTGAAGTTCGGACAGATCGGACTCGGCTGGTGGAGCCAGTGTCAACGGGGCAGTGTCGGCCATGTGCAGGCAAACCCAACCGTCCTTGGATGTGATGGATCCATGGCCGGACCACATGACCTCCCCGGTGGAGGTGAGCTCGTCGAGCATCGCGGGGGAGTAGTCACGCACTCGGGACGCAAGCACGAGAGGTTCCCACGCGGATGCGGGAATCGGTACACCCGCCAGTTGCTCGACAACGGTTGCGACGCCGTCGATTCCGCTGAGTTGACGGCTTCCCACGTGCTGCCATGCGGGGAGGAAGCGGCCGAGGGTCGCGGTGGCGACAGGCTCGACTTCCTGGCGTGCGGCGGCAAGCGATCGGCGTCGCAACCGGCGAAGAACTTCCGCTTCGCACCATTCGCTACCCGTCTTCTCGGGGCGAAATTCACCTTCGATCACCCTCTTGTCCGCACCGAGGGTGGCAAGTGCGGTTCGGGCGACCGCGATTCCGAGGCCGAATCTGGTGGCCAGGTCGGCTACCGAAAACGGCCCGTGGGTTCGGGCGTACCGGCTGACGAGGTCCATGAGCGGATCGTCAACCGGTTCGATGAAGGCGGCAGGCGTGCCGATGGGTAGCGGCACACCGAGAGCGTCCCGCAGCCTGCTGGCGTCTTCGATGGCCGTCCACCAGGTTTCCCCCGCGAAGCTGACTTCCATCGCCCTCTTGGCCGCCCCCAGTTCGGTGAGCCACAGCAAGGACTCGTCGCCCTGGGTACGAGCGGCCACTTCCTCCGCCGTGAGAGGACCGAGCATTCGGAGCAGATCCGCGACGCCTTCGATGTCCTTCGCGTGCCGGTCGGGTGCGAGGCGCTGCAGTTCCAATTCGGTGATCTCGATGACGGCTTGATCGAGGAGTTCCCTGAGCTCGACACGTCCCAGCAACTCGGCCAGTAGTGCACTGTCGAGCGAGAGTGCCTGGGCGCGGCGCTCGGCGAGCGGGCTGTCTCCCTCGTACATGAATGCGCCGACGTAGTTGAACAACAACGAGTTCGCGAACGGAGACGGTGATTGTGTTTCGATCTCGACGATCCGGATCTGCCTTCGACCGATCTGCGCCAAGATCTCCTCGAGCGCGGGGAGGTCGTATACGTCTTGGAGGCACTCGCGCACGGTTTCGAGCAGAATGGGGAATGTCGGATACTTGCGGGCGACATCGAGTAGTTGTGCCGACCTCTGTCGCTGCTGCCACAGAGGTGCTCGCTTACCCGGGTTGCGGCGCGGGAGAAGCAGCGCGCGAGCGGCGCACTCGCGGAATCGCGAAGCGAACAATGCCGAACCGCCGACTTGCTCGGTGACGATGTCGGCGATCTCGTCCTTCTCGAACACGAACAGATCCGCGCCCGGCGGTTGATCCTCGGTATCGGGCAGCCGAACTATGATGCCGTCGTCAGACGCGGTGGGTGCTGCGTCGATGCCGTAGCGCTCGATCAGCCGAGCTCCGATGGCCAGTGCCCACGGCGCGTGCACCTGCTGGCCGTAGGTGGAGTGCAGGACCAGCCGCCAGTCGCCGAGTTCGTCTCGGAATCGTTCGACGATCATGGTCCGGTCGGTGGGAAGCTGACCGGTGGCTTGCTTCTGATCATCCAGCAACGCAACAAGATTGGTCACGGCATTCGCGTCGAGCCCGTCGTCGGAGAGCCTTTCTTCCAAGGACTCGCGTTCGGTGGTGCTGCGCAGGAACTCGCCGAGTGCGCGGCCGAGTTCGGCTGGTCGACCGAGTCCGTCGCCGTGCCAGAACGGAAGGCGCCCAGGCTGCCCGTATGCCGGGCTGACCAATACTCGGTCGTGCGTGATCTCCTCGATGCGCCAGCTTGTCGCGCCCAGTGCGAAAATATCGCCGACGCGCGACTCGTAGACCATCTCCTCGTCGAGTTCGCCTACGCGCGATGCTTTCTCGCCCACCATGTACACGGTGAACAATCCGCGGTCGGGGATCGAGCCTCCCGACGTCACCGCCAGTCTCTGCGAACCCGGTCTCCCGGTGAGCGTGTTCGCGTCGCGGTCCCACACGAGCCGCGGCCGTAGTTCGGCGAACTCGTCCGAAGGGTAGCGACCGGACAGCAGATCGAGGGTGGATTCGTATGCCGAACGTGGCAGCGTGGAAAAACTACCGGTGCGACGAACGGCGTCGAACCAGTCGTGGGCGTCGATCGGTTCGAGTGCGCATGCCGCGACCGTCTGCTGCGCCAGAATATCGAGGGGGTTGGCAGGAACGAAGAGTGCCTCGATCTTGCCCGTCGTCATCCGCTCGACGGTGACGGCGCAGTGGATCAGATCGGTTCGGTGTTTGGGAAACAGAACTCCCTTGGAGATCTCGCCCACCTGGTGGCCCGCACGTCCCACTCGTTGCAGACCGCTCGCCACCGAAGGAGGAGCTTCGACCTGAACGACGAGATCAACTGCACCCATGTCGATTCCGAGCTCCAGGCTGCTGGTGGCTACGACGCATCGGAGCCGACCGGTCTTGAGATCGTCCTCGATGAGCGCACGCTGATCCTTGCTGACGCTGCCGTGGTGCGCGCGTGCAAGCAGTGGATCGGCTCCGTGGTTCACATCGCTGGAAGCGCCTATCTGTGACGCAGGCTTGTGCTCGGTGACCACCCCGTCGCCGATTCGCTCGGCATAGATTTCGTTGAGTCGAGCGGTGAGCCGTTCGGCAAGCCGTCGCGAATTGGCGAACACGATGCAGGATTTGTGTTCGAGAATGAGGTCGACCATCTTTTCCTCGACGTGAGGCCAGATGGATCCATGCTGGGGTGCGGCGGACGAATCTCCGTCGGCCGGTTCCTTCACCCCTAGTTCGGTCATGTCCTCGACCGGCACCTGCACCGAGAGATCGAAGGTCTTCGTCGAGGGTGGAGCAACGATCTCTATGGGCGAGGCGCCGGTGAGGAAGCGCCCCACTTCTTCGTGCGGACGCACCGTTGCCGACAATCCGATGCGTTGCGCGGGCTTGGGCAGCATCAAGTCGAGCCGTTCCAGCGACAGTGCCAGGTGGGAGCCGCGTTTGGTGCCGGCGACGGCGTGAACCTCGTCGACGATGACCGTATCGACCATCGACAACGATTCGCGGGCCGCGGAGGTGAGTATGAGGAACAGAGACTCCGGCGTGGTGATGAGGATGTCCGGGGGAGTCTTGGCCATCGCGCGCCGATCGGCTGGACTCGTGTCTCCGGACCGCAGGCCGACGGAAATGTCCGGTGGCTCCAACCCGAGGCGTTTCGCTGTCTGCGTGACGCCGACCAATGGGGCGCGTAGGTTCCGCTCGACGTCGACTGCCAGGGCTTTCAGCGGTGAGATGTAGAGCACTTTGGTCTTGCGCTCCTCGGGCATCTCGCGCACGGCGAGTTGATCGATGGACCACAGGAACGCCGAGAGGGTCTTACCGGATCCGGTAGGGGCGACAACCAGGGTGTGACGACCACTGGCGATGGCATTCCACGCGCCTGCCTGGGCGGGAGTCGGGCTGTCGAAGGCCCCGGCGAACCATTGCTGCGTGGCCGGGCTGAATTTGGACAGCGCTGAGTCGACGATGCGCTCGGACCCGCGTTTCCCTGCCACCCGTTCATGATGCCCCCAGGCACCGACAAACAACCATGCGCCTGCGGAGTGTGGAATGCGGCTCGACCGGGTACCAGTTCTCCATGACCGACGACCAAGAGATCATGCAGAAGATTTCCGCGCACCTCGACGCTCGGCTCGGCGAACGTACGAACGGCCTGCAGAACGAGGTTCCCCCTGGCGCGAGCATCCAGGCCGACGACGAAGACGGGGAACGCGGTCCGATGGGGCGTGACTACCATCTCGCTGGCAAGTACGCGCAGGCGCTCGCCATCGGCGAACCTCAGTTGATCGATCGAGCAGAATTCGACAGGCTCGTTGCGGAGTACGGCGAGGATCTCGATTCTCACTAGCTTTCGCACACCAATCGGGCCCCGCGGACAAGTTGTCCGCGGGGCCCGATTGGCTACGACACTCGACTACCGAGCTGACAGACTGCGAGTTTGTGTCGAAGTCGTGGCGGTGGGCGCTGCGTCGAGCGCGTCGATGATGTCCGCTGCAGTACCGACCGTGGGGATCGTGCCCCATGACACCGGCGCGTGGACATTGCGAGGAATGAGTCCGTCCGCGGACTCGTTCGACGGTCTCCGTAGAGCAGAGAAAAGGGTTCGGAGCGTGCTCGTTTCCTGGCGGGTCTCGCCGACGTCGTAGGCGGTCACCGGCGAGCCGAACTGGCTGCGCGCGAAGCTGATTGCAGCATCGACCGCACTGTCGAACTCGCGTGCGGAAACGCGGCCTCGTGGACCGGTACTGAGCCCGTGCCCCGGTAGATCGAGGAGGACGACGTTGGATCCGCCATTGGCGAGTTCTCGTGCCAACGGAGTGAGGTAGCGCGCGTGCAGCCCCGGTCGTACCGGAACCACTATCGCGCCTGCGCGCCCGGCATCGTTGCCCGATCGGCGATGGACTTCGCAATGCACCCGGCCTGTCGCCGTGTCGAGTTGGACGTGCTCGTGGTGTCCGTCCTCGATGCCCACCACTGCCGACGCAGGTTCGAGCGCGGCTTCGCAGGCTTCATGTCGTGTGAGGGCGTACTGGCTGCCGAGGAGTGGCCTTCCCTGAAGAAGGACCATGATCGCGGCGCATTCGCGGGAGGACAGTACCGGCTCCCAGCCGACCGCCGAGCGTAAAGCTGACGAGTCCACAACGGGTTCGCCCGCAGTGACCCACTGTCCGGAAAATGGGGTGAGTCCGAGCTTGAACGCAACGTTCGCCGCCGCGATCGCCGGACCCTCCGGCACGTCGAACAGAATTTGCCCCTGCATGTCCGCGAGTTCGCGCACGCGGGTCCAATCCCGGGGGCCGACGTTGAACGGGCCGACGAGGTCCTGCTTGGCTGCGCGGTGGAAGGCATCGGCGAGGTCGCGTTGGTGCAAGAACTGGTACGCAGCCTTGTCCGCCTGCGGAAACGCGCCGATCTTGGCGGTGAATTGGTCGATACCGTCGTTGGAGAAGTCAGGCCCGATGATGTAGGTAGGACGCAACATCGCCACGGTCATTTCGCCGGGATGACGGCGCAACCACCACTCGGCGTAGTGCTCCACTTCGGCCTTGTCGTGAAAGTAGTATCGGTCGGGATCGCCTGCGGGATAGAAACTCTCGTCGAGAGGTTCGTCGTGTAGCTCGGCGCCGTACGCATTGATGCTGGAGGCGATGACGAGACGCCGCACACCTGCCCGATAAGCGGAGTCGAGAACGTTGCGTGACCCGCGTTGGTTGATGTCGTGCGTCTCCGTCTTGTCGCGGAGTTCCTCGACGACGAACGCCAGGTGCAGCACGACATCGCACCCTGAAAAGATGTTCTCCAATTCGGGAGATCGGATGTCGGCGCGAACCGATTCCAATTTAGGGTGCTCGAGGCCCAGCGGCCGGCGCGCGAGCCCGAGTACCGACCCGACCTCGTCGTCATCCAGCAATGTGGGGAGGATCGCTTTGGCGAAATCACTTGTTGCACCGGTCACCGCGATACGAAGAGTCACGCGGGCAACTCTGCGAAGGATTCGGCGATGATCTGAATTGCAGTTCGGAGCTGCTCGTCGGAGTGCGTGGCCATTACACACAGCCGAAGAAGGGCGCCGCTTCGCGGTACTGCAGGATGAAGTGCGGCCGAGGTGAACACGCCCTTGTCGAAAAGGGTTTTCCACAGGCTGATCGCGAGGAGGTCGTCGCCGACGTGGAGCGAGACGATGGGCGACGCGGAGTCTCCGCCGGGAATCGGCGACCGTCCGGCGACGTCGAGTCCCTCTGCCGCGAGTCCGCTGCGCAAAGTCTCGGCATTCTCCAGTACACGTCGAGCGCGCTGGCGGCCTTCCTCGCTTCTGATCAGCTTCACTGAAGCGAGAGATGCGCCGACGGCGGCCGGAACACCCGAGGTGGTGAAAAGGAATGCGCGCGCATGGATACGCAGGGAATCCATGAGGTCGTGCGAACCCGCGATGAATCCTCCGGTGGAGCTAGGACTCTTCGACAGCGACGCCATCCTGATGTCTGTGTCCCCAGCAGTTCCGAACAGCTCTGCGGCGCCGGTAAGGCTCTCACCGTAGATGCCGAGACTGTGTGCCTCGTCCACCATCAGAGCGGCACCGTACTTGCGGCACAGCGCGGTCACTTCACCCAGGGGCGCAAGGTCACCCTCCATGGAGTACAGACCGTCGACGATCACCAGGACGGCACCGTCGCCCACGACCGGTGCCTGTAGCTGGGTTTCCAGGTCGGACATGTCGTTGTGTGCGAACTTGCGGACGGTTGCGCCAGACAGTGAACTGCCGTCACGGATGGATGCGTGAGCTGCTGAGTCGACGACGATGACGTCGCCTTTGCCGACGACTGCAGCAATCGTTCCAAGGTTCGCTTGGTACCCGGTGGTGAACACCATCGCATCCTCGGTTCCATGCCACTCACGGATCTCGTTCTCGAGTTCGAGATGAATGTCCATGGTGCCGTTGAGCAGGCGAGATCCGGTGATGGCGGATCCGAACGTGTCGAGTGCTTTCCGCGCGGCTGCGGTGATGTCGGGATGATCGGCCAGGCCCAGATAGTTGTTGGAGCCCAACATTATCCTGTCTTGACCCTCCACTCGAACGATGGGGGCAGTGGCCGACTGCATCACGCGAAAGTACGGAACGACGTCCGCCTCGCGTGAGGCGCGTAGTAAGTCGACTCGCTCGTCGCCGTCGAGTCGCTTGATCAATCGGTTGACGGTCATCGTTCCTGGTCTCCTGACGCAGTGGAAAAGTGTGCACGAGCTGGCTGGGCCGACGGTTGCGAATCCGGTATGAATTCGGTGCGGAAGCACATTCGGATGGGTCGAATTACTTGCCCAATGCGTCCATTGTGCAAGTGCGCTGGTGAACGGCCCGAAGAAACCGAAACAAACTTTTGTCCCGCTTTCGGAGGTCGACGACTTTACTAAAACTTGGATGTTTTACCTGGTAGCACTAGGGGTACCGTTGTGTTGGTTGCGAATCGAATAGCTTTGTTTGTTATGCAAAAATACATTTCAAGGGAGTTTATATGACCGCTTTGATGGTTCGAGAACGCGAAATTCTAGAGAATTATGTTCCAGGATTACTGGACTATTTGGACAATACGCCTTTGCTGGACCTGGAAAGCAGGGACAGTGACGCTATCGCCAAGTTCAAGGAATTCGGTGGCACCTCCCTTATTGTTCCCAAGGATCTGGGCGGTAAGGGTGCCTCTGCTTTGGATGCGGTACGCGCGCAACGGGCCATCGGATCTCGCTCGCCGTCGCTCGGTGCGGCCACCACGATGCATCACCTGTCGGTCGCGTCGTTGATCGAATTCGCAAAAGGTGCGACCGATGCAGACAGGGCGCTCGTTGCCGCGCTCGTCGAGCAAAATGCCGTCATCGCTTCGGGGTTCTCGGAGGGCACGCCGGGTGGGAGCGTCTTCATCCCCACCATGAAGGCGAAGCGAGTGGGAGACAACTACGTGGTCAACGGCAGTAAGAAGCCGTGCAGTCTCTCCAAGTCCATGGATTTGCTCATGGCGAGCGTCGAGGTCGAAGGAGTTGGTGAGAAAGACGGCGAGCGCGCCGTCGCACTTATCCCCGCAGGCCTCGAGGGCGTGGCAGTGACCAAATTCTGGGACACCCCGATTCTCGCCGGCTCGGAGAGCGACGAGGTGGATCTGCATGACGTCGAGGTTCCCGCAGATCTGGTCATGCTCAACAGTGACGACGATCCCGACGGCATCCACGAGATGACGGGATACCTGTGGTTCGGCATGTTGATCAGCGCGAACTACCTCGGCGGGGCGACGATCCTGCTCGAGAAAATGCTTGCCGCCGACAAGGGCGATTACGAGGGGTACACCCGTGCGGCTGCCGAGATAGAAGCAAGCGTTGCTGCGATCGAGAGCGTTGCGCGTGCAGTCGACGAGGGTGAGCGAGGCCAGGACATCTCGGCGCGTTTGATGTTCTGCCGCATTGCAATTCGAGATGCACTGGTGCGGGCGAGCTCGATTGCGATGGAGTCTCTCGGCGGTATCGGTTTCATCAAGTCCCCGGAAATTGGGTACTTGGCAGGAGCGTTGCAAGCCTTCGCGTTTCATCCGCCATCACGGCGTTCGATCTCCGAGACGCTGACGAAGTACCACGGCGGTGACGATTTCGCGTTTGTCAAGTGATCTAGTCTCGGTGCTCTTCTTCCGCCAGTTTTTCCTCACCTCGGTTGCGGAAGAACTTGAACCCGGGGATCCCGATAACTGCCCGCCTCACATCCTTTGTGACGCCGAGCAATTCGTGGATCTCCGGGGACACCGTGTCCAACGTGGCGAGGATGGGAATGATCGCCTGCATGTGCGTGACGAGGCCAGGAAGCTCGTCGACCATGGCAATGGCGGCGTCGACCTCGTTGTCGTCGAGATGGTCGACGAATTTCCGCGCGAACGGGGCCGAACGTTGGGCGATGGGATCGAACAGCTCGACAAGTTCGAGAGCAGTCGCCGACGCTTTCGACGCGGACTCGATGACGCCATCGGCCGAACGTGTCGTCGTCGCTACTTTGTCGACTGCGAGCTGAGCGGCGTCGACGATCGCGTTGATACGCACCATGAGCGCGGAGACCTCGTCCAGGAGATCCTCGATCCTCGCTGGAAGTTCCAGCACGAACAATGTCGTATCGCGAGCCCATCGGGCGCCGGACACAGCGAGATCCAATCCGACCCTCGCTGCCGCGAAACCACGGTAGGGGTCGGGAAGCCGCACACCTGCAAGTTCCAGTGCCATGACTCGAACAATGCCACAGCCTACGTTCGCGCCGTGGGCACAACCTCCTCGATGCCGTTAGCCTCGAAGACATGAACGTTCTCGTGACAGGCGCCAGCGGCTACATCGGTTCACGATTGGTCGCGGCACTGGTCGACGACGGCGACGAAGTCGTCGCCGCGTCCAGGCATCCGGATTCGCTGTCGGTGTTCGATTGGCACGACGAGGTGCGCACTGTTGCGCTCGACGCCCTCGACGAGAATTCGCTCGCAGCGGCGTTCGCATCGGCCGGTGATATCGACGTCGCGTACTACTTGGTCCACGCTATCGGGCAAGACGACTACCGTGAGCAGGACCGTCGGGGCGCCCGCCAGTTCGCGGCGGCTGCAGCGGAGGCAGGCGTTCGGCGCATCGTCTATCTGGGCGGTTTCGTGCCGACGGACGAGGAACTGTCGGAGCACCTGGCGAGCCGTGCCGATGTGGGAACGGCACTCGAAGTCGAGGGGATCGAACTGGTCTGGCTTCGCGCCGCGATCGTTCTCGGTGCTGGTTCTACGTCGTACGAGATGTTGCGTTATCTGGCCGACAGACTTCTCGTCCTACCGCTGCCCACCTGGCTGAGCCATCCGGTGCAGCCCATCGCGGTCGACGACGTGCTGTTCTATCTACTCGCTTCGCGGAAGACCGTGCCCGCCGGTGGTTACGACATTGCAGGTCCCGACATCGTCCCGTACCGCGACCTGCTGTTCGCTTACGTCGATGCGGCCGACCTCACGCGCATCGGAATTCCAACCCCTGGGGTACCGACAGGGCTAGCGGGCGTGGTCATAGGGAAGATCATTCCTATCCCCGACGCCCTGGCCGAGGATCTCGTCGGTTCGCTGCACAACACCATGACGGCCTCGGAACAGCGGATCGTCGACATTGCGGGCGAACCTCGAGGTGGTCGAACCTCGATCGAGTCCGCCATGGCGCGTAGCGTCCTCGGCTCCGTGGGAACGCCGCCGGGAGTGCGTTCGCTCAAGGATCCGTTGCGACTGGCGGCGACGGACGCCTCGTGGAGCGGCGGGGACGCGCTGGGCATTCGCCGCTACGGCGTGGCCGCCTCCTCGGGTGAGACCTGGAATCTGGTGGAATCACTCGGAGCTCGCACGCTGTTGTACTCGTGGCCGGTGGCTGCGGCGATACGCACGAACCTCGACTTCGTCGAGAGGGTTTCGGACAACGCAAGATCGGTGATACGACGGGTGTTCGGTGACGAGGAAGGGAAGTCTTGATGGCGATGTGGCAGACGAACGTGGTGGACGTCGTCCGGTCTGCACTGGTGGACAAGATCGATCGCGACCATCAGGAGACGGACAAAGCGTTTCTCCGGCGTCGCATCGTTGTCGGTGTCACCTTGGTCGTCGGCGCAATTCTGCTGGGAGTGTCGCTGTCGGTAAGCCCAGGTGACGGCGCGTTCTACCCGTTGACTCTCGGCCTTGCAGCGGCGTGGATCATCGGCGGATTCGCGTCGGGTCCCCTTCACCTCGGCAGAATCCGGTTCAACGGATCCATGCGGCGACCGATCATCACACCCATCCTTATCGGTCTGGCGGCAGGCGTGGTGTTCGTTCTCGGTGCTCTCGTCGTCCGCGAGATTCCGCCACTGGCAGACTTCACCGAAAACGTGCTGGCTCACGCCAGATTCGGTTCTCTGGCGCTTATCGTGTTCATCACACTGCTCAACGGAGTCGCGGAGGAGATTTTCTTCCGCGGTGCGTTGTTCGCGGCGATCGGCAGACGTAAGCCCGTGTTGATCTCCACGCTCGTCTACACGGTGGTCACTCTTGCGAGTGGTAATCCGATGCTGGCATTCGCGGCGATCACTCTCGGATTCGTCCTCGCACTGCAGCGTCGGGCGTCCGGCGGAATCCTCGCGCCGATGTTGACACATGTCGCCTGGTCGACAGTGATGGTGTTGGTGCTACCGCCGCTGTTCGTATGAGCCGGCCAGAGCGTCGTGTAGCGCGACCATGACGTCACTGGAAACATACTATTCCCCTCGTAGTGGGAATTGTTTGCTGTCCGATGGGCCGAAACTGCCCGGTCTGAGCTACATTGCGCAGGTGAGCGAAAACCTCGACCGGATCGACCGGTTGATCATCGACGAACTTGTCGCAGACGGGCGTGCCACGCTCGCCACTCTCGCCGAGAAGGCGAGTTTGTCGGTTTCAGCAGTCCAGTCGCGTGTGAGGCGTCTCGAGTCGCGCCACGTCATTCGTGGCTATACCGCCCAGGTCGACGCAGAAGCGATGGGTCGGCCGCTCTCCGCATTCGTCGCCATCACCCCGATCGATCCAGCGCAGCCGGACGACGCGCCTGCTCGGCTCCGACACATCTCGGCCATCGAATCGTGCTGTTCAGTGGCAGGTGCGGAGAGCTACGTACTGCTGGTTCGTGTCGAATCGCCGAGGGCGTTGGAGCACTTGCTGCAGGAGATACGGGCAACGGCCAATGTTCAGACCCGCAGCACCATCATTTTGCAGACCTTCTACGACCGATGACTCGATCTCGTGTCAGCAAGATTCTCTCCGCTGTCCTGTCGTACGGTGTGGTCGGGCTGGTTATGTGGCTGCTCTATCGCACCGTCGGCCATTCTGATGCGGTAGCCGACGCGCTGAGTTCGATTACCCTCGTGCAGGTTCTCGTCGTCTCGACACTCGGTCTTGTGTACCTCGCGTCCATGTTCCGTCCGATGCTCTACACGCTGCCTGGCTTGTCGATGAAACAGGCGGGCGTTGCCCGGACGGCGTCATTGGCGCTGGCCAATACTGTTCCCGAAGGCGGAACCGTTGCAACAGGTTTGACGTTCGCCCTCTATCGATCCTGGGGCTTCGGCGTCGCCGACAGCTCGACATCGATCATCGCGATCGGTATCTGGACCAATCTTTCGCGGTACGCGCTGATGGCGGTCGGGTTGGTCGTGCTCGTCGCGTTCGGTTCGGTGACCGGGTCGACGGTGTGGATAGCGATCGGCGCGTGTGTGATCGTGACGGCAGGCTGTCTGTCCATCGCGCTCGTGGTCACCCACGACGGTTTCGCCCGTCGAATCGGCCGTGTCCTCACACGGGTGCGACGCGCTCTGGCGAAGCGGATCAAGCGAGTCGAACCTCGCGATATGGAGCAGGTGGTCGCTGATTTCCGAGAGCACCTGCACACGCGGGTACGAAAGTGTTGGCGGTCGTTGACGGCGACGATGTTGCTGTCTCAGTTGCTCGGCGCTCTGGTCCTCGGTGTTGCAGTCCGAATGTCGGGGCTGAGCCAGGATCAGGTCGGGTGGGACCGCATCGTCGTGGCGTTCGGAGCCATGTGGCTTGCAGCCTTGGTGGCACCGACGCCAGGAGGCCTCGGTGTTGCGGAAGCTGCGCTCATCGCGGTACTCGGTGTCGGGCTGCCGGCCGATGCGCAGGCAAAACTTGTTGCCGCGGTGCTGTTGTACCGATTCGCGACGTGGTTCCTTCCCATTCCGCTCGGACTGATCTCGTATCTCTATTGGAGGCTTACCAAGAACTGGCGCGTGCCGCTCGGTCAAGCATCCAACGAGCGCCAGACCTTCTCCGAGGACATTGGCAACTCGTAGAGTCTGCTCCCGACAGCATCCTTGATTGCGTTCGCCAGTGCCGGTGCGACCGGATTGTATGGCGATTCGCTCATCGATTTGGCACCGAACGGTCCAAGTTGGTCGTAGGTGTCGGCGAAATACACCTCGGTACGGGGTATGTCCGCGTACTGCGGAACGTGGTAACTGCGAATGGAATCGGTGATCACAGTGCCGGCGCCATCTGTTCTGATCTCTTCGTACAGCGCGGATCCGATGCCCTGGGCCACTCCGCCTTCCACTTGCCCGCGGCATTGCTGGGGGTTCATCACCGTTCCGGCATCGGCGCTCTGGATGGACGCCAGAATGCGGACGGTGCCGGTGGACTCTTCCACCGCAACGCGGAATGCGTGGACATTGAACGCCAGCGATCGAGGAATGCCGCCGCTGTCACCCTTGGCTATCAGCGTTCCGCCTGCCGCGGCGAGAATGTCGGAGAATGAGACGAAGCGGTCGCCGCAGTGCACGCCTTCCGGGCCGAGTTCACACGAGCCAGCCGGGTAGTGGGATAGTGCCGAGGCAATCTCGAGGATACTCGCCGACAGCGATCGAGCGGCCGCGTACAGCGCCTTGCCCGCAACGACGGTACCTGCCGAACCGAAGGCGCCCGTATCGTATCCTGTTGCATCGGTGTCGGATTGCCGCACGACGATTCTTTCGGGCGAAGTCCGGAGTTCGGTAGCGGCGATCTGAGTGTGCACCGTGGTCGTCCCGTTGCCGAATTCGGCCGTTCCCACCCGTATCTCGTATCTGCCGTCCATCAGCAGTGCGATCGATGCCTCCGAGAAATGGCCACGAGGTGGGATGGTGGCGATCATCGCGACGGCCATGCCCTCGCCGACTTTCCACCCGTCGGGTGCCGACACGCCGGTGCCGGATCGAAGGGCGTGCTGCGCCAGGTCGAGACACTGGTCGAGGCCGTAGCTACCGTATTGCAGGTCCTCGCCCTCGACGTGCGCGGCCACCAGTGGGTCGCCGGGAACGACGACGTTGCGGCGACGGAACTCGAAGGGGTCGATGTCCATGTCGCGTGCCAGATCGTCCAGGGCGGACTCGACAGCGAAGATCACCTGACCCAGGCCGTACCCGCGGAAAGCTCCGGACGGAATATTGTTGGTGTACACAGATTTCGCATCGACGCGCTTGTTCGCGCACCGGTACACCGCCACCGATTCGCTGCAGCCGTGAAACATCACGCCTGGGCTGTGGTTTCCGTACGCACCGGCGTCGGTGACGACATCGATCGCCAGTGCGGTCAACGTTCCATCGGACGTTGCTGCTGCGGTGACGTCCACAATGAACGGGTGTCGGCACGGCGATACGGTGAATTCGTCTGTGCGAGTGAACTCGAACTGCACCGGTGACCCGGTCCGCAACACGGCCAGAGCGACGATGTCCTCCGTCAACAACTCCTGCTTACCGCCGAAACCGCCGCCGACGCGCGCCGTGAAGACCCTGACCTCTGAGCGATCGAGACCGAAGATCTCGCAAATCTCGTCGCGTACCAGAAAGGGGACCTGAGTGCTCGTGCGCAATGTAAGCCGCCCGGTCTCGTCGATCCATCCGATGGTGCCGTGGGTCTCGAGATGGACGTGCTGAATCCGTTGAGTTCGCCAACGGCCGGTGACGACCGAATCGGCCGACGCAACGGCGGCTGCGACATCACCTGTGCCACCGTGAAGTTCGGCGACGACGTTACGGGAGGGATCCCCGATTCTCGATTCGGGACCCTTGTCGCCGTGTACCAACGGTGCACCGGGAGATACGGCTTCCAAAGGGTCGAACACTGCGGGCAACACTCGGTACTCGACCACGAGCGCACGGCAGCCGGCCTCGGCGTCCGCCAGCGTTTCGCCGACCACAACCGCCACCCGCTGGCCCTTGAACCGCATGACGGTGTCGATGAGTCTGGTGTCGTCGGGATCATCCGCTCGCTGATCGTGCCGGGCGGTCGAGAACACTCTGTCGGGGCTGTCCGTGGACGTCAACACCACGCGCACACCTGGTATCGCCTCTGCTGCCGATGCATCGATCGAGACCACCTCGGCATGCGCATGTGGGCTGCCGAGCACACTCGCGTGGAGAAGGCCCGTCGGCGCGAAGTCGAGTGTGTACTGCTCGGTCCCGTTGACGATTCTCGTCGCAGCGGGGGCAGACAGCGATCGACCGGACGACGGCCCATCGGTTGGCTTCTCGGTGTTGACGACACCGTGCAGTGCGTCGTCGATCGAACGATATCCGGTGCAGCGACACAGATTTCCCTTGAGTTTCTGGGGCAGTTGCTCCATGTCGGTTTCGTCGAATGTCGATGCGGTGACGACCATCCCGGCGGTGCAGAACCCGCACTGAAAGCCACCGGCCTCGACGAATCGGCGCTGCATCGGATGCAGATTCTCTGGGGTGCCCAGGCCGGCAACGGTCACGACCTCGCGCCCGGCGGCGCGGAACGCAGGGAAGATGCAGGAGTGCACCGGTTCTCCGTCGACAAGGACCGAGCACGCACCGCAGTCACCGGCATCGCAGCCCTTCTTCACCTCGAAGTGTGCGTGCTCGCGCAGCATCGTTCGAAGACACTGACCTGGGCGCGGGGAGCAGATGGTTTCGGTTCCGTTGATTGCGACCTTCATGTCAACTCCTCGAGTATCTCGCGCGCCGAACGAATGCTGATGTGCCGTCGCCAGTCGGGAGCGCCATGTGGATCGTCGTACCATGCTGTGTCCGGGATCGCTTCAGCCAGTGCTGTATCCAACGCGTTCGGAGAAGGCGGCGTCGGGAAGTCCAGGACATACGGCCTCGCGGTCGACGCCGAGACGGACAAGACGAAACGGCCATCGACGTCGACGCGCCCGATGACAACCGACGCCGAGCGCCCGAGCGGCGACAGTGCAAGCTTTCGAAACGCCGTGCGCGCAGCGAGCGCATGGGCGGGCAGACGGATATTTCGCACGACGTCCCCAGGGCGAAGCGCATTGACGTGTGGGCCGGTCACGAGATCGACCACAGGAATGTCGTAGTCGGTGCCGTCGGCGGACCAGACCCGCGCGACCCCGTCGAGTGCGGTGGTCAGTGAGGTCATCGCTCCGGCAGGGAGTGCCAGGCAGATGTTGCCGCCGACGGTGGCCACTTTCCAGATCTTGAACGACGCGAGCAAAGCGGTAGCGCACTGCTCGAACAATGCGGTCGCAGGCCAGTTTCGGTCGAATGTCGCCCGCGACAACTGCTCAACGGTGCACGTCGCGGCGATGTCGAGACCTTCGTCGTCGTCGGTGAGCGGGACCCAACCGAGAGCGGTTACATCAACCAGGGTGCGCAGATGATCTTGCTTCTCGGACAACAACCACGTTCCGCCGGCGATAACGGCCGTATCGGGCCGGCCAGGGGGCAGGTCGGCCCTGTCGTCAGGAATCACCACGTCTTCGATCGTTCCCAGGTCCACCGTTCACCGCCTTCGTTACTCGAACTCTAGTGAACATCTGTTACGGCGGAGGCGTACTGATGCGATACGACGGAAACGCATCCGAAACACCACCCGTTTACTGTCCGTTCGTACAAACGCGCAGGCAGCAAGGGGGATACGTGCAGGTCAAGGACTTGCTCGACATAGCGGACTTCGGGATTCGGATGTTGACGAGCGACCCCGCCGCACTGGAACGGACGGTCAGGTGGACATTCACCACCGATCTTCCCGATCCTTCCCGCTACATCGCCGGCGGCGAACTCGTCATCACCGGACTGATGTGGAGGCACTGCGCTGCCGACTCGGCAATTTTCGTTCAGGCTGTGTTCGACTCGGGCGCTGCTGCACTGGCAGCGGGGGAGGGGCTTCTCGGCCACATTCCGGACGACCTCGTCGAGGCGTGTGAGCGACATGGTCTGCCGTTGCTCGCAATCCCGGATTCGGTGTCATTCAACGAAGTCACCGAATTTCTGGTCGGACGGGTGTCCGGCGACCGTATCGCCGCGTTGAACTCCAGCCTGACACGCCAGCGGCAGCTGCTGACCGCGATTGCCGAAGGTCGAGCCCTCGACGAACTTGCTCTGCACACAACCCGTGAGACTGGAATGCAGTGCTTGATTTTCACGGCCACCGGGCGCCGACTGGTCGTCGAGGCCCACCCATTCTCCGATGCCGACGTCGATTCCCTCACTCACCGAGCGTTGTCCGCGGAGAGGCTGCCGGCGACAGTGACCCTCGACGGTGGACGCACGTACAGCATCTTTGGAATCGGAGCGTCACTCTCGACCCGTGCGATGCGCTGGTTTGTCGCGGTAGCAGGAGATTTCGAGGCCTTCGATCCCTCCATTGCCGATGCATTCGGCCAACTCGCCTCGATCGCTGCGCTCGACCGCGCCCGACGCGAGGAGGGAAGGCTCGTACGTCGTGAAATCGCCGATCAAGCGGTGCACCTTCTCGAAGAAGACTGGTCGAAGGCAGAAACCCTCGTCCGCCTTCGTCAGGCAGGAGTGGATCCCGACCATCCTATCGTGGTGATCAGTGCGTCGTTCGTCGGGCGCGGTGATATGCGCGAACTGCTGCGCACGGTCCTGTCGGACACACTGACCTCGTTCGGCGGTGGATGTGTCGGTGGCGGAAGCAAAGGGGACGTCGTCGGGATCGTCGCAACCAAGGGCGTCGACATCGTGCCGATCCTTCGAACGCGGCTGCGCCGTCTCGCGCCCGGTATCGGCCGCAGCAGGCTCGTCGTCGGCGTCAGTTCGGAGGTGACCGGCACTGCACTAGAGGGTGCAATTCATGCGGCGCGGCATGCGTCTACCGTCGCGTTGTCGAGTGATCGACAGGTTGCCGTGGTGGCGGCAGGTGACTTGCACTCTGCACTGTCGCTGGTGTCGATTCTCCCGGATCGCGTGCGTCGCGAATACACGCAGAGGGTGCTCGGGCCTCTTCTCGACTACAACACGGACAGTGGACTCGTCGAGACGCTGCGAGAGTTCCTTGCACACGGCGGATCCTGGAACCGGACCGCCGAAGTGCTGCACGTCCATCTGAACACGGTCCGCTACCGAATCAAACGGATCGAGGAGCTTCTCGGTCGAGATCTCGGTTCCACTGCTGACCGTCTCGACGTCTTCCTGGCCTTGCAGTCCATCGGTCCGGCCGATACGCGCGCCTAGAATCGAGCCCATGGCTTTCACCGGAATTCCCTTCGCCGCACTCGACTTCTACGAGGATCTCGAAGCGGACAACAGCAAAGTGTGGTGGAACGCGCACAAGGACGTGTACGACGAGGCAGTCAAAGTGCCGATGACCGCGCTGGTGGCCGAGCTGGAACCCACATTCGGTGCGGCGAAACTGTTTCGTCCCTACCGCGACGTCCGATTCTCGAAGGACAAGACTCCATACAAGGCGCACCAGGGTGCATTCGTGGCCAGAGGACCGAGTCTGGGGTTCTACGTACAGATCGACCCAGCCGGATTGTTCGTCGCCGGCGGATTCTACGGCGCCACCACCGAGGGCATCGCACTGTTCCGTGCGGCGGTCGACAACGAGGTCCGCGGCGCCGAGCTCGAGGGTATCGTCGCGGCCATGGCCAAAGCAGGCTTCGCGATCGGCGGCGATCAGCTCAAGACCAAACCTCGCGGGTACGAGGTGGATCACCCACGGATCGACCTGTTGCGGCACAAGTCCTTGACCGTCAGCAAGCATTTCGGTTCGCCGAAGTGGCTGGAGACGCCGAAAGCTGCTGTGTACGTGCGGGACACCTGGAATTCGATGACCCCATTGGTGGAGTGGGCCGAGCAGGTATTGCGCTGATTCTGCGCCGGGCCTACCCGACCACCGAATAGTTTCGCCACGCACTGCCGCTGTCGGGCGCGTCCTCGCGCTCGATGGTCGCCTGGATCAGGCCGTAGGGACGGTCGTCGGCGTTGAACACCTCGCCCACGTTCTCGACTCCGAAGCGGCCGGTGTCGTAGAGGAAATGGTGCTTGTTCGGTGCAGAGAGTCGAATTTCGGCGATGAACGGGTACTTCATCAGCACAGCCTCACCCATCGCATACAGCGTCTGCTGCAGCGCGAGTGACTGCAGATTGGCGAATCGCTCCACCATGGCGGCCTTCGCCCCGGCGTAGACATCGTCCCAGTCGACGTCTGTCTTGGTGTAGCGCCACTGCGCGGTCAACGAAGTCGCCATCACACGGTCGTGTGTCGGTTCGAGCACGGTGAGTTCGTCCTCGAGAAATCCGGCGAACTCGGACCCGGTCGACTTGAGGATGATCATCTCCTTGAAGCCACTGACGACCCAGGTCTTCTGGTGCTCACCGTTGCCCTCGACGGTCACCGCCGACGTCCTGATCTCCTCGCCCTTGCGGGTCCAGGTGTGATCGTGTTCGGTGCCGTCGATGACGACGCGTTGCCACGCGTACTCTTCCAACTCGATGCGCGCACCTTCGACGGGTCCCACGTCGTCGACGTAGTGCCGTGCGAGATCGAGTCCGTAACTCTCGATGTGCAGCAGGCCTTTTGACTTCGCATACGTGTAAGCCGTCTGCTTTTGTGTATCCGTGGGCAGGACGTTCGATTGGTCGCCGACGAGGTGTGCGAGGGAGAAGTCGCCGCGAAGAGCGCTGGAGACGTTGATGTCGTGGATCTCGTGACGGGGAGTGTCGCGGTAGATGCGGACGACACGATTCTCCGCCTTGCCGTACTGGTTGGCCCCCAGGACGATCTTGCCGTTCAGGTCGGTCATGTCAGCTCCCGCGATAGGTGGAGTAGGCGAACGGGGACAACAGCAATGGAACGTGATAGTGCGCGCGGGGGTCGGTGACGTTGAACGAGATCGACACCTCCGGATAAAACGTTGGTGTGCCGAGCACCTCGAAATAGCTGCCGGTGTCGAAGGACAAGCGATACTTACCCTCCGCCAGCGGTGCGGGAAGAAGTTCGGGTACTCGTCCGTCGGCATCGGTCGCGGCAGTGGCGACCTCACCCTCGGTGTCGTGGAACAGGGACACACGAATTCCGACGGCCGGGGTGCCGCTCACCGCATCGAGGACGTGTGTGCTGAGCCCGCTCATTCCTCCGGCCCCAACATGCGGTTGAGTCGAATTCTGTTGATCTTGGCCAGTTCCACGCGCAGCACCCGTCGCTCGGTTTCGGGGTCGTTCCCCAGTCTCTCCTCGAGAATAGCGAGGAGCTCCGCTGCCGACCTTCCGGTCGCGCAGACGAGGTAAACGTGGCCGAACTGTTCCTCGTACTTTCGGTTTGCATCGGCCAGGGCGTCGAGTACGTCCGACCCTGCGCTCTGCACGGCTGCCTGCTCGCGCTGCGACGACAGACTATCGGCTCGGCCGCCGATTCTCGGGTGCCCGTCGAGTGCCTCGTCGATCTCCGTCTCCGGTAGTTCGGCGAGAACTCGATCAGCTCTGTCCAGTAGCTGGTCTCGGGTTTCGAACGGCCGACTGCCTGCGACGCGGCGCGCCCAGATCGAGGACGAGCAACACTCGAACACAGCGTGCATCGACTGTCGATCCGACAGTCTGTTGAAGCCGTCGAGCCCTATCCATTCGTGTAACAATGCATCTCGCTATCTGTACTCGGCCAGTCGACCGAAGCGGGCCGCCGCGATGGGGTTGGCGTCCGCGACGAGGTCGTCGAAGCGGTAGTTCGCGATCTTGGCGATCTCGATCATTGCAAACGACCGCTCGGCCGCTGTTGCATTCTCGATTCTGGACCAGCCGTTGGCTAGGACACGGTCGTAGCGTTCGGTTTCGCGGGCGCAGATCACGAGTGGGAATCCGAAATGATCGCGGTACTCGGTCGCGAGTTGAACGATATTCTCGTGCTCGTCCTCTTCGAGATTGGACAAGCCGGTGTGATCGGTCGCGTGCAGGGTTCCGGTCGCATCTTCGCTGCCGAGGTCCGGGTAGCTGTTGATGAGCTCGAGCTGATCCTCGGTGGTGCCCGCCAGCAGAGATTCCTGGAAGGCCTCGCGCAGACTGTGCGCATCTTTGAACGGCGCCTGCTGGTAAGCCCGCTCGACCACCCACGGTGTGCCTTGGACGAGACCACCGAACGTGGCCGCGAATTCGTCCGGAGTCATGGCATTGACCTTGTCGAGCGTGATACCTCTACCCGGACCACCCGCCACTGCCTGGCCGCGATTACCGATATGGAAGAACAGGACGTTGAGCACGATCGCGGTGACGGCGCCCAGCACGATACCGCTGCCGAACAGCATCTCGAGCCAATCGGGCACCCCCTGGGAGACGGTCGGCTGGATGGTGACCAGCATCGCAAGGCCGAGGCTTGTCGCCACAATGATGAGGTTGCGGTGATCGGTGAAATCGACCTTGGAGAGGGTCTGGATTCCGACGACGGCGACGGTCGCGAACAGAGCAAGTGCTGCGCCGCCCAATACGGGAGGCGGGATCGAGGCGACGACTGCGGCAGTCTTCGGCAGGAGGCCGAGCAGGATCATGATGCCGCCGGCCGTCGCGACGACCCAACGACTGCGGACGCCAGTGAGTCTGACGAGTCCGACATTCTCCGAGAATGCGGTGTAAGGAAACGAATTGAACGTTCCGCCGATGACCGTGGCGACGCCGTCCGCTCGCAATGTTGCGGCGATGTCGTCTTTCTTGATGCGTTTGCCGACGATTTCACCGGTGGCGTACACGCTGCCGGTGGTCTCGACCGCGATTATCAGCATGACTACGATCATCGAAATGATGGCGACGACACTGAACTTGGGAACACCGAACAGGAACGGCTGGGTGAACCCGACCCATGATGCGTCGCCGGTACCGTCGAAGCTCATGTCGCCCAAGACAAATGCTACGGCGCTGCCAATGACCAGACCGAGGAGCACAGCAATAGTCGCCATGAAGCCTTTGAAGAAGCGTTGAATGAGCACAATGATCAGCAACGTCCCGATGGCATAGGCCATCCAGCGTCCGTTGGTCGGATCCTGTTCGTGCGTAGCCGGATTGGTGACGGCATCGTTCACCGCAACGGGGAGCAATGCGACGCCGATGATGGTGATGACGGTGCCTGTCACGACCGGTGGGAAGAATCTGAGCAGCTTGCTGAAGTAAGGAGCCATGAAGAATGTGACGAGCCCCGCAACGATGACCGCTCCGTAGACGTACAGCAACCCCTCGGTGCCGCCTCCGTTGGCCATGGCGATTGCGATCACCGGCGACACGCCGGCAAAGGTCACACCCTGCAGCAGCGGAAGACGTACACCGATCTTCCAGATGCCGACGGACTGAATGATCGACGCGATTCCACAGGTGAACAGGTCGGCGTTGATCAGATGGATCAGCTGCTCGTTGGTTAGTCCGATGGCGCTGCCGATGATGATCGGGACCAGCACTGCTCCTGCGTAGAACGCCACGACGTGCTGGAAACCGTACGCAGCAAGCTTCGGAATCGGCAGCACTTCGTCGACCGGATGGACTCTACGACGCTTGATCGGTAGGACGGACATGAAGGCACCTCGTGGTAGCAACAGGGCATGAATTCCTGCGACGCTGCAGGAGAAGTGATACCAGAATCGGCTATTGCGGGGTTTGCCGCGAGTCGAGACGGCACAATATTCTTCACGGCTACATGGCGAGTGTTGTGCGAACATCCAAAAATTGGAGGGTGCCAGGTGAGCGAAGACGTCATCGGTGTGCTGTTGGCGGCCGGTGCGGGATCTCGGTACGGCTCACCCAAGGTCCTCGCTCACGGCGGCGAATGGCTGGCCGTCGCCGTTCGTGCGTTGCTCGACGGAGGATGCACTGAAGTTCTCGTGGTGCTCGGCGCGGCGGATGCCGTCATGCCTGCTGGGGCACGCGCACTACATGCTGGCGAGTGGGCCACCGGAATGAGCGCATCGTTGAACGTTGGACTCGCGGCCGCGGGAGATTCGGCGTTTGCCGTCGTGCATGTGGTGGACACCCCGGATGTGGGTGCCGATGTGGTGCGTGCGGTGCTGAGCGCGGCTCGTGATTCCGCGTCCGGAATTGCGCGCGCCGTGTTCGCCGGTTCCCCCGGTCACCCAGTCGTGTTCGCCCGCGAGCACTGGAAAGAGGTGATGGCGACATCCACGGGCGACAAGGGCGCACGCGACTTCCTCCGTGCTCGGTCCGATGTCGTCGCAGTTGAGTGCTCGGAGCTGGCGACGGGTGTGGACCACGACTATCGAGAGTCTCCGGGGCCCGGTGCCGAGCACGTCGAGCTGACCTGAGCTGCATATGAACATCGTGACCGGGAACTACACCGTATTTTGCGAGATGAGCTCTTCAGTAAACCAACTCATTGTTGTATATCGGGGGAATCGATCGTCCCCCAGCGCGATGGAGGCAACACAATGAGTCGTGCCTGCCCAACGACGTCACTGATGGGAACGGTCCCAGTGTATTCGTCGGCCACATGTGCTCGTGAGTCTGCCGAGTGATTGCGATTGTCGCCCATCATCCACAGGTTGCCGTCGGGCACAGTGATCGGGCCGAAGCATCGAGCGGATGCCGGGACCGTCGTGCAGTCGAGTGTGCCTGCGGCAAAAAGGAAGTCCATGGTGATGTAGGGCTCGTCGAGGGATCGGCCGTCTACCTGTACACGTCCGCGCTCATCGCAGCACTTCACTGTCTGCTTTGCCGTCGCGATGATTCGCTTGACGAGGTCGTTCTCGTTCGGTGCGACGACTCCGACGAATGAGCCGACGCTTTCGAGCGCGCGCATCACCCCGTTGTCGGACCTGGCGGAGGTGTAACCCACGTCCCACGACGACGTGGGTGATCGGAACACTACGACCTCACCGGGTTGTGGGTCTGCGAACCTGAAACCGACCTTGTCGACGACGATGCGATCCCCGGTGCATCCCGCGCAGCCGTGCAAAGTCGGTTCCATCGACTCCGAGGGAATGAGATACACCCTGCCGATAAATGTCTGAAGCACGAAGCTGAGCAACAGTGCCACCACCACGAGGACGATCAATTCGCGAAGACGCGACAACGACCTTCGTTGCGACTGCACGACAACAACTCCCAACTGTTCATCGATACGACCGTGGTCGACGGATCCAACCGACCGAACGGTACCATTGCGGCATGGGCGGATTCGCAAGTCACGAGAACCATTCGAGGAATTGACCGTGTCCTCCGGCGAGAGCGCAGGGCTCCCCATCGAGCGATAGGACGAACTTGCCACGTGATCGAGCAGGGTCGGTTGCAAGTTTTCGGTCGATTCCCGGTAGTACGCCGATACCTTCGTTCGAAATCCACCGGCAGTGCAGGTCAGACACTATGTCGACGAAAGTCGCTCTGGCCGTTGGGTCCACATAGTTTAGTACAGCATTGTGAAACACTACGACGGTCACATCTGTTGGAGCATCCTCGACCAGCGCCGCGATAGTCGTACCGAGATCGCCACGAACCAGCTTGGGTGGGTCGCTGCGCGCGATCTCGGCGGCAGCGAGCAATCGTCGGAGGCGGTGCTCCTGATCAGGCCATACGAGGCTGCTCAGCCATCCCATGTGGTCCTCGTCGAAAACGTCGAGCGGATTCAGGTCGATTCCGGCGCGATACTCCACGGTCGGAAGGTGATCAGGAATGGGCGGCGAACCTGTGGTGGTGCACTTCAGTAATACCGACGATGGACCGTTCTCGGGGTCGATTCGATGCTCGCCGTCGTACAGGTAGCTGAACCGGTCGGGGTAGAGGCACAGACCGGCCGATGCGCCGACTTCGACGAGAGCGAGGGGCCCCTCGATCGACGCGAGCAACGGCAAGATGAGCGCGGCTCTACCCGGCTCGTTCGTTTGTGTCGTCCTCGTTCGGGCAAGATGCTCGATCTGGGACCAGTTTCGAACGAACCAATGCCTGAACTCCGCATAAGAACCCATCGGGGCACCGAGGTGTCTGCTGGCCCCGAGTACCAGGTTGGGTTGGCGTCTGGGTTCGGGAAGGCGCTCGATCAGGTCGAGAAGTTCGGCATCTGTGGACACGCCGAGGGCCAGCTTCTCATAGGTTGTCGAATTACCCCGAGCTTCGATCTCGCCGAAAGACTTGTACTTCGATGACGTAAGCACTGTCCATTCCTACTTCAGTCCTGTCGTGTCGGCAAGATGCGGGCGGGCTGGGGCAGCACCCGTGATCGACCTTTGCCCCGCAGACGAGGACGATTGCGCAGAAACGAATCTCGCACTACGCAGCTACTACAGACGCTGCGGTTTCACGGAGTTCGGCAGGCGCGACTTCGACGACGAGTGGTTCAGCGTCATCTTGTTCGAGAAAAGGCTGGGTTCCGAGTGATTGTCAGCGTCGTGAAAGGTCCACCGCATCGCCGTATTTCAGACACTGTCACCGAGCGAGGCGACGGCACGATCCAACCACTCCGCCATGAGCTGGCGTCGGTACCCGCCGACGGGCCAGTGTCGTGGACGGCCCGCGAGGATGCGGCAGAGGCGGCGGCTCTGATCCTCGAATCCGGCGGTCCGTACGACGGTCCCCTCACCATCATGGCAGGGGCAGCGCCCACTTTCTCCGAAGTGGCCGCCATCGCGTCCCGCTGCTCGGCGAGTTGCTCGGTCGGCAACCCCGTTCCGTGCGTGATGCTCTGGCCCATTCTTCGACACTGATCAAAATAGTGGGCGTAGCGGCCCAATTGCCCGATTTTGGCACGGGATCCCGTGTGAAATGGGCGTAATGGGGTCACCAGGCCCAGTGATGCAGAGAAGGAGTGAGCGGGCCGACCCGAGTTGAAATGGGTGCGCCTGTGCTCGCGCCGTGACAGAGGTGCCCAATTACAAGTGGCGGCTGGAAATCCGCGTCTTGGCGCGCAACGCGAACGCGTTTCACTCGGGTAGGCGGAGTTCGTACCAACGATCCGAGTAGGCGGACTCGCTGAACGGTTCGACGCGTCGATAACCGCGATGTTCGTACAGGCAGCAGGCTTCCACGAGATCGGATCTGGTATCGAGTCGAGCGATCGACAGCCCCGCATCGACCGCGACGCGCTCCAAGTGCTCGAGAAGAGATGATGCGACGCCTCGGCCTCGCGTCGATTGCAGCGTGAACACCTTGGTCAATTCTGCGATTCGACTATCTATGAAGCGTAGGCCACCGGTTCCGACGGGGACGTTGTCGAGGTAGGCCACAGCGAAGTACCCGTCAGGTTTGTCGAGGCCCTCGGACGGTTCCTCGAGAAGCGCTTGCGCCACTTCGTCATTCTCGGCGGGACGTCCGTACCATCGAGTGGCGACCTCCCTCATGTACGCGTGGATCAGAGCGTTCGCCTCGGGGGCTTCGGAGACGTTTGTCGAATGTGCACGGTCACGACGGCCATTCTCCTTCGGGCCGTTCGGTTAGCGTGTAACCCACGAGAGAAAGAGCGAACAATGGCGGTTGGTGTCCGTAGTACCTGTGTCACGGTCAAGCCCGCCTGGATCAACGGCTGGTTCCACGTGCTGTTCACCAAGCCCGCTCTCGACGTCGATGGGCGCGGGCATGAACTGCGGTGGGGCGTGAACTACATCGACATACCGCTGGATGCGCGCACTATCGGGGTGTATTTCCACTATCGAGGACGACCGCAGCAACGCCTCGGGCTCACCGAGACGGTGCGCGATATGCACGATGGAGGCCGGTTGTTTGCCCGGCTCGGTGTGCGGAACTCGGCGCATTTCCACATAACCGTGTCTTGAGAATTCAACTGCAGGTGGGTCACTCGAATCGAGTGGCTGCCGCGAGTGCCTCCCATTGGTCGATCTCATCGAGCTGATTGCGGAGTTTTGTGCGGATCCGCGTGATTGCCTCCGGGCCCAGTGGAAGGCGCAGCGGCGGGTGGGCGGAGGTGACAGCTTTTATGATTGCCTCGGCCGCCAGCGTGGGATCGTTCGGTTGGCGGCCGTCCTGATCGCGAAATGCGGCGCGAAGGACTCCTCCTGGGGTGTCGGTGTAGTCGGTCAGTGCCTCGGTCGTGTCGAGTGATCGACCCGCGAACTCGGTGCGAAATGGTCCCGGTTCGACGATGGTGACGCCGATCCCGAAGCCTGCGACCTCCCCAGCCAGGGCCTCGGACATCCCCTCGAGTGCGAACTTCGAGGTGGCGTAGGCGGCGTGCCCCGGGTTGCCGACGATCCCGCCGACTGAGGACATCTGGACGAAATGACCGCCGCCCTGTCTGCGGAAATGGGGTAAGACCTCTCGTGTCACGCGCCATACGCCGAACAGATTGGTCTCCAAGAGGTCGCGCAACGAGTCATCGGACACCTCCTCCGTAACACCGACGAGTCCGTGGCCTGCGTTGTTGACCACGAAATCGATCCGGCCATGCGCCTCGATCGCACTCGATACGGCATGCCGGACCGATTCGGGGTCGGTGACGTCCAAATGAAAGCGATGTGCGAAATCTTTGACGCCGTCGATGTTTCGGGCCGTCGCGATGGCTATGTCTCCGCGAAGAGTCGCGGCATGCGCAAGTGCACGCCCGAACCCTGAGCTTGCACCGGTGATCAACCAGACCTTGGGCATGTAGTCCTCCTGGTATCTTGAGCCTCAAGATTAATATACCTTGAAACTCAAGATAAAGGAGCGGACGTGGATTCGGTATCTCGAGATATGACGAAGTGGATGGCGCAGATGCCGCCCGCCGATCGAGGTGTAGAAGAACTGCGTCAACGGATCGGTAGGATGTCACGCTTGTTCGACGGGCTTCTCGACCACCTCGCCGAAGAGCATCACATCAGTCGCGCAGATTGGGCAGCGTTGTCGGTCATCATTCGCAGCGACGAACCCTGCACCCCGACGGAACTCGCACGAACGCTCGAACTCACGTCAGGCACGGTGAGTACCCGAATCAAACGTCTGACCGAGGCCGGTCTCATCGAGGGTGCGGGCGACGGCACGGATGCGCGCAGTCGGCCGATCAGAGCAACGGCCTCCGGCCACAAGACCTGGGCGTCGGCGACGAGTGCGAGAACTGACGAAGAGGCATCCGTCGTTCGGTCTGCACTTACCAACGCGCAACTGACAGCGGTCAACCAACGGCTTGCGTCGATTCTGGAAGCGCTGGAGGTGCAGTTCGGCACTGTTGGGCGCCACGATATTCCCCGTCCGGAGTGAATCGCTCTATCAAGAGGGAAAATGCTCGAACTGATGGAACAGGCACACAGCGCTCGAAATGATAACGAATGTGCCTAGCGCTCAGGAATGCTCGCCCTGGTACACGTCGGGAATGCCGTCGTGATCGTCGTCGCGCGTCTCGTCCTCGTAGATTTTCTTGTACGCCCGGTTCCGGGCTCGCAGCAATGCCGAGGCCAATAGTGCAGCGAGAATGGAGCCTGCCAGAACGCCGATCTTCACGTGGTCGTCGCGTTCCGTTCCGGGTCCGAACGCGAGATCCCCGATCAGAAGGGAGACGGTGAACCCAATTCCCGCGAGCATCGAAATCCCGACGACGTCGATCCATTTGACGGTGCTGTCAAGAGAGGCTTTGGTGAACTTGGACAGCACGAATGTCGTGCCGAAAATTCCTACGGTCTTACCGATCAACAGTCCGGCGATTATTCCGAGCGCTACTGGGTCGGTCAAGGCACTTGTCAGTCCGCTGAACCCGCCAACGGTCACGCCAGCGGCGCAGAACGCGAACAGCGGGATTGCTATGCCTGCGGAGAGAGGTCGGATGCGGTGTTCGAAGTGCTCCGCCATACCTGGCCCTGCATCCGGGCCGCCTGCCGCTCGGCTGCGGATGACCGGCACTGCGAATCCGAGCAGAACTCCGGCGACGGTGGCGTGGATGCCAGACTCGTGCACCAAGCCCCACGTGATGACGGCGAGGGGGATGAGGATCCACCACGACCGGATTCGCTTCTGAACAGCAACGGTGAACAAGACCAACGGAATCACAGCAAGCGCAAGAGCCGCGAAATTGACCTCGTCGGTGTAGAAGATCGCGATGACCGTGATGGCAAGCAGGTCGTCGACGACGGCGAGAGTCAGAAGGAACGTCCGCAGTGCCGTCGGGAGATGCGTGCCGATCACCGCGAGAATTGCCACCGCGAATGCGATGTCGGTCGCGGTGGGAATTGCCCAGCCCTGCAACGCTCCGTCGCCGGTATTCCGATTGACCAGTACGAAAATGATTGCCGGAAGTACCATTCCGCCTATCGCCGCTGCAATAGGGAGAGCTGCACGTGCGGGATCACGCAAATCGCCTGCGACGAATTCGCGCTTCAGTTCCAGACCCACGACGAAGAAAAAGATTGCGAGCAATCCGTCGGCTGCCCATGTCGACACCGTCAGATCCAGGTGCAGTACCGACGGACCTATCGAGGCGTCCATCAGGTTCTCGTAGCTGTCCGAGATCGGCGAATTTGCCCAGACGAGCGCGACTACTGCGGCGATGAGCAACAGAATTCCGCCTACGGTTTCTTTGCGGAGGATGGCTGCTATCCGGTCGGCTTCGGACCAGGATCCGCGGGAAAACAGTGGACGTCGAGTCGATGATGTCGGCATCGGGACCTTTCGGGTCGGTCGTTGCCCGAGTTGCTCAGTGGCGGCAACTTTCGGGCATGGTCGATTCATGCCGACCAGACTTCCCGGCGCACCGAAGACCAATTGTAGCGACTATGGCCGCCCATGCGTAATCGAGAGGAGTCAGCACCCCAACGCAACGGCGAGTTCGATGATCGAGGTGACGCTGTAGCTCCACTCTGATTCTGCCGACAGATCGATTGTCTGGCCTTGTCCATGTTCACGAGGCCGACAGACGAACGAGGTCTGGAATCCGCACTCACGTGCGGCGGCCAGATCGCTGTTGTGCGCCGCAACAAGCATGCACTGCTCCGGTTGCAGGCCGAGGACGTCGGCGGTGCGCAGGTAGGCTTCGGGAGCTGGTTTGTAGGCGCGTACGGGTTCGGCCCCGAGAATCGCATCCCACGGGATACCGGCGTTCTTCGCCATGTCCAGCAGCAACGAGATGTTGCCGTTCGACAGGGGAGCGACGATATATGTCGACTTCAGTCGCACGATTCCTTCGACCGAATCAGGCCATGGTGTCAGGCGGTGCCACGCCAGGTTGAGGTCAGCAATGGCAGGTTCGGGCAGCTGAACCTCGAACTCCGACAGGACGGTCCGCAGACTTTCCAGATGCAAGACATCGAGCCGGGTGAATTCCCGTGCACCGGACCGAACCTGTTGCATCGCAGGCTGATACAAACTCCGCCAGCTGTCCGCGAACGCATGTGAGTCCACCGTGGACGGAAGGACAGCTGCGCACTCGGCAGCGACGCTCGAACGCCAGTCCACCACAGTTCCGAATACGTCGAACAGCAGTGCCTTCGCCTCCATCAGCGGTCTCGTCGGCGCGAGCGGTCTGATCGGCCCAAGGATTTCGGACAGTGGACCCGCTTAGAATAGGAATCTACTGAAATGAGTCCGACCAGCATGAGCAGATCTCGGCGATCGTTCTCGGCAGAGTTCAAAGATGAACTGTGCCGAGA
>NZ_JASISW010000022.1 GCF_030063335.1 Rhodococcus sp. G-MC3 | reverse complement strand
TACGGATTCTGCGGCGACATCCCGCCGATCGAATGCGAACAGCTCCACTACACTCGACAATCGGATCAGCTCGCGAGCTGACCGAACTCACACGAAACCAAGTCTCCGGACTCACCGGTGCGGTTCACACCACCCATTAAGCGAGCCGTGTCGCGAAAACTTGAGTGCGCATTCGTTGGCGCGTTGGTCGCCAAGGAAAAGGGCGGTGTCCGTCATTGCTGGGGTCGTGTCGGTGGTCGCCACCAGCAGGGGTAGGAGTCGTGATTGGGTCATGCATGGGTCGACGCGAACTAGGCAGGGTCGGGTTGCTGGGGTCGTCGGTAGCAGGACCGCCTCGCGCTGCTCCGGTGAGTAGACACTGCAGACCTCGCTACCAAGCCGCGACCGATCGAGGTCGACCGAACCGCAGGCAGGGACGGAGCCGTCATTCTCGCCGGTCACCGACTCCACCTCGGAGTCGAGCGAGCGGGTGCATGAGTGACGCTGCGAATCGACTCAGGGCTGATCTATGCCAGTTTCGACAACGTCCTGCTCGCGACACTGCCGAACCCGCTCGATGCCAGCCAGGTCGCGGCTCTGACCGGCACACGGGAAGCTACGGGAACGTTACCCGCGCCGCCGCCGGCTGAGCCGCAGAGCGTACAGCGACGCGTCCCGAAAGACGGCCGAATCGTGGTGACCGGCCAGCTGCTCAAGGTCGGCCGTACCCACGCCGGAACCATCGTGACGGTCGTCGTCGAAGACAACTACTTTCGCGTCCTCGACGGCATCATCGAGCTTGGCGTATACGCACGAACCTCCACCAAACCCATCCAAAAACCAACGCCCATCGCCCCAAAAGCGGGTAACCATGTGTCGATGACGATCGGTCAAAGATGTCCTGAGCCCCTTTAGGTCACGGCGATCTTTTCGGCCTCGGGGGCGGGTGACGGCGCTATCGACGATGCGCCTCAACGCGCTGTCAGATTGACGATCGTGTCGAAGAGCTCATCGGTGATGCGGGTCCCGGTGTTGGTCTGCGAACCACCCGTCACGTGTATGCCGATCGCGTAGTTCTCTCGGTATATTGCGGAGCCGCTTTGGCCACCAAGGGTGTCTGTGGTGTAGGTGAACGTGTTGCCGGTTTCCGCTGTGATTTCACCGTTCGCGGACCACATTGTCCCTGCCGGCTTGTCTGCTGGATATCCGGTGATGGTCTGAGTAGATCCGACCCAGGTCGCGTCCTGGGTGTTCTTCAATCCGATCCAGCCGACGGTGTTGCCTACGGGCTCGGCGAGTTTGACAACTCCCCAGTCATGTCCGGATCGCTCCGGGAAGAACTGGTCGACCCAAATCTCTTTGGCGGGGACAGTGCCCCACGGGGGCACTGGTTCCATTGCGTGCGGGACTGAAGGTCAGGTTGGAGGCGACCTGTCCATTTCTCATAAGGCAGTGTCCGGCTGTGACCAAGGTGTCTGGCGAGACGAGCCATCCGGTGCAGTTGTTGGCCAGACCGTTGTAGTCGATCGCGCCGAAGCTGCGGGAAGGGAAGGCGTTGGTGTTGTTGATCATTCCGAGTTCGTCGGGGCCGAAGACCGATCGTGCGTCCGGGACCTGTCCGAGTGATGGGGAGGTGGTTGTCAAGCCGGTGTCGCGTGTTATTCCTGCAGCCTCGATGAGGGTCGAGGTGTCAGCGATTCCGTTGACGACGCGGTACCCCACCGGTGTGGTTGGATCGATTTCGGGCACGCCCTGGGCCTGGTGGGGCGACGCGACGTGCCCGCAGATGGAAATGGCTAGCAGGGATACAGCCAGAACTGCTCGGCGCATAGCCATAGTTCCTATTCGTCGGCACCGTGCCCTCGGCACGATCACTGGTGGGCAGTCAAGTTCACGCGGC
The DNA here is from genome assembly GCF_030063335.1 of Rhodococcus sp. G-MC3. GTDB lineage: Bacteria > Actinomycetota > Actinomycetes > Mycobacteriales > Mycobacteriaceae > Rhodococcoides. Next base: position 93,340 of record NZ_JASISW010000022.1, on the reverse strand, counting down.
GCGGACATATCAGCAGGGCTAGTCCTAGTGGAGGCTTGTCTATCAAGCTCCTTCGGTGTCCCCGACGATGTTGCAGGCCGGGGACACCGAAGAAGTAGAGGTCAGCTCGTGGGTGAGGTATAGCTACCGTCGATACGACCCTTGATGCGTCGCAACGCTTTCCGCCCCGCTGGCGTCACCGCTGTACAGGCTATTGCCCCGATCGCAATGCCCTGCGAGACAGCCGACCAGCTACCGGGATCGTCGCCGAAGACCGGCCATTTGTAGATCAGGCCGAGGACGAGGAGAAAGACTATTGCCCGCATAGAATCACCATCCCATTGCACTCGACACTGCGCCACTTGCGCAGGTCACCGCCAGACCCCAACCCACTCGCCCGGCGAGGAACTTCACGAATGCCAAGTAGCCAACACGCTTTTGGAGGATTTCGAGGATGGCGTCGTAACCGATGACGCCGCCAACGCACCCGACGACGGCCTGCGTAGCGTTCTGCAGGAAGCTGTCCTCGTAGAGCTGGATATCACCGCGGTACTGCGGTGTCGAGTCGACGAACGCCAACTCTTGGCCTGCGCGGTCGAAGGCGAGAAGCTTGTTGTCTGCGCTCAAACCCAGCTTGTTGGTTTCGGCAGGCAATGCCTGTGATCCTTCGCGGGCAAGAATGGAGTTGACCTGTGAAATCGTCGCCGCATCCACGGTTTCTACGGTCGATGCGCCGGTCTGAGTTGCTACGTCGGCGTCGGTAGTGGCCGGTTGAGCAACGGCTACGCCACCACCGATGACGGCGGTGGACAACGTCACAGCGGTGATGATTCCTGCGACGGCTTTGATGTTGCGCATAACTCTCCTCCAGGATGTATGAGTCACTGAGCTCGATAGTCAGTCGATTTCGCGTCATGGCCGTAACGATGTACGCCGATGACGTGGACGTGCGCCGCGTTCTTCTCAGTATGGTGAGAGACGGCCTTCAACCTCACGGTTGGTGGAGGAGGCTCCCGACGTGTACAAGGATGAATCCTCAAACACACCGAGGTGTGCTGGGTGGAAAGTTACCAGAGTCAACGATCGCGCGCAGGGTCTAGCGTGAACTGCTCTTTGCCAAGGTTTTACGTCACCGTCAGTACGACCAGTAGAGCTGCCCTTGCCGCCTCGAGTTCTATGAGTGAGATCGTCAACTCGATGGGTTCGTAGTCGCCGTCGAGGGTCAGGAACCGAACCGTGAGGTCGATTCTGCGGCCTGGGTCGCTGGCACGGAGATCTTCCACCGCTTGTTTCGCTGCGGGCATGTCGTCTGGGTGCAGAATCGGCGCATCGGCTGTGTTGTCTGCCATCCACGCGATACGCGGCGCAGGCGTTCCGTGCCAGTGCAATAAATTCAGCGTATCCGGATCTGAGATCGCGCGATACTGGTTCCCTGTTGTAAGCGCTTGCGCGATTCGGTCACCGAACTGTGGTGCTGGCTGGCGAATCGATGGGGGCGCAGCGCCAATATCGACGGACAAGCCCCGAAGAAACCGCGGCGAGGTCTCAGGGGCAGAGCCCAAATGTGAATGTACGGCGAAATGTACGTGCCGATCGATGCCGGGACGATGTTCGACGACGGTGTACCGGTCCACACTGGTTCCGGATCTACGTACGAGACCGGCAAGAGCGGTAGCGTTTTGGTCCGACAGATCGAACGCCTGCAGGGCGTCGGCGATCGGACGCCGGGTCGGTACGCCAAGATCGATCCAGCTCGAGGACATTCCGGTGGCTTCGCTGCGCATCGCGAACCCAGCTTCCAAATCCCACAGGAAGGACCACGAGGGCGCCGGTGTCGTCGGTGATTCGGTACTGGGGAAAGTACACACCCACACTCCGTGCACCCGATCGTGGGTGCTCTCGATCACTGGTAAAGCGGCAATGCGTCGCGATCTTGAAACATCGACGAGCACAATTTGTTTGGAGCGAATGCACTCGATCACCGCGTCGAGTAGCTGCTTCTAATTCTGAGTTACAACTGATCTCCACGGCACGCCTTGCCTCGCCTTGTCACCGACCATCAATACCGTCATGTCACGCGGCTCGATGACATCGAGAAGCAGCCAATTGTTCTTGAGTGTCACCCTGCAACGTTCTCACACACGGAGAAGCCCGCCACTGTTGGACGCAGGCCGCGTCCAACAATCGGGAACGACTCTCGACATGAGAATGACGAACTGCCTGGCAATCTGAACGCGATCTCAAACACCCATTCCGATTCTGCGACACGCTCGCCCGCACGTCCGGTGTTCGAGAGATGGCTGGGTGGATGATCGCACGATGGCCACAGTCCTCGACAGTGCCGGTCTGGACCGACTCACCGCTGCAGTCCTGGCGCGGAACCCGCACCCCCATGAGCGACGCTGGGTCAGCCTGAGCTGCGCGATCGTCGACGCAGTCTGGTCGACTGTCGAAAATATGGAACAACTTGCACGATAGACGGACCGACAGCAAACGTATGCCCGCCCGCCGAAAACGCGAGACCGCTAGCTCTACGGTGTACGTAGCGTTCTGATAGTGGCACCGCGTCGAGGGCTCAATCGACAATCTGTAGTCCTTTTGCCAAACTCGTCAGAACCCGCGGAAGATCCCGTCTTCGCCTGTACTGTCTGCGAAGTCCTCGAAATCCATGTTCGCGAGGGACAGGTTGTTCTCCACACTCCACATCTCGGTGGGAATGACGCGGAAGGTTCTGCCGCGCGGACGTTCCGGGTCGTCGGGACCTGTGTAAACCGTGACGATGGGCATCTCGGGATTGCGGACAGTTTCGGCGTCGACGAGAAATATGTAGTACGGCGGCGGCTCACCCATCAAATTGAGCACTCCGTCGACGGTTAAACCGTCGTACACGCGGTTGTCGATGCAGGTGATGTTGGCGGCGAAATCCATGTCACTGCCCTGAGGAACCGGGGCCATGGCGGTGACGGCGATGGTGCGCCAGGCGTTTTCGTCGGTGAAATCGGTTCTTAGGAGCAAGGATTCGTATCCCCGTGCATCCTCGAACGTGCGTCCGGTTCCCAGGGACGCGAGCACTTCCGCTTCCTGGCGGTCGTGTTCCTCCGAGGCGAGCTCTGCGCTGATGTCGGCTGGATTGCGGTTCGGTGGGTCAACGGGAACAATCGACTCGACGATGCGCACGCAGTCCGCCTTATCCATCTCCTGATAGCTGCGTATCTCGTACGTCCAGTCCCCGAGGGGCTGTCGGTGCCGTTGGGGTGTCGAGTCGTTAGGCCAATCGAGTTTGGGCTCACCGATGGCGGTCACCCATCGACGCAAGGTGAACTGAGGTGCGTTGCCGCCGACGGACAAGCTGAGCTCGCCGGTGCGGGGATCGCCGGAAGTGGGATGGACATGCGTCGTCAGCGGGAGCCATGTTGGCACCGCCTGGGGGATTTCAGCCAGTGCGCGCTGGCGTTCCTCGTGCTCCCGCTGGTGCTGTGTCAGCTCGTCTTCTTCAGTCCGCGACGGCCCGCTCCACGAGAACAGGTCGCGGTCGAACGCCTTGTCCACAATGGGATCTGCGAGCTCCATCCAGTCCTCGCCACGCTGCCAACGCAGCGCGACTCCGAGTTCGGCGTCGAATACGTAAGTCACATTTTCGTTCGCTTGTTGGTCACGCCCGCTGACCTCCCATCCAGCGCGGCCGCGGACCGTGGTGTGCCGGGGAGTGGTGGGATCGACGAAACGGTTGTCGTCGAATCCGCGGGTCGTTCTCAGCGGGAACGTGTCGTACGCGCGCAGCAGCAGCGACGGCGAGCCGATTCCCATCACTGCGTAGATGGTGTTCGGAGATTTCACGGCGTGGACCATCGTCCCGTCTGCCCCTCGCGACCATCGGTCGGTGGGTGTCTCGATGAATACGGGCTCACCGGCGGCGTTTTCGTAGCGCCACGCTGCATCCGGTATGTGTCTGATCAGCTGCCAGGACCCGTCTGGACGGTGGACGGTTCCGCTGATGCTGCGTCCCATCGTGCCGTAGTTTGCGCCTCGCACCTGTTCCCACGTTGGAGCCATACGAAGAACGTACCCGACGGTCCCTTCCTTACCTGCCGGTAGCGGAGCGTCGCCGCTGAAATCCTTGTCGGTGCGAGATGATGACCGGATGTGGAGACTGCCCCTCTGGTTCGCCGTATTCGGATCCCTGATCGCCGTGCTCGGGAGCGGTTTTGGTGATATCGGATTCAAGCGGAGTTCGACCGATACTTGCGACGGTGCGACCAGCTTCACGGTCCGGTACTACGGACCGAGTTGGGGACAATTACTGACGATCGCCGTGGTCGGAGCCGTGCTGGGGGCTCTGATCGGCGGTGCCGCGCACCTCGCGGGCGTACGGATGACCACCGCTGGCGGAAACCGCGTCGGGCGGGTAGTAACCGCGGGTCTGTTGGGTGTAGTTCTTGGCTTAATACCTGTGTGGGTTTTGCTCGCCGACGCGCTGACCGGGATGCAAGCCGGTTACAGCGTGGCCGTAGAAACGGTTTCTTTGTTGACGCTGTACGCAGTCAGCGCTGTCCTCGCCTACGGTGCGGCGCTACTGTTTGTCTGGTCGATCTTGCGCGTCACTGGTGACGAGGTCGCCCGACGCACAGCGAGGCGCGTGGCATTCTTACTGCCGGTGGGTGGCATCGCTGCGACCGCGTCGGGGGTGGGAACGGCGTGGTTGTACGACTTCAGTACCAGGCCGTACACCGTGGTGGCATCGGTTCTTGTTGTCGCATTGGTGCTCTCGGCGACCTTTACCGCAGCGAGAATCTGGGCGCTAGGTGGGAACGGCCCGGCAGAGTCTCTCGGGTAATCGTCGCCTAACCAGAGCTGACGGGCAGTGCGCGAAGAATAGCTAGTACGCGAGTCGTCGCAGTGTTGGCGCGTAAACGTCAATCCCGGCTAAGTAAGCAGCGACTCTCTCGCAGATGGTGCAGGTCTGAATCAGCGGCCGGCGTGTCCGCGACGGGCGAGGTGGCCATTCTTCCGAAGCCAAACCATCGGCGGGTAATTGTAACCTCGCCTCGAACGTCGTCGGGCACCTAAAGAATTGCCCGTTCGGGCGACGAGCGGCGCACTGGGTGGGCAACCACTGGGCGAAACCGACGGGACCAGTCATCGATGTCGACGTTGTCGGTCGTCGCTGTTGGTCGGTCACCCTCGCCGCAGGACCCCCCGTCGGCGGTACAGACCAGCGGCCGAACTACTCCTCGCCTGGCCGGGTCGAGATCTAAAGTCGCGCAGCATGACCGATTGCGGTGACCTCGAATCGATGTGCACCGTCGAGGACGGGTTTGTTCTGCTGTTCCGCCAACGGGACCCCAATACCGGCGCCCTGGGACCGAGCAGCCTTGTTCGGGTCGACCTGGACGGCACCCCGACGTTCGGCCCTCCACTGCGCCATCCGATCACGTCGTACAAGCCGTTCCTAACCGCCGCGCCACCGACCATCTTCGACGGCGCAAACGCCTTTCGTGTGCTCGACGACCTCACCGTCGATATCGCCCAGCCTCTGCCCGACCATGTGCTGGACGGGGGACAGGTGGGAGACAGGCTCTGGGTCGTCGATCATCCGCCGGACGGGACTGGACGGGCGCGGTGGTGGCCGCTGACTGGACCATCGACCTACAGTCGTTTCCGACTCGGGCGTCCGGTGAGCTCGTTCGCAATTCGTCCATCGGGGCAAGCATGACCGCCGGCCGAACCCTACCGCCGGTCATCTCCATGGGACGCTTGGATACTGCAGTCCATCGCCGTCTGATGACTTGTCAGCAGCACTGCGGAAGTGTGCTGACGGGGTTCATGGGTGTCTGTCGGTGAGCGGCGGGGCCGTGATGTGAACTTCGCTGGTGAACCTTCAGCCGCCGCGATGGCGTGAAGTCCTCCCCACGTGAACATGGTGAGGTAGTCGGTGAGGTCAGTGATCGGCATCGTCCCGTGTTCGATCCACCAGTGTGTCGCCAGTCGAACAGCACCGACGATCGCAAACGCGAACGGGACTGAGCCGCCGGAGTCCATCTCGTGGGTGCGCAGATGTTTTCCGAGCACGGTGGCGAGAAGTTCGGCGATCGTGCGCTCCGCCTGCGTGGTGGCGTCACGGCTTGTGGTGTTGGCCATGACGTAGAGGTAGACATCGGGGTCGTGTGCAATTGTTTCGATGTAGGCGGTGATGACCGCCCGGGTGAGGTCGTATTCGCCGAACTTCTCAGATATCGCGGATTGGATACGCGGGGCGAGAGTTGTTTCGAGATAGTGCGCCATCGTGGCGTTGGTGAGGCCGTTTTTGTTTAGGAAGTGTTTGTACAGAAGGGTTTTCGATATTCCAATCTCGGCGGCAATGTCATCGAGTCCGATGTCGCATCCGTGCAGTCTGATTGCTGCCAGTGTGCCGTCGAGAAGTTCCGCACGACGTGCGATCTTGTGCTCCCGCCACCGGCTCTTGCGGCCGTCTGTTCGTGTCGGCGAAGAAATCTGCCCGCAGTTCGCCTGTGTGAATACCGTGTGGTTTGCCATGCCTTCAACATGATCACTGATCATTGCGCCAGTTGTCAACGGCATGGTTTGGTCGAGCATCGGCGCCGATGCAAACTCGACGTTGCGTTGCGCCCGATGGTCTCAACTCATCGACTTCGGCTCACCGTTGACGATCCAGCCAGGTTCCGGCCGGTGGACGTGTGGTCGCGATGGGACACGGTGTTGCGCTTCGCCGACCGCTATGCCTCGACCACCCTTGTGCTCGATCATCTGCGCGGCACTATTTTTTGGACGTGACCGAATGGCCGCAGCGGACGTGCCCGGTAGCGGTACCGATCGACCGGTGGGGCCACATGCCGTTCCCCGCCGATGCGATGAGCGCGGCCGCCATCGCCGACATTGTCGAGGCACACCGGACGCGACTACCCCCGCGCCGGAGCCCGCTGGGCAAAGGCTACGAGACCGCACTGATCCCATGCACGACGCCGCACCGTTATGTCGAATCGGTCTTGTGCTTTGGGCTTGTCGATGACATCAGTCAGGGTACTTCAGATGCTTTCGGGTTTGAATCGATCATTTTCGGTGCTCGGGGCCAGGGGGTGACCGGTGCGAGGTTCGTGTGTGTCTGAGCCGCACTGTCGTCGGCTGCGGTGCAGCAGCTGGCGTAGGTGTCAGCGCCGACCGGTAACGGCTTTGAAGATGAACAGCAAGATGACTGCGCCGAGAATGCTGTCTCTGTTCCTGTTCTATGTGGACAAGGGCCGATGTTGTGCCGGTCCGAGATATCTGGGTGATCGCCTGGCGACGCCGCCTCTTCTTGACGATCTGCGGTGCGAACGAGCAATCGATGTCGCGCGGGACTTCGATCTCCACCGGCCCGATCTCTGTAAGTACCGTCTTCGAACGAGTGCCGTTGCGGGAGTTGCCCCGCTGCCGCGGCCGACGGCGTCGAGTTTTTCGTAGCCGAGGTGTTCGGTCATCTCCGCGTCCAACGCCGATTCGAGGACATTCTTGGTGAGCTGATCGAGGAGCCCGCTCTAGCCCATCAACTTCGATGCCTTGCCCCTTGGCTTGAGCCAGGAACTGCTCGGCCAACTGCTTCTGATCCACCTCGGTCGCTGCCATGGGATCCAGTGTTCTGTCATCGCCGATCGTTCCCGCCGAGCTGGGCTCGGCGTGTCGAACCGCTACGGGTCCGTGACACCTTGTTCTGACGTCAGAGGCGGCAAAGGTTGCACGGTGGCGGTGGCGGCGACCGTGCCGTCCTCGAGGAGTATCCATAGGCACAGCTGGCGTGGTGTTCGTCGGGCACGGATGCGGGGGTGCGCGCCCGGGGGGATGGGGCGCAGGAATTCCACGATGGCCCGGTGGGGTTCGGTGAGTAGGTCGGTGTTGTCCTCGAGTTGGTCTTCGATGGCCTGCCAGTAGGTGGCGTTGTTGACGTGACCGAACGGGTCGATGTCGCTGCTGCGGACCGAGAACAGCCGGTCGGTGGCCGAGTCGGGCGGCGTTGCGGTGTTGAGTGGGCGCCACTTGAGCCGGGTGTCGTGGACGTAGCGGCTCAGTTCGGCTTGGGCGGGGTCGCTGATGCGGGCGAGGTATCCGGCGGGATCGACCTTGATGCAGAAGGATTCGGTTTCCACGAGTCCGGGTGGGCGGCGCTGGGGGTTGAACGGTGAGCTCTCATGGGTGCTGCGCACCCGTTGGCGCATGTTGACCCAGCGGGTGGAGGTGGCCGAGCACCAGCGCTGGACTGCGACGTTTCCCGGCCAGCTGATGGGTGAGATGACGTCGATGATGGTGCGGCGCAGGATCCAGAAGGGGTCCGAGTCGTAGAACAGTGATGCCTCGATCATGTCGGTCGCGATGTCCTGCAGATAGCGTGCGATCGCGTCGAGTCGTACCCGCATGTGGTGGTCGACGTCGTGGGTGCGAATGCGGTAGGAGGCGGCGAATGGTGTGGCGTCAGCAGGAATTTCCGGCAGCGCAGTACTGGTCGGAAGTTGCGACCGCACGCCGTGGTCAGGGGTGGTTGCGGGCATGGTAGTCCTCGATGAAATTGGGTTAATGAGAAACGACGTACGGTGGGGCCGGTGGTGGACCGGCCCCACCGTGGGGGCGTCAGCGGTGAGCGTTGAGGCCGCCGTCGAGCGGGATGACCGCGCCGGTGATATAGGTGCTGGTCGGGCCGAGTAGGAATTCGGTGATTCCCGCGATGTCGACCGGGCGGCCGACTCGCCGCAGCGGAATACGTGCGGCGAGTTCACTCTCCCCTGCGGCCAGGAGTCCCGCGGTCATCTTCGAGGGAAACAGGCCCGGGGCGATAGCGTTGACCAGGACGTGAGGGGCTAATGCGCCCGCGAGCTGCTGGGTCAACAAATGCACACCGGCCTTGCTGGCGCTGTAGGAGAAGTTGTCCATTCCCGGCTGCGGCGAACGCAACCCGTCGATACTTCCGATGTTGACCACACGTGCGGGATCATGCAGTGTGGCGCCGGCGCGCAGCAGCGAGGTCAGGGCCTGGGTAAGCATGAACAGGCCCTTGAGGTTCACCGAGAGCACTCGATCCCAGGCTGCGGCGGGGAACTCGTCCAAGGGTGCGCCCCAGTTCGCGCCCGCGTTGTTGATCAACGCGTGCAGATGGGGCTCGCGCGCGGATACCGTCGCTGCCAGAGTGGCGACGCCCTCGACTGTCGCGAGGTCGGCCGGCACCGCATATACGCTGCCGAACTCGGCCAACTCTGCTGCGGCGGAGTCGAGTTCGAACTCCTTGCGGCTGCTGATGTAGACGCTCATCCCCGCGCGCAGCAGTCCTTCGGTGATCATGCGGCCGATTCCGCGGCCACCGCCGGAGACCACAGCGACTTTCCCGGCGAGCGGAGAGCGCGGCGCAGTCATCGGATCCTCCGGCCGGTCAGCGCGCTGGCGATCATGAGGCGCTGGATCTCGCTGGTGCCTTCGTAGATGGGGAAGATCTTCGCATCACGCGCCCACCGTTCCACGGGGTAGTCGCGTGTGTAGCCGTTGCCGCCCAGGATCTGGATCGCGCGTTCGGTGGCATGCACGGCCACCTCGCTGGCTTTGAGCTTGGCCATGCTGCCTTCGGCGCGCGCATATCGTTGCCCACGAGCGGCCATGTTCGCCGCACGCCACACCAGCAGCCGGGTGGCGTCGATCTCGGTGGCCAGATCCGCCAGGGTGAAGGCGATGGCCTGGTTGTCGATGATGGGCCGACCGAATTGTTCGCGTACGCCGGCGTATTCGAGTGCGTACTCGTAGGCGGCGCGTGCCACGCCCAGCGCCATGGCGCCGATGCCCGGGCGGGTTGCCTCGAACGCGGCCATGGCCGCCGGCACCCGCACCCGTCGACCCTCGCGGACCGCAGCCAGGCGCGCGTCGAGCTGTTCCTTGCCGCCGAGCACATTGTCCGCTGGTACGCGCACGTCCTCGAGCAGAACCTCTGCGGTGTGCGAGGCACGCAGGCCATGCTTGGCGAACTTCTGCCCCTGCCGCAGCCCGGGAGTACCCGGAGGGATGTAGAACAGCGCGTGCCCGCGGGCACCGAGGCCGGGGTCGGTAACCGCGTTGACGATATGCACGCCCGCGATGCCGCCGTTGGTCGCCCATGTCTTGGTGCCATTGATCACCCACTCCCCGCTGGCTTGGTCGAAGCGGGCGTGGGTACGGATCGCGGCCGCGTCGCTGCCCGCGTCGGGCTCACTGGCACACAGCGCGGCGACCGCGGGTTCGTTTGCGGTGCCGAAGAATTCGGGCAGCCACGCGGTGACCTGATCGGGAGTCGCGGCACTGAACATCGCAAAAACAGGCAGGTAGGTACCCAGTAGCGCCTGCCCCATCCCGCCGTCACCCCAGAAGATCTCCTCGGCCACGACCGGCAGCAGCAACCCGGTCGGATCATCGCGCAACTGGACGGCGAAATCGGCGGAATACAGGCCGGCGGCGGCGGCCTCCTTGATCACTGGCCACGGCATTTCCTCACGCTCGTCGTATTCCGCAGCGGCGGGGCGAACAAAGCGCTCGGCGAAACCGTGCGCCCAGGCGCGGGCCTCGGCAACCTCCTCGGGCAGGTCGAACAGACCCGGGCGGGCGGCTGTCGGTGCAGACATCGAGTGAACTCCTTCGGTTGGTGGAGCGGTCAGTTTCCGGTGAACACGGCGTCGCGGCGCTCGATGAACGAGCGCATGCCCTCGACGCCGTCGGCGGTACGCAGCAGCCGCGCGATATCGGGACGAAGCTGCTCTATCGCGGCTTGCTCACCCGACAACCGGGCCCGGTGCGCGGAGGCGAGCGTGGTCTGCACTCCCAACGGGGCACAGCGCTCGGCGATCGTGGCCGCGATCGCTCGAGCAGTGGCCAACGCCGCGGTGGGATCAGGTGCGATCTCTTGCACGAGGCCGATGCGATAGGCCTCGTCAGCGTCGAACTCGTCGCCGGTCAGGATCCAGCGCATGGCGTTGCCCCACCCGGCGGTCTGGGGGAAGCGGAAACTCGCGCCACCGAACGGGTAGATGCCGCGCCGGTTCTCCATCTGCTTGAACCGGGCATCGGCGGAGGCGATCACGATGTCGGCGGCCAGCAACAACTCGATCCCGAGGGTCATCACCCAGCCGTGCGCCGCCGCGACCACCGGCTTGGTCCAGGGGTCGTCGAGTCGCCACGGGTCGCGCGCCCCGGCGGGCAACTCGAAGGTTCCCGCCGCCAGATCGGCGCCGACGTCGGCCAGGTCGAGCCCGCCGGTGAAGTGCTGCCCGTGCGCGAAGAGCACACCACACCACAGACTCTCGTCGGATTCAAGTTTTCCGTACGCCTGGGCGAGTTCGGTGAGAAGTTGCTTGGTGACCGCGTTGCGCTTGTTCGGGCGATTGAGGCCCATGAGCAGCACATGACCCTCCCGTTCGACGGTGACAGCGGGTGGACTACTCCAGTCAGACATGCATCCTCCTGCTAAGTCGTATATTAAGACTGACAGGACGGTAGTGGATTACCCCTCGTCACCGCAAGTGGGTCTCAAACAAAGACTGATATGATGAAGCTGATGAAAACGACGTCTTTCGCCGATTGGCCCTGCACCATCGCCCGCACCGCCGACCTACTCGGTGACGCGTGGACGCTGCTCGTGTTGCGCGAGGTGTTTTATGGTGAGACGAAATTCGACGGGTTCATCGCCTCGCTGCGTATCGCTCGCAGCACCCTCACCGACCGGCTGCGCAAGCTCGTCGATGCCGGCCTGCTCGAACGCCGTGAATACCAGCTCGACCCCGTCCGGCACGAATACGTGCTGACCGAATCGGGCCGCGACTTCTTCCCCGTCATGGCCGCGATGAAAACCTGGGGTGACAGCTGGGCGCACCGTGGGGAAGAACTCCCGGTGATCCTGAGCCACGACTCCTGCGGCCACGAGCTGCACACCACCGTGGCCTGCGCACACTGCGGTGACCCTGTCCGCCTGCATGAGATACACGCACACGCCGGGCCCAGCTTCCCCCAGCGACTGCTCGGCAATCCCGAGGTAGCGGCACGCTTCGGCATCAGCACCGACACGTAACCCCGACGGCACCTCCGGCGGTGAACTGAGTGGGTGGCTGCTGCGACGACGATTTCCCACGGCGGGAGCCCCGCCGAGATCATGTATTCGAGGACCGCACGCGGCATCCGCCGACGGGCCGTCACCGCTGCGTGTCGGTGTTAGAGCTCGATCAGGTCGTGATCGCGGATCCCGGCGGCGAGCAGAATGAGGTGTTCGTCGGTGCTACCGAAGGTGTGCTCGATGGCCAGGAGCCGACGGACGTACTGGCCGATCGCGTGTTCGGCGGTCATCCCGATTCCGCCGTGCATTTGTAGTGCTCGACGCGGCTTCGGTGCTGGACCTGGTGCTGCCTTCTCTCGGGGAATCGGGATGGTGAGGTGCGTAAGGTCAGCGCACCGAGGTGGCCGCCTGTGTGGCGCTGAATGGACTCGGAGAATCCGCCGTCGGCCTTCGCGCGACGGGCCTCATCGTTGAAGTGGGTGAGCTGGTGCCCGTCGAAGTACGCGTCGAGAGCAGCGTGAAAGCCCTGTACCTCGACGAGGGTGCGGTCAAGGACCGCTTGAGCACCTTGGTGGCGAACGGCGGTGCGAGCGCCACCCGGTTCGCGAGCGTCGCGACCGCCTCGTCGAGCTGGTCGACGGATACGACCCGGTGGACCATCCCGCTGGCCAGAGCATCTGCAGCGGAGAGCCGGTCCCCGGTGAACAGGAATTCGCGGGCCTTACAGTGCCCGAGCACCCACGGGTGCACCAGCACCTCGACCGCGCTGACTCCCATAGTGTGCAGAACCGGGTCGGCGAAGAACGCGGTGTCGGCGGCGCCGATCATGTCGCACACGTTCGCAACCATGAAACCCCCTGCGACACAGACGCCGTCAACCCAGGGCGATGGTCGGCTTCGGGAGATTGAATATGTTGAGGCAGTAGTCCATGTACGAGCGGGACTCGTACTCCCACCGCTCCTCCGGGGAGAAGTCCTGCCGCTCGACCTGACCTCCTTGAGGTCGTGCCCAGCGGAAAAATGCCCGCCCTTGCCCTCAAAGACCACCGCACGCACCTGCGGGTCAGCACCAGCACGCACGACCGCGTCGTTCAGCTCGTCCAGTAACTGGCTGTTCTCGGCATTGCGCTGCTCCGGACGGTTATGCCAGATGGTCGCTACCGAATCGGCGATCTCGTACAGCACGTAGCCGTAGGCCACGATCGTCTCCCTTGAAAGGTGTGTGATGGGCGAACTGCTGGCCGACATATCTATTCGGATCTACGCCTCCGTTTGCTGAGCGGTGGCGTATGAATCGGTGATTTCGCGATGTGAGTGATGGTGTGCAGGCGGTAGCCGCTGGTCTTCCCAGCTTTTCCACAGTTGTGTCCTTGACCGGCCGTTGTCGGCGGTGTGGTCGGGTGCCAGGTTCCGTTCGGTGGTGAGCTTCCGATAATGCTGTGCCACAGGTTAAGCCACGCATCGGACCAAGGCCAATGGGTCGGTAGATGCAACGTCGGTTTGCGTTGGGGGCGAGTCAGGCGGGCAGGGATGTTGACGAGTTTTCTCCGCAGAGTCGCCCCTCTCGCTTTCGCGTAGGGTCCGGCGGCAACGACTCCGGTCGCGCGTAGCAGGTTGTGGGCGATCGCCGCGCACAGAATCCAGGCGGAGTTTGCGGCGAACGATCCGGACGGCATGTGCGCGAGTGGTCCGTCGATCAGGTCGGGGAAGACGGTTTCGACGATCGCGTGCGCGCGGTGGGTGACGTCGGCGGTGGTCGTCGGCAGGGTGGTGACGGCGGAAAACGGGTGATGCCGCCAGACGGGAAAGAGGGCGTCACCGTTCGCAGCGTCTTTGACTCGGCGAACGATCAGCCGTGCTGTGACCGGATGACATGTGGAAGCGTAAGCGGTGTAGATGGTTTCGGCGACTTCGGCGTCGGAGATCCATCCGCTGGTGTCTTCGGTCTGGGACCGAGCCGGGGTATCTCACCGGCGTCCGCGCGTCGTCGTGGATCGAGTCGATGGTTCGCTGCACGGCGGTGTTACGTGCCGTGACCAACGAGAATTCGGTTCCTGCTCGCACGCGTGCGCGGACCACCGAGCTGCCGCTGTACGCGGAGTCACCGCGGACGCGGATCTTGCCGGTGGTGCCGGCCAATCGGGCGGTGACGATCGCTTGGGGACCATCAGGGCGGCGCCCATACCTGATCCGGCGCGTCCGGCCCGCAGTCGCATACCGGCGACGACCGGGGCGGAGTCGGCGGTGCTGATGATCGTGGCGAGGGGGGAGAGTCCTTTGCGGAGGATCTTATTTCCGGCGATTCTCGCGTGCCCATACGAGGCGCCTTGTTTGGCTTGGCCGTAGACCGGACGCAGCAGGGAGTCGATGTCGACGAATGCACGGTCGGTGATGCCGGGGAGGATGCCGGTGCGGTCGGCGAGGGCGATCAGGTGCTGGCGCAGGACCGATTCGAGTCAGCGGTTGTGGCCGAAGGTGAACTCGAGCTCAGGGGGCACCTTCTTCAGTTCGACACCCGGTTAACGGACACTTTCATCGGTGGATCGAGGCCAAACCCAGTGTCGTGCCACATCTGCTCATTCTCAGCTTCGCACGGCACCGCTTCGGCGTCCGCTATGTCAGTCGCGACATCATGGGGCATGCTGAGTTTCTTCGCGCCTCACGCGCTGTGGCGTAGGCCAATCCGACAGGAGCCTGTGATGGCCAGTATTCAACCTGAGCTGTGGGTCGATCGTGGCGCCGCCGCCGTGGCCTTTTACGAGGCGGCGTTCAGCGCGACAGTGATGCATCAGGTCGGCGACGGCGAGGACATCGTCGCGCAGTTGGCAGTCGGGGACGCCGTGTTCTGGGTCGCGACCCCAGGCGCCATCCGGGGTCGGCTCGAACCCCTTGCCGCTGGCGGAGCTACAAGCCGTACCCTCCTCGTTGTCGACGACCCGGACAGTCTCATCGAGCAAGCGGTCGAGGCGGGTGCTCGCCGGAGCGCGGCGGTCGCCGACGAGCACGGTTGGCGACTGGGACGGATAATCGACCCGTTCGGTCACGAGTGGGAGCTGGGGCACCCGCTGACGGAGGCTTGACCAAAGCGTGCGTGCTTCGACAGAGGCTGTTCGGTGGCTGAGGGGACAGAGCATCGTCGTGATGAGTTTTGGCTGCTGCCTCTGCACACAGTCGAGGCCCCAAGAGTTCGTCGCCAGCGGGGGAGACCTCAGGATTGTTGCTCCTGTTCCGGCCGTGCTGCCGATCGCAATCAAACCGTTCGTCGGATCGAGTTCGCTGGTGAGTCGGAGGCTTGTCCTCCCGGTCGCGCGGCGAGCATCACCTTGTCAGGGATGTAACACGTCGGGAGAGGTGATGGCGCTGAGGATGCGGTAGCTGCGCTGGGTCATGTCGGCGGCGGTCTGCTCGGGGTGGCGTAGCCACCATCGGACGAGTGCGGTGACGATGCTGATCCAGATTTCGGTCAGTACCGCCGCGTCCTCGTTTTCGAGACGTGTTTTGTCGACGAAGTTCGCGACTCCGCGGGCGCCCTGAGCATTGATGAGATCGCGATAGTGTTGTGCCGTTTCGTAGGCGGCTCCGCCGGGCGTAGTGGTGCGGTCGGTAAGAACGTTCCAGTCATGAGGGCGAGGTTGGAGGCCGTCGAAGATAGTGGCGAGTGTTTCTGCTGCCTTGCTCAGGGGCGGGTGATCGGTGGCGAGGACAGTTTCGATTCGGTCCACCATGTTCTGTCCTGCCCGTCGGACACATTGGACATACAGAGCCTCTTTGGAGCCGAAATAGTTCATTATCAACGGCTTGGAAACTCCGGCGTTTGCGGCGATGGTGGACAGGGAAGCGCCCGCATATCCAAGCTGGCCGAACTCGTCGACTGCGGCGTTCAAGATGGACTGCTCGCGTTCGCTGCGTGGCATGCCCTTGGTTCCCGCCGGTCGATTCGCTGCGGTCGAGGTGTTCTCGTGATTGCCGTCCACGTCGACCAGTCTCCCGTATCCCCGTGTCGTGGATCCAGCGAGGGCGGCGGGGTCCCAGGTAATCACTGGGTCGCGGTGATTTTGCCTTCTGCAGTGCTGTTGGTGGCTTGTTTCTCGGCTTCACGCAGACGGCGGGGCTTCCATCCTGGCGGGGCGAAGATGTAGCCGAGGCGGTCCAGCCATCGGGGAGCTTGCTTCACATCCGCGATGATGTTGCCGTACTCGCGATATTGGAGCTTGAAGACGTTATGGGTGTTAACCGGAGTGGTCAGTCTGTATGTCGGTGTGTGGAGTTCTTGCTGGAAGGTGCCGAACATGCGGTCCCAGATAATTAGGATGCCGCCGTAATTCTTGTCGAGGTATTCAGCATCGCTGCCGTGGTGGACGCGGTGATGTGAGGGTGTGTTGAAGATGACCTCGATCGGGCGAGGCAAGCGCCCGATGGTCTCGGTGTGACTGAAGAACTGGTAAATCAGGTTGAATCCGAATGCGACATAGATGGTCCAAGGCTCGAAACCCAAGAACGGCAGCGGGAGCCAGAAGATGGCCTCGGACCACGGATTCCATTTCTGCCTCAGTGCTGTGCCGAGATTGAAGTGCTCACTCGAATGATGTGCCTGATGAGCTGCCCATCCGATGCGGACACGATGGGAAAAACGGTGGTTGAAGTACCACGTGAGATCTACGACGACGAACAGCAGAATCCAGCTCCACCACGTGCCGGCCGGGATATGCCAGGGCGCGAGGTGCGTCCAGACGAGCGCGAACAGGAACAGCGTCACGATTTTGATCAGCAACATGAACATCAGGGCGCCGGAACCCATCAACAGACTCGTGCGTGTGTCGATCATTGAATAGCCGGTTTTTCCTTCCCTGCGCTCGTCAGCACGAAGCATGACTGCTTCGATCGCAACTAGAACGAAGAAAAAGGGGACCGCGTAACTCAATGGGTTCTCCACTTGCCGCCACAATGACACGATGTCCATCTGACCTCCTCGTTCAATTGACCGATTGGTAATTTACCGATCGGTCAACGATTTCGCAAGGGCAATCGAGATTTGCTCGGGCGAGGATCGCGGCGAGGTGATCGAGATTGGACCGGCATCGGACTTCAAGTCCGCCAAGAGTTCCTGCACCGGGCTTACGGCCTGCTCAGCAGACCATGGTTCCCATTCCTGAGCGCGCTCCGCACCGTCAAATTGTCCTGACGGTGCGGTAACTGCGTTTTACGACACACGACTTGTCGAGCTGCATGGCCGCACCTGTCCACGGCGCTGCCCGCGGATGGGTGCGGAAGGTGCTCAACCGTGTTGTCGTGTAACGCTATCCTTCGAAGGAACCGGTTGGGATGCACGCAATCCCGATGCATGGCTGCGCGGCGGAGGTCAGCACGCTGACCGAGGCGCCTTCACCGTTGGTGAGGTAGGCAGTGGCATTGTCGGGGGAGGCGATGGCGCCGCCGGGTCGTGCACCGACAGTGACTGTCTGACGCGAGCTGGGGTCGGCGGTGTCGATGATTGCGGCGGTGTCGATGTCGGACTGGTTGACGAAAATCGTCGATCCATCGGGGGTGACAGCGATACCGGTCAATGTGCCGCCGCCGATCGCGATCGTGTCGATGACGGTGTTGGTCGAGGCGTCGATGACGGCGACGGACTGGCTTATTCCTTCGACGGCGTACACCCGTCCGGCCGCAGACGTTATCCCCACTGGTAGCCCGCCGGTGGGGATTGTCGCGACGACGGTGTCGGTGGCGGAGTCGACCGCTGAAACCGTTCCGGATCCTGCGTTGGTCACGTAGACGGTGCCATCGAGCGCAGTCGCCAGGACGGGGTTTTTTCCGACGGGCACTGTTGATTCAACGGTGTTGGTGGCGGTGTCGATGACTGTGATTGTTCCGGAAGTGGGGTTGGTGACGTAGACGGCGTCGCCGGAGGCGGTCATGCCGTTGAAGTTGGGTTCGACTGCAATGTCGTCGACGACCGTATATGTCTGCGGGTCGATGACGTAGACCGTGCCGGCGCTCCCCGCGACGTAGATGTCGCCCGACGGGGCTACCGCGATACCGCCGACCGACGCCGGGGTAGCTGCCCTAGTAACCACGGTGTTGGTGGCGGTGTCGATGACGTCGATTCCTTCGCCTGCCGTGACATACAGGCGGGTGGCGTCGGGGCTGAACGCGAACTGGTTCGGAGCCTGGCCCACAGCGATGGTGGAGGAAACATCCCACGCCGATGCCGGCGCAGCGCCAGCGGCCGGTACTTGTGTCGTGGCGAGGACGGCAGCTGTCAGGAACGGTAAAACAGCCAGTCGAGTGATACGGCGTGGGCGAGGTGATGCGGACGGGCGCACAGAATTCAGCACAGACATGGTTCCTTCACAGGTAAACAACGAGTCAACGTAATTTAAAACCTATTGGTCCGAAAGTTGTTCGTCTAGCGAAGTAGGAAGAAAAGTCTGGACGCGGGATTCGCACCCGATTCGTGGGCATTCTGCTCGGGGCTTGCTGCCCGGTCACGAGCTGGGCGGGGGATCACGGTCCGGGGACCCAGTAGCCGCCTTGGTTGGCGGCGTTCGACACGCACACCATGTCCACGCCTCCTGGTGAGACCGCGATGCCCCGCGCCGACGGATCGCAGGGCGCACCCTGATCGGCGTAGGCAATGATCGGTGCCGAGCGCACCCAACGTGCTGTGCTTCGTCCCGCGTAGGCGCACTTGAGGAAAGTGTCATTCGAGGAGGTGGCGTGATTGTCCACCGCTGGATCGCAGGGATCGTCGACGGCGGGGAGAGCGAGGGGAGGTTCCTTCGTCACCGCGATAGTCGTTTCTACGGGCGGAGGAGTAGTCAGGGACGGAACGATCACTGTCGTGGGCGGCGCTTCCAACGGTGTCGCGGGAAGCGAATAATCATGGTAGACGGTCGCATTCGTCGAATCGTCGACGGTCAGTCCCGTTCCGAAGCCGTAGACGACGGTCGCTACCGCGATGGCTTCGATCGCGCCGATTACAAGACCGGCGATTGCCACCCTGCGGCCGGCGGGCCGCCAGAACGCCAGAATCCCGAACACGATCGCGACGGGGAACAGCCCCAGAAGCGCTGCAATGAGCGCGATCACGGCGTACGGATTGATCGGGTCGACGGGCCTGCCCTGACACTTGTTCAGATCGACGGTCATCGCCGCGCCACTCCGTTCAGCAGGTTCTAAGTGACTGCGACGCTATGCCGTCGGCCCCGGCCCGAGGAATATACCGGCAGGTAACCATTCGAATGAATGAACGCCTCATCCAGACGCGTCGAGATTGTTCACGGCGCCGGAGCGATCAGTTGCTGTTTGTTGCTCGCACGCCGAGCCGTCATGTCCCGTAGCCACGAATGCGAAAGCTCTCAGCAACCAGGCAGCGGGTGCGCGGCGCCACGAGGCCCCACGCGCTCGTCGGGCAGAACCTCGGAGCGGTAGGCAAGGCAGTCCGGTAGGAACGGAATTCAGGAGGTCTCGAAGGTCGATACGACGACCATCGGGCAGTCGTGCGCGGGCATCGACGCTGCGCGAAAGCAACAGTTTGAAGCGAACGTACGGACTGGCTCATTGAAGGCGTTGCACAACTTCGCTCGATCTCGAACGCAGACTTACCCTCTCGACTCGCGGAGATATACGACTTCGTCAACTTCGCGCACCCTTTGCGGGAAGGAAACGGCCGCACAGAGGGAATTCTTCGATCAACTGTTGTCCGAGTCTGGACGAGGTCTGGCCTGGGATGCGATCGAGCTGATCGAACTGCGCCGGGCCTGCCATCTCGCGCACGCCGAGCAGAACATCGAACCCCTCCGAAGAATGTTTGCACGGATCATCGACGACGACCCGGCTTATATCTTCAACCGAAATAGTTTGTAAACGTCATATGAAATCAGTGTCGAAGCATCCTCACGTGCCGCCCACGGCGATGGCCGTCGCTCGGATAGACTCCGCTTCGCGGCAAGTTCGGCATGCATGCTCGTCCCGGTGTTGGCGCTTCCGAGGTGAGCTGTCGTGTTCGACGTAGGATCCACCGCGTAACTATGAAAGCACGCGGTGGTCGCCTCGGCCGGTACCGTAAAGTGATCCCTTGCGCCAGTTTTCAGCTCATCACTGTTGAGGGGTCGGAATGAACCTTGGCCGCGACGATACAAAGCCCTGGCGTGCCAAGGGCGCTCCGACGGGCTGGGGGGTGACAGTGTTGGTGCTATTTCCCGAAGCCTCCTCCGTGGGCGACCAATTCGATTCCATTGATATAGGGCACGTCATTGGACGCGAGCCATGCGATTCCCGCGGCGATTTCTGCTGCCTTCGCGATCCGGCCACTGGCGACCAGCGCGCCCAACCTCCGTTCTCGTTCTACATTTGTTTCACCAGGAAGCCGCGTCATCTCCGTCTC
Source organism: Rhodococcus sp. G-MC3 (assembly GCF_030063335.1). Classification (GTDB taxonomy): domain Bacteria; phylum Actinomycetota; class Actinomycetes; order Mycobacteriales; family Mycobacteriaceae; genus Rhodococcoides. The sequence goes on along the minus strand of NZ_JASISW010000022.1, from coordinate 72,929 downwards.
GACCGGACCGGGTGCGATGCAATTGAGACGGACACCGAGTGGAGCAAGTTCCATCGCGGCCGATCGGTTGAAAGCCTCGACGCCCGCTTTGGTCGCCGCGTACACACCAAGACCAGCATTCGTTGCCGAAGCGCCGATTGCCGAGGTCACTGTCACGATCGAACCTGTCGACGCAGCGGCCATACGGGTCGCTTCCTCACGGATGGTCGCGATAGTCCCCGTGAGGTTGACCGCACACATTCGGGTCAAGTCGTCGTTGGTTATGTCAGCGATATGGGCGTACCCCCAAATGCCGACGCAGTTGATTGCAACGTCGAAGGACCCGAATGTCGAGTCGAGTTCATCAAACGCCGATGTGATCGAATCGAGTTGTTCCGCGTCGAGATGTCCCTCGTAAACGACGCCCTGGTGCGCTGTCGGTGTTCTTCCTAGTACGGCGAGCCGGTTGCCGGTCTGCGAGATGTAGTGGTCGATGACGGCTGCGGCGATACCAGACGTACCGCCGACCACGAGTATGTCGGTCACTTCGTCAGCTCGGCTCTCGCAGTGCCCAGCTTCGGTATGAGGGCGACTATTCCAAGACCGGCGAAAGCGAGGGACAAGTAGTACACCGAGTGGACAGACCCGGACAAATCGATGATCACACCACCGAGAGAGGCGCCTAGGAAAATCCCGAAGCAGATGATCGACGTGTGAACTGTGTTCACCACAAACGATATACCGCCGACCCTCATGACCCGGACCGCGAATGCCGGGTTGAGGCTGACACCCGCGAATCCGAGCGCAGCGACGCCGATCAGGACCACCACTGAATTGCTGTCGCCGAGAAGGAACAGTAAACCCGACAGGAAGATCACAACCGCGCCGACGCACGCCACAGTCAACGGGAAGTCGTCGGAGAGGCGACTGACCACGGTGATACCGAGGACGCATGCGACACCGTAGGCGGCGAGAATGATGGGCACCCAGCTCTGGTCGAAGCCTGCACGGTCGGTGAGAATCGGTGAGAAGTAGCTGAAGATGGAAAAAACGCCGCCGATCAACAATCCACTTGTCGCGTAGGCGAGCCACAAGCTGCCGTTCCTCAACTCCGACAGTTGAGCCAGAATTTTCGGTCGCGGGCCGGCGTCCACTGCTGGGACCAGAACGAAACTTGCCACGAGCGCGGTGGCCGCGAGGACAGCGACGAACGCGAACGCCAGTCGCCAACCGAACGTGTTTCCGAGGAAGCTGGCGACGGGTAGACCGATGACGGTGCCGATAGTGTTGCCGCCCATGACGATACCGATTGCGCGGCCACGAATTTTCTCGGGTACTGCCTGGGCTGCGATGGACAAGGTGACGCCGTATGCGGTGCCTGCGGCAGCTCCGGTGAGGATGCGACCGATGACGATGACGGAATAGTTGGGTGCTGCGGCGGCGATCAGTTCACCGATGATGAACACGACCGAAATGGCGATCAAAGCAGACTTGGGACGGAACCTGGTGAGAAAAATCGAGGCAGGCGGGGCTACGAGCACCATTGCCAGGGCGTAGATCGCGATCAGATAGCCGACACTGGGGATAGATGCGGGTAGATCCTGTGCGAGGTCGTTCATCAAGCCCGACACCATGAATTCGCTCGTCGTGAACGCCAGAATGGTGAATGCGAGTACGTAGACCGGGAGAGGGACTCGGGTGATGTCGTCAACATTTTCGGTCTGTGGCCCGGCCACTTCGGTGCTGCTCATACGACGGTCCTTTCATCGTGTGGAAGGTCTTGGCCGTTTCCTGGTGCGAGACCGAATCGGAGGCCGATCTCGGACGCTCGCGCGTTGTCGTCATCGGTTGCCAAAGGAACGGCGACGCCAGGGGACGCAGGTGTCCCGGCTTGGATGAAGAATTCTTCTGTGCCCGGTGGCGTGAATACGAACAGCACGCGCGCCGGGGCCGCGGTTCTGTTGCGGAACCAGTGGACGGTTCCGGGGGTGATGACGGCCGTGTCGCCGGGGCCCGCAGTGCGTTCGATGTCCTCGATCACGATCGCCACCTCCCCGGTATGCACGTAGATCAGCTCGGTTGCGTCGAGGTGGACGTGTGGTGGTGGTCCTCCTCCCGGTGGCACCCATCCATCGGTGAGCGAAAAGGCCCCGCCGGTGGCTTCACCTCGGACGGTGACGCTGTAGACGTCGCTGCTGAGCCAGACCGTCGGTGCGTCCGCGGCGCGGTAGACCGTAGACGTCATTTTTGGGTCTCGTCGCGTGAGAGGAATGGGTTGGTCGTTGCCCCGCTGAGTGCAAGTTGGCCGGTGGATCGCACGATTGCGTCCTGAGCTACCGCGTGCTGGTTGACAGTTTCGATGTCTCGCAACATTTGGTCGATCGAGTAGCGGCTGTGATCTTTGTAGATCGCGCGTCCGCCGGTAATGTCGTACGACTCGCGCACAATATCTCTCGCGACTCGGAATGCGTTCTGACGTGCGATCGCGGCACCGACGACGGCCGTGTGTAGGGCGTCTCGTTTCGCCGGGTCGTTGGCAGCAGCCCATTGATGCTCGAGTGATGAATGTACTGCGGCCCGGGCGGTGTAGAGGCGGGAGTACAAGTCTCCGATCCGCTGTTCGAGCAACGCGCGGTCCTCATTCTGCTCCGCATACTTCGGTTGAGCCTTTTCGAGCGCCAACTCGAATGCAGAGATAGCGATCCCCAGCGGGACGCCGGGCATTTTGCGCAGGATTGCATCACGTCCGGTATAGAGCGGACCTTGGCGAAGGGGCATGTCGAACGACATCGAGCGCGAGATTGGCACTGAAGCGGTTTCGGCCCGCGTGGTGTAGTGCCGGCTACCGCTGCCTTCGAGTCCAGTTGTGTACCAGGTGTCCAAGACTCGGAAGTCGTGTGGATGTGCGGCCAGAATGCGCCATTGCCACCGTTCGGTCTTGTAATCGAGATCTTCTCGACTGTCGTAGAGCTTTACGCCGGCCATCACTCGGTCGGCGTGGTCGATGCCGCTACCGAACTGCCAATTCCCAGAGAACTCGATACGGTCACCGTGCTGAATGGCGCTGCCTTGCGGGTGGATCCACCCTGCCGAGATCAGGTTGGGTTGATCGAAATAATCGTGGTGTGGATCGTCGAGGTATCCCGAGTAGATACCGGAGTCGATGCCGATCATCACGCACCACCCGACTGAGGCATCGATCCGCGAGATGGATTCGACTATGTCGTTCTGTTCAGGGGATGACAACCCCAGGCCACCCATGTCCGTAGGCTTGGCAATTGAAAAGACCTGCAGCGCGCGCAACTTGTGGACGACAGCAGTGGGCAATTTTCGTTCGATCACCATCTCTTCGCGGTGGGCAGCGACGACATCCGGCAGTTCCTTACGAATCTTCTCGCGCAGGTCAAGATACGCGGCCGTTGTGCTGATCGGTTCGGTGAGTAGGTCGAGCACGGTAGTCATGCTGATGTCCATTCGTCGGGGAGGTATCGACCTCCGCTGAATCGGCGGTGGGGGTCAAGAGCATCGCGAATCACGCGAACGAGATCGTTGGCGTTGCGAGTGAGTGGGTGTCCGGCATCGAGCCTGTAGGGCAGTACGCCGAGAGAACGGAAGTCTGCGTGCAGCGACGTCAAAATCCGGTGTGCCGATGTTGTTTGCGAGCTGCGATCGAATGCAATGGAGACAACGAAATCGACGATGTCGGGGCCGAGGAGGTTGGCGGTAGCACCGACGGTCGGACCATGGTCGGTGTTGTGCTGACCGATGATCGAGTACGCCTTTTCGAGAAGAGCTCGTTCCCCGGAGAAGAGCAATGGAAGGAAGAAGATCCAGCCGGTCCCAGAGGCGTCGACATTCGCAGGTTCTGCACCGAGTGTCCCTACGACGAGGTGATCGTGTGCGCTCACATCTCCGGTGTAGCCGTGTACGACCAGCTTGGTCACTGGATCCGATGCCGCATCCAAGTCCTCCGTGCCGTGGAAGATCTCGGTACCGGTCGGGTGGAGCCCCAATTGCTCGATGGCGAGGTGCGTGAGCGTGTCGACAGATGTTCTCGAACCGTCCACAGCAAAGTAGACAACCGACTCGTCGCTGCGATCGGCACCGGCGTATGACGACTGTGCTCCGGGACTGTAGATCTTGGGCACAGCGTTGATCAGGCCCGACGCCAAGGCATTTGCCAGCGCGTCGAGGAGTTGCGGGGTGTGTTCGGATGGGACAGCCGATTTTACGACGGCTGTGGCTTCGGGCCGTCGCAGCAGGCTGACCACCCCGGCTGTGACGACACCGAAATTGGATTGCGTGAACAAGCCCAGCAAGTCGGGACCGGTTCCGTATCGGTACGGGACCCGACCGGATTGGTCGCTGTCAGGCCACCACCCGATCCTGTGAGTACTGGAATCGGCGAGGGTGATCTCGACGCCCAGCAGGTCCTCGGTGCGGTGGCGACGAAGGCCGACACCACGATCGAGGGCATTGCCCAGCACCGATGTTTGCGCAGACGAGGCTGTCACGTTCAGCATGCGTGTGGTCCCGGCAAGTCGTTGCGATAGTTCGGCCTGGGTGACTCCGGCCTCGATGACAGCCCACCCGAGCTCGATGTCGATGTCGCGGACTGTCCTCATTCCAGAGACCGATACGCTGGTGGGGCGGCTATCGACGGGCACGCTCGAGCCAAGACCCCAGTTATATCCCGTCGAGAACGTGTGGATTTTGGTGTCGATGGGAACTGTCTGTATCAGGGACCTGACCTCTTCGATAGTGATCGGTGTCAGAACTTCGGTTTCGGCGTTGTCAAATTCGCCCACATTCGCGCGCCCGTTCATCGTCCGGCAGCCGGGTTGTAGGGAATGGTGAACGTGGTCTTGCCCCGCGTAATCAGGTCCAGTAAGGGCTTCTGGGTCAACGCAGACCAGTCGCCGCCATCGGTGGTGAGCACTCGAAGCTTGCCCTGCGCAGCAAGGTCGAGTAGCAGCGCGAGGTCGGTCGAAGCGGTTGCATAGTTGTTGAAGCTGACCAAGCTGATCCTTCGATCGGACAGCCATCCGGTATCGACCGAGAGGTGCTTTCGCGATGAACCACCGACGAGTAGGACGGTAGCGCCTGGTTCGACCGTCTTCAGCAATCGACCGAGTGCTGGACCGCCAACAACGTCCAACACGCCATCGAATAGGTCCGCGGGGTCTAGTTCGGATACGAGCCGAATGTCATGCTCCGGGAACATCTCCTTTTCGATCAGCCAGCGGCGCGACGCTTCGGATCGAACGACAGGAGTGACGCGAAGGTTGCAATTTCGGGCAAGCTGAATAGCAAGATGTCCGACTCCGCCGCTGGCACCGGTGACAGCGATCCGCTGGCCTTCAGCCAGACCGAGTTGTCTGATTGCACGTAGGGCAGTTAGACCGGCAACGGGTAGTGCGGCGGCGACTGCGGAGTCGACACCATCGGGTATCTTGGAGAGATTGTTCAAGGGAACAACTCGTTGCTGAGACCATGCTCCTGAGACTCCCCAGGTAACGACGCGCGCTCCGATCGTCGGTCCGGATTCGGGGGAGTCGGAATCGACGACGACACCACTGGCGTCCCAGCCGGTGGGAACCGTTGCATCCCAATCGACATTCGGTTCACCACCGTTGAGCGATATGTGGTCGACTCGCACCAGAACGTCGTCTTTGCTGCGTTCTGGTGCGGGCCCTTCCTCGAACTCGAATCGGTCTTCTCGTCGGTAGATCGACGTGATACTCATGGCGCTCCTCGAAACAACGGCTGGTGGTCAGTGCGTCGAAACAAACGCAGATGGCACATCGCTATCTGCGGCGTCGTTTGAAACAGACGCAGGACAGGTCGCGGTGATGACCTTCGCGTAGTGCAGTTCGTCGGAATAGCCGCCGCCGACGTCTATCAGCCTTGCGCTGCGGCGGCCTTCGAAGACGAAGCCTGCCTTCTCGGCAACGCGAGTGGATGCAGTATTGCCCGGTTTGATTCCGAGCTCGAATCGGTGGAAGAGACGGGCTTGATGTGACCAAGTGCAGAATATCTGGAGTGCGTGAACGGCGTAGCCGAGTCCTCGATACCGTTCGTGTACTTGGTATCCCACGTCCGCCACACCCGGCGGTACTAGTTTGCGGACCTTGATGAGCCCAACCGGCGTGTTGCTGCCCGATTGCACGATCGTCAATGCCGACTTGTAGCTCAAGCGCCAGTCCAGATAACCTCTGCGCGCAATATTTTCGGCGTACTGACGCGATGGGGGAGGGGTCAGTGCCCAGCGTCGAGAGAGTGCATCCGTGTCGCACTCGTAAACGAGGTCCGCATCACCCTGCTGGAGATATCGAAGGTACACATCTCCCGCGTCGATGCGGCCATCTTTGATGAGAGGGAAACCGTCAGGATTGTCCCAATCGTCGAACTTCTCCATGACCGCAAGGTGTCCTGACGTCGTCTGGCGTACCTCAACCAATCGCATCCGCCGCGCGACAGCCCACTCGATAGCTGCTGAATCTGAGACCGCCACCTGAACTTTAGTGGGTTCAGGTGGCGAAACCGCGTGTTCCACTGAGCTTCCCCCTCGCTTCGTGTACCGGACATCCCGATGACATTTCTGTACAGATCCATACACAATCGGGCTATTGTGCTGGAAGGGGCGATTCCCTGTTTGACTTTCTGGTACTTAAGGCGTGAGCGCCATCAGTGCACCATCGGCGATGGCGCGCATGGACTCGCGTCCGGATCCCACTCGTGCAGCCACCCTTATGCCGACGACAGCGCCGTTGATGATCTCGGCTTGCGCGGGCGGTGGCAACGTACACGAGATATCACCGCTGGCCTGTCCGGCCTGCAAATAGTCCGCCATAATTGACAGTCGCCGATGTAAGTTCACCGTCAATTGTTGGAGCGGGACCGCAAGCTCCGAATCGTCAGCAGCTTCGAGTGCCGTGTTCACCGAAAAGCACCCTGAGGGACCGCCTGACGCGCGTCGGTCCATCTCGCTGTCGATCAAATCGTCGAACAACACTGAAATGCGTTCGAGCACGGTCGTCGCACTGGACATGAGAACCGCATCCACCGACTCGTCTGCCTCCGCGAGGTACGTCGCCATACATTCTTCATACAGACCCACCTTGCTACGGAAGGCGTTGTACAGACTACTCCGACCCAACCCTGTTACGCGACACAATGTTTCGGTGCTCGTGCCATGAAAGCCGTGGGTCCAGAACTGACCGAGTGCAGCGTGGACTGCAGTGCGTCGATCGAACTCGGCCGTCCGTCCCATGAGACGACCGTAGCAATTGTGTATCGATCTGTCCATACAAAACGGTCTGTTCTCCAATGTGCGGCATCGATCGACCAAACACGAAGTTCAGTGACGGAACCGTTAGCAGCGCCAGGGGCGTCAAGGCGGCATTTCGATCTACGCGGCAAAGATGCGACGCTTCGATCGATCCGCGAAACGCCACCGTCGAACGAAAAACTGTCGGGGAATCTTGATCTCGTGGTCCTGACATTTTCGGCGGGCATGACGTCAGGATGTCTGACGGTGCGGTAACTGCGCTTTGCGCACCAAGATGTCAGATTCTGATCATCGAGACCACGCGACGTTCGTTTTGGCGCGATTTTATTGCGCCGAAGGATGGGAGAGAGCGCCTGAACTCTTAGCGTGAGTTGGCGAGTTTTTGCACGGCGTCGGGGACCGGCCGACCGGTTTTGGCGCTTGCTGCGACGGCAGCTTGTGCGGCAGCGCGGCGGACCGCGAGGCTACGAATGGGCGGGGCCGGATTCTTCGGTGTTGCTGTGGTCATTTTCTGCCTCCTCGTCGTATTGGGTGTCCGAGTCTCCGAGCGCTATTTGCTCGGCGATGACTTGGACGATGTCGGAGTCGCTGCGTGTGGCCAGTCTAGATGCGACGAGTGTTTCGAGCACCTTCCATCCAAGTTGTGCCTCGGTGTCGGAGGTGCTGAAGGTGCGATCGAAGGCCCAGGTGGTGCGTCGGAACCATTCGGAGCGGCGGTCTGCGGAGTTCTTCTGTTGCCAGGTGATGATGACACCGATGGTGGCGACCAGTCCGATGATCAGAGTGACCCACGCCTGCGCTGGCATCGTCGATGACTCCTTTCTGTCAAGAGGACGAGCTGGATGGGCAGAAGGCTAGGTGAATGCTCCGACACGGACGCCGGTCCGAGTTTCGTCTGGGAGCCGTGGCGGGCGCGTTCGTCGGATAATCGGCGAGGGGACTGGAGGACACTCTTTTGCTTTTGGTGGAGTCGAGTGGCCAGATGGACGGGGATGGTTCGTGCGGGATGTTCGTGGTGTGGGCGGACTCGAAAGTGGCATCTTCTAGTCTTCTTTTGAGTTGAACGTGTGTGAATCCGGCTGGACATCGGTTGGTCACTCGACTCCCTGAGCTGCCAGGTCAACGGGCTTGTGGTGGATTCGGGTGCGTCCAGGGGAATCGTTCATCACTCTGACATCGAGTCCGGGGTTCGAATCCCTGACGGCGCGCAGCTAGTGCCCCTGAACAGCGTGAGCTGGTGAGGGGCACATTTTCGCGTAATTTCTGCTGGAGAATCGAGGCATCCCACAGTCGAATCACTAAGTGCCCTGAGCTGGAGTGATTCGATGGCGTGGACATTCGACTCGCAAGACGCGCAAATGTGGAGTCAATTCATCTGCGCGGGCGCAATGTGAACTCTGGCCACGCGTTGTTGATCGAATTTGTGGGCTCGGTGAGCCTGACGGACTCGTGCGGACTGCGAGGCCCACACTTACTCATCTTTTTGGCCACCAGCCGGCGGCGTGGATCGCGGAGAACCCCTGCGCGCCTGGTGGACTGAGCCGTGAAGGTTCGGGGCTGCGTGGTTAAGGGGCGGGGCAGAAGAATGACTGTGACGATCGAATATTCGAGTTTCCGGCCGGTGCGGGACGATCGCCTTCAGGACTCGGGCGTTCAGGCTCACCAAGCTTCAACTGCGGATGTGTGTCCGCACGATGGTCCGCGTATCTCGAGGCTGAGACGGTGGCGCACGAAGGAAGGCGCGGTGATTCGTGGCCCGCTGGAAGGGGCAATGGACATGGCATTTTCCGCACCGTCCCTCGTGAAACGCCAGTTCAGCGCTTTCTTCGCATCGCAAAACCGGTCGGCGACGTCCGCTAGGCTGCCGATATGGGCTGACAACCAAGGCAGGAAACCCACCGCGAGCGGTATCGAGGCAGTCTCCGCGGCAGTGGAGCCCGCGATTGCGCTCGCCGTCGCGGCGCGGATTGCCGGCGCGGTCGAATCGTCCCCGTTCCGAAGGCACCCGTCGGACGCACGCCGAAGCTTGGAGCCGCCTCTCTGGGTGGTGCGAACGGAACGGTCACACGGCGCACCCGGTCCCGGTCGCCAGGTATCTCGTCAGCGCCGCCGATACCCGTACCGATGCGGGGGAGCGGGCATACGCCGTCGCCACCCTGCACCGCCTCGACGGCCTGCACGTCCGCCTGCAGGACGTTGCCGCGTTCGATGTGTGAGAACTTTTGTGCGGCAGACCCCGTCGATCGGCGAGGACAATCGAGCGAGATGTGTCAGCGGTTCAAAGCGAGCACCGACAGCAACTCGTAGGCCACGTGAGCCGCGGCGATTCCGGTGATCTCCGCATGGTCGTACGCGGGAGCGACCTCGACGATGTCGGCCCCCACCACATTCAGTCCAACCAGACCCCGCAGCGTGTTGAGCAGTTCTCTCGATGTCATACCGCCTGCCTCGGGGGTACCTGTTCCCGGTGCGTGCGCTGGATCGAGGACGTCGATGTCGACCGAGACGTAGACCGGCCCGCCGTCGAGTCGCCGCCGCATCCGCTCGACGATGCTGGCGACGCCGTCGACCTCGTAGTCGTCGGACCGAATTACCTGGAAGCCGAGCACTCGGTCGTCCTCTAGGTCCTTCTCGCTGTAGAGCGGGCCGCGAATGCCGATGTGCTGTGAACGCTCCAGGTCGATCAGGCCTTCTTCGCTGGCGCGCCGAAACGGCGTTCCGTGTGTGTAGGGCGCACCGAAGTATGTGTCCCAGGTGTCGAGATGAGCATCGAAGTGCAACACGGCGATCGGGCCGTGATCGCGAGCCAGCGAGCGCAGGATCGGCAGCGCGATGGTGTGGTCACCGCCGAGCGTAAGAATCGAAGAGCCGTCGGCGCGGAGGTCGGTGACCGCCGACTGAACTGTGTTCAGCGCTTCGGTGATGTCGAACGGGTTGACGCCGATATCACCGAAGTCGGCTACCTGTTGGTTCTTGAACGGAGATACTTTCAGCGCCGGGTTGTACGGCCGCAACAGCTTCGATGCCGCGCGAATATGGCCGGGGCCGAACCGCGCGCCGGGGCGGTAGCTGACACCTGAGTCGAACGGGACGCCCAGGATCGTCACGTCGGCGCGGGAGACCTCGTCGAGGCGCGGGAGGCGCGCGAATGTCGTCGGTTCGGCGTAACGCGGAACCTTCGTGGCATCCAGAGGTCCCCGGATCTGGTTGTTCTCGGTTGACTGATCGCTCATGTGATTGGCCTGCTTCCGGCGGCTGGTGAGGTGTGGAATGTGGCGTCGCTCTCAGTCACGTATCGTTTCCTTGGAACGAACAATTGTCAACACTTGTTTCCTGTAGAGGACAAAGTTTATGGCCAGTAGTCACAACCGTGCAACAGCTGATCCGGTGCCGCCCAGGATCGGGGCGCGGCTCAAATCTGCCCGGGCGGCGAAGCGTCTGACGCTGGACGAGCTCGCCGACTCCTGCGGAGTCACCAAGGGCTACTTGTCCAAGCTGGAGCGGGATCACGTCAATGCCTCCGTGGCGATGCTGATTCGGGTGTGCGCGGCGCTAGAGATTCCCGTCGGTTCGCTCTTCGAGTCCGCATCGGTCGGGGAGGTCGTACGCGCAGACGCGTACCCGCGCATCAATTTCGGCGGTGAGAACATGACCGAATTTCTCCTCACTCCATCAGGTGAGCGGCGATTTCAGGTGCTGCTCGGTGCGATCGAGCCCGGAGGTGGGAGCGGGTCGGAATCCTACGAACTTCCGATCGACGTCAACTTCGTCTTTGTTGTCACCGGTCGGCTGAAAGTGATGTTCGACGGCGACCCGGCCGAGGCGATTTCTGCCTCGGCCGTCGTCCTCGGTGAGGGCGACTCGTTCACCTTCTCCCCACGTCAACGGCACTGTTTCCGCGCGGAGGGCGCTGCGCCGACCAAAATTTTGTGGGTCTTGAATCCGGCGTTGCCCGAGGGCCCTCGAGCCCAGGCTTAGGGCGCCCTGCAGGAAAGTCGCAATTCTTTTCAGGAAACAAATGTTGACAGTGACGCGGGTCACGGGTCATTCTTATGGCAACCCACCGCGCCGCAGCCGTTCGGTCCCCTCGTTCGGTCCCCTCGTTCGGTCTCTGTCAGGAGCTTCAATGGACATCTCCACCCCGCATCGCCCACCTCGACTTCTCGACTCGTTGCGTGCGCGCAAATCGGTCGAAGCGATCGTTGCGCGAAACGAGCACGACTCCGAACACGGTCTGAAACGGTCCATGGGCCTGTTGCACCTAACTGCGTTGAGCATCGGAGCATCGCTCGGCACCGGAATCTTCGTCATTCTCGGAGAGGCGACCCCCAAGGCAGGTCCGGCGGTGATCCTCGCCTTCGTACTGGCCGCGCTGACCGCCTTGTTCTCTGCACTGTCCTACGCAGAACTTGCCGGAAGCATCCCGGTATCCGGTTCTTCCTACTCGTACACCTACGCCACGATGGGTGAGATGTTCGCCTGGGTGTGTGGCTGGTGTCTCATGCTCGAATACGGGGTTTCGGTTGCTGCCGTTGCCGTCGGCTGGGGTGAGTACATCAACGAACTGCTGCAGGGAATGTTCGGGGTGAGCCTGCCCGCGGCGATCAGCGCATCACCGGGTGCCGGCGGCATCGTCAACGTACCGAGCATCCTCATCGTGCTCCTTGCGGCCGCGATGCTGGTTCGTGGCGCCTCCGAGAGCGCACTCGTCAACACAGCGATGGTTGCGCTGAAAATTGTTGTACTGCTGTTCTTCTGCGTCATCGCCTTCACCGCCTTCCGTGCCGGAAACCTGGCTCCGTTCGCGCCCCTTGGCGCTGCCGGTGTCACTGCGGCCGCCTCGCAGGTGTTCTTCGCCTACATCGGTTTCGATGCGGCCTCGACTGCGGGCGACGAAGCGAAAAACCCCAAAAAGGATCTCCCCCGAGCGATCATGCTGTCGCTGCTGATCGTGACGGTGATCTACTGCCTCGTCGCGGTCGCCGCAATCGGCGCAATGCCGTGGCAGGACATCGCTGGTGACGGAGCAGCGCTTGCCACCATCGTCGAGTCCGTCACCTCGAGCACCTGGCCCGCCGTGCTGCTGTCCGCCGGTGCGGTGATCGCTATCGCCAGCGTCGTCCTTGCCGTCATGTACGGACAGACTCGAATTCTCTACTCGATGTCCCTCGATGGCCTTGTCCCACCGATCTTCTCGAAGGTCAGCCGGAAGACTCGTGTCCCAGTGTCCAACATCGTGATCGTCGGTGTACTGGTGTCCCTGCTTGCGGGCTTCGTACCGCTCGGCGAGTTGGCAGATGCCACCAGTATCGGCGCACTCTTCGCGTTCGCGCTCGTCAACATCGCGGTGATTCTGTTGCGTCGTCGACACCCGAACCTCGAGCGCGGATTCAAGACGGCACTGTTTCCGTTGTTCCCGATCCTGGGCGTCGGATTCTGCATTCTGCTCCTGGCCGGCCTCGGCAGCTCCACCTGGATGGCGTTCCTGGTGTGGATGGCCCTCGGCATGGTTGTGTACTTCGGTTACGGCATCAGGCATTCCGGGCTGCGCCGGGAACAGGGCAAGGTGGAGGCGTAGTGCGATTGAGTGTCCTTCAAGGACCGCAGAGCGGCACCGAAGTTGCGCAGAACCTCAGTGCCATCGGTGCTGCCGCGGAGCAGGCCGCCGCGAGTGGCGCCGTCATGATGGTGACACCGGAGATGTCCGCAACGGGCTACAACATCGCTGAATTGACAGCGCTCCGAGCCGAGTCCGCCGACGGGCCGATGTTCGACGCCATCGCGGCCATCGCGCGTCGCACGGGTGTGGCCGTTGTCTACGGGTATCCCGAGCGGGTCGGAGACGATGTCTACAACAGTGTTCAGGTGGTCGACTCCGACGGCTGCTCGGCGGCGAACTATCGCAAGTCGCACCTGTTCGGTTCCGTCGACCGCGGACACTTCCGGCCCGGCGAGGAGCTGGTGGTCCAATTCGATATCGCTGGGATTCGAAGCGGTCTGCTCACCTGCTACGACGTCGAATTCCCGGAGGCCGTTCGTGCGCACGCCGATGCCGGCACGCAGCTTCTGATCGTCCCGACCGGTCTGATGCGTCCGTTCGAACTCGTGGCCCGGCAGGTAGTTCCGACCAGGGCGTACGAGAGCCAGATGTTCCTCGCGTACGTGAATCGATGCGGATCGGAAGGCGAGTTCGACTACTGCGGTCTGACCTGTGTCCTCGCCCCCGACGGCACAGAGTTGGCACGGGCAGGTGCAGGCGAGGAACTGCTGACCGTCGACATCGACATCGACGAACTGGTTCGGTCTCGTTCTTTCAATACTCATCTCGATGATCGTCGCCGCGATCTCTACAAAAAACAGGAGCTCACTCGATGACCGTCCCCGTCACCCCGGACAGCACCGCCTCCGAGACCGAACACCCGCCGCTGACGATGTTCGGGCCGGACTTTCCGTTCGCCTACGACGACTACGTCGCGAGCCCCGCTGGCCTGGGATCGGTTCCCGAGCTTGCGCTCGGCACCGAGGTGGCAGTGATCGGCGGTGGACTCTCGGGCATGATCACCGCCTACGAATTGCTTAAGATCGGGCTCAAACCCATTGTCTACGAGTCGGATCAGATCGGGGGCCGGATGCGCTCGGTGGAGTTCGACGGCCACCCGGGCGTCGTGGCCGAGATGGGAGCTATGCGGTTCCCGCCCTCGTCCACCACTCTGTTTCACTACCTCGACGAGATGGCGCTCGAGACCACACCGTTTCCCAACCCGCTCGCCGAGGTGACGCCGAGTACGGTGATCGATCTCAAGGGCGAGAGTCACTACGCGCAGCATCTCAGCGATCTACCGCCGATATACACGGAGGTGGCGCAGGCCTGGAACAACACGCTCGAGCAGCACGCCGCGCTGGTACCCCTGCAGCGGGCGATTCGGGACCGCGACGTGGCCGCTATCAAGCGCGTGTGGAACGAACTCGTCGTCTCCCTCGACGATCAGACGTTCTACGGTTTCCTCGCCTCCTCCGAGCACTTTCAATCCTTCCGCATGCGTGAGGTGTTCGGGCAGGTGGGATTCGGTACCGGGGGCTGGGACACCGACTATCCCAACTCGATCCTGGAGATCCTGCGTGTGGTGTGCACGGCAGCGGACGATCATCACCGCGGCATCGTCGGCGGTTCTCAGCAGCTGCCCATGCGTCTGTGGACGCGCAGCCCCGAATCCATGGCCCACTGGCCGGCGGGAACATCGGTGCAGTCGATCAACGGTGGCGCTGCGAGCCCGCGGGTGGTGGAACTTCGCCGCACCGCACCGAACAACATCACCGTCACCGATTCGACGGGTGCGATCCGCACCTATCCCGCAGCCGTCGTCACGGCGCAGAGTTGGATGCTGCTCAACAACATTCGTTGCGACGACGATCTGTTTCCGATCGATCATTGGACCGCCATCGAGCGCACGCACTACATGGGTTCGACGAAGGTGTTCGCACTCGTCGACCGTCCGTTCTGGAAAGACAAGGATCCGAAGACCGGCCGTGATCTGGTGAGCATGACGCTGACCGATCGGATGAGTCGCGGCACGTATCTCCTCGACCAGGGAGAGGGCAAACCGGGGTTGATTTGCCTGTCGTACACCTGGTCCGACGATTCGCTCAAATTGCTCCCCCTCGACGCCGACGAGCGAATGAACGTCATGCTCAAATCGCTGGAGGAGATCTATCCGGGGGTCGACTTCCGTAGCCACATCATCGCGACTCCCGTGACGCTCTCCTGGGAGACGGAGCGGGACTTCATGGGGGCGTTCAAGGCGAACCTGCCCGGGCACTATCGGTATCAGGAACGGTTGTTCACCCACTTCGTGCAGGACGATCTCGATCCGCGTCACCGCGGAATCTTTCTCGCGGGCGACGACGTCTCGTGGACCGCAGGCTGGGCCGAGGGCGCGATTCAGACGGCGCTGAACGCAGTGTGGGGCGTCGTCAATCACCTGGGCGGTAAGTGCGCCGAGGAGAATCCAGGTCCCGGAGACGTATTCGCCGATCTGGCTCCGATCCGCCTGGGTGACTGACCGAGCACGCTCGGAACAACGTGGCCATCATCTCGTAGCGGTGAAAGACCATGCGCCGGATCAGCAGTGTCGTCAAACCGCGGTACAGGTCGTGACGTTGTGCCCGCCTTGTTGAATCGGGATCCTCGGGTTGTATCGCAAACCTGGACCGGTCGAAATGGTTCGAGGGGACTCCGATGGGTATTTGCTCGCGAGGGTCAGCACTCGTACACCATTAGTCCGGTCAGTAGAGCCGCCTGGAGGTTTAAGGTCACTCGACCGGAGGCACTTCGATGACGTGCAGAACGATGGAGCGAAAAGCAGAGGACATACTGGAGGCGAACGCGGAAGCAGAGTGCCAAGCCGGTTTCGTAGTCGACCGTGCGCAGCCATTACGATAACGGAGGCGAGAGAGAGTGCAGCTCGAGCGCACGCAGATCGTCCCTGATAGGCCACTTGGGACCGCAGGTCGAGTGCTTGTCTACAGCGGCCGCACGCTGGTTCACACAGGACGGGCATTGGGTAACGCCGGTGCTACGGCCGCGTCGGCGGTCAAGTGGGCGGATCCTCGAACGCTCATCACTGTCGTTGCAGCGCTGTCGAAGATCACCGCACTGGCGGCCCCCGACAGGCCGTTGGGTCGAGCCCTGGCGGCAGGCGGCTCGATAGACACGCTCCTCGCACGCGGAGGAATCGTCGACCGTGTTCTCGAACCAGGCGGTGCAGCAGAACAAGTGCTGGCCACGAACGGCCTCCTGGAACGACTGGTGGCCGACGGAGGCACTCTCGATCAGATTGCGGACCTCAGCGCTACTATCGCAGCCATCGCGCCGCAACTGACAACGCTCGGGCCCAGCATCGATGCAATCAATGAGTCCTCCGCCCAGCTCAGCACTGCCGTCAATCGCATTCCTGGACTACGCCGCAAAATCTAACGCGTGGAGAAGGCCGACGTAGAAACGTCGACGCCGACAAAATCGCCGCCCACCTCGATGCAGCACAAGAGGTGGTCGAATTCTTCGAAGAGAACACGGCAGGCTCGATCGTTCACACCTGCGGTGACGGCGTCGACCGTCCCCACCCGGCGTCGCTGGTGATCGCCTGCAGCAACGGCTGGGTGCGGTAGGGCAGGGGCGTCGTCAACGCGACGGTGGTGCTCGAGTGCCACACACCAACAATGCTGAGCACTTTCTCGATGAGCTCCTGCAAACTCGCGTGATCACGCGTCGCGACTCGAACGAGCAGATCCTCCCTTCCCGTCGTCGCGTGCATTTCGAGCACCTCCGGGATCTCCTTCAGTGCTGCCACGACGGACGTGAGGTATCCCTGTTCGAGTTCGAGAGCGAGGAAGGCCTGAACGTCAATTCCGGCCAGCGACAAGTCGAGTTCAGGACGAAAACTGCGAATGAGTCCGGTGTCCTCCAGGCGTTTGATTCGGGACTGAACGGTATTGCGGGTTACCCCGAGTGTCGCCGCGAGTTCGACGATCCCCGCGCGGGCGTCGGTTGTCAGCAGGCCGATCAGCTCGGCATCCAACTGGTCAATGGTGAGCATTTCGTAGACCTCCAAAGGTGTTCCAGATCACTGTCTGATCAATATGCTTAGTTGTACACGCATCAATTGACCGTCGTGTGATGCAGGTACATGGTTGCGGTACCGATAGGTCAACTAACCGGCTTTCGCCTACTGCGAGGTGCTTCATCCGATGTCCCAACTCGACGACGTAGTGACGGTCCAAACGGACTTCGATCCCGCCGATCGGTACCGAGCCGACTCCGGCCCGACGCTCATGACTGGAGTGCAGGCCATCGCACGCCAGCTCGTGGAACAGCACGTACGCGACCAGCGGGCCGGGCGCAACGTCGCGACGTTCGTTTCGGGATACCAGGGAAGCCCGTTGGCCGGTCTGGACCGACTGCTGGCCGGCATCCCCGAAATCGGTTCGGTCCACGAAGTACGCCTAGTGCCCGGCATGAACGAAGAACTTGCCGCGACCTCGGTGTGGGGAAGCCAGCTCGAGCTTCCGAGTGGATCGGCAACCCATGACGGAGTTGTCGGCGTCTGGTACGGCAAGGGGCCCGGCCTCGACCGAGCAAGCGATGCGTTGCGCCACGGCGCGATGTACGGCGCACATCCGGCCGGCGGCGCACTCGTTCTGGTGGGCGACGACCCAGCCGCAAAGTCGTCGACTGTTCCAGCTGCCAGCGAACGCTCGCTCGCGGCTCTGAGCATGCCAATCTTTTTCCCGCGCAATGCCGAAGAGATCATCGCCTTCGGGTTGTACGGCGTCGCCCTGTCCCGACTGTCCGGTTGCTGGTCGGCCATGAAGATCAACGCCGACGTCGCCGACGGGTTGTGGACGCTCGATCGCAACTTCTCCGACTTCGAGATCGTCTCACCGTCGATCGAGTGGGAAGGGCGGCCGTGGACCTACCGTCAACGTGTTCCCGGTCCGCCGCCGGACAGCGTCCTCGCCGAAGCCGACCTCTACGGCCCGCGGTGGGCGATGGTCGAAGCATTCAACGCGGCCAACGACATCGACTCGATCGAGATCGATCCGGACAACGCGTGGCTGGGCATCGTTGCCGTGGGAACCGCCTACGATTCGGTTCGCCAGGCCCTGCGCGAACTCGGTCTCGACGACGACCGGCTCGTCGACGCGGGCATCCGCATTCTGCGTGTCGGAATGCCGTACCCGCTCGGTTCGGCGAAAGTCCGTCAGCTCGCACGCGGCGTCGAGACCGTGCTCGTCGTCGAGGACAAGACGTCCTTCGTCGAGGCACAGGTCAAGGATGCGTTGTACGGCTCGGGCCATGCCCCGGCAGTCGTCGGCAAACGTGCGCCCTCCGGTAGCCTGCTGATCCCCGCCGACGGCGAGCTGACCGCCGCGCGGCTGCGAAAGCCGTTGCGCACGCTGCTGTCCGGCCGTGTGGACATGATCGTGCCGCCACCACCACCACCGCTCGAGCTCACCGTCCTGTCCTCCAAGCGAACCCCGTACTTCTGCTCGGGGTGCCCGCACAACCGATCGACTGCGGTTCCGGAAGGCTCTCTGGCAGGCGGCGGAATCGGTTGCCACACTCTCGTCACGATGTCCTCGCGTACCGACTCGCAGGTGACAGGTCTGACGCAGATGGGCGGCGAAGGGGCGCAGTGGATCGGACAATCCCCGTTCACCGACGTCGGGCACATCTTCCAGAACGTCGGTGACGGAACGTATTTCCACTCAGGGCAGCTCGCCGTGCAGGCTTGCATTGCCGCCGGGGTGAACATCACCTACAAGATCTTGTTCAACTCCGCCGTCGCCATGACCGGCGCTCAGGACGCCGAGGCGAGTCTGAGCGTTCCCGACCTGACCCACAAACTCGCCGCCGAGGGTGTAGCGAAGATCATCGTCTGCGCCGACGAGCCCGAGCGTCACCGGGGTGCGTCGTTCGCCGTCGGGACCGTGCTGTGGGATCGGGACCGGCTCGACGAGGCGCAACGACTCCTGCGGGACACCACGGGCGTCACCGTCCTGATTTACGACCAGCAATGCGCCGCGGAGGCGCGTCGTAAACGCAAGCGGGGCACCCTCCCTGTGCGACGGACGCGCGTGGTGATCAACGAGGCCGTGTGCGAGGGCTGCGGCGACTGCGGTGTCAAGAGCAACTGCCTCTCGGTGCAACCGGTCGATACCGAGTTCGGTCGCAAGACCCGTATCGACCAGGGCAGTTGCAACACCGACTACTCCTGCCTCGACGGCGATTGCCCGTCGTTCGTCACCGTCGAGCTCCCAGAGACGCCGGTGGCGACGGTGAAGAAGGCTGTGGCACAGCCGCCGTCGGTATCGGACGTCGTGCTCCCGACAGTCGAGGCGACGCATAATATCTTCCTCGCCGGCATCGGCGGGACCGGCATCGTCACCGTCAACCAGGTGCTCGGCATGGCCGGCTTGCGCTCGGGTCTGCACGTCGAGGGGTTGGACCAGACCGGGTTGAGCCAGAAGGCAGGTCCGGTCACCTCGCACCTGCGACTGAGTCCACATCGCGCCGAACCGTCCAATCGCATCAGCCCCTCCTCGGCGGACTGCATCCTGGCGTTCGATCTGCTCACCGCGGCCGATGGCAAGAACGCAGGCTTCGCCGATCCCGCACGGACGGTCACGGTTGCGTCGACCAGCCGGACGGCGACGGGCGAGATGGTTTACGACCCGTCCGTCTCGTACCCGGACGAGAGCGGTCTGCTCGATCGACTCGACGTGCTGTCCAAGCAACTCGTGAGCTTCGATGCGCTGGCGGCTGCGGAGACGCTCTTCGGCAACACCGCCGCAGCGAACTTCCTCCTCGTCGGAGCGGCCTACCAGGTCGGCGGACTGCCGATCCCGGCCGACGCCATCGAAGAAGCCATCGCGATCAACGGTGTTGCGGTGCAGGCGAACCACGCTGCGTTCCGTTGGGGCCGCGTCTCGGTCGACGATCCTGCAGCGTTCCGCACCGCGATGACGCAGGCCGCTCCGATGGCCACTCGGACCATCACCCCGGCGCCGGAGCGACTACTGAACTCGATCACTGTCGGCGGCGTGGTTCGTGAACTCGTCGAACGCCGCGCCGGCGAGCTCGTCGCCTACCAGAGCGAGAAAATTGCCTCCAGGTATCTGGCCGTCGTCCAGCAGGTATGGGCAAAGGAGCGCACGGTCGGTGACTGCACCGAGTTCAGCGAGGCCGTGGCACAGGGATTGTTCAAGTTCATGGCCTACAAGGACGAGTACGAGGTGGCCCGGCTCCTGACCGACCCAGCGTTCCTCGCGTCGGTGTCGTCGGAGGTGCCCGGGGGAGAGAAGCTCACCTACAAGCTGCATCCACCCGCGCTGAAGGCCCTCGGGCGCGCCAAGAAGATCGGGCTCGGACCCAACCTGCATCTCCCCATGCGCGTTCTCGCCAGGGGGAAGAAGCTGCGCGGCACAGCCTTCGACCCGTTCGGGTACGCACACGTTCGGCGACTGGAACGAGCACTGATCGACCACTACGAGTCGATGGTGCTGGACGCCGCCGAACATCTCACCGAACAGAACTACGCCACGGCAACCCAGGCCGCGGCGGCAGCGGACATCGTGCGCGGCTACGAGGACGTCAAGCTCGGGAACGTCGATCGATACCGCGCCCGGCTCACCGAATTGTCCATCGATACAACAGCTCTTCCGACCACCCGCTAGTACACCGACACAGGAACAGGAACCATGACACTGATCGACGATCACCGCACGGACACCTTCGCATCGACGGGAGTATTCGGTCGTCCCGATTTCGCCGACGATTCGCCGCACGAGCAGGTGGTGTTCTGCCAGGACGCAACGACCGGGTTGAAGGCCATCATTGCCATTCACTCGACGACACTCGGCAATGCCCTGGGTGGCACGAGGTTCTTCCCGTACCGGGACGAGCAGTCGGCTCTGACCGATGTGCTGCGTCTTTCGCGCGGCATGACGTACAAGGCGGCTGCTGCCGGCCTGCATCTCGGCGGCGGCAAAGCGGTCATCATCGGCGACCCCGCGACCGTCAAGACGCCCGAGTTGCTGGAAGCGTACGGCCGATTCGTCGAGACGCTCGGCGGCCGGTACATCACGGCAGGTGACGTGGGAACCACCTCCGACGACATGGATGTCATCGGGCGCTCGACCGATCATGTGGTTTCCCGGACGACGGCAGCGGGCGGATCCGGCGACAGTGCGCCACTGACCGCGCTAGGCGTCTTCCACTCCATGCGTGCGGCCGCCCAGGCCAACTGGGGATCGACGGATCTCACGGGCCGACGCGTGGGCGTCGAGGGCACCGGCAAGGTCGGGTACAACCTCATCAAGCTGCTGGTCGAGGCCGGTGCGAGCGTCACTGCAACCGACGTGAATGCCGCTGCGCTGCAGCGTGTTCGTGCAAATTTCGCCGACGTGCGTATCTCCGATCGGGTCATCGACACCGATATCGAGATCTATGCACCCTGTGCGATGGGAGCGACGCTGACGGACGAGAGTGTCCGCACCCTGAACGCTGTAATCGTGTGCGGCGCAGCAAACAATCAACTCGTCCAGCCGGGCGTCGAGGAGACACTGCGTCAGCGTGAGATCCTATGGGTCCCCGACTACGTCGCGAACAGCGGTGGTCTCATTCAGGTCGCAGGCGAAATCGACGGTAGTTCACGCTCCGAGATGACGTCCCGGGTGGAACGCGTCGGGTCGACGGTTGCCGAAATCCTGCGGCGCCAGCGCGATCAGGGAGTGCTCGCGGGTCACGCTGCGCACAGCATCGTCCACGAGCGCCTCGCCGCCCACTGAAGTCGAAGAAACTCCTCGAAAACCATTTCTACAGAGCCGGTTTCGGGTAGTCTGTGATTACCAACACAGTCCGAGTGGATGCCGCGCGAGACCCGCGTGGACCAGGTGCTCGAACAACTCGAAGTCGACAGGTGGAACACAACAGTGGATGAGAAGCGTCCGTCGAGCTATGCCCGAAAGACCGGGATCTTTCGAACCAAATCGGTTGAGCAATCCATTCGGGAGACCGACGAACCCGATACCAAGCTCCGCAAGGACCTGTCCTCCTGGGACCTCACCGTCTTCGGTGTAGCCGTGGTCATCGGGGCCGGTATCTTCACGCTCACGGCCCGGACTGCGGGCAACGTCGCGGGTCCGTCGGTATCGCTGGCATTCGTTCTGGCTGCCGTTGCCTGCGGTCTGGCGGCGCTGTGCTACGCGGAGTTCGCCTCGACCGTTCCCGTGGCCGGTAGCGCATACACGTTCTCCTACGCGACATTCGGCGAGTTCGTCGCCTGGATCATCGGGTGGGATCTGGTTCTCGAGTTCGCCCTCGCGTCGTCCGTTGTCGCGAAGGGCTGGTCGCTCTATCTCGGTGAGGTTCTCGGATCTGTGTCACCGATTGTCACGATCGGTGGACTCGACATCGACTGGGGCGCATTGCTGATCGTCGTGATCATCACCGGCCTGCTGGCGAGTGGCACCAAACTGTCCTCCCGCGTGTCGCTGATCATCACCGCGATCAAGGTCGCCGTCGTGCTGCTGATCGTCGTCGTCGGCGCGTTCTACATCAAGGCCGAGAACTACTCGCCGTACATTCCGCCCGCTCAGGAGGGGGCGACGGCCGAAGGCATTCACCAGTCCCTCTTCTCGTTTGCCACCGGAGCCGGCGGCAGCACATTCGGGTGGTACGGCCTTCTCGCCGCAGCCAGCCTGGTGTTTTTCGCTTTCATCGGATTCGATGTCGTGGCCACCACAGCCGAGGAGACCAAGGAGCCGCAGAAAGCTTTGCCTCGCGCAATCCTGGGCTCGCTGGCGATCGTGACAGTTCTCTACGTTGCCGTCACACTCGTGCTGACCGGAATGGTGAATTACACCGAACTGGCAGGGGATAGCTCCACATTGGCGACGGCATTCGAACTGAATGGCCTGACCTGGGCTAAGAACGTCATCTCGTTCGGTGCTCTGGCCGGCCTGACCACTGTGGTGATGGTGTTGATGCTGGGGCAGACTCGCGTATTGTTCGCGATGTCGCGCGACGGTTTGGCGCCCCGCGGCCTGGCACGCACCGGCAAGCGCGGCACGCCGGTACGCATCACGCTGATCGTTGGATTCGTGGTCGCGTTGCTGTCGGCGTTCTTCCCGATCGGCGCTCTCGAAGAGATGGTCAACATTGGGACGCTCTTCGCCTTCGTGCTGGTCTCGATCGGTGTCGTAGTCCTACGACGGACGCGCCCGGACCTGAAGCGCGGATTCAAGGTTCCGCTGATGCCGTGGATTCCGATCGTTGCCGTCGTCGCTTGCCTGTGGTTGATGGTCAACCTCTCCGTGGAGACATGGCTCAGGTTCGTGATCTGGATGGCGATCGGTATCGTTGTCTACTTCAGCTACAGTAAGCGCAACGCAGACAAGACGATTCGTGAGCGCGAACAGGAAAACCTCGATCGGGCGACAGTTCGGCCGGAGGTGGTCGGGTAATGAGCATCGTTGAGTCGGACCAACATAATTGCGCTGCACGATGGAAGCATTTCGTCGCGCCAGACTATCCAGAACTTCGGTATCGCGCCGAATAGCGGGCTGAATCGTCGTCGATTTTCTGTTGCCTGTACGCGCTCAGGAGTGCGGGGTCGAGTCCGTGACTGACAAGTCGATGACGCTGATAGATCGGTGTGAGGGCGAGCATGAAGTAAACGAAAGGCAGTAACAGGATCAGGAGCATTCCTGCACGGACCACCAGTGGGCCCGGCACCAGGAGGCACGCCGCCAGTAGTGGGGTGAGCGGGACTATGCACCGGGTGGCGTAACGCCGAGTGGAACCGGCGCCGGTAATGTCGTGAATGACCCAGGCATTGAACTCCTCGGGCAAGGGCCGACCTGCAATGTAGGCGGCGATCTGCCGGATGCCGGGTCGAGGTTCGATTGTCATCGGAGCACCTTCCATGCATCTTCGGGGCACGTGTGTTTCGGACGGAGTCGAGTGAGCGACGTAAGTTTCACGATGGCCATGCGTTCGGGAGCCACCCCTCGTCGCGGGCAATGGACGAAGCGATTCGCAGGGCGAATGATTTCTTCCCCAGTAGAGCATTGCCTCCATATCCGGATCCGTAGCTCCACATGGTTCGGGTCTGGGGGAAGTGGCTGATGTACTGCGTGTTGTCACGCGGCCAGGGGACGTCCGGTTGGCCCGGCGCCAACGGCGAACCTACCGAATGGAGTCCTTTGACGAACCGTGCGTCGGTGCCCATTCTGTCCCAGACGGGTGATCCGGTGCGGGTCATCACTCGCATCGATACCGCGACAAATTCGGAATCGGTTATCTCGACGCCGAATCGAGGGGTAGCCGAGTCGAGAGAACCCATACAGTAGCCGACGACGTACATCGTTCGGCCTGCCATAGCACCACGAAATTCTTCGGTCAGTATTGTCGTCATATCGACGGGGTCCATCCAATTGTTCGTCGGTCCCGCATCGGACTCGTTCTCGGAGCAGACGAATATGCGGTCTTTCACTCGTGCAACGTCTTCGGGATCAGCGATGCACCGAAAGGTATGTGCGGGTTCGCTCAGCTCGATGAAGGTTCCTCGGCGAACCAGAATGTCGGTCAATCGGTCCCATTCATCCGAGGTGCCGTCGCACCACACGACCTGGTCGGGCGTGGTGAGTTCAGCGACTTCGCCGACCCACATCAATAACTCGGAATGAGGAGTCGGTGCTAAGCCGAGATCGACGGTGCTTGACGTCGTCATGGGCATCCTTTCGAGGTGACATGGTGGGATGGGAACCTGCTGTGTAGGCGTAGCTGCCGCGCGTGGCAATTACCGACAGCGCCGAGGACTGGATTGTTCCGCGAGGTCGAAAACTCGGTCGGTGAATGGATCGATCGAGCTTCCGGGGTCGTCCACGGTCCCACCGGGGCCGGACAAGTCGACCAGAACATCGTTGTTCGAGATCAAGAGAGTCAACGGAAAGTCTTGTGCATCAATACTATTCCAACGCGTGATTCTGCCGACTCCGTCTTCGATGAGTGCAGAGACCAGTAGCGGCACTCGCTCGGAGCACGCAATGATCACGCGTCCACGGTTTACCGCGATGTTGTGGCGGCTGAGCATGGACACCACCGATTTTGCCAGCGTCGAGGTGGTGAGGTTGGGGGATTGTCGACTCGTCGTGGGGTGTCGAGCACTCATCTGTGGCCTCCGATGGTTGGCTGAGCCCTTACTGCCTGAACTTTCAATATAATAATCTCTTTACTTGCGCAATTATGCAAGTAGGACGTGTGTGATCTTGCCTTCAGGTCGAAGTCTTTCGAGGCCAGCGCTCGGAAGCCCTCGGGTATCAGGATGTTGCTAAAATACGCAAGCAATGGATCCAACGCGTACCGGGCGCCTGGTACCGAAGTCGAGAACGAGAGACCGAGGCCTTGAACTCACGGCAGCCGCTGTATCAAATGAAGGCAGACTTCTTCAAAACGCTGGGCCACCCAGCTCGGATTCGCGTTCTCGAGCTGTTGAGCGAGCGTGAATACGCAGTGTCGGAGATGCTGCCCGAAGTGGCGATCGAGCCGGCAAACCTGTCGCAGCAACTTTCGATTCTGAAGCGCGCAGGATTGGTCACCGCGCGTAGGGAAGGGCTATCGGTCTACTATGCGCTCACATCTCCCCGTATCGCAGAACTCTTGGCGAGCGCTCGTGCGATCCTGACGACCGTTGTCAGCGGCCAAGCGGAAATGCTGGAGGAGTCTGCGGACAGGTAATACTGTCGTCCCGACGGGCTCGCCTCTTCGGGAACCTTGTGGTCCGCACGTGAAGTTGTTGAGCGGTGTGCTTACTCGGGGATCTGCTCGGCCTATTTTGTTCACACGACAGGTTAAGCACGACACCCTTGGTGGCGGTGCCGCGGTTGGCAGATGACGGCCGGTTTTCCGGTGGCGACTGTTTCCACGAACTAAATGGGGGCGAGGGCGGCCGACAACGTCAACTGTCGCCGGGGTCGGGGGCATTCTGCGTGCGGAGCAAGCGGGCCTCCAGTCCGTCCAGGAGTGCGTCCAATCCGTAGTCGAAGGAAAGGTCCGACCGTACGATGCCGGTTTCTGCCGCAGCGATCGCCTCGGCCATCGCTCCGTCGGTGCGGTCGGTCGCCCACACGCGTTCGGGCGCAGCACGATCGAGCGCCGACCCCAGCGAGAAACTATCCAGCGCGGAGATGACGTAAATGACGTCACCCTGAGGAAATCCTGCGCGCAGGAGAGTAGACGCAAGTCGGCCGTAGAGGTCGAGAACCTCTGGTGCGGTTACTGTCTGAGCCGTCAGCAAAGTGACAAGCTCGGGATACGGCGAGAACGCCATTCGTACCTGCCGCACCCAGTGCGCGACCGCCACCCGCCAGTGCGCGTCCCAGTCGATATCAACGACGCGACTGCCGGCGATCTTGCCGCGCATGAGCTCCAACAGCTGACTACGGCCGGGCACGTGGTGGTACACCGATGAAACAGATACGCCGAGCTTGGACGCGAGGCCCGGCATCGTCAGTCCAGCGCGAGTGCCTACGAGCGCGAGGCCCGCGTCGACGATCATCTCCCGGTTCAGTCGCGGTGTTGTAGGTCTTGGCACCTGTGGAACTCCTCGTTGTCGGTTCACACAAACTTTACGTATCACTCTTGACGGCGAGCTCGGCATGTCTCACGATAGTTAATCGAATCACATTCGATTAATTCTCGGGCCCGCAAACCGTGGAAGGCACCATGACACAAATCGATGAGCCCATGAGCGCACCTGAGCCAGAGTCGGCCCTGAGAGCAAACGCTCTCGGCGCGTCCGGAATCGCTTTCATGGTGGTGGCAGCCGCTGCACCGCTCACCGTGATGGCTGGAGTTGCTCCACTCGCGCTCGCCGTCGGGGGAGTCGGTGCTCCCGTTGCCTACCTCGGGGCCGGCGCCGTGTTCGCGGTGTTCGCCGTGGGATTTCTGGCTATGACCAGGCATGTGGGGGGCGTCGGCGCGTTCTACAGCTACATCACGCTCGGCCTGGGGAAGGCGCTCGGACTTGCGGCAGGCATTCTCGCAGTGCTGTCCTACAACGCCGTCATGATCGGTGTCTACGGCCTGATGGCCGTGCAGACGCAGGCCGCGATCGAGCGGTTGTTGCACGTCCACATCGAGTGGTGGGTGCTGGCACTTGCCGCCATCGTGGTGGTATTGGCAATCGGGCGCCGGGGCGTCGACGTCGGCGCCAAGATCCTGGGAGTGCTGCTGGTCTTCGAGACGGCGATCCTGCTGGTGCTGGCCTTCTCTGTTCTTGTGCAGGGCGGCGCCGACGGGATCGAGTTCAGCTCGTTCACTCCGGACGCGATTATCTCCCCCGGAATGGGCGGGATTCTCGCGATTGCGTTCGCGGCGTTCATGGGGTTCGAGTCCACGGCGGTCTACCGGTCCGAAGCGCGCGACCCGAACCGGACGATTCCACGGGCCACGTACTGCGCGGTGGGCTTCATGGCACTCTTCTACTGCTTCATCGTGTGGTCGATTGTGCAGGCGTTCGGCGACCGCGACGTCCAAGCCGCTGCTGGAGGCGACATCGCCGGGTTGTTTTTCACGGCGATCGAGAAATACGTCGGCCTCTGGGCATCCGACGTCATGTCCGTTCTGATCGTCACGAGTGCACTGGCATCGCAGATTGCTTTCCACAACGCCATCAACCGGTACACCCTCTCACTGGCGAACGACGGAATCTTGCCTCGTTGGCTCGACCACACCCATCCCGTGTTCAAGTCCCCCAGTCGTGCGGGTCTACTGCAGACGGTCGTTGCTGCGGTGGTGGTGTCCGCATTCGCTCTTGCCGGCGCGGATCCATACTACAAACTTCTCCTCCTGCTCAACACTCCAGGAATCATCGGACTGCTTGTCCTGCAACTACTCACTTCGATCGCGGTGGTGGCCTATTTCGTGCGGAAGAAGGCGGTGTCCGCCGAACGTATCGGAGTGATTGCCGCAGCGATCGGTGCCGTGCTGCTGGCAGGTGGTACGGCGCTGCTGATCAAGAACGTCGAACTCCTGACACTCGCCACCGGGATCACCAACGTCCTACTGGTCGGTTCGGTCGGAGTGGTCATTCTCGCCGGTGTCGCCGCCGGCATGTGGTGTCGCTCCCACCGTCCCGACGTCTACGCCGCCATCGGCGGATTCGGCGCACAGCACGAGGCAATCACAACCACACCACATGAGAGAGAGTCCCAGATATGAGCAGCGCCGATCTGATAATCCACGCGGCGTCGGTCCACACACTCGACGACGACTTCGACGGACCTCGTTCGGTTGCCGTTTGCGACGGACTTATTGTTGCAGTCGGGGACGCAGTGACGGTCCGCCATCTTCGCAGCTCCCGGACCGAGGAGATCGACCTCGGCGGCGGATCGCTGACGCCAGGCCTTGTCGACGGCCACATCCATCCGGTCATGGGCCTCAACCTCACGTTCGGTACCGACCTGTCGACAGTGACGGATCTCGACGGCCTTCGGGATGCTCTGCTGCGCAGTATGTCTCATCTCGATCGCGGGGAGTGGATCCGCGGATGGGGATTGAACCCTAACGTTTTCGGCGACCGACCGGTCACGCACGCCCCACTGGTTGACGCAGTCGGCTCGGACATCCCGGTGTTCCTCGAGATGTTCGACGCGCATTCGGCGCTCGCAAGTCCAGCGGCGCTCGCGCTCGCCGGTGTCGACGGACCTCGCACGTTCGAGCAACGATCCGAAATCGTCTGTGATGCGGACGGAGTTCCTACCGGGCACCTTCTCGAACTGGCGGCGATGGGAGTAGTCCGCGCGGTTCTGCCGCTCGAGTCGCCGGACTCCCGTCGCGCACGCCTGCTCGACGTTCTTACCGGTATGGCTGCAGTCGGCATCACTGCGGGCAACGCCATGGATTTCGAAACCGACAGTGGTGATCTGATGCTTGCACTCGAAGCGGAAGGCGAGTTGCCGATGCGTTTGCGGTTTGCTCCGTTCTGTCTACCGGGTAGCGACATCGCCGCACTCGACCACATCACCGAACTTCAACGTCGACGGGGACGCCGGTGGAGGGTCGACGGTGTCAAGTTCATGATCGACGGCACCATCGATGGTGGCACCGCCTGGTTGGACGAGCCAGACACTCATGGTGAATCGACGGTGCCGTTCTGGCCTGAGCCCGATGAGTACCGAAGGGCAGCAACATATCTTGCCGGTCACGGTGTGCCTTTGGTGACGCACGCGATCGGCGACGCCGGAGTGCGGTACGCGCTGGACACCCTTGCGAGTTGTCGTCCAGCCGCCGGGGCAGCGCACCACCGCATCGAACACATCGAAACACTGCCGGACGATCTGGTGCCGATGTTCGCCAGGCATCAGGTCGTCGCGAGTATGCAGCCCACGCATTGCACTCATTACACACGAGCCGACCAGACCGACAATTGGTCTTCGCGCCTGGGCCCCGAACGCGCTGACCGAGCTTTCCGTACGCGCGATATTCGCGACGCGGGTGGCACCTTGGCTCTCGGATCGGACTGGCCGGTCGCACCTTATGACCCCCGTGCGATCATGGCCGACGCGCAACTGCGCCGCCCGGCAGGGCGACCCGAGGTGGAGCCCGTCCGCCCAGAACAGATGCTCACCGCACGAATGGCACTAGAGGGCTACACGACTCATGCTGCGGCGGCTGCAGGCGAATCGAGAACTGCAGGTCGTATCGCGGTGGGTATGCGCGCAGATCTCACGGCCTTCGCCGTCGATCCACTTGCTGCGCCTCCAGACGAACTCGCCGACGCGCCCATTCTGCTCACGACCGTCGGGGGAAGCATCAGTCACTATCAGCGATAGAACCTGAACCGAATTCCGTCCAGCCTTCTCCTGCTATCGCGTGCGCTGCAGATATCGGTTCATTCGACTGCGTCGAATATTCTTCGAAATGGCTGCGCAGCTTCGAGTTCGAATGCCAGCTCGAGTAGGAGCCTTTCAGCTCCTTGGTCGGCCGAAAGCTGGACACCGATGGGCAGGCCGCCGTCCGTCGATTCGAGTGGCAGCGAGATCGCGGGGCCGCCGCTCGCATTGTTGAGAGGGGTGAACGCGACGTAGGCCAGCAAGCGGGGCATGAGTACGTCGAAACCATGTGCTGGGGAGAGGTATCCGAGCTGCGGAGTCGTATGTGCCACTACCGGTGACACCATGACGTCGACGTTGGCAAACGCTTCGTGATAGATCGCCTCCGATTTCCGTAGTCTCCGCACTGCACCCGGGGTCCGCCAGAAGTGCCGTAGAAACATGCGGGAGAGTCCTCGCGTCAAAGCGTCCGTCCGCGACGGGTCGAACGTCGAGTCCATAGTTTTCTTGCCAAATTTCTGGACCGCGAAGGCCATCAACCCCCAGTAGTGCGTGAAGTCTTCCTGGAACGCCAGGAGGTCTTTCTTCTGTAGCGGCAAACCGATGTCGCGTACATCGTGCCCGAGGTCGGCCAATGCACGGGTGGTGTTCGAGACCGCCGCGTGTGTGTCACTGTCGAGAGGTATGCCGGGTAGCGAGCGGGTGATTACGCCGATTCTCAGACGCCTGCGCACCGGACCCTCGACGAGCCCGACCGAAGCAAGACCGCGTGGGTTGCGGTATTGCTCGATCTGCGCAACGAACGCTGCAGTGTCACGCACTGTTCGGGTGAGGACTCCGTTGGACACGATGTTCACCGGCATACCGGAGGCGTGGGCGTCGATGATCTCGCGTCCACGAGTGAGTTTGAGACCAACCAGCCCGCAGGCCGCGGCAGGTATACGTATGGAACCGCCGCCATCGTTTGCATGCGCAATGGGAACCACTCCCGCGGCAACCAACGCAGCAGATCCGCCTGACGATGCTCCGCTGGAGTAGTCGGTGTTCCACGGGTTGCGAGTCGGTGGCAGCGATTCGTATTCGGTGGTGGCGTTGAATCCGAACTCGGGCATCGTCGATTTTCCCAGACTGATCAAACCGGTCGACAGGAGCTGGTCGGTGAACGCCGCGTTGCGGGTCGCGGCCGGGGCATCGACGGCGAGTGAGCCTTGGTTGCTCGGCATGCCTGCGAAATCAGTGTTGTCCTTGATGAATGTCGGGACTCCCGCGAAGACGCCCGGCCCCAGGCTGCGGGCGCTGCTGCGTGCTCGGTCGAAGTCCGCGGTCTGTATCGCGTTCAGGCGACCGTTGACCATCTCGGCGCGCGCGATTGCGGCGTCGACACCCTCGGCTGCTGTGATGTCGCCTGCGGCTATAGCCGCTGCAACACCGGTTGCGTCGAGTTCCCCGAGCGCGTCGTCGGTGAACGAGTGAACCCGGCTGGACTGCGACATCGAACCTCCTGCACAGCGTTGGTCGAACCGATCGATCCACGGTACTTCGTCGTCAGGCACATCCCCTCACCGCGCTGACCTCGCCGATGCATCTTCCGGCAATCCGGCGATCCTTCCGTAGCGAAGTACATATAACGAAGGCAGACGAGGATTAGGATCGCGACGTGGCGAAATCGGGTGGACCAGGGCCGAAAGAGTCGCTGTTGCCTGAACCTGCGTCGGACTCCGAATACGGGTTTCCCGTTCCGGTCTTCCGTTCGATGGCTCGGCTCCGTCCACCTGGATTCGAACGGCTCTCACGCTTTCGAAGCCCGTTGCGCGGGCCGTGGCTGACGTCGTTCTTCGGATCGCTGCTGTTGGTAGCACTCCCGATCATCATCGTGACCGGTCTGCTGTCCTATATCGCGTACAGCCCACAGTTCGGACAAGCGCGACCGGGCAACGTCGGATGGTTGAAGCTCCCGACCTTCGATTGGCCCACCGACCCAGTCTGGCTCTACCAACTCACCCAGGGTTTACACGTCGGCCTCGGGTTGGTGATCATTCCACTGGTCGTCGCAAAGCTCTGGTCGGTGATGCCCAAGCTGACCCAGTGGCCGCCAGTCAGGTCGATCGCTCAGCTGCTCGAACGTATTTCACTGTTGGCGCTCGTCGGTGGACTGCTGTTCGAAATCATCACCGGTGTTCTCAATATTCAGTACGACTACATCTTCGGCTTCGACTTCTATGCCGCGCACTACTTCGGTGCCTGGGTGTTCATCGCCGGATTCGTCGTCCACGTCGTCCTCAAAG
This sequence comes from Rhodococcus sp. G-MC3, assembly GCF_030063335.1. Classification (GTDB taxonomy): domain Bacteria; phylum Actinomycetota; class Actinomycetes; order Mycobacteriales; family Mycobacteriaceae; genus Rhodococcoides. The sequence goes on along the minus strand of NZ_JASISW010000022.1, from coordinate 40,979 downwards.
TTCCCTTGATGTGGCGGACCCTGCGTTCGCGGTCGCTCATGGAGATACTCCGTACGAGGACCGAGGACACCGAACCCGAAGAGCTCGACGAGAGCGGGCTCGTCTCGCGCGACCCTGCCCCTGCCACTATTGCTCGCCGCGGTGCGCTCGGACTCGTCGCCGCGGGATCCACCCTCATCGCGATCCTCACAGTCGGCCAGACGTTGGGTGGCCCATTGCGCGCAGCGGCGCTCCTGTTGCCGCGAGGCCGGTCCTATGGGGACGGACCCAACGATTTTCAGATCAACCGCACCGCAACGGCGGCGGGGATAACCGACAGTGACGCCGGACCCGACTGGCAGCTCACCCTTACCGGCTCCTCCGAGGTGGTCTTGACCCGCGACAGGCTTCTATCGCTGCCTCAGCACACGGCAGTATTGCCGATCGCGTGCGTCGAGGGTTGGTCGAGCACTCAAACCTGGACGGGGGTGCGGCTCGCAGACCTAGCGGCGCTCGCCGGTGTTGCCGCTCCGCGGTCCGCCGTCGTTACATCGCTCGAGAAGAGTGGTGCGTTCAATCAAGCCATCCTGCAAGGCAATCAGGTGACACATCCCGACGGACTGTTGGCGTTGATGGTCAACGGCGCCGAGCTCTCCCTGGATCACGGGTACCCGGCGCGAATCATAATTCCTGCCCTTCCCGGCGTTCACAACACCAAATGGGTAAGCGGTATCGAGTTTCGGGCCTGAACCGATACCTACTCGAGAAACGGTGCGCTACCGCCGGTGGTCAACCATGAATCCTTGTCATCGGGTGTTCTTGTCAGTGGCGCCGCGAGGACCGCGGTGTCGACAGTTGGCGCAGCTGGATAGCGGTGTCGAGTGCGAGCCGGTGCCAACCATTTCTAGGGTCCCTACCCGTGAGCTCACGGGCTCGCCGAAGGCGGTATCGCAGGGTTTGCGGATGTACGAGAAGCGCGGCTGCGGCCGCGGTTGCCGTTCCGGTGGAGATGAACGACGCCAGACCGGCGAGGATGTGGTCGTTCGCGGGGTCGGCCAGCGGGCCGAGGATGGACGCCACGACTGCGCCGGTGTCGGCGCTGGGCCGGGCGGTGAGCAACGCGAGAAGCTGCGCGTCACCTTCGTCGAGTACCGAGCGCTCTCCATATGCGTGTTCCGGGGCGGTATCGAGGGCGTACTCGGCAAGTCTGTACGCTGTGCCGACATCGCCTATCGGGTGTCCGGAGATCATGCATCCGCGTAACAGCATTGTCCGACAAAGGCTCTCGATGTCCTCGGGCGTGATGGTGTTCGGCAGCAGGAAGATCGCGCGAAGTGACCGTCTGGTGCACAGCTGGCTGCCGGTGCCGACAAGTGCTTCCACGGCTGCGTCGACAGCGTCATCGCTGGGCGGCCTCGATGTCTCGAGGGATTGTACGACGAGAATGTGCGGACGATCCGGCAGATCCAGAGCCAGTTCGCGGCTACGGTCCGCAAGTGCACCGGGTGAACTCTGACGCCCTGCAATCAGATCATCGAGAAGTGCGGCACGCGCTTGGCTGCGATCGGAGAGCAGTCGCCCCCTAGCCGAGGTGTAAGCATCGATAATTGCCTCGGAGATCAGGTCGATTCCTTCGATCAGCACGACACTGAGTTCGGCGATGTCTCCCGGCTCCAGATCGTTCAGGTACTCGGTGGCCACGTGCCGTACGAACACACTCGACGCGACACGGTAGGCCCGAAGTACGTCGGTGAGCGGTCTGCCATCCGAGGCGCGCGCGACCCCGATCGCACGAAATCTTGCTTGATCCCGGTCGTCGAGTGTGTCGCGACCGCCGGACCACAGCTGCAGGAGCCTGCGAAGCGACCAATAGGTGATGGCCTCGACGTCGGCGAGTTGTGCGCCGCGCAGATCTCGATACGCGGGTATCGCCTCGCGGATCGCATCGACTGCCGTCGCCACCACCGTCTGCATCCGGCCGTCGATCCGAGCAGCGACGATGTCGCGGGCGGGGTGCACAGTGCAAGCAACCTCTCTCAGGGATGCCGGCTTGTCACCGGTTGATAAATCATATCGTCGATTCGGACCGTTTTCTTGCGCTTGTTTGTCATTTTCAGCATTGTCGAAGGCGACGAGAGCTATCGGGTCGCGCAAGCCCGATGGGTGAGCGAGGAGAGGACCGGAGATGGACGCGGACGTGATCGTTGTCGGAGCTGGACTGGCGGGGTTGGTGGCTACGGCCGAACTGGCAGATGCAGGCAAGAAGGTTCTTCTTCTCGACCAAGAGCCCGAGCAGAATCTCGGCGGTCAAGCCTTTTGGTCGCTGGGTGGTCTCTTCATGATCGACACCCCGGAGCAGCGCCGGATGGGAATCAAGGACTCACCTGAACTGGCATGGCAGGACTGGCTCGGAACCGCCACATTCGACCGCGGCATCGATGATCCCGCGGGGGAGGATTATTGGGGCTACCAGTGGGCGCGTGCGTATCTCGACTTCGCGGCGGGGGAGAAGCGGTCCTGGTTGCATGGTCAGGGGTTGCGGTGGGTACCGATCGTCGGTTGGGCCGAACGCGGTGGCTACCTCGCCGACGGCCACGGCAACTCGGTTCCCCGGTTCCATCTGACCTGGGGGACCGGGCCGGGCGTCGTCGCACCGTTCGAACGCCGTGTACGGGAGGCTGCGGGTAGAGGCCTGGTGCGCTTCGGATTCCGCCATCGCGTCGACGAGTTGTCCATGACCGACGGCGTAGTCGATGGCGTTCGCGGTGCAGTGCTCGAACCCAGCGTGTCCGAGCGCGGATCAGGCAGTAACAGGACCGAGGTCGACGGTTTCGAACTCCACGCAGGCGCGGTCCTGGTCACCGCGGGCGGGATCGGAGGCAATCACGATCTCGTCCGCGCAAATTGGCCCGCCAGGCTGGGGACCGCCCCCAAGTCCATGATCTCCGGTGTGCCCGAACACGTCGACGGACGCATGATCGGCATCACCGAGCGCGCCGGCGGACGGTTGGTCAACAAGGACCGGATGTGGCACTACACCGAAGGCATCAGAAACTGGAATCCGATCTGGGCCAATCACGGTATCCGCATCATTCCGGGACCCTCGTCGATGTGGTTCGACGCTCGTGGCCGTCGATTTCCGGCCCCGAACTTTCCTGGTTTCGACACTCTCGGCACCCTTCGAGCAATTCAGGACACCGGCTACGACTACTCGTGGTTCGTGCTCACCCAGAAGATCATCGAGAAGGAGTTCGCGCTGTCGGGATCGGAACAGAACCCCGATATCACCGACAAGAACCTCAAACTTGTTCTCAAACGTGTCTTACCTGGGGCCAGCGGTCCGATCGAGGCGTTCAAGAAGCACGGTGAGGACTTCGTTGTGGCCGACAACATCGACGACCTCGTCGCAAGTATGAACAAGATAACCGACGAACCACTGATCGATCGAGATGATCTGCATCGCCAGATCGTCGCTCGCGACCGCGAGACCGACAACGCGTTCACCAAGGACCTGCAGATTTCTGCCATCCACAATTCCCGTCGCTCACGCGGTGAACGGATTGCCAGGACGGCATCACCACACAAGATATTGGATCCGAAGTCGGGACCGTTGATTGCCGTCCGGCTCAACATCGTCACCCGTAAGACGTTGGGCGGCATTCAAACCGACCTCGCCGGGCGAGTTCAGAATAATCACGGCACGAGTGTGCCCGGTCTGTGGGCCGCCGGTGAGATAGCGGGATTCGGCGGTGGCGGCGTGCATGGATATCGATCGTTGGAGGGCACATTCCTCGGCGGATGCATCTTTAGTGGCCGCCAGGCTGGTCGCGCACTTGCGGCGGAGCTGTAGAGGGGAGTGGGTCCAGCGGCAGGGCTTGTAATTGAGCGTTCGAGACCTTGTCGTGGCCTTGACAGGGGGAGCAGTCTGAGAGGAGCGCACACACGTCGATAAGGGCGGGTGCGAAAATCGAGGAGGATCTGATGAATGCTGGATCTGGAAAGCATCAGGACGAGGAGCCGCAATCCGAACGTGGCGAAACGGGTTCGCGCGGGTTCGAAGCTGTGGGGAAGGGCTCGGCAGATCGACCGAGCGGATCGTTCGACGACGAGGAAATGCAGTCCGCGGCGCCGGGGTATCGCGACCCCGATTCCGATGCCGGTCGTCAGGCGGAGCCGGAGTTCACTGACGAAATCAACGATGTCGAGCCGGTGGTGCCTCCGTACGAGGGGCGAAAGGAGCGCGCCGACGTCCATCCGCAGACGGAGAAGGCCGGCCCCAACGCCGCCGGTGCACGAGGTCCGGTCGAAGACGATCAGGCCAAGTCGCCGGATCCGTCGAAGACGCCGAGCGGAGCCACAGCGTCTCCTGCCGACGAGCGTCCCGCAGACGAGGGATCCGAAACCGAGGACAGCGAACCGGGAGTGGGCCCATCGCATCAAGCAGGCGTGCCGAAGGCTGAAGACAAGTCTTGATTTTGTCGCTCTCGCGCCGTAATCACGTGAGAACAGTCGGGGCAGGGTCGAATACTGCCGGTGTCACATTCGCGTGAACCGACGCCGGTGTGCGAGGTTTCTCAACTTCGAGTGGTGCCTCCGCACGTCGAGAGTAGTCGGGGGCTCTTGACGCGGATCTCATTGAGCCATTATGGTGAGCAAGACCACTGAATGAAACGTTTCAATCAAAGCGTGTCAATCGGAGGTCTCCCTGTACCTTCTGCTTATCGAGGCTCGATGAACCCGATCGCTACCGACGCATCCACATCGAAGACCCAACGCATGTGCTTCCTGCTGGCCCTGCGCCCGGAGCGTGTCGAGGACTATCTCGCCGCTCACGAACACGTGTGGCCGGAGATGCTCGATGCGCTACGCACCGCCGGATGGCGGAACTACTCGCTGTTTCTCCGTAAGGAGGACGGCCTCGTGGTCGGCTACGTCGAGTCTCGGGACCCGCAGGCGATGACAGCAGCGATGAGCGCGACGGATGTCGACGCCCGCTGGCAGAAGACCATGGCCGAATATTTCGAACCGTCGGCTCGTCCCGATGCACCCCTCGAGTTTCTCACTCACTACTTTCACCTTCCCTGACCTCGAGTCGCGAGATGTCATCCCTCACAATGATTCCGGAGCCCTCATGAAAATTGGCGCCACATCCACCACCGGGTGGAAGGCAACCATTTCGGTTGCGATGAGCAACTACATCGAAGCTGGATCGATCATTGCGATCGCAACCTCACTCACGTTGTGGCAGAACGAGTTCGGTATCAGCAACCTCGCCGTCGGTTTGCTGGCCGCCTTCAGCGCCAACGCCTTCGGTGCGGCCATCGGCGCCGGCATCGGCGGGCCACTGTGCGACCGCTTCGGACGAAAGGCCATCTATACCTACGACCTGATGGTGTACATGGTCGGGGTACTGCTCGCAGCATTCGCGGTCAACTTCACCATGCTCCTCGCCGCGTTCGTGATCACCGGCGTCGCGGTGGGGGCGGGCGTTCCGGCGTCGTGGACCTACATCGCCGAGCAAGCCCCCTCACGTGAACGTGCTCGACATGTCGGCACGGCTCAACTCGCCTGGTCGGTGGGACCTTTCGTCGGATTTGCGCTCGCCGCTGCGTTGTCACCACTCGATCTGCTCGGCTCGCGCATCATCTTTCTCCACCTCTTCGTTGTGGCTGCTGTCGTCTGGTGGATCCGTCAGGGACTGCCCGAGTCGGTGATCTGGAAGGACGAGGCGAAGGACACCGCCGCTGCTGCGGCTCGGGCCGTGACGTTCGGAGCACAGGGGTTGAAAGGCTTGTTCACCAAGCGGGTCAACATCACCGCTCTGCTCGTGTTGATCGGCATCTATGGCTTCTGGAACACGGTTGCAGGCCAGGCGGGCATTTTCATGCCGCGCGTCTACGAGAGTGCCGGTGTCGAGAGCGCCGTCGAGCAGGACCTGCTTCAGGTTCTGGTCTGGGGCTGCACCGTCGCGGCCACGTATTTCGGATTCATGAGGTTCGCCGATCGTGTGTCGCAGCGGGCTCTGTACATACTGGGTGCAGTCCTCGGTATCGCGGCGTGGGCGATACTCGTGTTCTTCACGGACGCCGGGATGCCCACACTGTTGATCTTCGCCGTGACGTGGGGCACCGCATCCGGTATCGGCGCGCAGGCGTTCTACAGCCTCTGGGCCAGCGAACTGTTCGCAACCCCGTACCGAGCCAGCGCGCAGGGATTCATGTTCTTCATCGTTCGTACGGCGACCGGGCTGCTCAGCTACTTCTTCCCGACGTTGCTCGCCGCGACCGGACTCACCACCGTCGGTCTTCTGCTGATCGGTTTGCTCACCGTCGCTCTGGCTATCGGCGCAGTGTTCGCACCGAACACCCGCGGGAAGTCGCTGCAGGAGATCGAAACCGAGCGCTACGGCAGTGTCGTGTCCACTGAAATGTCAGATCCCGCCGGCGAAACCGGCCGTACCCCGGAGCGTGCACTATGACCACCCCCGATCCAACCGCTGTTCTCGACGCCCTCGCGATCGAACTTCCGTCCTGGGCGTTCGGCAACTCGGGCACCCGGTTCAAAGTGTTCGGTACCCCTGGTACTCCTCGAACCATTCAGGAGAAGATCGCGGACGCCGCCACTGTCCATCGTCTCACCGGCCTTGCTCCGGCTGTGGCACTGCATATTCCGTGGGATCTGGTAGACGACTTCGCCGCCCTCGTTCGCTACGCCGAGGACCAGGGCGTGAAACTGGGGACGGTCAATTCGAATACCTTTCAGGACGACGACTACAAATTCGGCAGTCTCACACACACCGACAAGTTGGTGCGTCAGAAAGCAATCGACCACCACATTCGCTGCCTCGAGATCATGACCGAGACCGGATCGCAGGATCTGAAGGTATGGCTTGCGGACGGAACGAACTATCCGGGCCAGGGCGATATTAGAGGCAGGCAGGACCGTCTCGCGGAATCGCTCGCGGCGATCTACCAGCACGTCGGTGAGCAGCAGCGATTGGTGCTCGAATACAAGTTCTTCGAGCCTGCCTTCTACGTCACGGATGTACCGGACTGGGGCACCTCATATGCGCACACCGTGGCGCTGGGGGAGCGTGCGGCAGTGTGCCTCGACACCGGACATCACGCACCGGGTACCAACATCGAGTTCATCGTCGCTCAGCTACTGAGGCTCGGCAAGCTCGGATCCTTCGATTTCAATTCGCGCTTCTACGCCGACGACGATCTCATCGTCGGCGCGGCGGACCCGTTCCAGCTTTTCAGGATCATGTTCGAGGTGATCCGTGGAGGCGGACTCGCCGCCGGTTCCGACCTCGCACTCATGCTCGATCAGTGCCACAACGTCGAGGCCAAGATTCCCGGTCAGATCAGATCGGTGCTCAACGTGCAGGAAATGACACTGAGGGCTGCCCTTGTCGATACTTCGGCGTTGACGGTTGCTCAGGAATCCGGAGATGTTCTCGGTGCCAACGAAATATTCATGGACGCCTTCTACACCGATGTGCGTCCGCGTCTCGAGGCCTGGCGCGAGGACCGAGGTCTGCCCGCCGCGCCGATGCGTGCCTACGGCGAGTCCGGGTACCAGGAACGTATCGAAACCGACCGTGTAGGCGGCACCCAGACCTCCTGGGGTGCCTGAGCCATGTCCATCGACCCCGCTGCCACAAGGAACATCACCATGAATCAGACTGTCGCCGATCTGCTGGCGCGATCGAATCGCCTCGGCTCCGATCCCACCAACACAAACTATGCAGGAGGGAACACCTCGGCCAAAGGCACCGACATCGACCCGGTGACGGGTGCCGACGTCGAGTTGATGTGGGTCAAGGGATCCGGTGGTGATCTGGGGACCCTTGCCGAGAGTGGCCTCGCGGTACTGCGTCTCGACCGGTTGCGTTCACTAGTCGACGTCTACCCGGGAATGGACCGCGAAGACGAGATGGTCGCGGCGTTCGACTACACCCTGCACGGACGCGGCGGGGCCGCACCATCCATCGATACCGCCATGCACGGCTTGGTCGATTCACCGCACGTCGACCACCTACATCCCGACTCCGGAATCGCGATCGCGACAGCTGCCGATGGTGAGGAGTTGACTCACGCCGTCTACGGCGACCGTGTCGTGTGGGTGCCGTGGCGTCGTCCGGGATTCCAACTGGGACTCGATATTGCGGCAATCAAGGCCGAAAACCCGCAGGCGATCGGATGTATCCTCGGCGGTCACGGCATCACCGCATGGGGCGAGACGAGTGATGTGGCCGAGGCCAACTCTCTCGAGATCATCCGAGCGGCTCAGGCATACCTCGACGAGCACGGAAAAGCCGAGCCTTTCGGCGCAGCGCTCGACGGCTATGCGGCACTGCCGGAGGAGCAGCGGCGCGCCAAGGCTGCTGCCCTCGCGCCTCATATCCGAGGTCTTGCCTCGACCGACGAGCCGAAGGTCGGCCACTTCACCGACTCGGCAGCTGTTCTCGAGTTTCTCGCAGCTTCCGAACATCCTCGGCTCGGCGCACTCGGTACGAGTTGCCCTGACCATTTCCTGCGTACCAAGGTCAAGCCGCTCGTCCTCGACCTTCCCTCGGACGCGTCCGTCGAACAGTGCATCGAACGCCTGTCGACTCTTCACGACGCCTACCGCAAGGACTACCAGGCGTACTACGACCGCTATGCCACCGAGAACTCTCCAGCAATCCGGGGAGCGGACCCGGCAGTCGTGCTGATCCCCGGCGTCGGCATGTTCACCTACGGCAGCAACAAGCAGACCGCGCGCGTCGCCGGTGAGTTCTACGTCAACGCGATCAACGTGATGCGCGGCGCAGAATCGGTCTCGCGCTACAGCCCGATCGACGAGTCCGAGAAGTTCCGGATCGAGTACTGGGCGCTCGAAGAAGCCAAGCTCGCGCGTATGCCGAAGCCGAAGCCGCTCGCGACCCGTATCGCTCTGGTCACGGGTGCGGCATCGGGCATCGGCAAGGCGATCGCACAGCGGCTTGCGGCCGAGGGTGCCTGCGTCGTCATCGCAGATCTCGATGCGCAGAAGGCAATCGACGTCGCCGCCGAGATCGGCAGCACGGATGTCGCAGTCGGTATATGCGCCGATGTCACCGATGAGGTCGCGGTCCAGGCTGCCGTCGACGCAACGGTTCTCGCGTTCGGCGGAATTGACCTCGTGGTCAACAATGCCGGGCTCTCACTGTCCAAGCCGCTGCTCGACACGACCGTCGCCGACTGGGATCTGCAGCACAATGTTATGGCCCGCGGCTCGTTCCTGGTCTCGCGAGCAGCCGCGTCGGCTCTCATCGCGCAGAAGATGGGCGGAGACATCCTGTACATCTCGTCCAAGAACTCTGTGTTCGCCGGGCCCAACAACATCGCCTACTCCGCTACCAAAGCCGATCAGGCTCATCAGGTACGTCTGCTCGCAGCCGAATTGGGCGAGCATGGCATCAAGGTGAACGGAATCAACCCCGACGGTGTGGTGCAGGGGTCGGGAATCTTCGCGGGCGGATGGGGCGCGTCGCGGGCAGCGGTGTACGGCGTGGACGAGTCGGACCTGGGCAAGTTCTACGCCCAGCGGACGTTGCTCAAGCGCGAGGTGCTGCCCGAGAACATCGCCAATGCCGCGTTCGTGATGTGCACGTCCGACTTCTCGCACACCACCGGACTCCACGTGCCGGTCGACGCCGGTGTTGCCGCTGCGTTCCTGCGATGACGATCGGGCAGGTTGCGGCCGTCGACCTCGGCGCGACGAGCGGACGAGTTGTCCTCGCGACCGTCGGAACGGATTCCGCGGGCAAAGACGTCCTCGAGCTCGACGTGGCCGCGCGCTTTCCGAACGAACCACTGCGCCTGTGGAACGGCACGCGGGCAGTGCTGCACACCGACGTTCCAGGTCTCTTCGGGTACGTCCGTGGCGGGCTGGCCGATGCCGCGCGTCGGTCGACGAATCTGGTGAGCATCGCGGTCGACTCGTGGGCGGTCGATTACGGCCTGCTGCGAGAGGGCACGCTGCTCGGGCTCCCGCATCACTACCGTGACGAGCGCACCGCTCGCGGCGTCGAACTCGTCGAGTCGGTGGTGGACCGAGCAGAACTGTTCGCACGCAACGGATTGCAGTTTCTGCCCTTCACCACCGTCTACCAGCTTGCGGTGGACCGCGCGGACGGCGTTCTGGATCTGGCCGATCGTGCGTTGCTGGTGCCCGATCTGATCGGGTACTGGCTGACGGGCAAGGAGGTGACCGAGCGCACGAATGCGTCGACAACCGGATTGTTCGGCACCGATGGAACTCTCGACACCGTGATTCTCGATCGGCTGGGGCTGGCGCAGACACTGTTCGCGGATCTGGCGGAGCCAGGATCGGTCTTGGGTCGAGTGCTTCCCGGTATCGTCGACGGTGATCCTGCCGCGACGGTGACCACGGTCGGATCTCACGACACGGCCTCCGCTGTCGCCGCCGTACCCATGGACCCGGACACATCGGCATATATCTCCTGTGGGACATGGGGACTGGTAGGCGTCGAGACGCGCACTCCGATCATCGACGAACGCGTTCGTGCAGCCGGATTCACCAACGAAGCAGGGGTGGACGGACGAACCCGACTGTTGCACAACGTGATGGGACTGTGGTTGTTGTCCGAATCCGTTCGCGAATGGACCGGGCAGGACGGAACGGCCGTCGACCTTCCCGAGTTGGTCGACGCGGCGGCACAGTGCCCGCCCACGACGCACATCTTCGAGGCCGACGATGATTGCTTCCTATCGCGCGGCGACATGCCTGCACGTATCGCTCGGTGGTACGCCGAGCGCGGTCTACCTGTCCCCGCAACTCGTGTCGAGACCGTCCGGGCGATCGTCGACTCGCTTGCCGCTGCACTCGCGCGTTCGGTTCGCGACGCCGCAGCGGTGTCCGGCGTCGATGTACGACGAGTACATGTTGTTGGCGGCGGCGCTCAGAACACCCTGCTCTGCCGTTCGCTTGCCGATGAACTCGGATTACCCGTACTTGCGGGCCCCGTGGAAGCGACGGCCATCGGTAACGTGTTGGTGCAGGCGCGGACACACGATTTGATCGACGGAGACCTGCAACGACTCCGGCACACCGTGGCGTCGGCGTTTCCGCCCATACGTCACGAACCCTCGCCGCGTCACGGTTCACGCACCGCGTGATCACCGGAAAGGAACACAAGATGATCAAGAGGCAGTTCCCCAAGGTGCGCGACCTCGCGCCCCTCATGCAGTTCAAGAAGCCCGAACTCAACGCGAAGAAGCGTCGACTCGACGCGGCCCTGACGATCGAAGATCTGCGCGCGATCGCCAAGCGGCGCACCCCGACGGCCGCATTCGACTACACCGACGGGTCGGCCGAAGCCGAGCTGTCGATCGGGCGGGCGCGGCAGGCGTTCCAGGACATCGAGTTTCATCCGGCCATCCTGCGTGACGTGTCGAAGATCTCGACCGGGTGGGACGTACTCGGAGCCCCGGTTTCCCTTCCCTTCGGTATCGCACCGACGGGATTCACCCGCATGATGCAGACCGAGGGTGAAATCGCGGGTGCTCACGCTGCCGCGCGTGCAGGAATTCCGTTCTCGCTGTCGACGATGGGAACGAGCTCGATCGAGGACGTCCGCGATGCGAACCCGCGGGGTCGCAACTGGTTCCAGCTGTACATGTGGAAGGACCGTGAGCGCTCGATGGCGCTTGTCGATCGGGCCGCAGCGGCGGGTTTCGACACCCTGCTGGTGACCGTCGACGTACCCGTGGCAGGAGCCAGGCTCCGCGACAAGAGGAACGGCATGACCATCCCGCCGGCGCTGACACCCGGCACCGTCCTCGATGCGCTTCCGCGCCCGAAGTGGTGGATCGATCTTCTGACGACCGAGCCGCTGTCGTTCGCGTCCATCGATCGCTGGTCCGGTACCGTCGCCGAATTGCTCGACACGATGTTCGATCCCACCGTGACGTTCGAGGACCTCGCGTGGATCAAGTCGCAGTGGCCGGGAAAACTCGTCGTGAAGGGTATACAAACGCTCGACGATGCCAAAGCCGTGACCGAGCTCGGTGCCGACGGCATCATTCTGTCCAATCACGGCGGCCGACAACTCGACCGTGCCCCGATTCCGTTCCACCTGCTACCCGACGTTGCTCGGGAAGTGGGAAAGGATACCGAGGTCATGATCGACACCGGCATCATGTCCGGAGCCGACATCGTTGCCTCGATCGCACTCGGTGCCCGGTTCACTCTGGTCGGACGCGCTTACCTGTACGGCCTGATGGCCGGTGGTGAGGCCGGTGTCAACAGAGCTGTCGACATTCTGTCCGAACAGGTGGAACGGACGATGCGTCTTCTCGGGGTAACGGCGCTCGAAGAATTGGTGCCCGGGCACGTCACGCAGCTCGAGCGTCTGATTCCACGCGCCCGCTAGTCCTGCGTGCGGTCTCGCTCGCTGCATTCGTCTACCATCCTGTGCGAAGCTCGAACCCTGTAAGCACTTGGACGGAAGGCGTCGGAAGCGTGATCACCGGAAGCATCGTTGCAATAGTCACTCCGATGACCGAGAGCGGTGAAGTCGACCACGTGTCGTTCGGCGAACTCGTTGAACGCCAGGTCACCTCGGGTACCTCCGCCATCGTGTCGGTCGGTACCACGGGGGAGTCCTCGACGCTGTCGGTGTCCGAGCACACGGAGATCATCCGGCGCACGATCGAGGTGGTGGCAGGACGTGTTCCGGTGATCGCGGGTACCGGCGCCAATTCGACGTCCGAGGCGATCCACTTGACCAGGGCCGCGCTTGCTGCGGGCGCTGATGGCGCATTGCTGGTCACGCCTTACTACAACAAGCCGCCGCAGGAGGGTCTGTACCGGCACTTCCGCGCGGTCGCGGAAGCCGTCGACATTCCTCAGTATCTGTACAACGTTCCGGGACGCACCGGCTGCGACATGCTCCCGTCGACCGTTGCGCGGCTCTCGGAGATTCCCAACATCGTCGGCCTCAAGGAGGCCGCGGGGGACCTCGATCGGGTACGCGAACTTGTTGCACTGGAGCTGGCGGACTTCGCGCTTTACTCCGGAGACGACAGCACCGCGTGCGCAAGCATGTTGGCCGGGTTCCACGGCAATATCTCGGTCACGGCGAACGTCGCCCCCGAGGCCATGGCTCGTATGTGCGCGGCAGCGCTCGAGGGCGACGCCGAGGCAGCTTCAGAGATCGATGCGAACCTGGTGGGCTTGCACAGCGCCTTGTTCGCCGAGCCGAATCCGATTCCGGTCAAGTGGGCGCTCGCCGAGATGGGCCTCATGCCGGGAGGCATCAGGCTGCCACTCGTCGAACTTGACGAGTGGCATCACGAGGACGTCCGCGCAGCTTTGCGCAGTGCCTCGCTGCTGGCCTGACCGGGCCCTGCGGTCAGCGCCATCCAAGGGCAGGCGCGACCTCGGTCAGGAGCGCATCCATTACATGCGCGCAATAGTCGACCCCGAGCTGATTGGGCACCGTCAACAGAACAGTGTCAGCGGCGGCAACAGCTTCGTCGGCTGCCAACTCCTCGATGAGGCGGTCCGGCTCGCCTGCATACGACTTTCCGAAGCGAGCAATCCCGCCGTCGATGTACCCGACCTGGTCCTCGCCATCGGCCTGGCCACCGAAGTACGCACGGTCGACGTCATTGACGATCGGGAAGATGCTGCGACTGACCGACACTCGCGGTTGGTAGGCGTGCCCTGAAACTGCCCATGTCTTTCGGAACAGTTCGATCTGCTCGGCCTGTAGTTGGTGGAACGGGATGCCGGTGTCCTCGGTCAACAGAGTCGAACTCATCAGGTTCATACCCTGTTCGGCAGCCCATTGCGCGGTCTGCCTGTTTCCTGCGCCCCACCAGATTCGCTCCCGCAACCCTTCGGAATGCGGTTCGAGACGCAGCAGGCCGGGCGGGTTGGGAAACATCGGGCGCGGATTGGGCTCTGCGAAGCCCTTACCTTCCAAAAGGTCGAGGAACGTCCGTGTGTGCTCGCGTGCCATCTCTGCGTGATCCGTGCCCTCGACCGGGGTATGGCCGAAGTATCGGTAACCCTCGATGACCTGCTCCGGCGATCCCCGACTGATACCGAGCTGCAGTCGTCGGCCCGAGATCAGATCGGCGGAACTGGCGTCCTCGATCATGTAGTAGGGATTCTCGTAGCGCATGTCGATTACGCCGGTCCCGATTTCGATCTTCGAGGTTTTCGCCCCTATCGCTGCGAGCAGCGGGAAGGGTGAGGAGAGTTGATTGGCGAAGTGATGCACGCGGTAGTAGGCGCCGTCCGCGCCCAACTCCTCTGCCGCGACGGCGAGGTCGATCGACTGGAGGAGTACGTCGGAGGCCGAGCGCGTCTGCGATTGCGGAGACGGCGTCCAATGGCCGAAGGACAGGAACCCGATCTTCTTCATTGTCGCTTCAACCTAAAATTGTATGGCTGTATTCCTGGCATGGACGAGAATCATGACCGATGCGTTCGGACGACGATCGGCCGGGTGACAGACTGTGCGGGTGGACGTACGAGCAAAGAACAACGTCACGGTCACCGGGTCCCGATCCGGGCCGACCGTCATGCTCGCCCATGGGTTCGGTTGCGACCAGACCTTGTGGCGCGCGGTGACCGAGTTATTGGTCCCGACCTGCCGCGTCGTGTTGTTCGACCACGTCGGCGCAGGCCGGTCCGACGTGTCGGTCTGGGACGAAGAGACATACTCGTCGCTCGACGCCTATGCCTGCGACGTCGTCGACATCGTCCGTGACCTCAACCTGCAGGACGTGATCTTCGTCGGCCATTCCGTCGCGTCGATGATCGGTGTGCTGGCTGCGGCCGCACATCCTGAACTGTTCGCCGGACTCGTGCTGTTGACGCCGTCCCCGCGCTACATCGATGAGGGCGACTACCGCGGCGGGTTCAGTCGAAGTGACATCGACGAGTTGCTCGAATCGCTGGACAGCAACTACCTGGGCTGGTCACGGGCAATGGCACCGTCGATCATGGGTAACCCGGACCGCGCAGAATTGAGCGAGCAGTTGACCGACAGCTTCTGCCGAACCGATCCGGCGTGTGCTCGGGCGTTCGCACGGGCGACGTTCCTTTCGGACAATCGCGAAGACCTCGCCCGAGTCTCCACGCCGACACTCGTCGTCGAGTGCGCCGAAGATTCCCTGGCACCGCGGTGGGTTGGGCGCTACGTGCGCGAGAATATCGCCGGTTGTGAACTGATCACCCTCGACACGAGCGGGCACTGCCCACACGTCAGCGATCCGAAGGCAACGGCGAGCGCGATCCTCTCGTTCGTTCACGATCGATGAACGACAGCGATCCCGTCCTCCACGACACCGCAGAAGATCTGTACGAGAACGCGCCGTGCGGGTATCTGTCCACGTGGCCCGACGGTCGAATTGCAAGAGTCAACGCGACTCTCCGCGGCTGGCTCGGTTTCGACGGGGACCAACTCGTCGGTCGCCGGTTCGTCGACCTTCTGACCGTCGGTGGACGGATCCATTTCGAAACGCATTTTGCTCCCGTGCTCCGGATGAACGGTGAAGTGGAGAGCGTGGCACTCGATATGGTCGATTCGACCGGTGCGCGGCTGCCGATGTTCATCAGCGCCAACGTCAAAGCGGGAACCGACGGTAGGCCGGTGTCGATTCGGATCACGGCTATCGATGCCAGAGATCGCCGTTCCTACGAGCGTGAATTGCTGGAGGAGAGGCGCCTCGCCGAGGTCGAGCGCGAACGAACTGAGTTGCTGGCGAAAACACTTCAGCGCTCGTTGCTGCCGCCGACGTTGTCTCCGCCGCCCGGGCTCGATGCTGCTGCGTACTACCACTTCGCGTCTCGCTACGACGTCGGCGGCGATTTCTACGACTTGTTTCCTCTGTCGGACGACCGCTGGGGTTTCTTCCTGGGTGATGTGTGCGGGAAGGGGCCGGATGCCGCCGTCGTCACGTCCTCGACGCGGTATACCCTGCGCGCGGCGGCCGTGTACGACCGTGATCCAGTTGCCGTGCTGCACAACCTCAATTCTGTGCTCGTTCAGGAGTTCGGCCACGACGATGCACGATTCTGCACGGTAGTATTCGGAGTTCTCACTGCGTGCTCGGGGGGATTCGACGTCGAATTGGCCAGCGGTGGGCATCCACCCGCTCTGGTATTGGGATCGGATGGATCTGCGCGGTACATCGACACTCCAGGTGGACAACTCGTCGGAATTCTTCCCGATGCGAAGTTCACCTCGGCCCGAGTTCTGTTGACGCCGGGGGATACGTTGGTGCTGTACACCGACGGACTGACCGAGGCCAGGACCGGGCGCGGACGTGAGCGATACGACGACCATGGTTCGCTGCTCGATTTTGCACGGTCGAGCGCGCCGTCGACTGCAGTCGGTATCGTGGCCGCCCTCCGGGAAATTCTGGACGGCTTCGGCGACGGACTCGAAGACGACGCCGCGATCATGGCGTTCGGTGTGCCGTCTGACTAGGATTCGACCGGTGCCACGTATCGACGCGATATCAACTTGTCCAGAAGCGCAGGGAGTGTAACCGAGAGATCGTGCTCGGCGGCAACACGAGTGCGGGCGGCATCGGCGATGGAGCGACGCAACGTCTCGTCGGCGAGAACCGAGTCGAGAGCCTCGGCCAGAGAAACCGAGTTTCCGGGCTCCACCAGAATTCCAGCGCCACCCGTCAAGAACTCGCTGGTACCTCCGTGGTCGGTGCCGACAACAGGAAGACCGTGTGACATCGCTTCGAGTACCGAGAGCGGCCCCGCTTCCGGGGATGTGCTGGCGGACACCACGACATCCCACCGCTGCAGGGCCGTGTCGGGGTCGATGTGCCCGAGGAATTCGACTCGTCCGGCAAGATCCTGCTGTCCGGCCCTCGATGATAATTCGGCTACATACTCGGCGTCACCGGGGAAGCTCCCGCCTGCCAACTCCACACGAATTCCGGGAAGAGTCGCAGCGGCATCGAGCAAGACCCTGTGTCCCTTCCATTCCGTGAGAAGTGCCAGCATTCCGATGACCGGTGGATCGTGCAGTTCACCGCCGAACTGGGGCACCGGCCATCGGACGCCGTTGTGCGACACGAGCACCGGTACGTTTGCAGCGCGCAGTGGGGCCGCGGTGGCATCAGATACCGATACCGCGATGCGAATCGCGGGTTTGCTGATCGCAACCACCGCGCGCTGCTTGCTGCTCGTCATCGTGTCGTGCACCAGCCACGAGGCGCCCCTGGCGGGACGAGCGAGCCGCGCAACGGGCAAAGCGAACAGCGAATTGACGACGGTTTCGGTATCGTCGGCACGTGCGAGGGAACGAAGCTTGCGCCCCGCATCGATCCACCGGTACACCAGACGTACTGTCGCCAAGCCGCGGGCAAGTCCGCGTTCACCGCCGAGGCCCAGCTGGCTGATCTTCACATGTCGAACGCCGTTCGGGAGTGACTCCGACAGTCGACCGCTCGGACACGCGACTATGACATCGAGCCCGCCGCGTTGTGCCTCGCCGATCAGATCGAGCAACACCTTCTCCGCACCGGAGACCTGACCGGTGTGCGCAAGAAACAAGACCTTGGTTGCACCGGTCATCGGCAACACCCCTTCGTTCGGTAACTACACTCGCCGCTGAAGTCAGGGCCGGACAGCTCGCAGCAGCCCAACGGGATCGGTGCACAAGCGCGCGAGTGCTGATTCGATGATCGCATCGTCGACGAATGTGCTGCAGTACGACGCGGTGTACGTACGGCCGCCACCGAGTTCGGCAATGAGCATCGTGACGCCATCGGGTCCATCCGGTTCCAAGGACGCCGCGAGCTGCGGTGGGCGTCCGTCCTCGGCCCATTTCAGATGGCCGAACATCGGCAGTTTCCCGAGATCGCTCACCGCAAGTCGCAGCGCGCGTGGTACCTCCACCGCCGCAGTGTCGGGGACCTTCGCGTAACTCCGCCGGAGGATTGCTTTGATCTCGGACATAGCGAGGATCGCGATCGGCCACCCGGAGTCGATGACTGCACGCATCGTCGATGCGATGTCCCCTGGCGTCGAACTCTGGGGCAGATGCAGCGGGATGCCAACAGCGAAGTTGCCGTGTGCACCGACGTACTCGGGCCCGAGGTATCGCCGTGAATTGAACAGAATCATGATGTGTTCGTCGACGGCGACATTCTCGGCGCGCAGTGCCGCTGCCCAGAGTGCCACCGAGATCGATGCCGACGTGGCGCCTTCGGCCTCGGTGGTGGCCCACTTCTTCAGCTCGGAGACTCGAGCGGGGGCCATGTAGCCGGATTTGCTGACCTTCGCTGTGGTCCAGTTCTCGATCGTGCGAGTGTGAAGCGATTCTTGTGCCGGCTTGCGCTTGTGGGCACCCCTCAGCCGCCAGAAGTCACGCACGGCCGAAGGTCGCGTAGCGTAGTGCCGTCTCAACGCGGTCCAGGTTGCGCGCGAGGGTAACCCTGCGGCCAGACCAGGGGCGAGCGAGCCGTCGGGATCGCTGGAGAATGCAGCCATCATCATGACGCCGAGTTGACCGTCGCCGAGTCCGTGCGAAAAATCGACCGCGAGATAGTCACCGCAGATCGATACTTCCAGCGAACCACGTGTGCCGGATCGGTTTCTGATGTCTGTCAACAGCTTCCCGAGGTCAGCGGTATCGGCGTCCGGGGCGTGGTGGACGGCGGTATCGGCGAGTGACCGACGGTAATTCCACTGCCGCGAGTCGCTCCGAGGCTCGAGCGCGAGCCTCGGAGTGGGAGAGGAGTTCTCGGCGTCGGTAAGTGTCGCTCGGGTGGCCTCGGGATCAAGACCGAGCGAGGGGCCGGTGACCGCGATGATCCGTCCGTCGGCGAACGCGCGGTCCATTGCCGTCGATCGGTAAGTGGGCCTAGAGGACGGCATCGACGACCTCCTGCATTCTGGATCGAAAGTGCTGACGCGAGAAGCCTTCCGCCCACGTTCTGATTTCCGAGCGGTCGAAGTCGTGAGGAGCGAACGACCGCATCGCAGTGGTGAACCCGTCGATCACTTCGTCGTCCGTGCCCGATGCGACGTGCAGACCGGTCTTGCCCGGTACCACAGTATCGAGCGCTCCGCCCTCGTCCAGAGCGATCACCGGCGTTCCCGTGGCCATCGACTCGACGGGAACGATACCGAAATCCTCGATGCCCGGCATCAGAAGCGCGCGTGCCTTGCGGTGCAGCGCCAGAAGCTCCTCGTGCGAGACCCGGCCGAGGAACGTCGTTTTCGGACCGGCCAACTCGCGGCACGCATCCATCGCCCGGCCGTCGCCTGCAACCACCAACGGTACGTCGGCTGCTGCCGCGGCCCGCACCGCGATATCAGGACGCTTGTAGGGAACCAGCCGTCCGGCGAGAAGGAAGAAGTCTTCGCGCTCCACTGATGCGTCGGGAGTGAATCCCTCCGTATCGACGGGGGGATGAACGACGAGTGCGTCGTCGCGACCCCACCAGTCCGCGATCCGCTGCGCCACCGCGGTCGAATTGGCAACCACCGTGGTCAATTTCGGTGCCGCAGATGTCTCGCATCGCCGGGCGACAGCGGACAGAGCCGTCAGGATGGCGGCGCCTACCTTCCCGCCGCCCTCGCCGGCCCGAAGCTCGGGATCCCATGCCCACCGTGCCGGGCTGTGAACGTAGGCAATGACGGGAGCGTCGGTAGCGAACACCACCTGCGTGGCGAAAGCGTGGTGACTCACCACCACTGCCTCGTAGTCCTGCAGTTTCATGTGACGGAAAGCGAGCGGAATCATGGGCAGCACCGGTGCATAGGAGCGTTGTCCGATCGCGTTGTACACCCCGTTCAGCCAGGTCGTGTAGGGCGGTTTCGACAGGCCCGCGGGTATCCCTTCTTCTCGCGCGATAGGCGCGAACACATCCGCGTTGGGCCAATGAATTGCCAACTGCTCCATCACGTGCTCGGAACCGGCGATCTCGGTGAACCGCTCGTGCACGAGTGCCAGTCGGTTATCCGGCATTGCTTTCGACCTCCGTATTCCTCGGCGCCGTCGACTGCGCCTCCGGCCGTTTGCGGCTCTTCGACTGCAAGAGCATGTATGCCGGGCGGTCGAACTCGGCAATTCGCTTCAGAGTGCGGCCGGCCTCCTTGCGATCGTGTCCGCCCTTGGACAGCAGGACTACCACAGTGTCCACGGCGGCTACGTCCACTGCTCGCCACCACTCGTCCGTCAACCCCATGGTGACCACAGCGGATCGTTTCGGTCGGGCGGCTGACGCATACGTCGGTGGGGGGACGTAGGCGGCGTCCTCGCCGACCAGCACCACTATCACCGAGTCACGTTTGTTGGCGGAATGTCGAGCGTTGCTCGACGTTTCCTCGCCCTCGCGTTGCAATGCGTCGATCTTTGCCACGAGTATCGGGGGCAGAAAGTCGGCCAGGCCAAGCTCGAACCGGGCACCGTTCTTCTTCGCTGCACGCCGCGCCCATGAGCGATTCGGCTTGGATCCGAATCGACCACGAAGCAGCACGATCAATTCGGCGGCGATGATCAATGCCGCCAATGCAGCAACCAACGCCTCCGACAGCGGCTTCGGAGCTACCGGGTCAGTGCTCTGCTCCGGACTGGCCAACACCACGAGTTGGTCGCCGCCTGCGCTCTGCAGACTGGACAGCTGCCCTTGAAGGTTGGCTAGTTCGGCTGTTGCTGTGGTTCGAGCTGGATCGTCGGCTGCGAGCGTGCCGACCTTCGCTTCGGCTGCAGCGACGGACGCCTGCACCTGTTCGACTTGGCCCTGAGTGTCCCTGGCGTCATTGGCCCTTGATGCCTGCGCAACAGTGGAGACCAAGGACTGCGCGAGTTCGAGGGCGAGTTCGGGAGAATCCGCCGTGACCGTGAACGTCAGGAGAGCGGGAGACGTACCCGGGGTCAAGGTCAACTCGTCTGCGAGCTCCGACGAAGTCAAATCCGTGTCGACTTGGCCCAGAGCCTGGTTCAGTACGTCCGTGTCCGTTGCGAGTTGCATGAAGGGGCCGCGCATCTGTTCGATGAAAGCGTCGCCGGCAACGAGCGTCTGGCTGGGCTTGACTTCGGTGACGACCGACGCCGAATACTCTTTGTCGGTCAATTCGCTTCGCACATAGAACACAGCGGCGCCGACGATCAACGCGACCACGAACGCGGGCAGCAATGCTCGTCCGAGTTCACGCATGTGACCCGCCACGTCGATTGAAGGAGGCACGTCGCTGCGGTGCGTTGCGTTCTCTACGTGCACCAACCGAATCTCCTTACATCGTCGATGTGAGTCTGCCCGGGAGTGCGCCGGCTCGAGAAGTGAACATTTTCGATGATAACCGAGCTGTTGGTTTCGGGGGTGAGTCACCACTGGTCGAAGCCACCGTACCCAGCGGGATCGTCATGACTCGTCCCTCTCTCCGCGTGGCAGAGGCTTTCCGCGCGGCAGAGGCGATTCGACGACGCCGATGGCCACCAATGCGAACACCGAGCCGCCGACAAGGGTGGCGGCGAGTACCGAGATCGGAAACCATAAAGCGGAAAATGTTTGAACAGCAGCATATCCCGCGCCGGTGAACACCGCAGTGATCACTGCGAGCACAAGAATGGACCGCGTCGGCAGCAAGCCGGACATCGGCATGCTGCGGGCAATGACGATCCACAACAGAATGACGGTCGTGCCGATTGTGGCCACGGTCGAGATCGCGGCACCGTTGTATGACATGCGGGGGATGAGGACCAGGTTGAGTCCGATGTTCAAGGCAAGGCCGACCAGTGCCACCACCGGATAGTGTCGTTGCAGCCCTGCGGATGCGAGCATGAAGATCCCGAGAAGCACGAGCGACATCAGAGCTGCGCCGAGAACAAGCAACCTTGCCGCATTCGCGCCTTCAACGAATCGGTCTCCGTACAGCAGCCTGATCAGTGGTTCGGCCGAAGGCCAGAACGCAGCGACCGCCATAGCCCCGAACACCGCGAAAAGTGCAGCTGCCGAGCGTGATCTGGACTTGAACGTCTCCAGGTCGTGTGGCCACGATGCGATCAACAAAGTGCTCACCGGAGCCACCGCAGCGAGCGCGAAAGTATCCATCATGTCCGAGAACTTGTAGCCGATGGAATACAGACCGACAGCATCGAAGGAATCGAGAAGACTGAGCATCAGTACGTCGATCTTCAGCATCGCCACCGTGAGGGCGAACCCGATGGCGAGAGGAACCGCTTCCTTCAGATAGGGACCCCATCGTCTGAATTCGATGTGGCGAGACGGTCTCAGGCCAAGCGACCGGCTTCGAATGCCGAACCCCTTGGTCGCCAGTTTGTAGACTTCGTTGGCCACTGCCGGCAAGACGAAGATGAGCAGAGTGGGAGCAAACACTGCTGCCACTACGGTGAGCCCGAGTTGGAGCAGCTGGCCGAGGCTTTCGGCGATTGCGACAAGCAACAACCGGTGCCTGCTCTGGTAGAGAACGGACAGTGCGTGACTCGGGGTCGCGAACACGACCACGAGCCCGCCGGCCGCAGTCGCGGCGATCACCTCGCTCGGATAGCCGAGAACTGCAACGTATCCGAGCGCCAGAGCGTAGCCGCCGAGACCGAGCGCGGTGCGAAGCGCAAGGAACGAGGATGCAGTCCGACCGATTTCCTCGGGGTCGTTGTCCATGAGCCGGGCGAGAACCACTCTTCCGACACCGAGGTCCGTCACTACCGACATCAGTCCGAGGAGCGCGAAAACAAAACTGAACTGGCCCCAACCATCAGGACTGAGTGACCGCGCGACGATGACGCTGCCAATCCAGCCGAGGGCTGCCACCACGACACGGCTGGCCAGCACCGCGGCGGTTGCACGTGCAGCGGCCTTGGGATCGGCTGCTATTGCCCGGTAGTCCGGTGGAGTTTCCATCCCGTCGGGAACCGAACTCTCCGTCATCCGCCCACTCCCGCGTCGCGGTATGCCCGGGCGGTGAGTTCGGCGGTACGGCGCCACGTCAGTCCATCGGCCACTTTCAGTGCATTTTCCGTCAGGGCGTCGCGAGCCTCGGGATCGAAGACGAGGGGACGCAGTGCATCCGCCCAGTTCTCGACGCGTGTGGATTTGAGCAGGACTGCACCGTCTCCCACCACATCGGGAAGTGCACCGACTGCGCTCGCGACGACGGCGCCGCCGCACGCCATTGCCTCGACGGGAGGCAGGCCGTAGCCCTCGTACCGAGAGGCGTACGCCGTGACGGTCGCCGCGGCGTACAGACCTGGCAAATCCTCCACATCGATGTATCCCAGCCCGATCGAAGAGGTGGGTGCATTCGGGCCGGTGGACCCCGCGCCCGCCAATACCGACGGAATGCCCAGCCTGTCAGCCGCATCAGCGACGAGCTGCACATTCTTTCGAGGCTCGACGGTCCCGACCTGCAGGACGAATTTCTCGGGCAGAGAATATTTGGCCCGCACCGCCTCGACTGCAGATTCGCTCGGTGGCCGCGCCCACGCGCCGGGGGCGAGTTCGGCAATGGCCGCATCGCGGCCGCTCACCGCCTTGATCCGATCTGCGGTGAACTGTGAGACGGCGATCAACAGATCTGCGCGGCGCAACGTGTGTCGGATCAGGCGCTGTTCCCCGAGCGCGCGGAACTTGCTGGATGCGGACGGCATGTCGATCACCGAAAGGTCGTGGACGGTGGCGATCGTGAATGCGCGGGTGATCAGAGGAAGGTCCACATCGAGCCCATGAACAACGTCGCACGAACCGACAGGGAGTGCACCGAGGACCGCACGGATCGCGCCGCCTGCCACCGGTCGAGTGATCGGCCGAACGTCGGGTGGTAACTCGTCTGCGGCATCCTTCTGCACCACAGCGGCAAGATCGGCTCCGAGCAGTTGCGCTGGCAGCTCGTTCAGTAGCTCGCGGATATAGGTCTGTACACCGCTACCCCCTGGCCGGAGCGCGAGCGCCCCGTAGATGAACCGTGTTGCGCTGCTGCGCATCCCACCACCCCTAACAGTAACCAGAAATAGACGTCGATCGGGAAGATCTCGAAATAGGTCGAGACGAGGCTGGCGAACATCGCAGCGACGATCGAGGCGCCGACGCCGAGGGCGAGTGCGCCGTCGTTCCCCGGAAGTGATCGCGAGAGCCGGGTGCACCACATCATCGTCGCGATCAGCAGTGCCACTACCGCCCACAATCCGATCGGACCCAGTTCGAGAGTGGCTTTCACGAAGTAGTTGTCGGGCTGATAATTTGTCGACAGTCCGTCTTTCTGGAAGGCCGTACCCGACGCTGTCGAGATCCGGTCGGCGGCAGAACCACTGGAACCCAGGCCGGTGCCGAGCGGGTGCACGAGGATGCTCGCGATGATGTTGTTCCAGCCGTCGCCGCGCTGACCGAGGCTGCTCGAGGAGAAGAAGACCGCCGTGATCTTCGGCACGAACGGGACAATGACGGCGATGGACGCTGCGGCGATGCCCAGCGGGGCGGCAAGGAAGCGAAACCTGATGGCGATCAGGTAGATCACTCCCACCACGAGGCCGAGGATCGCGCCTCGCACGATGGAGCTGGCCATCGCGACCACCATCACCGGTGAGGTAACGAGAAACAACATGTTGCGGCGCCGCTGTGGATCCGCAAGGGCCACTGCGCCGCCCACAAGCAGGGAGAGCATCACATACAGGCCGAACGGGAACGGAAGATTGAACGTACTGAACGTCCGTAGAAGTCCGCCCGAGGTGCGCACTTGGGTGCCGTACTCGTAACCGAGCGATACCAGCGCCGCAGGACCCGCTGTCAATTGCAGTATCCCGACGAAGGAGGTGAACGCGCCCATGCCCATGAGGATGGACACCACGTTGTCGCGATCCTGTGCATCGAGGGGCGCCAGCCACATGATCACCACGAGCAGGATGTAGAAGTACGTCACCTTGATGGCGAAGATACCGACGACACCGAACGTTGCGAGAGCGGAGACGCTTCCGAATACCACGAAGAGCGCGGCCGCAGGCCACCATGGCATCAGAACCGGCGGCGACGTAGGGGAGCGGGTCCGGCGGATCCACGCACAACCGAGGGTGAACAGAACCAGTCCCTCCTTCCATCCCGAGACGAAACCGGGAAGGGGCAGGAGGAACAGCAGACCGTTGAGGGGTACGAAGGCGGCGAGTAACAGCAGTCCGCGCTGCGGCCTTCGAAAGATGGCTGCTGCAATCACGTACGCGACCGCAGCCACCAGAACTACCGCACAGGCGATTGCGATGATCGCGATCACGAACTACCCGGGGCGCAGTGCATCGGTCAGTCCTCGGCGCGCTTGAGTACCGCGAGAACGGTCAGAAACAGAATTTTGACGTCGAGCCAGATGGACCAGTTCTCGATGTAGTAGTTGTCCCATTCTGCCCGGTCCGCGATGGAGGTCTGCCCCCGCAGTCCGTGTACCTGAGCCCAGCCGGTGACCCCTGCCTTCACTCGGTGCCTCTCGCCGTACCGGCGGATCTGCATGGCGAACAGGTCCACATACACGGGGCGCTCTGGTCGTGGTCCGACCAAGCTCATGTCGCCCCGAATGACGTTGAGCAGCTGAGGAAGCTCGTCGAGAGAGGTCTGGCGCATGATCTTGCCGATCTTGGTGCGCCGATCAACGCCTTCGACACCGCCGGGTGCCGCACCCTCGATGCGAACAAACTCTGCGTCGGACGCCCGCGGTGGCCGCATCGACCGAAACTTCAAGCAGTCGAACGGTATACCGTCGCGGCCGATCCGCTCCTGTGCGAAGAAGATCGGGCCGGGCGAACTCAGACGAACCAGGAGCATCAGGAGTAGAAAGATCGGGGAAATGAGCAACAGGCCGATGCTGGTCAGGACACGGTCCGTGGCACCCTTCAGGAAGAATTGCCAGCCTTTGGGATCGACGTGAGGCAACACCATCAAAGGCAGGCCGCCCAAATGCTCGATGCGCGTCTTGAGGCCGATTGTGTCGAAGAGGCGCGGCACCATCCACACTCGCATGCCGAGTTGATGTGCACTTCGCGTCGCTGCGACAAGTTGTTCGGTTTCGACGGCGGCGAACGCAATGATGACTTCCTCGGCACCGGTCGTGCGAGCGATCAGGTCGAAGTCGTTCGGGGTCCCGAGGTAGGGCACATCGATGTAGTCGGGTGCAGCCGGGTCGACCGGCGTGACCGGCAGGACGTCGACCATGCCGATCGGGGTCAGGCCGTACTCGGGAAATTCGCGCATTCTGGTCACCAGTTGGTGCGCGATGGGTCCGCCGCCCACGATAAGTGTCGGCGCGGCCGAGCGATACTTGATTCGCATTCGGCGCTGAATTGCTGCCCGTATCAAGCGTCCGACCGCGATCGCCACCGCTGCAGTGATCCACATGCGGACCATCAACGCTCCGGGCCGATATTCGGTCTCGACCACGAGCATGATGCTCAACATCGCGAGCGTAGCGAACGCGACGGCTGTCTCCACCGGTCCGATCTCGTCGAGGAAGTTTCTGCTAAGGCTTCTTCGGTACAGTCCACCCGCACCGAGGATGGCGATGACGATGGGGATGAAAAGCCATGGCAACGAGCCGAGTTCGGTCAAGCTGCCGGTGCGCCACAGTACGGCTTCGGCGACGGCGATGGTTGCCGCCAGGACATCGACGGCGACGGTGATTACTGTGTGCAGCGGATCGACCCGCATGCGGTCGGTCAAACCACGGGGCCTGACGTGCGCATCGCGGAGTGCTTCCGCTGTGGCGGGGGACTCGAGAGTTTTGGACACTCGTCAGACTTTCGTTTGGGACCTAGTTCGCGTTCCAAGCATGGGTAAAGGCTAGCCCAGTCCGTAATCCCGGGTAGTCATTTGTTTTATCGATCGCGTTACGAAAAACAACCGGTTTGCTGTTTCTGCGCGGAAATTCGGGTGCCGAATATTGTTTCGATATCTTCAGCCGAATATTCGTTCGCGAACAATCCACGCAAGGTCCTGAAGGATTTGTTGGTGGCCGATTGTCCACGCTCGTGGCTGTTGGTCCCAGACACACAATGTCCCGACGGTGAGACCCTCATCGTCCTTCAGTGGAACTCCCATATATGAAATCGCAAGCCCGCCGAGTACTGCGGGGTGGTTCTTCAGGGTTTCATTGAGCCGGGCATCTTCGACGATCAGTGGTCGCCCATCGTCGACCACGTACTGGCACATGGTCTGATGGACATCGACCTCACGCGCCTCCTCCAGCTCCGGTGGCAAGCCGACGGCGCTCTTGAAGAACTGACGAGTCTGATCGATGAGCGAGACTGCGGCATTCGGAACCATCAGCGAGTCTGCCACCATCCTGACCAGAAGATCGTAGCTATCCTCGCGGGGTGAATCCATGAGCCCAGTCTTCGCGACAGCCTCGAGCCGTGCTGGGTCGTTCAGCGCACGTTCGGGTTGCTCCGTCTCTGATGGTGTCTCGATTCGGACGTCCTCGAGATGCCTCAACAATCGACCCAGTTCGGATCCATCGTCTTCGGTCAACTCCAGCACGAGCCTCTTCACGACTGCGCGCCTGACGTACGCCTCGGGAGACTCTCCGGCCTTTTCGGCTTGCTGCGCGAGAATCTCGTTGAGTCGGTCGTCGAAACCGGGAACAACATCAGTCATTTTTCCGATGGTAATGCAGTTGTCGCGTACCAACTGATTCATTCGGGTGGCGCATGCCTGTCACGTTCGGAAAGCACTATATGTCGATCGAATGGTTTCGAGCGGTGCGAATGCTGTTATATTCTGTCGATGTTTCGGCGCGCACCGCTGAGCGTGCGGCTGACGCTGATCGCTCTGGCTGTTTCTATCGTTTCCCTCACGTCGATGGCGCCGTCCGTGTCGGCGGCGCCCGTCCCTGCCGACGGGCGGTGTTCCGATATGTCCTCTGCGCCTCTCATCGGTGGATCCCCCGGTGCGACTCTCGGCGGGCTCTCGGACGCGGATCTCGATCGCGAACTCACCCTCGCGAGGAACGCAGGGATGTTCGGTGTTCGCGTCGATATCGACTGGTCGAACATCGAGGCTGTCCGCGGCCGCTTCAACTGGACCAACACGGACAGAGTGCTCAACGCAATCGTATCGCACGGGATGTGTCCGCTCGGCATCATCGGCTACACACCTCAGTGGGCGAGGGTGGCGGCGGCGGTGGGGGATTCGCATTCCCGACCTGCCGATCCGGCAATCTATGCAGCGTTCGTCGGCACGGTGGTACAACGCTACCTCGCCCACATGAATCTGTGGGAGGTGTGGAACGAGCCGAACATCGTCGGATTTTTCAAGCCTCAGCCGGACGTCACGGCATACTCGCTCATGCTTCGAGCCGCGTATCAGAAGATCAAGGCCCTGCAACCGAATTCGACTGTGCTGTCCGGCGGTTTGGCGCCCGCAACGAACAACGGCATCAACATCGATCCGACGACGTACCTACAGCAGATGTATCAACTTGGTGCCAACGCCTACTTCGACGACTTCAACCTTCATCCCTACACGTATCCAGCACTCCCCAACGATCCGAGTACAGCGTCGTGGAACACCGCGATGAAACTGTGGCCGATGCGCGACGTCATGGTTGCGGGCGGCGACACCGCGAAACAAATCTGGCTCACCGAGTTCGGCGCCCCTACCGGAACCGCGCCGAATGCAGTATCCGAACAGGGACAGTCGGACACGGTCGGAATCATCATGGACGCTGTGCTCGGAAACTCTTGGATCGGTCCCGCTTTCGTCTACAGCACCCGGGATTCTGGAACAAACGTGGCCGATTCCGAGCAGAACTTCGGGCTCTTGCGCCGCGACTTCTTGCCGAAACTCGCATACGGCAGGGTCCGCGACTTCACTGCCGGACACCCGCCCCCTGAGACTTGACACCGTTCCAGAAACTGCCGTGACATCATGCTTCGATGCTTGTTAGTGTCCCTTTCATGGCATGGGACGAGATTCGCGACGCAGAGGAACTGACCGCGATGTTCGGGACACCGAGTGATCGCGCCGCGAACAAGGATCGGATCGCACTACATCCGCTCGACGTGCAATGGCTGTCCAAATCCCCGTTCTGCCTCATCGGCACATCCGACGACTCGGGCCGATGCGATGTATCTCCCAAGGGTGATCCTGCAGGCCAACTGGTCCATGTGCTGGATGAGAAGACCATTGCCATCGCTGAACGTCCCGGCAACAAGCGAATGGACGGGTATCGAAATGTCCTGCTCAATCCTTTCGTCGGGATCAACTTCTTCATTCCGGGTCGAGGAGACACTCTCCGCGTCAACGGCGCCGCCCGACTGATCAAGGACGCGCCGTTCTTCGACGGTATGAAAGTCAAGGGGCACAGGCCGATTCTGTGCCTCGTGATCGACGTCGAACAGGTTTTCTTCCACTGCGCCAAGGCATTCATGCGATCGCGCCTGTGGGAGCCGCAGACGTGGGATCCCGCCGTGATGCCCACCGTTGCGGCCATCACCAAGGCCGTGATGCCGAATTCGCCGGAAACCATCACCGAGCTGGAGCAGTACTACGGCGCCTCGTATGAACAGCAGCTCTACCAGCCGCAGTAGGCGCCGAGCGGCCTCGGTCAGTCGAGACGGCCGAATGCGACCGCGCCGAGGATGGTGTGTGCCCCGGCGATGACGCCGTCCAGCGGTTCGGAATCGGGGGCGAGCAACCATTGCTGGGTCATCATGAGGACTGCACCGACCAGCCCCACCGCCAATGTTCGACGGTTGGGCCCGGCGAGGCCTCTTGCCGTACCGACAGAGTCGGCAACTGCCAGCACCGCGTCGACGAACAGTGACGTTGTTTGCCGGTACAACGCATCGACCTCCGTCGATACACCGAGAACTTCGAGCAGTACGATGCGAGCGGAACGGGGATCGTCGGCGATTGCCTCGAAGAAGTTCGACAACGCAGCCTGCAGCACTTCCTCGGCAGTCATCGAGCTTTCCGCCGAGGGTGCGTGGATACCGCTGAGCATGGTGGTCGTGGCTCGCCGATACACCGTTGTCAGTAGATCTTCGCTGCTCTCGAACGACTCGTAGAAGTACCGCTTGGTCAATCCGGCAGTCGAACAGATGCGGTCGATCGATGCCGATCGGAAGCCGCTTGTCCCGAATATCTCGACCGCGGCATCGAGAAGCTGTTCGCGCCGCAGCTCACGACGTTCTTCCGGGGAGGAGCCGCGGTACGGGCGACCCGGGGCGGTGCCGGTCTCGGAAGTGCTCACCAAGCGATCTTGACACTGATCGGTATCAGATGGGAAGTCGCAGGCGACTTCGTCTCACGTGAGCCGAAGCGCGAGGTAGAACTCGACCCGGTCCTCCAGTCGAGAAAGATCACGTCCGGTCAATTCTTCGACACGTTGGATGCGGTAGCGGACCGAGTTGACGTGCAGGTGCATCAACTCCGCGCATTTGGTCCACGATCCGTTGGTGTCCAGAAACGCCGACAACGTCGCGATCAGATCGCTCTTGTGGACAGCGTCGTAACCTGAGAGCGGAGTGAGCAGGCGAGAGCGAAACATGTGCCGTACATCGTCGGGAACTCCCGCCAGAAGCAGTACCAGCGTAGCGAGTTCGTCATGACCGACCACATAGCGGTCGTCGTTGCGACGCGCGGCGAGCTGACGGGCATGCCGGGCTTCCTCGACAGCGCTGCGGATGTCTCGTGCAGCCACGAGGCTACTGACTCCGACGGACAGTCCCGTGCCGACGAGCCCAGCAGCGAGGATGTCCACCGTTGCCTCGATGGACGGGGTCAAGTCTGTCTCGGCGGGCACGATCGCAACCACTTCACCGTCGATGATCCCCACTGCCGCAGACGGATCGGCCGAAATTTCGCGGACCAACTGCCGCACCTCGCCGAGCCGGAGAAGAGTTTCGGACACGGCTGCGGCGATGGCAATATAGCGAGATCGGTGCGGAAGTCCGACTATGTGCAGCTGCTGCGCGATGTCCGACGCACTTGCTCCCTCGCACACCGCGCGAACAAGTTCCTGCGCGAGAATTCCGGTTCCGCTCAGTCGGTCGTCGGATCGCACGCGTTCGGCCGCGACGATCGACGACAACTGCTCGGCAAGTGCTAAACGCTCCGAATGCCAGGTTTGCCAATCGCTTCGAACGGCAAGGAACCAGTCGACGACCCTCGCTGTCGAGTCGTTGTCGACCGGTAGCAGGGAAATGCCGAACTTCTCCACATAGTGGGGAAGCCGCCTGGCCGTAAGGAATTCGCGAGCAAGGTACACCGGATCGGCAAGATCACCCTGTCCGGCCACCACGCGCCCCGAGGCCGTCAGCACCCAGCACTCCATTCCGAGTTCGCTGCCGACCAATTCGAGAAGAGGACCCATGCCGCCGGGGCCGGTCGTGGCGACGAGGCGTTGGTGGCGGTCCAACACGGCCTTGAGATCGGAAGTCCTGGCTGTGGACAGCCGTCGCACAACGCTCTCGGTGATGGTCGCGAACGCGATGTCCGCCGAGACCCGAAACAATGGAAGTCCGTGTTCACGGCACGCATCGATCAGGTCCTCGGGGACGAGACCGCCCTCCGAGGCGGCCAAGGCTGCCACCCCTGCTTTGGCGACCGAGGAGACGAAGGCGAAAGAATCGGCAGGCTGCGTCCGCCACATCATTCCGGTGAGAACGAGTTCTCCGCCGGTCAGATAGCGGCTCGGGTCGAGCATGTCGGTGGTCACCACCCACCGGATCACCGGATCGAAATGCTCCGGGGCCACTATCTGCTGCAGCTTCAGATCGGATAATCCGAGCAAATCGTGCAGTCTCACGACGTATCGACCTCACTATTTGTAGGAACATCCAGAACCTACACTGTGATCGCCGTCATAGTTCGTTGTTCCTGTCCCTCGTTCGGTAGCTCTCTCGCAGCTGTACTGGGAGCATGGAATTCTTGAGGCCACAGACCTGGGCCGATGCACTGGCGGCCAAAGCCGAAGACGTCGACGCAGTCCCCATTCAAGGCGGCACCGACGTCATGGTGGAGTTGAATTTCGATGTGCATCGACCTGGTGCGCTGCTCGATCTGAACCCCATCGAGGAACTGAACACCTGGCACGAACTACCCGACGGCACTCTCCGCGTCGGCGCAGGCGTTCCCTATGTACGGATCATCGCCGAGCTCGGTGATCGACTCCCGGGAATCGCGCAGGCATCTCGGACCGTCGGTTCGCCGCAGATTCGCAACAGAGGAACCGTCGGTGGCAACCTTGGAGGTGCGTCGCCTGCCGGTGATCTGCACGCGCCGCTGCTGGCCGCGGGAGCGGTTGTCGAGGTCGAGTCGGCTTCGCGTGGTACTCGGATGATCCCGGCCGCCGAGTTCTACGTGGGCGTCAAGCGAAACTCGTGCGAGTCGGACGAGCTGATCCGCGCCTTCCACGTCCGACCCGCCGCCGGACCCCAGTATTTTTCGAAGATCGGTACACGAAACGCGATGGTCATTGCAGTCTGCTCCTTCTCGATCGCTCTCTTTCCCGGTGAGCGGCGGGTGGGTACCGGCTTGGGATCCGCTGCGCCGACGCCGAGGCGGGCCTATGCTGCCGAGGAATTCCTTGCCGCAGAACTCGACTGGTCCGGTGTACTCGATCACCGAGTGGCCGAACGATTCGGCGCATTGGTTTCGGAAGCGGCGAGCCCCATCGACGATGTTCGCGGCACTGCGAACTACCGCAGGCACGCGCTTTCGGTCATGGCGAGACGAACTCTCGGATGGGCATGTGCAGACCTCGACAACAAAGGAAAGGCAGCCTGATGCGCGTCAAGTGCACGGTCAACGGTAAGGATCTGGAAGCCGACGACGTCTGGGAGGGTGAGAGCCTGCTGTATCTGCTCCGGGAGCGCATGGGTCTTCCCGGCTCGAAGAATGCATGCGAACAGGGCGAATGTGGTTCGTGCACGGTCTATCTCGACGGTCTACCGGCCTGCGCGTGCCTGGTGGCGGCCGGGCAGGTGGAGGGCCGTCAAGTTCGCACGGTGGAAGGGCTCGCCGACGGTGATCGCCTCGACCCGATGCAGGAAGCGTTCGTCGAGTGTGGCGCTGTTCAGTGCGGATTCTGCACCCCTGGTCTCGTCGTGCAGGCACATGACCTGATCGAACGTGTACCGGACCCGTCCGATGCAGAGATCCGTGAATCGCTCGCGGGAAACCTGTGCCGCTGCACGGGATACGAAAAAATACTCGATGCGGTACGACTCGCTGCAACCCGAAAGGCCGAATCCCGATGACTGTGACCATCATTCACAATGCGTATGTAGCCCCGATCGTCGGTCACGAGATTCCCGGTGGGTATGTGGTGATCGAGGACGGGATGATCACCGCACTGGGATCGGGGCCCGCGCCCGCATTCGAGGGCGCCGAAACGATCGACGCCAAGGGTGGACTCCTGACTCCCGGTCTGGTGAACACCCACCACCACCTCTACCAGTGGGCATCGCAGGGACTGGCGAAGGACAACACGTTGTTCGAGTGGCTCGTCGCTTTGTACAAGCCCTGGTCGAAAATGGACGCCGAGGTCGTGGGCGGCGCTGCGGCGGCAGGGTTGGGATGGCTGGCGAAGTCGGGTTGTACCACCACGACCGACCACCACTACATCTTCCCCAAGGATCGGGGAGATCTGTTTGCCGCCGAGATAGATGCCGCTCGTCGCATCGGCGTCCGTTTTCAGCCGTGCCGAGGCTCGATGGACCGCGGTGTTTCCGACGGTGGGCTGCCGCCGGACGAGGTGGTCGAAAGTCTCGACGACATCCTCACGGCCACCGCCGATGCAATCGACACCTATCACGACAGCTCGTTCGGATCGATGCTGCGGATTGCTGTCGCGCCGTGTTCACCGTTCTCCATCAGCAAGGATCTGCTGGTCGAATCTGCGACGTTGGCGCGATCCAAGGGGGTCCGGTTGCACACGCATCTCGCCGAAACGATGGACGAAGAAGAGCACTGTCTGGCCCAGATGGGCTGCACACCTGTCGAATACATGGAGCAGGTCGGTTGGCTCGGTGACGATGTCTGGTTCGCGCACGCGGTCCACCTGCACGACTCCGACATCGCAAAGATGGCGGCGACCGGAACCGGCACCGCGCACTGCCCGAGCTCGAATGCACGTTTGGGAGCCGGAATTGCGCGGGTATCGGACCTGCTCGCTGCGGGTGCACCGGTAGGACTCGGCGTCGACGGCAGTGCTTCGGCCGAGATGGTGCCGTTGGCAGGGGAAGTTCGTCAGGCGATGTACATGCAGCGGGCCAAGTACGGACCGACTGCCTTGACGGCTCGTCAGGCTCTCGAAATCGGGACGCTCGGCGGAGCAACGGTGCTCGGTCGCCAGGAGGAGATCGGATCCATCGAGGTGGGGAAGATCGCAGACCTTGCGCTGTGGAGGACCGACGGTTTCTACTCTGCAGTGGACGATCCGATCGTTGCGTTCGCCTACGGCCAGACCCCGCCGCTGGCGCGGCTGATGGTCGGCGGAAGAACCATCGTCGAGGACGACGTGTTGGTCAGTGCCCCGCAGGACGCAGTGGCGCGTGAAGGTGTCGACGCACACCGCCGGCTGATGGAACTAGCAAAGGATGTCCTGTGAGCGCGCCGACACAAGCCCCGTTGAAACAAACCCCGTTGAAGGCTCCCGCCGACATCGCGGCCCCTGGCCGAGGACGAGTCGGAGACAGCCCACTGCGACCGGACGGAAACCTCAAAGTAAAGGGCGAGTTCGCGTACTCTTCGGACCTGTTCATCGACGGAATGCTCTGGGGTGCAACGCTACGCAGTCCGCACCCACGTGCTCGTATCGTCTCGGTCGACATCTCGCAGGCTCTCGTCACGCCCGGGGTCGAAGCGGTCCTGACACACGAGGATGTACCGGGCCGCAAGTGCTTCGGTCTCGATAACACCTGGGATCAGCCCGTTCTCGCGTTCGACGAGGTCCGTCACGAGGGGGAGCCGATCGCCCTGATCGCCGCAGATCACCCCGAAACGGCGCGCCGGGCGATGGAAAAGATCGTCGTCGAGTACGAGGTACTCGAACCACTGACCGATGCCAGGCGTGCTGCGCTGGATCCGACATATCCGTTCGTGCAGGAGCGCGGGGGAGTGGTGCGGCATCAGCCGGTGCGGGTGGGCGATGTGGCGGCCGCGAAAGTAGCGGCCGATGTTGTTGTCAGCAGCGAATTCTCGGTCGGTATACAGGATCAGGCATTCCTCGGTCCCGAGTCGGGTCTTGCGATTCCCGGCGAGGACGGCGGCATCGATCTGTATGTAGCCACCCAATGGATGCACAACGACCTCGAACAGATCGGGCCATGTCTGGGGCTTCCGAAGGAGAAGATCCGGATGACTCTGGCAGGAGTCGGCGGAGCATTCGGTGGCCGCGAGGACCTCTCCATGCAGATTCACGCGGCGATGCTGGCGATGCACACGGGTAAACCGGTCAAGATCGTCTACAACCGGTACGAGTCGTTCTTCGGCCACGTCCACCGGCATCCAGCGCAGATGCACTACGAGTACGGCGCGACCCGTGACGGCAAGCTGTTGTACGCGGACGTCGAGATCATTCTCGACGGCGGCGCGTATACCTCTGCGACACTGAATGTCGTCGGAAACGCGGCCTCGCTCGGGGTCGGACCGTACGTCATCCCGAACATCGAGATCGACGCGTACGGTGTCTACACCAACAACCCTCCATGTGGAGCCATGCGAGGATTCGGTGCTGTACAAGCATGTTTCGCGTACGAGTCGATGATGGACAAGCTTGCCGAGGCCTGCGGACTGAGCCCGGTAGAGGTCCGGCAGATCAATGCTGTCAGTCAAGGTTCCATCCTCGCGACCGGACAGGTCATCGAAGCCCCCGCGCCACTCGCGGAGATGCTCGCCCGTGCCGAAGCGATGCCGATGCCGGCCCCCGTCGATGCGTCGGACATTCGGAATCTTCCGGGAGGGGCCTCGCAGACCACGCACGGCGAGGGCGTCGTACGTGGGGTCGGGTACGGAGTCGGCCTCAAGAACATCTGCTTCTCGGAGAATTACGACGACTATTCGACCGCGCGTGTACGGCTCGAGGTGATCGGGGGCGAAGCGACCGCGCTCGTCCACACTGCCGCAGCGGAGGTGGGGCAGGGACTGGTAACTCTGGAGGCTCAAATCGCGCGGACCGAGCTCGGTGTGACCAAGGTGGTCATCCACCCAGCGGATACCAAGGTCGGCAACTCCGGATCGTCCTCGGCGTCGCGGCAGTCCTATATGACCGGTGGTGCAGTCAAGGCTGCCTGCGAGGCCGTTCGAGAAGCAATCTTCGTTCTGGCCGGACTGTACGTCGGACGGGCTGTCTCGGACCTCAGCCTGGACGGCGGCAAGGTCGTCTCGGTCACCGACGGTGTGCTCGCCACGATCGAGGACGTGCTCGGTGAACGGGTGATCGAGCAGACCCGCGAGTTCCATCACCGTCCCACCAGCGGCATGGACCCCGTCACCGGCCAAGGCGCCAGCCACACCCAGCTCGCGCTGTGCGTGCACCGAGCGGTCGTGGATGTCGACGTCGAGCTCGGCCTGGTCAAGGTCGTCGAAATGGCGGCCGTGCAGGACGTCGGCAAGATCCTCAACCGACTCTCGCTCGAAGGCCAGATCCACGGCGGCTCGGCCCAAGGACTCGGCCTCGCCGTCATGGAGGAGATCGTCGTCGTGAACGGGCTCGTGAAGAATCCGTCGTTCACCGATTACCTCATCCCCACCATCCTCGACATGCCGCCCATGAAGCTCGACATCCTGGAAAATGCAGATCCACAGGCGCCGTACGGTCTCCGCGGAGCAGGCGAACCGCCGACTCTGTCGTCGACGCCCGCCGTTGTGGCCGCGATCCGCGATGCAACCGGGCTCGCCTTGACCCGGGTACCGATCCGCCCCGAACACATCGTCAGCAGTTAGTCCCACAGCCCTGGGAGGGCAACATCATGACGCAACTCGAAGAATCCAGCACACACGAACGTAAGCCCCG
This sequence comes from Rhodococcus sp. G-MC3, assembly GCF_030063335.1. Taxonomy (GTDB): domain Bacteria; phylum Actinomycetota; class Actinomycetes; order Mycobacteriales; family Mycobacteriaceae; genus Rhodococcoides. Next base: position 4,007 of record NZ_JASISW010000022.1, on the reverse strand, counting down.
CCTGTCGCAGATCGACAGATTCTTTTCGATATCCTTACGCGGATCCACCATCTCACGCGAGATACGTGGAGGCGTCACGACATTCGTCGCGATGGCGTACCTGATCGTCCTCATCCCGCTCATCATCGGCGACGCCAAGGACGTCACCGGAGCCACGCTCGATCCAGCCCAGCTGTCGACGATGGTCGCGCTGTCGGCCGGAATCACCACGGTACTCATGGGTGTCATCGGAAATGCACCGCTTGCTATGGCTGCGGGGCTCGGAGTGACCCCGATCGTGGTCTTTCAGGCCGCGCCATACATGACGTGGCCGCAGGCGATGGGGCTGGTTGTACTCGAAGGCGTCGTGATCGTGATCTTCGCATTGACCGGCGTCCGTCAGCTGATCATGGATGCAATACCTTTGGTTTTGAAACAAGCCATCGGCGTCGGCATCGGAGCGTTCATCGCCCTTATCGGCCTCGTCGACGCGGGGTTCGTCGGACACCACGACGCCGCAGCAACGGCAGTGACTCTCGGGACGTTCGGCAAGCTCGCCGGTTGGCCGGTGTTCGTGTTCTGCGTCGGACTCGTGGTGATGATCATGTTGTTCGTCCGCCGCGTCCCTGGAGCCATGCTGATCGGAATCTTCGTTGCGACCAACCTGGCGATTGTTCTGAATGCGTTCATCGATATCGATCCGAAGGCGTGGGGCCCAGTCGTTCCGAAGGTGCCCGATTCCATTGTCGCGACACCGCAATTCGGCTTGTTGTTCGATGTCGATCTATTCGGCGGCTTTGCCAGGGCAGGTGTGGTGACCGCTTCGGTCGTGCTGTTCACGCTGGTGCTGTCGGGGTTCTTCGACGCCATGGGCACGATCCTCGGTGTCGGCGAAGAGGCCGGTCTGGTGGACAAGCAGGGGAAGATGCCGGGGCTCAGCCGAATTCTGACCGTCGACGGTTTCGGGGCCATCTTGGGCGGCGCCATCAACGGCTCGGCGAACACCGCTGTGGTGGAATCGGCGGCCGGCGTCACCGAGGGCGCCCGAACGGGTCTTGCCAGCGTGGTGACCGGAGGGTTGCTCACCAGCTTGATTTTCTTCACTCCATTGGCGGGCGTGGTTCCGGTGGGCGCTGCAGCTCCGGCGCTGGTGCTCGTCGGCGCGCTGATGATGACCCATGTGCGCAAGATCGATTGGGAGAACACCGAGATCGCGATTCCGGCTTTCCTGACGATCGTGTTGATGCCGTTCACTTATTCGATCACCGTCGGTGTTGCGGCAGGCGTGATCGCCTATACCCTCGTTCGGGTGGCGAAAGGTAAAATACGACAGACGCATTGGTTGCTGTACGTGATGAGCGCGATCTTCCTGATCTACTTCGCTCTTCACCCGATCGAAGAGGCACTCGGGATCTCCTGATGAGAGAGATTGCAGCAAGGCTGGCGCGGTGGAACTCCTCCGGGACGCTCTACGCGATTGCCACCGTCGTCTCCGTCTCCGGCAGCGCTCCAAGGCTGCCGGGGGCGGCGATGGCCGTCAACTCCGACGGTGAGGTGGTAGGCAGCGTGTCCGGCGGATGCGTCGAAGGAGCGGTGTACGAGCTGTGCCGCGAAGTACTTGCCAGCGGGGTGTGCGTGCGAACCAGCTTCGGCTACAGCGACGACGACGCCTTCGCGGTTGGGCTGACGTGCGGCGGCATCATCGAGGTATTCGTCTCGCCCGCTGTGCCTTCGGTGATGCTCGACGCGGTCGTCGCCGGTGAACCGATCGCTACTGTCCGAGTTCTCGACGGTTCGGGGAAAGTGCTGATGGTCGGTTCGCGCGGTGTGTCGGGCACAACAGGATTCTCGGATGTCGATTCGGTAGTGGTGGACGAGGCGATCGCGATGCTCGATTCCGGAAGCACGGGGATTCGATCGGTGCGTTGCCGGCCGGACCTGGAGGTGTTCGTCCAGTCCTATGCGACACGACCAAGCCTGTTGATCTTCGGTGCAATCGACTATGCGGGTGCCCTCGCCCGGCTGGGAAAATTCCTCGGCTACCGGGTAACCGTGTGCGATGCCCGGCCAGTCTTTGCCACGAGGTCTCGATTCCCGGACGCGAACGAAGTAGTCGTGGAATGGCCGCACAGCTACCTGGCCCGGACGCCGGTGGATTCCCGGACCGTCGTGTGTGTGCTCACCCACGACGCGAAATTCGATGTGCCGCTCCTGGAGGTCGCACTGCGGTTGCCGGTGGCCTTCGTCGGCGCGATGGGTTCGCGGCGTACACATCTCGACCGACTGGCACGACTGCGCGAGGTCGGTCTCACCGATGTCGAGCTGTCGCGCCTACGTTCACCTATCGGCCTCGATCTGGGCGCCAGGACACCGGAGGAGACCGCCGTCGCCATCGCCGCGGAGTTCGTTGCCGTGCGGCGAGGGGGAAGTGGGATGCCGCTGCTGGGCTCGGACGGGCCGATTCATCATGATGCGCAGGAAGCCCACGCTTCGGCCTAGGCCGCCCGCTCCCAGTTTCGGATAAGTACGTCCGTGGCGAAACTGAGGTCCAGTCCTTCGCCCTGCCAGTCCGGGACTATCGCGTCACTCTCGATCAGCTTGTATCGGTCGTCGAATTCCTCCGAATCGCCGCTCGCGGCAGGCGCATACAGGACTTCTCGGCCGTCGGAATGACGGAACGCGAACTGTTGATCGCCGCGTGCGGTGATTGTGAAGTAGCCGTCGTGCAAGGCCCGGTGGTGCTCGCTGCACATCATCACCACATTCTCGAGATCCGTCTCACCCCCACGTGAGTGATAGTGCACGTGATGGGCATTGAGGAACCGCACCCGCCCACACCCGGGGACGACGCAGCATCGGTCCCGCATCAACAACGCCCGCAGTTGCAACCGGCTCGGTGTCCGCGCTGTGGTACTCCATGAAATCGTCTTGCCCAGCGCCCCGTGGTTGACGGTCCGCATCGTCGCATCGCACAGCACCTCCGCCAGCGACTCCGCATCGAGCCCGGGCCCATCGTCGAGGTGGGCGTGCGTGGTGGCGGGATCTACGTGCACGATGACCTCCGCCGCCGGTGAGGCCACTGGAGACTCCAGCCCAGCGCACACCATCTGCGCTATCGCCGTCAACGCGGGCACGATGTTCCGCGGTGCAGGCGCAGCGGCGTCGACGTCGAGTTCGGGATCGGTTCGGGTCCGTTCGTACTCCGCCCGCGTCAACGCAGCCAAGAACCGGGCTCCGTCCTCGGGGCGCAACCGTGCGTTGATCACCAGTGATCCGTCGTCCTCGTCCCAGCGCCATCGACCTCCGTATCTTTCTTCGTCGAGGTCGTTGTTTTTCGTAGGTCTCCGTGCGGCCAGCAAACCCCGGCACAGCCTGTCGATGTGCGCGGCCGGTGCTTCGAGTGCCAGACGCAACAAGGTTTGTTCGTTCTTCTGATCGGCGACCCTGGTGATCGCTCTGACCTTGGAATACGACACCCGGCCATGCGCGAATGCCTCCGCGATGAGCGGGAGGCTCACCAACGCCCGTGCAACCCGGACATGCTCACGCGCAGTGTGCAGGGACACGCCTGCTTTCCAGGACAACCAGTGAGAGCAGGAGTGCAGTTGCCAGCCGGCCCAGCCGCGCCGTTGGTCGAAGTCGGCCAGCAGCAACAGATACCGCGCCGTTGCCGCTGCTATCTGACCGGAGAGTGCGCAGATCTCGCTTTCGAGTTCCTCGATCGGTCGCTCCATATCTTCGACCGCCGGTTCCGCTGGTTGGTCCGTGTTCCTGACGACTGCTACATGCATTCGAGCCCCTCGATTCGAACTGATGTTCTATGAGGAGAGGCTAGTGGTAAGCACCGACAGGTTCCGGAAACCAGAAAAGCGTCCCCGCGGGGACGCTTTTCACGGTGATGTGAATCACCCTAGGTTTGATGCCGCTTCCTTCTGAGTCAGGAAGGATGAGCACATGCCCAAGAAAATCGATCCAGAGGTCCGTGCGAGGGCCCTGCGGTTGCTGGAAGCACACGGAGCGGAATACGC
>NZ_JASISW010000021.1 GCF_030063335.1 Rhodococcus sp. G-MC3 | reverse complement strand
CAGACCACCGGGTTGATAGGCCAGAACTGGAAGTCGGGTAACCGATGCAGGTGACTGGTACTAATAGGCCGAGGACTTACCACAAAGAAGCTACGCGTCCACTGTGCAATATCTGAAACAACACACGTTTCAGTACAGCAAAATAATTGAATGAACCAACACAGGTTCATCTTGTATTCGACCGTCGAACCCTCTGGGTTCCCCGGCGAAGACGAGTTGATATTTGACCGTTGTGTTCCGTGTGACACTGTTTCACAGAGTTACGGCGGCCATAGCGGAGGGGAAACGCCCGGTCCCATTCCGAACCCGGAAGCTAAGCCCTCCAGCGCCGATGGTACTGCACTCGACAGGGTGTGGGAGAGTAGGACACCGCCGAACACATTTTCACAGGTAACCCCTGAACCACACTGTGGTTCAGGGGTTACCTGCATTCCAGGACCAATCCACAGCGAGGGGCGCCCCCCTGGATTTACGCTCCGGATGCGCGGTTCACGCCCTCGGCAACCTCCAGCCGGGGTGTGGATCTGACGAACAGTCGAGTGCACAGCAACACACCGACATGTGAGCCGCACCGCCAGTTGCCAGCCGGCAATCCCCGATCCCGCACAACTGTGGCGCTCACGCCAACGCGATGGAATCAACTGTTCTGCAATAGGACTCACCAACCCCATGCCTCGCGCAAACGCACATGCACTGGCGGGAGCGTGATGAACCCCGCTCACGCCCTGCTCACTCGCGCGTGCATGTGCGGGATTCCCAGATTTAAATCAGTGGCGCCGAAGGTAGCGGCTGTCGCATGATGTTCAGCGTAACGATACGAACGCGGAGCGAACGAAAAGAGGTGCGGCCTTGGGTGATTCATCCGATACGACTGTCGGCCGACTCTTTTGGCGATCCGACGTCGTAATTCTATCTCGATAGCGACGTTCATTCCGCTGTCTCGATCCCGTGCCGCTGCGCCATCGCGTCAGCCGCGCTTTCCGCCCTTGTGGGCATTTACAGGAGTTTCGATGTATTCGTACGAGAACGTGATTCGAGAGCACGAGTTGAGGGTGGCCAAGTCTCTGGAGCGATATAACCAGCGCACAGGAAAGAAGACGGGCAGCGTCGAGGGCTACCGGCTTCTTGCTATCGCGCGCCGGGCGATTCGGCGGAGGTAAGCAAGTTTGCATATTTTTCTGCGTTCGTTTCGATGAATTCGTTGACGAACCAGCACGCCGGTACAACGGTCATACCGCGTGCACGTGTGTCGTCGAGTGCATACTCGGTCAGTACCGCGGCGAGTCCTCGTCCGCGGTACTGGGGGAGTGTCACGGTGTGGTAGAAATTCCGCTTGGTGTCGGCGTCGAAGTACTCCGAGAATGCAGCTTCGGTCAGACCGACGAAGAGCACGAATCGATGGTGTTCGGCCTGGTGCTCCACGCGGATTTCCATGTCTGTGATTGTGCACGGTTCCTGTGGGTGGTGTCGGAGCACTAGACTAGGGGTAGAACTCAGAGTCGTGCGCACGCTGCCCGTCGTAGGCACCTCTCTTCATCTGCACGGGTAGGCAGAATCTGAGGTTGCGCAGTGGAAGATGTATCGGAGCAGGGAATCAGGGCCTTCATCGGCGCAGTCGTGTTGCGAGGTGGCCGCGCTGAGCGGTTGACCACCTCGAGACGCAACCCCGTGCAGGTCTGGGGGGTCGATGGGTCGAGCTGCATCGTTCGGGTCCGAACGAAGGCTAGCGGTGACTGGAAGGCTCGACGCCAGGACGAGTCTCTCGCGAGCGATGACACCGATTCGTCGTACTGGGTCTTCGTCGATCTGGGTACTCCCGACCCCTCCTTTTTCATGGTGTCCTCGGAGGAGATGGCCGCTGATATCAAGGGCGAAGTCGATCTCTGGATGCAGGACGCTCCATTGCGAACTCGCACCGGGCACCACGCAATTGCAGTGGGACGTGTTCAGCACGGACGCGAGAAGTGGTCCCTGCTCGGACTGCATGCCGCGGCCGATCCGGGTCTCGCAGATGCTGCACACACCGCGTCCAATCAGAAGCACACCAAAGTGGTTCGCCGTGTCGCATCGAAGCGATCTGCGGCCGCTGTCGACGAGGTGATCGACATTCGGGTCAGGGTTGTCGCCGATTTCGACGGCTACCGGCTCAGCGCTCGTTTCGACCCTGACAGTGAACGGCTCGAGATCATTCAGGGCCCGATGGAAGGTCGACGCTTCGAGAGTCCCACCGAGGCCGCGAGTGCCGTCGCGACACATATCAGTGGTGACGTCGAGGTCAGAGATGGTTGGAAGTTCTGGCAACTCGACACTCCACAACGGGAGCCACTGGACAGTCTCCGCTAGCGCACAAGTGCGCCGATCTGCGGGTTGTGATCGGTCATAGCAATGTCGGATACAGCGGATTCGTCAGGGTTTCGTCGTTACCGTGGGTGTTGTTGATGTTGTGCATCCGAGTCGCCGACACCCCTCAGCGTGCAGCTGCTCAAGCTGGCTTCTGTGCGTAGCGTCGAGGCGATTCGGTCCGAGGAGTTCGACGGCGAGCGGCGTTGTCGACCAGCGAGAGGCCCGTTTCGTGGAGCATTCCTTCCGATCCCCATCGTGGCAGGCATCGCGGTTCGTGATTCTCGTGGCGCAATTCGTGGATCGGCGAATATCCGCTGAGGACTTTGCGACTCGGTTCCGCACGTTGGAAAGGGCTGACGCCGGTTATCTCGACCGCGACATATCGGCGGTAGTGAGGAAGCTGTCGGTCGACGTCGGTGCCTACCGAGGAGATGTGAAGTTCCTTGGTGTGGACTTTATCGACGGTGAACAGCTCTGGCGTGCTTCGGGGGAAGCATTCCGCGACCTGTTGACCCTGCAATCGGAGCTGTTGGACCGCACAGCAGGCTGATTCTGCGCACGGCGCATGTCATGGTGTGAAACGTTCTCGGTGCCGGACAAGGTCCTCGAGCCGGAATCGCCGGTGTGTTCCGCGCATCTCGATGGTGAGTTCTCCCGAGTCCGCGAGGCGTCGCACGTAGGTGTCGGAGACGCCGAGTACTTCGGCAGCCTGCGACGTCGTCAGTAACTCTGCGACTGGTCCGAGGGTGACTGCGGTGCCGCTGGCGAGCTGACGCAGAAGTTCGATCACCGCCCGCCGCGCGGACGGTTCGACATCGAGTTCCACGCCGTCGAACGCAACGGTCGGGATTCGATCGCCGAGCTCTCCGATCATCGCTGTGACTTTCCGGGCGTCGTGATGGGACAGTGCAGAAGCTATGTACCGATGGTCCATGCCGCCGACCCTACTGGGCATAGTCTTTGGAATACCCCCACCAGAAGGAGAGCGCACGTGCCGCAGTTGTTACACCTGGATTCGTCCGCAGATCTCGACAGTTCGGTCAGCCGTTCGGTCACCGCCCTGTTTTCGGATGTGTGGCATTCGCTCGGCGCGGATAATTCGGTGATCTACCGCGATCTTCATCGCACGCCGCCACCGCATCTTCCGTCGGCGGCGATGCATTGGGCGCCGCATCTGCGCACGCCGAACGAGGTCGCACCTCCCGAGGCGGAGGCTCTTCAGAAGGAACTGATCGACGAGTTGGTCTCCGCGGACGTGGTCTTGATCGGCGCTCCGATGTACAACTGGTCGATCCCATCGACGTTGAAGGCCTGGATCGACTACATCCACGTACCGGGAATCACTGTGCCGTTCGACTCACCGACACGACCACTAGAGGGCAAGCCTGTTGTCGTGGTGTCCTCGCGCGGCAACCAGTACGGACCTGGCACACCGGACTTCGGTGCCGACCACACCGTTGCGCAGTTACAGCAGGTACTCGGTGTTGCTTTGGGGATGGAGGTTTTCGTCGTGACCGTGGATCTGACGCTGGCGAACCGGGTTCCGGCGATGGCACCTCTCGTTCCGCAGGCCGCGAACAGCCTGGCTGACGCACGAAGTGCAGTGACCGGCCTCGCAACTCGCCTGGGCGCGGCACCTGCGGCCAGCTAGCACGCTTGACCTCGTCGGGCTTGCCGCAGTGTCGACACCGGTGGTCAGCGGGACCGGCTGGACCGGCTACCGCTGACCACCGGTCGACGACGTCCGATGCCTCGCCTGCCGCCCCGACGGCGTCCACGTCGATTGCCAAAAATATCCTGCGGCGATCGATCGAGCTCGCCGAGTCAGTAGCTGGTGCTGATCAGTACGTCCATCAATTCGGCTTCGACGGCCGCGAATTCGGGTGTCGTGACGATCGACGGCTCCCGTGGACGAGGCAGCGGTACCGTCACCTGCCGACGCACACGTGCGGGCTTGTCCGATAACACGATCACTCGGTCGGAGAGGTAGACGGCTTCACGAATGTCGTGGGTGATCATGAGGACGGTCCACCCGTACTCGAGCCACATATCCTGAAGCCACCGCTGCATGCCGGTACGGGTCAGCGAATCGAGTGCGCCGAACGGCTCGTCCAGCAGCAGTAGGTCGTGTCCCTGAACAACAGTGCGCAGCATGGCTGCCCGCTGCCGCATCCCGCCCGACATCTCCGACGGACGGGCTTTCTCGTACCCGTCGAGTCCGAACACAGGGAACAGGGCCTGCGCCTGCGCGCGAGCTTCTCCCTTCGGCACTCCCTGAACTTCCAGGCCGAGCGCTGTGTTGTCCAGCACCGTCCGCCAGGGGAACAACAGGTCCTTCTGTGGCATGTACGCACTTGTCGGCGAATCGACGACGCCCGAGTCCGGCGTGTCGAGTCCGGCAATCACATTGAAGATCGTGCTTTTGCCCGATCCGCTCGGACCGATGATCGAGACGAACTCACCCTGGTGTACATCGAAGTTCACGCCGTCGAGAACTGCTCGCCCGCCGAACGATTTGGTCAAGTCGCCCACGTGGACAGTACTCATCGAGGCCTGCTCTCCATCGCCCACGGCGCGACGATACGTTCGGCGAGGTAGGTCAGCAGGAACAGTGCAACGCTGATGACGGCGGTGACGACGACGGCAGCGAGAACGAGATCGGTGCGGAACGAGTTCTTCTGCTGGCTCATGTAAATGCCGAGTCCAGCGCTTGCACCGGCATATTCGGCGAAGATCGCACCCACGACGGCGTAAGTGATCCCGATCCGGAGGGAGGTGAAGAACCGAGGCATCGCCGACGGCAGGCGGACGTAGCGAAACTGTTGCCATCGGCTGGCGCCCATGCTCGACAGCAGGGACCTGGCGTCGCGGTCGGCGGCTGCAAATCCCTCGACCAAGCCGATTGCCATCGGAAAGAACGTAGCCAGTGCGATCACAAGGATCTTCGGTAGTAGACCGAAGCCGAACCAGATGATGAGCAGCGGCGCGATCGCAATGATCGGAAGTGTCTGGGACACAACGAACAGTGGGACGACGGCGCGTCGCAGCCATGGGGAGAAGTCGACGGCCACTGCGAGAATCCAGGCGACGAGCAACGACACGGTAAAACCTACGAGCGTGACCTGCAGTGTCGCTGAAGCATTGTCGGCGATGGCGTCCCGATGGGCCCATCCCTGCACGGCGATTCGCGACGGGGACGGTAGGACCTGCGGACGCACCCCGCTGACTCGAACGTAGATTTCCCACGCCGCAATCAACAGGGCGACGATGGTCGCCGACGGCAGGGCCCAGCGGACGGCGGCACCGAACCGCAACCGAGATGCGGCTGCAGGTTCGGCGGTACCGACGGCCGCGCTACTGATTGCCGAGGTACTCATCGGTGAAGTAGGTGGACCAATCGGGCTCGGATTCGAGCGCGCTGCCACCTTCGTCGACGAGAACACCGTTCTCGTACAGGAATTTCGAGTACTCGCTCCACCTGTCGAGGTTTTGCCCACCGACGGTTCCCGACTCGTCCTTCATGTATTTCGCGGCCAGCATCTCCTGGCTTTCGAATACGAGAGATTCGTCGGTGAACACTCCGGGGTTGGCGTCGATGACGTCCTGGGCTGCGCGATCGGGGTCATCGGCGGCCAGTTGGTAGCCGCGTTGGACCGCCTGGACGAACTTTTGCGCCTCGTCGGGATGGTCGTCCAGCCAGTTTTCGTTGCCGTTGATCGTGATCGCGTAGGCATCGGGAAATCCGTAGTCGGTGTTCTCGAAGTACTTCATCGGGGTGCCGCTGTGTTCGGCCTCGATGCCTTCCCATGCCAGGTAGGACACTGTGAAGTCGGCGGTGCCTGAGTACACGGCCTCGTAGGCGGACGTGCCGAGGACCACGCTCTGGTAGTCGCCGGCGCCACCGTCGTTCTGGATGACCTGGCGAAGTCCTGCTTCCTCGCCGGTGTCGCCGAAGCCCGCGTAGACCTTGCCGTCCAACGCTTTCGGGCTCGGAATGTCGTCGCGATCGGCGCGGACGCCGATGGCCGTTGCCCAATGCTGCAACGGCGCAAGGACGGAAACGATGTGAGCACCTGCGGCTTTGGCGAAAGTCGTCGAGCTCTGGGTGCTGATGCCGAACTCCGCGTTTCCCGAGTCGACAAGTGTGTCCGGTGATGTGTTGTTGTAGGGGAGTATCTCGACGTCGAGTCCTGCGTCGGCGAAATACCCTTCCTGCTGTGCCACATACAAGCCGGTGTGGTTGGTGTTCGGGGTCCAGTCGAGGGCGAATCTGATGGAGTCGGGGTCGGAGGGCTGCGAGCATGCGGTGAGCGCGGCGACGGTGACCATCGTCGCGGTCAGTGCGGTCAGTTTCCTCATGCCGTCACCGGCCACGGTGTCGGGTGCAGAGCGGTGTCCCAGAACATCGATTCGTATCGCGTAGCTACGCGGAATGCTTGGAACATCTGCTCTCGCTGTCCCTCGGTTGCCTGGTCGGCCGCCTCGTCGACCAGGACGCGAGCGCCGTCGACGACGTCGCGGAACTCGTCGGAGTCGTAGGTGGCAACCCAACGTGCATAGGGGTGTTCGGGGTTCTTTCTCAGTACCTCCTGTGCCGCGACCGCGAGCCTGACTGCGACGTCCGCGTAGATCCAAAAGCACGGAAGAATTGCCGCAGCTGCAACGGGATACGGCTCGGTCGCTGCCGCGGCGATGAGGTACGAGACGTAACCCAGGCACGCCGGTGAGTGCTCAGGTCGTGAATCGCTGCGCGGCAGTGCGTCGCTGCTCAGCAGAGACTCGTGCAACGTGGCTTCCTCGACGGCGCTCGCAGCGGAGGTTGCCCAGAACGCTGCGGTTCTCGCGTCGGGAGCCTTGGATGCGAGAAGTGACAGAGCCTTGGCGTATCCGGCCAGGTAGAGCTGGTCTTGCTCGATGTAGGTGCGGAAAGCATCCAGTGGCAGTGTGCCCTCGCCGAGCAGCTTCAAGAATTTCAAATCGTCGATCGCGGCACGGAGTTGTTCCGTCGCTTCCCACAATCGATCCGTGTGGCGGACAGAGTCCACCGAGTGTGCGGGCGCATTCATCGCCTCGACATCCCTTCGTCAGCATTACCTGCATCAGGTTCGACGGGTGTGATCTCAGCATCCGTATGTGACGGACGCACCCCGTGTCAGAACATCGCCGACCATACATGATGCAGCTTCGCTGCCCGTGCGTGGATAGTGACTGTGGGGCGTATCTAAACGCTCACCGGCTGGTCAGCGGCCGTGAGTGGAAACGTACAACGGGGTGTGGGTAAGCGCGCACGGGGGAAGTTGCCATCGCTAATGAACGCGCCTCGCAAATGGACGAATTGGCCGTCGCGCTGCCCTTCGATTTCCCCAACGTCACCGGATCGTCGAAGCCCGGTGGCGGATCTCAGCGCTTCGTCTACCCGGGATTCATTCCGGGCATCGGCTAGAACCTCAGATCTTCATGTCCTCGAGTTCCATGCCCTTGGTCTCCGGGATCTTCGATCGCACGAAGAAGAACGATAGGCCGGCCATGATCGCGAAGAACCCGTAGATCACCCATAGCCCGACCGTTTGTGTCAGCGGAGGGAAGGCAAGGGTCACAGCAAAGTTCGCGATCCAGTTCGCTGCCGTGCCGATACCGAGGGCTACGGCGCGCATGCGGTTGGGGAACATTTCGCCGAGCAGAACCCACATGATCGGGCCCCACGTCGCGGCGAAGAAGATCACGAAAAGATTCGCACCGATCAGCGCAACGGCACCCCAGGGACTGGGGAGCGAGACGTCGTCGCCGCTGCCGATCTGCTGAGAGAACGACACCGCTGCCATCAGCAGTCCGACGAACATTCCGATGGAACCGGCGAGGAGCAGCTTCCGACGGCCGATCCGATCGACGAACAAGATGGCAACGAACGTCATCGTCACATTGATGATCGAGGTGATGACCGAAGTCATGAACGACTGATCCTCGGTGAATCCGACGGACTTCCACAGCGTCGTCGAGTAGTAGAAGATCGCGTTGATGCCGACGAGCTGCTGCAACACGGCCATCACGATGCCGACCCAAACGATCGGCTGTAAGCCGAATTTTGGTCCACGGATGTCGGCGAACGACGACTTCTCTTCCTTGCGCAGCGTCAGTCGGATCTCGTGAACACGCTCGTCCGGGTGCAGCTCGCCGGTGATGTTGGCGAGGATTTCGGCGGCCTCCTTGTCCAGATGCTTGCCGACGAGGAATCGCGGGGACTCTGGAATCAGGACCGCAAGCACTCCGTAGACCAAGGCCGGGACGACGCCCACTAGGAACATCCAGCGCCACGCTTCGAGTCCGAGCCACAGATCGTTCGATGCCCCGTCCGCGGCACCCTGCAGAAGGGCGTCGGACAGCAGGGCAGCGAAGATGCCGACGGTGATGGCAAGTTGCTGCAGCGATGCGAGGCTTCCGCGCCATTTGGCCGGGGCAATTTCGGCTATGTAGGCCGGGGCGATGACCGAGGCGATACCGATACCGAGGCCGCCGAGGACGCGCCACAGCATGAGGTCGGGAACGCTGAACGCCAAACCCGAGCCGATGGAAGAGATGGTGAAGAGCGCGGAGCCGAGGACCATCACCTTCTTACGTCCCCACCGGTCGGCGAGAGAGCCTGCGAACCAGGCACCGACAGCGCAGCCGAGCAACGCGATCGCGACGACAAACCCGGTGGTGAACGAACCGAGCGAGAATCTGCCTTCGATGGCGTCGACGGCTCCGTTGACGACCGAACTGTCGAAGCCGAACAGAAAGCCGCCCACTGCGGCAGCAAGGCTGACGCCGATGACTTTGGCGCTGTTGGGCCCGCTGTGTGACTTTTGGGGCATGGCAGTGCACTCCTTCCGGTCGGGAGGCTCAGCGCTCTCGGCCTTGGGCAAGGTATATGCGGGAGGATTCACCGCACCGGATCACACTATGCCCGGTCATTTGCGGTGCGAACGGCTACCTCGCTTCGAACGCGCCGTCCGACACCGTGAAACCATGACCGACCTGGTCGGCGCAGGTCACACCCGTCTTTTCCTCGACGTGACACATCAAACCGTTGGAACTGCCACTACCCGGAATCGTCAGTACCTCGCCGTAAGGCAAAGCCAGTGCCGAGCCGTCGAACCGGTGGAAGCGAGGGTCTCCCGAATTGAGGAATCGCGCCTTCGACCCCGCAGTGAGTTCGATGGTGTTCGGCGCCACCGTCGAATTCGGGGCTCCGCTTCCCTCGACTTTCGGTGCTGTCGACGGAAAGTCGCCGTGGCATCCAGCGACCGAGGACTCGGTGACGAAGATCGCGCACTCGAACTTTCCACTGGGCGTGGTGAAGTAGTAGAAACCGGCGTCGCCCTCGTAGCGAGCAGAATCGGCCGTCGGGACTGCTGCGGTAGTGGTCGAGGACGGCGACGCCGACGTCGTGGACGGCGGCGCGGACGTGGTGGTCGTGGACGTGGTGGTCATCGGGTTCGGCGTGGGTGCCGAGGTGCGAACCACCGAGGGCGGATTGGTATCGACCGTCGCCAAGGGGGCCGTCGCAGCGTCGTTGTCCCCGCCGCACCCTGCCGTTGCCAGCGCGAACAGCGCTGAGGCCAGAACGACGAAAGCCCGGACTCGGTTCATCTCGCCAGCATAAACAGTGAAGGCGCTCATGACCTGTTGGTACGTTGGCGTGCGTCGGGACCGTGCCCTAGAAGCAGGGAGATGCTATGAGTGATCAGACCTGCCGAGTGCAGATTCCGGATGGAGAGGTGATCGGCCATCCGGACGGCGCGGTCTATTCGTGGAAAGGCATCCCTTATGCCGCTGCGACCGATGGAGAGTACCGTTTTCGGGCACCGCGGCCCGTGGAACCCTGGTCGAAACCGTTGGACTGCCGCAGTTTCGGCGCCCTCGCGCCGCAGGGCCTCGACAACCCCGTTCCGATGGACCCGAACCTTCCGATGTCCGAGGACTGCCTGTCTGTGAATGTCTGGGCACCGGAACCAGGTGGAACCCCACGGCCTGTGATGGTCTGGATCCACGGCGGTGCGTATTCACTCGGTTCCGCCGCTCAGACCGTGTACGACGGCAGGAACCTGGCCGAGCTGGGTGATCTGGTGATCGTCACTGTCAATTACCGGATCGGTGCGTTCGGGTTTCTGGATCTGTCGTCCTTCTCGACCGAGGACACCGTGTTCGAGACCAATGTCGGTTTACGCGACCAGATTGCGGCGCTCGAGTGGGTGCAACGGTGCATTGCACGCTTCGGCGGTGACACCTCGAACGTGACCGTGTTCGGTGAGTCCTCCGGCGGCGCGTCGGTGACGACGTTGATGACGTCCCCGGCGGCAGAGGGCCTGTTCCAGAAGGCAATCGTGCAGAGCGCCCCCGCGACCTCGGTGTACGGGCAGGATCGCGCGGCGTTGGTCGCGGCCCGGTTCCTCGAACTCGTCGACATCACCCCGGATCGCGTTCACGAATTGAAGACGATGGACTTCGCTCGACTGGTGACGGCAGGGGATACGCTCTGTTACGAAATTCCGACCAAGGTCCCAGGGACTCTCGGACTCGCACCTGTAGTCGACGGTGACATCGTCCCGCGCTACCCGGTTGCGGCATTCAAAAAAGGATTTGCTCATCGGATCCCACTGATCATCGGGACGAATCACGACGAGGCATCGATTTTCCGGCTGATGAAATCCCCCCTGATGCCGGTCACGTCGGAGACCGTATCCGAAATGTTCAGGGCGATCGCGAACGACCATTCCGATCTCCCCGCTTTTCGGGTGGCCGAGATCATGTCCGCTTATCCGGACCGATCGAAAACTGCCGGTGCTCTAGCCATGTCGCGGGATGCAGGATTCCGTATGCCCACACTGTGGATCGCCGACGCGCACAGTCGTTACGCGCCGGTCTGGATGTACAGGTTCGATCATGCAACGCCGATGCTCAAGGCTGCCAGGATCGGCGCAGGGCATGCGACCGAATTGCCATATGTATTCGGCAATTTCGGCACTCTGAACCGAGATCCCACCTTTTGGCTCGGTGGCAGAAAAGCAGCGATGGCTGTATCGGCGAGGGTGATGAGGCGCTGGGTCGCGTTCGCTCGTCATGGCGTTCCCGCGACGATGGACGGAGCGAAACACTGGCCGCTCTATGCGGACCCCACCCGGTCGATGCTCGTCATCGATGCCCAGGACACCGTCGTCTCGGACCCCGATACGGCGCTGCGCGCGGCGTGGGGTGACCGGGTACTGGGCTTCAGCTGAGCAATCACGGGGTTGAGTGTCGTAGGTTCGGGCTACTTTCACTGTCGTGCTGTTTTCTCGAATTATCGATACGTCGTCGACTGTGGGTGCCACCCGTTCGCGTAAGGCCAAGATCGAATCACTGCAAGCCCTGATCGCCGAACTCGATCCCACGGACGTCGGGACGGTGGTGTCGTGGCTGTCCGGTGAGCTGCCGCAGGGCCGGATCGGTATCGGCTGGCGCACTCTGGCCGACCTCGATGTATCGGCTGCCGCCGGGTCCGCGCTGACCATCGCCGACGTCGATTCCGCGATCACCGCCGTCGCGTCGACCTCCGGGACCGGATCGTCCGCCCGCAGACGTGCGCAACTAACCGAGTTGTTTGCATCTGCAACACGGGAGGAGCGCGAGTTTCTCATCCGGCTGATGACTGGCGAGCTGCGCCAAGGGGCGCTAGAGGGCATCATGACCGATGCCATTGCGAAGGCCGCGGGACTGAAATTGGACCCTGTCCGACGGGCCTTCATGCTGTCCGGCAGCTTGGCGGCGACGGCCACCGCCGCACTGACCGGGGGAGAGAACGCCCTGGCGGCATTCTCGCTGGAAGTCGGTCGACCGGTCCGTCCGATGCTTGCGTCACCGGCCGAATCCCTCGACGCGGCGTTGGCCGAGATGAACGGTGAGGTCAGTGTCGAGTTCAAGTTCGACGGTGCACGCATCCAGGTGCACCGCGACGGCGACGAGGTACACGTCTACACCCGAACGCTTCGCGAGATCACCGGCTCGGTGCCGGAACTGATCGAGCTGATTCGCGGGTTGCCGTGCACCTCGGTCGTACTCGACGGCGAGACGCTTGCTCTCACGGACAGCGGCCGTCCCCGGCCGTTCCAAGAAACGATGAGCAGATTCGGAGCGCAGAACGCCCACGAACTTCTGCTTCGGCCGTACTTCTTCGACTGCATTCATCTCGACGGAGTCGATCTGCTCGACGAACCACTGGAACGACGATTGGATGCCCTTGACAGAGTGGCAGGTCAGCACCGAATTCCTTCGCTGATCCGTCCGGACGCGGACGCGGCGTCCGCGCACTTCGATGCTGCGTTGGACGACGGACACGAAGGGGTGATGATCAAGGCTTTGTCCTCACCCTACGCAGCGGGACGGCGCGGCAAGACGTGGCAGAAGGTCAAACCCGAGCACACGCTGGATCTGGTGGTTCTCGGCGCGGAGTGGGGGTATGGCAGGCGAACAGGTTGGTTGTCGAATCTGCATCTCGGTGCCCGTGATCCAGACGGCGGCGATCCGATCATGGTGGGCAAAACGTTCAAAGGGCTGACCGATGCGTTGTTGCAGTGGCAGACCGAGGAGTTCCCGAAGCACGAGCGTTCCCGTGACGAACACACCGTGTATTTGAACCCGGATCTCATCGTCGAAATCGAACTCGACGGGGTTCAGACGAGCACCCGTTATCCCGGTGGCGTCGCGTTGAGATTCGCACGGGTACTGCGGTATCGACCCGATAAGACGCATGCGGAGGCGGACACGATCGAGGCCGTTCGCGCACTGCTCGCGTCGTCGACCTGAGTCGTTACTCGGTCGAAATAAGTCGAGTCATGTTGTAACACAATTGCACATACGAACAGACCACACATCACTTATGTTGGGGAGGCCAGCCAGCGAGGGATGGAGAACTCATCATGTCGATTGTTCGAGCGGCTCTGGTTCAGACCAACTGGACCGGTGACAAAGAGTCGATGATCAAGGCCCATGAGGACTACGCGAGAAGCGCTGCCGAGCAAGGCGCGAAGGTCGTATGTTTTCAAGAGCTGTTCTACGGTCCGTATTTCTGTCAGCTACAGGACTCGAAGTTCTACGACTACGCAGAATCCGTTCCAGGACCCACCGTCGACCGCTTCGCGGCACTCGCGAAGGAACTCGGTATCGTGATGATTCTGCCGGTGTACGAGCAGGAGCAACCGGGCGTTCTCTACAACACCGCCGCGGTGGTCGACGCCGATGGCACCTACCTGGGCAAGTATCGAAAACACCACATCCCGCACGTCAACGGCTTCTGGGAGAAGTTCTACTTCCGCCCGGGCAACCTGGGCTGGCCGGTGTTCGATACCGCGGTCGGGCGAATCGGTGTCTACATCTGCTATGACCGGCACTTTCCCGAGGGCTGGCGTGCCCTCGGACTTGCAGGCGCCGAGATCGTGTTCAACCCGTCGGCTACCTCGCGCGGTCTGTCCAACTACCTGTGGAAGCTCGAGCAACCCGCGTCGGCCGTCGCGAACGAGTACTACATCGGGGCAATCAATCGCGTCGGAATCGAAGCGGACTACGGCGACGACGACTTCTACGGAACCAGTTATTTCGTCGACCCCGAGGGAAAGTTCGTGGGCGACGTCGCCTCCGATACCGAACCGGAAGTGATCGTCCGCGACCTCGACATGGATCTCATCAAGGTCGTGCGCGACCGCTGGGCTTTCTACCGCGACCGCAGGCCCGACGCGTATGCACCGCTGGTGAAACCATGACGAACGATCTGGAGCCCTGAGATGGCCACGACATTCGTTCACGGCGGCACCGTCGTATCGCCGACAGGTACCCAACTACTTGACGTGCTGATCGACAAAGAGACCATTGTCGCTGTGCTGCAACCGGGTTCGACACGTTTCGCTGCAGATCTCGCACAGTCAGCCGACACAGTGATCGACGCGACGGGTAAATATGTGCTCCCGGGCGGGGTCGACGGTCATACCCACATGGAGATGCCCTTCGGCGGCACCTTCGCCTCCGACACCTTCGAGACCGGAACGAGAGCGGCTGCGTGGGGTGGGACGACCACCATCGTCGACTTCGCGATTCAGACACCGGGGCAACGGGTTCAGGACACCCTCGCCTCGTGGCACGACAAGGCGGCAGGCCAATGTGCCATCGACTACGGATTCCACCAGATCGTCGGTGACGTGGACACCGACTCGATGAAGGCGATGAGCGAACTCGTCGACGAGGGCGTGACCAGCTTCAAGCTTTTCATGGCGTATCCGGGCGTGTTCTACTCGGACGACGGAAAAATACTGCAGGCCATGCAGACTGCATCCGACACCGGTGCCCTGTTGATGATGCACGCCGAGAACGGCATTGCCATCGATGTCCTGATCGCGCAATCGGTCGCCCGCGGTGATACCTCGCCGTACTTCCATGGCACGTCGCGGCCGTGGCAGCTCGAAGAAGAAGCGACGCATCGCGCGATCATGCTCGCCGATGTCACCGGCGCACCGCTGTACGTCGTACATGTGTCGGCCAAACAGGCCCTCGAACAGATCGCGACCGCACGAGGCAAGGGTCAGAACGTCTTTGCCGAGACCTGTCCGCAATACCTGTACCTCTCGCTGGAGGAGCAGCTCGGTGCACCGGGATTCGAGGGAGCCAAATGGGTGTGCTCGACGCCTCTGCGCTCCCGCGAAGAGGGACATCAGGACGAACTCTGGAAATACCTGCGTACCGGTGATGTCGCCACCGTCAGTACCGACCACTGTCCGTTCTGTATGAAGGATCAGAAAGAGATGGGTATCGGTGATTTCTCCAAGATTCCCAACGGAATCGGCTCGGTCGAGCACCGAATGGACCTGATGTTCCAAGGAGTCAAGACCGGCAAGATCTCGCTGGAGAAGTGGGTCGAGGTGTGCTGCACGACGCCGGCACGGATGTTCGGAATGTACCCGAAGAAGGGGATCGTTTCTCCAGGAGCAGACGGCGATCTGGTGATCTACGATCCCAACGGACACACCAGCATCGGTCTGGAGAAGACGCACCACATGAACATGGACTACTCGGCGTACGAGGGTTTCGAGATCGACGGTCATGTCGACACCGTTCTCTCTCGTGGGCGTGTCATCGTCGATGGCGGCCACTATTACGGCAACGCAGGTCACGGCCAGTTCGTGAAGCGTTCCCTGTCTCAGAATCTTCTGTGAGAGATGGATATCGGAGTCGTGCTGCAATGTACGCCGCCGGCATCGCGGGTCATCGACCTCGCGCGTAGAGCCGAGACACACGGGTTCTCCCACGTCTGGACGTTCGACTCGCACCTGCTGTGGCAGGAGCCGTACGTCATCTACAGCCAGATCCTGGCGGAAACGCGGCGGGTGACGGTCGGGCCGATGGTCACCAATCCCGCGACGCGGGACTGGACGGTGACGGCGTCGACGTTCGCGACGCTCAACGACATGTTCGGCAACCGCACCGTGTGCGGCATCGGGCGCGGGGATTCGGCTGTGCGCACTCTTGGTGGAAAACCGACAACCCTTGCGACCCTGCGTGAATCGATACAGGTGATCCGTGAACTGGCCAACGGGCGCAGTGCACAACTGGGCGAGACGACGGTGCAGTTCCCGTGGGCAAGCAACTCGACGCTCGAAATCTGGGTAGCCGCCTACGGTCCGAAGGCGCTCGATCTCACCGGAGAGGTAGCCGACGGCTACATCCTGCAATTGGCCGATCCTGACATCGCAGCGTGGACCATCGGCCGCGTCCGCGCAGCGGCGGAGGCCGCGGGCAGAGATCCAGCGTCGATCAAGTTCTGCGTCGCAGCGCCCGCATACGTCACCGACGGCAGCGATGCAGCCTTGGAACATGCACGTGACCAGTGTCGCTGGTTCGGCGGAATGGTCGGCAACCACGTCGCCGACATCGTCACGCGGTACGGAGACCACGGCGGCGGAGTGCCGCAAGCTCTCACCGACTACATCGCGACCCGTCAGGGGTACGACTACAACCAGCACGGTCGGGCAGGCAACTCGCACGCGGAGTTCGTGCCGGATGCCATCATCGATAGGTTCTGCATCCTCGGCGGTGCCGCCGAACATATCTCCCGTCTTCGTGAACTCGAAAAACTGGGAGTCGATCAGTTCGCGGTGTACCTGCAGCACGATGCGAAGTCCTCGACTCTCGAAGCCTACGGCGAGGACATCATTCCCCACATCGCGCAGCCGGTGACGGCAACGTCGTGACGATGACCGATTCGCCTCCTATCGATAGTGCTCAGGCGGTCGCCCCGCCGCGTAGCCGGGTCAGCGGAATCCGGCGGCCTGCGATGGCGGTGGCTTCCGTCGTCCTGATCCTGCTCGTGTGGGAACTCGTGAAAGTGATCGTCCCGACCAACGGAGTGTCACTGGGCAGCGTCCGGGTGCTTCCTCGCACCGATGATGGTGCATTGCCGCACGTATGGGCGGTCATCGGTGTGTTGGGCGATCCCGAAGTCAATGTCGCCGGGGCCAGATCGGTCGGTGCAGCGATACTGAGCAGCGGAACCTTCACGTTCGGACTAGCGGTTACCGGCTTCGTTCTCGGCGCGATCGTCGGCCTTCTGTTGGCGATTGCGATGCAAAGATTCGTCTGGGTCGAGCGGGCAATTCTTCCGTACGTCGTCATTTCCCAGACGGTTCCGTTGATCGCGTTGGCGCCGTTGGTGGCGGGCTGGGGAGGCAAGATCGCCGTCGCCGGTTATGCGTGGCAACCCTGGATGAGCATCACCGTCATCGCCTCCTATCTTGCATTCTTTCCGGTCGCAGTCGGCATGCTGCGGGGTCTTCGTTCACCGAAGCCTGCTGCGTTGGAATTGATGCACTGCTATGCAGCAGGATGGTGGTCCACTCTGGTGCGCGTTCGATTCCCGGCGTCGATTCCACATCTGATTCCGTCGCTTCGGCTCGCTGCCGCGGCTTCGGTGGTCGGAGCCGTCGTCGCCGAGATATCGACCGGCACGACCGGGGGCATCGGTCGCCAGATCATCGTCTTCTCCCAGCAGGCGACCGGTAACTCCTCGCGGTTGTATGCCGCAGTGCTCGGTGCCGCAATCCTCGGGATCATCGTGACCGGTCTGGTCGGACTACTCGAATATGCGCTGGGGCGGTACGCCGGCCGCCTCCCGTCGCGACGGAGGACACAGTGACCGACGCCATTTCAGTGATCGGAGTTGGGAAAGTCTTCGACGCCGCGGGTGTTACGGCCCTGACGGATATCGAGTTGACCGTGGCTGCCGGGGAATTCGTCTCCCTCATCGGCCCTTCTGGATGTGGAAAGTCGACTCTGCTGCGGATCCTGGCCGATCTCGAGCAGCCGTCGTCCGGTTCGGTGGCGGTGTTCGGCAAGTCGACACGTCAGGCCCGCCTCGACCAGGACTACGGCATCGCGTTCCAGCAGGCCGGTCTGCTCGATTGGCGAACGGTGCGAGCCAATATCGAGCTTCCCCTCCAGCTGCACAAGGTAAGTAAATCGGAACGGCGTGCTCGGTCCACCGAGTTGCTCGAGCTCGTCGGTCTGACGGATTTCGCCGATCGATTTCCGACGGAGCTGTCCGGCGGCATGCAACAGCGGGTGGCCATTGCCCGTGCACTTGCGCGAACGCCCGCTCTGCTGCTGATGGACGAACCATTCGGTGCTCTCGACGAGATGACGCGTGAACGTATGCAGAACGATCTTCTTCGTATCGTCGAAGAGACCTCAGCGGCAGTAGTTTTCGTCACGCACTCGATTCCGGAGGCGGTCTACCTCTCGGATCGCGTTGTCGTCATGTCCGCGCGGCCAGGTCGCATCGTCGACGTGCTAGAGATGGACAAGACGATTGCCGAGGGCACCGATCGGCGCGAGACGGCTACGTTCTTCCGGTCGGTCACGGCCGTGCGTGAATCGCTACACGGGCGGTTGACCGCGTGAAGACCTGGTTGCCACCGGTGATATTCGGTGTCCTGCTGGTCGCCGTGTGGCAGTTGGTCACCGACATCGGTGGGCTTCCGTCGTTTCTATTGCCCTCGCCAACGTCGATATTCGAGCAGTTCCGTGCGAACCTCGGCAACATCACCACTGCGTCGATGGCAACCGGCAAGAATGCCTTCATCGGACTCGTTGTCGGTTCACTGCTCGGGTTGCTCGCTGCTGCGGTGGCAGTGCGGCTGCGCATCGTCGACGAATTATTGTCGCCGATCGCCGCGGCGGCGGCTGCAATTCCGATCGTTGCGCTTGCCCCGGTGTTCAATTCGATGTTCTCGGCGACGACGGACCTGCCGCGACGGCTGGTGGTGACCATCGTCGTGTTCTTCCCGGTGTTCGTCAGCGCTGCAAAGGGGTTGAGGCAGGTTGCGCCGGTTCACCTCGATCTGATGCAGGCGAGCGCAGCATCCAATGGGCAGATCACCAGGCTCGTCAGATTTCCGACTGCACTGCCTCTCATCTTCACCGGGTTGCGGGTTGCTGCGCCCAATGCTGTCATTGCTGCCATCATCACCGAATACTTCGGCGGCCTCCAGAACGGTCTGGGGTCACGGATCACGTCGGCGGCGTCGAACACCGCGTATCCCCGTGCCTGGGCGTACGTACTCGGCGCGGTCATCGTGGGTTTGTTGTTCTTTCTGCTCGTGCTGTTGCTCGAACGACTCGCTACCCGGCGCCCTGCTCGCAGCGCGCTCACCGCCTGAGGAGACACTCGTGATCCGTTCCATCACCCGCAGAACCAGACCCCTTGCCGCGGCGATCCTCTCCGTTGCACTGCTCGCGACGGCATGTAGTACCACCACGACCGACTCCGCAACGAGCGAAGACGGCACGACGACCGTCAAATTGCAGCTTCAGTGGTTCAAGCAGGGCCAGTTCGCGGGCTATCTGGCCGCCCTCGATCAGGGTTTCTACAAGGATCAGGGGTTGAACGTCGAAATCCTCGACGGTGGAACGGATATCGTGCCGCAAACGGTCCTCGCGCAGGGCCAGGCCGACTATGCAATCGCTTGGGTTCCCAAGGCCCTCGCGTCGAGAGAAGCAGGCGCGGGCATCACCGACGTTGCGCAGATCTTCCAGAAATCGGGCACGCTGCAGGCGTCGTTCAAGGATCAGAACATCACCGGTCCCGCTGACCTGCGCGGCAAGACAGTCGGAAATTGGGGTTACGGAAACGAGTTCGAACTGTTCGCCGGTATGACCGATTCCGGTCTCAATCCATCGAGCGACGTCACGTTGGTTCAGCAGCAGTTCGACATGAACGGACTGCTGTCCGGTGATATCGCAGCGGCACAGGCCATGTCCTACAACGAGTATGCGCAGTTGCTCGAGACGGTGAACCCGGCCACCGGGCGGCTCTACACCGCCGCAGATTTCAACACCATCGATTGGAACACCGACGGTGTGGCGATGCTGCAGGATGCGATCTGGGCCAATACCGACAAACTTTCCGATGATGTGTACAAGGAGCAGACGGTCAAGTTCATCGCGGCCTCGCTGAAGGGTTGGGCATTCTGCCGAGACAATGTGGAGAAGTGCCGCGACATCACCGTCGCTGCGGGATCGACACTCGGGGCCAGTCATCAACTGTGGCAGGTCAACGAGGTCAACAAACTCATCTGGCCGTCACCGGCCGGAATAGGCATGATCGACGAGTCGTCGTGGGGCCGGACTGTCGAGATCGCCAAGTCGACCAAGAACGCCGAGGGATCGACGGTGCTCACCGCGGATCCCGATTCCGAGGCCTACACCAACGAGTACGTCACGCAGGCTTTGGATATGTTGAAGAACGACGGAGTGGACGTCACCGGGGAGTCTTATGCTCCCACCGAGGTGACGTTGGAGGAAGGTGGCAAGTAGATGGATCACGTGTTCTACTCCTGGGCGGCCCAGGCCGAGCTCAATCCCATCACGGTCGAGGGCGGTGAGGGGTCTTGGTTCTGGGACGACAAGGGAAATCGGTATCTCGATTTCTCGTCTCAGCTCGTCAACCTGAATCTAGGACATCAGCACCCGGACCTCGTGGCGGCGATCGTCGAACAGGCACACATCCTGACGACGATCTCGCCGACGGTAGCGAATTCGACACGCAGCAAGCTCGCTGCCATGGTCGCCGAGCGTGCACCGGGAGATCTGAATCGTGTCTTCTTCACCACCGGCGGTGCCGAAGCGATCGAGCATGCAGTCAGGCTTGCCCGTCAGCACACCGGGCGGACCAAGATGCTTGCCGCGTACCGGTCGTATCACGGTGGGACCGGCGTCGCGATCGGTTTGACCGGCGAACCGCGGCGGTGGGGAACCGAGCCGACCAACGTCGACGTCGTCCGTTTCTTCGGGCCGTATCCCTACCGGTCGCCGTGGGGAACGAACACGCCGGAGGAGGAAACGGCGGCGGCTCTCTCGCACCTGCAGCAGGTGATCGAGCTGGAAGGCGCGCAGAACATCGCAGGTCTCATCCTCGAGTCGGTCGTGGGAACCAACGGTGTTCTCGTGCCACCGCCCGGCTACCTCGCCGGAGTTCGCGAGCTGTGTGATCGATACGAGATCGTCTACATTGCCGACGAGGTCATGGTCGGATTCGGCCGTGTCGGCGAATGGTTCGCCTGCCAGGCGTGGGATGTGGAACCGGATCTGATCACCTTCGCGAAGGGAATCAACTCGGGTTACGTACCGCTCGGCGGGGTGGTGATTTCGGAAAAGATCGCGTCGGACTTCGACCACAAGCCTTATCCCGGGGGATTGACGTATTCGGGGCATCCTCTCGCATGTGCAGTCGGAGTTGCCTCCATCGAGGTCTTCGAGCGAGACCAGATTCTCCCGCACGTGCGTGTAGTGGGTGACGACGTGTTGGGCGCAGGGCTCGCCAAATTGTCCGAGTCGCACCCCAGCGTCGGCGAGGTCAGGGGTAAGGGGTTCTTCTGGGCAGTGGAACTGGTGAAAGATCAGTCCACGCGAGAACCGTTGGTGCCCTTCGCCGCGTCGGGCAAGGATGCTGCACCGATGGCAGAGGTTACCGCAGCGGCCAAGTCTCGCGGACTGTGGCCGTTCATGGCGGGCAACCGCATTCAGGTCGCGCCACCGCTCACGACGTCGGAGGACGAGATCCGTCAGGGGCTCGAAATTCTCGACGAGGTGCTCACTGTCGCCGACGAGTGCGCGTCGCGTATGTGAGTGAAAATACGTTCCAGGGGACGTATTTTCACTCACGTACGCCGAAGGCGCCTACAGCACCGCACCGGGGTTGAGGATGCCGTCGGGATCGAGAGCGGTCTTGATGCGCTGAGTCAGTTTCATGACATCCGCACCGACCTGATTCGGTAGCCACGCCTTCTTGAGCCTGCCGACGCCGTGTTCGCCCGTGATGGTGCCGCCCAGCGATATGGCGAGATCCATGATGGCTCCGAAGGCAACGTTGGCACGTCTTTCCATGTCGGCATCTGCCGGGTCGAACACGATGAGCGGGTGAGTGTTTCCGTCGCCTGCGTGTGCAATGACGGCGACCAGCACCTCGTATTTCTCGGAGATTCGCTCGATACCTTCGACGAGGTCGGGGAGCGCGGGTAGCGGGACGCCGACGTCTTCCAGGAGCAGGCTCCCCAGCCTCTCCACGGCGGGAATCGCAAAACGTCGTGCAGCAGCGAAGGCTTCTCCCTCTTCCGGGTCGTCGGTGGTGAACACATCGGATGCGCCCGCGGCCGTACATGCCGTGGCCATGATGTCGATCTCCCGATCTCGATCGGTGCCGGGGGAATCCGATCGCGCAATGAGCATCGCGGATGCGGTGCGATCGAGGCCCATCTTCATGGCGTCCTCGACGGCCCCGATCGACGCACGGTCCATGAATTCCAGCATCGAGGGCCGCAGGGTGCGAGTGATCGCGAGAATCGCAGTGGTGGCGTCGCGAACCGATGCGAACGAGGCGACGACCGTGCTGGCCGGAGGTTGCGCCGGTACGAGTCGCACGGTGATCTCGGTGATGATGCCGAGCGTTCCCTCGCTACCGACAAACAGTTTCGTCAGCGAAAGTCCGGCAACGTCTTTCAGGCGCGGACCGCCGAGACGAACCGCAGTGCCGTCGGCGAGGACGACTTCGAGTCCAAGAACGTAGTCGGTCGTCACGCCGTATTTCACGCAACACAATCCGCCGGCATTGGTTGCTGCGTTCCCGCCGATCGAGCACATTTCGAAGGACGACGGATCCGGTGGGTACCAGAGGCCGTGCTCGGCGGCGGCCTGCTTCACTTCCGCATTCAGCAAACCTGGCTGCGTCACCGCGACGCGGGTGACGGGGTCCACCGTGATCTCGCGCATCAACTCGGTGCTGAGCACGATTCCGCCGTCGACAGCCGTTGCGCCGCCGGACAGTCCGGAGCCAGCTCCGCGTGGAACCACCGAAATGCCATGGGTAGTAGCCCATTTCATGACGGACTGTACGTCGGCAGTGCATGTTGCTCGCACGACGGCCAGTGGAGTGCCCGCGTTCGGATCCTTTGCCCAGTCCCGACGGTAGCCCTCCGTTACATCAGGGTCGGTGAGGACCGCGCCACTCGGTAGCGCGCGTTCCAAGTCTTCCAGGTCTGCCCGGGCTGCCAGGTCGGTCATCGGTATTCTCCATCTCGATCTGCGTTACTCCGCTGACCAAGCCTAGGGGGCGCTGCGCAGACGCGAGTCGTTATTGGTTGCGCTGCAAGGTCAATTCGGCGAGCCGGGTAGCACCTGCACACGGATCGACGTTACCTCCGCGATACTGCACCCACGAGCTGACGGTCCCGGAATACGCAGCCGTGATCCCGCAGGAGTACGGATCGCCCGGTCGACGCGACAGAAAGGCGCTGGTCCCGGCAACGACGACCGGTTCGACCTGGTAGTCGAGTTTTTCGGACAGGGTGCGTTCTCGGCCGAGGCCGTTGTTTTCGAACCAGGCGAAGGTGACGTCGACGATGCCTGCGGGCCCGGTGCCGGTCCACATACAGACGGCGCCGAAGAAGTACTGATTCACTGCCTCTGCTTGGACGGATTCAGCGATCTTGTCGTCTGGTACGGCGACACATTCCTGGAGCAGCTTGTCGAATTCGGTGCTGCCGTTGCCAGGCCCCACGGCAGTCGGAGTGCCGGTCACCGTGGTGCTGCAGCCGCTCATCAGTAGCACCACGGCTGCGGCGACGAATCGAGTCGGTCGTCTCACGAGCTACACCTACTTCGCATTCTCGACGGTTGCGCGGGCGAGATCGGCCACCACGTCGCAGACGTCGTGCGACGGGACTGCGAAAGCGTAGTTGAGCGACCAGTGCAGAAATCCGTCTCCCGACTCGACCCCGGCCTCGCACGACGCATCTGATCCTCTGGCGGTGAACCCTGGATGTCCATCGGCGTCGATGATTCCGATCTCGCGGCCGATCTGGCTCGCGACAGTGCGTTCCCGGTCGATGGGGCTGCCCCGATACCACGTGAACATCGCGTAGGCGCCGGTGTCCACTGCGTCCCACCTGCAGCGAATCGAGTTTCGTGACGTCGAGGCGAGGCCGCGGACACCGGTGATCGACACCAGGTCGCCGTCGGTCATCGAACCGCATTCACCGACGAACAGCTCGTCGGTTGCGGGGTGGGCAGCGGCGGATTCTTCAGGCGATTGCTGATCCCCCGAGCTGGAATCCGAGCAGCCCGTCGCCATGATCGACAGTGTTGTAACGATGGCGAGTATTCCCCTCTTCCACACGAGGGTGGAGCCTACCGATGTGCTGGGATTCGGGTAGGGCGAGTATCGGAGCGATTGTTCACATCTGTCACTTCAGTAACTCTGTTACCCGATCGATGCTGCGGCGCAATGCAATGTTGTAGTTGCGCGGTCTAGCGTCCACGCCAGCGGTTCTACAGGTTCGGCGCTCGCGCCGACCCGACAGGAGGTCCGAAGATGATGGATCCAGAGCAGAAGTCGTGGAATTTCGTCGCCGCGATGTTCTCGTACGAATTTCACGGCAGCGGAGTCGATTACGACACCATCGAAACTGTCCACCGTGGTGACGTGGGTGAGTGGGTCACCGCCCTCGCACAGTCAGGTCTGTTCGACCAAGCGACGATCACCGACGCCGAGACCACCTGGAGGCTGCGGCCCCGCTTGCTGTTGGACATGCTTCTGCTCGACGCAGACGAAGTGACGCGCAGGCGGTGCACCATGGCGTGGGCGTCACTGGATCGTCTGGCGCCGATCGCACAGCTCGGTTAGAGACGTTCCGCGCGTACGCCGTCGACGACGAAGACCTGCTCGTCCGTCAGTGTCAGATAGGGAACGCGCTCGCGTTCGAACCGGTCGACCATCGACGTGCCTGCATCGGTGTCGTCGAGAACCGACCCGAAGTGTGGAACGAATGCCAGATCCACGAGGCCCAGGCCGTCCCAGACGAGATCGTGTTCGGTGACGTCCGACGGGTCGTCGGCTGCTTCGACGCCTCGAAGCGAGGGTGACGCGATGCACGCCCCCGCGCTGTATCCGGCGTAGACCAGGCTGCCGTCGCGAACCCGAGACACGAGTGCCTCGTCCGCCTTGCCGAAGCGGAGCTGCGATCTGAGTACGAAAGTGTTTCCGCCGCGAATCCAGACGGTGGAAACGGCGTCCAATCGCGTTGCCAGCGCGTCCGGTCGGCCGTCGTACTGCCGAAGATCCAGTTCTTCTGGTTCGTAACCGAGTTCGCGTAACCCGCGCATCTCGCTGAGCACTGCAGATTCACGGGCAGCGGCAGGCCAGCAGTCTGCGGCGTTGGCGATCACCGCGACGCGTCCTGGACCTCCGGTCAGCGTCGTGAACTCCGGGGCGTGGGCGCCGAACCGATAGGACGCCAGGAACAGCTTCACTGTTCTTCTGTCCTCGAGCGCTCTAGGCCGACGCGAATTGCTGCAGCGGTCTCCTGGGGATCGCGAGACCTCCGGGTCACGAAACCGGCAGCCAATCGAAGTTTGTCACCGGTCCACCTCGGCACGACGTGCAAGTGGGTGTGAAAGACCGTCTGGAAAGCAGCCCTCCCGTCGTTGACGATCAGATGTGCACCGTCGGCTTTCAGGTCGGATCTACGCAGTGCTCGCGAGATTCGTTGACCGGCCTCGAAGACCGCGCCACCGAGAGCAGGCTCCATTGCGTCCAGATCGGCTGAGTGCGTTTTGGGGATCACCAGAACGTGTCCGCGGGCGATCGGTCGAATATCCAGGAATGCCAGGACCTCGTCGGTGTCGAGAACCGTTGTCGACGGCGCAGTGCCGGCGACGATGGCGCAGAATACGCAGCTGTTCACCTCGAACACTGTAAAGGCACAGCGAGCTACTCGCGCGCTATGAGGTCGATCACAGCAGATGGTGCGCGTGCACGTCAGCGAGCCTTCGGATTCGATTCAGACGCGCAAGCCTTGTGGCGTGGGTTACCTAAGGTCTGCCCGCTCTGGCTATCATCAGGGACCTTGTGCCTTGTCGCATGAATTCGCCTATTCGTCGCTCGGCTGATGCCGCTCGTCGATCCGTAGGCGCCGTTCAACTCAGGAAGTCGGAGATTTGGAAACATCGCAGAGCACCGAGAACGGGACGAACAGCGGAGGAACAACAACCGTCGGCGTCGTCCGTGAGTCCGGGGAGGGCGAGCGCCGTGTTGCGTTGGTTCCCAAAGTCGCGTCCGCGTTGATCGGCAAAGGCGTACGTGTTGTCGTCGAGGCGGGGGCAGGCTTGTCTGCTCTCATCCCGGACGAAATGTATGTCGAGGCGGGTGCCGAGATCGGTGATGCGTGGTCTGCCGATGTCGTGGTGAAGGTTGCCCCGCCGACGGACGCCGAGATCGCGAAGCTCGCACAGGGTACGACGTTGATCGGATTCTTGGCGCCACGCAATGCCGAGAACAAGATCGATGCGCTCGCAGCAGCGGGAGTGCAGGCTTTCGCTGTCGAGGCTATTCCCCGTATCTCGCGTGCGCAGGTGATGGATGCGTTGTCTTCGCAGGCAAACGTTGCAGGGTACAAAGCTGTGATCGTCGCTGCGTCGGAGTCGACTCGATTCTTTCCGATGCTGACCACCGCCGCCGGAACGGTCAAGCCTGCGACGGTGTTGGTCCTCGGTGTCGGTGTTGCGGGTCTGCAGGCGTTGGCGACGGCGAAGCGTCTCGGTGGTCGCCCGACCGGGTACGACGTGCGCCCGGAGGTTGCCGATCAGGTCCGCTCCGTGGGTGCGCAGTGGCTCGATCTCGGCATCGATGCTGCCGGTGAAGGCGGTTACGCACGCGAGTTGACCGAGGACGAGCGCGGCCAGCAGCAGCAGGCGCTGGAGGAAGCCATCAAGGGCTTCGACGTAGTGATCACCACGGCTCTGGTGCCGGGTCGTCCCGCACCTCGTCTGGTGACGGCCGCGGCAGTGGAAGGTATGAAGCCCGGCAGTGTCGTGGTCGATCTTGCCGGTGAGACCGGCGGCAACTGCGAGTTGACCGAGCCGGGGCAGACTGTCGTCAAGCACGACGTCACTATCTGCTCGCCGCTGAATCTGCCTGCCACGATGCCTGAGCACGCCAGCGAGTTGTATTCGAAGAACGTTTCCGCGCTGCTCGAACTGATGCTCGACGAGAACGGCGTCCTTGCGCCGGACTTCTCGGACGAGGTCCTCGAAAAGTCCTGCGTGACCCGCAGTGTTGGATCTACTGAAGGGTTGGACGCCTGATGTACACCCCGCTTCTCGCGAACATCGCGATCCTCGTGCTGGCCGGTTTCGTCGGCTTCGCGGTGATCTCGAAGGTTCCCAATACGTTGCACACGCCGTTGATGTCGGGCACCAATGCCATTCACGGCATCGTGGTGCTCGGCGCCCTGATCGTGCTCGGACGCCTACCCGAGGATGCGTCGTGGGGCGTGCGGATCATCGCGTTCGTCGCGCTGATCTTCGGCACGCTCAACGTCGTCGGCGGTTTCCTGGTGACCGACCGCATGCTCGGAATGTTCAAATCGAAGCCTGCACCCGCCAAGGCAGTCGCGAAGGGTGCTGATTCCTGATGAACAATCTCGTCAACATTCTGTACATTGTCGCGTTCGGCATGTTCATCTACGGTCTGATGGGTCTGACCGGACCGAAGACCGCAGTGCGTGGCAACTGGATCGCCGCGATCGGTATGGGTATCGCTGTCGTCGCGACCCTGATCGAGGTTCGCGACACCGCCGCGATCAACTGGATTCTCATCGCCGCCGGCCTCGCGATCGGTGTGCTGCTCGGTGTCCCGCCTGCCAAGCGCACCAAGATGACGGCGATGCCGCAGCTGGTGGCACTGTTCAACGGTGTCGGTGGCGGCACGGTCGCGTTGATCGCGTGGTCCGAGTTCATCGAGACCGACGGATTCTCCGCGTTCAAGCACGGTGAAGAGCCGACGGTTCACATCGTGATCGGGTCGCTCTTCGCGGCCATCATCGGTTCGGTCTCGTTCTGGGGTTCGCTGGTGGCGTTCCTGAAATTGCAGGAACTACTCAACAAGAACGTCGAGAAGGCGTTCGTGAAGAACGCACGAATCTTCCAGCTCACCAACATCGTGTTGCTTCTGCTGGCTGTGGCGGTGTCGATCTACATCGGCGTCAAGGCCACTCCGGGCGAAGGTACCTCGGTGTGGTGGATCGTTCTGGTTCTGATCGCGGCAGCGTTGATGGGTCTGTTCGTGGTGTTCCCGATCGGCGGCGCCGACATGCCGGTCGTTATCTCGCTGCTCAACGCGTTGACCGGTCTGTCCGCGGCGGCTGCGGGTCTGGCACTGAACAACACGGCGATGATCGTGGCAGGCATGATCGTCGGTGCGTCGGGCACGATCCTGACCAATCTGATGGCGACCGCGATGAACCGGTCCATCCCGGCGATCGTGTTCGGTTCGTTCGGGGGCGGCGGGTCCGATGCGGGACCGGGGGCCGATGCATCGGGCGGCACGGTCAAGGCGACGTCGGCGGCGGATGCTGCGATTCAGATGGCGTACGCATCGCAGGTGATCGTGGTGCCCGGGTACGGTCTCGCGGTGGCGCAGGCCCAGCATGCGGTCAAGGACATGGCGTCGATCCTCGAAAGCAAGGGTGTCGAGGTCAAGTACGCAATCCACCCTGTCGCGGGGCGTATGCCCGGTCACATGAATGTGCTGCTGGCCGAGGCCGATGTCGATTACGACGCGATGAAGGAAATGGACGATATCAACGGTGAGTTCTCGCGCACCGATGTCACCATCGTGATCGGTGCCAACGATGTCACCAACCCGGCGGCGCGCAATGATCCCTCCAGCCCGATTCACGGTATGCCGATTCTCAACGTCGACGAGTCACGT
The DNA here is from genome assembly GCF_030063335.1 of Rhodococcus sp. G-MC3. Taxonomy (GTDB): domain Bacteria; phylum Actinomycetota; class Actinomycetes; order Mycobacteriales; family Mycobacteriaceae; genus Rhodococcoides. The sequence continues at coordinate 83,352 of NZ_JASISW010000021.1, read as the reverse complement.
TCGGCGATCGTGCTCAAGCGGTCGATGAGTTCCGGTTACGCCGGCATCGACAACCCGTTGTTCACCGCGGACCGCACCTCGATGCTGTTCGGGGATGCGAAGAAGTCGGTCAACTCGATCATCGAGGAACTCAAAGCCCTCTGACCTTGTCTCGCCGTGCTGTGCGCGCGTAGTCGATCCGACTACGCGCGCACAGTCGTTTCAGCCCAACCGGTTCCTGAGTGCCATCGCTGCGGTGTCGAGCGGATTCATGGCCTCGCGCTCGGCGGCGACGGGGGAGTACAGCATCACGGCCGACGATGCGGCCCACCAGGCAGCGACGATGAGCGCAGTCGTGAGGATGCCGACGATGGTCGCCGCTCCGCCGAGAACCGCACCGGCGGAGATCGTCATGGCGGCCACGGCTCCGAGGCCCCACACCATCGGCAGAAATGCCCGCGACGCGACCAGGGTCGCTGCGCAGATCAGGGCAACACACGCTGCGACGTTGCCATTGGGCAGCGCCGACTCGGGAACCAGTCCATTGGCCCACGTTCGCACGGCTGCCGTCGTCAGCGAGGCACCGACGACGAGCGTGATGACTGCTCCGATGCCGTACGGAAGCTTACGAACCAGCGCGACGACGGTCAGGCCTGCCACTGCAAGGGGAACCGGTGTGATGCCGAACGCTTTCAGCGCTGTTTTCGACGGGTCGGTCAGGCTGGGCACGATCCCACGCGAATACGGATACGTGATGCCGAGTATCGGCAGTACCGCAAGTACGACGATCAGAGCGACTATCGCGCCCGCCGCTGCTGCCAGCCGGACCGCTGTTGCTCGTCGTCTGAGCACTGCATCCGTCTGGTCATCGAATTCTTCGAGCTCGATCAATTCCATGCTGTCTGTGTCGGAACTCAAGTCCGTACACCCCCTTCATGTATGCCGTCTTCGCCTACGAGGATGCATCACGACGCTGAGCCTGCGATGTGAAAGAGCTGTCAACGTTGTGCGGACCGGCACACCTCGTGCGTCGAACGCGATCGGACTGTGCCGGCAGCCAGGGCGGCAATCACGGTGAGGGTCAGTGGGACCGCCATCGCCACGGTGAGCGATACGAAGTGCGACATCCACCCGATGATCGCCGGTCCTGCCAGCAGGCCCACATATCCCATGCCGACTACACGAGACATATTGGTGGCCGCGGCGCTTGTACCGAGGTTGCCCGCGCTGGTGAAGATCTGAGGGACGCTGCCGGACAGCCCGAGACCGAACGCCGCCCACCCGGCGAGGGTCAGCGGTAACCAGTCCGAGACGAGAACGAGCACCATTCCCGCTGCCGCGATCAGGTTCCCGTATCGGACCACGGCAACCGGGCCGAACCGCCCGCTGATGCGGTCGGCGCAAAAACGGCCGACCGTCATCATGGTGGCGAAAAACCCGAACGCCAGCGCAGCGGTGCCGTCGGATGTTCCAAGGTGCTCCTTGACTTGGAGGGTGCTCCAATCGTTTGCGACCCCCTCGGACAGCAGTAGTGCAAATGCCAATGCGCCGAGTGCGAGTACCCGCGGCGAGAAATGACCGTGGGCTGCTGATTCCTCGCCGTCGGCCTGCTCCTGCGAACCGGACAGCAGGAACCGGCTGCAGAGAGCGATGACTGACGCACCGAGGACCGCGGCACTGCCCATGGCCACCGTGATGGGTACGTCCGCCGATAGAGTGATCGCGCCGATGAGGGATCCGAGCACCCCGCCGATCGAGAACAAGGCATGAAACGTGGACATGATGGGCCGGGGATAAAGCCGCTCGACATCGACCGCCTGCGAGTTCATGGAGACATCGAGGGCACCGTTGAACATTCCGAAAAAGAACAGCGATACGCCGAGGGCGATGACGTGATTCGACAGCGCAGGGCCGATGAGCGCGCTCGCGAGAAGAATGCCCGCGATGGTAACGAGTCGATTACTTCCGAACCGATCGGATAGAGGTCCCGACGTCTGCATGCCCACAATTGCGCCTGCAGCGAGGATCAGCAGAAGCGAACCGAGGGTCGAGTGGGAAATGTCGGTCCGACGTTCGATGGTTGGAATGTGGACGACCCAGATAGCGAAAAGAAAGCCGTTCGCAGCGAAGACCCCGCAAACTGCCGCTCGCGCCCGACGCGCACGCACCTGAATCTGCGCTGACTTGTCGACCACGACTCGCACGGTACCTGGTCATTCCGGCATTTCGCCGCGTCGCGCGGTGTGTAGGTCCGAAGTTGCTAAGAATTCGTAACCGGATGTTCGCTGGATGGGCAAGCAAGTGTGACGCTTATCACATCATTCGGTTTGGTCTGGCGACACTCGACTGACAGAGCGTAGTTTCAATCCATCGGGCAAGAGCTCAATTCGTTACATCTCGAGTGGTAACGATATGAAAACGGTGCCGAGTAGGTCCAGAACAGCAGGCCAAGATGCGCCGCACAGCGAAGCCGATCGAAGGAGACACTTATGACTCTCGCAGATTCCCGTCCAGTTGTTGCGGCATCGTCGGCCGTATTTGATACGGCTTCGGCATCGACCGACGCGGCTTCACTCTCGGTGAGCCAGTTGGAGATGATGCGCTCGTTCTTCTGCTACGAATTCGAAGTTGCACAACTCGACCGTGAGTCGATTCCCGTGCCAACGTCGGAGGCCGTCGCCGAATGGATCGAAGCGCTCGCGATGAGCGGGCTCTTCGTCACGAGCGAACTGCGCACCATGACCGATGCCTGGCTCAGCGAGCCCGAAGCGCTCATTTCGCTGCTCGTAGGCGACATCGACGAAGTTGCAGCTCGTCGAGAGGTCACCGGAGCCGTAGCCGAGATCGACGTCAAGTCCTCGTTCCTGCGGGCCAGCTGAACACAACCTCGAATACCGTCTTTACGTCGCGGCATCGGAACCACTCTCGGGTCCGGTACCGCGACGTTTTTCGTGTGTGGTGTGTGCGGCGTGTTTGTTGTGCACCGAACCGACCCGAACAGGTATGCGAACATGCGAGAGTGACTGACGGTTACCGACTCGCTACATACGTGTGGAAGGACATCGATGACATCGAGCCTGGACTTCACTGCCGTCTCCGAGTGGATCGCGGGGCTTGGAATCGGAGCAGTGTCGCCCCTGACATTCGAGCGCGTGGGGAACGGTCAGTCCAACTTGACGTACGCGGTTCAGGACGCCGGAGGATCCCGTTGGGTGCTGCGCAGACCCCCGCTCGGCCATCTGCTCGCATCGGCCCACGATGTACTGCGGGAGTACCGGATACTGACGGCTCTGCAGAACACGGGGGTGCCGGTTCCGAGGATGATTGCCGCGACCGACGATGTGACGGTATCCGATGTCCCCGTAGTGCTGATGAGCCACGTGGATGGCGTTGTCGTGGACTCCGTGGTCAAGGCAGAAGATATGACCGAGCCGCTTCGCAGCGCCGTCGGCGACGCGATGACGAGTGCATTGGCCGGAATCCATCGCGTCGATCTGGAGAGCGTCGGGCTGCTCGATCTTGCGAGTCATTCACCGTACGCCGCTCGTCAGTTGAAGCGATGGAGGACGCAGTGGCAGAAGTCGCAGGCACGCGAGGTGCCTGCGATCGACGCCCTCGCCGATCGGCTGGCTGCCAACGTTCCGGAACAGACAGAACTTGCCCTCGTGCACGGCGATTTTCATCTCAACAACGTAATTACCTCCGAGGCCAACGGATCCATTGTCGCAGTCATCGATTGGGAGCTGTGCACGCTTGGCGATCCGCTGGCGGATCTGGGAGGTCTACTCGCTTATTGGCCGGAGGCAAGCGACGCGGTCGCGGGCCCGTTCATGGCGTCCACTTTGCCGGGCTTCCCCACACGCGCCGAATTGACGGCGGCCTACGCAGCGAAGACCGGGCGCGATGTGTCGGCCGCAGGTTTTTGGCAGGTGCTGGCGCTGTGGAAGCTGTCGATCATCGCCGAAGGTGTCATGCGCCGAGCCGAATCCGACGCCCGTAACCGCGCCGGCGCAGGAAGCCCGACCACGACGTTGATCGACGACATCGTCGCCAGGGCAACGTCCACGGCGGACGACATCGGAATCTAACCAGGAATGACGAGAGTTCTTGCCGCAGCCTCTATCTCGGCAGGAATGGGTACCGGGCGACGGGTTGTGGAGTCGACGTACACGTGAACGAAGCGGCCGGTGGCAGCGAGCTGTAGTTCGTCGCCACCGGACTCGCGGAACAATGCGAGTGAGTACACGATGCTTTTGGTGCCGAGTTTCTCCACCGACAACCCGACCTGCAGCGAATCCGGGAACGACAGTTCTCGGTGGTACGTGCACGATGTTTCGGCGACGACACCGATCGCGGGAAGTGTGCGGATGTCGACACCGGTGGTGTGCATCAGCCATCCGTTCACGGCAGTGTCGAAGTACGAGTAGTAGGTGACATTGTTGACGTGGCCATAGTGGTCGTTGTCGTCCCATCGAGTTGCCACGGGCCACAGGGCGGGATATTCGGCGGCAGTGTTGGTGGCGGCGCGTTGACCGGAAGAGGCTGTCATGGCCGCCCAGCCTATCGGCTTTGCCTAGCCTTTCGGCTTCGGGGCGGTCGGCTTCGGTCGAAGTACCCACCGCACGATCAGGCCGACCAGCAGCGCCCAGAAGGCCGAGCCTATTCCGAGGATCCCGATACCCGATGCTGCGATGACGAAGGTCAGAATGGCTGCCTCACGGCCCGCCTCAGCCTTCAGTGCGCCGGCGAGAGATGCGCCGAGTGTCGCCAACAGTGCCAGACCGGCGACAGTTTCGACGACGCCGGCAGGAGCGACCGAGACGAGGGTGGCGAGAGCGGCCGAGCACAGTGCCAGAACAAGATAGAACCAACCTGCCGCCGATGACGCGATCCAGCGCCGCTTCGGATCAGGATGAGCCGACGGGGCCGCGGCGAGCGCGGCGCTGATCGCGGCGAGGTTGATGGTGTGTCCACCGAGGGGAGCGCCGATGAGCGTGCCGATGCCGGTGACGCTCATCGCCGGGCGCCACGGAACGTCGTATCCGAACGATTTCATGACCGCCATTCCCGGAATGTTCTGCGATGCCATGGTGACGATGTACAGCGGTAGCGCAATTCCGACGATCGCTTGCCATGTCCAGTGGGGGACTGTCAAGGCCACATGCGGAATCAGTTCTGCCGCGTTCGGAACTCGGCCTCCGGCGGCGACGTCGATTGCGATGATGAGTGCGGCGGCAGCGAATGCTGCCGGTACAGCCCATCGCTTCGAGAAGCGTTGCAGTACAAGCCAGACCAGGATGACTGGAGCGACGACGGCCGGGGATGCAGCAAATGCAGTCACGGGCGCCAAGCAGAGCGGCAGGAGAACCCCCGCGAGCATCGCCTGAGCGAGGGAGGTCGGAATGGATGTGATCAGCGCGCCCAGTTGCGGCCACAGCCCGGTGATCACCACCAGTACACCGACCACCACGAAGGCGCCGACTGCAGCAGGCCACCCGCCGATGACGGTGCCGGTCCCAGCAAGCAGCGCGGCGCCGGGAGTCGACCATGCCAGCGTGATCGGCTGTCGATAGCGGCGGGACAGGTAGATCATGCCGATGGCTTGGGTCACCGAAATTGCAAGCAGTCCCGATGCTGCCTCCGCCGGCGACGCGCCGACCGCTCGAAGTCCGGTGAGAACGACGGCGAAAGAACTCGTGAAACCTACGAGTGCGGCAACTACTCCGGCGAGAACTGGTTGAAGGCGTCCGTTGCCTGATGTGTTGCCGTCTGCGTGCACGGTTGCCAATCATGCCCTGTGACTGGCCGCGCTATGCGTCGTGCTCCGATAGTGTTGCCAAGTGGACTTGTTCGTAGGTATCGATATGGGCACAGGCAGTTCCAAAGGTGTCCTGGTCACCGAAGCAGGAGACGTTCTCGCGTCGGAGCAACGGGCGCACCGGATGTCGCTCCCGCATCCTGGCTGGGCCGAGGTGGACGCCGAGGACGTGTGGTGGGCTGACGTCTGCGCCATTGCTGCGGCGCTGGTCGCCGAGGTACCTGCGGGGTCGGCGGTGGCAGGAGTGTGTGTGAGCGGCGTCGGGCCTTGCCTGGTTCTGACGGACTCCGAACTGCGCCCGGTCAGGCCGGCGATTCTCTACGGCATCGATTCGCGAGCATCGACCGAGATCGACGAGCTGACCGAGTTGTTCGGTGCGGACGACCTACTCCGACGGTGTGGCAAGTCTTTGTCCAGCCAGGCTGTCGGACCGAAGATCGAATGGGTTCGCAAGAACGAACCCGATGTGTTCGATCGCGCTACCCGGTGGTTCGGGTCGAACTCATACATCGTCGCGAAGTTGACGGGTGAATACGTACAGGATCATCACACCGCCAGTCAGTGCGACCCGTTGTACTCCGTACGCGACTTCGGTTGGAACGCAGACTGGATCGACCGTGTGCTCGGTGGTCTAGAGGTGCCGAGATTGGCGTGGCCGAGTGAAGTGGTCGGGCACATCGATGCGCGTGGGGCGGACGCCTCGGGGCTTCCCGTCGGGACTCCTGTGGTGGCGGGAACCGTCGACGCGTATGCGGAGGCCTTCAGCGTGGGCGTCCGACATCCCGGCGATCTCATGTTGATGTACGGATCCACGATGTTTCTTGTGCAGGTCTTGGCTGACTATCACACCAATTCCGCGCTGTGGACCACAGCAGGTGTGCAGGAGGGAACGTACGCCCTTGCTGCGGGTACCTCCACTGCAGGATCGCTGACAACTTGGCTGCAAACCGTCACCGGCGGAGCGCCTTTCGACGAACTGATGCGCGAGGCATCGGCGGTGCCGGCCGGTGCGGAAGGCTTGCTGATCCTGCCGTATCTGGCAGGCGAACGCACGCCAGTGTTCGACGCCAATGCGCGGGGTGTGTTGTCCGGCCTCACATTGCGGCACGGTCGCGGCCACATCTTCCGTGCAGCCTACGAAGGAATCTCGTTCGGAATCAGGCAAATTTTGGAGATGTTCGAAAATTCCGACACCCCCGTCACGCGTGCAGTGGCAGTGGGCGGGGGCTTGCGAAGCCCCGTCTGGGCTCAGGCGTTGAGTGACATAACGGGTCAGACCCAGCTGATCACAGAGCAAGCCATCGGTGCGAGCTACGGTGACGGGCTGCTCGCGGCCATCGGCGTCGGAGCTGTTCCACCGGAAACGGATTGGGCCACGGTGTCATCAGAGCTACCACCCAATCCTGCGAACAAGGGCCTCTACGACGACCTGTACGGCAGTTGGCTACAGCTCTATCCAGCGACCCGGGACATCGTTCATGCCAGTGGTCGACGCTCGAGGTAGATTGTTCCCGGATCAGCTGACGAGATAGCCGCCGTCGACGGGGATATCGATTCCGTTGATCATCGCAGCGGCATCCGACGCGAGCCACAGTGCAGTCGTCGACACCTCCGAAGGTTCGGCGAATCGTCCGGCCGGGATGCGTTCGAGCATCGGAGCCGACTTGACCGGGTCGCCCCAGACTTTCTGGCCCATCTCGGTCAGAACAACTGTGGGACAAACGGAGTTGGCTCGGACGCCATGTCCGCCGAGTTCGAGGGCGAGTACTTTCGTCGCCATGATCAACCCGGCTTTGGACGTGCAGTACGCGTAGTGCTCGGGTAGTGGCCGGAGGGCCGCAGCCGATGCGATAGTGACGATGGATCCACTGCCTGCCTCGGCCATCGCCCGCCCGACGCGCGCGGCGAGCACCGACGGAGCACGTAGATTGACCTGGATGACCTCGTCGAAGTGAGCTGTATCGAGAGAAGCGACGTTCTCCGGGTAAGAGATTCCCGCGTTGTTGATCAGCACGTCGATACCACCGAACACTCGTGCGGCGTCGACTGCGAGAGCATCGGGTCCAGTGGTGGTGGAGAGATCGGCGACGACCACTTCGGTATCGGTGTCGAGCGTCCGAGCGACAGTGTCGAGGAGATCGTGATCTCGCCCCGACAGGATCAGCCGTGCTCCGGCGGCGGCGAAGGTTCGTGCGATGTTCGCGCCGATGCCTCGGCTGGCTCCGGTTATCAACACGCGTTTTCCGTCGAGGCGCAACGCCGTCGATCCGGAATCTACTGCACTCATCGTGAATCCTTCGTCTGGTCGGTCGCGATGCTCGCCAGGACCTCCTGGGCTGTCGCGGGATCGGTTACTAGTTGGTTGAAGAATCGAGCGCGCGCCCCGACCACGATCGGGGTGACCTTGTCCGAACCGACTGCCACGGCGATACCGACAGGGATTTTCGGTAGTGCGGCCAGATCGACGGCGATGAGCCGGTCCGACCCTGGGAACTCGACCGAGTTTCCGTCCTTGTCGTAGAAACGTGAACATACGTCGCCCACCGAATCGCGAAGCGATGCAGAGTCGGTGGGGACGAATCTGGGGATGTCGGCACGGAGGAGCGGTGGAGCGCCGACCCCCATCAGGATGCAACGAGCCTGTGGCCAGAGCTCGAGAACGCGCTGAATTGCGGGGTCCGAGTGAATGATCGCGTACAAGTCTGCGCCGGGCAGGGCCGGCGCGAACAGGTAGTGTGCGCGGCCGCCGAGCTTATTGGCGATAAGCCTGGTGATCTCGTTGGTCTGATACCACTCCTCGGGCTGATCGTTGCCCCCGACAGTCGGAGCGACGAGGACACCGGGGATTCTGTCGAGATCGAATTGCGCCACCTCGTACACGGTCCGCCCGGACGACACGAGCAGGATGTCACCGGGACCCAGCCCGACTGTGTGGAGGGCTTTCGACACCGCGGGCGCCAGGTACCGACCCATGAGATCGACCGTCGGTTTCGACGGACTGGAGGGCGGAAGCGGTGCCGACAGAAAGACGTGGTCCAGCCTGAGCGCCGTAGCGAGTCTGTCCGCCAAATCTTCGTGCGAGAAGACCTCGGGAGGAATGACCTTGATACGGACGATGCCCTGCCTTCTGGCCTCGGACAGCAACCGGCTCACTGTTGCCCGGCTCGTACCGAGCTTGGCGGCCACCTCGGCCTGGGTGGCTTCTTCGTCGTAGTACAGCTTTGCCGCTGTGTACAGCAACGTGGGCGCGAAGTGACTCCCGTCGGCTGACTGACCGGCGGAGGATTGCTCGCTCGCGGAACTGTTGCTGGACATCGTCGAAGTATCCCACTGAACATTTGTGCACGGAGGTTGAACTGCTGAACATTCGTTCTGGACATATGTATACCCGTTGGATAGTGTGAGCGCCAACACATAGCGCCAACGCAATGTGCTCTCCCCACAGGCGCAGTCCCAGCGTCATGAACCTGCAGCGCAAGGAGCTACACATGTCGGAAACGACCATCCCCACGACCATGCAGGCGGTCGTGTGTCACGGACCCGAGGACTACCGACTCGAAGAAGTCGACGTCCCGGTGCCGGGCCCCGGCGAGGCCCTCGTACGCGTCGAGGCAGTCGGAATTTGCGCCAGCGACCTCAAGTGCTACCACGGTGCAGCGAAGTTCTGGGGCGACGAGAACCGTCCTGCGTGGGCCGAGACCGACGTCATCCCCGGCCACGAGTTCGTCGGCGAGATCGTCGTGATCGACGATGAGGCATCGGCGAGGTGGAATGTCACAGTCGGTGACCGTGTGGTCTCGGAGCAGATCGTGCCGTGCTGGAAGTGCCGTTACTGCCTGCGCGGTCAGTACCACATGTGCGCCCCACACGACCTGTTCGGATTCAAGCGCCGCACACCAGGCGCCATGGCGAGCTACATGGTGTACCCCGCCGAAGCGCTGGTGCACAAGGTGTCCAAGGACATTCCGGCAGCGCACGCAGCGTTCGCGGAGCCGCTGTCCTGCTCGCTGCACGCGGTCGAGCGCGCAGGTATCACGTTCGACGACGTCGTTGTGGTCGCCGGCTGTGGTCCAATCGGCCTCGGCATGATCGCCGGAGCCAGGGCCAAGAGCCCAGCCCATGTCATTGCACTCGATATGCAGCCCGAGAAACTCGCTCTCGCAAGGGAATGCGGTGCCGACATCGTTATCGACATCCGCAACGAGGACGCCGAAAAGATCGTCAAGGACCTCACCGACGGTTACGGTGCCGACGTCTATCTGGAGGGCACCGGCCATCCGACTGCCGTTCCGCAGGGACTGAACCTACTTCGCAAGCTCGGCACCTACGTCGAGTACGGAGTGTTCGGCAGTGACGTGACTGTCGATTGGTCGATCATCTCGGACGACAAAGAGTTGGACGTTCTCGGTGCGCACCTCGGCCCGTACTGCTGGCCCGCCGCAATCCGAATGATCGAATCAGGAGCGTTGCCCATGGACAAGATCTGCACCCACCAACTCCCACTCACTGACTTTCAGAAAGGTCTCGACCTCGTCGGAAGCGGAGCCGAGTCCGTCAAAGTCTCGCTCATCCCGTCCTGAACTGCCCTGCTTCTTCGAACTGGGAGTAAATACCAATGAGTCATCAATTCTCGAGGCGGGACATGCTCCGCGCGATGGGGCTGGCAGGCGTCGCCGCGGCATCCGTGCCGATTCTGTCGGCCTGCGGTGTCGGCGGCGGAGTCGATGCCGTCAACGGAGCAGGCGAGGTGACCGGGCCGTTCGATTGGAAGGCCGCGCAGGGCACCACCCTGAACATTCTTCAGACGCCGCACCCGTACCAGCAGTCGTTCCAGCCGTTGCTGACCGAGTTCGAGCAGCTGACCGGCATCACCGTCAATGCCGACCTTGTACCCGAGGCGGACTACTTCACCAAGCTCAATACCGAGTTGGCCGGCGGCACAGGTAAACACGACGTATTCATGCTCGGGGCCTACTTCATCTGGCAATACGGTCCGCCCGGATGGCTGGAAGATCTGGGCCCGTGGCTGCAGAACAGCTCCGCCACCAGCGACGAGTACGACTTCGACGACATCTACGAAGGTCTCCGCACCTCGACCAGCTGGGATTTCGAGTTGGGTTCGCCGCTGGGTACCGGCGGGCAGTGGGCACTGCCCTGGGGATTCGAGAACAACGTGGTCGCTTACAACAAGAAGTTCTTCGACGACAACGGCATCACGCTGCCGGACACGTTCGACAACTTCATCCAGTTGGCCATCGACCTGACGGACCGTTCACAGAACCGCTACGGAATCGCCACCCGGGGGTCCAAGTCCTGGGCGACCATCCACCCTGGCTTCATGACGCAGTACACCCGTGAGGGCGCTCAGGACTACGTCTTCGAGGACGGTGAACTACAGGCTCGAATGAACTCGGACAAGGCCGTCGATTTCACCGAGAAGTGGATCGAGATGCAGAAGCAGGCCGGTCCGACATCGTGGACGTCGTATGACTACCCCAACGCCACCGGAGATCTCGGGGATGGAACCGCGATGATGGTGTTCGACGCCGACAGCGCGACCTACCCGAAGAACAAGCCGGGCGCATCTGCGCAGGCCGGCAACATCGGGTGGTACCCGGGACCGGCGGGACCGGACGGCAGCTATGCCACCAACCTGTGGACGTGGTCGCTCGCGATGAACTCGATGTCGAAGAACAAGCAGGCCGCGTGGCTGTTCATGCAGTGGGCCACCGGCAAGGAAGCGATGTCGAAGGCGGTTCAGGGCGGGATCTACGCCGATCCCGTCCGAAAGTCTGTGTTCGACGGCGTCTTCAAGGACCAAGTCGCCGATCAGGCCGGATACCTCGAGACGTTCGAGACCGTCATCGACCAATCCAAGATCCAGTTCACTCCCCAGAAGAAGTTCTTCGACACCACCCAGAACTGGGCGTCGGCACTCCAAGACATTTACGGCGGAGACGACGCTCGATCGAGGCTGGACGGGCTGGCGAAGACCAACACCTCGAAGGTGAATTTGTGATGACTTTTCGGAAAGAGGTTGGTCATGGCTACTCACACTGAGCAGTCGCTCGCGACGGGTGCGCCCGCTCCGAACCCCACAACCAAGCCGGAGGTGCCGCGCTGGCGTCGAAAGCTGAGGCCGTACCTGCTGTCCGTGCCGGCGGTCCTGATCGTCATCGGCATTCTGTACCCGTTCTTCGTCGGAGCGTGGTATTCGTTCCTGAATTACGCTGCAGTGAACCCGAATCCGGTGTTCGTCGGCTTCGCGAACTACGTCAGCGTGCTGGGCGACGCGCAGTTCTGGTCGAGTGTGCGCGTTACCGGCACCTTCGCCGTCCTCGCCACCATCGTCGAGACGATCCTCGGCGTGATCATTGCGCTACTGCTCAACCGCTCGTCGATCGTAGGGCGCATTTTCGAGAAGGTGCTGATTCTCCCGCTGATGATCGCCCCGGTCATCGCGGCGGTGGTCTGGAAGCTCATGTTCAACCCGCAGTTCGGAGTGTTGAACCACGTTCTCGGGCTCGGCAACACATTCGATTGGTTGAGTAGCCAGAATGCGCTGTTCTCGGTCATTCTCGTCGACCTGTGGATTTTCACCCCGTTCGTCGCGATCCTCGTCCTCGCCGGGATCAGATCTCTGCCGAAGGAGCCGTTCGAGGCATCCGAGGTCGATGGGGCCAGTTGGTTCTATATGTTCCGCAGGCTCATGCTGCCGATGCTGTGGCCGTACATCCTCGTTGCAGTGATCTTCCGCTTCATGGACAACCTCAAATTCTTCGACGTCCCTTGGGTTCTCACCGCGGGCGGACCGGGTGTCGCGACCCGTTCGCTGCAGATCGGCGCCTTCGAGGACTCGATCATCAACCTCGACTACTCCCGCGGCAGCACCTACATGTTCCTGCTGTGGATCCTCGTGTTCATCACCGCACGCTTCCTCGTGAGTGTGCTCGGCAAAGCGCAGCGGCGTGCCGCTGGAGCGGAGAACTGACTCATGGCCAAGGAATTGCTTCCCGGACAACGCCGGTTCACGCCGGCCTCGGTCGCATCGGACGTCGCGCTACTTGTGTGGTTCGTGTTCTCATTGTTCCCGATCGTGTGGATGGTGCTTCTCGCACTCAAATCCGATGCCGAGCAAACGAGTACGTACTTCTCGTTCACACCGACACTGGAAAATTTCGGAACGGTGCTCAGTCAGCGCGGAACCGATCTCACCAGCGTCGATTTCACCTCTTCGCTCCTGACCAGCTTGATCAATTGCGGCGGCGCCGTGATTGTTTCGCTCGTCATCGGCATCCCCGCTGCCTATGCGGCGGGACGCTGGCAGTACAAGGGCAGTAACGATCTGATGTTCCAGATGCTCTCGTTCCGATTCGCGCCGGAGCTCATGGTCATCGTTCCGCTGTTCGTCATCTACAACCAGATCGGCCTGTTCGACACCAAGGTCGGCATGATCTGGGTGCTGCAGCTGGTCACGATGCCGCTCGTTGTGTGGATCCTGCGGTCTTATTTCCAGGATCTTCCCGAGGATCTCGAGCAGGCCGCGCTTCTCGACGGCTACACCCGCTCGCGAGCTTTCGTCATGGTGGCACTGCCACTCGTGCGACCGGGCATCGCCGCGGCTGCGTTGTTGGCGTTCATCTTTGCGTGGAACAACTACGTTTTTCCGTTGATTCTGTCCGACAGCAATGCCAGTACCGTCACCGTCGCCATCACCAAGTACCTCGGCGGCGGCGGACAGGCCTACTACAACCTCACTGCGGCGGCAGCAGTCATCGCAGCACTCCCACCGCTGATCCTCGCGCTCACCATTCAGCGCTACCTGGTTCGCGGTCTCTCGTTCGGGGCGGTGAAATCCTGATGGCACAGCTTGCAGTCAAGGGACTCAGCAAGAAGTACGGCAAGAAGATCGGCATCGACGGGATCGACCTGGACATCGCCGACGGCGAGTTCTTCGTCATCCTCGGACCGTCCGGCGCAGGCAAGACCACCACACTCAAATCGATTGCAGGACTCGTCGACGTCGACGAAGGCGCCGTGTATATCGGTGGAAACGATATGACCGCCGTCGAGCCGTACCACCGCAACGTGGCGATGGCGTTCGAGAGCTACGCGCTCTATCCTCAGAAAACCGTCTCGCAGAACCTTGCCTCGCCTCTGAAATCGGGTCGCACGGGTAAGTACAGCGATTCCGAGCAGACCGAGCGGATCAAGTCGGTGACCACCACGCTCGGTATCGACCATCTACTGCAGCGGTTTCCGCGTGAGTTGTCCAACGGCCAGCGACAGCGTGTGGCGCTCGGACGTGTTCTGGTTCGCCCCGCGGATGTCTATCTACTCGACGAGCCACTCTCGCACCTGGACGCGAAGCTGCGCGCAGCAATGCGCGTGGAGTTGCGGCAGTTGGGCGAGATGTCCAAGACCACAACGGTGTACGTCACGCACGATTATCAGGAGGCACTCGCTCTCGGCGACCGGATTGCGATCCTTCGCGAGGGACGCGTCGTACAGGTGGACACTCCCGAGAACATCTGGCGTGCGCCCGCGGACACGTTTGTCGCGAAGGCGCTCGGCCAACCCGAGATCAATGTGTACGACGCGACGGTCGACGACAGCACTCTGCGGGTGCTCGGTAGTTCGCTCGAGATTTCCGCGCCGCGCTCCCTCGGCCTCGGCCGCGGCGACAACGCACGCATCGGAATTCGTCCCTGCGACGTCGACGTTCTGCCCGAGCGATCCAGCGAACCCGGAAAGGTGAGCTTCGGCGGCACCGTGGTGTTGGCCGAACGGCTCGGTCGCGATGTCGAGGTGTCCGTCGATCTCGGCGGAACGACACTGATCGCGCTGTCCAAGGGCGGACGCCACCTCACCGAGGGGGCGACGGTCTCCGTCTCGGTCGAGCCCTCCGATATTCACATCTTCGCAGGCGCCAACAGTGAGTCCGATACGGAAACTCGCCGACTCGGTGCAGCAGATCAGAAGGAGCAGTAGATGACTGCCACGCAGACCACACGCCGCACGTCCGTCGCACAAAGCTTGACCCTCGACACGTTGGTCAAGACCTATTCGTCTCGTGGGCGTGAAGAATTCAAGGCAGTCAAGGGCATCGATCTGGCGATCGAACCCGGTGAATTGGTGGCATTGCTCGGGCCCTCGGGATGCGGCAAGACGACGACCCTGCGGATGATCGCCGGGCTCGAGACCGTCACGAGCGGGCAGATTCGTATCGGGGACCGCACGATCACGGACTTACCTCCCGGCAAGCGTGAGGTCGGAGTCGGCTTCGAAAGCTACGCGCTGTACCCGCCGCTCTCCATCCGGGAGAACCTCGCGTACGGCCTGAAAGCACGCAAGGTCAAGGGCGCGGACGAACTCGTGAACTCGATTGCCCAGCGTCTCGAGATGGACGATCTACTCGATCTGCGTCCGGCCGGACTGTCGAGTGGGCAGAAGCAGCGTGTTGCCCTTGCTCGCGCGCTCATCCGCAATCCACCGGTTCTGCTGCTCGACGAGCCGCTGTCGCATCTCGATGCCTCGGCACGTCAGCGGGTTCGGCGTGAACTCAAAATGCTGCAGCGCGAATTTGGATACACCACGATCGTCGTGACGCACGATCAGGTAGAGGCACTGAGCCTCGCCGACCGACTGGCGGTGATGGACGGCGGCATCATTCAGCAGTTCGGGACTCCCGACGAGGTGTTCGACGATCCGGCCAACCTGTTCGTCGCGGGGTTCGTCGGCGAACCCCAGATCAACGTCATCGACGGCGTCGTCCGCCGAGACGGAACTGCTGCCGTGGTCGAGATCGGTGACGGTGCACTCGCGGTGGACGTTTCCGACGTTGCGGACGGGACTTCGGTCAAGGTCGGTATTCGCCCGCAGGATGCGTCGATCGTCACGGGGACAGCCGGTTCCGGTCAGATCGCGGCCTCGGTCGAGTACTTCGAACATCTGATGGAATTCGGTCAGGCCAAAGTCTCCGTAGCAGGCGGCGCATCACTGCTCGTCCAAACACCCGCACGTGAGAACTACCGCAGCCACGACCGCTGTGCGCTCACTGCTCCGGCGGAGAGGATCTACCTCTTCGACCGCGAGTCCGGTCTCCGACTTCGATAGAGGATCTGCCATGACTCGACTGTTCAATGATCCATCGACCTTTGCCGAGGACATGCTGGAAGGCTTTCTGGACGCACACTCGCGCTATGTCGTCGGGGTGCCCGGTGGGGTGGTGCGCGCGACCGAAACCCCGAAGGGCAAGGCGACCGTCGTGGTCGGTGGTGGTTCCGGCCACTACCCTGCGTTCTGCGGCGTGGTCGGAAGCGGTTTCGCCGACGGCGCAGTGGTCGGCAACATCTTCACTTCGCCGTCCGCGGAAGATGCGGCCTCGGTAGCGCGGGCCGTGGACAACGGCGGTGGAGTGCTCCTGACGACCGGCAACTACGCCGGAGACGTGATGAATTTCGGCCTCGCTGTGCTGAAATTGCAGTCCGAGGGCATCGACGCCAGGTATCTGGCCGTCACCGATGACATCGCGAGCGCGCCGACAGACCAGATTGCCAAGCGCCGGGGAATTGCAGGCGATTTCACGGTGTTTCGATGTGCGTCGGCAGCAGCAGATGCGGGCTATGACCTCGACGGTGTCGAGCGGGTCGGCATTGCCTCGAACGATGCCACTCGCACTCTCGGTGTCGCCTTCGACGGATGCACGATGCCCGGTGCGTCCGATCCGTTGTTCATCGTCGAGAAGGGCACGATGGGTCTGGGGCTCGGCATCCACGGCGAACCCGGGGTCTCGTCGCACGAGATGGCCACCGCGGCAGCGCTTGCCGATCTGCTCGTCGATGGAGTGCTCGAAGAGGCACCGGAGGGCAGCAGCAACCGGATCGCCGTCATTCTGAACGGACTCGGACGAACCAAGTACGAGGAGCTGTTCGTCGTGTGGCGCACCGTCGCGACACGATTGAAAGCGGCGGGTTACACCGTCGTGGATCCAGAAGTGGGAGAGCTGGTCACGAGCCTGGATATGGCAGGATGTTCTCTCACCGTCATGTGGCTGGACGACGAGCTCGAGAAGTTCTGGACGGCTCCAGCGGATACTCCCGCGTACCGCAAGGGCGTCGTGCCAGCGGACACGAAGGAGCGTAGGTTGGCTGCTTCTGTCGCAGCCGATGCCGTCGACGAGATGCCCGAGTCCGACGCCGACTCGCGCGACTGTGCAGGCTTCATCACGAAATCACTGGATGCTCTGGCCGAACGTATGGCTTCGGCGGAGGACGAACTCGGACGGATCGACGCCGTTGCGGGCGATGGCGATCACGGCCGCGGCATGGTCAAAGGAACGGCTGCCGCGCGGGTAGCGGCGAGTGATGCTGTCGGTCGTGACGGCGGAACGGGTTCGGTGCTCGCAACAGCGGGGGCAGCCTGGGCCGCGAAGGCAGGTGGCACGTCGGGCGTCCTGTGGGGCGCCGCCCTTGCAGCCATTGGAAACCGGCTCGGTAACAAAGGAACTCCCGATGACGCGGTCGTCGCGGAGGCCTTGCGTGCGGGTTACGACGCCTTGACGGAATTGGGCGGTGCTTCATTGGGGGACAAGACGATGCTCGACGCGCTCGACCCGTTTGTCGGGGCCGTCGAGGATGCGGTGCGCAGCGGCGAAGACTGGCGATCGGCGTGGATCGATGCTGTCGCCGTCGCACAGAAGGCTGCAGAGGCCACGGCCGGTCTGCGCCCCAAGGTAGGACGCGCTCGCCCGCTCGCCGAACGAAGCGTCGGAACTCCCGACGCGGGCGCAGTGTCGTTGGCGATGTGTGTCGCGACCGTCGCCGAACTTCTCACCACGCAAGGAGCTGAATCATGAGCAAGCTACGTATCGTCGTCGGATGCGACGACGCCGGGCTGCAGTACAAGCAAGCATTGATGGCAGACCTGGAGAAGGATGACCGCGTCGAGTCCGTTGCGGACGTCGGCGTCGGTACCGACGAACACACTGACTATCCGCATGTTGCGGTCACCGCTGCACGGCTGATCGCCGACGGTTCGGCGGACCGGGCTCTTCTGGTGTGCGGTACCGGTCTGGGAGTCGCCATCAGCGCCAACAAAGTTCTTGGTATTCGTGCGGTCACCGCTCACGACAGCTTCTCGGTCGAGCGTGCCGTACTCAGTAATGATGCCCAGGTGCTTTGTCTGGGCCAGCGAGTCATCGGTATCGAACTCGCTCGTCGACTGGCCAAGGAGTGGCTTGGGTATACGTTCGACCCGGAGTCGGCTTCGGCCGCGAAGGTGGCCGCGATCGGGGAGTACGAGTCCGGTGCGCTGGCCACCGCCGAGGACGCCGCGAAAGCGGTGTGCGACTGATTTCTTCCGGACCACCGACTTGGTGACGTATCCTTCTGGTTGGACCGGACCAGTCCGTACCGCTGGTCTGGCGAGTGACCGGAAGGTAAGCGTAGTGGTGATGCCCGTACATCTGAGGGACAGCCAGATCCCGAAGCATGAGCAACTGCGCGCAATTCTGTTGCACCGCTGCACGAAAGAACTCCAGCCCGGTGATCTGATGCCCAGTGAGCGACGGCTGATGGAAGATTACGGCGTCAGCCGGATCACCGTGCGCGAGGCCATCGGTCAACTTGTCAACGACGGGCATCTCGTGCGAGTTCGGGGTAAAGGCACCTTCGTCGCCAGCCGTACCGTTCAGTCCAGGTTGCACCTGGCGTCGTTCTCGGAAGAGATGCGCGCTCAAGGACTGACCCCGACGACGGTTGTCCTGTTCGCACGCCTCGAAAAGCCCTCTGTAGCAACTGTTCGTGCGCTCCGTCTACCCGACGGTGAGCATGCGTACCACGTCAAACGCCTGCGTCTTGCCGATGCCGAACCCGTCAGTGTCGACGACGGTTGGTTCAACGCGTCGAAGTTGCCGGGTCTGACGAATCACGATCTGAGTCGGTCGGTGTACGAGGCGGTTCAGGAACACTACGGTCTGACCATCGATCGAGCCGAGCAAACCGTCAAGGCCACGGCCGCAGACAGTGACACGGCTACGCTGCTCGGTACGAAACGCGGTGCCCCGGTCTTGTACTTCGATCGAGTCTCGTTCAGCGTTGACGAGCCCATCGAGCACACGGAGAGTTGGTACCGATGCGATCGGTACCAACTCTCCATGGAAGTGGAAGGGCAGCGCCGCCCAAGTCAACGAGCCTGATCAGGGCAGTTCGAACAGGGAGTCACCGACAACGACATTGAGGCCGACCGACTTCGCGTTCACGGAATCCGGTGCGGTGTCCATTACGACGACGGGAACGATGTCGGAGTAGCCGGCAGCAGCGATCGCCGCTGGGTCGTACTGCAGTATCGGATCTCCCGCGTGCACCGAGTCGCCCTCGGCGGCAAGCAGTTCGAAGCCTTCGCCCCGCATCTTCACGGTGTCGATCCCGACATGGACCAGAACACCCTGCTTTTCTGCGGTGAACACCACGAACGCGTGGGGGTGCAGTTTGAGGATCTTGCCGGCGATGGGTGATCGAACCTCTACACGTTGCTGCGACGCTGCCGGGCGAACGGCCACACCGGCACCCACCATCTGCGCCGCGAACACGGGGTCCGGGACATCGGCAAGCGCGAGAACCTCGCCGTCGACCGGGCTGACTACCGTCGTCACAGAATGTCCTCGATGTCCTCGGCCAGGGTGTCCGCTTCGGGGCCGACGATGACCTGGACTGCTGTTCCCTTGTGGAAGACCCCGTGCGCACCGGCGGCCTTGAGCGCTTTCTCGTTCACCAGTGCGCCGTCCTTCACCTCGGTCCGCAGCCGGGTGATGCAGGCTTCGATCTCGACAATGTTTTGTGCGCCGCCGAGGCCTGCGACGATCGCGTCTGCTTTCGACATAATGTTCACTTTCTGTCTTCTGGGTCACATGGCCGGGTTGACACGAGCCCGTCACCTGGCCAAACTACAACTGGTAATGACCGGACAGTACCCCTGATCCCCATCGGTCACAACAGCTCGCAAACCCTGGCCGCAGCAGACGGAAAAGAAGGTCGCCATGACCCTGAAAGATTCATCGGATACCGACGACGTCAAGAAGGAGTCCCGCTCGCTCGCCGGACTTCAGCGCTTCGGCCGAAGCCTGATGTTGCCGATCGCCGTTCTCCCGGCCGCAGGCATCCTGCTTCGCCTCGGCCAGGACGATCTGCTCGGCAGGTTCAGCGCTCTCGAGACCGCAGCGTCGGTCATCTCCGCGGCGGGCCAGGCGGTGTTCACTTGGCTGCCGCTCATCTTCGCGGTCGGTATCGCGATCGGGTGGGCCAAGAAGTCCGACGGCTCGACAGCTCTCGCGGCCGTCGTCGGCTACATGGTCATGAACGGCGTCTTCGAAGCGATGTCTCCTGTTGTTCTCGACGGGAAGGTGGACGCCAACGGCGATCCAGCCGTCATCGACTACGGCGTCCTCGCGGGAATCGTCATCGGCTTGCTCTCGGCCATTCTGTGGCAACGGTTCTATCGCCAGAAGTTGCCGGATTACCTGGGATTCTTCGCAGGTCGACGCCTCGTCCCGATTCTCACGGCCGTTACCGGTCTCGTCGTCGCGGTGTTGATGTCGTTCATCTATCCGCTCTTCTACAGCGCTCTCAACTGGGTAGGAAACACGGTCGCGAACAACAGTGTCGTCGGCGGCGGCATCTACGGCTTCGCCAATCGAATGTTGATTCCCACCGGTCTACACCACATCCTGAACTCCGTGGTGTGGTTCCTCGTCGGTGATTATCAGGACGCGAGCGGCCAGATCGTTCGAGGCGACCTCAACCGCTTCTTTGCCGGAGATCCCTCTGCCGGAGTGTTCATGACCGGCTTCTTCCCGATCATGATGTTCGCCCTCCCCGCAGCAGCGTTCGCGATCTACCGCAATGCCAAGCCGTCGCAGAAGAAGCTGGTCGGCGGCATCATGCTGTCCACCGGACTGACCGCATTCGTCACCGGCATCACCGAGCCGCTCGAGTACGCGTTCATGTTCGTCGCCTGGCCGCTGTACATCATCCATGCGTTTCTGACCGGCACGTCCATGGCGTTGGTCAACGCACTCGGAATTCACGACGGATTCTTCTTCTCCGCCGGGGCGATCGACTACGTTCTCAACTTCGGAATCGCCACCAAGGCATGGCTTCTCATTCCCATCGGTCTCGTGTACGCCGCGATCTACTACTTCCTGTTCAGCTTCGTCATCAAGAGGTGGAATTTGCGCACACCGGGCCGCGAGGACGACGAGGTCGTCGACGCCGCACAGTCGTGAGGCCAGCACACTCATGAGACCAGCACAGTCATGATGAATGCGCACCGCATGAAGCTACGCGGACGGGTGGTCACCGCAGATGCGGTGATCGGGGACGGTGTCGTCGTGATCGACGGCGACACGATTTCGTGGGTCGGTTCCGCCGAGGCTGCCCTGGGTGAGCTTCCTGCTCGATCCAATCTGACGATCCTTCCCGGCCTCGTGGACGTGCATTGTCACGGCGGCGCCGGGGCCAGCTTCCCCGACTCGGGGGCCGAGCAACTGATGGATGCCGTTCGGCATCATCGATCGCGCGGCACCACGACGATGCTCGCCTCGCTGGTGTCGGCGCCGCCGGCGCGGCTCGTCGCGCAGACGGCAGTTCTGTCCGCCTTGGCTGCGTCGGGTGAGATCGCCGGAATTCACGTCGAGGGCCCGTTTCTGTCCTCGGTGAGATGCGGTGCGCAGGATCCGGATTCGTTGCGTGCGGGTGATCTCGGTTTGTTGAGCGACGTTCTCGATGCGGGGCGCGGAGCGGTGAGATCGATGACCCTCGCGCCCGAAATCGAAGGGTTCGCCGGGATCGGTCGAATGTTGCGTGAGGCAGACGTTCTGCCGAGCATCGGGCACACCGATGCGGATGCTCTCGAAACGCGGCACGGAATCGACGTGCTCGGGAGTGGTCCGATCAGCGCGACACACTTGTTCAACGGAATGCCGACGTGGCATCACCGCGCACCGGGTCCGGTCAGTGAATGCCTGGCAGCGGCCGCTCGCGGACAGATGGTTCTCGAATTGATCGGCGATGGAGTCCATCTCGCGGACGAGACAGTCCGCGCGGTGTTCGATCTGGTCGGGGGAGGACGCATCGCCCTGGTCTCCGACGCCATGGCTGCAGCCGGGATGAGCGACGGGCGTTACCGGTTGGGGCCACTGGAGGTGACGGTCCGCGAGTCCGTCGCACGTCTGACACGTGACGACGGCGATCCGGATTCGCATCCGATAGCGGGCGGTACGTCGACGGTCCTCGACCTCGTCGCTCGTGCGGTTCTGCACGCTGGTGTTTCGGTGGTGGAGGCAGTGCGTGCTGCGTCGTCGACCCCGGCCTCGTTGATCGGTCTCGGTGACACCATCGGAGCGCTCGCCACGGGGTTCCGCGCCGATCTCGTCGTCGTGGACGAGAAGTTCGAACCTGTTCGGGTGATCCGGAAGGGAATATCGATAGAGGAGGCAGCGTCGTGGAGGTCGTGATCCGCTCCAGCACAGTTGAAGTCGACCGAACCGTGGCCGACATCGTGGAGAACGTCGTTCGTTCGAAACCTGCGGTTCTCGGCTTGGCTACTGGCTCGTCGCCGGTAGGGGCATACGCCGAACTCGCCCGGCGGCACCGTGAGGATGGACTGTCGTTCGCACAATGCCGAGCATTCCTGTTGGACGAATACATCGGAATTCCGAGAACCGCCGATCAGTCGTACTTCTCGTTCATTCGATCCGAGTTCGTCGACCTCGTGAACCTTCCCGATGTCGCGGTGTTCTCTCCGGACGGGGAAGCACCGGATATCGAAGCCGAAGCTCATCGTTACGACAGGGCGATCATGGAATCCGGGGGTGTGGATGTTCAGATCCTCGGTATCGGGACCGATGGGCACATCGGATTCAACGAGCCGGGGTCATCGCTGCAATCACGGACGCGCGTCAAGACACTCACCGAACAAACTCGCCGGGACAACGCACGATTCTTCGCATCCGAAGACGAAGTGCCGCATCATGTTCTCACCCAGGGGCTCGGCACCATCGGCGAGGCTCGGCATCTGGTGCTGATCGCGACCGGTGAGTCCAAGGCAGAGGCTGTCGCGGCGGCGGTGGAAGGACCTCTGTCGGCATTCTGCCCGGCATCGGCCATTCAATGGCACCCTCACGTGAGCGTGATTCTCGACGAGACTGCTGCTTCAGCACTGACGTTGGCAGACTATTACCGCTACGCATATGCGAACAAGCCGTCGTGGCAGCGCCCCTAGAGTGCAGACTTCTCCGATGAAGTGGGAATGGCGCTAACTGCGTGAAAACGCCGATGCTCGGGAAATCTGGTCGTCCGTCGGACGAACCCCCGTATAGAGCACGAACTGTTCGGCGGCCTGTAGGGCAATCACTTCGGCGCCGGTGACCACTGGCTTTCCGGCGGCACGTGCCGCGGTGATGAACGGCGTCTCCGACGGCATTGCCACGACGTCGAAGGCTGCCTGTGCAGAATCGATGTGCTCGTCGGTGAACGGTGAGGAGTCGGCGTCGGGTCCGCCGGACATGCCGACCGGCGTGACATTGACGAGAAGGTCTGCGCGGACAGCTTCGGATGACCACTGAAATCCGTATGCCTTCGCGAGCGCAGGTCCTCGGTCGGCGTTGCGTGCGACCACAGTTCCCTGGGTGAACCCCGAATCACGTAGCGCAGCTACCACCGCCTTGGCCATTCCGCCGCTGCCGGTGACCGCGACGGAGAAGTCGGTCGAGAACCCCGACGACGCAAGCAAGCTCGCCACTGCCTGGTAGTCGGTGTTGTACGCGTGGAGAGTTCCATTGTCGTTGACGATGGTGTTGACAGACTCGATGGCGCTTGCCGAATCATGCATCACATCGACGAGGGAGATGACGTCTTCCTTGAACGGCATCGACACCGCGCATCCGCGGATGCCGAGGGCGCGCACCCCGCCGATGGCCGACGGTAGGTCGGTGGTCGTGAACGCCTTGTAGACGAAATTCAGTTCGAGTTCGTCGTACAGGAAGTTGTGAAATCGGGTTCCGAAGTTGCTCGGCCGCCCCGAGAGCGACATGCAGAGTTGAGTTTCACGATTCAGGAAGCTACGCGACATTGTCTGTACTTTACGCTCAGCAATCGGTCGCGACATCGGCGAGCGTGCGCTGATCGGCCGCAGTGATCGGGAGCCCGTACTGCACGGCGACCGAGAGATACTTCCCCGCGTAGAAGCAGTGGTACGCCTCGTTCGGGGGCATCCAACGCGATGGCGTGTTGTCGCTCTTGGACTGGTTGTCCGGGCCGTTGACCGCCAACAGGTTGAAGTCGATGTCGTTGGCGAAACGGACTCGCTTCTCGGGCAGCCAGCCATTGGCGCCCATGTCCCATGCTGCCGACAACGGATAGACGTGATCGATCTGGATCTTGCCCGCATCGGACTTGGTGAAGTCGAGATAGTCACCGGAGTACGGATCGGCCAACGTTCCCTCCAGCACTACACAGCTATGGGTGCCCTCGCGAAAAACCACGGCGGTCATGCTTCTGGCCAGGACGTTGTCGCGGGTACCGCAACCGTCGTGACCGCCGGGGCCGTCGTAGTCATCCGTCCACGCCGGCCCGAAGACACATCCCTCGCCGGACTTGCACCCACGCTCGTAACCGAATGCGTCGGGTCTCGCGGCCACGACCTGCACGCCTTCGAGAAGTTGCTCGATCTGGACACGAGTAGGGCTGCCGGGCGCAGGCGGCGCGGCGGAGAATCCTGGGATGTCGCCGGTGTCGCACGACGCGAACGCGGTCATCACCAAGGTGACGACCACCAACAGCAGCGCAACCCGCAGCTTCTTCACATACGACCAATCGTCGAGAAACAACATTCGAAGAACGAGTGTGCCGGATGGGACCGACAAGAATCAGCCGACCTCGATGACGACCTTGCCCAGTGCATGTCCGCTCTCCACGAGAGCCAGCGCTTCGCCTGCCTTCTCCAAGGGGAACCGGTGATCGAGCCGAGGCCGAAGCACTCCGGTTTCGACGAGACCGGCCAGCCGTGAGAAAGCGGCCGAGGTCCGGTCCCGAACGACCCCCGAACCCCCGAATGTCCCTGCCAGTGCGGGGTCGGCGCCGCTGACGATCGGGCATCCCGGCTTGGTCGAGGTCGTCGCACTCCGAAGCGTTTCGCCGCCGACGAGGTCGAAGATGCCGTCGACGTCCGTGGCGATGCTGTCCACGAAGTTCTCGCCTGCCTGGACGAAACGTGCTCCCAGGCTTTCCACCCATTCTTGCTTCGCGGCGCTTGCGACTCCGATAGCGGAGATTCCGTCGGCGCGGGCCAGTTGCAGAACCATCGATCCCACTCCGCCGCCTGCGCCGAGAACGAGGAGTGTGTCTTCCTTCGAAAGACCGAGGGCGGCCAGGCCGTCGAACGCGGTCCCGGCTGCTACCGGCAGCGTCGCGGCCGCCGCGAACGACACGCTCTCCGGCTTCTGCGCGGTACCGACTGCATTGAGAACGGTGTACTGGGCGTATCCGCCGTGGCCCGCGGCCGTCGCTCCGAAGACATGGTCTCCGACGGAAAATCCGTCGACGTGAGTACCGATCTGAACCACCGTGCCCGACACCTCTCGGCCGAGAACCGCAGGTAGAGACGTCTGCAGGGTGTCCTTGCGGTTTCCCGCTCGAACCTTCCAATCCGCTGGGTTCACGCCGGCGGCATGGACCGCCACCAGAAGCTGACCCTGGCCGGGATCGGCGATGGGGAGGTCGAGAAAGTACTCGGTTTCGGGGCCACCATACTCACTGAATCCATAAGCGATCATTCAACTACTTTGCCCTATTGTCCGATTCCTTCATATCGAACCAGTCCGCATGGGGCATTTCGACGGTCACGAGATGGGCGTGGCGTCCCATTATTCGTCCCGACGAACCGGATCCCGTCTACAGCGGCCACAACAGGGACACCACGTTCCGCGTGATTGGATAGAGCGATGCTGCACGGTCTCTGGTCCCTCGACGCGGGCCTGATGCTGTGGGACGACGAGACCACTACCGGCGAAGAACCTGATCTCCCCGCAGTCCATGCCCGAGCACTGACCCGTACCTTCCGCCGCCGGGCATCTGTCTGCTTTCCTCCTGTCGGTGGCGCGGAACCGAAAACTGTCCAGATCCCCGCCGTCGGGTTGGCGCCGCCCGAGGCTGCGGAACTGCTGCTCCGAACACCGGCGTCGCACGACGGGATAGCCGGAGACCTCCGATA
Source organism: Rhodococcus sp. G-MC3 (assembly GCF_030063335.1). Lineage (GTDB taxonomy): Bacteria > Actinomycetota > Actinomycetes > Mycobacteriales > Mycobacteriaceae > Rhodococcoides. Next base: position 57,287 of record NZ_JASISW010000021.1, on the reverse strand, counting down.
CCTCGGAGTTGTCGCGCAGGGGATCGAGCGGTGGGCGCGGGCCGGACGAGTAGTACCTGCATTGATATTGACTGACGGACAGTGGTGGCCTCGGTGGAACCTTGTCGGCGGAGAACGTCAACGTGCGTGGCTCAGCGAACTCGCGGTGACGATGCCGTCGGTGCAGCGTCAGGTGGACAGGCCGAAGAAACTGCTAGAGCACATACTCTCGGAGCTCACCGATCCAATCGTGAGATCGATTCTGGGTAAACCGGATTCGGAGCATCCGATGTTGGCGGCGCTCATCGAGGACGAGCCCTATCTGGAGGGTACGCAACAGATTTCGGCGCTGCTGGACAAGTGGCGCGGCAGTCTCTCCGTGGATGAACCCTCGTTGGTGCTGCGGCTCATCGAACCGGACGACGAATCGGAAGGTGAAGACTTCGGCGAGGAGTCGTATTGGACCCTTCAAGTGTGCCTGCGTTCGGATGGTGAAGCGCCGGTTCCGGTTCCGATGAATCGACGGGTAGACGCCACCCTGCTCAGTACCGCGGTCCGCAAGCTCGGTGAGGCCGTGGCTGCATATCCGCGACTGCGCGATCTACCATCGCTGCCGGACAGCCTCGATCTGTTACTTCCGACGTCGGTGGTGATCGACCTCGTCGAGCACGGAGCTACCGCGCTGCAGGCGTCGGGAACTACTGTTCTGCTGCCGCGTGCGTGGACCAGGTTGGATCCGTCGATGCGGCTGCGCGTGGATTCGCCCGGCGTCACAAAGGCTGCCGAGAATCGTTCCGTCGGCATGGACGAGCTGGTGTCCTACGACTGGCAACTCCAATTGGGCGACATGGTGCTGACCGAGGCCGAGATGAACAAGCTCGCGGTGTCGAAGGGCGATCTCGTCAAACTTCGGGGCCAATGGGTCTTCGCCGACGGCAACCAACTGGCGCGCGCAGCCCGGTACGTCGCCGAGCATCACGGGGACGGCACCCCGCTGTCGAAGTTGATGCGCGAGTTGACGCTCGCCGAGCCACCGCCCGCACCGATCGAGGAGATCACCGCGTCGGGCTGGGCGGCGACGTTGCTCGAGCCCAATGCCAAGCCCGAGCCGATTCCTCTGCCTGACGGCGTGCACGCGACACTGCGGCCGTATCAGCAACGGGGACTCGAGTGGCTGGCGTTCATGAGCAGGCTCGGACTCGGTGCCGTGCTGGCCGATGACATGGGACTCGGAAAGACACTTCAGGTTCTCGCATTGTTGGCGCACGAGCAGAGCCCGACGCCGACGTTGCTCGTTGCACCGATGTCGGTGGTCGGAAACTGGCAGCGCGAGGCCGCGAAGTTCACCCCGGCACTTCGGGTGATGGTGCACCATGGGCCGGCGCGACTGAAGGACGACGACCTCGACAAGGCCATCGCCGAGCACGACCTTGTCGTCACCACCTACGCGTTGATGGCGAAGGACCGCGCACAGCTTGCCGAACAGAACTGGCGCCGAGTGGTTCTCGACGAGGCGCAGCACATCAAGAACTCGGGCACCGTGCAGGCCAGGGCCGCGCTGGCCATCCCGGCCGATCACAAGCTCGCACTGACGGGAACGCCCGTCGAGAATCGACTCGACGAGCTCCGTTCGATTCTCGATTTCGCGAATCCCGGCATGCTCGGTCGTCCGTCGGACTTCCGGAAGAGGTTCTCGGTACCGATCGAGCGCGAGAAGGACGAGGGCGCGGTGTCTCGCCTACGAGCAATCACGTCGCCGTTCATCCTGCGACGCGTCAAGACCGACCCGACGGTCATCTCGGATCTGCCCGAGAAGAACGAGATGACCGTGCGCTCGAACCTCACCGCCGAACAAGCCGCGCTGTACAAGGCAGTGGTCGACGAGATGATGGCGCAGATCGCCGATGCGAAGGGTATGAAACGCAAGGGTGCTGTGCTCTCGGCGCTGACCCGGCTCAAGCAGGTGTGCAACCATCCCGCACACTTTCTGTCCGACGGTTCGCCCGTGCTCAAGCGGGGTCAGCACCGGTCGGGGAAAATCGGACTCGTCGAAGACATTCTCGACTCGGTACTGGGTGACAACGAGAAAGTGTTGCTGTTCACGCAGTTTCGTGAGTTCGGGGAGATCGTGGCACCGTACTTTGCCGAGCGGTTCGGCACCCAGGTGCCGTTCCTGCACGGCGGTGTCAGCAAGTCCAAGCGAGACGCAATGGTCGAGGCGTTCCAGGGCGAGCACGGCGCGCCGATCATGTTGCTCTCCCTCAAAGCCGGTGGCACCGGCCTGAACCTGACTGCGGCCAACCACGTCGTACATCTGGATCGCTGGTGGAATCCTGCTGTGGAGAACCAGGCAACAGACCGCGCCTTCCGTATCGGTCAGCGCAAGAACGTTCAAGTGCGAAAACTGTTGTGCGTCGGCACCGTCGAGGAACGCATCGACGGGATGCTCGGTTCCAAGCAGGATCTCGCCGATCTCGCGGTGGGCACCGGTGAGAACTGGGTGACGGAGATGGACACCGCTGAACTGCACGAGCTCTTTCGTCTCAGCGAGGACGCGGTGGGGGAGTGATGGCCGACTTCAGTCAGTACGGCAAGCGTCGACAAGCCAAGGGCGGCATCGAGGCTCGCAACAAGCGCGGCGCGTTCGGGGAGACGTGGTGGGGCCGCCACTTCGTCACGGCGATGGAAGACTTGGCCGACCCCGGCCGGATCGCCCGCGGACGGACGTATGCGCGGCAGGGCCAGGTGTTGAACCTGGGCGTCGAGCGCGGTCAGATCTACGGCCAGGTCCAGGGGAGTCAGCTCGAACCCTTCTCGGCGTCCGTCACGGTCGAGCCGCTGACGCAGGGCGAGGTCGAAGCCCTGATGGCACGGGTGCGATCGAACCCGGGAATGCTGGCCGAACTCGCGTCGAACTCTATCCCGCAGGCGCTCGCGCCGACGTTGCTGCCGCATCACAAGGGGCAGTTGGACTTCGACTGCAGCTGCCCCGACGACGGGTGGCCGTGCAAGCACGCCGCAGCGCTGATGTACATCGCGTCCGAGCATGTCGACGCCTCGGCCACGACAATTCTGACGCTGCGGGGTGTCGATCTCGACCAGCTGATCGAGGGCGTCGGCGAGTCGGAGGTCGAGTTCGATGCGGGCGATTGGTTCGGCGATCGAGCGGCATTCCCAGCCCTGCCGAGGCCGGACTTCTCGCGGGCGATCGACGATCTGGACCCGATGATTCTCCGGCGTGCGCTGCGGGCGACCGGCGCCGAGGAGTCCGAAGTCAAGCAGGCCGTCGCCGATCTGGCGCGGTTGTACGATCGCTTGTGAGCGCTCCGCGCATGTGTGCGGAAATACGTCCCAGGCGACGTATTTTCACGCACATGCCGTCGGCCTCCTAGACATACATGGATGTCCGACTATAGGATGGGCACACTTAATATTCTCGCATCGTTAGGACGAACCATGACTCGCGAACTGACCCACTTCATCGGCGGCAAGCACGTCCCCGGAGAGTCCGGCAACTTCGGCGACGTTTTCGATCCGAACACCGGTGAGGTCCAGGCCAAGGTGCCTCTCGCCAGTGACGCCGAGGTCGAGGCCGTCATCGCGGACGCCGAGCAGGCGCAGCGCGAGTGGGCGAGCTGGAATCCGCAGCGCCGCGCCCGCATCTTGATGAAGTTCCTGCAGCTGATCAATCGCGACATGGACAAGCTTGCGCGGCTGCTCTCGAGCGAGCACGGCAAGACCTTCGCCGACGCAAAGGGCGACATTCAACGTGGCCTGGAGGTAGTCGAGTTCGCAGTCGGCATCCCGCATCTGCTCAAGGGTGAGTACACCGAAGGCGCCGGGGGCGGAATCGACGTCTACTCGATGCGCCAGCCTCTCGGCGTCGTCGCAGGCATCACGCCGTTCAACTTCCCCGCGATGATCCCACTGTGGAAGGCCGGTCCGGCGATCGCCTGCGGAAACGCATTCATCCTCAAGCCGTCCGAGCGGGACCCGTCGGTGCCGCTCGCCCTGGCGGAGCTGTTCCTCGAAGCAGGTCTGCCGCCCGGCGTCTTCAACGTCGTCAACGGCGGGAAGAACGCTGTCGACGTGCTGCTCAATGACGATCGTGTCAAGGCGATCGGTTTCGTCGGCTCCACCCCGATCGCTCAGTACATCTACGAGACCGCGGCCAAGAACGGCAAGCGCGCCCAGTGCTTCGGCGGTGCCAAGAACCACGCGCTCGTCATGCCCGACGCCGACCTCGACCAGGTCGCCGACGCCCTCCTCGGTGCCGCGTACGGCTCGGCCGGCGAGCGCTGCATGGCCATCTCGGTTGCCGTGCCGGTGGGTGAGGAGACGGCCGATGCGCTCGTCGCCAAGCTCAAAGATCGCATTGCCACGCTCAAGATCGGTCGCTCCGACGACGACGAGGCGGACTTCGGACCACTCGTTGGCAGCGATGCTCTCAAGCGAGTCAACGACTACACCCAGATCGGCGTCGACGAAGGCGCCGAACTCGTCGTCGACGGCCGAGGCTTCAGCCTCGAAGGACATGAGAACGGTTTCTTCGCAGGCGCCACCCTGTTCGACAAGGTCACCTCCGACATGCGCATCTACAAGGAAGAGATCTTCGGACCTGTTCTGATCGTCGTGCGTGCCAAGGACTACGAGGATGCTCTGCGTCTTCCGACCGAGCACGAATACGGCAACGGTGTCTCCATCTTCACTCGCGACGGTGACACCGCCCGTGACTTCTGCTCGCGCGTTCAGGTCGGCATGGTCGGCGTCAACGTGCCGATCCCGGTCCCGATCGCGTACCACACCTTCGGCGGCTGGAAGCGTTCCGGCTTCGGTGATCTCAACCAGCACGGCCCGGACTCGGTGCGCTTCTACACCAAGACCAAGACCGTCACGCAGCGGTGGCCGTCGGGAACCAAGGAAGCGGCCGCAAATCATTTCGTCATCCCGAACATGGACTGACCCATGTTCCAATTGACCGAGGACGAGCGGGCGATCAACGAGACGGCGCGAGATTTCGCCGACGAGTTTCTCGCGCCCAATGCCATCGAATGGGATCAGAACAAGCACTTTCCGGTCGACGTGCTGCGCAAAGCAGCCGGACTCGGCATGGGAGGCATCTACATCGGCGAGGACGTCGGGGGATCTGGACTGACGCGTATCGATGCCGTCCGGATTTTCGAGCAGTTGGCGACGGGGGATCCGTCCATCGCGGCATACATCTCGATCCACAACATGGTGACGTGGATGATCGACACCTACGGCAATGTCGACCAGCGCAAGCAGTGGGTGCCCGGCCTCTGTTCGATGGACCAGCTCGGCAGTTATTGCCTCACCGAGCCGGGTGCGGGTTCCGATGCTGCGGCACTTCGCACCAAAGCTGTGCGCGACGGCGACGAGTACGTGCTCAACGGTGTCAAGCAATTCATCTCCGGTGCAGGGACATCCGATGTGTACGTCGTGATGGCCAGAACCGGTGAGGCCGGGCCCAAAGGAATTTCTGCGATCATCGTGCCGAAGGAGACCGCCGGTCTGTCGTTCGGTGCGAACGAGAAAAAGATGGGCTGGAACGCTCAGCCCACCCGCCAAGTCGTCTTCGAAGATGTTCGTGTTCCGGCGGCGAACATCCTCGGCAACGAGGGCGATGGTTTCCGGATTGCGATGAACGGCCTCAACGGCGGCAGGCTCAATATCGCTGCCTGTTCCATCGGCGGAGCCCAGAGTGCACTCGACAAGGCTGTTGCCTACTTGCGGGACCGTAAGGCGTTCGGAAGTCGGTTGTTGGATTCGCAGGCGTTGCAGTTCCGGTTGGCGGATATGAAGACCGAACTCGAAGTTGCGCGAACGATGCTCTGGCGTGCTGCGGACGCCTTGCAGGAGAATGCATCGGACAAAGTCGAACTGTGCGCGATGGCAAAGAGATTCGGCACCGACACCGGCTTCCAGGTCGCGAACGACGCACTGCAGTTGCTCGGCGGTTACGGGTATCTCGCGGAGTACGGTGTGGAGAAGATCGTCCGCGATCTCCGTGTCCACCAGATTCTCGAGGGAACCAACGAGATCATGCGGGTCGTCGTGGCCCGCTCGATTGTGGGAGCAGCATGAGTGAGCCAGAAGTTTTGTTAGAGGCGAAGAATGGGATCGGCCGTATCACTCTCAATCGGCCGAAAGCGATCAACGCCCTCAATCACGACATGGTCAAGCAGATCGCGCCGCAGCTCGAGGCGTGGGCAGCCGATGACGACATCGAACTGGTCCTCCTCACCGGAGCGGGCGAGCGCGGTCTATGTGCGGGCGGCGACATCGTCTCGATCTATCACGACGCCAAAGAGGGCGGCGGTGGATCGAAGGACTTCTGGCGCGAGGAGTACACCCTGAACGCGGCCATCGCGCGCTTCCCGAAGCCGTACGTCGCGATCATGGACGGAGTGGTGATGGGCGGCGGCGTGGGTCTGTCCGCACATGCCAACGTTCGTATCGCGACCGAACGATCGAAGATCGCGATGCCCGAGGTCGGGATCGGGTTCATCCCCGACGTCGGAGGCACGTATTTACTCTCGCGTGCACCCGGCGAGCTCGGCACGCACCTCGGCCTCACGACGTTGCGAATGAACGGGGCCGACGCGATCGCTGCCGGGTTCGCCGATCACTACATGCCGTCTGCGAACCTGGAGAAGTTCTACACGGCTCTCGAATCGGGGTCGCTGTCGGACGCTCTCGCCGAGTTCACCGAGGAGGCTCCCGAGTCGGCGCTCGACGCATCTCGGGAATGGATCGATCGGTACTACAAAGCCGAGACCGTCGAGGAGATAGTGGAAGGCCTGCGCAGCAGCGCAATTCCCGAAGCGGCGAAGGCGGCAGCGGACATCGAATCGAAGTCCCCGGTGTCGCTGAAGGTGACGCTTCGCTCGCTGCGTTCGGCTGCCGCGGCGTCGACGCTGGAGCAGGTGCTGGACGAGGAATACCGCGTTTCGCTTGCGTCGCTCGAATCGCACGACCTCGTCGAAGGGATCCGTGCGCAGGTGGTGGAAAAGGATCGAAACCCGCAATGGAACCCGCCGACCCTGAGCGCCGTGACGCAGGCGGACGTCGACCGATACTTTGCACCACTCGGAAGTTCGGAACTTGGATTGCAGAAGGGCTTGGAGGCCAACAGCGATGAGTGAGAAAACAATCGGTTTCATCGGTCTCGGACACATGGGCGGCCCGATGGCCGCGAATCTCGTCAAGGCTGGTTACACCGTTCAAGGTTTCGACCTCGTACCCGCCGCCCTGACGCAGGCCGAGGCGGACGGCGTCACCGTCGTCGACTCGGCTGTTGCGGCAGTGAACAACGCGGACATCGTTGTCACGATGCTCCCCAACGGACGCCTTGTCCTCGGGTTGTACGACGAGCTCCTGCCGGTCGCAGCTGCCGGCACCTTGTTCATCGATTCGTCGACCATCGATGTCGCCGATGCCCACGCCGCCCACAAGAAGGTCCACGACGCCGGTCATCGCAGTCTCGATGCTCCGGTGTCCGGCGGCGTTGGGGGAGCGGCCGCAGGAACGCTGACGTTCATGGTCGGTGGATCGGAAGAGGACTTCGACTCCGCTGCAGCAATGTTGGCCGTCCTCGGCCGCAAGGTCGTCCACTGTGGACCGGCGGGCAACGGCCAGGCCGCGAAGATCTGCAACAACATGATTCTCGGTGTGTCGATGATCGCCATCAGCGAGGCATTCGTTCTCGGTGAGAAGCTGGGGTTGAGCAATCAGGCTCTGTTCGACGTGGCTTCGACGGCGTCTGGCCAGTGTTGGGCTTTGTCCACCAACTGCCCGGTGCCAGGACCGGTCCCGACGAGTCCTGCAAACAACGACTACAAGCCAGGGTTCGCGGCTGCACTGATGGACAAGGACCTCGGTCTTGCCGCTAATGCATTGCGTGACAACGGTGTCGAGGGAGCCCTCGGTTTGCAGGCAGCCGAGATCTACTCGAGATTCAAGGAGACCTCTGGCGGCGGCACGGACGTCGACTTCTCCGGCATCATCAACGACATCCGCGAGCGTTCGACGGGATCTGCCGAATGAGCGACTACCAGACGATTCTGCTCGAGCGTCGCGGACGCGTCGGGATCATCACGCTCAACCGTCCGAAAGCTCTCAATGCGTTGAACTCCGAGTTGATGCGCGAGGTCGTTGCTGTTGTCGAGGATCTCGACGCCGACGAGGGTATCGGCGCGATCCTGATCACCGGTTCGGAGAAGGCCTTTGCTGCCGGTGCTGATATCAAGGAGATGCAGCCGAAGTCCTACATGGACGTCTACCGTGAGGATTTCTTCACTGCCTGGGACCGGCTCACCGCAGCACGAACACCGATCATCGCAGCGGTGTCCGGGTACGCGCTGGGCGGCGGCTGTGAACTTGCCATGCTGTGTGATGTGCTGATCGCCTCGGACACAGCGGTGTTCGGTCAGCCCGAGATCAAGCTCGGTGTCATTCCCGGAATCGGCGGCTCGCAACGGTTGACTCGCGCGGTCGGCAAGGCGAAAGCCATGGAGATGGTTCTCACCGGACGCAACATGAAGGTCGAAGAAGCGGAGCGGGCAGGGCTGGTGTCGCGAATCGTTCCTGTTGCGGATCTGCTCGACGATGCAATTGCCACTGCGACGACTATCGCCGAGATGTCGCTGCCGATCGCGATGATGGCGAAAGATGCCGTGAATCGATCCTTCGAATCCTCGCTGGCGGAGGGAGTTCGGTTCGAGCGGCGATTGTTCCACTCTGCGTTCGCCACCGAGGACCAGAAGGAAGGCATGGCAGCCTTCATCGAAAAGCGCAAGGCGACGTTCGTCAATCGCTGACGTGTAATTTTGTGCCGAGACGGTCAGCCCTGCTGATCCACCGACAGTAGGGCTGCCCCTCGGGCGGAGACAAGTTCGGGTTTCTGAGGTACGAGAGTTTTCAGGCGGAGCCGTCGTTCGAAAGCAGAACCGATGGATGAGACGTTCGCGCCGCCGCCCAGCAACACGACCGACGCGGGTTTGGCGCTCGAGAGCTCGATGGTCTGCTCCACCACCATCGTTGCGTAGCGCACCGGGCCGGCGATGATGCTGTCGAAATCCCCGCGGGTGAAAACGTGATTCTCGCTGTTGCCGTCGTGCGCGTTGACGACCCCGTCCTCGCTCAGGCGTTCCTTGATGGATCGGGACGAATCTACGTCGAGACGTACTCCGTTGGTTGCAAGGTGGCGCCTGACCAGGTGATCCAGGTCATCTCCGCAGAAAGTGGCCGTTCGCCTCGATGCGACGGTCGCTCCAGTGGCGAGATCTACCACCGATACCGTCATTCCGGTACTTCCCAGGTCGCACAGCACCGTCGAACCGTGCGCGGGGACGGTCCCGGTGAATCGAAGGTACCGAAGCTGGGCAGCGGTTTCAGGCACGAGGTGTGACGCGGTGGAGTGACGGTGAGCGCTGATGGCGTCGGCATCCTCGGCGAGCCTGTAGGCGATGGCCGAATAGTGCACGGGCACGGACAGTCTCGATGCCACCGAATGTAGGGCCGCGACACCGTCGGAGATGGTGGATGCCAATGTTTGGCCGGGGTTGCGCCGAATCGTTCGAGAAGCAACAGGCGCACGATGTGGACTGTCCACGTAGGTCAGAATTGCACGCGCACCATGTGCACCCGCACCGACTCCCACTACCAACACTCTTTACTCCAACCTGGGCGCGGCCCCCGCCACGTTCAGTGACATTCCATCACGGATCTGCCGCAAGGCGTCACTCACCAAGCCGGCGTTGTGCCTGTGTCCTCGAAATCACCGGCAGTGCGCCTCAGTTCGGTCAGGATGCGAACGAGTGATGTCAGTCGATCCTTCGCCAGACCGGGCTTGCTGAACACCTGATCGTTCAGCTTTTCGGTGGCATCGACAGCCAGTGTTCTGCCGGTATCGGTGATTTCCACCAGCGTGGTTCGTCGATCGCTCGGATGCGGAGTACGCCGGACGTAACCGGCGGCTTCGAGGCGATCGACAGCGTTGGTGACGCTGGTGGGGTGCACTTGTAGGCGCGCGCTCGCCTTGGCCATCGGGATTGCGCCGTTCTTCGTGAAGGTCAGCAGCGTCAGCAGTTCGTAGCGCGAGAACGTCAACCCGGTGGGTTTGAGAACTTCCTCCACCCGGGCGAGCATGATCTGCTGGGCGCGCATCAGCGAAGTGACAGCGGCCATTCCGTCGGCGACGTCGCCCCAACCGTGCTTGGTCCACTGGCGATGGGCCTCTGCAATGGGGTCGAGTGGAAGCGGTGACGATGCAGACATGTCATCCATCCTCCCATGAGGTGCGGTGTGGTGCGGCTGCGCCGCCCGTGCGCGTTTGATGACCCTCCCGTGTCATCAAACGCTCACCGGGGGCAGCCGCATTCGAATCACGCTGAGCGAAATCCTGGTGTCAATCCGCTTGTCACGGCATATTTGTCTCCGATGCGGGTGTGGCTGAGTGGCTAGGCACCGGCCTGCAAAGCCGTTTACACGGGTTCGAATCCCGTCGCTCGCTCCATCATCGAGGCCGGCCAGAAATGGCCGGCCTCGATTCGCTTGCCAGGCGTCCGGGAATGGTCGCGAATGTCCCAGCCGCTAGTTTTGTGGATTCCAGGGCGGCGCGACTCCCCAGCCCCAGCGGGGAACAGGGGCGTCCTTCGCCACCTCGGCGTGTGGCTGAGAGTTGGAGAATGCAAGACGCGTTCCCCATTCGGTGTATGCGAGGAGTGCCGACCGGAATTCAGGGTCCTCGGGTAGTTCGGCATCGTCGGCCGCGACGGACATCAGCTCGACGAACCGGCGTCGCTGCGCTGCAGTGATGCCCAGGTCGGTGTGGTGCGCGAGCATTCGGCGGTACCCGCCGAGAGTCGTGGTGTAACGGTCGGGTCCGCCGAACACCTCGATCCACCAGAGAGTGACGTGTGCGCGGTGTTCTTCGGTGACGCCCCCGGGGAACATCGGTGACAGTAGTGAGTCGCGTTCGAGACGGTCGTAGAACGCGTCGAGCAACCGACGAAACGCATCGTCCCCACCGGCCCAGCTGTAGAGCGTCGGTATCGCCATTATCAATACAATACACAACTGTATTGTATTGGCAAGGTAAGTTGCGGACTATGGTGAACAAGACCGGCCGCGCTCGCGACACCACGATCGACGACCGTGTCCTCGCCGTCGCAGCCCGCTACCTCGCCGAATCCGGATACGACGCCATGTCCGTGCACCGCGTGGCAGCCGACGCCGGAACCACTCGGCAAAGCATCTACCGACGCTGGCCGTCCAAGGCCGCGCTCGCAGAAGCGGCGGTCAACACTGTCACCGAAGTGACACCGGCCGAACTCCACAACGAAGAACCTTTCGACGCTCTGGTCCGCGAACTCATTACCTTCGAATCGGGCGTTTCCAGACCTGGCCGAATGGCTCTGGTCGGGACGATGTTGCAGGAGGGCACCGCTGCCGACGTGCGCGACCGCTACCGGGCAAACGTCGTCGCCCCACGGAGGCAACGCATTCGAGCGATATTCGAACGTGCTCAGCGGGCCGGCTGCATTCCGTTGGACGCGGATCTCGAGATCGTCGTCCCGATGGTGACTGGCTCCTTCTACGGTCGCGCCCTCGCTGGAGATCCAATTCCCAGGCACTGGCCGCAGCGGACGGCCGCACTCGTCTGGCGGGCGGCGGGTGGAACTCTCGGGTCTTCGGCCCCTCAGAACTGATCTCCGCGGTTGGTAACACCAGTTCGATCGCGTGCTTGCGTTCGAGCGCGCTCGAAGTCGTAGCTTCGTCGTCATGAACCGAAACAACTGGATCATCACTGGCGCATCATCGGGACTGGGCAGGGCGTTGGCCGAGGCAGCACTGGCGGCGGGGGACACCGTCGTTGCCGCGATGCGCCGACCGGAACGCATCGACGACCTGGTGGAGGCCAACCCCGACTCGATACTGCCGGTGCAGTTCGACGTTCGCGAGGCGTCTGCTGCGGTGAACCTCGTCGAAGCGGCTGTCGGGCGGTTCGGTCCCGTGGATGTGCTCGTCAACAACGGAGGCGTCGGACAGATCGGTGCTGCAGAAGAAATCGACGATGCTCGCCTGCGAAACATGCTCGACCAGCACCTGTTGGGCCCCGCGGCTCTGACCCGAGCGGTGTTGCCGGACATGCGTGAGCGAGGGTGGGGGACGATCGTGCAAATCAGCAGCCAGGGCGGACGTATCTCGTTCCCCGGCGCCGGGTCGTACTCGGCCGGAAAGTTCGCGTTGGAGGGTTGGTCGGAGGCGTTGGCGGGTGAGGTCACGCCATTCGGTATTCGTGTGCTCATCGTTGAACCGAGTCGATTCCGGACAGGGTTCAATGCCGCTGACGTGCTCGAACTTGCGGATCCGAGCGAGGCATACGCAGACATGCTTGGTGCGATTCGAGCGGACATGCTCGCGGCCGATGGGAAGCAGGAGGGCGATCCGGTACGTGCCGCCGAGATCATTCGCAGTCTGGTCGATGCCGAGTCCGCACCGCTCCGAATTCCGTTGGGGCGCGAAGCCGTAAGACGGCTTCGTCACGCGTACCGACGCAGTCTGGACGAGCTCGACCGTTACGCCGAACTATCTGCCGGTGCGGACTTTCCCGGCCTCCCCGAGTCCGTTCGTCCTGTCTAGATCGACCGAGAGGTTTACCGTTACGTGATGGCGACCATTGACCTGATGGACAAAGCACTGGCAGCGCTGACCGACGTGAATGTGTCGGCAACGGAAGTTGTTCATGGCCTGTTGAATCCAGGTGAGGTGACTGAGCCCCTCGGAATTTCTGAGGTCGCCGAACTACTAGATGTTTCGCCACATACCCTCCGCTACTACGAGAGGTGTGGCTTGATCGAGGTGAATCGCGATAGAAACGATCACCGTCTGTACGACGCCGCGGCGGTGCGTAGGCTTGTTTTTCTCACCCGAATGCGGTTGTCCGGCATGCCGATGCGCGATTTGCAGCACTATGTCGAATTGGTCGACCGCGGTGAGGAGACGGTGCCGGAACGACTCGATCTGCTGATCGAGCACCGCGACACCGTCAGGCGGCGCATCCGCGAGTTACAGCTGTCGTTGGTCGCGACGGAATACAAAATCGCGACGTACGGAGGAGCGACTGGTCCGTGACAGGCAGGTCGATGATGTTCACCGCAGAAGGTCGGGGACGCCCCCGCGCTGATCCGCGGCATTGCTCCCCCGCTTTCCGGCGAGCGACTGCCGATTCTGTGTTGCGGCCGAGACCAACCAGGCCATCGCCTCGGTGTCGGTCGGTAGTTCTGCCTCGGCGAGGACGGCGTCGTCGGCGTCCCACAGCTGGTTAGTTGCCATGTCTCGATGTTCGGCTTCGTACCTGTGGACTCCGCTCGCATCCTGCTGAAAAATCGCTGTGAGTGTCGGACCGCGCGCGTACGTTGTGGTGGTCCGAGTGTCCATCGCCGATAGGAGAGTTTCACATGCCCGTCAAGGATTATCTGGTCGACGCCCCGTGCTGGATCGACCTCACCAGTTCCGATCCCGGCCGCGTTATCCCTTTCTACGAGAGCCTCTTCGGTTGGCACGCGGATGTCAGCGACGATCCCGAATACGGCGGCTACACCACCTTCCTTCGCGATGGCGTCAGCATCGCAGGTCTCGGGGGCCAGATGCCCGGCACGACGGTCACCGACGTGTGGAACACCTACATCGCATCCGACGACGCCGAGGCCACCGTCGCGAAGGTGACGGAAGCAGGCGGGCAGGTGCTGTTCCCCCCGATGCAGGTAGGCGATCAGGGAAAATTGTCGCTCGTCGTCGACGCGGGTGGTGCGGTCACCGGCATCTGGGAGGCAGGCCAGCACCGCGGATATGGCACGTGGGGTGAGCACGGGGCGCCGGTTTGGCACGAACAGTTCACCCACGACTACGCCGCTGTTCTGCCGTTCTACGAATCGGTCTTCGGATGGACGTACGGCACACTCGGTGATTCCGACGAATTCCGATACTCGCAGGGCATCGTCGGCGGCGACATGGTCGCGGGCATCATGGACGGCGCACGCATTCTGCCAGAGGGCACCCCGTCCCAGTGGCGTTGCTACTTCGGCGTCGACGACACCGATGCCGCTGTCGACAAAGTAGTAGAACTCGGCGGAACACTCGTCGACACCCCGGAAGATTCGCCGTTCGGACGGGTCGCGGGAGTCACGGACCCACTGGGGGCTCGGTTCCAGATCGCGTCGATAGTCCAATCCGCATAAGCGGTCACTCGCGCTGGACGCGCATGGCCGAGCATCCCACGCTCGTGCCGGTCACTCGCTGCAGCGCGATCATCGGCCCCCACGGGCCGATGACCCATGCCGGCCACGGGTACAGGAAGTCACCCGTCGCGATCGAGGTGATGGCCCAGATCGACAGGCACACGATTCCGACGCTTATCCAGGTCAGCAGCTCGCGGGTCATCGGCAGACGATTCTGGGCAGGCCAGACAGGTGCGGCGGCCGGGGGTATCGCTGGCAGGTCTTCGAAGATTACGTCCAGATCAGACAGGTTCACGGCCGCATAGGCCTGCGCCGCGCGTATGTCGAATTCGTCGATCGCAAGCCGTCCCGACGCAACATGGTGGGTCAACTTTTCGACGGCCTGGTCGCGCTGGGCGTCGGACAGTCTCAGGGTCGACTTTTCTGAAGTCGGTCGGTCCGGCATCGGAAATCTCCAGTCCGTCACAGACAGTCCACTGTGGAACGTCATTGATTCAGAATCGACCTCCCATTGTGGAATGTCAAGGTGTGTGAAGATGGATCGGTGACCGAAGCGCACCAAGAACTCAACGCGACAGCGGCGTCGTTGCTCGGTTTTCTACACCGAGGGCCGATGACGGGGTGGGACCTGCACGCCACGGCCGAAGTCTGCATCGGCGGATTCTGGACCGTGACCCGCAGTCAGGTGTATCGCGAACTGGCGGCGCTCGCCAAACGAGGACTGATCGCCGAAGGTGATGTCGGCGTGCGTGCACAGAAGCCGTTCACCATCACGGCGGGGGGCAGGGCCGCTTTTGCCCACTGGATCGACCGCGAGCCCGGGGAGGCCAACATTCGGCACCCGCTGCTGCTGACCATGGCGTTCGCGGAACACCTGGAGCCGGGGAGGCTCGCGGCGATACTTGTCGCCCATCGTCGTAGGCATGCAGAGACGTTGGCCGAGTATCTCGCGCAGCGCGCCGCCTCGGCCGAAAATGCTGTATTCGATTTGGCAACACTCGATTTCGGCATACGGTACGAGCAAGCGACACTCGACTGGTTCGATGCTTTACCAGCAGAGATGTCAAGCGAGTAGTGCAGGCGCTCTGGCGACGGTCACGGCCCAGTCCGCGCTCGGGTGCCAGGGGCGCAGATCCCATGTGGAGAACCGGTGCTCGGTGCGCAGCCCGACCGAGACGAGATCGCCGTCGAACATTTCGGTCGTGTACTGCCTGTCGGTAGCGAATCCGGCGACGAACACTCCGCCGGGGGACAGGTGCGAAGCGATCCGCTCCAACGCTGACCGCTCGGTACCCGGAGTCATGAACACCATGACGTTCCCCGCTGCGACGACGGCGTCGAACTTCTGCCCCAGATCGAGTTGCGTCAGATCTGCCTGATGGACCGTGAGGTTCTCGTGCTGACGGGCCGCCTCGACGAACACCGGATCGAGGTCGACGGCAGTGACCGAATGTCCACGTCGAGCCAATTCTGCGCCGAGACGTGCTGTGCCGCAACCAGCGTCGAGGACGGTACTACCCGGCGCCAGAAGAGCGTCGACCATCCGGGCTTCACCGTGCAGATCGACACCGTGTGATTCGAGGCGCGCGAAGCGATCGATGTACTTCCGGGACTGCGCCTCGGTGTTTTCGCTCTGCCAGCGTGTCGGAGCCATGCCGCCACCCTAGCGGTCTGCGTGCGATCGACTCTGTCGGCAAGGTGACCGAATGCCGCACTCGTTCCGCAAGGTGACCGAACGACGCATTCGGTCCGAAAACCCGGGTAACCGCACCTCAGGCCACCCCGAACCTCCGGTCCACCTCGGCGCCGTCGAGGCCGAAGTCGTCGAGCGTGTACTTGTGAACAGGTCTGCGCCCACCGCTCCGACTCTCGGCATGCATCGAGCCCATCGCACTGCGTGCGTCGTCGGTGAGCTCGAGGCCGAAGTATCGGTAGGTCTGATCGACCGTACTCAGCGGGTCGGCGACGAAATCGTGGTAATCCACGTCGAAGAACTGGGCAGCATCGGCACGCGAACGCGCAGCGGCGAAGGTGTGCACCCCGCGTTCCCACAGATCGAGTTGAGTACGACCGATGACGCCGCCGGCGAACTTTGTGCTCCATCCTTCGGTTGCATGCTCGGCGAGGCTGCACATCGACGGCATGATCGTGCGCGGCTCACGGTGCGTCTGAATGACGAGTGCGTCGGGATAGACCTGTAACAGTTCGTCCAGTGCAAAAAGGTGGCTGGGGTTTTTCAATACCCAGCGTCGATCTGTGTCGTGTAATCCGATGAGCTGCAGATTCTTACGGTGACGTTGGTAGGTCGGTAGCCAGCTCTGCTCGGCCAGCCACGATGAATATGTCGGCAAGTAGGCGAGGCATTCGTAAGCGACGGAGTGCACCGATTGGCGCAGAAGCTGCCAACATTCCTCGACTTCGGCAGCTGACATGTAGTGCACCCCCATGAACTCGGGATGCTCGATGTGATGCTGGGCAAAGCCTTTCTCGATCTGTGCGAACACCGGATTGGCTTCCCATGTTTCGCGAGGTGGGCGTGGCTGCGGCATCTCGGTCAGCCACATCTCCAGTCCCTGATGCGCTGGATCCACCGTCAACAGTCGGTGCAGCGCAGTGGTTCCCGTTCTGGGTAGCCCGGTAACGAAGATCGGCCGTTCGATGGTTACTTTTGCATGCGCAGGATTCTGGGTCCAGGCGAGTTCGCTCAGTTGACGAGCTACCAACGCTCCTCGCAGGAAGAAGCGGCTCATCTTCGATCCGAGCGCGGTCAACTGCGCGTCGCGATGGTACGAGTCGAGAAGCACGCCGAGCGCCTCGATGTAGTCGTCGGGACCGAAGTCGTCGAGACCGGTAGCTCTTCTCGCCGACGCGTGCAGATCCTCGACGGTGCCGACGTCGGTGCGCTCCATGCTGGTCATCGAAATGCTCCTAGTGGTGGTATTCGCCGCAGTTGACGTCGAGACACTGGCCGGTGATCGCGCGCGCGAGCGGGGATGCAAGAAAGACCACCGCGTCGGCTATCTCGTCGGGCTCAGGCAACCGGCGCAGATCTATGGTCGAGGCGGTCTGCTCATAGATCTGCTCGGTCGTCGTACCGTACTTCTCGGCCATGTGTGCGAAATATCCCTGCAGGGTGGAGCCCCAGATATAGCCGGGGGCAACGGTATTTACGCGTATTCCCTGGGGGCCCAATTCGCTCGCCAACGTCTGAGACATTGCCAGCAGCGATGCCTTGGCGATCTTGTAACTGCCGTACTTGGGTTGCGAATGCCTGAGGACTGCCGAGTTGATCATCACGATCGACCCGCCGGTCTCCGCCAATGCCGGAGTGAGCAATTGCGACAGTCGCAACGTGCCGAACAGAGACAATTCCAATCCTCGACGGATGGTGGACTCGTCGGTGTGCGCGAGGTCTTTCATCGACGGGATTGCGAAGGCATTGTTGACAAGAACGTCCACGTGTCCGAAGGCATCGACGGCAGCGGCGGCAAAGGCTTCCGAGGACGCAATGTCGGTGATGTCCACCGAGACCGCGACGGCTTTCCTGCCCATTGTCTCGATCTCGAGCGCAACCGTCTTCAGATAACTTGCGGTGCGAGCGGCGAGCACGACATCGGCGCCCGCTGCCGCACTACGCAACGCGATCGACCGACCGAGAGACGGCCCGACGCCGGACACGACGACGACCTTGCCTTCCAGCATCATCCCAACATCCGCATCATCCCAACATCCGGTTCGCGAAGGCATCGCGTCGTGCCTCGATGCGCAGCGCGAAGTCCTCGGGACTGATCTTGTTGTCCTCGTAGAAGGGCAGTCGGGCAGACACCTGATCGAAGTCGACAACCTCGACAGTCGGTCCATCTGCTGCGGTTATCTCACGGGACACTCGCTGCCATCGGAACTGGGCGTACCCGCGGCGATGGCCGGTCGTCTCGATCCAGTTGGTCACTTGCGGATTGTGTGCACTCACAACCAGCCGAATGTTTCCGTCTGGGTCGGTCTGCGCTTGGTCTGCTGTCAGCGAAGTTTGGTGGTGAATGTAATCGAGCGAGATGTACCACATGCTGCCGAGTTGAAAACCTTGATACGGCGCATCGGATTTCGGGACGGTGATGATCATTGCTTGATCGTCACGGAGATCGTAGTGCCCGGCCGACGAGTACTGCGTACTGAGCCCGCCGGGCGTCAGGCGCGGCTCAGCGAGAGTATTGACCTCGAGATTCAAGTAGAACCACTGGGGAAATTGCAAGAAGGTGCGCAATCGGCCGAGGAGCATCTTGCCTGCCGTCGAATACCGCTTTGCGACGGCTTCTTTCGTTCGACCCGCGGGCACTTCGCCCTCGCTTCCGACGCGCCGAATCTTCAGAGTCCCCCGGTCCGCTGACCAGTCGCTGTATACCTCACGCACGACGATCATCGACGATCCATCGCTGAGGGTGAAATGGTTGGGCAGATCGGAGGGTCGTCCGAAGTGAAGTTCGAATGTTCCGTCGGGTGCGATATCGATGGATCGATCGTCGAACGCGGTGAGGCTGTCGGGTACGTCGACGGGGGAGTAGTCACCCTTCAGGATCTGGAAGCTCAGATCCGTTGTAGTTCCGCGGGTGCCGGACACAACGTATTCGCAGCGGTCGCTGACGTTGGCGTGGAAGTACAACGTGTCGGGGTTGTCCAGGCCCATCTTGGTGTACGGCCCGGTAGACGAGGCGAAGAACGGGAACTGTGTGTCGTATGCCCATGCCATGTGCAGCGAGGCTTGAATGCTGCCGGCGAGATAGTCGTACCCGTCGACGAGATCCTGATCGTTCCGAATGTGCGGCGCACCTTCGATGATCTTTTCAGCTGCCGCTATGGCCTCTGCGAGTGAATCGGTGAGCACACCCATCTCCTCGTGATTTTGGTGGTAAAAATCCGTGCCGATCCGGTAGAACAGGTTCCAGAAATGACAATAGAACGTGTTGCTGGGTGGGTCAATGGTTGCCCGTACCTTGCCGCTGATGGATCGTGAGCACTGAAGTCCGTCGCCGATGCGGTCACCGAGTCTACGGGAGGGCATTCGGCCTGTCCGTTGACCGAATGGTAGAACACGTTCTATTGTTCGGGCATCAAAACTGAACCGACACGGTCCAAATGTGGACCGGCCGATCGGAGGCAATCATGTCGACCGCCTACGAACTGACGCATCTCGGTGCGCTGGAGGCCGAGTCCGTACACATCTTCCGTGAGGTGGCGGCGACGGCCGAACGGCCGGTGCTCCTGTTCTCCGGAGGCAAGGACTCCATCGTGATGCTGCACCTTGCGGCCAAAGCCTTCTGGCCCGCACGAGTTCCGTTCTCTGTCATGCACATCGACACCGGCCACAACTTCGACGAAGTTCTGGACTTCCGTGACCGCACCGCTCGTGCCATGTCCATCGAATTGGTGGTCGCGTCGGTACAGGACGATATCGACGCAGGTCGATCCGTCGACGAGACAGGACCGCGCGCTACCCGAAACCGTCTACAGACCGCGACGTTGCTGAGGGCTATCGCCGAGAACAGCTTCGATGCGGTCTTCGGCGGAGCGCGCCGGGACGAAGAGAAAGCGCGGGCGAAGGAACGAATCTTCAGTTTCCGTGATGAACGCGGCACGTGGGATCCGCGGAAGCAGCGACCCGAACTGTGGCAGTTGTACAACGGGCGACACCGAAAAGGCGAACACTTCCGAGTTTTTCCGTTGTCGAATTGGACCGAACTCGATATCTGGCAGTACATCGCAGCCGAGAACATCGCGCTGCCGAACATCTACTACGCCCACCGGCGCGCCGTGCTCTCGCGCAACGGAATGCTCTTGGCTGCAACTCGATTCGTGACCGCAACGTCGGCGGAAGAATGCTTCGATTCGATGGTCCGTTTCCGCACGGTGGGCGACGCCACCTGCACGGGGTGTATCGAATCCTCCGCTGCCGACGCGAACGCCGTCGTCGCCGAGATCGCAGCCACTCGCACCACCGAACGAGGCGCGACCCGCGCGGACGACCGAATCTCCGAGTCCGGTATGGAAGACCGAAAGAAGGAGGGCTACTTCTGATGGCGCAACTTCTGAGACTCGCTACGGCAGGCAGCGTCGACGACGGCAAGTCGACGTTGATCGGGCGGCTGCTCTACGACTCGAAATCGATCTTCGAAGACCAGTTGGAAGCGGTGGAACGAACCAGCCGTGAGCGAGGCGGCGACACCACCGATCTGGCGCTGCTCACCGACGGATTGCGTGCCGAACGTGAGCAGGGGATCACCATCGACGTCGCGCACCGGTACTTCTCCACACCCAAGCGAAAGTTCATCATCGCCGATACTCCGGGGCACGAGCAGTACACCCGCAACATGGTCACCGGCGCCTCCACCGCCGACGTCGCGTTGATTCTCGTCGACGCGCGGGCTGGTGTCCTCGAGCAGACCAAACGCCACGCGTTCCTTGCCTCGCTCCTCGGTATCCCACACCTCGTGCTGTGCATCAACAAGATGGACCTCGTCGGGTGGTCGCAGGATCGCTTCGAGGAGGTCAAGGATGACTTCCGTTCCTTTGCAACGAAACTCGACGTGCATGATCTGACATTCGTCCCTATGTCGGCCCGAGACGGCGACAACGTCGTTCATCGGAGTCACCGAATGACCTGGTACGAGGGAAGTGCGTTGCTGCACCACCTCGAAGACCTGCACATCGCCTCGGATCGCAATCTCATCGATGCGAGATTTCCGGTGCAGTACGTGATCAGGCCGAAGCAGGGCGAGCACCGAGACTTTCGTGGATACGCGGGAACCGTCGCCGGTGGGGTATTCACACGCGGCGATGAGGTGGTGGTGTTGCCTTCGGGCTTCTCGACCAGGATCAAGGCGCTCCGTGGGCCGGGCGGAGCCGAGGTGGACGCGGGATTCGCATCGTCGGCGATCTGCGTCGAACTCGAGGACGCCGTCGATGTCGGGCGGGGAAACATGCTGTGCAGACCGAACAATCGTCCGCAGATCGGCACCGAGATCGATGCCATGATCTGTTGGCTGGCCGAGGAGTCGGTTCTGCACGAGAAGAATCGCTATCTCCTGTTGCATACGACCGCTGCGACTACCGCCCAGGTGGTCACGCTCGACTATCGGCTCGTCGTCGACTCGCTACATCGGGACGCCTCAGCCGAAACGTTGTCTCTCAACGAGATCGGCCGCGTCCAGGTACGAACTCACACGCCACTGTTCTTCGATCCCTACCGTCGCAATCGCGTTACCGGCAGTTTCCTGCTCGTGGACGAGCGCTCCGGCGCGACCGTTGCAGCCGGGATGATCACGGGCCCGACGCCGGTGACCTCAAATGTGGTGTGGAGCTCGTCCCAGGTCGACCGCGAACAGCGCGCAACGCGGGGAGCCACCGTATGGATCACCGGACTGTCGGCTTCGGGGAAGTCGACCATTGCCGCCGAGCTGGAACGAAGGCTGGTGGCATCGGGAAGGCCGGCGTATCGCCTAGACGGTGACAACCTGCGGCACGGGCTCAACGCGGACCTCGATTTCTCGAAAGCCGATCGTGCCGAGAATGTTCGGAGAGTCGGAGCGGTCGCGGAGTTGATGGCCGACGCAGGGTTGATCACGATCGCTTGCCTCATCAGCCCTTATCGCGGCGACCGAGACGCGGTGCGCCGAGCACACGAGGACGCGGACCTTGCCTTCTACGAGATCTTCGTCGACACTCCGGTCGAAGTGTGCGAGCAACGAGATCCGAAGGGAATGTATGCCCGCGCACGGGCGGGCGAGATCACGGGTTTCACTGGTGTCGACGATCCGTACGAGCCCCCGGATCACCCCGACCTGGTGCTGGTGCCCTCGGACGGTGACCGCGCAACACAGGCGTCGAAAATAATGGAATTGTTGGGTCTGTGACGACACAAGACATCGACGATGCGATTTTCGCTGCGGATGTGGCACAAGAGGCGGGTCAGTTGCTGTTGGAGGTGAAAAGCGCCGCTACCGAGACCGGCCGGGAACTGGGCCGACTCGGGGACACTCGCGCGAACACTTACATCTTGGGCCGGCTCGCACGGGATCGACCCGGCGACGCTGTGTTGTCCGAGGAATCGGCCGACGACTCGGCGCGACTGGGTGCTGAGCGGGTATGGATCATCGATCCGCTCGACGGGTCACGCGAATACGGCATGAACGGTCGAAGCGACTGGGCTGTGCACGTCGGACTGTGGGAGGCGGGGAAGGGGATGACGGCCTCGGCCGTTGCCCAGCCCGCTGTCGCCACCGTGTATTCGACGGCGGATGTTCGCGCTCCTGCGCCGCAGTCGGGTCGCCCGAAGCTGATCGTCAGCGGCAGCCGTCCTCCGTATTACATCGATGCGTTGGCCGCCGATGTCCACGGCGAGGTGGTCACGATGGGGTCGGCGGGGGCGAAAGCGATGGCGGTGGTGCGCGGTGACGCGGACGCCTACGTGCACTCCGGTGGACAGTGGGAGTGGGACTCCGCGGCCCCCGTCGGTGTCGCACTGGCCGCTGGTCTGCACTGCTCGCGCATCGACGGGACGCCCCTGCTGTACAACCAAGCTCATCCCTACTTGCCGGATTTGCTGATCTGCCGTCCCGAACTTGCCGAAACTCTTCTCCGCGGCATCGCGAAACATGCGACACGCGAGGCCGATTCCGGCCGGGTTGCGATGGCCCGTGAATACATCAAGTCGCTCGTGAGCCACGACGCGACCAAGTTACGGTTGAGCGCGTCGTGCAGCCGCGTGGAAAACGGGCAGTCCACCGGTGCGTCCGGCGCGTTCATCCGCAACGAGATCGAGAACGGCGTGCAGTACACCGCCATTCGCAACATTCGAGAGGTCACTTTCCGCGAGTGGGACACCAACGTGGTCGCCCGCTTCGTACTCGATTTCGACGGCGGCTCGGCTGTGTCGGTGACCGAGCATTTCGAGATTCCTGCCGGCGACATCACTGCCATCACCGCGATCATCGAACCAGCCTGAGGTCAATGCGCCAGCTCGTCGAAAGCCCTCTGCAACTCCGTGGTTCGGTCCTCGGCGTCGATGAGCACGCGGTGTAGTCGGCGTGCTTCACGCGCTGCCGCCGTCTCTGTTTTTCGCGCGTCGGCTTCCTCTTCTTCGGCGGCGTGAAGTTCGGCGCGCAGCCGTGTGAGCCGCTCTTTGGCCTTTGCCAGAGTGCTCTGTGCGGTGTCCAGATCGGAGTCGGCCGACTCGGCAGAATCACGAGCCGACGCCTCGTCCTCACGTGCCTCGGTCAGAGCGTCCCGCGCCGTGGCCAACGCACGTCGGGCTTCGTTGCGCGCTGGGTCATTCGCCGGTGGCTCTTCGTCGGAAATCCCCTCTGACGCCGAAATATCCTGAGCTCCGTCCGGTTCTGGAACCAACGAGAGGATTGCCGGCCCGAATCCACTGTACGACTCGGCGATGATCACCCGACCGGATCGGACTCGTTCGGCGATCTCTGGGTCGGCGAGGGCGGCCCCCAGCGTCTGGCCGACTTCACGCAACGCGTCTTCGGAGACTGTTTTACCTTGTGCGCGCGCCAATTCGGCTGCCCGGGAGGTCAGCGATCTGATGGCCTTCTGTCGTGCCGCCGACAACGATCTGAGTTCGGTAGTATCCGACTTCCGCTGCGCTTCACGAAGACCGTCTCCGAGATCGAACAGGTCGGCGATGTCGTCCGGTTCTTCTCGAACGAGGTGATTGACGAGCCACCCGACCACGGTCGGTTTCCGCAGCGCGGCGATGGATTTCGAGAGAGCTCGGTCGCCCGAGTCCTTGGCGAGTGCTGCTGCATCCTTGCGCGCAGCGACGAATTGCGATGGATCGACAGAGTAAAGGCTGTCGGCGATATCGTCGAAGGCGAGTGGATCGGACACACGCCCAGTCTGGCACTGCGGGCCTCGTCGGCACCAGAACTGGAAAGAAGTGTGCCCCCGGCAGGATTCGAACCTGCGGCCTTTCGCTCCGGAGGCGAACGCTCTATCCCCTGAGCTACGGGGGCCAGCCGAATTTCCTGACATTGCCAAGATCCAGCGTGCCTGTGGGCGGGTCCAACAGTAGCGCATCGCGTCCGTCACCTGAAATCACCCTGGTGTTGATGTAAACAGAGGACAGTCGACATACGCACACGACGAAGGGACACCCTTGATCGATCACGAGTACTCGGACAATGATCTCGATCTCGATCTTGCGTGGTGGGCGGCCGCGAACTATCTGACCGTCGCCCAGATCTATCTGAAGGACAACACTCTGCTGCGCGAGCCACTCGATGTCTCGCACATCAAACCTCGGTTGCTCGGTCACTGGGGAACAAGTCCGTGCCTGTCGATGGTGTACACGCTGCTCAACAGGGTGATCAAAGCTACCGACTCGGAGTGGTTGTATGTCACCGGTCCAGGGCACGGTGGTCCAGCGCTCGTGGCGTCGACTTATCTCGAGGGCACGTACTCGGAGGTCTACCCGAAAATCACGCGTGATGCCGATGGTGTGCGGCGCCTGTGCCGTCAGTTCTCGGCACCCGGCGGCATTCCGAGCCACGTCAGCGTGCAGACGCCGGGAAGTATTCACGAAGGCGGCGAACTGGGGTACGCGCTCGTCCACGCGGGAGGCGCGGCGTTCGATCGGCCTGACCTGACAGTGGCGTGTGTCATCGGTGACGGAGAAGCCGAGACGGGTCCACTGGCCGGGTCCTGGAAGCTACCTGCTTTTCTCAATCCCCGACGCGACGGTGCCGTGTTGCCGATCCTGAACTTGAACGGGGCGAAGATCGCCGGGCCTACCGTGTTCGGGCGAAGCCGCGACGAGGACGTCGTCGATTTCCTGCGAGGCCAAGGCTGGGATCCCGTCGTCGTCTCCGGCGACGATCCTCGGACGGTGTTCCCTGCCCTCGAACGGGTCCTCCGCGAATCGCACGAGAAGATCCGCGCCATCCAGGTGAACGCCAGGGAGGGTGGAGACACGGTCGACGTGCGCTGGCCGGCGATCATCCTGCGCACTCCCAAGGGATGGACAGGACCCCACACTGTCGACGGTGTGCTCGTCGAAGGGACATTCCGATCCCATCAGGTGCCACTGTCCGGAGTGCGGACCAACCCTGAGCACCTCGCCCAGTTGGAATCGTGGATGCGGTCCTATCAACCGGAACTGCTGTTCGACGAAGACGGGACTCTCGTCGGTGAACTTGCGGCACTGGCACCTGACGGGGACAAAAGGATGGGGTCGACGCCGTACGCCAACGGCGGAAGGCTTCTGCGTCCTCTGCGGCTGCCACCGCTTGCCAAATACGAGGTTCCGATTCAATCCCCGGGTGCCGGATTTCACGAGACGACAAGGGTTCTCGGGGAGATGATGCGTGACATCTATGCAGAAAACGGGCGGCCCGACGGCGGCGGCAACTTCAGACTGTTCTGTCCTGACGAGACGGCGAGCAACCGGTTGGCGGCAGTGTTCGAGGAGACGGATCGATGCTGGCAGCTGCCGATCGAGGACTGGGACGACCATCTCTCACCCGACGGACGCGTCATGGAGGTTCTGAGCGAGCATCTGTGCGAGGGCTGGCTGGAGGGCTACCTTCTCGCGGGCGGGCACGGCCTGTTCGCCAGTTACGAGGCCTTCGCGATGGTCAGCGTTTCGATGATGATTCAGCACGTCAAATGGCTGCAACATGCCGCCGATCTGCCGTGGCGAGAGCCCGTTGCATCACTGAACGTACTGCTGACGAGCACGTGCTGGCGCAATGATCACAACGGTTTCAGCCACCAGGGTCCCGGGATGATCGACGCGGTTGTTCCGTTGTCACCCGAGGTCGTACGAGTGTGGCTGCCGCCGGACTCCAACACGTTGTTGTCGATTTCCGATCACTGCTTTCGCAGCCGCGACCATGTCAATTTGATCGTCGTCGACAAACAACCGCATCTGCAGTATCTGACTCTCGAGCAGGCGAACGCGCACTGCGCGGCGGGAGCGTCGATCTGGGAGTGGGCCGGAACCGAGACCGACTCGAACGGATCACCGGACGAGCCGGACATCGTTCTGGCGGCCGCCGGTGACGTTCCGACACAGGAGATCCTCGCCGCCGCGCAGATCTTGCGCGAGTGGGTGTCTTATCTGCGAGTTCGAGTGGTCAACGTCGTCGATCTGATGGCGATGCTGACTCCGGGCGAGCATCCACACGGGTTCTCCGATGTGAAGTTCGTGGATCTGTTCACTGCGGATGTAGACGTTGTGTTCGCTTTCCACGGGTACCCACGGGCAGTGCACGAACTTCTGCATGGACGCCCACACGCCGGCCGATTCCACGTGCGCGGCTTCAACGAACAAGGTACGACGACAACGCCGTTCGACATGGTTGTGCTCAACAAAATGAGCCGGTATCACCTCGTGCTCGAAGCGCTGCGGCGGTCGCGTCGGGTGCCGGAGAGGGGGAGCGAGCTCGTTGATTTCTGTAATTCTCAGCTGGACCGGCACGCGAAATACATAGTGGAGCATTTCGAGGACATGCCGGAGGTAGCCGACTGGACCTACACGGCGGCGCGATAGCGGACAGTGCTCAGTCTGCAGGAGCGGAGCTCAATTCGCAGGGAGCGGTGCTGCGCCCTTTTCGGTGAGGTACTGCTCCATCAGCGTCGCTTCGCTTTGCTGGGTGGAGATCATCGACTGCGCGAGTCGTACCAGCGCGGGGGTTTCGGCGTGATCCGCGGCGTACTCCATCATCGACAGCCCGCCCTCGTGATGCCGGAGCATCAGCTGCAGGAACTTCACGTCGACGTCGGAGCCGGTTGCCTTGCGTAGCGCGGCAAGGTCGTCCGCGGTCGCCATTCCCGGCATCGCAGTGACGGGTCCCGTGCCTTCCGTGGACATGGACGACATCGAGTGTCCGTGCTCGTCGCCTGCCATCCACCCCATGTATCCGTCGGTTCCCACAGGTGAGCGGTCCCAGACGGCCAGCCACCCCTGCATCTGGCCGACCTGGTTCTGCTGTGAGGTGAGCATGTCGAACGCGAGGGTGCGCACGCGTTGATCGCTGGCATTGGTCAACGCAATCGCCGACATGTCGATGGCTTGATTGTGATGGACCGACATGTCCTGTGCGAATCCGACGTCCACCGAATCTGCCGCTGGAACCGAGTCGTCCCCACCGAGAAAGTTGGTGCGGGCGAGGAAACCCAGGGCGAATCCAATGGCTACTGCAGCGATGACGCCCAGCGCCAGCAGGGCTGTCTTCTGTGCCCTACTGACGCCGTTCGGACGTGTGGAAACCGACATCAGGGCGCAGGTGCCGGCTCGGCAGGCACACCAGCATTTGGAACCTGAAGGTCACTGGGGAGCTGCAGGTCCGAAGGCAGGCCTCCGGTGGCACCGCTCTCGCTGGCGTCGGGAGTCAGACCGGCACCGTCCATCGGAACTGCGTCCGCGCCGGGCGCCGAGGGGTCGAACGGCGGCGGGTTGTCGGGATCGAAGGATCCGGGAACCGTCGAGCAACTCGCGCCGACCTCGGGGTACTGGTACCGGTTGAGGCGCAGGGCGTTGATGAAATTGTCGACTCGCTCGTCGTCGACACTGTCGACCTTGAGCTGGTGGCCCCACGACTGCAGCGACACGGCCTTGTCCAACCCCGGGTAAGGAGACATCAACATGTAGGTCTCGCCGTCGACTTTGTCGGCGAGTGTCTGGATCTGATCCGCGGAGAGCATGTCTGGGTTGTACGCGATCCACACCGCGCCGTGCTCGAGCGAGTGGACGGCGTTCTCGGTGCGAATGGCCTCCGGATAGACGACGCCGGTGCAGGTGGCCCACACAGCGTCGTGCGGTCCACCGAACGGAGGCGACTGGTCGTACGCGACCCGCTGCGTGGGCGCCACGTGCAGTGCCGCCGGGTACGTCTGGACCGCGATGTCGGAGATCGACGTCGACGGATCCTGATTGCCCTCGCTCGGTTCCC
This sequence comes from Rhodococcus sp. G-MC3, assembly GCF_030063335.1. Taxonomy (GTDB): domain Bacteria; phylum Actinomycetota; class Actinomycetes; order Mycobacteriales; family Mycobacteriaceae; genus Rhodococcoides. The sequence continues at coordinate 29,089 of NZ_JASISW010000021.1, read as the reverse complement.
ACTTCTGCGCCTCGGCGCGGTCCTGATACTTCGGAAACAGGTTGACCGCGAGAATCGCTATGAGACCCACTACGACCACAATCGCGCCTATGGTCAGCCAGGGAATCTGCCTTCCCTTCGACAGTCCTGCTTTGCTCGCGGGAACACCGCTGCTTTTCTTGGCGGCCTTGATGGCCTTGTTGGCTTTGGAAGCCGACTTTTTTCCTTGACCGCCGCTGTTCTTGCCTTGTCCGGCACTGTCGGAACCCGTGGGCATCGCTGTCGTCGCTCTTTCGGTTGTCGGTTGTGCGCACCCCGAGCGCACGAAGCAGGAATAAATCCGCGATCCGGGGCGACCTGGGATCGCAGAGCGTCCCCACTCTACGTTCTCGAGCTGAGCGCACGCTTTGAGGTCGCCGTGGGTAGCAATCAGAGGGTCGAGCTACGTCGCCTGCGGCGAGCTCCGCCCCAGAACACCCAGCCCTCCGCCCCTAAACATAGGATAGGCACCTGTGACTCCCGCCGACCTTGCCGAACTACTGCGTACGACCGCCGCACAGGTGCTCGCCGACCGTAGCCTCGACGCGTCCGTGCTGCCTGAGAAGGTGACGGTCGAACGCCCACGTAACCCCGAACACGGCGACTACGCGACCAATATTGCTCTGCAGATCGCCAAGAAGGTCGGCGCGAACCCACGCGACTTCGCAGGCTGGCTCGCCGAAGCGCTCGCCGCGGAATCAGCCATCGACAGCGCTGAAGTGGCTGGTCCCGGCTTTCTCAACATTCGTTTGGCCGCCGATGCCCAGGGTGCGATCGTTGCGCAGGTGCTTGCCGCAGGACCGGCGTACGGCAGTGCACGCACTCTCGCAGGGACGAAGATCAACCTCGAGTTCGTCTCCGCCAATCCGACCGGACCGATCCACCTGGGTGGTACGCGGTGGGCAGCGGTCGGCGACGCATTGGGTCGGATCCTCACTGCTCAGGGCGCCGAGGTGGTGCGCGAGTACTACTTCAATGATCACGGCGCGCAGATCGACAGGTTCACCAACTCGTTGATCGCCGCAGCCAAAGGTGAACCCGCTCCGGAAAACGGATACGCAGGCGCATATATCTCGGAAATCGCGAACTCGGTGCTGGCCAAGAGCCCCGAGGTGCTGGGCATGGCCGACGCTGCGCAGGCCGAAACGTTCCGTTCCATCGGCGTCGAGCTCATGTTCGACCAGATCAAGAAGAACCTGCACGAGTTCGGCGTCGACTTCGACGTCTACTTCCACGAAAATTCCTTGTTCGAGTCCGGTGCCGTCGACAAGGGCGTCGAGTACTTGAAGAACTCGGGAAGCCTCTACGAAGAGGACGGCGCGTGGTGGCTCCGCAGCACCGAGTTCGGTGACGACAAGGACCGCGTCGTCATCAAGAGTGACGGCAACGCCGCCTACATCGCAGGCGACATCGCGTACTTCCAAAACAAGCGGCAGCGTGGATTCGATCTGTGCATCTACATGCTCGGTGCCGACCACCACGGTTACATCGGTCGGCTCAAGGCTGCGGCTGCTGCGTTCGGCGACGACCCGAACACCGTCGAGGTACTGATCGGTCAGATGGTCAACCTCGTCCGCGACGGCGTAGCAGTGAAGATGAGCAAGCGCGCGGGCACGGTCATCACCCTGGATGATCTCGTCGATGCGATCGGTGTCGATGCGGCCCGGTACGTGCTCGTCCGGTCTTCGGTCGACTCGAGCATCGATATCGATCTCGCACTATGGGCGAGCGCCAGTAACGAGAACCCTGTTTACTACGTCCAGTACGCTCACGCGCGGCTGGCGTCACTGGCACGCAATGCCGCCGAACTTGGTGTCGGCGCGCAGGATCCGGACCTGAGTCTTCTCACTGCAGACCAGGAAGGTGAGTTGATCAGGACGATCGGCGACTATCCGAGGGTGGTCGCCAGTGCGTCCAACTTGCGGGAACCGCACCGAATTGCACGGTATTTGGAAGAGTTGGCTGGCGCCTATCACCGGTTCTACGGTGCGTGTCGCGTCCTGCCGCAGGGAGACGAGGAGCCGGGACCTGTGAACACCGCCCGATTGTCGTTGGGCAATGCAACCAGGCAGGTGCTGGCCAACGGCCTCGCCCTGCTCGGTGTCAGTGCGCCGGAGCGGATGTGAGTGCGCATCCGGCAGGCCCGAAACACGCCGACACTCGGGCCGCCGAGGCATTGTCGGAACGTCCGAAGACCGCGTCGGAGATGACGGCTCTGCCCGCACACGTCTACCCCCGCAACGCTGCACGCGGAGACGACGGAGTCGTGACGTTGGCCGGTGTTTCGGTCACCGAACTTGCAGCCGAGTACGGCACGCCCCTGTTCGTGATCGACGAGGACGACTTCCGCAGCAGAGCACGCGAGATGGCTGCCGCGTTCGGAGATCCGGCGCGTGTGCACTATGCATCGAAGGCATTCCTGTGTGGGGAGATTGCGCGCTGGGTTGCGGACGAGGGACTCTCTCTCGACGTGTGCTCGGGAGGCGAACTCGGAATCGCCCTCGCCGCCGGGTTCCCCGCAGGTCGAATTGCCATGCACGGCAACAACAAATCCGTCGACGAGCTGACCGCGGGAGTGCGCGCCGGTGTCGAGCATGTTGTTCTCGACTCGATGATCGAAATCGACCGTCTGGATGTCGTAGCCGCCGATCTCGGTGTGGTACAGGATGTTCTGGTGCGCGTCACCGTCGGGGTCGAAGCGCACACGCACGAGTTCATCGCTACTGCGCACGAGGATCAGAAGTTCGGATTCTCCCTGGCCGACGGTGCTGCCCTCGATGCCATCAAACGTGTGTTCCAGACCGATCACCTGCGTCTCGTCGGTCTGCACAGCCACATCGGGTCGCAAATCTTCGAGGTCGACGGCTTCGAGCTGGCCGCCCACAAATTGATCGGACTTCTACGCGAGGTGGTGTCCGACTTCGGGGTCGACAAGACATCGCAAATCGCCACCATCGATCTCGGTGGAGGCATGGGCATTTCGTACGTACCGAGTGATGATCCGCCTCCGATCGATCAGCTCGCGGCGAAGCTGCGGTCGATCGTGGCCACCGAGTCCGCTCAGGTCGGTCTGCCTGTACCCCACGTCGATGTCGAGCCAGGGCGTGCAATCGTCGGTCCGGGAACGGTGACCCTCTACGAGGTGGGCACCATCAAGGACGTCACGGTCGACGCGCAGACGCGGCGACGGTATATCAGCGTCGACGGTGGGATGAGCGACAACATTCGTACCTCGCTCTATCAGGCCGAGTACGACTGCCGGCTCGTCTCCCGTGACAGCGAGTCCGATGCGGTACTGGCCCGCGTCGTCGGAAAGCACTGCGAGAGCGGTGATGTGGTAATCAAGAACACATGGATGCCTGCCGACGTCGGTCCAGGCGACCTGCTCGCCGTCGCGGCAACCGGTGCCTACTGCTACTCGATGTCGAGTCGGTACAACCTGCTGACGCGGCCCGCCGTCGTGGCGGTAAAGGACGGAAAGTCTCGACTCGTTCTGCGTCGAGAGACACTCGAAGATTTGCTCAGCTTGGAGGTGCACCCATGACGACGAAGCCGATAGGAATCGCCGTTCTAGGACTCGGCAACGTCGGGAGCGAAGTTGTTCGTATCCTGACGCAGAATGCCGAGGATTTGGCGGCCAGAGTCGGTGCACCGCTGGAGATTCGCGGAATTGCCGTTCGCCGCGTCGACGGCGACCGCGGAGTCGACGCGGCGCTGCTGACGTCCGATCCCGACGCGCTGGTCAACCGCGAGGACGTCGATATCGTCGTCGAGGTGCTCGGCGGAATCGACGTGCCTCGCAAGCTGATCCTCTCCGCACTGGAGAAGGGCAAGTCCGTCGTGACGGCCAACAAGGCGCTTCTCGCGGAGTACACCGGCGAGCTCGCCGACGCGGCCGAGAAGTCACGTGCGGATCTGTATTTCGAGGCTGCCGTCGCAGGTGCGATCCCCGTGGTGCGGCCACTCATGCAATCCCTCGCAGGCGACCGCGTCACGAAGGTCGCCGGCATCGTCAACGGCACCACCAACTTCATCCTGTCCGCAATGGACGAGACAGGTGCTGATTACTCCGAGACCCTCGCCGAGGCAGGGCGGCTCGGTTATGCCGAAGCCGACCCCACCGCCGACGTCGAGGGTTACGACGCGGCGTCCAAGGCCGCGATTCTGGCGTCGATCGCGTTTCACACGCGCGTCACCGCGGGCGATGTGTACCGAGAAGGTATCAGCAACATCACCTCTGCGGATCTGGAGATGGCGCGTTCGCTAGACTGCACAGTCAAGTTGCTGGCGATCTGCGAGCGCATCACCACGGATAAGGGCAAGGATCGCATCTCGGCCCGCGTGTACCCAGCTCTCGTTCCACGTGATCATCCGCTCGCGACGGTCAACGGTGCGTTCAATGCTGTTGTCGTCGAGGCCGAAGCCGCGGGCCGACTCATGTTCTACGGGCAGGGAGCAGGCGGAGCGCCGACGGCTTCCGCAGTTCTTGGTGACCTCGTGATGGCCGCCCGCAACAAGTTCTACGGCGGTCGTGGTCCGCTGGAATCAAAGTACGCAAAATTGAAGATCGCTCCCATGGGCGACATCCTCACGCGCTACTACGTGAGCATGCAGGTCGCGGACAAGGCAGGGGTTCTTGCCTCTGTTGCCGAGGAATTCTCCAAGCGCGGAGTCAGCATCTCGACCGTCAGGCAACAGGGCGCAGACGAAGGCGCCCGATTGGTCGTCGTCACCCACCTCGCTGCCGATTCCGCTCTCTCCGAGACGGTTACTGCGCTGGAAAAGTTGGACGTCGTCACGTCCGTCGCAAGTGTTCTCAGATTGGAAGGCACCGAATGACCGTGCATACGCCGTGGCCAGGACTGATCGAGGCGTACCGTGATCGCCTCGCAATCGGGCCCGACTGGAAGACCGTCACACTGCTAGAGGGTGGCACTCCGCTGATTTATGCCGAGCGGTTGTCCGAGATCACCGGTTGCGAGGTCCACCTCAAGGTCGAAGGCCTCAATCCGACGGGTTCGTTCAAGGACCGCGGTATGACCATGGCGGTCACCGATGCGCTCGCGCGCGGCCAGGAAGCAGTGTTGTGCGCCTCGACCGGTAACACCTCCGCCTCAGCAGCTGCATATGCAGCCAAGGCCGGAATGGGCTGCGCAGTGTTGGTGCCGCAGGGCAAGATCGCGATGGGCAAGCTTGCGCAGGCAGTCATGCACGGCGCCAAGATCATCCAGGTTCAAGGCAACTTCGACGACTGCCTCGAGCTTGCCCGAAAGACCACTGCCGAGTTCCCGAGTATCGGCCTGGTCAACTCCGTGAATCCTGTCCGCATCGAAGGTCAGAAGACTGCGGCATTCGAGATCTGCGACGCCCTCGGTGACGCTCCGGACGTTCACGCTCTGCCGGTGGGCAACGCAGGTAACATCACCGCATACTGGCGCGGGTACTCGGAGTATTTCCGCGACGGTTTGACCACCCGTAAGCCGCGCATGCTCGGCGTTCAGGCTGCAGGTGCGGCTCCGCTCGTTCACGGTGCGCCCGTGTCGAATCCGGAAACCATTGCAACCGCAATCCGCATCGGATCACCGGCGTCGTGGAACGGTGCGGTCAATGCCAAAGAAGAGTCGGGCGGTGCATTCCGTGCTGCAACCGACGACGAGATCCTGGAGGCATACCGACTCGTCGCCAAGTCCGAAGGTGTGTTCGTGGAGCCCGCTTCGGCCGCCAGTATCGCGGGCTTGCTCGCTGCTCGAAAAGAAGGTTGGCTCGACAGCGGTCTTCGTGTCGTGTGCACGGTGACGGGCAACGGCTTGAAGGATCCGGACACCGCGTTGGCTGGTATGCCTGTGGTGGAACCGATTCCGGTCGATCCCGTGGCAGTTGCGTCGGCCCTCGAGTTGGCGTAGTGACTGAGTCCCAGGCCATGACGACAACTCTTCCGTTGGGTGTGACGGTTACCGCGCGCGTCCCTGCGTCGAGTGCGAATCTCGGTCCTGGGTTCGACACCCTCGGGATCGCGTTGGGTCTCTACGACGAGATTCGAGTCACGACCACCGCCTCGGGGCTGAGCATTCACGTGGAAGGCGAAGGCGCGGAGGATGTTCCGTGGGGCCCGTCTCATCTCGTGGTTCGCGCCATCGAGCGTGGCCTCGAAGCGGCCGGTGTGTGGGCGGATGGCCTGGATGTTGTGTGTACCAATGTTATTCCGCACTCGCGGGGATTGGGTTCTTCAGCATCGGCGGTTGTCGGTGGACTCGCGGCGGCGAACGGTTTAGCGGCCAAGCTCGATCCATCGTTCGCGCTGACCGACGAGCAATTGGTGCAGTTGGCCTCGGAGTTCGAAGGCCACCCGGACAATGCGTCGGCCAGCGTGCTCGGCGGTGCAGTTGTCTCGTGGAGCGAACCGGCGAGTGCAAGCGTGACGCAACGGCGCTACTCGGCGGTTCGTCTGGCCGTGCATCCTGACATCCACGTCGTGGCTCTCGTTCCGTCCGAACGCTCGTCGACATCGCATACGCGGGGGCTGCTGCCCGAGTTGGTACCGCACCGTGACGCGGCGTTCAACGTGAGTAGGGGAGCCCTCGCGGTCGTAGCGTTGACCGAGCGGCCGGACCTGTTACTCCCGGCCACGGAGGACCTTCTGCACCAAGGGCAGCGTTCGAGCGCATTGCCGTCGGCGACGAAGTGGATCACGGCATTGCGGGGGAGAGGGATCGCCGCGGTCCTGTCGGGGGCAGGCCCGACGGTTCTTGCGCTGTGCACCGAACCTTTCCCGGCGGATCTGAAAGAACAGGCCGTCGCTGACGGTATTCGTGTTCTCGAGCTCGGTGTTGCCGACGGCGTCAGCACATCGTGAGAGACCCGGCGTGACTCACCGGTAACCGGTTCTTGCCGATGAGGCAGATCGACGCTATTCTGGGGGAAGTCCGTATATCGTGCGCTTCAGACGCCGTTTTCGCCAGGGCTTTCACGTAAACGTTTTCGGGGGGCTTCACGCCCGAGTGAGTGATGTTCTGGCCTCGATCCCTCCGCAGTACACCTGCGGCAATGGGTTCGATCGTGTGTCCGAGGTGTCGCGATCGATGACGGCAATATCCGTGTTCGATATGAGTTCGAGCTACGGAACGAACCCTTGGCTGCGCAGACTGCGAGCGAGGGAAGGAAAGGACCTCCGTGACCGATACGGAACTGATCTCTGCGCCCGAGAAGACTCGTCGTGGAGCTGGCCTGTCCGGAATGGTGCTCACCGAGCTGCGTAGTCTCGCGGGCGAACTCGGCATCAAAAGCATTTCCGGCATGCGCAAAGGCGACTTGATCGCCGCCATCTCTGCACGTCAGGGCGCTACCGGGGCAACAGCCTCGGAAACACCGAAGGTGACATCACGCCGTGGTGCCGCCGACAAGGCACGTAACCAAGTTGCGCCAGCTGATGCACCGACCGAGGCTGTCGCGCCAGTTGCCCCGGAGTCTTCTGTACCGGAGTCTTCTGCACCGGAGCGGAACGCAGACGACGCTTCGGATGCACCGCGCCGCACGCGTGGCCGCCGCACGGCGGGTCGCAAAGCCGGTGCACCGGACCAGCTGCCTCTCGACGAAACCGGCGAGCAGCCAAAGGCCGATGCAGCTCCCGCCGACGCAGCTCCCGCCGAGGCCTCCGGCAACCCTGCGCCCGCGCAGGACACGACTGCAGAGGCCGGAGCAGCAGAACGGCCACGTCGTAGCCGCGGTGACCGCGAGAACCGAGGTGCGGCCGAAGGCAACGACGGCAACACGGGCACTCGCGGCGAGAATCCCGATACCGACGGCAATCGCGCCGACGGTGGTCGGTCCAACCGCGACAACAGCAACCGCGGCAACCGGGGCGAAAGCAACCGTGGTGACAGCAACCGGGGCGAGGGTAACCGGGGCGAGAACACCCGCAACGACAGCAATCGTGGTGACAGCAACCGTGGTGACAGCAACCGCGGCGACAGCGATCGCGGCGAGGGCAACCGCAATCGCAACCGCAATCAGAATCAGAACGACAACCGTTCCGATGACCGCAACGGCAATGGCCCCCGCGACAACCGCGATGGCCGCGACAACCAGGATGACGACGGCGATGGCCGTGGACGTCGGGGTCGTCGGTTCCGTGAGCGTCGTCGTGGACGCGACCGGGGCGAAGTAGGCGGCGGAGGCACCACCGAGCGCGAGCCCGAGATCCGCGAGGACGACGTCCTTCAGCCGGTGGCAGGCATTCTCGACGTACTGGACAACTACGCATTCGTGCGCACGTCCGGTTACCTGGCAGGTTCGAACGACGTTTATGTCTCGATGAACCTTGTTCGCAAGAACGGACTTCGTCGAGGTGACGCGATCACCGGTGCAGTTCGAGTCGCCCGTGAAGGTGAGCAGTCGAACCAGCGTCAGAAGTTCAACCCGCTGGTGCGCCTCGATACCGTCAACGGCGGCGACGTCGAAGCCGCGCGTAAGCGTCCTGAATTCGGCAAGCTGACGCCGCTGTACCCGAACCAGCGTCTGCGGCTCGAGACCACGCCGAACATCCTCACCACTCGCATCATCGACCTGGTGATGCCGATCGGTAAGGGACAGCGTGCGCTGATCGTGAGCCCGCCGAAGGCCGGTAAGACCAGCGTTCTGCAGGCAATCGCCAACGCTATCTCGATCAACAACCCCGAGTGCTACCTCATGGTCGTTCTGGTCGACGAGCGTCCCGAGGAAGTCACCGACATGCAGCGCTCGGTGAAGGGCGAGGTCATCGCGTCGACGTTCGACCGCCCGCCTGGCGACCACACTGCAGTGGCCGAGCTCGCGATCGAGCGAGCAAAGCGACTGGTCGAAGCAGGCCAGGATGTCGTGGTACTCCTCGACTCGATCACCCGCCTCGGACGTGCGTACAACAACTCGTCCCCGGCGTCGGGCCGAATTCTGTCCGGTGGTGTCGATTCCACGGCGTTGTACCCGCCGAAGCGTTTCCTCGGTGCTGCTCGCAACATCGAGAACGGTGGTTCGCTCACCATCATCGCCACGGCGATGGTCGAAACCGGTTCAACCGGTGACACGGTCATCTTCGAGGAGTTCAAGGGCACCGGCAATGCCGAGCTCAAGCTCGATCGCAAGATCGCCGAGCGTCGGGTGTTCCCGGCGGTCGACATCAACCCGTCGAGTACCCGCCACGACGAGCTGCTGCTTGCACCGGATGAGGCTGCGGTGGTCCACAAACTGCGCCGCGTGTTGTCCGGTCTCGACTCTCATCAGGCGATCGATCTGCTGGTCGACCGACTGAAGAAGAGCAAGAGCAACCTCGAGTTCTTGATGGAGGTCTCGAAGACTGCACCAGGCGCAATGGGCGACTAGCAGCTTCGCTGTATGTGTGTGGAAATACGTCCCCTGCGACGTATTTCCGCGCACAGACGAGAGCAGGAACAATCCGACGAGCGCCTGTGTTGAGGCACTTGTCGGTCGAGAGAATCTGGCGATTAGCAGGTCAGATTCCCTCTCTGGCATACTGAACGGCCGAGTCCGGTTCCGGTTCACGTCCTCGAACGGCGAGGGCGACCCGGCGACCATCTGAAAGGGACACCATGAAGGCAGGAATCCACCCCGACTACACGCTCACCACGGTTGTGTGTGGTTGTGGCAATACTTTCGAGACGCGGAGCACCACCGACAAAGAGCGCATCAATGTCGAGGTTTGCTCGCAGTGCCACCCGTTCTACACGGGCAAGCAGAAGATTCTCGACACCGGCGGTCGCGTTGCACGCTTCGAGGCTCGCTACGGAAAGCGCGCCAGCAAGAAGGCTGACGCCGACAGCTAGCTGTTACACCGACGCCCGCCCTGTGATGTCTGCAGGGCGGGCGTCGTCTGTTTTTCCGTAGGTAATTTTCGAGTCGAGCGGAGCACACACTATGGCGAGGACGAAGCCTTCGGCCATCGACGACATTCTGGCCGAGCACTCGGGTCTCGAGCAGCAGCTCGCCGATCCGGCCTTGCACAACGATCCGGCAGCTGCCAGGCGTGCAGGCAAGCGTTTCGCCGAACTGGCTCCCATCATGTCCGTCCACGGCAAGTTGACGTCCGCAACAGACGACCTCGCCGCCGCACGTGAGCTCGCAGCCGACGATTCGTCCTTCGCCGCAGAAATCCCCGAGCTCGAACAGACCGTGGAGACGTTGGAGCAGACGCTCGCGGATCTACTGGCACCTCGCGACCCACATGACGGCGACGACATCGTCATGGAGGTCAAGTCCGGTGAAGGCGGTGAGGAATCGGCGCTGTTCGCGGCCGATCTCGCGCGGATGTACGTGCGCTACGCCGAGCGACGCGGTTGGCGCGTCGAGGTCCTCGATGCGAACGTATCCGATCTCGGCGGTTACAAGGACGCCACGTTGTCCATCAAGGCGAAGGGTAGCTCGCTGAACGGCGTCTGGGCGCGGCTGAAGTTCGAGGGCGGGGTGCACCGGGTGCAGCGCGTCCCGGTTACCGAATCTCAGGGTCGTGTTCACACGTCTGCAGCAGGAATTCTGGTCTACCCGGAACCGGACGAGGTCGAGGAAGTGCAGATCGACGAAACCGATCTGCGCATCGACGTCTACCGTTCGTCCGGCAAGGGCGGTCAGGGCGTCAACACCACCGATTCCGCGGTGCGCATCACGCACCTGCCGACCGGGATTGTCGTGACGTGTCAGAACGAACGCTCGCAGCTGCAGAACAAGGCGCGCGCAATGCAGGTACTCGCCGCTCGGCTCCAGGCTGCCGCTGAGGAAGCGGCCGATGAGGAAGCCGCCGCAGGCCGGGCAAGCCAGGTTCGTACTGTAGACAGGTCCGAGCGCATTCGGACATACAATTTCCCGGAGAACCGCATCACCGATCACCGCATCGGCTTCAAGTCGCACAATCTCGACGCCGTCCTCGACGGTGAGCTCGACGCACTGCTCGACGCGCTCGGCAAAGCCGATCGCGATGCGCGGATGCAAGCCGAATAGATCTCGCGCAGCGCATTCTTCCGTTCCTTCGTAAGGGGGCCGCTCCATGTACCAGGAACTGACACCGGCGGGTGAGAACGCGGTCAAGGAATTGGCGGGTAAGTACGGCATCTCCACCGATGCGGTCCGTGTGATGCTCGATGCGGTCAACGCGGGACGTGGCTCCATGGCACAGTTCAACATTCCCGAGCTCGGTGGCGGTGGGCAGTGGATGCGCGGGGGAATGACGATGGTCGGCAACATGTTCGACTACTCCCTCAAGGGACGTGTCGACGGCTTGTGTCGCGATCTTTCCGGCGTACTCGCCCAGCATCAGGTCTACCCACCTGCCCAGTCTCAGTCTGAATCGGGATCGAGTTCCGGTGGTTCGTGGTGGCCGAGCGATCTCGGAAGCCCGAGCTCGAGTGGCGGGCAGAACGGCTCGCAGTACGCCTATTTCCCTGGTTCACGCCGTCTCGCGGTCCTAGCGGGTGGCCGCTTGTCGGTATACGACACGCTCGATCACTCGATCGGCGGCGTCCAGCAACAGCAGGGCGGCGGTCCTGGATCGTTGGAGTTCACGAGCCAGTACGGCACCTTCACGGCTGCGAGTCTGCCGCTGGTGGATCCGGTGCAGGCGCAATCCCCGGCGCCACCCCAGCCGTTCGCTCCCCAGCAGGAAACGCCCCCACCTGCCGCTTTCCAGCCTGCCGCTCAGTCGAATCAGGCGACGCCGATGGACCTTGCCGAGGTGACATCGGCAATCGAGGCGTTAGCCTCCTTGCACGGCAAAGGCATTCTCACCGACGACGAATTCTTCACCAAGAAGGCCGAGCTGCTGAAGCGGATCTGAGCTCGGCGTGCCGCGTCGGTGCGACGTGGCACGCTGTACGGGTGACTCGCAAACCGTTACGCCTGGCAATTCTGGAAGCAACTGCGACGCTGGAGGCGGCAGGGGTGCCGAGCCCCCGGGTCGACGCCGAACTGCTGGCATCTCATCTCGTCGGAGTCGAGCGTGGTCGTCTCGGTCTGGTTCCTCTCGTCGAACCAGAGGTGATCGACGCCTACGAACAAACAATCGCTCAGCGCGCCAAGCGGATTCCCCTGCAATACATCACCGGCACAACAGCGCTCGGTAACATCGACGTCGAGGTAGGGCCGGGTGTCTTCGTGCCGCGCCCCGAGACCGAACTGCTTCTCGGCTGGGCTCTTGCGTTTGTCGAAGGAGTCGATCGGAAGCCGCCGGTAATTCTGGATCTGTGCACGGGTTCCGGCGCACTTGCGCTTGCCTTGGCCAATGCGAGGCCGGATGCCCAGGTGCACGCGGTCGAACTCGACCCATCAGCGCTTGCCTGGGCGAGGCGCAATGCAGACTTGCGAGCGGAGCGCGGCGATACCCCCATCACGCTGCACCATGGAGACGTGACGGACCGTTCGCTTTTGACCGAACTCGACGGCGGCGTGGATGTAATTGTCGCCAACCCTCCCTATATTCCCGTGGGTGCCGTGCTGGATCCCGAGGTGGTCGACCATGACCCGCATCTTGCGTTGTTCGGCGGCAGCGACGGTCTATCGGTTATCGAACCGATGATCAAAAACATTGCCCGGTGGTTGCGCCTCGGCGGGGGAGTTGGTGTGGAACACGACGACTCCCATGGCCATCGCGTCGTGGAGTTGTTCGAGGGCCGCCGTGTTTTCACCGATGTCGTCCAGCATCCAGACCTCGCCGGCCGCCCGCGGTTCGTCGTTGCGTCTCGCGCTGTCTCCCCTGAAAGCTAGGAGTTGAGCTTGCGGAACGGACTGTGTGTCTAGGAGTGGAGCTTGCGGAACGGGCTGCGCTAGTACAGGCGACACGGGGTACCCAACCAGCCTTGCGATCCGTCGCGGCGGGACGGGTGACAAGATAGGGGGGTGAGTACCGTCTATGACTGCCAGCAGGCCGACTCTCGAGCAGCGGGATTGACCGCGGCCAGAGGCGCACTCAAATCCGGCCGCCTTGTCGTGATGCCGACGGACACGCTGTACGGGCTCGCTGCCGACGCATTCGACGGCAGTGCCGTGACCGATCTGTTGCGGGCGAAGGGCCGAGGCAGGGATATGCCGGTGCCGGTGCTCGTCGGGTCCTGGAGCACCATCGACGGACTCGTGGGGAGCGTCCCGCCGCGTACGCGTGATTTGATCAGAGCTTTCTGGCCGGGAGCATTGAGCCTTGTCGTCCAGCAGGCGAGGTCACTGGCCTGGGATCTCGGTGACGCCCAGGGGACCGTGATGCTGCGGATGCCGCTGCACCCGGTGGCGCTCGAGCTGCTGCGCGAGGTAGGTCCCCTCGCAGTGTCGAGCGCGAACATCTCCGGCCAACCGCCTGCGACAACAGTCACCGAGGCCAGGGACCAGCTGGGTGGATCTGCGGCGGTGTATCTGGACGGTGGTCCCGCCGAACACGCACAGGCCTCGACAATTGTGGACCTCACGTCCGATCAACCCCGTGTCCTCCGTTCCGGGGCGGTATCCACCGAGGCGGTTGCGGAGGTGCTCGGTGTGAGCACCGAAAGCTTGCTCGCCGGGAGCGTCGCATCGTGACCGCGCCTCGGTTCTTCGGTCCGGAGTTCAGCGAGCTCGAAGCCGCCGATCCGGAGATCGCCGGTGTGCTCACCGACGAACTCGATCGCCTTCGAGGCGGACTGCAACTCATCGCCAGCGAGAACCTGACCAGTCCCGCCGTTCTTGCCGCCCAGGGAAGTGTGCTCACCAACAAGTACGCGGAGGGCTACCCGGGCGCTCGCTACTACGGCGGCTGCGATGTGGTCGACCGAGCTGAAAACCTGGCGATCGAGCGGGCGAAAGCGTTGTTCGGCGCCGACCACGTCAACGTTCAGCCCCATTCAGGGGCCAATGCAAATCTGGCGGTCTACGCGGCATTCGCGAAGCCGGGTGATGCAATCCTGGCAATGAGCCTCCCGCACGGCGGGCACCTCACTCATGGGTCGAAAGTCAGCTTCTCCGGCCGATGGTTCACCGCAATTCCGTATCACGTGCATCGCGACACCGAACTCATCGACTACGACGAGGTGCGGGAACTCGCACTCGTACATCGACCGCGGATCATCGTTGCCGGAGCGACTGCATACTCACGCGAGATCGACTTCGCGGCATTCCGCGCGATCGCCGACGAGGTCGACGCAATCCTGTGGGTCGATGCCGCTCACTTCATCGGACTCGTTGCAGGGCAGGCGATTCCGTCTCCGATTCCCTACGCCGACGTCATTTCGGCGACAACGCACAAGGTTCTGCGCGGACCTCGCGGCGGAATGTTGATGTGTCGCGAAGAACATGCTCGTGCGATCGACAAGGCGGTGTTTCCGTTCAGTCAGGGCGGACCTCTGATGCATGCGATCGCTGCCAAGGCCGTCGCATTTCGTGAAGCGCACAGTGAGGACTTTCGTCGGTACGCAGCGCAGGTTGTCGAGAATGCACAGTCGATGACAACCGCTCTCGTCGAATCAGGAATGCGTGCGGTGTCGGGTGGAACCGACACGCACCTGGCGCTACTCGATCTTTCGCACCTCGGAGTCGACGGACGTACCGCCGAAGGGCGATGCGCTGCCGCAGGCATCACCCTCAACAAGAATGCGATCCCGTTCGATCCGGCTCCGCCTGCGGTGGCGTCGGGGATTCGTGTCGGTTCGGCTGCCACCACGACGCAGGGCTTCGATGCTGCCGATTCGGCTGTCGTCGGGACACTGGTGGCTCGAGCGGTCCAAGCCGAGGCCGGAACTGCGGCGGGCGATCGCGAACTCGACAGCATCAGAGGTGAGGTCGCCGCTCTCGTGGGGCGCAAGCCCGCGTATCCCCGCGCATGACGTTCGATGTTCTCGCTCAGTCCGGGCAGGGTGCGGGTGTCCCGATCCGAGAGCTACTTCTCGTTTTCCTCACCGCAGCCGTTGTGACGTTTCTGGCAACGGGCGGTGTCCGTGTCCTGGCGATCAAGTTCGGTGCCGTGGCGGCCCCCCGCGAGCGCGACGTGCACGTCACCCCGACTCCTCGGCTCGGCGGCACCGGAATGTTCGTCGGAATGGCCGTTGCGCTGCTGTTCGCGTCACAGCTCCCGGCTCTCGCGCGCGGTTTCGACTCTCAATACGGAACCCAGGACATTCCGGCAGCTCTTGTGGCCGGATTCGTCATCGTCGCCGTCGGCGTAATCGACGACCGATGGGGCCTCGACGCACTCACCAAGTTCGTCGGCCAGGTGACCGCGGCAGGCGTCCTCGTCGTCATGGGAGTGAGCTGGTACATCATCTACGTGCCGTGGACGGACGGCGGGTTCACGGTCGTACTCGACCAGCTGCAAGCCGGGTTGGTCACCGTTCTGATCACAGTCGTGATGGTCAACGCGATGAACTTCATCGATGGCCTCGACGGCCTGGCCGCCGGACTCGGCTTCATCGCCTCCCTTGCAATCTGCGTGTTCTCCGTCGGACTTCTTCACGAGCAGGGCGGCGACACCGGTGTCTATCCACCGGCGATCATCGCTGCAACGTTGGCGGGCGCGTGCCTCGGATTCCTGCCCCACAATTTTCAACCGGCCCGAATTTTCATGGGTGATTCGGGTTCGATGCTGATCGGGCTGATGCTCGCGACCATCGCGACGAGTGCGTCCGGCCGGATCCCACTGACGGGGTACGGACCGCGCGACCTTCTCGGCTTGCTGTCGCCGTTGCTGCTGGTCGGTGCGGTGATGTTCATTCCGATCCTCGACCTCCTGCTCGCTGTGATCAGGAGAACGAGGGCGGGTCGCAGCCCATTCAGTCCGGACAAGATGCACCTCCATCATCGGTTGCTGCAGATCGGTCATTCCCACCGCCGAGTCGTACTGGTGATCTACCTGTGGGTCGGTGTTCTCGCGTTCGGTGTGGTTGGTTCCTCGCTGATCGACCGTCGAATCGTCGTCCTACTGGTTGCAGCAGGGCTGGTGTTCGCGCTGGTGGTGACGGCTGTGCCGACAATCCGCCTCGACAGGGCCCGTCAACGCAGGCGAACCAGAAATGCTGACAAGAGAGCACGACGGTCCTGAGGCCCGGTCATGCACAGGTAGTCTGTGCGCCTGTGAGCTTCTCTCCTGCGCCTGTGCCCGATCAGTCCGATGCGATGCGTGCTGCAGTTCGGTACGGCGTTATCGGACTGCTGGTGCTGACTGTCCTCGGCGCTGTCATCGCGACGCTTGTCGCTGGGCTTCCCGGACTGTGGGGCGCACTCATCGGCGCGGCGCTCGGCGGCGGTTTCATCCTCACGACCGCTCTGTCGATCGCCCTCACCTCCAAAATCCCGCCGACGATGGCCGGTGCTGTTCTGCTCGGTGGCTGGATCGTCAAGATGTTGCTCGCCGTGGTGGTGTTGGCGGTACTCAAGGACATGGATTTCTACAGCAAGAAGTCGCTCGCACTGGTCGTAGTGTTCGCCCTGGTTCTGGTTCTCGGCGCAGAGGTCTACGGTGTGGTGCGAACGAAGGCGCCTTATGTCGACGAACCACCGTCGACCAAAGGCTCCGACAACACGTAGTACGACGACCGGTCGTAATCGGTCAAGAAGTAGCCCCACCTACACAACGTCGTAGTTGTGTTGATAAAGTTCCCACCAAGTAAGGGGCGGACTGCCGCGAATGGGACATTTCGCGGCCAGATCATCCCTTGCAGGTAACCGAAAGCGCGTGAATTTCATTACAGACGCGCCTGGATAGTTGCCGAGTCGACGTAAGTCGCCGACACCCGACAGACGCTGGCCAATGAAGACCAGGCCTCAGCTGCTGACGACCTCGAGCCGATATCGTCGACTTGATAGATCGTCAATGTCCGATCGAACCGCAGTCGTAGTCGTCTGCGGCCCGAACACGGGAGAGACCGCTGAGCGTCACCAACTTGGCTGCGGAGTTCCACCCGCCGTCACTATCCGACTTCTTTCCTCCCGCTGTGCTGTTCGAAGGCACTCCCTTCGAACTCGACCGGCTGATGCTCATCCGCATCCTCATGACGCTTGTTCTGGTCGTGCTGTTCGCGGTGGCGATGCGCAGCCCGAAGGTCGTACCGCGGGGTCTGCAGAACGGCGTCGAGTACATGCTCGACTTCGTCAAGATTCAGATCGCCGACGAGATTCTCGGCAAGGAGCAGGGCAAGCGCTTCCTGCCGATCATCATGACGATCTTCTTCGCCGTGCTGTTCATGAACTTGTCGGGAATCATCCCGTTCCTCAACATCTCGCCCAACGCTCGAATCGGCATGCCGATCGTGCTTGCAGCGATTGCGTACGTCACGTTCAACTACGTCGGCATCAAGAAGTACGGCTTCTTCAAGTACATCAAGAGCAGTGTCGTCGTTCCCGACGTTCCCATTGCACTTCACATCATCTTGATTCCGATCGAGTTCATCTCGACGTTCATCCTCCGGCCGTTCACGCTCACCGTGCGTCTCATGGCCAACATGCTGGCCGGCCACCTCATGCTCGTGCTGTTCTTCAGCGCGACCCAGTTCTTCTTCTTCCAGGCCGCGGCGGGAATGAAGATTTTCGGCATCTTCTCGCTGGCAGCGGGCTTCGGCTTCACGCTCTTCGAGATGCTCGTGATCGGACTGCAGGCATACGTGTTCGCACTGCTGACTGCGGTGTACATCGATCTCGCACTGCACGCAGACTCTCACTAGAAAAGCACTGACGAGTCTCACTGAACCGCACGACCGAAAAGATCTACCTGACCCACGCACCGACCGGTGGTGGGCAACAGAAAGGGAACGGAAATCAAATGAGCCTCGCGTACCTGGCACAGGAAACGACCAGCACGGTGACCGGCACAGGTTACGGTGCAATCGGTTACGGTCTCGCAGCGATCGGACCTGGCATCGGTGTAGGCATCGTGGTGGGCAAGGCCATCGAGGGCATCGCGCGTCAGCCGGAGCTCCAGGGCACCATCCGTACCAACATGTTCCTCGGCATCGCGTTCACCGAAGCGCTCGCGCTGATCGGTATCGTCGCCGGCTTCCTGTTCGGTTAATCCGACATGGCAACCAACCTCGCGATTTTGGCCGCGGAGGAGGAAGAGAAGATCAATCCTCTCCTCCCCGCGACATACGACATTGTTTGGTCTGCGATCTGCATCGCTGTCATCGGCTTCGTCTTCTGGAAGTACATCCTTCCGAAGTTCCAAGAAGTCATGGCACAACGTAGCGAGCTGATCGAAGGCGGCATCAAGAAGGCCGAAGAGGCGCAGGCAGAAGCGAAGGCTGCTCTCGAGCAGTACAAGAAGCAGCTGGCCGACGCCCGTTCCGAGGCCGCGCAGATCCGTGAGGAAGCGCGTACTCAGGGCCAGGCAATCCTCGCCGAAATGAAGACGAAGGCGCAGGAAGAGAGCGACCGGATCGTGGCCGCGGGCCACAGCCAGCTCGTTGCTCAGCGTCAGCAGATCGTCACGGAACTTCGTGGAGATCTCGGACGCACGGCAGTGGAACTCGCCGAAAAGGTCATCGGAGAGCAGTTGTCCGACGAGGCGAAGCGAGCAGGATCCATCGATCGTTTCCTGAGCGAACTCGACTCCGTCACCGCTGACTCTGCAGCCGGAAAGTGAGATAACCATGTACGCAACTTCTCGTGAGGCTCTCGCCCGCACGCGTTCGGTTGCGAACGATGCACTGGGGTCTGCGTCGGCGGGGCAGGCAACTGCTGCGGCCGCGCAGACCGGTGCCGAGCTCTTCGCTGTCGTGGAGACCCTCGACGGGCAGCGCACGTTGCGTACCGCGCTGGCTGATTCGTCGGTGTCCGCGGATCGTCGCAGTGCGCTCGCGCAGGAGTTGTTCGCAGGTCAGATCTCCGAGATCACCGCGAAGATCCTGACGTCGGCCGTATCGGAAAGCTGGTCCAAGACTTCGGACCTGTTGAACTCGCTGGTCGAGCTGGGACGCGAAGCTCTGTTTCGTGCCGCTGCCGACCAGGATCAACTGGACACCGTCGAGGACGAACTGTTCCGTCTCGGCCGGATCGTTGCAGGTAACCCGCAACTCGAACAGGCCTTGTCCGATGTCAGCAAGCCTGTTCAAGGTAAGCGTGAGCTCCTCGGACGCTTGCTCTACGGCAAGGTGACCGCAGTCACCGAGGCGTTGGCCGTCCAATCGGTCAGTCGCCTCCGCAAGTCGGCACCCGCCGACGCGCTGGACGAGCTGGCAAGGCTGGCCGCTCAGGTTCGTGACCGGGTTGTGGCGCACGTGCGCAGCGCGGCGCCGCTCAGTGACTCTCAGCTCGAGAAGCTGACTGCCACGCTGACGCGTACCTACGGCAAGCCCGTCACTGTTCATATCGAGGTCGATACCGAACTGCTCAGCGGACTCGTGGTCCGGGTAGGCGACGAGGTCATCGACGGTAGTGGGGCGGGCCGCCTTGCTGCATTGCGAAAGACACTCAAGTAGTCCGAGCACGGACGCCACAGTCACCAAAAGAAGCGTTTCGACATTTCGAATCACTTTGATACCGCGATCACTGAAGGAAGAGCAGGAAAAAATATGGCGGAGCTGACGATCTCCTCCGACGAGATCCGTAGCGCGATCGAGAACTTCACCGCGAGCTACTCACCGGAGTCCTCCCGCGAGGAGGTCGGCACGGTTACTGACACGAGCGACGGAATCGCACACGTGTCCGGACTTCCGTCGGCGATGTCCAACGAGCTTCTGGAGTTCCCCGGCGGCGTTCTCGGTGTTGCGCTCAACCTGGATGCCACCGAAATCGGTGCCGTCATCCTCGGTGACTACGAGCACATCGAAGAGGGCCAGGAAGTCAAGCGTACCGGCGACGTTCTGTCGGTACCGGTCGGCGACGGCTACCTCGGTCGCGTCGTCAACCCTCTCGGCCAGCCTATCGACGGCCTCGGCGACATCGAGTCCAGCGAGAACCGGGCTCTCGAACTGCAGGCAGCCTCGGTGCTCGAGCGCCAGCCTGTCGAAGAGCCTCTCCAGACCGGTATCAAGGCCATCGACGCCATGACCCCGATCGGTCGCGGACAGCGTCAGCTCATCATCGGTGACCGCAAGACGGGCAAGACCGCCGTCTGCATCGACGCCATCCTCAATCAGAAGGCCAACTGGGAGTCGGGCGACGAGAAGAAGCAGGTTCGCTGCATCTATGTCGCCATCGGCCAGAAGGGCTCCACGATCGCAGGCGTCAAAGCTGCGCTCGAAGAGCAGGGTGCACTCGAGTACACGACCATCGTCGCGGCTCCCGCATCCGATTCCGCCGGCTTCAAGTGGCTCGCACCGTACACCGGCTCGGCCATCGGCCAGCATTGGATGTATCAGGGCAAGCATGTCCTCATCGTGTTCGACGACCTGACCAAGCAGGCCGAGGCGTACCGCGCCATCTCACTGCTGCTGCGTCGCCCGCCGGGCCGCGAGGCATACCCCGGCGATGTCTTCTACTTGCACTCCCGTCTGCTGGAGCGTTCGGCGAAGCTGTCCGACGCGCTCGGTGGCGGATCGCTGACGGCTCTGCCGATCATCGAGACCAAGGCCAACGACGTCTCGGCGTACATCCCGACCAACGTCATCTCGATCACCGATGGTCAGGTCTTCCTCGAATCGGACCTCTTCAACAAGGGTGTTCGTCCCGCGATCAACGTCGGTATCTCGGTTTCTCGAGTCGGTGGCGCCGCGCAGACCAAGGGCATGAAGAAGGTCTCCGGTTCGCTACGTCTCGAGCTTGCTCAGTTCCGTGAGCTCGAAGCCTTCTCTGCGTTCGCCTCCGATCTCGACGCTGCGTCCAAGGCGCAGCTCGAGCGCGGCGCTCGTCTGGTCGAGCTCCTCAAGCAGGATCAGTACTCCCCGGTTGCCGTCGAAGATCAGATCATCTCGATCTGGCTTGCAGGCCAGGGCACGTACGACTCCGTTCCCGTCGCGGACGTCCGTCGCTTCGAGAGCGAATTGCTCGAAGACCTGCACCGCAACGCCAGCGGTGTCTACGACAGCATTGCCGGTGGCAAGGCTCTCGACGACGATGCTCAGAAGGCACTGACCGAGGCCACCGAGAAGTTCAAGGCAGGCTTCCTGGACTCCGAGGGCAACCGCGTCGTCAACGAGGCAGAGGCGGACACGCTGAACCCCGACGAGGTCAGCCAGGAGCAGGTCAACGTCACACGCAAGACAGTCAGCAAGTAGGTCAGCGACATGACCAGTGTTCTCACGAGTAGAGAAGGGAGCGTGAACAGCTAGATGGCAAGCATTCTCGAGCTGCGTTCCCGGATCAAGTCGGTCAACTCGACGAAGAAGATCACCAAAGCGCAAGAGTTGATCGCTACATCGCGAATCACCAAAGCGCAGGCCCGTGTTGCCGCTTCGAAGCCGTACGCGGAAGAGATCACCAAGGTGCTCTCGGCGTTGGCGAGTGCGTCCGGCTCGCTGGACCACCCGCTGCTGAACGAGCGGGACGAGCCCAAGCGCGCCGCTGTCCTGGTTGTCACCAGCGACCGCGGTATGTGCGGCGGTTACAACTCCAACGTGCTCAAGGAGGCGGAGCAGCTGTTTCAGCTTCTTCGTAAAGAGGGCAAGGATCCGGTCATCTACGTGCTCGGCGCGAAGGGGCTCGGTTACTACACCTTCCGTGAGCGCGACGTGAAGGGTGCATGGACCGGTTTCTCCCAGGAGCCGGGCTATGCCGATGCGGCCAAGGCCAGTAGGCACTTGGTCGAGCTCTTCATGGCGGGGTCCGGCTCCGACGTCGATGCTCCGAATGGTGAAGGCACCATCGAAGGGGTCGACGAGCTGCACATCGTCTACACACGTTTCGTGTCGATGCTGACGCAGAAGCCAGAGGTACGCCGGATGGCACCGCTGGAGATCGCTTACACGGACGAAGAGATTCAGATGGGTGCAGATGCCCTCACCGATTCTCCTTCTGCTTCCGAAGTGCAGGCCCAGTACGACTTCGAACCCGAAGCCGGAACCCTCCTGTCGGCTCTGCTGCCGAAGTACATCAGCACGAGGATCTACTCCTCGTTGCTCGATGCGGCAGCGTCCGAGTCGGCCGCCCGTCGTACCGCTATGAAGGCCGCGACGGACAACGCGAACGAATTGGTCGAGACCCTGAGCCGTCAGGCGAACCAGGCTCGGCAAGCCCAGATCACCCAGGAAATCAGCGAAATCGTTGGTGGCGCAAACGCGTTGGCTGACAGCGCAGGAAGTGACTAAGCAATGACCGCAGCAGTAGCCCAAGAGAACGCGAACGGATCGGACACACAGTCCGGCCGTGTCGTTCGGGTCATCGGCCCCGTTGTGGATATCGAATTCCCGCGCGGCGCCATCCCCGCCCTGTTCAACGCACTCCACGCAGAGATCACGCTGCCGACGGTGGCCAAGACTCTGACGCTCGAGGTTGCTCAGCACCTCGGCGACAACCTGGTCCGCACCATCTCGATGCAGCCGACCGACGGTCTCGTGCGCGGCACCACCGTCGAAAACACGGGTAAGCCGATTTCGGTTCCTGTCGGCGACGTCGTCAAGGGTCACGTGTTCAACGCCCTCGGTGACTGCCTCGATACCCCGGGACTCGGTCGCGACGGCGAGCAGTGGGGCATCCACCGCAAGCCACCAGCCTTCGATCAGCTCGAGGGAAAAACCGAAATCCTCGAGACCGGCATCAAAGTCATCGACCTGCTCACCCCGTACGTCAAGGGTGGAAAGATTGGTCTGTTCGGTGGTGCCGGTGTCGGCAAGACCGTTCTGATCCAGGAAATGATCACCCGTATCGCTCGCGAGTTCTCCGGTACCTCGGTGTTCGCGGGCGTCGGGGAGCGCACTCGTGAGGGCACCGACCTTCACCTCGAGATGGAAGAGATGGGCGTCCTGCAGGACACCGCCCTCGTCTTCGGCCAGATGGACGAGCCGCCGGGCACGCGTATGCGCGTCGCCCTGTCCGCACTGACCATGGCGGAGTACTTCCGCGATGTGCAGGGCCAGGACGTGCTGCTCTTCATCGACAACATCTTCCGTTTCACGCAGGCAGGTTCCGAGGTATCGACCCTTCTGGGACGTATGCCTTCTGCCGTGGGTTACCAGCCGACGCTGGCGGACGAGATGGGTGAGCTCCAGGAGCGCATCACCTCGACCCGTGGACGCTCGATCACCTCGCTGCAGGCGATCTACGTTCCCGCCGACGACTACACCGACCCGGCGCCTGCCACGACGTTCGCCCACCTCGATGCAACCACCGAGCTGTCGCGTCCGATTTCGCAGATGGGTATCTACCCCGCTGTGGACCCGCTCAGCTCCACGTCGCGAATCCTCGAGCCCGGCATCGTCGGAGCAGAGCACTTCCGCGTCGCCAACGAGGTGAAGCGCATTCTGCAGAAGTACAAGGAACTGCAGGACATCATCGCCATCCTCGGTATGGACGAGCTTCAGGAAGAGGACAAGGTTCTGGTCGGCCGCGCGCGTCGTCTCCAGAAGTTCCTCGGCCAGAACTTCATCGTCGCCGAGAAGTTCACCGGTGAAGCCGGCTCGGTCGTGTCGCTGTCCGACACCATCGAGGCGTTCGACAAGGTCACCAAGGGCGAGTACGACCACCTTCCCGAGCAGGCCTTCAACAGCTGTGGTGGTCTCGACGACGTCGAGGCAGCAGCCAAGAAGATGTCCGGAAAGTAGCCCGACGTGACTTCTGCGGAAACGAACGGCATGGAAGTTTCACTCGTCGCGGTCGAGCAGAAACTGTGGTCCGGCAACGCGACCCTGGTGAGCGCTCAGACCACCGAAGGTGAGATCGGCATCATGGCCGGCCATGAGCCTGTACTGGGCCAGCTCGTCGAGGCAGGGACGGTGTCCATCACGACGACCGACGGAGAGAAGATCGTGGCAGCTGTCCACGGTGGCTTCCTGTCGGTTACGGGCAAGACCGTCACCGTCCTGGCGGAGTCCGCGGACTTCGCACAGGACATCGACGTCGATGCAGCACGATCGGTACTGGACGCCGGCGGTGACGACAAGGAAGCTCTCGCAATCGCGAAGGGCCGAATCCGCGCCGCCGAGCGGGCCTAGGTTCTACGAGAAAGCCACGACGAGGTTCTGTGATGCACATCGGAATGATCGTTCTGATCATTCTGGTTGTGCTGCTCGCAGCCCTCGTCGTGGCTTTTTTGTATCGCCTCACCATTCTTCGCCGCGGCGGCACTGCGGCGATCATGCGTGTGACGCCCTCGGCCGGCGGTAGCGGCTGGAGGCACGGAGTCATTCGCTACGGCGACAACACCTTGGTTTTCTTCAAACTGTCGAGCCTGCGCCCCGGCCCGGATCACCGGATGACCCGTCAGGGCATCGAGGTGGGGGAACGGCGCAAACCGCGCAGCAACGAGTTCGACATCATGACCGACGAAATTGCGGTCCTCGAGCTCACCGACAATGGTCATGCCTACGAGATTGCGCTCGACCGTGGGGCATTGACCGCATTCATGTCGTGGCTGGAATCTCGGCCCTCAGGTCGATCGAGGCGTGGTCGGCCCGCAGCCTGACTTGTCGGTGCGGCTCAGGTATCGGCCCCGCGCGACGCTCCCGGAACCCATTGCACATCACCCGCGGGGTTGGCAGATCTACTCAGGATGAACAGTAGGTCGGAGAGTCTGTTCAGATACTTGGCGGGAAGTGCACTTGTATTGCCGGGACTCTCGTCGACGGCAGCCCACGCGGCTCGTTCTGCGCGCCGCGCGACCGTCCTCGAGTTGTGTAGGAGGGCCCCGAGGGCAGTTCCTCCGGGCAAGATGAACGATGTCAGCGGTTCGAGGTTTTCGTTGAACTCGTCGCACCAGCCTTCGAGCCTGTCGATGTAGGACTGATCGATGCGGAGCGGCGGGTACTTGGGATCCTCGATTACAGGCGTCGACAGATCTGCGCCCGCATCGAACAGGTCGGACTGGATGGTTCGAATGATGTCCACCACGTTCTCCGCCGGATTGCCGAGGGCAAGAACAACTCCGAGACTGGCATTGGTCTCGTCGCAGTCTGCGTAGGCGATCAGACGTGGGTCGTTCTTCGTCACACGGGAGAAGTCGCTCAACCCAGTGGTCCCGTCGTCGCCGGTGCGGGTGTAGATCCGAGTCAGGTGTACAGCCATGGCGCCACGGTACCGCCCAACTCGGGTGGTTACGCTGTCGAACTGTGAGTGAACGCTTTTTGGTATCCGGTGGAAACCGACTCGTCGGCGAGGTGTCGGTGGGCGGTGCGAAGAACAGCGTCCTCAAATTGATGGCCGCGGCCTTGTTGGCCGAGGGCACGAGCACGATCACCAATTGCCCGGACATCCTCGACGTCCCGTTGATGGCGGAGGTTCTCCGCGGGCTCGGGTGCGAGGTGGTTCTCGAGGGTTCGGTCGTACACATCACGACACCAGCGGAACCGAAGCACCACGCGGACTTCCCTGCAGTCACGCAGTTCAGGGCGTCCGTTTGTGTACTGGGACCGTTGGTCGCGCGCTGTAAGCGGGCCGTCGTCGCGCTGCCAGGAGGGGATGCGATCGGCTCCCGGCCTCTCGATATGCACCAGTCGGGTCTGCGCCTGTTGGGCGCACACAGTGAGATCCAGCATGGATGTGTCGTTGCCGAAGCCGAAGAGTTGCGCGGCGCCAACATCCGGCTGGCTTTCCCGTCAGTGGGGGCTACCGAGAACATTCTGATGGCTGCGGTGCTCGCCACAGGTGAGACCGTCATCGACAATGCTGCACGAGAGCCCGACATCGTCGACGTCTGCAACATGTTGAACAACATGGGCGCTCAGGTCACCGGTGCGGGCACATCGACGTTGACGATCAAAGGCGTTGCTTCGCTGAAACCGACGACCCATCGGGTGATCGGTGACCGAATCGTCGCCGCGACGTGGGGAATCGCGGCGGCGATGACCCGAGGTGATGTGCGCGTACGCGGGGTCAATCCCAAGCACCTTGCTTTGGTGCTGGACAAATTGCGCGCCGCTGGTTCGGAGGTGACGTCGGAGGCCGACGGCTTCCGTGTCGTGCAGCACGAACGTCCGACTGCCGTGAACTTCGCGACGTTGCCGTTCCCCGGGTTCCCCACCGACCTGCAGCCCATGGCAATCGGCCTGGCGGCTGTTGCCAACGGCACGTCGATGATCACCGAGAACGTCTTCGAAGCACGGTTCCGGTTCGTCGAAGAGATGATCCGTCTCGGCGCCGATGCGAGAACGGACGGTCACCACGCGGTGGTACGCGGAGTTCCGCAACTGTCGAGCGCGCCGGTGTGGTCGTCCGACATTCGGGCCGGCGCTGGCCTGGTGCTCGCAGGACTGTGTGCCGACGGAGTCACCGAGGTGCACGACGTCTACCACATCGATCGCGGCTACCCGCAGTTCGTGGAGAATCTGTCCGCCCTCGGCGGAAACATCGAACGCGTCAGCTGACGACTTCGAGAGCGTCCACCAGGACATTGAGGCCGAGGGCCAACTCCTCGTCGGAAACCGATCCGTATCCGACGAGGAGACCTGTTATCGGAGATGCGGTGCGAGTCGATATGGCCATGGTGTCGACGTCGATTCCGGCGGCCGCGGCTGCGACCGCCACTCGATCTGCGCATGCCGAATCGAGCAGAAGCGTCGTATACATACCGGCGCCTACGCCGCGTAGTTCCCCGAAGGGCGCCAGGGCAGTCGATACCCGACGGTCGCGATCGCGGTAGAGGCGGCGCGCCGCGCGAACCGTCTTGTCCCATTCTCCGTCGCGGAGAAGAGACACCATCGCACGCTGGATCGGAATCGACGGATAGTCGCCGATGTCGGCGCGAACCCTGGCAATCTGCTCGACGAATTCTGGCGGTGCAACGAGCCATCCGAGTCTGACGCCTGCGCCCAGGGTCTTCGCGACGGTGCCGAGATAGATGGTCCTGTCGGGGGCCAACTCCGCCACGGTCGGCAAAGGCGCTACGTCGTAACGGAATTCGGAATCATAGTCGTCCTCGATGATCATCACGTCGCGAGTGCGAGCGAAGTCGGCGAGCGCACGACGTCGCCCGACGGGGAGGAGACCACCCGTCGGATATTGGTGTGACGGGGTGGCATAGACGGCGCGAGTCGCCGCCGGCGCGCGATCGAGATCGTCCGTCACCATTCCGTCGGCATCGACGGCGACATCGTGAACGGACCATCCCCACCGTCTCGCTGTGGTTGTCGCTACCCGGTAGCCAGGATTTTCGTGCGCGAGCACCGGAGGTGGATGGTGATCGTCGTCGCCGAGCGCAGCGAGAGACAAACTCATTCCATGCATGCTGCCGGTGGTGACGACTACCGAGTCGGCGCTGGTGTGCAGACCCCGCGATCGACTCAACAAGGCTGCGATTGCTGCACGGAGCTCGGGATCGCCACGGGGGTCCGGGTAAGCCTGATGAAGTTGCGCGGTGCCGACCTCCCTCCATGCACGCTTCCAGGCGGCGGACGTTCTGGTGGGTACCCAGGGGGTGCCGGTGGAGAGGCGGATCCGGTGTTCCAGGTTGAGTTCCGGAGACGTTGTCTGGGCGCGCGATCCCGTTGGCCGGACCTCGGCGGGGACGCGTCGCACGAAGGTGCCCGATCCTCGTCGCGCGTCGAGCCACCCTTCGGCGATCAGCTGCTCGTATGCGACCTCCACGACTCCCCGAGCGACACCGATATCAGCGGAAAGCGCTCTGCTGCTGGGTAATCGAGTGTCGGGAACGATCTGACCGTTGTCGATGCCGGTGCGGACGAGGTCGGCGATCTGCACCGAAAGCGTACGAATGTTCGTCCGATCGAGCGTGATGGTGAGCGAGAATGGCAGCACGGCTTGCTCCGCAAAGTGGCTTAGTTAAATTGCTTGTCTTTGGACCATGACAATAGGCCAATCTTCGGCAATCATCAGTGGATGAGCATCGACGACACTTCTCTGTCGCCCACCGCGCGTTCCACCATCAAGCGAGGTCGGATCCGCGCCCGCACCAACCGGAGCGATCTGGCGGGGGTGCTCTCCTCCGCCAGGATCTGCCATTTGGGGGTGATGGTCGACGGGAGTGTACGAGTGTTGCCGACCGCATTCGGCGTCGACTTCGACGGACCGGACCAGGGAGGGACTCTGTACTTGCACGGTTCCGTCGCCGCCCGCAGCCTCGTCGAGGCCCCAAACTCCGAAATATGCGTGACCGTCACGGTGCTCGACGGCTTGGTTCTTGCCCGATCGGCCTTCCATCATTCGATGAACTATCGGAGTGCAGTCGTGCTGGGTCGACCACGTGTGGTCACCGACGAGTCCGAGCGATCACGTGCGCTCGAGGCGATCGTCGATCAGGTCATCGACGGAAGGAGCGCACATCTTCGTGCGCACACGAACAAGGAACTTGCGGCGACGGTAGTACTCGCGCTTCCGATGTTCGAGGCATCTGTCAAAGCAAGAAGTGGCGATCCCGTCGACGACCCGACGGATATCGAACTCGGGGGAGTCTGGGCGGGAGTCGTTCCCCTGCACGAATGTGCCGGGCAGTTGGTGCGCGCCGGTGATGTGGAGCCGGGAACACCTGTGCCTGAGCATGTTCTGGCCGTGGCGAGAGCGCACAACCCGTAAGTATGTCCGGCGTCACAGTCGGAAATTTCGCGGAGAGGTCACTGTGGGCGGCACTGAGCGGGGGCGTCACCTGCGTAAATGTCACGGAAAGTTCGGGTTTACCTGCCGACTTGCGCAGTGCCGTCCGCTCGCGTAACTTTCTTCAAGTCAGAGCGAGACGGACACCGACCAAGTCTTCACGGACTTGGACACGAGGTTGTACGGTGCATCTGACCGAAGGTAGTATCTGCTGTGTCCCCCAAGAGTCGGGCCTTGTGTCCGAGACCAAGCTGGGATAGGCTGGAACGGTTGCCCCGGATGCTGTCAAGTGTTTGTGCTTGGTGGTGGATGGTGTGTGCGTGTTCTTTGAGAACTCAACAGTGTGTCGATGAATGTCAGTGCCGAATGTTTTTGGTGCTCATACCTTTCGGGGTGTGGGTGTGACATCTTCTTGCTTCATTCTTCCCGTCTGAAGTGGGTTGATATTTGTTTTATAGCTAGTTGAGTTTTTTTGCTAGTGATTTGGACTTGATGTCATTTGACTGATTAG
>NZ_JASISW010000020.1 GCF_030063335.1 Rhodococcus sp. G-MC3 | reverse complement strand
TTTGCGCACGATGTCTTCAGCAGAGTTGCGCTTTCGTCCAGCCATGTTTCTCCGTCGTCCTATCCGCCCAGTTCACGGGCAACAAGACTCTAAAACAAAATGGCCCCGTTCACCGGGGACACGCCAGTAGACCGACTATGCGTTTGGAGTTTCTCGAGCTCGTCTTACAACGCCGCCGATCGCTCACAACGAAAGCTTCGGTCGTTAGGAAGTGATCGGTGTGCAACCGCACGTACCTTCGCCTCGTCGTCGATCACACCTACGCGGGTTGGGTCACAATGCAGAACGGGTGCCCCGCGAGATCGACGAAGACCCGAAACCGGCCCTCGCCAGGTTGGAACTCGGCACGCACGGCGCCGAGTTCGAGCAGACGTTGCTCGCCCTCATCGAGATCGTCGACAATGAAATCAAGGTGCAGCCGACTGGCGGCATCTTCACTCGGCCACGGAAGCGGCTTCGGGTTGTCGACTCGTTGAAAGTCCAAACGGCCGCCGTGCCCACTGGTGAGCACCACGAAGTCGGGATTCGTCGAACGCAGATCTCCGCCGAGCAACCCTTGGTAGAACTCGGCGAGCAGCCTGGGCTCGGGGCAATCGATGGTCACGGCCAACAGCCGACCGAAGTCAGTCATCGAAGACTCCTGTTCTGTGCAATGTCGAGAGACGTTGATGGATAACACTATCCAACCCAGGCAGGAGAAGCACTCACCACACAGTCAGACCCCTGTTCGTGCAGGTGCGGCCGGTCAGAACGACCGCTCGCACCAGATTCTGCAGGGCTAGGGGCCACTGCGCGGGGAGCTGAAGGAATATCCCGGTTGCCGAGCTGGAATCGCAAGGCCACTAGGTTCGACGCTCGTGTTTTGTACTGACCTCCGGCTCACGATTGGACTTTCTCCCACAGATGGAGACATCTGTGGGAGTCCTCCCAACGATCATCAGTTTCAACACCTACGTGCGCACTGCGGAACAGACTGGCGGAACCGACCACGTCAGGAAATTATGCAGATCCGAACACTGGCGCTCGCTGCGGCGGCGCTGTTCGCCCTCACCATAAATTCAGCAATCGCGTCCGCCGACGCTGCCGGGCCGGCGTTGACCGTCGAAGTCGATCAGCTCGACTCAGCGCTCACCTGCACCACCGACCTTCATGGCGTGGATCGAGATCCGGTGCTGCTGACGCCCGCGTTCGCGACCGATCAGCAGTCGTTCGGTTGGAACTACCTGCAATCACTTCCGGCTCTTGGCATTCCGGTGTGCAGCCTGTCCCTTCCCAATGACGGGTACTCCGACCTCCAAGTCTCGGCCGAGTATGTGGTCCATGCCGTGCGGAAGATGGCTGCCGAGAGTAACCGAAAAGTAGTGATGATGGGCCACCAGCACGGACCGCTGAACGAGCTGTGGGCACTCGAGTTCTGGCCCGATCTACCGTCACTGGTATCGGACTTCATTTCACTGGCAACGCCGTACAACGGCACCGACTCAGCACGCAACGGTTGCGACAAGGCCAAGAAGTTTCCGCCTGCCAACTGGCAGATTGCAAGCGGATCCAACTACCTGAACGCTCTTCAAGCGCGACCGCTGCCCGACGGCCCCAGCTATACCTCGATCTACACCAAATTCGACG
Organism: Rhodococcus sp. G-MC3; assembly: GCF_030063335.1. Lineage (GTDB taxonomy): Bacteria > Actinomycetota > Actinomycetes > Mycobacteriales > Mycobacteriaceae > Rhodococcoides. The sequence goes on along the minus strand of NZ_JASISW010000020.1, from coordinate 110,982 downwards.
AGCTGATCTACCCGCAACCACATGCAAGTACGCTCACCGGCGCAACAAACATTGCGGTACAAGATATTTGCCCGCTTCGACCCGTCGAGCACTTCACGATTCTCGGGGACAACGTGGCCTACAACATTGTGCTCGACGCTCTAGAGAACGACGGGCCTGCCGTCCGATCCAGAATCTCGAAAGACCTGTGCCTCACCACGCTCATGCCGGAACTAGTTCTTTCGGCGGACAGCGCGTCGTCCAACTTCGAGTACTTCACGGGCGTGCCCCGACATTTCCTCGAGGATTCGGTCGCTGCCGAGCCCGAGTTGGCGTCGTACGCGAAGTAGTTCGGCATGTAGCAGATCTGTGCATGCCCTAGGCCGCGAGAAGCGCATCCAGCGCCATGAGAGCAACGCCCCAACCATCCGCCGTACCTGCGTACTGCTCAGGCGTGAGATGTCCACCGGTCTGACTGAACTGCATTTCGGTGCCGCCGTCCACCGCGGTCAAGATCACGGTGAGGACCTCGCGTTCGTCGCCGGGTTCGTCGGTCAATGTCATGACGAGCTTGTTCGGTCGATCGACTTCGAGGTACTCGCCGCGAAAGTGGAATTCGGGCATGCCGTTTCCGACGATCAGTGTGGCCTTCCAGGTACCGCCGGGGCGAACGTCCATCGAGACGGAGTCGAGGGGAACTATCACTTCGCTGCCGCCCCACCAGGTGGCGAACGATGCAGGGGTCACCCAGGCGTCGAAGACGGCCGTCGGCGGTGCCGCGAACGTGCGTGTGAGGTAGGCGCCGATTGGTTCAGTCATGGGTGTTGCCCTTCTGTTCTTGTGCGAGGTGTTGTTGCAAAGCGTCGAAACTGTGGTCCCAGAACCTGCGGTAACCGTCGATCCAGTCGGCAGCAGGTTCCAGAGGCGTGGCATTCAACCGTGCAGGGCGCCATTGTGCGTCGCGGCCGCGGGAAATAAGTCCAGCGTGCTCGAGCACCCGAAGGTGCTTCGAAATGGCGGGCAGGCTCATCGCGAACGGTGCTGCGATGTCGTTCACCGTCGCCTCCCCGCGCGAGAGCTTGGAGAGAATCGCACGACGGGTTGGATCAGCGAGTGCCGAGAAGGTCCTGCTCAGTTGGTCGGTCGCCATGAAGCTATAGTAAACCGATGGGTTAATTAAGCGCAAGGTTAAATTCTTGTTGGACTACCCGCGGACGTCGCGGCACCATAGGGCTATGGATTCAACGGTCTCCGTTCTCGCCTCGCGACCCGACCTTGCCGATGCTATTGCTGCGATGCCGAACTCATGGCCGACGTTCATGACGAAAGACCCCATCGCGACGCTGTTCTACAACCCGATCACTATCAAGCTGTTCGCCGACTACGTGCTCGCGTGCCAAGACCGCTCCGGTGCCGTGGTCGCCGTCGCCTATTCAATTCCGCTGTATCTCCCCGAGGGTGAACCACTTCCCACCGACGGTTGGGACGGCGCAATACGACGCAGCCTTATCGGCGGGAGTACACCCAACTCTGTCTGCGCTCTTGAAATTTCGGTCGCTCCCGGACAGCAGAGTCGCGGACTATCGTCGAAAATGCTCGCGGAACTCGGCAGGAACGCCCGACGCCTCGGCTACGGCGAGCTTGTCGCGCCGCTCAGACCGAACGGCAAGAACGACATTTACGAGACGATGGAGACCTATGCCCATCGAACTCGCCCTGATGGGTTGCCTGTTGATCCGTGGCTTCGAGTACATGTCCGTGCCGGAGGAGTAATCGACAGCGTCGCCGTACGATCGATGGTCATCCCAGGAACTCTCGACGAATGGCGAGAGTGGACCGGCCTCTCCTTCGACCGGGCAGGTCCTGTCGAAGTTCCAGGCGCACTGACGCCTGTCTTGTGCGACCTGAAACACGGCACTGCGGTCTACACCGAGCCGAATGTATGGGTGCGACACAATATCTGAGGTGAGCTTGGTTCTTCTTCACCGGCGTACGTGGCAGGCGGATGGAGATCGGAGTAGTGCACGTCCGGGATTGCGACGAACTTGGGATCCACGCCAAATAGGCTCACCCAAGCGCAACCGGCAAAAGACCACGCGGAGTCTGCCGAGCGATCTCGGCGAGGGCGTCTGCCAACAAGGGATACTCGAACCCAAAGCCTGTATCCGTCAACACACCAGGATGCACCCAGCGGCTCTTCAGGACCAGTTCGGCTTCCGTGCGAATCATTCTCGCACCGAACTGGAGCAGCCATGCGGGCGTTGAGAGTCCGCGGCTACGCCCCATTGCCGCACGCACCTGCTTCATCATCTCGTTGTTGGTCACCGGGAATGGCGTTGCGACGTTGACCGGCCCCGAAACATCATCGCGCACAAACAAGTGGTCGATCACCCGCGCGACATCGGCCACGTGGACCCAGCTGAACATCTGACGACCGTCTCCCATACGCCCGCCCAGCCCCAGCCTGGCCAGGTCGATCATCGGATTGATGGCCCCTCCGCCTGCACCCAATACGATCGAAAGGCGAAGCGCCACCTTACGTACCGCCACGTCGGCGTCGAACACCTCACGTTCCCAGGATCGGGCAACCTCGACCGAGAAGCCCGTTCCTATCTCGCCTGTCCGCTCGTCCATCGGCCGGTCACGCGAATCGCGATAGATGGTTCCGGTGCTGGCATTGACCCACAGTTCGGGAGGGTGCGCCGCATCCGCCAATGCGCGGCCAAGTGCTGCAGTGCTCTGCACGCGAGAGGACAGGATGTCGTCGGCGTTCTTCTTGCCGTAGCGACAGCTCACCGAACGGCCGGCGAGATTGATCACCAGGTCAGTGCCGTCGAGTACGCCCACCAACCCGACATGATCGGACCATGCCGCGTCGCTGGATGTACCGCGGCCAATGGTGCGTACATGAACCCCGCGCTCCTCGTAGGCTCGGCGCAGGAACTGACCGATGTAGCCGCTCGCCCCGCAGATCACGACTGTCGACGGTGAATTGTTCATCTTCACAACCCTTCTCGTGATGTCATCCGCGTCAGAAGACCGGCCACATCAGTGACCAATCCGCGCGCCACCGGGAGCCGGGCAAGTTTCACCGACTTGGCGACGATCGGCACCAGGCCGTCGACCAACGTCCGGGTACGCGCCTGGTCGTCCGAGGAATCGCTCACCCAATGCAGGGTGACACCCAGGTAGGTCATCCACAGCAGCGTCGGGAGGCTGTCGCTCAGCGATGCCGGAATCTTTTGTTTCGACGCGATCAGGGTCAACCGCATCAGATCGACGGCCATGGACCTGGCGTCGGACGATTCTTCGGAGAACGGACTGGAACTCGACTTCGCAGGCAGAGCCAACTGAATGAACGACCCGCCGAATGCGTGGTACGGCGCCATGACGTCGAGCCCTGAATGAAGAACAGCGCCAAGATTATCGGCCAACGAGCCACCCTCGACCAGAACGGTGAGGGCGCGGGCGCGGTGCTCGCGCTGAATCCTCACATACAACTCGTGGACGAGTTCGTCTTTGCCCGCGAAGTAGTAATACGCGTTGCCCAGGGAGACACCGGCTTCGTCGGCGATCCGGCGCATGGTTGTGGCCTGGAATCCTTCGTCACGAAACAGCCGCAAGGCGACCTCGACGACCTTGTCGCGTGTCTCCGTCGTACGCACCACCATGAATCGACACCCCCCTTTTTTGAACGTGTTCAAACACCGTACGTCAGAATTTGAACATGTTCAAGATGGTCGGTTAACTGTAGCTTCCCGACGCAGACCTCCACTCGCGCGAGGGCTTCACGCACGGCTCCGGCGGAGGTCCCCAGGACCCTGTAATTCTCCCGTCGGCGCGCGAAGGTAAAAAACCGCCCCCCGGAGCGTTCAGTCGTCCCGCAATAGAATCTCCAGGACGTCCGCCGGCACCTGACGGTCGGCACCGAATCCCGATACCCGAGTGCACCCGTCCAATTCGAGGTGTACCCGCGCGCCCCCCGAGCCATCCGGCCGAAGGAGAGTCATCGACGCGATTCGTGTCGCCTGCTGCGAGCAGGCCCGCGCAATCGGGGCATTCACGAGCTTGTCGATCAACTCTGCGCTCCCCGGTCGACTCACCGCGAGCAACGATCCCGGCACGAGGTCGTTCGGTTGTCCCGCTTCGGCTTCGGCCGCGTGGTAACGGCAGATCTGCAGCAGTGCTACATCGCTGATCGGCATCACCAACGTCGGCGGGAGCACCTGGCCCGTTTCACTCTCCCACCGAGCACTCGCCGCGACATCGTCGACCGTCGTTGTCTCGAAGTACGCCTCGCCGCTGGTACCTGCGCATGAGCGATTGCCGTCGACGACGCCTGTGGGGTGGGCCGAGCGGGAGACCTCGTCCAGCGACTGGAGAGCCCGCAACGGTTGTTCCTGGAGGCCACACGGGCCGGACGGCCACACCGGCCGGAATGCCCGGCCTTCGGCGTCAACCAACCACAGTCCAGCAGGGACCTCAGGTGCGTATACACAGCTAGCCGAAATGTTGTCGGCATAGCGCACCGACTTCGCCGAGAATGCCTCGTCCACTGCGTCGATATCACCCTGCAGTACAACCGAGTCGACGGACATCAACCCTTGATCGCTCACTCCGTTCTCACATCGCACAACTTCGACCGGATCGAACCCGACAGGTGGGTATCCGGGATCGGGCGCCGGCGATGCGATGGCGGGATCCCACGGTCCCATTCCTGTCAGCGCGGTGAAGATGTCCTCGGCCATGCACTCGGGCGCCGCCACCACATCAGCGCTGGGCGGCGTGAAAGACACCGTGTCGATCCCGACCACCTGCAGGCCGTAGGAGCACGAACTCGTGATCAACAGGCACGCACCCACCAGAGCGAGGGTGAGTGGGGCCGTCGGGCGCATGCGTCGAGGCTATCTCGCATTAGCGCGCACCCCGCTGCTGCTAATCTGACCGAGCGTCGGGGAGGGCGCACGCGGGAAGGGGGATATGTGTCGAACGATCCCGAGGATTTCACTCCGCTGACCGCCAAGGCAGCGCGGGTGCAGAAGGCGCTGAGTTCGGTGCGCGGACGTGCGACTGCCCGCAACGGTGAAGTTACGATGGAGGTGTCGGTCGACGGCCGAATCACCAATCTGTCCATGACGCAGTGGTTCTCGCAACTCCACCCCGACGTCGCCGCGCAGCTTCTCGCCCATACCCACTCTGCCGCCCTCGACGACGCCCAGATGGCCGCCGCCGACATTCGTCGGGAATTGACCGACGACTACCGTGTTGTGCGTCTGATCGACAAGATCACGTCAGCATCGCCACCACCACCACCAACGCCTCCCCCGGTGCACCGGAATGACGACGACTACCAACAGGGATCGTCGATCTACGACCGCTGGTGATGTGTCTCCACCCGATGCCCGAGATGCGGCTGACCCTCCATCCTGAAGTTCTTGTCGGAGGGTCGTTGTACTTTTCTCGGTATGCAGAAGTTGGGCGACGACCGCAGCGCCGACGCGCTCTCCGATCAGGAGATCGTATCCGGCATCACCGAACTCACCCACGCTGAAAATAGCTTGGCAGCAAAGAAATACGCGCTGCTGGCCCAGTTCTCACGCCGAGGCATCAACGTCGGACTCAAATATTCGACCCCGGGACGCTGGCTCGCGGCGGGCACCCGCGTCACCCACGGAAACGGCGACCGACAATTCGACGTCGCGAATTGGGCCAGTCAGTGGCCTGCCGTCACCAACGCGCTCGCCGACGGTGATATTCACCTCGCGCATGTCAACGCAATCTACGACGGCTTCAACCATGTCCGGACCTGCGATCCGACATCGACCGCCGAGGCGCTCGCCGCCGTCGTTACAGAACTGCTCAGCATTGCCTTCGACAGCACCGCCGGCAAGGTCATGACTCGCTCCCATGAAGTCGGGCTTGCCGCAGGCCGGGATGCCCGTGAACGGTACGAGCAGACTCAGCGCGAACAGCAACGGCGAGAAGAAGAACGGCGCGACGCCTACCCCGATCACGACGGCCCCGATCGCAACGACACGGACGACCACCACACTGACGACGACGGTCCGAATCCCGAGGATGACGGACCCCAACCTGGGCCGGTCGGTCCACCCCCTCCGCCGGTGTCGGAGAATCCCGCCCTGAACAAGCTCGACATGTATTTGCAAGCCAACGGCCGCACTGTCCTCAAGGGGGACCTCGACAAAGTCCTCGCGGAAAAGCTCAGGGCTGTGCTCTCGCCACTATCGAAACCGCAACCTGCACCCGACGGCACCCGCGACCCCAGAAACTCGTCGCAAAGAAATGCCGACGCCCTTTCCCGACACCTCGATCACGATCCGTGCACCGGAACACGCCAGAGCGGGCCCGCTCGACCACACGTCAACGTCGTCGTGAACCTAGGGGACCTCATGAAACCGGGCCGCCATGAAGATGCTGAATCGACGGTTTCCAAGACTGCTTCCAGCACGACGGGCCCCGACGACGGCGACAGCGACAGCGGCGAGGGCACCGCCGACATAAAACGCACAGCGCCGTCGATGGGCGATCTGGACTGGCCTTTCAACCTCGAATGGACCGGGCCGATCAGCCACAGCCTCGCCCAGCTTCTCAGCTGCGACGCGCACCTCACGCCCATCATCGTCGACGACGCCGGCGTTCCATTAGCGATGGGCCGCACCGTTCGCCTCGCAACACCCGAACAACGCAACGCGGTCATCGTCCGCGACCGCTGCTGCGTCATGTGCGGACGCCCCGCCCGGTGGTGCCAAGTCCACCACCTGACGTACTGGCAGAACGGCGGCGCAACCGACCTGACCAACCTGGCGCTGGTCTGCGGTGACTGCCATCGTCGAGTTCATCAGGAGGGCTGGGCACTCGCAATGGGGAAAGACGGACACCCCTTCGTCATCCCGCCCGCAACAAACGAAAACCCGGAGCGCAAGCCAAGACCCAGCTATCACCGAAGACGAGAACCTGCCGCCTAGAACGCGACGCAGCCGCCGGAAGGAGGATAGAAAACCCGATGTGCGGGCCACTCACCGGACTACAACGAACAGACTCTTGCTCAGGGTTATCCGACCGGGCGGCATCTTCGTGCGGGCGGTTCGAGATCGGTCAGATCGCGCTGAACCGCTGCCGATATGCCGAGGGTGTGAGACCAGTTTCTCGGCGCATCAGAGTCCGGAGAGTGGTGGTCGTTCCCACACCTGAGGCTGCAGCCACCGCATTCAGATCCAAATCGCCCCGCTCGATCAGCCGACACGCCAACCGAACACGCTCACGATTGAGCCATGCATACGGAGTGGTGTTGAGCTGCGCCACGAAACGACGATGCAAGGTCGCGACACTGATATGTGCACGCCGAGCGAGATCTGCAACCGTGATCGGTTCACTCAAATGCGCCAGAGCCCACAGCGTAATCACCGCCATGGAATCCTCGGCCACCGAGGGAACTGGCTGTTCGATGAACTGTTTCTGCCCGCCGTCTCTGTTGGCGTTGAAAACGAGGCGACGGCTGACCGAGTTCGCGACCTCAGCACCATGATCCAATCGCACGACGTGCAAACCGAGATCCAAAGCTGCGGCGCTCCCCGCTGCAGTGAGGATGTCACCATCGTCGACGAACAGGACAGCTTCCTCGAACGTCACCGCAGGAAACCGCTGACGAAAAGAATCCGCCCATTGCCAATGGGCAGTCACTCGTCGACCATCGAGGACTCCCGCCTCGGCGAGAGTGAACGCGCCACTGCAGAACCCGATGAGACGAGCACCGCGGTCGTGTGCTCGCCGGATGGCGTCCAGCACTTCACGGCGCCGCGGAACATCAACATTGGGACGGTTCGGAACGATCAACGTATCCGCGCCGTCTGCAGCGCTCAGATCCGCAACAGCGGTCAACGAAAAGAATCCATCGCGCATTCGGATGACCGATTCCGGAGCGCACAACTGAAAGTCGTAGAGCATTCCGCCCAACTCCGGCCGATCCAGCCCGAACACTTCGGTTGCACAGCCCATTTCGAACGGATTCGAGTTCTCGTCGACGATGACAACAACGCGGTGTGCCGGCCTCCGGGGTTGCGAGTTTTCTTTCGGCATGTGCAATTCATAGCACTCACGTCCGGTAACTATCTACATGCATTATCAACGAATGACAACGGAACCAGTGAATCTTCGACTCGCTTTAGACTCGTTCACGGACGAGTGGGACCCCAGGATCGTCACTTGCATCAACGACTACGACGTGCGGATAGTCAAGATTCGAGGCGAATTCGTGTGGCACCGGCATCTCGAAACCGACGAGTTCTTCCACGTTCTCGACGGAGAAATCGACATCGCACTGCGCGAACCAGATGGCCAGGAACGCACCGTGCATCTCGACCAGGGATCGGTGTTCACCGTCCCCAGAGGCACAGAACACAAACCAGCATCCGAACACGGAGCCAGCGTGCTGCTTCTCGAACCGTCGAGCACGATGAATACCGGCGATCGGGAAGGTGAGCTTCCGGAACATATCCGATCCACAACCGGCCGAAACTTGGCCTAGCCGGTCACCAGCACGATCTTTCCGCGTACACCACCGCGCTCGCCGAGGCGATGAGCCGCCGCGACATCGGCGAGAGCGAAACTCTGCACAGCGGGAACCTGGAAGCCGCCGGTCTCGATGAGCGCGCCGATCTCGTCCAGCACATGCAGCGCACGCCCAGAATCGCCCCGACTGAACCGCACCCCACATTGCTGAGCACCCGCGAAGTCTGCGATGGTCACGACGTGGTCTGCGCTGCCCGTGAGTTCGATGAGCTCGGGCAGGACGCCGCCGCCTGCGACGTCGAGGGCCCGGTCAACAGGCCCCAGCGCGCGAACCCGGTCCACAAGCCTTTCGCCGTACACCACCGGTTCGGCGCCCAGCGAGCGAAGGTACTCGTGATTGGCCGGGCTGGCAGTGCCGATCACCCTCGAACCTCTCGCCACCGCGAGCTGAACTACTGCGCTTCCCACGCTCCCCGATGCACCATTGACCAATAATGTTGCAGCAAAACCTAATTGGTCGAGCGCCCGTGTCGCTGTCTCCAACGCCACAGGCAGCGCTGCGGCATCGGAGAAACCGAGCGACTTCGGAACCGGCGCGAAGTGCGTGAGCACCGCCAACTCTGCCTGAGCAATGCCGTCGTCGGAGAACCCGAACACCCGATCGCCGACGGCTACCCCCGTGACTCCGTCGCCGATCTCGTCGACGATGCCCGCCGCCTCGTACCCCAGAGTCTGCGGGAGCTCCTCGTCCATCAGTCCCTGCCGCTTCTTCCAATCGCTCGTGTTGACACCTGCTGCGCGCACTGCGATACGGACCTGGCCTTGACCTGCATGAGGATCGATGAGGTCAACGAGCTCGAGGACTTCGGGACCGCCGAAACGGCTGAAACGCACTGCCTTCATCCTGTCAGTCTGCCAGCCTCGACCAAAGACAAACCACCTTGCACCGAAATCTCCGACGCTCTCAGTCGGCCACCAGATGCACCTGAGAGTAGAGCCCGCCGCTCTCTCGTTGACGGCCGATTACATAGCGGCCCGGCGCAATTCCGGTGGCGCCATGCTCGGGATGAATGAGGTATGCGACCACCCGAGTATCGAGGATTCCGAGAGCCAGGCGGCGACTGTCCCGGACGCCGGTGATCCACGTGCACTCGCCATCGTCGGCGACCAGACTGTGCGGATTACCGCCCGCCGCGCTGCGCAGCAGTTCGATCCCCGATCGTGGGACGCTGAACGACGAGGACCATCGTTCGATCTTCACGACATCGACGAGCACTTCGTGCGGCACGACGATGAGGTCTCCCTGCGCTTGCGGCCCGTCGACGACGGGTACGGACACCTGCTGGTCGAGATGATCGAGTACGTCGAGACCGCTGAGCGCGGTGAGATCCGAGAGTGTCATATTCATGGTGTTCATGCTCACTGTTTTCACCTTGGGTAGTAGTGGTTCAGGTGCGCCGGACGAGCCGCGCATAGTCAGCACCGCTGATGCCATAGGTCCAGCCTCCGGCATCGAGGGCCGACGGAATCCAACCGGGGACGTGTAGGCCGTAGCGTCGGCGATGGCCGTCCCGTTCGAGAGAACCGTTGACGACGAGGAGAATCCGACCGGAGAGCCCCCATCCGTCCGGCATCGCGAACAGCTGCAAAGTACAACCGGGGTTGCCGGGGTCATCGGCGCAGTCGATCAGATCGAGTCCCGCCTCATCGATATAGGCAGACCATCCGATACGTTCGATGGCACTTCGTCGGACCTCGAGTTTGCGTTCCCTTGCGATACGTTCGACGGTCGGATCCAGCACGACCCAGTCTGGAACAATCGTTCCGTTTATCACGTAAGCCGCACTACCATCGGAGAATTCGATCGCGGGCCCACTCGGTCGATGCAACCTACGCTCGTTGTGCACTCCCCCGGGCGTGCGTTCGGTGTACAGAGAACAGGGACGCTCCGCCATGACGCAGACATCATCGAAGGCCCACCACCATCCGGTCGAGCGTGCCAGAGCGGTGACTACGTCCAGCATGTCGTGATCGCCGGACCGGTACCGGGCAAGACCGGTGCGACGATAAGCGTCGTAGAACGCCAACCTGTGCGACTCCTGCTGGCCGTACCACGTGACACCGCCGAGGAACGGGGGGAGCAACGTCCGGATAGCGGTCGCCACGCCGTCGAATAGACTGGTGCGCAGGGAGTCCCAAATGGCCGATCTCAGTATCAGATCCGGCCTGACACCTTTGTCCAACGCATCCTGCGACGGCAGTTTCCTCGCCGAGGCAATTGCTGCACGCTCGTCGAGCAACGGTCTTCGACTGTCGATCCGTTTGTCCATCCGCTCACGCGACGCAGTAATCAGCGAAGCGATGCGTGCAGGCGCACGATGGATACCCTCACCGCCCAGGTCGAGGGGCCCGGCCAAACCTTCGGAAGCGATCAGTTGCGCGGCCGCAGGCGGGGACGGCACCCACACGAAGTTGGGTTCGGGACAACCGGACCATCGATACAGTTGCGCAACAGCGGATTCTGCCGTCGATCGATCGGAAGGATTGGTGCAGAGACCGATGGCGAGCCATGCGTCGCGCATGGTGTCGATCGTGTCCAGCGAAGAATTGACGCCTCGACAAGAATTTTCCGAGGCATGCGATACGGGGCTCACGCGAGAGTGGCGGAGTCCGCCTTTCCTGTAGTCATAGTTCCGAGGATGGCACGACATCGCTCCGAACGCAAGGCCAGCGGCCGTTCGAACCTTTGTTACTCCCGTATTCGCCGGAGGAGTTCGAGGATCTCGTCGTTCTGCTTCTTGATGTGCGCGAGCGCGTCGACGAGAGTCCTTCTCGGAGCAGCACTGTCCGCGCCGTCGCCGAGCTGTTCCCAGCCCTCGAAATTGGGCCCACCCGCGAGTTGGGTCAGGATCACCGCGACCGCCTCGGTGAGGAATCTGTCACGGGACGGGTCGGTTTCGACGGCACGCCCGAGGATCTCGAATCCCCGTCCGTCGGATCCGAGCAATTGCGCTGCGATTGCAGCAGATTCGTCAGTCATCTCACCCTCCTCATGGGATACTTCGAACAACGAGTCGAGCTGAGACTCGTTGCCGCGGAATGCATTGGCGTCGATGGATTGACCGGCCACCACGGCTGATTCCGAAAACTGCAGTAGTCGAACAGGTTTTCCACCCATGTCCGCCCAACCGCCGCGATCGGCGCCACGGGAAGGCGCCCAGTCGTCACCGGGGTAGAGCCGAGACGCGTAATCCCGACCACCGACGTAGTCGCTGTTCCACACGCCGACAGGTAACCGATCGAGGGCGCCGCCGGCCATGCGGGTTTCCCAGAACCATCGCGGAATGTAGACCGGAAGGAAGTGCTCGAACCCGACGGCCCGATAGGCATCGATCCGGCTCAGAAGATCGTCGACCGAGCCACCATTGGTCGTGTCCTCGTAGTCGATCTGCAACGGAAAGTCGATGCCGCCTGCATGCTCACGGAGCAACTGTGCCTCGCGCGCCGGATCGACGTCGGTACGGCAGAACACGTAGCCGCCCCAACGCTTCGGAAAATACTGTGCCATCTCGACCCGCGCCCACGGCCAGTACGGATCGCGGTATCCGTCGCCCTCCGAGATCTTGTGGACCGCGAACGCGAATCCCTCTCGCCGCGCAGCGGCGAAGTCGAAGTTGCCCTGATGGTTGCTGACGTCGATGCCGAACAGAGTAATTTTGCGCCTCCGAACAAGAGTTCAAGGGGTGTCGTCGTATACCGGCTGCACGATCTCAGAATTCGTATCCGGAATCGCCGGAACTGCCCGAGGACCTGATTCTTTTGATGTGCAACCGTCGCGACAATCTGATCACCGGACGTATCAGCAGCTCGACACTCCCTGCGAGAAACAGCCACGTGCCGGCGGTGGCCGTCGATTCGTCGAAGAACAAGACGCTGCCGATGATGAACCATACGGCGATCAAGATGTCGTTGACGATGCTGACCACCTCCCAGCGCTGCCTGATCACCAGTTCTTCGCGGCCTATCGTCACTGTCAACGGACTGTTCACAGGCTGATCCTTGCTCCTTCGTCGCACATCTCGATCATTGCTGTTGGTTATCCCGGAGGCGAGATCCGTACACCTACGATTCGACGCCGAGATCGGACATAAACAATTCCGTGATGGGTAACCGAGCAGTCGAACGGGATGATTCATCGCCATCGAGGAGGAGCCGGGCCATGACAGACAAGATCGAACGCGCCGACGAGGCAATCAAGGACGCCAAGAAGTACGTCGACGACGCGGCGTCCAGCACCGGCATATCGCGGAGCGAGCTCGACGGCGACGCATCGGAGTCAGCGTCCGAACAGGTGAACAACGCCGACGAGACCGACAAGACGAAGGACGAGAGCGGCTCTTGACGAGCCGTTCTTTACCGGGTCGCCCGAATGTGACCGTTGGCTTCGGCTCCCGGCACCACGGCCGTCGAAATAGACCCTAGCCCGCGCCTGAGATGAGCTTGATCAATCCGAAGGGTGCGGTGTCGCCGACGACAAGGTCCAACGTCTCGTGCGCCTCGAAGGCGGCGGCGGCGCTGCGCGGGAACAACTCCGTTTCGTAAGCAACCAACGCCGCTTCGACATCGCCCGAGTTCTCAGCGATCGCTTTACCGAGCTTGGAACCGTCGAACATCGCCAGGTTCGCGCCGTCGCCGGACGGTGGCATCAGATGCGCCGCGTCACCGAGCAGCGTCACCCCCGGCACACGTTCCCACCGATGTTCGTTCGGCAGCGTGTAAATCATCCGCGTGGCCGGCGGCGTGTCACCCTCGGTGATCAACGCGGTCAGTTCGGGGGCCCAGCCGTCGAATTGAGCTGCGTTCCGGCCCCTTGCGGCATCGTCGGCGAAATCGATGTCGTTGATCCATTTCTCGGACCGCTTCAGCTGAACATAGGTGTGCAGAATGTCGCCTGCCTCGCGGTGAACCGAGATCCCTTTGCCGGGGCTGAGCGCGAACATCGCACCGCTTCCCACGGCTTTGGATGCGGCAGTATGCCGTTGGTCGACGTCGGTCAGGTAGGTCTCGACGAAGGTGACGCCGGAATATTTAGGTACAGCGCTCGAGAGCAGCGGCCGCACACGTGACCACGCACCGTCGGCTCCCACGAGAAGGGCGCTGACAACCGTCGACCCATCCGTGAATGCCAACTCGTGGGTGCCGTCGCCGAGGGGTGTGACGCCTGCAAGTTTCTTTCCCCACTGGACTGTGCCCTCGGGCAAGGACTCGATGAGGATTCGCCGAAGGTCGCCGCGCAGAACCTCCGGGCGAGTTCCGGTGCCCTCGTCCTCGTACAGCACCGCGCCCTCGGTGTCGACCACACGCGTGGCCTCGCCGCCCTCGTGAATGATCGCGCGGAATTCCGCGGTGAGGCCGGCCTCGGCGAGCGCGGCCTGCCCGTCGTCCACGTGAATGTCGAGCTGCCCGCCCTGGGTACGCGCCTGCGCCGAGTCGTCGGACTCATAGATGACCACAGAGAACCCGTTGATGTGGAGCACGCGAGCGAGGACAAGTCCGCCGAGCCCTGCGCCGACAATCGTCACTTCTGTATTCATGATGACTCCCAGCCTGGAACGTTGTTCCATGAATCTTGGAACAACGTTCCAGATATGTCAAGATAAGACCATGGCCACGAAGTCGAAGCTCTCGAAGGAAGGCATCGTCGACGCCGCGATCGAGATCCTCGACGCCGCGGGCGAAGCCGCGCTGACGTTCCGCGCGCTCGCCGCCCGCCTGGCCACCGGCAGCGGCGCGATCTACTGGCATGTCGACAACAAACGAGACCTGCTGACCGCAGCCACCGAGAACGTCGTCGCCGAGGCGATGACGGTGACGGCGGACAAGGCCGGCCCGAAAAAAGCGATCCGGACCATGGCCTCAGGGGTGTTCGATGCCATCGACGCCCACCCTTGGGTGGGCACACAACTGGCCGGAGAGCCGTGGCAACCGGCCGCCACCCGAATTCTCGACGAGATCGGTCGGCAACTTCAGGCACTGGAGGTTCCACGAGAGCTGCAATTCCATGCCGCCTCGGCGTTGCTGAACTACATCATCGGACTGGCAGCCCAACATGCAGCGGTTGCAAGACTTGTCGCCGGACGGGCCGACAGATCCGCATTCCTCGGCAGCATCGCCGATCGGTGGGCACAGCTCGACCCTGAGCAGTTTCCGTTCCTGCATCAGATATCACCACAGCTACGCGAACACGACGACCGCGAACAATTCCTCGCGGGAATCGACATTTTCCTGGCAGGCATAGTTGCCGCCGATTGATCCGCTGCGCAACAGTTGCGTACATGCAGACAAATCGGGCGCATCGATGCGGCGGAAATAGCCCCCGGGCTGACCGCGGTATTGGTTGCCGTCACGTGCGGAGCGGATCGAGGTCTATTACTTACTGCAGATACTGAATAGAAAAAAGAGTGTTTGTTCGCCACCGAAGGCGGCCCGCGTCGGCGTGTACCGATTCATCCAGAGATTCCGATTACTTTCTTTAGCGAATGATCGAAACGGGCAGCTCAGTATGATACCTCGTTTTCGCACAATCAAACTTTGTTCGCTACCCTCGAGTAGAATTCGAACCTCGAGAGGACCTCGCACCGTGGCGAAGCAAGTTATCTATGAATTGGTCGACGACATCGACGGCACCGCAATCGCAGAAGGCGAAGGCGAATCCATCGAGTTCACACTCGACGGCGTCGACTACGTTATCGATCTGAAGACCAAGAACGCCAACGACTTTCGTAAGAAGATCGAGTACTACGTAGATCACGCAACCCGCATCGGTGGACGCAAGCGCAAAGTGACCACAGCCGGGACGGCCACCAAATCGACACCCAAGACGCAAGCAATCACCAAGCGTGATCCCGCTCAAACCCGCGCCATCCGTCAGTGGGCAGCCGACAGCGGATACGACGTCAACGATCGCGGCCGCATTCCCGCGGGCATCGTCGAAGCGTACGAAGCAGAACACGCGAGCTAGATTCTTTGCACGGGGCCCTTCCTCACCTCCACTCGTCCAAGGTTGAGATTTATTCGACCGGGGTACAGGTAGCCGGAAGAGGGAGGGCCCATATTCATGTCCGTCTGTACAGACACCACCACCGAAGTTCCGATTCTCCTCGATACGAGGACAATCAGGACAGTGCTCGACGCTCTGGGCACGATCGCACTATTCACAACCATCGCGCTGGCAATGAGTGTGCACGACGCTGTAACGGTCACCACAGCCATCGGCATCCTGGTGATCACCGGCCGCGCCGTGCGGTATTGCTCGGCGACGTCGGATTCGCCTCGAAGAGGCTGATCTTGTTGTGCGCCACAGTGTTCGGCAGGCCCACAACGTCGCCTCGACACTCGCGGCGGGTCCGACCGCGCAGCAACACCCACAAGTCATGTCCCGCAGAACGTCTGAAACCCCGTCTGAAATTCTTGCGGCGCCGGCCGGGTGAATTCGGCCCACTCGTCGCGCTGAGCAAAGGGATGAGTGACTACGTCCAGTAGAGCCTCGAACGGGCCGAGGTCCCCCGCAGTCGCAGCTTTCAGTGCAGCGTCGAGGAGATGGTTCCGCGGAATGTACAGCGGATTGACGAGGTCCATCTCGTCGAAGGAAGGGCCGAGAGCTCGCCAGCGCGAAATCCACTCGGCATCGACCGACGACGTCCCTCGTGACAGCGCGCGGAACGTCCCGGTCCAGTCCAGGCCGCCGCGTTCCATGATGTTCAGCAGGTCGTGGACCAATGCCGTCTCGACGCTGTCCAGGCCGAGTTTCGCCGCCATACCCGCGTTGAAATGGCGTTCGTAACGCTCGAAAAAGGTGTCGAGCACTGCCGTCACCGGCGCGATCGCCTCCTCGGGAGTAGGCCCGATCAAACTCAGCAACGTTTCACCGAACCGCGCCAGATTCCACTGCAGAACCGCAGGCTGGTTCCCGAACGCATAGCGGCCACTGTGATCGATCGAGCTGAACACCGCCGAGCGGTCGAACGCATCGAGAAATGCACACGGCCCGTAGTCGATGGTCTGCCCCGAAATAGTGGTGTTGTCCGTGTTCATCACTCCGTGCACGAACCCGGTGAGCATCCACTGCGCCACCAGGGACGCCTGCGCTTCGACGACAGCGCCGAAGAACGCCAGATAGTCACCCTCAGCCGAAGGATAGTGCCGGGCGATCGCATAGTCGGCGAGAGGCTGTACCAGCCCTTCCTGCCGAACGGCGTACTCGAACGTCCCGACGCGTATGTGGCTGGCCGCGACGCGGGCGAGGACGGCACCGGGCTCGGGGCCCTCGCGCAGGACATCCTGGCCGGTCGTGGTCACCGCCAGCGACCGGGTAGTGGGGATGGCGAGCGCGTGCATCGCCTCGCTGACCAGGTACTCACGAAGCATCGGCCCAACGACCGCCAAGCCGTCGCCGCCGCGTGAGAACGGGGTGCGACCCGAACCCTTGAGGTGCAGGTCAACCCGGCGACCGTCGATGTCGAGCTCGCCGACCAACAACGCGCGACCGTCACCGAGTAGCGGCGCGTACCCGCCGAACTGGTGGCCCGAATAGGCCATCGCAACTGGGCTGGAGCCCTCGGGCGCCGTGGATCCGGAGAGGACTTCCGGGGCCGATCGCAGTGCCTCGACATCGAGGTGAAGCTCCCGAGCGAGCCGCTCGTTGAAGGCCACCACGCGAGGCTGGGGGGCGTGCGCACCCTGCCACGGCACCGTCAGACCCGGCACTTCCCGGGCAAATGTGCTTTCCAAGCCGGTTATCGGCGTGTGTGCGGGCATATCCGAGGGTAACCGTCAGAGCCGAACGTCGGACGACGGCAATACCCCCGGGTATGATTTTACTACCGTTGTGCAGCCCTCGCGTCGGCCGATATTTTCCGACCACATCAGCCAGGTGGCCCATGACAGATGCCTTCACCGACGAACTCGCCGCGCTGCGAGCCGTCGTCGACCTCGCACCCGACATGGTGGCTCTGTCGGAATGGACGGGGAGCGTCCGCTACGTGAACCCTGCCGGACGGGCATTGGTGGGACTACCGGACTCATGGAAGCCTTTCGACTCGACCACAGTCGACTTCTTCACCTCTGCCGGCCTGGGAGTCTCCGGAGACGTCGAAACAGCATTGGCGCGCGACGGCTTCTGGAAGGGCCGCAGCGAGCTCCGACACTTCGTCACGGGAGAGGGCATCGCTGTCGCCATTTCGGCCTTCGTCATCGACAACGGTGAGGGCGTACCGAAATCCGTTGCCACCATCATTCGGGATCGTCGAAAAGATGCCGAGCGCAACGTCCGCCTGCAAAACGCCGTCGAATCCTCCGTCCAGTACGCGACCGAGCAGTCAGCATTGGCGGCGCTGGGCCGACTCGCGATCACCGGCGAGTTGTCGGAGTTGCTCGCCGCTGCAGTGACGGCAGCAACCGCCCTCACCGGCGTCGACGACGCTATGGTGGCCCGCATTTCCGATACAGGCTCCTCGCAGCTCGTGCTCGAAGCGAGCAGCCGAGAACCTATTCCTGAATCAGCGCTTCCGGCGGGCAACAAATCACTGTCGGGGTACACCCTGCTCACCGGCGAGGTGGTGGTGTGCAGCGACACGCTGACCGAGACACGGTTCGAATCGACCATCATGGAAACCTTCGACCTCCGCAGCGGCATCGGGGTTCCGATAGCAGGACTGACGGCCCCGTGGGGAGTTCTGTCGGTGTACAGCCACGCCGTTCGCGGATACGCCGACCGTGATATCGGCTTTCTTCACACCGTCGCCGATGTACTCTCGGCCGCGATTCGGCGCGTCGAACTCGACCGTCAACTGCGCCAACGCAGCATGAGCGACCAACTCACCGGGCTGCTCAACAGGGCGGGCGCGTACGAATGCATCGACAACGCGATCGAACGCGCCGAACGCGACGGAACCGTCGTTGCGGTTCTGCTGCTCGACATCGACGACCTCAAGATCATCAACGACAGTCTGGGCCACGACGCCGGGGACGTGGCGCTCACACGCTTCGCGGAACGCTTGCGTTCCGCTGTGCGACACTCGGATACGGTCGCGCGGCTGGGAGGCGACGAGTTCTTGGTCGTGGGCGACGTCGACGACATAGACCATGCCCGACGCCTCGCCCGCGAGATCACCGCGGCAATCGCAGGTCCGGATCCCGAAGGCGACGCACCGCGGCCGCTGAGCGCGAGCATCGGAATCACGGTCTCCGAGCCCGGCACCTCACGCCGCCAACTGATCCACCGCGCAGACCTCGCGATGTACCGCGCCAAAGAAAGCGGATCCGGCAGGAACGCGGTGTTCGACCGGGGCGACATCTACGATGCCGAGCGGATAAGAACGCTCTCGATCGATCTGAGGGCAGCTCTGGATCGCGACGAACTCACTCTCGCGTACCAACCCATCTATGACCTCGCTTCGGGCTCCATCGTTTCCATGGAGGCACTCGCTCGATGGACGCACCCTGTTCTCGGGCCGATCGGGCCGACGGAATTCATTGCTGTCGCCGAACGCACCGGGCTGATAGCAGAATTGGGAACCTGGGCTCTCACCACCGCATGTATACGCGCTGCACTCTGGTGGACCGACTACAACATCACCATCCGCGTCAACGTCAGTGCGCTGCAACTGCACGACGCGGATTTTCCTGCTCATGTCGACGCCGTTCTGGCCAAGACGGGGCTACCGCCGGCCGTTCTCGGACTGGAGATCACCGAGACCGTATGGGTGGCCGACACTGCTCGCGTCACCGACACCCTCGCTGCCCTGCACGGGATGGGTGTCCGGCTACTGCTCGACGACTTCGGCAAGGGCCACAGCAGCATCTCCTACCTCGACCGATACCCGGTGTTCGAATGCTTCAAGATCGACCGGTCGTACGTCTCCGAACTCCCCGGCGCCCGCCCGCACGCCATCGTCTCCGCAATCACGGCCCTCGCCAAGGCATTCGACGTCAACGTCGTGGCGGAGGGAATCGAGACCGTCGAACAGTTGGATGCGGTCCGCGCCATCGGTTGCGAACTCGGGCAGGGATATCTGATGAGCCGCCCGGTCACTGCCGACAGGGCTACGGAGTTGCTTGCCGCACCCTCGGAAAATGTGCACTTCGGCCGACACTCCGCTGCTCATGCATCGGGTGCGGATTACTGAGGTAGGCGGACCGACTGCTCAGCGTGGGGCGTACATGATCACTGCGACGCCGATGAGGCACACCGAAGCCCCGATCGTGTCGTATCGATCGGGGCGGAAGCCGTCCATCACCATCGCCCACAGCAACGAACCCGCAACGAACACTCCGCCGTAGGCAGCGAGAATGCGTCCGAAGTTCGCGTCGGGCTGCAGGGTTGCGACAAAACCGTATACACCGAGGGCAATTACACCGAGGCCGATCCACAACCAGCCTTTGTGCTCGCGGACTCCCTGCCACACCAGCCACGCTCCGCCGATCTCGAACACCGCCGCGACGACGAAGAGAAGGATCGATTTCAGGACGGTCATGCGGACAGTTTAGGTCGTCGGGTCAGCCGTGAGATTAGCCCGGATCGCGGGTGCGGGATCGTGCAGGACCCGGCGTGAGCTTTCCATCGTGCTACGTCGTATACGGACCTGTCGGACGATCGTGGTAGCCCTTGGCCCCGACGATCGTTGCGAGCTCGCTGAACGGAGATCTGCCTTGCTCGAGACGCCCGAGAGCCCACCCGAATCCGTGCTTCGGTTCCCACCCGAGGTCGCGTCGCGCAGCAGTGTTCACGTAGACGCGGTCCAGGCTCGGGAACATCTTCCAGCCCAACGTGTCGTAGATATCTGCGTATCGAGGAAAGTGACGACGTACCACAGCGGGAGCATCGACCCTCAATTCCGCGCGGTCCGATTCGTCGAACGGTGTTGTTGCACTGATGATGTAACGTCCGAAGCCCAGCTCGTCGGCCGACGCCAGAGCGCATTGATGTGGATCCACCGCATCGGCGATGTCGACTCGCCGATAGAGCAACTCGTTCACTTTCAGGTTCGTATCGGGATATGCCACCTGAACTTCCGGCCTGTCGTCGGCCTCGGGAAAGAATCGGGAAGTGCGCAGTACGACGACCGATAGACCATGCTCCTGATGGAACAGCGCACACAGATTCTCGGCTGCGGTCTTGGTTGCGCCATAGATGTTTCGAGGGACCGGTCGACCCCGTCCAGCGCATCACGCACCGCCGAACGATCGGTCACCGATGCCACATGAGTTGTCCACGGCGTCGCTGAAATATCGATCCCGACGACGTCTTGCCCGCGCGATCGCATGGTGCGAACCAGCGCCTCCCCGAGGTGGCCAGAACTACCCGTCACAAGAATTCTCACGCCGACAACAGTAGAGCGCACTTCAGCGCCCCGTCCGGCCAAAGCTGATTCAACAGTGATCCCGATACCCCCGGGGGTACTTGCATACCCCCCTCGGTATATGCCAGAGTGGGTAGCACCCCACCGAGAGGACCGACCGTGTGTTACCCCGCCCCAAGCCCGACATGCGGTAGAACCACACGGGACGGCCCCTTCCGCTCCCTGTTCCGCCGCTAGCCCTCGACCACGGACCGAAAATCCCGGAGGTATCGAGTTCGCCCGAAAAAAATACCCCCACCCGTATCAGGAGAAGCTATGTCTGTGCCCGACACCATGGTCACCAGTCGTGATTCCCGCGATCGCGCATCCACGCCCGGCCCGCTCGGACGCCTGGGAGGCGCGATGGCCGCCCGCCGCCGATGGGTGTTCGGAGTGTGGTTGATAGCGCTGATCGTGCTGGGATCGGCAGCGCCATCGGTGTTTTCGTCTCTCGCCGGTGCTGGATGGCAGGCCAACGGATCCGAATCCGTGCAGGTCCGCGAGCTAGCCCAACAGCACTTCGGCGGGAACTCGTCCGCCGCGGTCCAGGTGGTCGTTCACTCCGACACTGCAACGATCGATGACCCTGCCGTGCAGCAAAGACTTACCGACGTCGCGGCCGTGTTCGACGGCGACTCTCGCTTCGGAGCCATCGTCGCCCCGCAGGAGGGTATGACGATCAGCCCCGACGGGCACACCGGCATCCTCATCGCCGGTGCCAACGCGAGCACCGACGACATGGTCAAAGCCGTCGACGACGTCAAAGCCGATCTGACTGCACTGTCGGGCAACGGTATCGAGGTCTACCCCACCGGATCTTCCGCATTGTGGTCGGACTTCAACAAAGCCAACCACGACGCAATGATCCAGGCCGAATTGTTCTCCTGGCCGGTTACATTGGCGATCATGGTCCTCGCGTTCGGATCCCTCGTCGCCGCCGGCCTACCGCTGCTGCTGACCGTCGCCGGACTCGTCGCCTCCGCCGGCGGACTGGTGCTGCTCAACGAGGTCACCCCGGTCTCGGTGTGGGCAATGAATTTCGCGATGATGTTCGCCCTCGCCCTCGGCATCGACTACGCCCTGTTCATCGTCGCTCGCTTCCGCGATGCGCTGCGCAAGGCCGGTCCACAGGCAGCGGTTGCCGAAACCATGGATACCGCAGGCAAGGCCGTCGTCCTATCCGGTCTGACAGTCCTGGTCAGCCTCTCCGCTGTCCTACTCGTGCCGGCACCGGCTGTGCGGACGATGGCCGTGGGAATCATGCTGGCTGTCACCTTCGTCCTGATCGCCACGATGACATTGCTGCCGGCAACCCTCGGTGCACTCGGGCCCAAGGTCAACGCCGCCTCGCTTCCCTACGCCAAACGCCAGCAGCATCGCTCCCCGAGGTTTGCGGCCTGGGGAGAATTACTGCACAAGCACCCGTGGCCGTTCGCCGTCGTATCGGTCGGAATCTTGATCGCGCTCGCGTTACCGGTTCTGGGGTTGAAGGTGGCGATGCCCTCGATCGCCGTCGTCCCCGAGGACGCACCCGTACGCCAAGGCTACGAGCTGGTTCAGGCCCAGTTCGGCGACGGCGCTCCCGGCGCGCTGCAGATCGTCGTGCCCTCGTCCGACGCGGCAGACACCGCTGCCGCTGCGACAGCCATCGACGGAGTATCGATGCTCACCCCGCCCCAACCGGCAACGGACGGCTCAGATTATTCACTGCTGCAGGCACTTCCGGCAGTGGACCCATCGGATGAGCGCATGGGCACCATCTTGGACGATTTACGTGCACAGCTCCCGGAGTCCGCGCTGGTCGGCGGTGCACCGGCAGAGAACCTCGACCTGCAGCAAGCCCTGAACGACTACCTACCGCTCGTCGTCGGCATCATCCTCACCCTCGGCTTCGTCCTGCTGCTCGTTGCACTGCAAGCGCCGCTGATCGCTGTCCTCGGCACCGCCGTCAGCCTGCTCTCGACCGCAGCCGCTTTCGGCGTCGCGAAGCTGATCTTCCAGGACGGGCACGGAGCGTCACTGCTCGGTTTCACCCCACAGGGCTTCCTCGACGGCTGGGGGCCGGTGTTCTTCTTCGCAATGATCTTCGCCATCGCAATGGACTACACCGTGTTCTTGCTGGCCACCGCCAAAGAGCACTACGAGAAGACCGGCGACCCCAAATCCGCCCAGGTCGACGGGCTCGCCCACTCCGGGCGCGTCATCTTCGCCGCCGCCGCCGTCATGGTCGCCGTGTTCTTCACTTTCGCACTCTCCGATCCACTCCCACCGAAAGAAATGGGCATCATCCTCGGTGTCGCCGTCCTGCTCGATGCCTTCCTGATCAGACTGGTCCTCCTCCCAGTCCTTCTACGACTGACCGGACACGCCGCTTGGTGGTCGCCGGCCTGGCTCCGCAAGGCCTTGCCGTCGATCAGCTTCTCGCACTGACGATCACACCACCGAACGGAAGGAATCATGATCGACAGGTTCAGCCGCCGCCACCCTGGAAACGGGTAGGCACACACATGACCGCAGTAGGACGACCGGAAGGAATTCCCATCATGAACATCGCACTGTCGACCACATTGACCGATACCGACTTCGACACCGCCGTCGAATCCGTCAAAGCAGCCCTGTCCGAACAAGGTTTCGGTGTGCTGACCGAAATAGACATGCAAGCCACGCTCAAAGCCAAACTCGGCGAAGACATGGAGCAGTACCTGATCCTCGGTGCCTGCAATCCCACCCTCGCGCACCGCGCCGTCGGGATCATGCGACAGATCGGCCTGCTGCTGCCCTGCAACGTCGTCGTCCGCGCCGACACCACCACACCGGGGTCGATCATCGTGGAAGCAATGAACCCCGCCATCATGGTCGAGGCAACCGGCGAGCCCGCACTCTCCGACGTCGCCGCCGAGGCCACCACCACCCTGCAGGCCGCTATCGACGCACTCGGCGGCCAGGGCGCAGCAAGTAGCTGATGACACTGACCCTGGCGCTGATCCTCGGCGTCGCCGTCGGAGTCCTGCTCGGCCTCCTCGGCGGCGGTGGGTCGATCCTGGCCGTTCCGATACTGGTCTACGCACTCGGGCTGCCGTTGTCGGAGGCGATACCGACGTCACTGTTGGTGATCGGCGTCGCCTCCGCGACGGGGGCCATCCCCAAGATTCGGGCCCGGCGCATCCAATGGCGGCTGGCAGCGATCTTCGCAGCAACCGGCATCGTCGGCACCCTGGCCGGAACTGCCCTGGGGAGGCATGTGCCCGAGACCGCCGTGATGATCGGTTTCGCGATCGTCATGATCATCGCCGGGACGCGCATGCTGCGAAGCACCGAAGACGTCGGAACGGCCTGCGCCACCGGCAATTCCGGAATCAATTGGCGCCGGTGCGCACCGCGGTCCATACCCACCGGATTCGGTGTCGGAGTCCTCACCGGACTGTTCGGCGTCGGCGGGGGATTCTTGATCATCCCCGCGCTGGTGCTGCTGCTGGGTATCGAGATGAGTGTCGCGGTCGGAACATCCCTTGTCGTCATTGTCGCCAACTCCGCCGCAGGATTGATCGCTCAGGCAGACGGGCTCGGGGGCAACTGGGTACTGACAGCTGCGTTCGCCGGCGCTGCAATCGTGGGTTCGCTGGCGGCCGGACGGTTCAGCACTCGCGTCGACACCGACAAGATCCGGCAGTGGTTCGCCTACCTGGTGTTCGCCGTCGCCGGCTACGTCCTCCTCGACATCGTCGTTCTCTCCTGACCGATGGCGTCGACTCACGTCGCCATATGCCCCCAGGGGTAATCTGGTCGAACCATCACCACACACCGAGGAGACCGAAATGATCGGCGACGAAGACAGCATCGCATTGGTACTCAACCGGCTGCGACGAGCGCACGGCCAACTGGCAGGCGTGATCGGGATGATCGAAAACGGACGCGACTGCAAAGACGTGGTCACCCAACTAGCCGCCGTCTCGAGGGCCCTCGACAAAGCTGGCTTCAAGATCGTCGCCACCGGCCTTCGTGAGTGCATGACCGGCGAGACCGCCGACAACAAGCAGCCCATGACCGAAGCAGAACTCGAAAAACTCTTCCTCGCACTGGCCTGAGCACCCGCTCTCACACCCGAAGCGAGGTGAGCTGACAACATCCCGGGAGTATCCGCATGAGCACGACCGATCCCGACATCGCCATCATCGACACCTCTAGCCTTGGCGACCGCAGTTACCTGATCAGTCACGACGGCGTTGCGGTGGTGATCGATCCACAACGCGACATCGACAGGATCTACGCACTGGCACAGGAGAAGAACGCCGCGATCACGCACGTACTCGAGACCCACATCCACAACGATTACGTCACCGGCGGACTGGAACTCGCTCGTGCCACGGGCGCCGAGTACGTCGTCCCGGACGGCGATCCCGTCGAATACGAGCGCCGAGCCGTCGTCGACGGAGACGTCATCGCCACGAATTCGATGACATTTCAGGTCATGCACACACCGGGCCACACTCATCACCACGTCAGCTACGTACTTCGCAAAGACAGCGAGCCAATCGCCATCTTCACCGGCGGCTCGATGCTCTACGGATCTACCGGCCGCACAGACCTGCTCGGCTCCACACACACCGACGAACTCACCCACGCGCAGTTCCACTCGGTGAGGCGTATCGCCGCAGAACTCCCCGCCGACGTCGACGTCTACCCGACTCACGGGTTCGGTAGCTTCTGTTCCGCCACCCCCACCAGCGGCGACTCATCCACCATCGGCGAACAACGTCAGTCGAACCCGGCGTTGACCCAGGGCGAGCAGGCCTACGTCGACGAACTGATCGCAGGGCTGTCCGCGTACCCCGCCTACTACGCCCACATGGGCGTCATCAACACCGAAGGCCCGGCACCGATAGACCTGTCTCTGCCCGAACCCATCGATCCGGAAGAATTGCGCCGCCGCACCGCCGCTGGAGAATGGGTCGTCGACCTCCGGGCACGCACCGCCTTCGCAGCCGGACACCTAGGCGGATCCCTCGGCTTCGAACTCTCGACCAGCTTCGTCACCTACCTGGGATGGCTGTACCAGTGGGGTGCGCCGCTGACACTCATCGGCGAAACCTCCGACGACATCGCCGATGCCACACGCGAACTCGCACGCATCGGCGTCGACCACCCGTCCGGCTCCGCAGTCGGCGAAATCCACACATTGGTCGGCGACGGAGAGCTCAGATCCTACGAAGTGTCCGACTTTGCCGGACTCGCCGGCGCTACCGGTGAGCGCGAGGTAGCCATACTCGACACGCGTCAACACTCCGAGTACACGGACGGCCACATCCACGGCGCCGTCAACATCCCCCTCCACGAACTGCCGCATCGACTCGCGGAAGTCCCAGCCGGTGAACTGTGGGTGCACTGCGCATCGGGCTACCGCGCCTCGATCGCAGCCTCCATCCTCGACAGAGCAGACCGCACCGTCGTACTGATCGACGACGACTACGACAATGCCGTCGAAACAGACAGCCTTTGACTCGAACTCCGTTTCCGGCCGACACGACACCGGCCAGGCGACACAATCTACTTTTGTGGGCCTACAAGAGGATGGCCTCTACCCAGGCACCCGATGGTCGGCCAGTGTGGAGGCATGACCACGACAGCGTTCAGCTCCATCACCGCGTCGCTATCGAGTAGCGCGGCGCCCGAGCGCACGCACCGGCTACTCCCGGCGCTCGACCGCCCCGGCCGACTGTTCGAGCACATCACCCCGAACTGGTTTGCCTCCGTGATGGGGACCGGCATCGTCGCCAATGCTGCAGCCACCCTCCCAGCGCGCATCCCCGGCCTGCACGTATTTGCCACCGCAGTATGGATCTCCGCGTCTGTCGCGTTGATAGCCCTGTCGACCGCGTTCGGTGTGCACTGGGTTCGACACCGCACCCACGCACGCGAACACGCCGCTCACCCGGTGATGGTTCAGTTCTACGGCGCGCCGCCGATGGCTCTGCTGACGGTCGGCGCCGGTACGATGCTGCTGGGCGAAGACCTCCTCGGCGCAACGGCCGCGACCACCGTGTTCGCCGTGTTGTGGACCGCGGGCACCGTGCTCGGACTGCTCACCAGTGTGCTCGTACCGTATTTGATGATCACCGCCCACGATCACGAGACCGCCGTCGCGCTCCCGGCATGGCTGATGCCCATCGTGCCGCCGATGGTGTCCGCATCCACCGGCGCCCTTCTTCTTCCTCACATCGACCAAGGCCAGGGGAGGCTCGCGATGCTCGCGGGCTGCTACGCGATGTTCGGTCTGTCGCTGATCATCGGGATGCTGACGATGACACTGATCTACGGACGCCTGGTCCACGGAGGCATCCCGTCGGTGCAGGCCGCACCGACCGTGTGGATCACTCTCGGCATGATCGGCCAGTCCATCACCGCAGCAAACCTTCTCGGTAACGATGCCCCGTTGGCATTCGCGGGCGACACCGCTGCGGTCGCAACTGGGTTGCACGTTTTCGGCATCGTTTTCGGACTGACGATGGGCGGCTTCGGAATACTGATGTTCACTCTCGCCACTGCACTGACAGTGCACGCCGCGCGGCAGGGACTGACCTTCTCTCTCACCTGGTGGTCGTTCACCTTCCCCATCGGCACGTGCGTCACCGGCGCCACCGCCTTGGGGGGTGCCCTCGGCTCGACCCCCGTCGATGTTATTGCCGTCGGACTGTATGTGGTTCTGCTCGCCGCCTGGGGCACCGTCGCCGCCCACACTTTCCGCGGCAGCCTACGAGGACATCTGTTCCTGGCCGCGTGAGAAGCTCCCCTCGTCCGGATCGAAC
The DNA here is from genome assembly GCF_030063335.1 of Rhodococcus sp. G-MC3. Taxonomy (GTDB): domain Bacteria; phylum Actinomycetota; class Actinomycetes; order Mycobacteriales; family Mycobacteriaceae; genus Rhodococcoides. The sequence goes on along the minus strand of NZ_JASISW010000020.1, from coordinate 83,273 downwards.
CACGGAATCGGACGCTCCACACCGTTTCTCCATCGCTCGACCGACCCTTTCAGTTGCCGAACGAGAGCACGGGTACCAGATGACGACGTGGAACAAGCGGGCCGACAACGTCGTTCATGAACTCGATCCGTACAACGCCGAACCGCACACCGCAGCATTGGCGCAGAACCATCTCACCGCCATCAACACGTTCTACAGCCGCAATCACGGCCCCATCCCCGACATCGGGGTAGCCGAATGGACGACGGCACTGACCGTTCCCGGTGCTGCCCCTGTCGAGCTCACCTTCGACGAACTGCGATCGCAGTTCACAACGGTCACCCTTGCCGCCACCCTTCAATGTGCCGGCAACCGCCGTCGCGGGTTCCTCGAGATCCGCGACATCCCCGGTGAAGACCCGTGGGGTCCCGGCGCGACATCGACCGCCTCATGGCGAGGTGTGCGACTCGGAGACGTCTTGCGCTCGACGGGAGTCGACGTCGATGTTCTAGGACCGGGCATGCACGTGGCATTCACCGGCCCCGACATCTCCGACATCGCGTCACCCCCGCAGCGCTACGGCAGCTCCATCCCCTTGACCAAAGCGCTTAGCGAAGAAACCTTGCTTGCCTTCGAGATGAACGACCAACCCCTCCCTCGCATCCACGGCGGCCCGGTCCGTGTGGTCGTCCCCGGCTTCATCGGAGCCCGCAGCGTCAAATGGGTCGACTCGATCACCGTCCAGGACCACCCCTCCGACAACTACTTTCAAGCAGTCGCCTACCGAGTTCTCGCGCCGGACGTCGACCCGTCGACAGCCGGACCCGGGGATGGAATTTCCCTGTCCTCGGTGGCACTGAACTGCGATTTCCTCACCCCTGCCCAGCACAGCACCGTGCAACCCGGACCAGTGACGGTGCACGGCTATGCGTTCGCCGGCGACGATCGAAGCATCGAACGCGTCGAGATCTCCGCCGACGACGGCCATACCTGGGCCGAGGCAGAGCTTCACGACGAAAACGGACCGTGGGTGTGGCGGCTGTGGAGCGCCGTCATCGACATCGAGCCCGGCCGAACCGACCTTCTCGCCAGGGCATGGGACAACACCGCCGCCACCCAACCCGAATCTGCAGCGCAGCTGTGGAACCCGAAAGGCTACGTCAACAACTCCTGGGCCCATCTGAATCTGAACACCTGACCCCGATTTCGACACAGGTCCGGTCCGGCGATAGGAGCTGAAATGTCAGCACTGCCACTCCCCTGAGAAGCCGAGGCCTGGGAGGCACCACCGCGAGGACGCGCCGGCCCGGAACTGGTGACTCGACGGAACAAAGTCCGAACCTTAGCGACACAACGAGAGTTCACATTACCGGTGGATTCACAGCACGAGCCGCTACATCCAGGCGAGTTTCCATCGTAACGGCGAGGCGGTCCAAGGCGTCGAGCACAGCCCGTCGTTCCTCACCCAGCCCCGCAAACAGGTTCCCGTGCGCCTCCAACTCACGAGGAAACACATCGTCGACGATTCGGTTGCCTTCCACGGTCGTCTTGATGAGAGAGGACCGTCTGTCGGCTGGATTGGTAACGCGAACAATGAGATTGCGCCTTTCCATCTTGGCCAAGGTCTTGCTCACTCCTGCACGAGTCATTCCCAGGAGCTCGGCAAGCCGAATCGCCGTCACAGGTTCCTCGGTGTGCCTGAGTGGAACGAGCAACTCGACCTCCGACGATGTCACCCCGGCCTCCCGGTATATCGGTTCCACCGCCAACTCCAGCAGGCTCGTGATGCGCTTGACCTGCGCTACCACCTCCATCGGCGAGGTGTCGACCTCAGGACGGCGCTCGTTCCACAGTCTGCAAGTTCGAGTTCGCAAGGTCTCAGCAGTCATGGCCACCACCATTTGTTAACTAGTTGACAATTTGCTACCTTCGCAGCGTATCTCACCCAAAAACAGGAGCCCACATGACATACGACGTCGTAATCGTCGGCGGAAGCGCAGCAGGGCTGAGTGCCGCCCTGATGCTTACCCGCTCTCGCCGACGGGTGGCTGTTGTCGACTCGGGCGAACCCCGCAATTCTCCCGCCCAGCATGTTCACGGCTTCTTGACGCGGGAAGGAATATCGCCGACGGAGTTGCTCGACGCGGGGCGCGCCGAGGTGGTCGAATACGGCGGCACCATCATCAATGATCGTGCACGGGCCATCGAACCGAAATCGAATGGCTTTCTCGTGCGCTGCGGCACAGCAGAACTCGAGACCAGGTCAGTATTGGTCGCCACCGGCTTGCACGACGAACTCCCGGACATCCCCGGCGTCGCCGAGCAATGGGGTATCGACGTGCTGCACTGCCCGTACTGCCATGGACACGAAGTCCGCGATACCCCGATCGCAGTCATCGGTGGAGACAACCGGCCGTTCAGTGTTCATCAGGCGGCGCTCCTACGGCAGTGGTCGTCGGATATCGTATTCTTCACGAACACAATCGAATTGACCACGGAGGAACGCAAGCGTATTTCTCCGCGAGCACGGATCATCGACGGCCGAGTGAGCCACATTGCCACACAGGACGGCAGGGTGCGAGCGGTCGCGCTCGAGAACGGCGACAGCATCTCACGCGCGTCAGTATTCGTCGGGCCCCGGTTCATTCCTCGCGACGAGTTGCTGACCGATTTGGGCTGCGAAACGACAGAGGATGGCTGGGTAACCGTCGATCCCACCGGTCGTACCAGCGTTCCGGGAGTGTGGGCGGCCGGAAACGTCGTCGACTCGGCGGCGCAGCTGGTCAACTCGGTGGCCGCCGGCTCGAAGGCAGGTATCGCACTCAATCACTACCTGCTGGAACTGGACATTCACGAAGCCAACTGAGCGGTGTCCACCCCCTGGAGGGTTCACGGGAAGGAAAACTCAGCCCATCTCGGCAAACGCCTTCCACATTCGGGCGCCCAGCTCGCGTTGGCCTGCAGCGTTGTAGTGGATCTTTTCGGTCTCGCTGTTGTACATCCCTGCAGGGCCTGGGACGAACACGACTCCGCTACGACGACGAGGTGTGTCCCGATGGACAGCGTCGATGATTTCATAATTCGGGTGCCCCGACGCGATCTCGTCGGGAACCATCTGCCCGACAACGAACGGGACGTCCCCGAATTCATCTCGCAGAGTGTCGATCACGCTATCCAACTTCTCCGCGTAGACCGGGCCGGTGGTGAGCGGAACGTCGCTCTCCCCCTGATGCCACAGCACGACGGCCAGTTCGTTGCCCATAGCGACGGCAGACCTGATGCGCTGCATGCCGTTCCACAGCAGGTTCAGCCGTGCACCGCGGTCGGCCGGATCCCACGAGACGCCCCGTACCCGAGCGAATGCCGAATCGCCGCGCGCATAGGGAACCAACAGCACCGGCCTGCCGGTCGACTCGGCCAGCTGGACCGCGAACGAACAAGCGAATCCCACACCCTTCGAGGGGACTTCGTGAAACAGCGGGTCACAGCCTGCGACGATGGTGTCCTTGGAGGTACCCGACGCAGCCCACTGATGCACCCGGGGATGCGGCGCGTCCAGCCCGTTCCGATCGAGCCCGTTGCCGGCGCCATGAGCGTTGGACTGACCGAGCACCGCGACAATCAAGTACGGCTCGTCGAACGGTGTTACGGGCAGCCCTGTTCCCAGTCGACGCTTGATCACATCTTTCAAGCGAACTTTCAGACTATCGATCATTGCCCCACCTTCAGTCGCAGTCGTTGGAGGTAGGATCGCCGGCGAACCGCTCACCTATCCACTGATTGACCGCGTCACCGTTGACGTCGCCATGCCCTTTGCCCGGTTGTCGGTCGATGGTGACGACATCGCCGAGCGCACATGCTTTCGCCAGCGCCGCGTCCGTCCACGCCACGTCGATAAAGGTGTCGGCATCTCCGTACACCACCATCATCGGCGCCGACGCCTTCTGCCTCGGCACAGACATCTCGTCGAGTTGCGACCTCAGCAGAGCCTCGGCTTCTGGGGTCTTGGGAGCGAAATCGGTCGGGCCGATTCGCGCGGCGGCTTCCCCGCGGGCCGACGCATCAGCCGGGGTGCAGCCCGTCAGAGCATCCCAGTCCGCAGCGACCGCGCCGCTTCGATAGTCGTCGCGATCGACATCGGGGTATGCCCGGGCGAGCGATTCGATCACCCACTCCATCAACGGCGCTTGGTCTGCGGTCAAGGTTCCGTCGATCGACTTGTCCACCAGCCCGGTCATGTTCGCAGCCGGCGCCAAACTCACCGAACCCAACATATCCAGTTCCGGTGCGTAACCGGCCTGTTCGTTGGCAGCCCAGGTAGCACCGCCACCCTGCGAGCCTCCGAAGGCGACCCACCGATCGGAGATGTCGGGGAACGTATGCCGCAGTGCGCGAACAGCATCGATCACGTTGTACCCGGCAGTCTCGTTGTCGAGATACTTGTGCACACCCCGGTGCCCGAGCCCCTCATAGTCGGTTACGGTTACGGCATACCCCGCACGCGTGAACCCCGAAGCGAGATCCACTGTACCCAACAGGGTTCGGGACAGCGACGGCCCGCACTCGGGCAGTATCCCCGTCGTACCGTGTCCGAAGGAGATGACCGGCCAACCACCGTCGGGGGCGTCACCGCTGGGGGTGAAGACGGTGCCGGACACCTCACTGTCATCGACTGATCGATACACCACCCGTGCCGAATTCATACCGCCCCATGTCGCGGTGAACGGAAGATTGGGAAGCGTTTCGGCGTAGATCACCGATCCCGCACCAGTACCCGGATCGGAAATTTCGATGGGCACCGGGTCCTCGGGCAGCATCGCGATACCCACCATCCCCGGGGCACTGAACGCCAACGACATCGCCGACGCACAACCAGTCAGAGCCAGGCAAGCGGCCACGAGCAACACCAGAAGCCTCATCGCGTCTCCACTACCGAACCCGAGGCCGAGTCGCACCGGCTAGCCCAGCTCCGGAGTCCATGCCCGAAGTATCGCCAGGCGCCGCCGTCGGCGTCGAGTTGCTGCGTCCCTCGAATGTACGGACCGGCGAAGGGCAGCTGACTCCACTCGTCGATGAACGAGAGCATCACACTCTCTCCGGCGGTCATTGCCAGCGACGTCGCACCCACGAATTTATCGGACAGACTTGAATTTACGCGCAAGCTCCAGGGCAGGCTTCTCGACCAGGCGATAGGTCACCGTTCCGAATGAGACGCTGACGACCGCGACGACCACGAAATTCCACAGCATCGCTGCAGGGGTATCACTGTTGTTCAGCCAACCGAACCGGCCGACCATGATGAGCACCGGGAAGTGCCACAAATACACACTGAGCGAGATCGCGCCGATGTAACTGAGCGGCGCCCAGTCCGCCCACTCGGCGATCTTGGACTTCTCACCCCGGGCAAGCGGCGCGATGATGAACAGGATCAACAACGCGGATCCGAGCGAGACGAAAGTGGACTGCCAGCGGGAGTTGTCGTCGATCAATTTCAGCGAGATGCCTGCGACGGGGATCATCGCCAGCCCGGTCCACCACCGCATCTTCGAGGAGATCCAGCCCTTCAGATCTCCGTTGTCGACGGCGACGAAGATGACGGACGCCAGCATCCCGAATGTGAAATTGTCTGCGAGCGACCAGAAGCTGCGGCTGAGTACGGCAACCTCGTTGTTCCCCCAGTCCAACAGCAGCGGCGCGGTGATGCCCGACGGCGCAACCCTGCTCGCGGCATAGACCTTGCCGGTGACTCCGATGACGAACATCGCGGCCACCGGAATCATCGCCAGTACCGGAGCGCTGATCGTGGTCCGCTTGCTCAGGTAGAAGGAGATACCCGCAAGGAGCGGCAACGCGACATAGAAGGCCAACTCGAGCGTCAACGACCACGAGGGGTTGATACCAGTCTGCAACATCGACGGGAAGTACGAGTGCAGGAGCGTGAGATTGCCGAGCAACGTCAACGGGTCGGTGAGCATGCCGAGTCCGGAATCGGAGAAATTGCTCTCGGCGACCGCGGCATTCTGCACGAACACCGCCCGCATCACGAAGTTCGCGAACAGGAAGATCACCAGGTAGGCCGGGAACACTCGAAGGATGCGGTGAATCGCATAGCTCTTGTTGTCCGGCATGGGCTTCCCCGCGAACAACCGGCGAACCATCGGCAGGAAGATCAGGAATCCGGACAGCGCGAAGAAGAAGATCAGACCCTGACCGAGCAAGCCCAACTTGAACACCGACACCGTCTCTGGGCTGTTGTGCCCGCCGACGTGCACTGCCAGCACGCACAGGCACGCGACCCCTCGTGGACCGTCGAGGCCGAGGATGCGCGCCGGGCGCTTCTTGTCGATTGTGGAAGACACAGGGGCTGTTGTGACAGACACACGGGCTGCCGCTGCGGTGTCCTCCGGTGTTGCGCTCATGGCGATGCCTTAGGTGTCAGGGCGCTGGGAGCGCCGGGCAATAGCTGGTAGCTGGGACGCCGGCGAACCGGTCTGTCAACCACGGGAACGCAGCAGCACCGTCGATGCCAGCGTGTCCGGCCTCCGGTTGGAGGACCGGTTGAATGGAATCTCCTCGTGCACATCCGGCCGCGATCGCACCGTCCGTCCACGGCTGCGACACGAGCGTGTCCTTACCGCCATACATCACCAGCATCGGCGCAGTCGCAGGCGCCTGCGGGACGCTCATCTCACGCAGATATCCTTCCAGCGCACGCTCGGCCTCGGGCGTCGACGGCTCGAGGTCGTCATTGCCGATCTGCGCTGCAATCGATGTGCGGTCGGCCGCAAGAGGCCCACCACACGCGGACAATTCGTCCCAGTACTGCTCGACGACGCCCCGGCGATAGTCGTCCAGATCGATCTCGGGATGCGACTTGGCAAGCCCGACGAGCACCCACTGCAGCAGCGGTTTCTGGTCGGCCGTCAACGTGCCCTCCGCCGCCGCTCGGGCAAGCCCGGTTATGTCGGCGGCCGGGACGAGCGACACCGAACCGGCAAGTTCGAGACCCTGGCCGTAGGTGGCGGCGATTTCGTTGGCCGCCCACGCTGCCTGCCCGCCCTGCGAACCACCGAAAGACGCCCATCGATCCGATGTATCGGGTACCAGTTTCTGCGCTGCCCGAACCGAGTCGACGAGGTTGTTCGCCGCGGTCCGCGCATCCAGGTATGGATGATACGAACCTTCCAGACCGAGCCCTTGATAGTCGGACACCGTCACCACATAACCCGAACGTACGAGAGCCGTCACGATAGTCGAGCTTCCGAGCAATTCGGGATCTGTCGACGGGCCGCAATCCGGAAGCACGCCAGTCGTGCCGTGGCCGTAGGCGACTATCGGCCAACCTCCCTCCGGCGCTCGGCCTTGCGGAGAGAAAATAGTGCCGGAGACCTTCGTCGCAGAACCGTCGATCCCCGAAGTCGAGGTGTACACCACTCGCGCTGCGATGTCGGAAATACCGCTGAGGCGTCGATCGATCGTGAGCAGGTTGTCCGCACTCACCAGACTTCCAGGCCCCGAGTCGTCGTAATCCGCTTGGATCTTTCCACCGAATGCGACCGAGTCGGAGCCCGCGCCGACCGCGGCAGATTCATTACCGCACCCAGCCGCCAGAACCGTCAACGACACTGCGAGCGCGCACACTGTTTTCTTCATCGAGCCACTCCCCCTGAGTTTTCGAAGCTCTCGCGACTCTCTCGCACGATGTCCTCGACCTGAGCGCGCGAGAGAATCGAGTCTCGGCGGATTCCAGTGGCGAGTACCAACACCGCCGCAACAGTGAATCCCATCCCCCCTCCGAGGACGAGATTCGACGAGAGCACCGGCAGCACAGACGAACCGGGCAGTGTCGCCGCATCGACCAACGTCACCTCCGACACCGGTCCATCCTTGCCGAGATCTATTTCCCTGGTGAGTTGAATCAGACTCAGCGCAGCGGAGTTCGCAATGTCCCGTGCCTGTGCCGCATCCCCGTAGTTGGCGGTGATGTCGATCAATGCCGAACCCGGCGTGGGGACCACGAGAAGATCGGTTTTCAACTGCTCTGGTGAAATATCGAGGCCGACATCGAGAATCACACGCCGCAGTACCTGATCACTGACGGCAAGCCCCGCGAAGCTTTCCACTCGCGCGAGCGAGCTGCGGTTGCCCTCCAGGGCTGCCCGCGGAGACGACGGCCCAGGCGCAGTGAGAAACACTCGCGAGGACGCACTGTAAGTCGGGGCGACAAGGGACGTCGCAAGCCAGGCCGCACCGAGAGACAGAATCGTCGCTGCGAGTATCAGCACCCACCCGTCGCGCAGCATGCGCCCGTAATCAGCAAGCGTGGGTACCGGTCCCACCCCATACGGGTCCCTCATCGACGCTGCTCGCATGTGTTGTCCACACGTTGACCGGCGAAGCGAGCTTTGACCCATGGCACCGAACGGCTGCTGTCCACATCACCGTGGCCCTCGCCGTAGTGCAGTTCGTACTCCACTTCGTCACCGGAGTCGCACGCACTGGCCAATGCCTTCTCGGTCCACGCCTGCAGGATCAGATCGTCCTCCGACCCGTACATCACCAACAGTGGCGTGTCGGACTTCTGTTTCGGCAGAGCCATATCCGACAACCAACCACGAAGCCGATCCGCGGCTTCTTGACTGACGGGTCGAAGATCCGTCGCCGTCAGAGCTGCCACCAACTCCGGCACGGCATCCGAGCCTGGGGGCACGCACTGCATGAAATCGTCCCATCGATCCCGCGCGAGACCCGAACGATAGTCGTCGAGATTCATCTCCGGGTGGGTGATCGCCAGTCCGTGCAATGCGTACATCAGTAGCGGGTACTGCGCGCGAGTCAAGGTGCCGGCAGCGGCGGAATCTGCCAGACCCGCCATGTCGGACACCGGCACGATTGCCGCAGTCCCGACAAGGTCGAGCCCGCCGCCGTATTCGGCATTGCGGTCGCTGGCGGCCCAGGCCGCCATGCCGCCGAGCGATACCCCGTACGCAGCCCAGCGGGTACTGAGCGTGGGCAGGAAGTTACGTGCGGCTCGGACGGCATCGATCATGTTGTAGCCGAACGTTTTCGAGTCGAGATAAGGGTGGTAACTACCGTCGAGCCCCAGTCCCTGATAGTCCGTCATCGTGACGGCGTAGCCATTGAGCACAAGCGCTGCAACGATCGGCGCACTGCCGAGCAGGTTGTCGTACTGGGACGGACCACAATTGTTCAACACGCCCGTCGTGCCATGCCCGAACGAGACGACCGGCCAACCACCCTCCGGTGCACTGCCGCCGGGAATCACTACGGTGCCTGACACATCCGTCGGCTCACCGTCGGTTCCCGACGTCGACCGATACACAACGCGCGTAGCGGTAGCACCGAGTTCGGCGATGTCGTCGGCAATGTCGTCGAGGGGTTGCACCGACACCAGCGATCCGGGAGCGGTCCCGCCGATGATCGACGGCGGCGGCGGGGCCGCGGGGACCTTGGTCGCTGTGACCGGTGTCGTCGCCGCATCCGACGACAAGACCAGCGCCGGATCGCGTGCGCAGGAAACGAGTAGGGACGCGGACGCCACGAACGCGGCGATACTCACCGCCCAAGAACGACGCATCGCCCTCAGCCTCGGCCGACGCCGGACGCGGACGACTCGCGGCCCTCCACCGCGATCTTCGGCTCACTCACTGCGGCAGGACCGTTCGGATTGCGTCGACGACGATGCGGTTCGAACGTGGTGACAACACCGAGAACCGAGGCGCCGACGCCGCCGAGCACCTTCACCGCCTTGCGAAGCTGCTCGCGGGTGGTGCGGTTGACACGGGCGAGCACGAGACTGCCGTCCGACAGGGCACTGAGCACGGCTCCGTCGGACACATCGAGCAACGGAGGCGTGTCGATCACGACGTAGCGGTACTCGCCGCGCAGCGTTTCGAGGAGAAGCTGAGCGCGATCCGATCCCAGCAGTTCACTTGGATTCGGTGGCACGGGACCCGCCGGGAGCACGTTGACCCCTGGGACCACGTCGCGCTGGATTACGTCCGCAGCCTTGTTCTCGCCGGACAGCACTGTACTCAATCCACGGTTCTGCGAGATTCCGAGCCGATCGGCGAGAGCCGCCGTTCTGATGTCACCGTCGACGAGCAAAACTTTGTGACCGGCTTCGGCCAGGACCGCCGCGAGATCGATCGCCGTCGAGGTTCGACCTTCGCCGGCATGCGGACTCGTCACCGTGATGACGCGCACCGGCGATCCACCGCCGAGGAATCGAATGTTGGTGCGAAGAGTGCGAAGCGGCTCACCCATCTTGGAGAACGACGCAACCGCAGTCTTCGAGCGTTCGTTGTCGAAGGGGAGACCGCCGAGTACCGCGTTGCCCGAGATGTCCTCGGCGCGCGCGCGGTCTCGAACCGAGCGATCGAGCAGTCCGCGTAGGAGAGCCAGGAGTACGCCGAGAATCAGCCCGACGACCACGCCGAGACCGAGCAGGGTGACAAGACCTGCGCCGAGTGGGTTCGACGGCACGTCCGCCTGGTCGATGATCGTGGCGCCCGCCGCGGGGCTACCGCCGCGCTGCGAGGTCTCGAGTTCCTGAACGAGCTGCGTCAGCTGACCGGCTACCGCGTTGGTCAGAACCTGCGCAACCGCGGGATCGGCGTCGGTGCCACACAGATCGAGAAGGACGGTCTTCTCGATCGGCGTAGCAGTCATCCGCTCGCGCAACTCGTTCGCCGACAACGAGAGCTGGAGCTGATCGACCGCGCGCTGCGCGACCTGAGTACTGGTTGCCAATCCCGCATACGACGAGACGCGCTCCTGCGAGAACAAGTTGTTCTGGTACGCCTCACCGACGGAGCTGCCTCCCTCGGTGGTGACGAACAAGCGCGCGCACGCTTGATATTGAGGCGTCGAGAAAACGGAGTACGCCAACCCTCCGACGATTCCGAGTACCGTCACCACCGCGACGATCCACCATCCGGCACGGAGAATCCGTCCGTACTCTCGAATCTCCACGAATGCTCCTATCGCAAATTCCGGTCTGCCAGAAAGAATAAGGTGCCGACAACAATTCAGCATCACGTAGCAGTTGCACGGGCGTGAAAGCGTGACAACATCAGTGCCCATGAGCATCTCGAAACGAGTCGACGCGGCGGTGATCGTCGTCGTTCCGATCATCGTTACATTTCTGATGATTCTCGGTGGAACACCCGGGAAATTGGGCGGCATCGCGCTCGTCGGACTGACAGTGGGAGCCCACATCGGCCTGCGCCATCCATTGTATTTCACTCGTGCTCTTGCATTTTCATTGGGCGCATTGCCGTTCGGTTACATTCCGGGGGTTCATGCTCCGCTGGTGTTCACCTTGGGCGGTGCGGTCATTTTGGCCTCGGTGATTCACCGCACAGCTGTGAGTCGCATCACACACGGGGAGATGGCTGTCATCGTCCTGGTGATCGCTTCGGCACTGTCGGTGTTCGCAACGGGCAGCGCGACAGTGGATTACGCAGAATTCGGCAAGTGGCTCGTTTCGACGCTTGTAGTTGTGTCACTACTGAGACTGCCGCGCAGCGAACTCGAGCTTTTCGGACGGATCTACGTGTATTCGGCGTCGGCGGCCGCCGCATTCGCGGTCGTCATCTTCGTTGCCGACCCGGCAGGCAAGCTCGTTCGCTACCTGTCACCGTTCGGATATGGCACCGAAGCGGAGAGCACGCGCTTCGTCTACACCGACGGCGCCGCCACAGTTCGCCTGGCCGGGACCTATATCGATCCCAACGCCGCAGGTATTGGTCTGTTCGTTGCGCTCATGCTGTGCGTGCTGCTCATTCGTGGAAGGATGCGGGTTGCGTTGGCGCTCCTGCTCTTCGGTTCGATTGTGCTGACACTCTCGCGTGCTGCGCTGTTCTCCGTCGTGTTCGGTGTGTTGCTGATGCTTCTGTTCCAGAACCTGAAGACCAGGGAACGTGCCGCCATCATCGGCGGATTCGGTCTCGCATTCGTCGGCGCCCTCGCAGTACCTGCTGTACGAAATCGAGTGTTCTCATCCTTCGGCAGCGGCGACGCCGGGTCCTCGGCGCGAGGCGACGCACTCGTCGATTTCCCTGGTCACATGGCCGGACATTGGCTGTTCGGGCTCGGCTGGGGACGAGCGGAATTCAAGGACCCCGGTACCGCCTTCGATGTCAACTACGTCGCCAATGCGCCCCTGCTGACGGTCTATCGAGGTGGAATTCTCGCCGGGTTGGCATTCGTGGCCATCATCGTCGTGGGCGCGATTCTCGGATATCGCTGCCTTCGCTCCCGTAATTGGGAACACGGATTCGTCGGAGGTGGATTCATCGGATTCACCCTCGTCGCGTTGCAACTGGATTTTCCGGTGGTCACCATTCCGGCAACCACAATGGCCTTTTCCGTACTGATCGTTTTTCTTGTCCTCGCGTGGGAAAAAGCCTCCGATAACCGGCCTGACGACCGCAAAAAACCTAGAATCTCGTCGACACGACCGGAAACGATAATTAGTGCTTGACCTGCAGTTTCGTACCGTCGACAAAGATCGTTTCGATTTGCACAAAATCTTGTTCATAGTGCAATGATTCTGTGAATCCGGCCGCGTACCTACTCGTACGAGCCCCTCGTGGAGAGATTTGCGCTCATGAACAGGTCTCGAATTCGATCGATAGTTGCGGCGTCAGCTGTCGTAATTCTGGCCGCCGGTCTCGTCTGGGGCGCCGCGCCGTTGCTCTCGTCGCCGGACACCGCGACGGCTCCGCCGACGGCGAATGCTCAGACAACAGCGACCGCCGTCGGCATCTCCGACAACGGAGCGCTGCTGTGGGCGAGCGACGCCGACCTCAACACCACGCTGTCGATGCTGTCCGCCGCAGGAATCAAGTCCTTCCGACTGTCGATTCCGTGGTCGAACGTCGAATACGCCCAGAATCAGCTGGACTGGAGTGCCGTCGACCGCGTCGTGAACGCCGTCAGCGCACGGGGAATCTCGATACTGGGAATCATCGCCTACACACCGTCGTGGGCGACGTCGCCCGTCGGGCAGCCCATCAACACACGTCCCGCCTCACCAGCGCTTTTCGGTCAGTTCGCCGGGAAAGCCGCGGCCCGGTACGCCGGAAAGGTCTCGGCATTCGAAATCTGGAACGAACCGAACGGGGCCAAGTTCTACGGACCGGCTCCCGACGCCGCCGGCTACACCCAGCTCCTGAAGGCCGCCTATCCGGCGATCAAAGCGGCCAATTCCTCGGCCATCGTCGTCGGCGGAGTGCTCGGCGCAGTCGAAGATGCTGCAGGAATGCAGAACCCGGTCACGTTCGCGAACCAGATGTACGCTGCGGGGGCCGCAGGTTATTTCGATGCACTGTCCTATCACCCGTATCAGTACTCGCTGAAGTTCGCCGAGGGCGTCTACGTCGACCACTCACCCGCCCGGCAGATGATGGACCTGCATGCGGCGATGGCGGCCAACGGTGATGGCGCCAAGAAGATCTGGGCAACCGAGTACGGCGTCCCCACCGCCTACGTGTCCGAAGACGTCCAGAGCGACATGATCACCCACTTGATCACCAAGTGGCAGGAACTGCCCTACGCCGGGCCCATCTACCTCTATCAGCTACGCGACCAGCAGACCGGCAGTAGCGATCCCGAGATGACGTTCGGCCTGCTCAGAACCGACTGGAGCGGTAAACCGGCACTGTGGGGAGTGATGTCGTTGCTCTCCAACAACATCCCGAAGTCCCCCGAGTACAACCGCTTCCAGGCCGTACCCAGTTCGCTGGGAGCCGCACTGAGCCCCGTCTTCCCCATCCGCAATACCTGGGCACAGATCCGTGACTACGCCGTCGTCTATGAAATGCCCGCCGGGTTCATCGCCGCACCGCGCGCCGTCGCCGAGGCAGTCAGGTTCACCAATTTCTTGCCGACCACCGGCTTCGACGGCACCTGGCAGGACTTCGACAGCCCCTACGGCCTGCGAGTGTTCTCCACCAGCATCGGCGGTACGAGGCTCATCGGCGGCGGCATCGTCGCTGCCTGGGACCCGACGCTCGGGCCTGCGACTTCCGACGAAACCCCCATCGCGGGAGGTGGTGTGCGCGTCACCTTCCAGTACGGATCGATCACGTGGACTCCCGGCGTGGGTGCAGCGGTGACCAGGTAATTTTCCGCTCGGCCCTGGCGCAGGCATGAATGGCCACTGGTAACCGTTCAACCGTCGCGGTGGTCCATTCATGCCGGATTGTCGTACGTGACCGTCGAAGAATTCATTCAACGGTTGCCGAAAAACACGCAATACGACGGTCGGTATTTATCCGATCATGCACATGAGACACGATTTCGATGTCCTATCCAAACATTTATTTCGCCAGTGTTAATTCTGAAAGAATGACAAGTATCAACACTGACCCGAGCAGGAAAACACTGTGAACCGTCTCACTTAGTAGTGCCATTCAGCCTGTTTAACAGATACTTATATACACCGAACGAATGACACAGTTCACGGGCCGTGTCTGATGTTTGCATCCCAGTCGGGGATGACCGATGTGACCTTTCGCCACGCCAACGGAGGCCGGCAAGAGTCCGAACTGTCCTGCCTTACAGACATATTCGTATTCGTCTGGGGGCTCTACCGCGGAATGTGCTCAGTTCGACACGACGGGTTGGCGATGAAGACTTTCAGTTGGACCACCACACAAGACCATACGACTCGCTCCGGGTACCCGGACCGGTCACGCCAATGACGACCGAGCCCCCACCGATACGCGTTGCGATCGCACACGACTACCTGACGCAACGTGGCGGAGCTGAGAAGGTCGTACTGGCCATGGCACGCGCATTCCCGGGAAGCCCCATCCACACCACACTCTTCGAACCGTCCACCACGTTCCCCGAGTTCGCCGAGCTGGACATCCGACCATCCCGGCTGAACCGAATCGGGTTCCTGCGCAAGAACCACCGTGCGGCGCTGCCCTTGCTTCCCTTCGCGTCCAGATCGATCACCATCGACGCCGATGTGGTGCTTACCAGCAGCAGTGGCTGGGCGCACGGCTTCCGCACGTCGGGCAGCAAGCTCGTGTACTGCTACTCGCCTGCTCGGTGGCTGTACGAGGCCGAGATGTACCTCGGCGAGTCCAGCAGCGCAGCCAAGCGAATCATGTTGAGAGTGCTCACAACTCCGCTCAGACGGTGGGACCGAGATGCAGCGGCGTCGGCGGACCGCTACCTCGCAATCTCCACCGTCGTACAGAAACGCATCACCGCGGCCTACGGATTCAGCTCGACGGTGCTGCCCGCACCGTTCACCGTGGATGCGGCGGAAGAGGAAACGATCCCCGAAGCCGAAGCGTGGTTGGGCGAGGACAGCTTCTACCTGTGCATCTCACGGCTGCTTCCCTACAAGAATGTCGACAAGGTCATGGCCGCGTTTGCGGACACGGACCGCAAGCTCGTCGTCGTCGGCCGTGGGCCCGAAGCCGACCGCCTACGAAAGCTCAAGTCGGACAACGTCACCATGCTCAGCGACCTCTCGGCCGGTCAGATGACCTGGCTCTACACACGATGTAACGCGGTTGTCGCCGCGAGCTATGAAGACTACGGACTCACCCCCATCGAGGCCGGCTATCACGGCAAGCCGAGCGCAGTTCTGAGATGGGGTGGTTTCCTCGACACGGTCGAAGAAGGGGTGTCGGGAGTCTACTTCGATGAGCCTGTCCCCGAGGCGATCCGGGAAGCAGTGGACGTCTTGGAACAAACCATCTGGGAGCCATTGAAGATTGCGGCTCACGTGGAGCAGTTCAGTGAGGAACGCTTCGCAGCAGAACTGGTTGCGGCAGTCACGGAAATACACGAACATTCAACCGAGAGGACGCGCATCCGATGACGAAGAGGGCATTGATCACCGGAATCACCGGCCAAGACGGCCTCTACCTTGCGGAGTTACTGCTGAGCAAGGGATACAAAGTGTTCAGATTGCTTCGTGGACAGAACAATCCGAAGGCCGCGATGCTGGACCGGGTTCTTCCGCAGGTGGAAGTTCTCAAAGGCGACCTACTCGACCTCTCCAGCCTGATGCGAGCATTCGCCGTCTCCGATCCCGACGAGGTATACAACCTCGGCGCCGTCTCGTTCGTCGCGTACTCCTGGGAGAACGCGCGCCTGACCACCGACGTCACTGGTGGCGGAGTACTGAACATGCTCGAGTCGACTCGCCTCTACCAGGACGTCGCAGGCAAGCAGGTCCGCTTCTACCAGGCATCGAGCTCCGAGATGTTCGGCAAGGTCCAGCAGGTCCCGCAGCGCGAAGAGACCCTACTGTGGCCCCGCTCGCCGTACGGCGTCGCCAAGGTCTACGGGCACTACATGACCATCAACTACCGCGAGTCCTACGGCATGCATGCCAGCTCCGGGATCCTGTTCAACCATGAATCCCCGCGGCGCGGCGTTGAATTCGTCACCCGGAAGGTGACCCAGTCGGTCGCAAGAATTGCGCTGGGCCTGCAGACCGAGATTGCACTCGGCAATCTCGAAGCCAAGCGTGACTGGGGCTTCGCGGGCGACTATGTCGAAGCGATGTACCTGATGCTGCAGCAGGACGTCGCCGACGATTACGTCATCTCCACCGGCGAGACCCATTCCATTCGTGAGCTGCTCGATCACGCGTTCGCGGCAGTCGATATCACCGACTGGGAACAGTACGTGCGCATCGACCCTCGCTTCTTCCGGCCCGCCGAGGTCGACCTGCTCGTCGGGGACTCGGCCAAAGCCAGCGCCCAGCTCGGCTGGAAACCAAAGGTCGGGTTCGAAGAACTCATCAAGATGATGGTGCACAACGACTTGGCTGAACAGTCGCCCCACACCGTCAAGATCGCGTGAACTCTTCGCGGCCGACGGCCCTCATCACGGGAGTCGCCGGACAAGACGGCAGCTACCTGTCGGAGGCACTCGTCGCGCTGGGCTGGTCGGTTCATGGTGTCGCGAAACCCGGTTCGGCCGAGGTCGTCGACAACGTCACGATGCACTCTTCGGATCTCGCCGAGCCCGGCGCTGCGGCCGAGCTGATACTCGCGTCCGATCCCGACTATGTTTTTCACCTCGCCGGCATCTCGTCGGTGTGGCAGTCGTGGAACGACCCGGTGCTCACCACTCGTGTCAACGGTGTGTCGGCGACATCGCTTCTCGACGCCTGTTACACGCACCAAGAGGAATCGGGCAAGCGGGTGATGGTGGTCAATGCATCGAGCGCCGAGATCTTCGCAGGTTCGGGCATTGCACTGCAGAACGAGGACACCCCGATTGCCCCGACGTCACCGTACGGAGCTTCGAAAGCACTCAGTCACACTATGGTTCAGGTGTATCGCGCACGTGGCCTCGAAGCCACCAACGCCATCCTCTACAACCATGAGTCACCGCGCAGGCCTGATACCTTCGTCACGCGCAAGATCACCAAAGCTGCGGCCGGTATCGCCAGAGGTACTCGGTCGACCATCGAACTCGGCAGCATGTCCGTCGAACGAGACTGGGGTTGGGCACCGGACTACGTCGACGCCCTGGTGAAAATGGCTGAGTACGGCAAGGGCGAGGACTTCGTCGTCGCCACCGGTCAGGCACACAGCGTTGCAGATTTCGTGGCGGCGGCGATGTCCGCCGTCGGCATCACCGACTGGCAGAACTATGTGCGCGGCGACCCCGACATGCTGAGGCCGGCAGATTCCGCAAGGATGGTCGGCGACGCATCGAAAGCACGAGAGTTGTTGGGGTGGACTCCGACCATGACCTTCGAAGAAGTAGTCGGAGCGATGGTCGAATTCGACATGACCGAGGAGATGGCAGCATGACCGCAGTAGAGAAGCCTGCAGGTGTAGCAGAAGTTCACCACATCACCGACTACAAGATGCAGGACATCACGTTGGCCA
The DNA here is from genome assembly GCF_030063335.1 of Rhodococcus sp. G-MC3. GTDB lineage: Bacteria > Actinomycetota > Actinomycetes > Mycobacteriales > Mycobacteriaceae > Rhodococcoides. The sequence goes on along the minus strand of NZ_JASISW010000020.1, from coordinate 65,391 downwards.
GGAAGATCCGTAACCGGTTCGGCACGTTGGCGTTCAACATGATCGTCACCTACATCCCGTCGCACTTCGTTCGTCAGAACTTCCTGCGGGCGTTCGGCGCGACGATCGGCAAGGACACCTCGATCTTCCGCGGAACCACCATCCTCGACATCGAGAACCTCGTCATCGGCGAAGGCTGCTCCATCGGTTTTCGGTGCATGTTCGATGCCAGAGGCGGAATCACCATCGGCGACAACGTCGTCATCGCCAGTGACACCCACATCATCGGCGGGTACCACGATCACAACGATCCGACATTCAAGCCGATCCTCGAGCCGTGCGTCATCGGCGACTACGTGTGGATCGCCAGCCGCAGCACCGTACTCAGCGGCGTGACCATCGGGCGCGGTGCCGTCGTCGGCGGTTGCTCGATGGTACGTAAGGATGTCGGTGAGCTCGAAGTGGTTGCCGGTGTCCCTGCCCAGGTACGCAGCATGCGCGATCCGAATGCGCTGCAGTACCGCCCGAAGTACCGTCCTCTCTTCTACTGACCCCCTATGTGAGCGGAAATACGTCCCAGGGGAAGTATTTCCGCGCACATGCTCCGAAGGAGCTGCACCAGGTGACCCTGAGCGACTACCGACTCGTCTACGTCGCCCCCCGATCAGGGGTTGGCGGCGTAGGCGACTATGCCGACGACTTCTCGGTCGCCGTTCGTCCTCACTTCCGCGAGGTGGTCGAGTACCGCCACGACGGCCCCGGAAGCGATTCGGTGCGCGATATCCTTGCGCACCGCAGGGCAATTCAAAAGCTCGTCGACGATCCCGAACGCACCATCGTGCACTGCGAACTCAGCGGCGGCTCGGTCGTTCCCTTCTGGGCGACTCGGAGGCTCACCGGAAATCCGCGGGTTACTGCAACGGTGCACGACCCTCCCGGGTTGGTCTGGTGGCCCGCTCGCACCAAATTTCTGGCAGGTCGGAAAATCTTGAACCACGGGATTCACTATCCGCTGCGATCGCTGTGGCGCAGGCTCGAACGAGCCGCTGCAGGCGAGCGAACGTTCTTCGCACTCACCAAGGCAGGCGCAGACTCACTGGCCCGCGAATACCCGGCAGCCACAGCCACAGCGAGCACTCTGTTCGTACCCGAGCGGCCGAATATCATGGCTGCCGAGGAACGCCCACTCGCGATCGGACTGTTCGGACTCGTCTATCGCGGAAAAGGTTTCGATCAGATACAACAGCTGCGTGACGCCCTTCCCCGCGAGATCGCGATCCGAGTCGCCGGGCGCGGCACCGAGCAGCTTCCCCCGGTGGACGGCGTCGAGATCGTCGGCGAGGTCAACGGACCCGACGAGGATGCCTTCTTCGCCTCCGTCAGGGCGCTCGTCGTCCCCTACGGCCGGCGAACGATCTATGGCGACGCCTTCCCCGCATCCTCGGTGGTGACGCGCGCTATTGCCTACCAGACACCCATCGTCTGCATGAAGTACGGCGCTCTGGCCGAGTCCGACGGCGGCGCGGTGGTGGTCGACGGAGGAATCGACGACGTCGCCGATGCTGCAGCGACTCTCGTCACGGACACCGTCGCACTCGCCAGGCTTCGCCGCGAAGTGGAAACGCTTCGGACGGCCAACACACCGATGCTCGTCGTCGACGATTTCTTGTCGGCGTGGAAAGTGACCCCTTCGCTGGCAGCCGCCCGAGTCACCAACCCGACGGCCTCCCTTCGAGGCGTCGGTCGAGGATGAACGCCAACCTGATGAAGGCGTGCATCGCCGCGCTGTGGACCTACGGAGGTCGCGGCATCGGTCTGCTGTGGACCGTCGCGCTCATCGCCCAACTTGGAATCTCCGACTACGGGCACTACGCAATGGCGTTCGCGCTCGCGGCGATCGTCGCCGCGCCGCTCGATCACCCGTTCGGTGTTCGGTCGATCCGCGTCGACGAAGACGATTATCTGGGCGAACGCACAAGCCGCGCACTGATCGGCATAGTACTGATTGTGCTGGGGTCGTGCCTGATCGAGGTCAACTACATCGCATGGTTCGCCCTCGTCGTCGCCGGCGGCGAGATGACGTTCAACGCGTACAAGAGTCGTGCTCTCCGCGACGGTCATCCCAATATCACCCAGCGCATGGACACGCTGCGGCAGGCGTCGAGCATCATCCTTGCCACCGCCTACCTGTTCACTACCACCCTGTTCACTACCGCCGAACCGACATTGCTCGTGGCCAGCCTGCTCTATGTTGCACCGTACTTCGTCATCGCCGTCGCCGCCGTCGTACAGGCAAGAGTTGCGCGCCCACGCGTACCTGGCTCGTGGCGCGAGATCTCGATGCTGTTCTCGGAGAACCTCGCCAACGCCATCTATGTCCAAGGCGATGTACTACTGCTCGGCTACCTGACCGACAGCACGATCGCGGGTTACTACTCCGTCGCATCCGTCACCGCGTGGGCCGTCGCGTTCATCGGGCAGTCGTTCGGCCACACGTTCCACGAGAAACTGCGTCTCGCCGACGGCAGCATTACCGCGGGACCTGCGTTGAAACACACCATCGTGCTCGCCTGTGCTGCCGGATCGTTGGTCCTCGTCGCCGGCGTCGCTGTGTTCTTCACACCTATATCGAACGAGATCGCCGGAGCCCTCGTGGTGATGTCCTTCTTCGTCGTCATGCGGGTGATGAACTACGTATTCACCACCGTGCTCTACCTGCAGCATCGCGACCGCACCCGCGTCTTGGCCGCGGCCACACTTGCACCGCTGAAGATGGTGTTGATCTTCTGCCTGTTCCCCCTCGGCGCCGTCGGTGCCGCGATCGCATCGGTCGTTACCGACGCCGTACTACTCGTGTGGTTCATCCGAGCTCTCTATCGTGAGCCTGCCAAAGAAGAGGTGTACTCGTGAGGCGAGCAACGTTCCTGTTGTCCAAAGACCCCGTCACCGAACACGGCGGGGATATCGCACTGTCCCGTTTGATGATGCAGCTCGCGCGTGAAGCTTTCGAAGTGCGAGCACTGTGCCTGTCCAAGGACACCGCACCCTCCCCCGATCCCGATGTCACACGCGTTGAAAAGCCAGGCGTGAACGCATCGCTGCTGTTGAAGTCGCTGCACCCCATCCGCAGTATCGTCCACGGCCGATACGACGTGGATGCATTCGTCGACGCCATCGAGAGATCCGAGTCGGATGTGTATGTGGCAGAGCACAGTTACATGGCCGAACCGTTCATTCGGTCCGAAAAGTACGGGTCGCCTTTCGTCATCAATACCGTCAACACCGAATCTCAGGTCTGGAAAGTGACCCGCGGACTCATCGGCCGCATCGAGTCGCCCCGCATCCTGCGCGACGAAATTCGAGTCGCCCGCAAGGCAGACGCTGTCGGAACGTACGACGTCGAGGAAGCCGAGATGTACCGTGACAACGGAGTACATGATGCGCGGTGGATCGACCTCACCCTGGAGCCTGCGCCACGCCTCGATCTGACCGAAACAGCGAAAAGGCTTGTATTCATGGGCACCCGAGGGTGGCCGCCGAACCAGGAAGCGTTCAAGATCGCACTCGAGTACTGGCCACAGATCTCTGCGGGAATCGAGGGCGCAGAGTTGTGCATCATCGGTGCCAAAGCAGACGGCGCCCCTGATCCAACCTACCCCGCGGGTGTGCGCGACCTCGGATTCGTCGACGACCTTCAGGAATTTCTCGGAACCTGTCGCGCGCTCATCGCTCCGGTCGCCACCGGAGGTGGAGTCCGCGTCAAGATTCTCGACGCAGCGAGCAAGGGCCTACCCGTCGTCGGGACTTCTGCTGCCGTCGGATCGCTCGGATCGATCTTCGAACTCCCGACCTTCGACGATCCCGAGGAGTTCATCGCCGAATGCCGCCGATATCTGCTGGACCGAAACACCGCCGTCAAAGCGGGCGAGCGGCTGTACGAACTGAACTCCGAGCGCTGGGAACAACGAGCACCGCACACCAGCGTCGCCTCGCTGATCAGCGCGTCCCTACCAGGAATCTCAGGATCACCGACATGAACTTTTCACCAGTCCGCTTGATCACCGTGGTCGCTGCATCCGCCCTCGCACTGGGGCTGACGGCACCTACCGCGCAGGCGGCTCCGCCGTCGGGACTCGGATTTTCCAGCGGCGCACCGTTTCTACAGCTGGACGACGCAACCCTGAACAACGAACTCGGTGCCGGGCGGGACGCCGGAGCGTCCTGGGTACGCGTGGTCGTCAACTGGGCGTCGGTAGAAACCGCACCGGGTGTGTTCGATTGGGGCAACACCGATCGAATCGTCAATGCTGCACGTTCGCAGGGATACTCGGTTCTCGCGGTTCTCGCGGGCACGCCGTTGTGGGCGCAGGCCCCCTTGCCGTCGCTGCTGCCGGGTGCGGTTCCACTGGACCCCAACACCTATGGGGCCTTCTCCGGCGCAGCTGCAGCGCACCTCGGTGACCGCGTGGATTCCTACGAGGTCTGGAACGAGCCGAACATCCCGACCTTCTTCGCACCCGTCGATGCCGCACGGTACGTCGGGTTGCTGCGCGCGGCGTATCCCGCGATCCACAACGCGGACCCGGGTGCGAGCGTCCTCAGTGCCGGACTCGCAACCACCATCGATGCCGGTACGTGGACCACCGCACCGGTGACGTTCCTGCAGCAGATGTACGCGGCAGGCGCCGGCGGGTTCATGGACGCGGTTGCACTGCACCCCTATACATATCCGTTCACCGTCGAGAATGACCCCAACGGCCAGTGGGCACAGGTCGATCAGGCCTACGGAACCATGGCAGCCAACGGCGACGGCGGCAAGAAGGTCTGGGTCACCGAACTCGGCGCGCCCACCGGAAACGGTCCCATGGCGGTCTCCGAAGACGCCCAGGCCGCGATCATCGGTAGCAGCCTGGCGCAGGCATCACGACTTCCGTACGTCGGACCGGTGTTCGTGCACTCGCTCCGTGATGCCGGAACCAACCTGGGCGACTCCGAGCAGAACTACGGACTGCTACGCAGCGACTTCAGCCAGAAGCCGTCGTTCGCCGTCGTACAGGGTTCTTGATCGAGAGGCCGACTCAAGCCAGCTGGACCGTCGCCGTCGCTCGGTGACCGAAGATCCGCTTGCCCTCGAACGTGGCGTTCAGCGCAACCACTGCGGTGCGGCTCTCGGCATCGAGCGACTTGATCTTGCCGTCGAACTGAATTTCCGCTGCTTTGTGAGAATCGACGGGGATCGGTGCGGTGAAGCGCACCGTGTAGTCCTTGACGGCGCCCGGATCTCCCAGCCACTCGGTGATGTAACCGCCGCCGAGGCCCATCGTCAGCATGCCGTGTGCCAGTACGTTGTCGAGGTCGATCAGCTTGGCGAACTCCTCGCTCCAGTGAATCGGGTTCGCATCACCGGCGACGCCCGCATAGTTGACCAGATCGCCACGTGTGACACGGAATGTTCTACTGGGCAGGACATCTCCGACAGAGGCGTCGTCGAACTTCACCGTGGCCGAAGACAGATTGTCCAGGACGACGAGCTGCGGATGCTCGACCTGCTCGTCTTCATCCTCGTCCGACGCGTTGGCCCGCGCCGCGAGAGTGGTCGCACCTTGCATGACGAGGTTCTCGGCAGCGTCCACGATCCCCTTGTCGACATCGCCGTCACGGCCGATGAGGAGCGTCGTATACGTCGTCTGAACAAGCTCGTTGCGCTGGTTGGACACGATGTTCTTGGTGACCATCATGTCTTTGCCCATGACCTCCTTGTAGGAGTCCAAGGAGACATCGCAGTACAAGTGATCGCCAGCGACGATCGGCTGATGAAACTCGAGCACCTGATCGGTCTGCAGCATCTGGCTGAGGTCGAACCCGACCGCGATCTTCTGCAGCAATCTGCGCTGCGCGAGCGTACCCACCAGCGACATGAACGTGAGCGGTGCGATCACACCGCCGTAGCCCAACGCCTTGGCGGCGTCGCCTTCCCAGTGCACAGGATTGAAGTCTTGTACTGCCCGTGAATATTCGCGGACCTTCTCGCGACCCACTTCGTAGTAGTCGTCGGTGCGGTAATGACGACCCACCATTGCACGGACATGCTCCGCTGGGTCGAACGTCTCGGTGACTGCCACATTCTCACTCATTCGTGGCAACCTACCGGTCGGAGCGGTGCCAGTACACGTGGGGGATGCGGCTTGTGGCACGTCATAGCCGCCGACTGGAGAGCTCGTTGACGCGCACATACTTCATGCCGTCCGGTGCCGCGGAATCGCGTCGTAACCGGCCGACGCGAACGCCGCCTGAGCGGGAGCCGCGATGGTCCCGACGGCAACGAGCGGACGACTGGATCGCCGCCTCATGGCGTCGGATGCAAGAAGTGCCGCACCGTGTGAGGTCAGGGAGTCCGGCATTGCTGGAACCAGCACCGGCAGTCGTAAATCGCGTCGGAGCACCCGCCGAAGTGTAGGGATATGAGCGCAGCCCCCGACTAGGACGAGCGCATTGACCGCTTTCGGCGCTTCGACGATGGCGCTCGCTATCCAGTCCTCGATGAATCGAACGCCGCGATCGACGATGTCTTCGAAAGTGCTGCGCCACAACCGGACTGGACCGCCGATGAACGGTCCGGGAATCTCGGCGACGCGGAGACTGGACAACTGTTCGCGTGCATACCTGATGGCTACGACCAGTCCGTCCAGGGTTGCACTCGACACCAACTCGTCGGCACCGTATGTGGCGAGAAGGTAATTACGCACGGCCTCGTCGCACATGTTTCCGCCGAAGCCGGTGGTCCGCACGGACCAGAACACATTCCCGATCTTCGGATCAGCGACGGACACCGTGGTTCCCGAGGCACCCACATCGCACACAGCAACCGTCCGGAGCCCCTCCAGCTGCCCGGTTCCGCGCAGAAATCGCAGCTGGGCACCGAGCTCGGACACCACCATGAACCGATCCGCCTGGTGCATCGAATACGCAGAGGTCTGCGACCGCCCAGCAGGATTGTCAGGCACTGCCAGTATCGAGTCGGCAGGCTCCACCTGGTGCGCGACGGCCATCGAGTCCAGCAGCTCCAAAGCTGCCGACACATGACCCGAGGACTCGAACGGACGCGCAACGCTGGCCGAACACACCGAATCGTCAGCGGCGTCGAGGGCTGTGGCCCGGGCCGTTGTAGAGCCGACAGACACTCCCAGCACCGTTCTCATGGCTTCCCCGACTTCCAGCGCTCGCGTTCCGACGTGTTCGATGTTAGCCGCGAAATCCGTCCGTGGGTAGCATTAAGTCCTTTTGATCAGGGAACTGGTTTGTTTTGCGCCGAATCGGCGAGTTCAACTCTTCCGACGGAGCGACTCCGAAAGGGAGGGAATCGATGCGGCGCATTCGATGCGCCGAAGAAGTTGAAACTTGCGCCGGAAAGATTTGAACCACGGCCGAAGAACTCAGTGGCGTGCACACGCGCGGCCAAGCAGACAGGGCCCAGAAGTGCCGATCCCGAGGGGCGGGCTGTGGATCAGGCGACGTTCTCGATGCCGTCGTCCACCGGGCGACGATCGGCAAGCAGTCCGCCCCACTCACGCTCGGTCGAGGTGACCGGCAAGGACTCCGCTGCGACTTCGCGAGCCACAGCCACCAACGAACGTGCCGACTGCAGCAAACTGACGTCGAAATTGTAACTGTGCGCGACCAATTCTTCGAATGCTTGTTCCGGGGAATAACCCCGTAATGCAATGAGAACTCCGACTGCCCAGTCGATACTGGTCCGAGAATCGTTCATCGAGTTTACCTACATTCCATGAGATGCGAATCTGACTCGGTAACAACCACTTCGAGATGTGCCATGAGAACGAAGCTCGAGTTACGAACAGCGCATACAACACATGAACGACGAATGAACGGGTGTGGACCCGACCTGATCGTCGCGGGAATTCATAAACCGATGGTAGCCCGACAGCCCCTCTATCGGCCACCGATGTTCGACGGAAAGTGACTGGTCCAGAATAATTCACATGTGTGTCACACAAAGGAATTGTGCCGTAAGCACGACGGCCTCGAACTGGAGTCGGCGAGGCCGCTCGGCCCTGCGGTCACTATCGCCGAACGCCTACCCTCGGCGCCCACGCACGTGCGCTCGAGTGGGGCTGGGGCAGAACTACGCTCTACCCGACGGGGTCCACCGGAGCGGCGGGAGGCGTCTCGGTGGTGCTGGTGGCGGATGGTGTGGACGTCGTCGATGTCGGCGTTTCCGGTTCGCTCGGAACCGACCCACCGCCATTGCCTCCGTCACTGGGGGAGGGCTCGGCAGTCCGGGTCGGCGGCGGCGTCGACCTGCTTGGTCTGGCGGGAGGCCGCAATCTTTCCGCCTGCGTCGACTCGGCGGGCGAGGCGATTTCCGGCACGGACGGCTCCACCACGACCTGCCCGACGTCAGGCACCAACTCCGGATCGAGGTACTCGGGCGCCGGCTCCCCCGGAGTCACGGCGATCGATGTACGCACCGGCGAGGACGATCCAGGCATCGTCGTCGGAACGGTTATCTCGACCGAGGGAGGTTTCTCGGACGTGGGTACCGTCTCTGCCGTCATCGCCCATGCCGTGACGCCACCGAGCGCGGCAAGCACACACGCGCCCACCGCAGCAACAGGCCAGATTCCGCGGTGCTCCGCGCGAATCGGCGCCGGTGCTGCCACCACTTCCGTCTGACCGACGAGAAGTGCCGCACTCACATCCGGGGCGTGGACGTCGGACAGACGGTCGTCGAAGATGTCCACCACGGGCGTCGCTTCGGACTCCGCGAGGGTATCCGCGACGATCTCCCGCTGCAGCGCGTTCTCGCACACCACTGCAGCCCCGACGACGTGCAGACCATTCTGCAACGCCTGCACTCGCATGAATCCGAGCGCGGTGGCGACGGCGCCGCCGATCCCACCGGGCGTCGTTGCGACAGCGACGGTTCTGCTCGCGATCGGCCCCAACTCCGGCAGTGTCGTGTCCACGAGCGACGCCGTGACGTTGTTTGTACTGACGTGTACGCCCACAGCTACCCGCATGCTTGGACACCCCTGACGTCGGACATCCGAATTCGGCGCGGAGTGCGGGCGATCAGTCGGATTGTTCGGCGGTCAGATTACCCGCATCCCGCGCTACCCGCGCATTCAGAGTGTGTATCTGGATATTTCGTCTCGCGCGGCAACAGAGGCCTGCATTTCCCGGGCGTACATCAACCCGAAGGTGAAGCCGTTCTCGGCGCCCGCGATGCCGGCCTTCATGCCCAGCAAGAGCAGTGTGTGCGCTGCCACCACCGAATCCTGATGCTCACCGAGAATCTCCTGGATGCCCTTGTACCGAGCAATCCGCAGCTTCGCCTCTTTCTTGCCAACAATGGGTTTGACCAGTTCCGCGGCATACCGCGCCCGTTTCGCTGCTTTGCGCGCCCGGTGCAACGCTTCGTCGTTGCCTCCGTCGATTGCCGCGGCGACGCGCTTGCCTGCCTTCTTCCCAGCCTTGCGCGCCATGCGGTCGAGATCGTCCTCGCCGATCTTCGTCGCTCCCTCGGAGGCAGGTAGCTCGCGTGACCAGGCCGCCATTTCGGCCAGCAGAGCCCGGTAGCGGTCGCCGTCCAGTTCCGCGGCGACGACCGCACGGAACCGGATCTGCTCGGCAAGGAGATCGTTCTCGATACGGGCAGCAACGGGGCCGAGCACGAGGTGGTCGGGGAGCTCGTGTACCACCTCTGCGAATCTGGCACGCTGGACCTGACGGTCCCTCACTTCACCGAGAATGCTTGCGTACCATGACAGTTCGGCGTCCAACCCAGTTGCCCTTGCCTCGTCGAACAAGTCCGCGAACACACGAAGGGCGCTTCGGTAGCGGCGAATAGCGACGCGGGTGGAATGGATCGAATCGAGTCCGCGGCGCAAATACACATCACCGGCGAACACGGCCTGACTCTGCTGCTGCAGGTAATCGGCGACGGTCCCGAGTGCGCCCGTGTGGGCCGGAACTTCATCGGATCGAAGTGCGCGGTGAAGTTTCGACGGGTGCACCCCGCGCGTCGCCCCTGCTGCCTTCAGCACCTTGCCGACGCGCTTGAGATCCCCTTCCGAACCCGAAGGTCCGAGCTCGACTTCCAGCTCGCGCCATGCATGCCCGTCCGTTCCTGCCAGGTCGACGCTGACAGAGTCGTCGGCGAGCTCGGCAACCACACCACCATCGGAATCGGTCAGCACATGCACCGTGCGCAACGAGACCAGAGTCGCGACCTGGCTCAACGGCTTACCGAGGGACGCTCCCCGAAGAAGGCTCGCCAACTCGTCGGGCACCGATTCGTCGTCTCCCTGGCCGAGCGGGAGTCGAATCTCGGTACGCGCTTTCTCCGCCGGGACCTTCGCGTGCCAGCCAGTATCCGCGTCGCCGCGTCGCCTGCGGACGGTGATACCGCGGCGAAGTAGATCGAGATCGTCGGTGTCGTAGTAACTACTGATCAGCTGCACTTCCGACGTCTGCGCCGAGCCGCCCTCGGAGGTCACCTGTTCCAGTGGAGGCAGGACGAAACCTGCGTCCACGTCGAATTTGTCCTCGCGCTCGGTCTGTATCGAATCCATGAGGCGAGTCTGCCGGAACCAGGTGAATAAATCACTGGTGTTGATATCTACTGCTGTCGAGGTCTACGGGTAGTCGGTGCGGGCGACGTCGTGCGTGTCGGCGATGTCGCAGTGCTGACCTTCGTGCTCGTCGGTGGTGCCGGGGGCGCCACCGTAACGGTGGTCGGCGACGGCGCCGTAACGGTGGTCGGCGACGCCTCCGTGACCGTGGTCGGCGACGCCTCCGTGACCGTGGTCGGCGACGCCTCCGTGACCGTGGTTGGCGACGGATCCATAACGGTGGTTGTCCGCCGGCGACCGGTATCGGCAAGCCCCTCTGGAGGGGTGGTTCGCGCGATTTTCGTTCGTTCGGTGGTCGCGTCCGAGATCGTGGTGGTGGTCTCGGCGGCCCCGACATCCTCCGATTCGACCGGCGGCACCGACATCTCCCCTCCCGACGCCGACGGCATCACCGGAGACGAGGTGATGACCTGTGTGTACTCGACCTCGGGGTCGTCCTGCCTGCTCGATGCAGCTGCGAGGGACAACGCGACCCCACCCGCAACCAGTATCGCGACGGCACCACCAAGATAGCGAGAACTCCGCAGACGCGTGAGACGCCTCGACGACGTGTCGCTGTGCCGTGGGCGCCCGGCCGCGGTGCCGACTGCCTCGGTCGCCGCATACCGACGAGCCATTCCAGCTGCTCCGCGCGTAGCCAACATTTCCGGCTCGTGCGGCACGAAGACGGGCACGGTCAGGGCGTCGAGCAGCGATTGGCGGACGATCTGCATGTTTGCGCCGCCGCCGACCGCGTACAGCGCGTCGACGCGGGGCGCTGCGTCGATCATCGCGGCGGCCATGGTCACTGCGTCGAACACGGCGTCACGAATCAGAGCGTCGAGCTCGGATCGATGCAGGACGACATTGCCGGTGTGAAACGGGCCGTGAATGTCGACGGCGGTGAGCGAGGACAACGTTTCCTTCGCCGAACAGACCCTCTCGACCATCAGATCGAGTGCATCGTGGTCGAGTTCATCGTGGTCGAGCCTGGGTCGCAGACCGTGGTTCTCCAGCAGGAACGTCGACAACGCAGCATCACACCCGTCGCCGGACAGCACCGTACTGCGCCTGGAGGAATGCACGCTCCCCGTGCCGACGTCGACGATGGACATGGTTACCCCACCTGCGCCCACGTCGAACAGGGCGACAGTCTGCTCGCATGTGATGTCGCCGGCTTCCTGGAGCGCTCCGATCTGCGCACCGAGGTCGGAGACAAGGACCAGACCGTCGGACCGCTCGACTCCATACGACTCGATGGGATTCTTGTCGCGAAGAGCCAGAACAGGGGGGCCGGACTCCGCATTCTGCTCACGAGCAAGCCGGTGAACGGCCGATGTCACCGAACCCCACGGATCGTCCGCGGAATCAGGGATGCGCGCAGAGGAATCGGTGCTCAGGGGTGGGTCAACGGACAGATCGAGTGATACTGCACGTATTCCGCCCACACCGAGTGATGCGCCGAGTACGGCTGACACAAGAAGACCTCGCTCCGGTAAGCCCCAACCCACGTCGGCAAGTGTTCAGTGTAACTACAAAACCAAACATGCGCTCAGCGAAAAGGCTTGAAACAGACCGAAAGACCAGTCAGTCGAGCGGAGACCGGACGAAATTCAGGTACGCCTTCGACGGCGTCGGGCCCCGCTGCCCCTGATATTTCGAACCGACCGCGGCACTGCCGTACGGATGCTCGGACGGGCTGGAAAGCCTGAACAGACACAGCTGCCCGATCTTCATCCCTGGCCACAGCGTGATCGGCAGGTTCGCCACATTGGACAACTCGAGCGTGATGTGACCGCTGAAACCGGGATCGATGAACCCAGCGGTGGAGTGCGTCAGTAGCCCGAGGCGCCCCAGCGAACTCTTGCCTTCCAGACGACCGGCCAGGTAATCGGGAAGCGTCGTCAGCTCGAGCGTCGACCCGAGCACGAACTCGCCGGGGTGCAGAACGAACGGTTCACCCTCCGCAGGCTCGACGAGCGTCGTCAGCTCGTCCTGCTGCTTGGAAGGATCGATGTGAGTGTACCGAGTGTTGTTGAACACCCGAAACAGTTTGTCGAGACGCACGTCGACACTCGAGGGCTGAACCATCGAGGCGTCGAACGGGTCGATTCCCAGGTTGCCGGTGGACACTTCTGCACGGATATCGCGGTCGGAAAGCAGCACAGCGGAAGATTAACCCGCCGGTGCGGCTTCGCCGCACGTGAGTGCGAATACACACCCTGGTAGGTATTTTCGCTCACAGGCGGCGAAGCCGCCGACCACCCGATCGACTGCTAGAGTGATCCAGCGCCGTTCCGTTCGCGGGTCGGCTGCGCCGGTGTAGTTCATTGGTAGAATGCGACCTTCCCAAGGTTGAGAGGCGGGTTCGATTCCCGTCACCGGCTCTCCCTCGTTGGACGGTCCGAAACAAACCAAAACATGGTTGACGACCGGCAAATTAACAATTCTGACCGTAAATATCTGTCCGAATCCCAGGACAAGACGCAGAATTATTTGTCTTCAACATTCATAACCTGAACTCCGCTAATCATGTGCTAAACCTCTCCTCGTGCATTTGTTTCCCCCAACAATTGACATGACAGGACAGAAATCATGAAATGGTTTGCCCTCGCCTTGGCCCCGATAGTGCTGGCGGCGCCTTATACATATCCATACAATCCGCCACTACCGCGACCCACTGTCCCTTCGTTCACGTACCCGACAGTCCCGAAGTTCACGTATCCAACTTTCACGTATGCAACAAAGCCGCCCACCAAGCCGCCCACGACGACCCAGCCGCCGATCACCACCACCGCGGCGCCGACCACCACAACACTGGCCAGCACGCAGCCAGCACCTGCCGCGCTGCTCTGGGAGGACCAGTTCAACGGCACCGGCGCAGTCGACCCAGGCAAGTGGGGCTTCCAAACCGGCAGGTGGGGAGCATCTTCCGGCGAGCAGCAGTATTACACCAACAGTCAGAGCAACGCCACGGTTGCTGGAGGAGCCCTGCAGATTACAGCGCGGAGAGAAAATGCTCCCGACGGCAAGGCGGCGCCCGACAACATCACGAGCGCCCGAGTCGTAAGCTTCGGAAAACAATCCGTAGCCCCGCCCGTTCGCATCGAAGCATCCATCAAGATGCCCAGGGCGGCTGGATTGCTACCAGCATTCTGGTTATTAGGTTTACAACCGGGCAATGAATACAGTTGGCCCAGCCAAGGCGAAATTGATGCCGTGGAAATTCCAGGAACAAACGGACCGTCCTTCAATTTGCACGGACCAGCAATGAACAATTCGAGTACCGATGTAAAAACCGGTAGCGGCATGAGTCCACTCTCGGACGGCTTCCACAACTACCGAATCGACTGGCTGGCCGACCGCATCACTTGGTTTGTCGATGGCGTTTCTCGGTACACCGTCACCAAGGCCGATTACGAGGCCAAGGGTGGGAACTGGACCGCATTCTCTGGCGCCTGGCCTCACTACGTGCTGTTCAATATCGCCGTCGGCAACAATTGGGTAGGAAAAGTGCCGTCGTCGACGCCATTTCCGCAGACCATGAGTGTCGACTGGGTCAAAGCTTCGCGTATCTCGTAGACACAGAAGAGGCAAGCGAACGTCGGGGAGCGCTTGCATCTGTGATTGATCACTACTTCTTCTTGGTTAAACTGGGATATTCCACAGCGGAACGCCTATTCTGATATCGGATCACCAACTCGAGTATCAGAGGTGCCGCGTGAAGATCCGATTGCCGCTCGTCCTCGCCGCAGTGTGCCTTTCCTCTTTCATCGGATTGCCCCTGGCTCTGGCAGCACCCGTCGTTCCCGATGTTCCGGGACCTGGCCAAACCAGCCACGGTGATGCGATCCGATACTCGAAGGCCAATCCAGCCGCCACACCACCTGGTGTCAACGATCCCGGGTGCGTTCCGTCGGAAGATCACCCGAATCCGGCGGTCCTCGTGCACGGCACCGATGCATCGGCATACGCGGACTGGGCAGGATTGTCACCGGTCCTGGCCGCAGCAGGCTACTGTGCGTACGCGCTGGACTACGGACTGTCACCGGACGGAACGAGCTACGGGTACAACGATATTCGTGACAGCGCCGCCGAGCTGCGCGATTTCGTCGACTCGGTTCTGGCGACCACCGGAGCAGGCGCCGTCGACCTGGTGGGGTACTCGCAGGGCGCTGCAGTGACCCGCTACTACACCAACCGGTTGGATGGGGCAGCGGTGGTGGACAAGTGGATCGGCATCGCGTCCCCGACGTACGGTGGCAACGCGTACGGCTTCTCCCCGGCAGTGCAAGCCGTTCCGGTCGCCACCAGCGCGGTGTCACACGAGTTCGGACCGGCATTGGTCCAACTCATGCAGGGCTCGACGTTCTTGGCGGACCTGAATTCGGGCGGCGACACCGTCCCCGACGTCGAATACACCAGCATCGCAACGAACGTCGATGAAACCATTCAGCCGTACACCAATGCGCTGCTGCGCGACCCAGGTGCGCACAATATCGTCGTCCAGGATGTCTGCCCGATGGACAACGTCGCACACTTCACGTTCACCTACGATCCGACCACCATCGGTCTGGTGCTCGGTGCACTCGATCCATCGGCGAGCATCCGCCCACCGTGCGGCCCCGTCCCGTTGGGCGCGGGAATACTCGATGTCGTCATGGCCAGCCATTGAGTGCAGCTGCGCTGCCCGTGCGCGTTCAGTTACGTCGGAGGGGCACTAACCACTCACGGGTTCGACCTCGCTGTCCAACTTCAGAACCTTCTGGCCGCCCTCTTGCTCGATGAGATACGCGGGCGTGTCCTTCGTACCGTTCCGGGTGATCTCACTGCCCGAGATCGTTCGCGTCACCTTCTCGGTGTGCACCTCGACGATCTTGCCCTCGCCGGTGCCCTGACCCCAGTTCCACTTCACTGTTGTGCCTTGTCGATGCGTCATGCCGACAGGGGTACCCCGACCTTGCCCAATTGATACGCACGAAGTCCGACGAACAATTCCGACGCCGCCGCGGGATCGAGAAAGTCGCGGCCGGTGAGCTCACCGATTCTCCGGAGCCGATGCAGCACGGTATTGCGGTGATAGTGCAGCGCCGCCGCGGCCTCGCTTGTAGACCCCTTCGCTCGGAACCACGCATCCAACGTGCCGAGAAGACTGCCGCGCTCCTCCTCCGGTAGGTCGAGGATCGGACCCAGGATCTGCTGGGCAGCAATAGTGCTCGCACCGGGGCTTCGCGCGATGAGCACAGGAACGGGCACGTTCTCGTAACGGGTGAGGGCTGCATCGTCGACACTCGCACATACACGCGCCATACGGGCCTGCTCGACGGCCGCCGGCGTGCCCGACGCCGCCGAGAACATCGCGCTGACGCCGATGTTGTCGCGTTCGGCAGCGATACCGTCGAGGGCGACGGACAACGAAGACGCGGATTGCGCGAAGAGCAATCCGAACACGCCGTCGACCGCGCCGTCCCATACCGAATCGACCCCGGGGGTTGCCATATCCCCGCACCGCGTGTCTGCGGATACGACGACGAAGCTCCCTCGATCGGGGATTCGAAAGGTACGCAGTGCGTCGGCCACGGCACCGGGATTCGAGTCATGATCTGCGAACAGCGCCCGAACCAACCGCCTCCGCGCATCGGTGTCATGAGCGGCGCGAGCATCGACCCCTATCCGGTATGCCTCGGCTGCCGCATCGGACGAGACGTCGACCAGCGCCCACACCTGTGCCGCCATCTCGAGCAATGCATGAGTCGCATCCCGCTCGGCACGCTCCACCAGCGCTTCCCACACAAGTCGGCCACCCAACCGAAACGCATGCAGGAGCGCCGCGAGCGGCACACCCTGCTCGGCTTTCAGCCGGCCCGCTTCCCTGGCGGCGTCGAGCCGAATGGGACGAACGCCGGCAAGATCGGCGATCATCTCGGCGAGATTCGAGGTGCAGGCGTCGTGCAACTGCTCGGGGCTGAGCCGGGTCGATTCCAGATAGTCGTGTTCGGCCGACAGTATGCGGCGAACCAATTCCTCCCCGAGTGCAGGCACTTCGTCCAATAGAGGAGCGGCCAGCTCGAAAGCACTGGTTGCGGTAGCTGGAGTGGTCGTCACCATCCCACGAGACTAAACCCCTGCATGTTGCTCACGCCACAGTCTGCAGTGTGCGGCCGCACAAGACGCGACATCACATCCACAGCACCGGCCCATGGCGTCGACACCGGTTGCGGGACGACAATCACAGCACACGACACTGATTTACAGGAAGTCGCCGATCTACATGAAGGGGCGAAGCCGAGTTGACCGAGCACATCGCATCCCAGCACCTGCACGTAGCCGACACCACCGACGCCGCTGCTCGCACAGCCGTCGATTCTGCGCTGGCCGAGCTGAAAGCCGGCGAGAAGACATGGGCGCAGATCACCGTCGGCGATCGCCGTGCGTTGATCGAACGCGTCCGAGACCTGACGGTGACGCATGCCGATGAGTGGGTCGACGCCGCGTCGTCGATCAAAGGGCTCGACCCGAAGTCACCACTCGTCGGGGAAGAGTGGATCTCCGGCCCGTACGCTTTCGCCGGCGGCCTCAATGTTCTCGCGGAGACCCTCAACCGACTTCAGGCAGGCGCCGGACCGCTCGACGACGCCCACTTCGGCCACGCTCCCGGCGGTAGAACCACAGTTCAGGTTCTCCCCCACGGAATCTTCGATCACCTGCTGCTCAGCGGGTTCAGCGCTCAGGTGTGGCTGAAACCCGGCATCGACGAGGCGACGGCAAAACGCACAGCGGGCCTCGCTCAGCTGTCCCCGAGAAAGACGGGCGGGATCGGCGTCGTCCTCGGCGCAGGCAACATCATGTCGATCGCGCCGCTCGACACCCTGTACGAGTTGATCGCCAACAACCGCGTCGTCGCGCTCAAGCTCAATCCGATCACCGATCCGATGCTGCCGGTACTGAGGAAGGTGCTCGAGCCGCTCATCACCATCGGGGCTGTCCGCGTGTTCACCGGCGGCGCCGAGACCGGCACCTACCTGACCGGGCATCACCTCGTCGACCATGTGCACATGACCGGAAGCGCACTCACCCACGACACCATCGTGTTCGGACCGGGAGAGGGTGGGGCCGAACGGAAGGCCGCGAACGATCCGATCCTGCGCAAGCCGATGACGAGTGAGCTCGGCGGAGTATCGCCCACCATCGTGGTGCCCGGCGACTGGAGCCGCGCCGACATCGAGTTCCAAGCCGAACACGTTGCCACACAACGCCTTCACAACGGCGGCTACAATTGTGTCGCCTCGCAGGTCCTCGTTGTGTCCTCGGAATGGAAGCAACGCGACGAGTTCGTCGCTGCCGTGAAGGCCGCGCTTGCCGCCGCACCCACCCGCCGTGCCTACTACCCGGGCAGCGACACCCGCGTCGAGGCCGCGCTCCGCAGCTATCCGAAGGCGAGCAAGGTGGGCGGTGGCCGCGTCCTCATCGAAGACATAGACCCCGGTGACGAGACCGCGCTGCTGAACACCGAGTACTTCGCACCGGTGTTGGGAATCGTCGAACTTCCCTACACGGGGGAACAATTCCTTCGCCGAGCGGTGGACACGGTCAACGACACGTTCGTCGGAACGCTCGGAGTCAACATCGTCGCGCACCCCGGATCCCTCCGCTCGCTTGGTTCGACGTTCGACGATCTCGTCGCCGACCTGCGCTACGGAACCGTGGCGATCAATGCCTGGACCGGCCTCGGATTCCTCAGTCCCGCCGCCACCTGGGGCGCGTTCCCCGGCCACACTGTCGACGATGTCCAGAGTGGCATCGGAATCGTCCACAACGCACTGCTCATCGACGGTGCCGAACGCACGGTGGTGAGAGGACCGTTCCGACCGTCACCGCGCTCGCTCGTCAAAGGCGAGCTGTCGATCTCGCCGAAGCCGCCGTGGTTCGTCACCAACAAGACTGCTGCGACCACGGGACGACTGCTGACGGCTTTCGCCGGAAATCCTTCATGGTTCAAACTTCCTGCCATTTTCGCCTCTGCACTGCGAGGATGATCCGATGTCGCAAACATCGATCGCTGACTATGTCGTCGTCGGCGCCGGCTCGTCTGGCGCTGTCCTTGCCAACCGTCTCAGCGCGGACCCACGCAACACCGTCGTACTACTCGAAGCGGGTCCGGCGGACAAGAACAAGTTCGCGCACATCCCTGCCGCGTTCTCCAAACTCTTCCGCAGCGAAGTGGACTGGAACTACGACTCCGAACCTCAGCCGGAGCTGAAGGGCCGCAGCATCTTTTGGCCTCGCGGCAAGATGCTCGGCGGGTCCTCGTCGATGAACGCGATGATGTGGGTCCGCGGTTTCGCTGCCGACTACGACGAATGGGCATCACTGTCCGATTCGTCGTGGTCGTTCGAGAATATCGTCCCGTACTTTCGCAAGATCGAAAGCATCGAGGGGACGACAGCTCTCGACGCCGGCACAGCGGGTCCGCTGGTGGTCTCCCATCAGCGGAGCCCGAGGGCGCTCACCTCTGCGTTCCTGGACGCCGTCCGCGAAGCCGGTTACCCAGTCGAGACCGCGAACCTTGCTGAACCCAAGGGTTTTTCGCAGACAATGGTGAACCAGAAACGTGGTGCGCGTTGGAGTACAGCGGACGCATATCTGAAGCCCATCAGAAAACGTGCGAACTTGACCGTACTGACCGAGTCACAGGCAGTCCGGATCGTCTTCGAGGGTTCCGCGGCCGTGGGAGTCGAGTACGTCAAGGACGGTTCGACGCACACCGTCCGTGCTGCACGGGAAGTCGTCCTCGCCGGCGGCGCAATCAATTCGCCTCAACTTCTCATGGTTTCAGGAATCGGAGACAGCACGCAGCTGGCGTCGCACGGAATCGACGTGCAGCATCACTCCCCCGAGGTCGGCAAGAACTTGACCGACCACTTGTCGGCACTGATCGGCTGGAGCGTCGAGAACGACTCGCTCTTCTTCGCCGAGAAGATCCCCGAACTGATCAACTACCTCGCCCGTCGACGCGGAATGCTCACCTCGAACGTCGCGGAGGCGTACGGATTCATCAAGAGCAACGACACACTCGACTACCCCGATCTCGAGCTCATCTACGCTCCCGCACCGTTCTTCGACGAGGGACTCATCGCTCCCGATGCACACGCAGCCGTCATCGGGTCGGTGTTACTCCGACCCAGAAGTCGCGGCGAGATCAGCCTGAAGTCCGCCGATCCGTTGGCCAAGCCGATTATCGAACCGCGTTACCTCAGCGATCCGGGCGGTATCGACCGAGCGGCGATGATCGAAGGTCTACGGGTCTGCACCGAGATCGCCCAGCAGCCCGCTTTGAAGGGTCACCTCGGGGACATTGTTCGACCGCGCGGCAACCCCGACGACCTTCTCACCGAAGCGCTCGAACGAAACGCGCACACGCTGTACCACCCGGTCAGCACCTGCCGCATGGGCAACGATGCCACCAGCGTCGTCGCTCCTGACCTCCGGGTACGAGGCGTCGACAACCTACGGGTGGCCGACGCGTCGATCATGCCGACCATTATTCGCGGGCACACCCACGCGCCGAGCGTGCTCATCGGTGAGAAAGCGGCGGATCTGATTCTTCAGAAGCGCTAGATTGCCTTGCCGGGGAGCGCGTCGGCCATCGGCAGGCGCGCCCTCCGGTTCCCGCCCGGAACGGTCGATGGTCTGTGCCGCAAGCATTTCGGGGTCGAAGAAGGCCCGATACCGGAAGTCGCGTCCAACTCTTCGGCGAACACCGTCATCGGGGCGAGGTACCTGTCGCCACCGGACGAGACGGATCGTTGGACCACTGCGACCACGAGCCGGGGAACAGTGCTGCGTCGATACCGGCGATCGCCAACGCCGCAACCTGGTGCGCCGCCGTCACACCCGAACCGCAGTAGACGCCCACCGCACCCACATCGCCGAATCGCTCCTTCAATACTTCGGCAGACAGGAACTTTCCTTTCTCGTCGATGTTCTGCGCCGTAGGCGCACTGACGGACCCCGGGATGTGTCCCGCTTTCGGGTCCACCGGCTCGGTCTCACCCGAGTACCGTTCGGCCGCACGGGCATCGAGTAGAGTGCCGGAATCAGCCAGCGCTGCAGCCTCATCCGCTGTCAGAGTAGGAAGATGACCTGCGCTGAGTTCGATGTCCCCGGCAGCGGTTGCGGTTTCCTCGCCCGAAGCGGTGTCGTACCCCGCCTCGGTCCATGCATTCAGTCCGCCGTCGAGCAGCGCGACCTGCTCGATGCCCGCCCACTTCAGCAGCCACCACGCCCGCGCGGCGGCCAGGTTGCCGGTGTTGTCGTAGACCACAACGGGTACTCCAGCGGTGATGCCCCACCGATGCGCTGCTGCTTGCAGGTTCTCGATCGACGGCAACGGGTGGCGCCCCAGCCCGGGAGCGCCGTGCTCGGCGAGTTCGGTGTCGAGGTCGACGAACACCGCACCGGGAATGTGCGCATCGAGGTAATGCTGGTGCCCCTCGGAGTCTCCCAGCGCCCAGCGGACGTCGAGGAGAACAGGGGGAACCAGGCTGCCCAGGGCGGACTTCAGATCGGCAACGGTCCGTGTGACGGTCATTCGGCACTCTCCTGGTCAAGTACGTCGTATCTCCCCTGCGCCACCCACGGCACGCGGGCATTGCGTGCACCAGGGTAACGACGCCTAGCCGAAGTCAGCGGGCAGCCCGCGTCGTCCTACCCGCGCAGTGTGAGAACGCCGGTGTCCGGCAAGCGCACCTACGTTCTGCACCAGGTCGAGTGCCTCCATCGCACCGGTGTCGATACAGACCAGAACCACGGGCGCCAGCGCATCTGCAAGCAGATCCGTACATCGTGCCCGCTGCCGGAAGAATCGCAGTGGAAACACCCTGTGGAGTCAGTTGTGTCGCGGTCGCCCGTCGTCAAAATGAAAGACCCTCCAGACCGGTTTTCGGTCTGCTCCTGCAGTATCACAATGGCTTTCGTCGCCAAACGCGACATGGCCGACCGAGGATTGCTCGGCCGACGAGGAATCTATCCGCAGGTGGCTAAACCTTGACTCGAGCCCGATTCGACGGCGGACGACTCTCGGCGCCGGGATCGACATCCTCGATCGCGCCGCGCCACAGAGGCCGCCGCGCCTGGGCCAACTTTTCGTGCCCGGGTCCCTACCGAATGTCTCATTCGGTCGCTTGGGGCGTACCGAATGCCTCATTCGGTCACTGCTAGTGAGTGAATGACTCATTCAGGCACTCAGAGTGGGTGAATGCCTCATTCTGCCGCCCGAAGTGGGCGAATGCCCCCTTCGGTCACCCGGAGTGACCACATGGGGCATTCGGTCCCGAATAGCCGATACCCACGAACAAAACCGGATGTCCGGTTAAGGGCCGCCCGAACACCAAAGGTAACAGCACTGTCACCGAACGGTCTCGGACCGATCACGGGCCTACTACCTTTGCCAAAATGCTCACCGGTCGACCTCGCAGCGTGAGACTCTTTGTCTACCAATGCGATTTCCTCCACAACCTCGGGGGACGACGGGAAATTGCATGCGTTTCACGCCGAAAGATTCGCCCCCCGCCGAACAGTCCAGGATCGGACCCATCCGGAACCGGACTGGTGGCGAATCACCATCAACGCTCAAGACATGAGCAACGAAAGGTAGATCCGACATGATCTCTATCCGTAAAGTTATGGCCGCCACCGCAATTGGTGCGATGACACTCGTTCCTCTCGCCGCATGCTCCAGCGACGACTCGTCCAGCACCGAAAGCAGCACCACTTCGGCAGCAGCGGCCGAGACAACAGAATCGATGCCGGAGCCTGCCGCCGAGGTCGCCGATCTCAGCAAGGGCGTAAGCACCGCTGTTGCCCTCGATCCCGGATTCACCGGCGCGCTGACCACCCTCGGCCTCACCCCCGGCGTCGTCGGAACCGCTACTCTCGCAGACGGTTCCATCAGCTTCCCGATCACCGGCGGCAACGTCAAGTACTGGGAGCCCGGCACGGTCGACCCTTACGTCCAGGGTGAAATCATGCACAACGGAAGCGGTCTGTCCCTTACCGCAGGTGAGACCGTCGTCGAGTTGACCGACTTCGACATCGATCCCGGCACCTCGGTACTCACCGGAACGGTCACCGTCAACGGCGCCGTCGCCGCCGAAGACGCAGTTCTCTTCGACCTCGACGGCCGCACCCTGAACCCGCTGGCAACCGGCCCGAACAGCACGGCCATCCTGCAGGGAACCCAGGTCAAGATCTCGGAGACCGCCGCTGGCCTGCTGAACGACACGTTCAAGACTGACGCTGTCACCCCCGGCCTACTCGTAGGTGTTGCGACCATCACCGTCGCCACTGCTTGATGATCGCAGCTGTGTGATGAACGCAGTCGTCCGCGCGGGGTCACCTTCCGAGGTGGCCTCGCGCGGTCGGTTGCGTTGCGCCCGGCCCCTTGATCCACCAACCACCGGAACTATCCCGAACCTCCCCGTTTCGTTGCCTTGTCGAGTGTCTTCCCCTCGTCCAGCCAGCTTCTCCACTCACGCCAGGACAGGTTCGCACCAAAACGAGTCCGAGCACAGGAGTGCGCGATGATGCACACAGTTCAGCGAACCCGCCTCCTCTTCACCCGTTTCTACGGCGCGCATCCCCTGCACTTGCTTGCCATGTGTTTCGCCGCGGCCCTCGTGGGATATGTCGTGTACGTGGCCGGCATCGAAACCTTCTGGAACCGCAATGTCTGGTGGCAGTCCATCGCAGTCTGGTTCGCCGGCGCCGTCGTCGCCCATGATCTGGTTCTCTTTCCCCTGTACTCGCTCGCCGACCGATCCCTGACGTCGGGCATGAACGCGCTCCGCGGACGTTCACCCCGGATTGCGTGGACGGTGTCGCCGCTCAACTACATTCGGATCCCGTTGATGGGCACCGCGCTGACATTCGTCGTTTTCTTCCCCGGGATCATCGCGCAGGGCTCGGAAAGCTTCACCAGTGCAACTGGATTGACGCAGGATCCGTATCTCGGCCGCTGGCTGGCTCTCATCGCATGCTTCTTCGGCGTCAGCGCACTCGCATATGCGCTCCGCCTTGCGCTCTCCGTCGGTTCGGGCGCTGAGTCTTCCACGAACCACAGGAGATCAATGTGACCGTGACGGCTGACGAGCTGTTTCGCCGGGCATCAACCGGCCTTCCCTGTTGGATCGGCCGATCCGACGGAACGCGCGATCCTCTACCCACAGCCCGCTGGATGGGTGGCGAGGCGTCGAGCACCGAAGATCGTGACGCCGATAGCCGAATGATCAGTCAATGCTCGGGGCCAACGCTCGACCTGGGGTGCGGGCCCGGTCGACTCACCGAAGGACTCGCCCGACGCGGCATTTCGGCCCTCGGAGTCGACACCTCGCGTGAAGCCGTCGACCTGACGCTCAACCGCGGTGGGCACGCAGTACTTCGAGACCTTTTCGACCCGCTGCCGAATGCCGGTGAATGGGAGTGCGTTCTGCTGGCTGACGGCAACATCGGCATCGGCGGGGATCCGGTGCGTCTGTTGCGCCGGGCGGCAGAATTGATTCGTCCCGATGGAGCGGTGATCGCCGAAGTCGACTCGCCGGGATCGGACAAGGTGCAGGCACAAACCGTGCGCTGGGAGACCGATACGACTGTCGGCGACTGGTTCGCGTGGGCGAGTGTGAGCGCCACCGCGACAGCAGGGCTCGCGCGGGCCGCAGGGTTGACCGTCGTCGACATCGCGCCCATCCACGGCCGCTATTTCGCGTACATGCGCTCCGCCCCCGTGCGTGAACAGTGACGACGGAGCGTGCTTTTCCGCGCACGGGGGGCGAAGCCGCACTTACCAGTTGGTGAATAGCAGATGATTGATCGCGAGCGCCGCGAGCACCTGCAGCGCAAGCCAGAACTTGTGCGTCCGCCGCGGCAACACAGCAGGTGCGAGCAACATCCACAGCGCGAACGGCAACCAGATCCTTTCGGTCTCCGCCTTGCTCAGCTGACTGAGGTCCGCCATGACCACGGCCGCGAGCCCGGCGATCACCAGCAAGTTGATCGGCTGCACCCGTGTGAAGATGCGAGGGAACGCCGCGGGCACAGCGACACCCAGTGCGCAGAACAGTGCCGCGATGTTGGCCCATCCCCAGTACTCGAACGGCCGATCCATTGCGATGCCCTGGTAGTAACGCTCCTGGACCAACTCGTAACCGTCGAACCACCAGAAGCCGTAGGCGGTAAAGATCGCCGCGACGACGAGCGCGCCCACGACGGCACCGACGAGCGGCCACACCGTCCGTGCCGCGATGAGGACGGCCAGGGCAGGCAGCCCCATCAACACCAGTCCGTAATTGAGGTAGATCCCGAACCCCAGCAACACTCCCGCTGCGATCGACGCAGGCCACCGATGTTTCTTCGTCGAGATCGCCAGGAGAGCGACGCCCCACCCCACCACGCCGGTGTAGAAGGCGTCCGCCGATACGGCCAGCCAGATCGCTGCCGGTGCCAACGCGGCGAACGGCGCTGCCCGACGCGCCATCGTCTCGTCGCCCAGGGCGCGCACAGCCACGATGACGGCGACGGCTGCGCTGGTCCCGACGAACACGCACAGCGCCGCGGCCCACGCACCGCCGCTCAATCCGAGCCGATCCAGCCACACGAACGTCAGCAGCGCCCCTGGCGGGTGTCCGGATACGTGAGTCGTCCACGAGTCGGCCTGGAAATCGAGGATGCGATCGGAAAAACCTCGCAACGTCGACGGGATGTCCGTGATCCCGGGAACCTCGTGCAGGTATTCGTCGGTGGAGGCCAGCTTGGAGACGAATCCACGGTTCCAACCGTCGATCATCGCCAACGACATCGTCCACGCACCCGACGTCGCCCACGTCGCCAGCAGCAACCGACGCCAGGACAATCGACGCGCAACCTCGGGACCCCACAGAACCCCGGCGACCGCGATCAGTATCGCGAACGGTGTGCCCCAGCCGAAGTGGATCTCACGAAACCCGAAAAGCGGTGCCGCGTCCGCAAAATCGCGCACCTGCTGCGGAGTGCGGTCGATGATCGGGGTGATCAGTTCGTTTCCCATGTACGGGACTACAAACGCCACCGCCACGAGCGCTACAGCAAGCACAGCTGCAACGGCTTCTCTCCAGTACCGGATAGCGTTCACCTAACGTTGTGCGTTCTACTCACACTCAGCATAGAAGAGTGAAGACCGCGGAATCACTCAGTGGGCGAGAGTGGAGCCTGCGCAATGACCAGAGCAAGAGGATGGAACCATGACAACGCATCACCGAGCCGATATTGCCGTGATCGGCGGCAGCGGCTTCTATTCGTTCTTCGGCGACGACGCGGACACGGTCGAAGTGGAGACTCCGTACGGCTCGACGAGCGGGCCCATCACCATCGGCGATGTCGGCGGCAGGTCTGTCGCATTCCTGCCGAGGCACGGGGCGAACCACGAGTACGCGCCGCACACGTTGCCGTACCGGGCGAACATGTGGGCTCTGCGAATGCTCGGCGTGCAGCGCGTGTTTGCGCCGTGTGCCGTCGGTAGCCTGGTCCCGGAATTCGGACCGGGAACCATCGTCGTGCCCGACCAACTGGTGGACCGCACGAGTGGCCGCGCGCAGACGTATTTCGACAAGGGCGGCGTTCACGTCGAGTTCGCCGATCCTTACTGCGCGGATCTGCGCACCGCCGCTGTTCAGGACGGCGTCGTCGACGGCGGAACGATGGTCGTGGTCGAAGGCCCCCGATTCTCCACCCGGGCCGAGAGTCAGTGGTTCGCCCGACAGGGCTGGACGCTGGTGAACATGACCGGCCATCCCGAGGCAGTGCTGGCTCGCGAACTCGAACTCTGTTACACCCCGATTGCTTTGGTCACCGATCTCGACGCCGGAATCGAAGCAGGACAGGGCGTTCGAGCCATCGATGTGTTCGCAGAATTCAAGAAGAACATCGAACCGCTCAAGACACTGGTGCGAGGGGCGATCGGGTCCGCGCTGATGGGTCCGTGCGAATCGTGCAACGTCCATGCGGGTGTCGACCTTCCGATCGGGCTACCATGACCCGCGTACTTCTCACCGGCGCAGCCGGATTCATCGGCGGACACATCATGTCCGCGTTGGAGGGTTACGACGTCGTGGCCGTCGACGCGATGCTCGCCTCTGCCCATGGCACCTCTGCCCATGGCTCCTCCGGCCAAGTCGGCGGCATATCGCGTGCCGATGTTCGCGACCACGAATCGCTTGTGGAGTTGTTGAAGGGCGTCGACGTCGTCTGTCATCAGGCTGCTGTCGTCGGTGCAGGTGTCGACTCGGCCGATGCCCCTGCTTACGCGAGTCACAACGACTACGGCACCGCGGTACTGCTCGCCGCCATGGCCGTAGCAGGATGCACGCGGTTGGTGCTGGCATCGTCGATGGTGGTCTACGGCGAGGGCAAGTACCGCAACTCGGCCGGCGACATCGTGATTCCCGGACCACGAACTTCGCTGGACACCGGCATTTTCGACAACACCGACCCGGTCACGGGCGAGATCCTCGATTGGGCGCTCGTGGAAGAGGATTCGAGATTGCAGCCGCGCAGCACGTATGCGGCCAGCAAACTTGCTCAGGAGAACTACGCCCTCGCATGGTCTCTCGCTACCGGCGGCTCGGTGACCGCGCTGCGTTACCACAACGTGTACGGCCCACACATGCCACGGAACACCCCGTACTCGGGTGTGGCAGCGATGTTCCGGTCCTCACTCGAAGCCGGGAAAGCGCCCCAGGTGTACGAAGACGGAAACCAAGCACGAGATTTCGTCCATGTCAGCGACGTCGCTGCCGCGAACGTTCTCTCCATCGATGCCGCGCTCCCCGGATTCACCGCACTGAATGTGTCCTCGGGACAGCCGATCACCATCGGCGAGGTCGCGGGCGTCCTGTCCGATGCCTGCAGCGGGCCGGATCCGGAGATCACGGGCAGGTACCGCTCCGGCGATGTACGGCATATCGTCGCGAGCCCAGAACTCGCGCGGACCAAGATCGGGTTCACCGCGTCGATCTCGCCGTCGGACGGACTACGCGAGTTCGCGACGGCACCTCTGCGCGACGCCGAAGGCACGGGTGCGCCGCGTGTCTGAGGTGACGGTGATCATTCCCTGCATGAACGAGGCGGGGTCACTTCCCGGCGTACTGGCTCGAATACCCGACGGATACCGAGTGATCGTCGTCGACAACAACTCGACCGACATGACTGCCCAGGTCGCGAAAGACCATGGTGCCACGGTCATTGGAGAGACCGTGCCCGGTTACGGGTCTGCCGTCCACGCCGGAGTTCTCGCCGCCGGCACCGAGATACTCTGTGTGCTCGACGGCGACGGATCCATGGACCCGCAGGATCTGCCCCCGCTGGTCGCCGCACTCGACAATGCAGATCTCGCGGTTGGCCGCCGAGGTTCCGGTAACTCACCGCTCCACGCACGCCTGGGTAATGCAATTCTCTCCCTGCGCCTGCGCACGAAATACAAGTTGCCGGTGCATGATCTGGGTGCAGTGCGGGCGGTGCGCCGACAGGCACTTCTGGACCTCGACGTCACCGACCGCCGCTCCGGCTACCCGTTGCAACTGCTGGTCCTCGCCTCCGAGGCCGGGTGGACCGTCGTCGAATTGCCGGTCACCTACAGCCCCCGAACTGCGGGAACATCCAAGGTTTCGGGCTCGGTCAAAGGCACCATCGTTGCTGTCCGCGACTTCTGGAAGGTCCTCTCGTGAAGGTCACCGCACTCGTCGTCGCGAAGGCGCCTGTCCCTGGACTCGCCAAGACACGTCTGGCCAAGACCCTCGGTGACGCCGCCGCCGCCGATATCGCCGCGGCCGCACTGCTCGACACCCTCGACGCTGTGATCGCCGCCGACTTCGAGATCCGTGTCGTTGCGCTGACCGGCGATCTCGAACTGGCAAGTCGCCGCGGCGAACTGGAGTCGGTCCTGGCCTCGTATACGGTCGTGAGACAACGCGGCGACGGCTTCGCCGAGAGATTGGTCCACGCGCACGAGGATGCCGCGGGCAATCCGGTCTTTCAGATCGGTATGGATACACCGCAGGTCAGCGCGGCCCTGCTGAACTCGTCCGCTCGGTTGCTGACCGAGCCGGGCCGATCCGTCCTCGGCATGGCCGAGGACGGCGGGTGGTGGGCACTCGGCATTCCCGACCCCGCGCTGGCGCAGGGGTTGCTCGATGTGCCGATGTCGCACCCGGATACGGGCGCCAACACCCTGGCGGCGTTACACGCGCTGGGAGCACGAGTGGCATCACTTCCCGTACTGCGTGACGTCGACCATGAGGACGACATGAACGCGGTGGCCCAACTGTGCGCGCCACAGAGTCGTTTCCGGGTTGCTGCGCTGCGGAGCGCGTCCTCGGGTTCGTGAGCATGGACCTGCAGACAAGCGTGGTTCATGATGGGTCCATGACGTGGACATCACCGGCTGTCGATGTGCCGGACGGCCCCATGACCGGCAGCGATCGCGACATTCTGATCCCGTATCTGGAGGCTCAACGGCACTCCCTGCTCAACATCTGCGCCGGCTTGACGGCCGAGCAACTGTCCGGCCGTGCGCTTCCGCCGTCCCGGCTGTCACTACAGGGACTTGTCCGACATGCCGCGAAAGTGGAGCGCATCTGGTTTCGTATCCGGTCGGCTGGCGAAGATGTACCGAACCTGTACGGCGGCCCCGGCGACCCGACGGATTTCGAGGATCTCGATCCCGCGCGAGCGGCGGACGAGGTAGATCAACTGCGCTCCGAATGGGAGTTGTGCCGCGACGCCGTTCGCACGCTTCCGCTGGACCTCGAGTTCCTCTGGCGCGGGGAGCCCATGTCGCTGCGCATGGTGTACGTCCATGTCATCGGTGAATATTCGCGCCACAACGGTCATGCAGATCTGCTCCGCGAGAGTATCGACGGCGTCACGGGACGCTGAAGGCTCCGCACGACTCTCTGAACAAAGCAATTGGGCCCTGAACAAAGTAATTTGGGGAACTATGGGGAATGACTTCTATACCGCCGAGCAGGTCGCCGAACTGCTCGGGTTGCATGTCCGCACTGTCCGCAACTACATCCAGGACGGGCGGCTACCCGCAGTCCGCATCGGCAAGCAATATCGCATCACCCCCGAGGGACTCAAAGCCCTGACCGGCGGCGAAGCTCCCGCCGACACGATAAAAATCGATGTCACCAGCATCGTCGACGTCGCACACATCGATCCACCTGCGGCATCTCGACTCGCGACGTTCCTGTCCGCGTCGGCGATGGGCCGAAGTCCCGGCGCCAGGCGCCTCAAAATAGACACTGCCTACGACGAAGCATCGTCCGCGCTCAAAGTCGTCGCCATCGGCGGGCCCGAGGATGTCGCAGAAGTCCTCCGCCTCGTCGCGACCTTCGTCGAGGGAAGCCGATGAAGGTGCTTTGTTCTTGACAGGTCAGAACCGGCACCAGGCTTCGAAGCCGACGGACTACCGGCTACAGCTCATCATCGACGGTGTCATCACCCGGTTCACCGAGGTCAGCGAGTCCCTTGTCGCATTCGTAGCCGAGTCCAATCGGGGACGACACATATGGTTCGTTTCCAATCGGTTATCGCTCCAGGACCGTATTGCAACAATCCATTAGTCGCTTTCTCCGCTTTTTCACAGAACCAGGTGCTAGAAACAACGTGTGAGCGGGGTACTGATAGGCGCGGCGATCTGGCTGGCGGTGGCACTGATGGTGGCCGTCGTACTGGGTCGTGTGTCCAGGCGTGCCGACCGCGAAGAACTGGGATCCACGCTGAACTGGGACTCCAGCGAACTCGACGAAGCCGTTCAGCACGACTGACAACGGTTCACTGGACCCGTTCGACGATCCCGATCAAGATGTTCGACGCCTCGGCAAGCGTGGTGCGCTGCTGCGGAGTCAGGAAACCCAGTTGGTCGGCCAAGACCTTTTCACGTGCGGCCACGTCCTCACCGGCAACACGTCGACCCTCGTCGGTGAGTGTCAACACCACCTGACGACGATCGGTGGCGTGCGGAACCCGCTTCAGCAAGCCCATCTCCACCAAAGCGTGTGACGACCGAGAGATCGACGGTGGTTTGATGCGCTCCCGCACTGCCAACTCACCGGCGGTAAGCGAGCCCTCACGAAAAATCGTGGTCAGAATCGACAACTGCGCGACGGGAATCCGGTCGTTGACGTGACGCAGTCTGAGCCTGCGATTCAAGCGCATCGCCGAGACCGACAGGTCCCTGGCCAGGTACGTGTCCGATTCTGCGCTCACGAGACCAGATTAGCGCCCCAGAAAATCAACGCTGGACGCCGCCCACTCCAGAACAAAACTCAAGGCCGTTGAAATACCCTCCAAACAGCACGCGTGGGCTATGATTCCGGCGGTTCGAGACCGCACGTCCGGAAAGTCATGGGGCTTCGTGAAACGTTCGACATCGGTGTTCATTGCTGTTCTTGCCACGTCATTGGTGGTGGCCGGTCCCGCCGCGGCAAACCCGAATGCCGTCAACCCCATCCCCGGACTCAACGGCGTCTTCGGAATTCCACAACTCGGCGGCCGCACCGTCGCCGTTGCCCAGGCCACGGGAATGGGAAGTCCGAACAGGACCGAGACCTACAACATGCTCGGCACCGATCTGGGCATCATGTGGGACAACGGCAACGGCGAGATCCTCACGGCCTTCGGAGACACCGCCGGACTCGGCTTCCCCAACCTGCTGCAGGGCAGCCTCTGGTCGTGGAGGAGCAACGCAATCGTTCGCAGCCGAGACACCAACCTTGCCGACGGCATGAACTTCGACAGCATCGTCAGAGACCCGATCGGTCAGTCCAAAGAGGTCGTCCCGAGCCCCAAGATCCCATTTGTCGAGATCAGCAGGATTCCGACGGCAGGCGTCGGAATCGGACCCAACCAGTTCATGAGCCTGATGTCGGTGAACAACTGGGGCGCTGCGGGCAAGTGGGAAACCAACTACTCGGGGCTGGCGGTGTCGGGTGACAACGGCGAGAGCTGGGCACCCGCACCCCAGACGCAACGTCCGAGCGCAGACGGGAACCGCAACTTCCAACAGAACGCGTTCCTGAAGGTCGGCGGCTTCGTCTACGAGTACGGAACACCGGCAGGTCGCAACAACTTCGGCCACGTCTCGCGGGTCCCCGAGAAGGACATTCTCAACCTCGCCGAGTACGAGTACTGGAACGGCCACGAGTGGATCAGGAACGACCCGAACGTCGCTGCGCCGATCGTCGACGGTGTCGGGGAACTATCCGTTGCGTACAACCAGTACTTCGGTCAATACCTCATGCTCACCACGGATCCGTTCGACTCCATCGTGATGCGTCGCTCGCCGTCGCCGGTGGGCCCGTGGAGCGCACCCGAGGTGCTGGTCGACACCCGCCAGATACCGAGCGCGTACGCACCGTACATCCATCCCTGGTCGTCGGGACGGGACCTGTACTTCCTTGCGACCGTCCACCAGAACTACAACGTCCTTCTGTTGCGCGCGACGCTCTGACTTGCCTCCCGCGGCAGTAGCGGGCACCTCCTTCGCGCGCGCGGGCCGCGACGCGGCATCATCGCTCACATGGATGCCGCCGCGTGGGATGCAAAGTACTCGGCCAAGGACCTCGTCTACGGCGCTCCGCCGAATCCGACTCTCGTGGAAATCGCGACGTCGCGTCCGCGTGGTCGCGCTCTCGATCTCGCGTGCGGCGAGGGCCGGAACGCACTCTGGCTCGCCACCCGTGGCTGGGAAGTGACGGCCGTCGACTTTTCGGCCGTCGGGCTGACCAAGGGGCATCGCATTGCTCGATCGTCACCGAAATCTGTTCGCGAACGGCTCACGTGGGTACTTGCGGACGTGACATCGGTGACACCGGAACCCGAATATGACTTGGTTCTCGTTCTGTATCTACATTTGCCCCATCAGCAACGCCTGAAAGT
This sequence comes from Rhodococcus sp. G-MC3, assembly GCF_030063335.1. Classification (GTDB taxonomy): domain Bacteria; phylum Actinomycetota; class Actinomycetes; order Mycobacteriales; family Mycobacteriaceae; genus Rhodococcoides. Next base: position 32,809 of record NZ_JASISW010000020.1, on the reverse strand, counting down.
AATCCGGAACGCGATCAGAGCATTGAAACCTGATGGAATCCTCATGATTCTGGGCCATCATTCGATGAACATCGACGACGGAGTGGGAGGCCCGCAGGATCCCGAAATATTTTATGCGCCAGAGGATTTGGCAGTAGATGTCGGGAGCGAAGCCGTCGTACACCTCTGCGAGAATCGCCACCGAACCACCGACAGCGGTACCGCCATCGACGCGTTGCTACTCGCCAGTAAGTCCGGCCTTGGCACCGGGAAAGATCGGGAGTAATATAGCGCTATGTTACCGACGAGTAGCTAGAACTTGGGCGGTACTTTTTTTGAGACCGCACCACACCGACTGGAGAGCGAACGAGCAATGGGCCATTACAAGAGCAACCTTCGGGATCTCGAGTTCAACCTCTTCGAGCTGTTCGGGCTCGAAGAGTCCCTTTCGGGTGACAAGTTCGGCGACTTGGACGCAGAGACGGCCCGAGACATGCTGCGCGAGGTGGTACGCCTGGCCGAAGGCCCGCTGGCCGAATCGTTCGCCGATTCGGACCGTAACCCGCCGGTATTCGACCCCGAAAACCACACCGTCAAGCTGAACGACGCCTTCAAGAAGTCGTTCAAGGCGCTCTACGACGGTGAATGGTGGCGTGTCGGCCTCGATGAAGAGGTCGGCGGCATCCCTGCCCCGCGGACTCTCGGTTGGGCACTCAACGAGCTTCTCCTCGGAGCCAACCCAGCAGCGTTCCTGTATTCGGCCGGCCCGGGTTTTGCCAACGTGCTATTCCACAACGGCACCGACGAGCAGAAGGAATGGGCCAAGGTCATCGTCGAGCGCCAGTGGGGCGCCACCATGGTTCTCACCGAGCCCGACGCCGGATCCGACGTCGGCGCGGGACGCACGAAGGCGATCAAGCAGGAGGATGGCTCCTGGCACATCGAAGGCGTCAAGCGCTTCATCACCTCAGCGGTCTCGGACGACCTGTTCGAGAACACCATGCATCTCGTACTCGCGCGCCCGGAGGGCGCCGGACCGGGAACCAAGGGCCTGAGCCTGTTCTACGTCCCCGACACCCACTTCGACTTCAAGACCGGTGAACTCGGCGAACGCAACGGCGTGTTCGTCACCGGCGTCGAGCACAAGATGGGCCTGAAGGCGTCGACCACATGTGAGCTCACCTTCGGCGGCCACGATGTTCCGGCACAGGGCTGGCTCGTCGGCGAGGTCCACAAGGGCATCGCGCAGATGTTCGACGTCATCGAACACGCTCGAATGATGGTCGGCACCAAAGCAATCGCCACACTGTCCACCGGCTACCTCAACGCTCTCGCGTACGCCAAGGAACGCGTCCAGGGCGCCGATCTGACGCAGATGACCGACAAGGCCGCACCCCGCGTCACCATCACGCACCACCCCGACGTGCGCCGCAGCCTCATGACTCAGAAGGCTTACGCCGAGGGCCTGCGCGCGGTGTACCTGTTCACCGCTGCTCATCAGAACGCGATTACCGCAAAGCAGGTCTCCGACGCCGACGAGGACATCGCCTACCGCGTCAACGACCTGCTGCTTCCGATCGTCAAGGGTGTCGGTTCCGAGATCGCGTACCGTCAGCTCGCAGAATCGCTGCAGACGCTCGGCGGGTCCGGCTTCCTGCAGGACTACCCCATCGAGCAGTACATCCGCGACTCCAAGATCGACTCGCTGTACGAGGGCACCACCGCCATTCAGGCGCAGGACTTCTTCTTCCGCAAGATCGCTCGCGACCGTGGTGTTGCACTTGCTCACGTTGCAGGACAGATCAAGTCGTTCATCGACAGCGAGGCAGGCAACGGACGCCTCAAGGCTGAGCGTGCATTGCTCGCGACGGCACTCGAAGACGTGCAGGCCATCGTCACCACGATGACCCAGCAGCTCATGGCGGCGCAGGAGCAGCCGACCGAGCTGTACAAGATCGGTCTGGCATCCGTGCGTTTCCTCATGGGATTCGGCGACCTGCTCATCGGTTGGCTGCTGCTGCGTCAGTCCGAAATCGCCATCAAGGCACTCGACAACGGCGCGCAGGGCAAGGACAAGTCGTTCTACGAAGGCAAGGTCGCTGTGGCGTCGTTCTTCGCCAAGAACGTGCTGCCCGAGCTCACTGCAACGCGCCACATCCTGGCAGGCGTCGATCTCGACGTCATGGAGCTCGACGAAGCAGCATTCTGATTCTGCTTCGGTAACGACGACGGCCGCACCCATCGGGTGCGGCCGTCGTCGTTCGCCTTCACGTGCCAGCCACAACGGTCCCTCCTACGCCTGCAGCCTGCGGAACTTGCTTCCGTGAAAAATGATGGGGTCTATTTCACTCGTCACTTCGAGCGAATGGATGCGCAGCAGCACGATCAAGTGATCTCCGGCAGGCACCTGCTGATCGACAGTGGTCTCCAGCCACGTGGTCGCACCTTCGATGAACACCGCGCCTTGCTCGGTGGTCTGCAGCTCGAGTCCGGCGAAGCGATCGCCGGTCTTCGCCGCGAGGGTGCGAGCTGCGTCGTTGTGCGCCTCGCCGAGAACGCTGACACCGATTCGCTCGACACCTTCGAGCTTGGGCCAGGTGGTGGACGTGTTCTGAATGCAGACGGCTACGAGGGGAGGCTCGATCGACACGGCAACGAAACTACTGGCGGCCAGCCCGACAGGAACTCCGTCGATCTCGGCGGCGATGGCTACGACACCACTCGGGAACTGACCGTAGGCCTGCCGAAGCGTCGCCTGATCGAGATCGGTGTGTGTGAGCGTCATGCCGAGGCTACCTTTCGTGCGTCCGCTGCGACTGTGATGACGGATCCCCATCGCCGCGCATAATCAACGATACGAGTGTCCACGGCGAAAGTGGTACCGATCGAGTACAGCCCTGGTGCCGGAATGATGTGCCTGCCTTCGATCAGAGTATTTCTTGCTCCAACCAGCCAACACTTCCGACACCGATCGGTCCAGGTTCAGAATCACGAAGATCGTGACTACTCTCCCCCAGCAGGCGGGTCAGCGCCCGGTGCGTCGTCGGCAGGCTTGGGTGCCGGCTCGGGCGACTCGCATTTGACGATCGGAATCGGGTCGTACTTGACTGTTCGGGTGTTTCGGGACACCTCGTTGCCCGAAGCGATGTCCGTGATCACCCGGGTGTTACTGGCGGTGAAGCCAGGTCCTCCGCCCGATGCGATACACCCTGCCCCCGCGGGGAGCGTGATGGTGTTGGGACTCGTCGGGTTGGTTCTGGCGCCGGTGGAGGACTCGACGTCAACCGTCTTGGTGCCCCAGAGCCGAACCGTCACATCGGAACTCGTAGCGAACGATTCGATCACCACGCCAGTCTTGGCGGGATTGGTGAACTTCAAGTCGATCGCGCCCTCGAAGACCGTCGCCTCACGCGCTTCCGGGTACCGGCTGATGTAGTAACTGTGCTCGGTGTGCCCGGCGTCGTCCATGCCGCCGAAGTAGGAGGCGTTGTAGAGGGTCGTCGCGAATTGGCTGATGCCTCCGCCCACCGCCCGATCGGGCCGACCGTTGTCGATGATTCCCGACTCCACGAAGCCTTGAGCTGTGCCACGAGGCCCGGTGTAGTCGTTGAGCGAGAATGTTTCTCCCGGCTTCACGAGCGCACCGTTCACGATGTCCGCGGTGAGCCCGATGTTGACACCGGACGCGTATTCGAAACCACCCGTTGTATATTCGCCGATCACTTCCTCGACGCCGAGCGCCTGCGCGCCTTCGGTGGTCAGCGCAGGCTGAACCTGGTCGTAGACGGCCTCCATCGTCCTGACGTCGGCGGAGGCGAGCAACGTCGGCAGTTGCTCCAGCGTCCGGGGCCATTGAACCAACTCACCGACAACACCGGGCACCACCTTCGGAGCTCCACCGCCCAGTGCAAACGATGCATCCTTCGGTGGAATCTCGGTCGAGGCGAGTTGCGGCGCGAGAATCCCTGTGGCAGCGGCAGTATCGATCCGAGTTGCGAGCGCACCGTCGCGCTCGGGTTCGAAGGACATGATCCCCGCGATGTTCTCGGGCGTCAGCGCCGCGTCGGCGCCGCTGCGACCGGTGAACACCACGGGCGAGGCCACTGCAGGAGACGCGACCTCGGCCAGCACACGATCCACTTCGTCCTGATGGACGGTGACATCGACGGTCTCGACGGGCACATCGACGGCGCCGAAAGCCCAATTCGACTCGATCTCGGTACGCGCACCGGCGACGTCCATCGTCTGGCCCGGAGTAGGCGTCACGCCCACCGGACGCGCGCCCTCGAAGACGACATCCCCCTCCGACGGCTGTCGATCCGTCTGCGCGCGTAGGGATTCGACACTCCTATCGAGAGCCGCTTCGTCGACCGTCGACTGCACGCCGATCTCGGAGTCGGAGAAGAACGATGCGATTCGACTGAACGGATTGATCGGTTGGGTCCCCGCCCGGTCCAGTGTTGTCGTCCAATCCACACCGAGACCCGCTGCAGCAGGAACGAGCTCGAGTTTTTGCTCGCCTGCATCGACTTCCACCGACTGCTCGAAGCGAAGGCCGAGCTCCGACCGCAGCCGTGCCTCGGCGTCGTCGTGGCTCAGGCCTCCGACCGCAATGCCGGCGACAGTGACGCCTCGCGGAACCGAACCACTGGAGGACAGCATGTCGGCTGCATAGAAAACACCGAGGATCGCCACCGCAGCGCCCGCGAGCACTGCAATCTTCATCCTCGACGACACAGCCGGAGGTTGTGACGACACAGCCGGAGGCTGCTCGCCAGATTCGGCACCAACAGACGGCGGTACCGCAGCGGGGCCGAGCGGCACAGCCTGCATCGCGACGGTCGGCGCCGTTGGGTCGACCACCGATTCGCCTGCGTCCCGTGCGGCAGGCTCGCCACCTTCGGGCTCGACATGTCCGGGAGCTGAGGCAATGGCATTCCCGTCGGGACTCGGTTCTTCGGCAGCAACGTCGCCGCCGACCGAATCCTCGACAGCAGGCTCGTCCGCCGGGACTTCACCGTCAGCAACATCCACGCCGTCAGCAACATCCACGCCGTCAGCATCTACGCCGTGGCCATCGGAGTCCGGACCAGCGACAATGTCTGTGTGCTCGCCCGGAGGCGGCCCGTTCGGATCGATCGCACGCATGACCTCGGTGACCGCCTCGTACGGCGCAACATGCTCGGTGACGGAATCCTCGGTGGACGAAGTGACGCCTTCCGGCGGATCCGGCTCCTTCTCGTGCTTACCTATGCCGTCTCCACCGACGCTCACGTTCCAGCCCTCCCCAACCCCCGACATTCCTTCTGCATCACTTTCGGGCCGAGCTTACGCAAAGACTGTGCCGGATACCGACTCCAGACCCGAGCTGCGACGAAAACAAAGGTGGCTCCACACTGCTGCCGGGTCGGGGGTCGGGCAGCAGTGTGGAGCCACTACGACTATCGCCGACAATTGTGATGCGTTACAACCGGTCGTTGGAAGTCGCGCGAATTCATTCAGCCGAATGAATCGGTGCCGACGGCCTTCTCCCAATGGCCGGTCTTGACCAGGGCCAAGGTCAGCAAAAGCCGATCTCGAGGATCAGTGAGACTCCGGCCGGTGAGGTCCTCGATCTGACGGATCCGATAGATCACGGTATTGCGGTGACAGTAGAGAACCTTGGCTGCGTTGGTCGGGGAACCATCACTGGCCAGCACGTGAGCAAGCGTGCTCAGCAGCGTATTTCTCTGCGGTTCCGGGTGCGTCCACATCGACCCCAGCGCGTGATGGACAAGCAGATCCGACGATCGATCGTCAGCAGCCATGATGACGCGAGGCAGTCGGTCCGTCGCCAATGCCACCCCGACACACCCGTCGGGAAAGGTCTCCGCGGTGAGTGACGCCAGCCGATACGCTGCCGCGAAAGAGGACACGCCATCGGGAGAATGCGCGACGCCCACCTTGCCCGCGGCTCGCGGCGTCAGGGCGTCGACGACGGCGTGCCACGTCGCGGAGGTCAGTGCCACCAAGCCGAACTGGTAGCCGTCGCGAATGTTCCAGTGCGAGAGAGCACCGATCTGATCGAGCGCATCCTCGGGAGCCGGTAGCGGCGGCTTCCCCTGATCGTCGACGATTCCGACGACACAACCGATGTCCTGCGATGCTGACAGTCCGAGGGTGGATCGCACCTCGCCCTCGAAGGCGGGATCGCCGCCGCGTCCCGATCGCAGGCCGTCCAGAACTGCCAGCACATTCGCGAGATCACGCTGTTGCATTCGGGCGCTCTCTCGCCGATAGGCATCGACGAGCGTCTCGTACTGCGCGTCGAGAGCACGCCAGAGTTGCTGACCCGCAACGAGAAGAAGCCGCTCGTCGATCACCGTTCGGTGCCGTTCACGTTCGCGGATCAGCTCTTCCCACAGCGTTCGGCTGCCGAGGGTGTAGGCCTTGAGGACCAGTTCCATCGGGATTCCCTGGCGTGCACGCTCACGGCCCGTGCGGCGCCACACCTCATGCGTGGAATCCGTCGCCGCAGGGGCACCGGCCAACGTACGCAGGCCCTGACGGATGTGGTCGCGGGTGCTGCGCCTGATCTCGGCTGCGATATCGGGGGCGGACGACGCCAGATAGGCAGGCTCCTGCTCGATCAATGCGAGGGTGATGGAGTCTGCGATCGCATCGGCGCGGCACAGCAGTGTCGCCCACGCCTGTTGGATGGTCTGCCGATCGGCTCGACGCGCGCTCACCTCAGGCCCACTCACTCGCCCAGCTTTGCGCACTTCGCCCACTTTTGTGGGTGATTTGACTGGTCCTGGTATCCCGCGACCCAAATATCTTGTGCACTGCGTCCATATCGCGTGTTGTGCGGAGCAACCATAGTGAACGCACACAGAACGTGAGGTGGGTCACTTTGGCAACAACGACAGAAGCCTCGTCAACGGTTTTCGGCATGACCGCGATCGACGTCTCCTTCGGCGGGATAATCGCGCTCTCGGATGTCGGTCTCGACGTGCGCGCCGGGGAAGTCCTCGGCGTTATCGGGCCGAACGGGGCAGGAAAGACAACTTTGTTCAACGTCGCGTGCGGGCTGGTTCATCCGCAGGAAGGCACCATCACCAGGAACGGCACGTCGCTGGATCGGTTGAAACCCGACCATCTGCCGCGCCTCGGCATGAGCCGGACCCTGCAGGGCCTGGGACTGTTCGACCGGATGACCGTCCTGGACAACGTGATGGTCGGCGCAGACCGAACCGCACGCTCGGGCTTTTTCGCCGGTCTGCTGGGACTGCCGAGTAGTTCCGCGGATGACGCAGCGGTCCGAGCGCGGGCGATGTCGACATTGCAAGAATTGCGCATCGACGACTGTGCCCACCGGTATCCACCTTCCCTGCCCTACGCGGTGCGCAAGCGAGTCGCGCTCGCTCGCGCCCTCGTGAGCGAGCCGTCCCTGATCCTGCTCGACGAACCTGCATCCGGTCTGTCCTCGGACGAGATGGACGAACTCGCGGACCTCATTCGTTCACTGAAACCTGCTTCGGTGATGCTCGTCGAACACCACATGGACCTCGTCATGAGTGTGTGCGACCGAATCGTGGTGCTGGACTTCGGCAAGGTCATCGCGCAAGGCGCACCCGCCGAAATTCGCGAGAACCCCGCAGTTCTGGCCGCTTACCTGGGAAACGAAGTAACACATGACAATTGATACGGCGCAGCTGGAGATTCGAGACCTCACTGTTCGCTACGGGCCGGTCACAGCACTCGACGCAGTGTCGATGCACATCGGAGCAGGCGCAGTCACCGCCGTACTGGGAGCCAACGGAGCAGGCAAGACGACGCTGCTCCGCGCAATCTCCGGTCTACTGCGCCCTTCCTCCGGAAGCATCATGCTCGGCGGCCGAGAACTGGTCGGAGTACCACCTGATCGAATGTCGCGCCACGGGCTTTCACACGTGCCCGAGGGACGCGGTGTCATCGCCGAACTGACCGTCGAGGAGAACCTGCGGCTGGGCTCACTCGGCCGCCACCGGGGTCACGACGCCGTCACGCTCGACCGGATCTACGACATGTTCCCGCCACTGAACGGACGACGCGCATCCTCGGCGCACACCCTCTCCGGAGGAGAACGTCAAATGCTCGTCATCGGACGCGCACTCATGGCGACGCCGTCGGTACTCCTGTTGGACGAACCTTCGCTCGGCCTGGCACCGAAAGTGGTCGCGCAGATATTCGACACCCTGCGCGGTTTGGTCGAAACCGAGTCCATGACTGTCGTACTCGTCGAACAGAATGCCCGAAGCGCCCTGTCCATCGCCGAACACGCAGTCGTTCTCGACCTCGGAAAGGTCGCCGTGGAAGGCCCCGCCGAGACCCTCGCCGACGACGACGCCCTCCGACACGCCTACCTCGGATTCTGACAAGAGCAGAAAGGAAGCCGATTCACGTGCAGCAATTGCTCACCATCCTTCTCAACGGCGTGACGACCGGCATGATCTATGCAGCCTTCGCGCTCGCCCTCGTTCTCATCTGGCGCTCCACCCGCATCGTCAACTTCGCCCAGGCACCGATGGCGATGATCACCACGTACATCGCACTCGTGGTCATCGACGCCGGCTACTCCTACTGGATCGGCTTTGCTGCAGCTTTGGTCAGCGGCCTTGTCCTGGGCGCTGTCATCGAACGGCTCGTCGTTCGATTCGTCGACAGTTCCTCGCACATCAATCCGGTGATCCTCACGCTCGGGCTGTTCATCGTCATCCATGCGCTGGCGGCGATCATCTTCGGAAGTCAATTCCGATCCTTCCCTGCCCCTTTCGGTCTGACCGGGCAGACGATCGGCGACTTGAACATCGCACTCACCGGCTACGACGTGTTCAAAGTGGTGGCCGTTCTCGTCGTGCTCGGCCTGTTGGTACTGCTGTTCCGGTTCACCGATCTCGGATTGAAGATGCGCGCAAGCGCGTTCGAGCCGGAGGTTGCCAAACTGCTCGGGGTACGGGTCGGGCGCATGCTGACTCTCGGATGGGCGTTGGCCGCCGCAGTCGGATCTCTCGCCGGCATTTTGATTGCCGGCGGCTCGCTGGTGCATCCAGGTTACATGGACTCGATCGTCGTGTTCGGTTTCGTCGCAGCAGTTCTCGGTGGTCTCGATTCACCGGGTGGAGCAGTCGTGGGGGGTCTGATGATGGGTATCGGTCTCAGCTTCGTCAGCGGATACCTCGGCCAGGACCTCGTCTCGTTCGCTGCACTCCTCATTCTCATCGTGGTGTTGCTGTCCAAACCCAGTGGATTGTTCGCCGCCGCCGTGGCGAGGAAGGTCTGACATGAGCGCATCCGTCACCGATCGACCCGCCGCTCCCACGCCCAAGCCGTCGTCGATATCGAGGCTGACACGAACACCCGTACGGCGCCATCTCCTCGGCGCCCTCATCGGACTCGTTGTCGTGATTCTGGTTCTCGAAAGTGTTGGCACGTTCCGTCAGAGCCAGTTGACCTCGGTGGCTTACCTCGCCATCGCCGCGGGCGGATTGACAATCCTCACCGGCATCAACGGGCAGCTCTCTCTCGGTCACGGAGCCTTCATGGCAGTCGGCGCCTATACAGCAGCGCTGATATTGCGCTCACAGAATGCCGGATGGATTGTGCCGCTGACCATCCTGGCCGCGGTGATCACCACCAGCATCGTCGGCATCATCGTCGGAGTCGCGGCAGCTCGATTGCGCGGACCCTACCTCGCCGGCGCCACACTCGCGTTGGCCGTCGCCGTGCCGGGTCTCGCGCTGTACTTCTCCGACTACCTCGGCGGCGAGCAGGGACTCGTCGTACCCGCACCGACTGTGCCGCCCATTCTCGACGACATCATGTATTTCATCACCGGAAATGACTTCAGCACAACGAAATTCGTGTCGTACACGAGTTGGATACTGCTGATACTGGTCTTCTTTCTACTGGCCGGTGTGTCATCGAGCCGAACAGGCAGGCAATGGCGCGCCGTGCGCGATGACGAGATCGCCGCGGAGTTGGCCGGTATCGATCTGGCACGCGCCCGGATCCTCGCCTTCGTGGTCAGCGCTGCATGTGCCGGCGCGGCCGGGGCCGTCCTGGCCATGGCCGCCAGAATCGCAGCGCCGAGCGGTTTCACACTGACGCTGTCACTGACGCTGCTCTCGGCGGTAGTGATCGGCGGATTGGGCTCGCTGACAGGAGCTCTCATCGGCGCAGCGCTGCTGACATACATTCCGCCGATCGTCACCAACCTCGGCCTCGACGCAGGACTGACAAGCCTGCAGTCGGCCGAGCTTGCACCACTCGTCACCGGAATTTTCACGGTTCTGGTCATCCTGTTCGCTCCGTCGGGATTGGTCGGCACTTTTTCCACATGGCGCATCACAAGAAAAGGGGAAAAATGACAAGGTTCGGATCACCGGCGCTCAGAATCACTGCCCTGGCAGCCGCGGTCGCACTGGTGGCCTCCTGCGGGGCAGGCGGCCGTGACGAGGCGACCGAGTCGACGGAAGGATCGACCGTCGGCATCACCGACTCCTCGGTGAAGATCGGCGCGCACTTCCCGCTGACGGGCGTCGCAGCCCCCGGATACAGCGAGATCCCCACCGGCGCACAGGCGTACTTCGACTACGTCAACGCCGCAGGCGGGATCAACGGCCGAAAGATCGACTACCTCGTACGCGATGATTCCTACGACCCGACGACCACGACCCAGGTCGTCAACGAACTCGTTCTCCAGGACGAGGTGTTCGCCGTCGTCGGCGGGCTCGGCACCGCAACCCACAGCGCCGTCATCGATTTCCTCAACGAAGAAGGTGTACCCGACCTCTTCGTCTCGTCCGGGGCCACTATGTGGGGCAACGATCCGGACAAGTACCCCAACACCTTCGGATGGCAGCCCGACTATCAGGTCGAAGGAAAAATCATCGGCGACTGGGTGACGAAGAATCGTCCCGACGCCAAGGTTGGCCTGTTCCTTCAGGACGACGACCTCGGCCGGGACAGCGAAGAAGCCGTACGCCAATATCTCGACGACCAGATCGTCGAAGTGGTGCGCTACACCTCCGGTAACACCGACGTCGCACCGCAGATCGCTGCACTTCAGGGCGCAGGAGCGGACCTGGTGCTCGGGTTCAACGTGCCCTCGTACACCGCACTGAGCCAGCTGACGTCGATGCGTCTCAACTACAAGCCCGAATGGTTCTACAGCTCCATCGGATCCGACGTCGACCTCGTCGGATCGCTACTCGGACGGTTCTCCCAGGGCGCTGTCACCGACGGGGCGCAGTCGCTGGAAGGAATGATCTCGCTCGAGTACATTCCCGGCGCCGACTCGCCGGACAACGCATGGACGCAGCTGTGGCAGAAAGTATGGGCCCAGAACGGGACCGGCGAACCACTCACCAACTACAGAATCTATGGAATGAGTCAGGCCTACGCGTTCGTTCAAGCCCTACAGGCCGCAGGCGAGAATCCCACGCGTGAAGGCATCGTCACTGCTATCGCGGACGGCGGAATGGACTTCGCCGGACCACAATTGGCGCCGTTCCGCTACTCCGACACCAGCCACCTCGGAATCTCCGGAGCCAGCGTCTTCCAGATCGAGAACGGTAAGCCTGAGTACCTGACGCCGGTGCTGCAGACCGATATCGGCGACTCGGCCGTAGAGGAATACACGGGAGAGGAATCGACGCCGCCTGCGAGCGGAATTCCGGAATAGAGGGACCCCACCACTCGAATCGAACACTACAAAGCTGCACGGTCGGCAGATCCGTAAACCCCTCGTTTGACGGATCCGCCGACCGTATGCCCCCAGTTTCGAGCCGCTTCTCACGAAGCGCTCGTGGTTCGGGTGGTTCAGCGCTCGATGATTGCAGTGACGCCCTGGCCACCGGCCGCACAGATGGAGATCAGGCCGCGGCCCGATCCCTTCTCGGCGAGCATCTTGGCGAGCGAGGCGACGATGCGTCCGCCGGTCGCAGCGAACGGATGTCCTGCGGCGAGCGAGGATCCGTTGACGTTGAGCTTGCTGCGATCGATCGATCCCAGCGCGCCGTCGAGGCCGAGCCTCTCCTTGCAGTACTCGTCGCTCTCGAATGCCTGCAGCGTCGCGAGCACGACGGATGCGAACGCCTCGTGGATCTCGTAGTAATCGAAGTCTTGCAGCGTAAGCCCATTGCGAGCGAGCAGACGCGGAATGGCATAGGTCGGAGCCATCAACAGTCCGTCCTTGAACGAGGAGTTGCCGTGGATGTAGTCGACGGCGGCGGTCTCCGAGTCGACGAGGTGCGCGAGAACCGGCAGGTTGCGCTCGGAGGCCCACTCGTCGGTGGACAACAGCGCAGCCGATGCACCGTCGGTCAGAGGCGTCGAGTTGCCGGCCGTCATGGTGGCGTCGCCCAGCTTGGTGCCGAACACAGGCTTGAGCGTCGACAGCTTCTCGACCGTCGATCCCGGCCGCAGATTGTCGTCGCGCGTGAGGCCGAGGAACGGCGTCACCAGGTCGTCGAAGAAACCGCGGTCGTAAGCGGCAGCCATGTTCTTGTGGCTCGCGGCGGCCAATTCGTCCTGGTCCTCGCGGCGGACGCCGAACTCCTTGGCCGTGATGGCGGCATGGTCACCCATCGACAGACCGGTGCGGGGCTCGCCGTTACGGGGAATCTCGATACCGAGCATCGACGGACGAACATTGCCGAGCAGCTTGAGGCGGTCCGTCGTCGACTTCGCGCGGTTGAGCGAGAGCAGGAACTCGCGCAGTTCGTCGTTGACACCGATCGGAGCGTCGGACGTGGTGTCGACGCCGCCGCCGATACCAGCATCGATGCGGCCCGATGCGATGGCGTCGCCGACAGCAATGATCGACTGAAGGCCGGTGCCGCAGGCCTGCTGGATGTCGTAGGCCGGGGTGTACGGGCTCAGCGCGCTGCCGAGAACGGTCTCGCGGGTGAGGTTGAAGTCGCGGCTGTGCTTGAGCACGGCACCGGCAACGACCAGACCGAGGTGCTCACCTTGCAGGCCGTACCGGCTGACCAGCCCATCGATGGTGGCGGTGAGCATGTCCTGGTTGGACGCCAGTGCGTACTTCTTGTCCGAGCGCGCGAACGGGATGCGGTTGCCACCGACGATTGCGACCGGTCGTAGCTGCCTGCTTGTCACTGACGTCTCCCAACATCGTGGTCTCCAACATTGTGGAGAATGGCCCTGGTGGAGTTTCATCTTACTGGCGAGTAAGTTGGTTGTCGACACCCGGTCGCGCGCTTTGCGCCCGTGCGTGCCCAGTTACGCTCCGCCGTAACCGAACGCGCACGGGGTGCTGTAGGCGCCTCATGAAAGGCAGAACAGTGGCAGCCACCAAGGGAGCCCCAGACCTCTATTCGACGTTCCTGGCATCAGCGCCGGGAGCTTTCATCGCCAAGCAGGCCGGTCTGCCGCAGCCCGAGAAGCTGCGCCGCTACAAGGCAGGCGAACCACCGCTGGCCGGCCCCGTCCTCATCGGCGGAAACGGTCGCCTCGTCGAACCGCTGCGCGCACTCCTGGCCGATTACCCCCAGGCGCAGGCGCACGACGACAAGTACGGCGCCCTGGTGTTCGACGCCACCGGCATCGGCACCGTCGCCGAGCTCGAGCAGCTGTTCCAGTTCTTCCAACCGGTCATCCGAAATCTTGCACCGTCGGCGCGCGTCGTCGTCATCGGAACCACGCCGAACGAGACCTCCAGCGTCGACGAGCACATCGCTCAGCGCGCCCTCGAAGGATTCACCCGCAGCGTCGGCAAAGAGGTCAAGCGAGGCGCGACGGCGCAGCTCGTCTATGTCTCACCCAACGCCTCCACCGGCCTCTCCGGCCTCGAGTCCACCCTGAGATTCCTGCTCTCGGCCAAGTCCGCTTTCGTCGACGGCCAGGTCATCGCCGTCGGCGACGCCGACTCCGAGGCACCCGCATCCTGGGACAAGCCTCTCGCCGGCAAGGTAGCCGTCGTCACCGGTGCTGCCCGCGGCATCGGAGCCACCATCGCCGAAGTTCTCGCCCGTGACGGCGCGGTCGTCATCGCCGCGGACATTCCCGCTGCCGGAGAAGCACTCTCACAGACCGCGAACAAGGTCGGCGGCACCTCACTCGCCCTCGACGTCACCGCCGAGGACGCGGGCGAGGTTCTGTCCAAGCACCTGCTCGAGCGTCACGGCGGCGCGGACATCATCGTCCACAACGCCGGCATAACCCGCGACAAGACCCTCGCCAACATGGACGAAAGCCGCTGGAACTCGGTGATCGGCGTCAACCTCGCGGCCCCGCAGCGCATCACCGACCATCTGGTGAAGACAGGTGCTCTGAAAGAAGGCGGCCGCGTCGTCGACGTGTCTTCCATCGCAGGCATCGCAGGCAACCGCGGCCAGACCAACTACGGCACCTCCAAAGCAGGCGTCATCGGCCTGGTGCAGGCATCGGCACCGGTTCTCGCGAAGAGCAATATCACGATCAACGCAGTCGCACCGGGATTCATCGAAACCGCCATGACAGCCGCGATTCCGTTCGCCACCCGCGAGGCAGGCCGACGCATGAGCTCACTCCTGCAGGGTGGCCAGACCGTCGACGTCGCCGAGCTGGTCTCCTACTTCGCGAGCCCCGCATCCAACGCTGTCACCGGTCAGATCGTCCGCGTGTGCGGACAGAGCCTCCTCGGCGCATGACCGTTGTACAGCTCACGGAGCAGCCCAAGACGTCGGAGATCTATGCAGCGGCTGCGCTCGGCGCGGTGCCGTTCCTCACCTCGAAGTCTTCGTCCGTGCCGACTACGGTCTACGAACTGCGCGGCGTGCGCGTCGACCCGGACAATCTCGCGGGATATTGCCGTGCAACGGGATTGCGTTTCGGCGACACATTGCCGGTGACGTACCCGTTCACGCTCGTGTTCCCGACGGTGATGAAACTGATGGTCTCGAAGGACTTTCCGTTCGCGGCAATCGGATCCGTGCACGCCGAGAACGTCATCGAACAGCAGCGGAGTATCTCGTCCTCCGAGCCCTTGGACATACGAGTCCACGCGGAGAACCTCCGGGAACACCGCAAGGGACTGTTGGTCGACGTGATCAGCGAAGTGAGCGTCGGGCGTGAACTGGTGTGGAAGCAGACCTCCACCTTCCTCAGCCTGCAGAAGACATCGCTGTCCGGTGGTCCGCGGGAGACACCGCCCGCCGATCAGGTTCCGCCGCCCCCGACGCGCACACTCCGGGTCGATCAGAAGACGATCAGCCGGTACGCGTCGATCTCGGGCGACCGGAACCCGATCCACGTATCTTCGCTCGGCGCCAAGGCCTTCGGATTCCCGAAGACCATCGCTCACGGAATGTGGAGCGCGGCAGCGGTACTGCAGATCGTCGAAGGTCGAATCCCGGACAAGGTCACCTACACCGTTCGGTTCGGCAAGCCGATCATCCTTCCCGCAACGGTCAACGTGTACGCCGAGGCCGTCGGTGATGGATGGGACCTGTCCCTCAAGAACCCGAAGAAGGGGTACCCGCACCTCACCGGGACCTTGCGGTAGCTCGGTTTTGCGGACCGAAGGCGTCATGTGGTCACTTCGAGTGACCGAATGACGCCTTCGGTCCCAACTGTGAGCGAATGCCTCATTCGGTCTCCAAAGCTACAACGTCTGCGCAGTCTTCTTTCCCGCCAGACCACGCCACGCAAGGTTCTCGAGCAGATCCGCTGCCACGTCGACCTCGATCTCCCCGCCTGCAACTCTGTCCGCAACAGCTTCACCCGCGCCGACGAGGGCAACGGCCATCAGCCCGAAGTTCTGACCAGCATCGGGATCCTTGGTGCTCATTTCCAGCAACCCGGCGGTCAGCTCGATGAGCCGATCACGACTGCTCTGCACCTGCGATGCAAACGCCGTCTGTCCGATTGCCTGCCGGTACAGCACCATCCAGGACTTGCGGTGTTCCCCCACGAACCCCAGAAATCCGAGGAGCGCGCTTCGTAGCTGCTCACGCGGGGTCAAATTGGGATCCGCAGCCGGAGTCAGGGCCTCGACGAACTTCACGCCTTCACGATGGATACACGCCGCGAACAGCTCGTCCTTGGAGCCGTAATACAGATAGAGCATCGGCTTCGAGATGGCCGCCTTCTTGGCGATCGCATCCATCGACGTTTCATGAAACCCGTTGTCGGAGAAGACATCGACCGCTGCGTCGAGCATCTGCTGCTCCCGCACGGCCCGGGGCAGTCGCTTGGTACCGCCAGCCATGAGTCCTCCCGAACAGTGTCGAACACAAACTCGTCGAACACGAACGAGCCGAACAAATGACCTTACTCCCTAGTAAGGAGGCATGCGTCACGTGTCGGTCATTCAGCACGCGCCCTTGAAGCGCGCGACCGTTGCTGCGGAGCGGTCGACCTGCTCAGCCGGCAACCGTCCCGAGGCTACTGCCTCCTCCAGATTGTCGAGAACCTGAGGGACGTCGTCCGTCGTCAACCAGAGCGCGACGTCGGCTCCGGCAACCAATGCTGCCTCGACGGCAACGACGATCCCCAGTCGATCGGTGATCGCTGCCATTCCGCTCAGGTCGTCGGTGAAGATCGGCCCGGTGAAGGGTGCTGCGCCGTAGCCGACACCTTCGCGCAGCAGCGACATCGCAGCAGGGCTGATGCTGGCGGGTTCGCCCGGCTGCGTGAGCCCCGGCACGTCGAGATGTCCGACCATGACGCCGACCCCGGTCTGCGACAACTGAGCGAACGGAACCAGATCGGACTGCATCAGCTGGTCCAGCGGAGGTGTTGTCACAGCACCGGTGTGCGAATCGCCCGAACCGGCACCGTGGCCGGGGAAATGCTTGATGACGGGTTGGATCCCGGCGTCGCGCAGCCCCTGGGCGTAGGCGCCCGCGTACTCGACAACTTCCGCAGGGTCGTCGGAGTAGGACCGATCGCCGATCACCGAATCGTCGGGCTGGCTGCTCACGTCGACGACAGGGGCGAAGTCGACGGTCACACCAAGACCCTTCAATCCGCGGCCGCGCTCCAATGCCATCTGGTAGGTCTCGTCGACCGACATCGTCGATGCCGTCTCGCGCGCCGACGGATCGGAACCGAGGAGATCCTCGACGCGGGAGACACGGCCGCCCTCCTCGTCGATCGTCACCATCGGCGGCACTGCGGCGGCGCCGGCAATCTGCGGCACTTCCTTCTCACCGAGCGTCGAGGTGTCCGTCCAGCTGCCGACGAAGATGCCACCCACCTGCTCGCGCGCCATGATGTCGACAGCATCGGCCGTCCCGGCCACGCCGACGGTGAGTAGCTGCGCGAGACGCTGCCGCTCGCTCAGCGTCCCGACGAACGTGGCGCACGCATCCACCGGAGCAGGAGGAGGTGCCACCGCCGTCGTCGTCGGCTTGGTGGTCGTTTCCGCGACCGGCGCCGGGGCGGCCGTCGTCGATTCGGTACCGCTCCCACTGCAACCGGCCACGAAACCGACTCCCACGACCAACGCGACGACAGATACAGGCGAGCGGAACTTCAACATGGAACCGACCGTAGCCGAGCCACGCATATGCACGCGATCCATCCCCGAATCGCGGCCCTCACGCGATAACCTTGGACAAAAGCGACATCAGGAAGGACACACAGATGCCTGCAGATCTGATTCTCATCGCCTACGACGGTTCGGACAACGCCAAACGCGCAATCGAATACGCCGGAAGATTCCTGACGACGTCGAGGGCGATAGTGGTCACCGCCTGGGAACCCATGGTGCGCCAAGCCGCACGTATGTCCGGGCTGTCGGGCGTCATGCAACCCGAATGGGTTCCCGACGACGCCGCCGAGGACGTAGCCCTCACCGACGCCAAGGTGACCAATCTCGAGGGCGTGCGGCTCGCGGAAGAAGCCGGTCTCGTCGTCGAAGGCCACTGCGCCGAATGCACCACCGCAATCTGGAGTGCCATCGTCGAGAAGGCCGACGACCTCGACGTAGACATCATCGTGACCGGAACCCGCGGCACTACCGGGCTTCGTTCTCTCCTCCAAAGTTCGGTAGCCGACCATGTGCTCCGCCACAGTCACCGGCCGGTGCTCATCGTTCCTCCCGGCAAGTAGGTGCGCGTGCCTCGGGGCATCGCGCCGCCCGGGTGATAGCGTGAGCCGCGCGCGGGGGAATGTGGCCGTCGCACTGGTAGCTGTCGACGAAAGTGGAGAACCGAGATGAAGTTCGCTGTCCCGGGAGTAATTGCTGCGGTTGTCGGCGCGGTGCTCGGCGCTGGAGTCGTGTTCGGAGTCACCGCTGCGGCGTCGGACAATACTCGTCCCGACATCGACCGCTCGGGCAACGCCGATTCCTCGCTGCTGAACCAGGTTGAGTACGGCAGCCGCTGACGCTCCTGCTTCGATCTCTTCCGAACCACTCGGTCGTAGGTGGTTGCTCGGCGTCTCGGTTCTGGCTTTCTCACTGTCGTTTCTACAGGTTCCCGGTTACATCGTCGCGGACACCAAGTACGACCTGACGCAGAATCCATTGGGTTTTCTGGCGCGCGCGTCTCATCAATGGACCTCGCAAGCCCCACTCGGCCAGGTGCAAAATCAGGCCTACGGATATTTCTTCCCGCATGGGGCATTCTTCGCGCTCGGTGAAGTGCTGTCGATTCCGCCGTGGATCTCGCAGCGAATCTGGTGGGCGCTCCTGCTGATCGCGGGCTTCTGGGGAATCATCCGGCTCGCCGAAGCTCTCGGCATCGGCAGCAGAAGTTCGACGATCATCGCTGCGGCGGCTTTCGCGCTCTCGCCGCGGGTGATCACCACGCTGGCATCCATCTCGTCCGAGACGATGCCGATGATGCTTGCGCCGTGGGTGCTCATTCCGATAGTTCGAGCCTTCGGCCCCGCTACCGCCGATGGCACTCGCCCGCACCACTGGGGGACCCGCACACTCGCCGCTCAGTCGGCCCTCGCTGTCGCACTGATGGGTGCAGTCAATGCCGTCGCGACGGCAGCGGCCTGTCTTGTCGGCGTGATCTGGGTGCTGTGTCATCGCCCGAATCGACGATGGTTCGTGTTCTCCGGCTGGTGGGCAGGCTTCATGGTGCTCGCGACGCTGTGGTGGATCGTTCCACTACTGCTGCTGGGCCGGGTCAGCCCGCCGTTTCTCGACTACATCGAATCCTCGGGCACGACGACGCAGTGGGCCTCGCTGGCCGAAATCCTGCGCGGCACCAGCAGTTGGACACCGTTCGTCTCCCCCGAGCGCGTAGCGGGAGCCGTTCTGGTGACACAGCCCGCTGCCGTGATCGCGACCGGCGCTGTCGCTGCTGCAGGTCTCGTCGGGCTCGCCATGCGCTCGATGCCCGGTCGCGGACGTCTGACGATCGTCCTGTTAGTCGGCGTCGTCGGCCTGACTGCAGGATATGTCGGCGAGCTGGGATCACCCGTCGCCGATACCGTCCGGCTTTTCCTCGACTCTGCAGGCGCGCCGCTGCGAAACGTGCACAAGCTCGAACCGCTGGTTCGTATCCCGTTGGTACTCGGCATCGCTCATCTACTCTCCAGGGTTCCGCTGCCCGGGTCGGTTCCCGGGCGAACATGGCGACCGGCCATCACGCATCCCGAACGCGACAAGATGGTCGCTGTCGCCGGACTGGTTCTCGTTGCACTGACGTTTTCCACTTCACTCGCCTGGACCGGCAAGCTCGCACCTCGCGGCGCGTACGAAGACATCCCGGCATATTGGCACGAGGCCGCCGACTGGCTGACCGACCACGCGTCGGGGACCTCGCCCGACGGCTCCGACGCGAAGCGTGCACTTGTTGTGCCTGGCGCGCCCTTCGCGATTCAGACGTGGGGACTCACCCGCGACGAGCCGCTCCAAGCTCTCGCCACGACGCCATGGGCAGTGCGCGACTCGGTTCCGCTCACCCCTCCCGGTGCGATCCGCGCACTGGACTCGGTCCAACGACTCATCGCCGACGGCAGGCCCTCTGCCGGACTCGCCGATACCCTACTGGGACAGGGTATTCACTACGTCGTCGTCCGTAACGATCTCGACCCCGAGACGTCCCGTTCGACCCGTCCCGTGCAGGTCCACGCGGCCCTCGACGGCTCGCCGGGACTCGAGAAGGTCGCGGAGTTCGGCGAAGACATCGCG
Organism: Rhodococcus sp. G-MC3; assembly: GCF_030063335.1. GTDB lineage: Bacteria > Actinomycetota > Actinomycetes > Mycobacteriales > Mycobacteriaceae > Rhodococcoides. The sequence continues at coordinate 12,714 of NZ_JASISW010000020.1, read as the reverse complement.
CCGGGCACCGTCGAAGGCATCACCGTCGACGGTGATCTACGTCCGCCGTATCCGGCCGTCGAAATCTATTCGGTCGGCAGCGCTGCAGAAGTGGCGGGCCCCTACGCCACCGATCTCGATCGCGTCCCGTTCGTCCAAGGCGGCCCGGAATCGGTACAACGCCTCAACGAGGAACGCCGCAACGGTGTACCGGGTCCGGTGCCGCAGGGTCCGGTGATCCTCGCGTCCGACGCTGCGGCGGCTGATATTGCGGTCCCTGCTGTCACCGTCACCGACACTCCGATGAACCGCGAGACAGATTTCGGCCAGGTCGACAGCCACAATTCGGCACTTCGGTCGGCAGACGAACCTCGTCGATCGATGAACCTGGCTGCTGACTATCCGGTCTACGGCGCCGATACCGTCGACGGGGAATGGGAAGGCGCGAAAATATCTGCGTCCAGCTCCGCATCGGATTCGACGCAGATCGGTGGAACCAAACCGGGTAGCGGCGTTGCCGCCGTTGTCGATGGAGACCTTGCAACGAGCTGGGTCAGCAATGGCATCGAAAGCGCAGTGGGCCAGTGGCTTCAGGTCGACTTCGACAACCCCATCAGCGGTGGACTGCTGCATCTGCGCACCAGCTCCGGCACCATCGGCGATCCGGTCAAATGGCTGGAAGTGACCACTCCGAACGGGAGCACGGCCGCCCGCATCGACAAGCCCGGCGATCCACTGACGGTGTCCCTTCCCGGCGGGGAGACTTCCTGGGTGCGGATCACCGCCAAATCGACGGTCGACGGGACGAGGGGTAGCCAGTTCGGGATCAGCGAACTCTCGGTCGACGAGTACTCGAATCGCGATCAGCCGCAGGCGGTGTCGATCGTGCACCGCGCCGTCCTCCCTGCCACCCCCGCAGGAGCGGACGTGACAGGATGGGAACTGAGCCAGGAATTCCCCGGACGACCGGGATGCCTCGACACCACCGACCGAATTCGTTGCAGCAGTGTACTTTCCATGGCGCCCGAGGAATTGGGCCGGTTTTCGCGGACCCTGTCCGTGCCGGTCGGTACCGCAGTGCTCCCCGAGCTGACGTTGCGCACACGACAGAGCCCGGAGCTCGAAGCCTTTGTTTCTCAGCAGGGTCGACCGACAGCGAGTGGGGCGTCCGACGTCGGAGACCTGCAGGGTTCGGCGTTCGCGGCAACCGACGGCGACAATCGAACCTCGTGGACTGCCCCCGAGAAGAGCATCGAGAAGCGCGCCGGAACCTCACCGACACTGACCATCACGCTCCCCGAACCAACGCTGGTGGACGGACTCACCCTGGCCCCGAGCCTCGGCAATCTGCCCGCACATCCGACGTCGGTGGCGGTGAATCTCGGTGCCGGGCCGCAGGTCCGAGAGGTCGACCCTCAGAAGCCGACAACCATCGCCCTGTCCCCTCATGTCACCGACCGCATCACCGTGTCCGTCGTCGACTGGGACGATGTCCTCGACAAGAACTCGCTCGGGTTCGTCTTACCGCAGCCACCAGGACTCGCCGAAGTGTCGGTACTGTCCGGCGGCCGCGAAGTCGGCACCCCACGGGAGACGGATCGTCTGATCACTGTCGGCTGCGACGTCGGGCCGATCATGTCCATCGCCGGACAGACCATCCGAGCATCGGTCACCGCCACCGAAGATCGGTTTCGTTCCGGCGAGCCACTGCAGGCCACCATATGCGAGGGACCGTTCCCGGTTCCGAACGCGACACTCAATCCAATCCCACTGCCCGAGGGCAAGCAGGACATCGTCGTTGATCCGGGCGCGGCATTCTTCGTCGACGGAATGCGACTGCGCACCATGCCCGTTCCCGCGGTGGAACCCACGAGCTCTGCTCCTGTCGCCGTTTCGACGACGGCGTGGACTGCGGACCATCGTGAGATCACGCTGCGCGGCAAGAACACCGAGCAGTTGCTCGTCGTACCGGAGAGCAACAATGTCGGTTGGCGAGCCACTACGCCCGACGGCTCGAAGCTGAAAGCCGTCACGGTCAACGGATGGCAGCAGGGCTGGATTGTGCCCGCCGGGATCACCTCGGTTGCTCTCGACTTCCCCACCGACACCTGGTATCGACTGGGAATTTTCGGCGGGTTGTTCCTGCTGATTCCGTTGACGTTCTTCGCCTTCCGACGAAGCCGTACCTCCGAGGACCCCGCGCCGCGTCCTTGGCGCAGCACTGTCTTCGGCTGGATTGCCCTGATCGCTGCGACCACTGTTATCGCGGGAATCGCAGGTGCCGCGGTGGCGGCAGTGATCACACTCGCTGCCGTCGTGACCGCCCGACGCTACGGACCTGACGTTGCCGCCCGAGCGCTCGCAGCAACAGCAGGCGTCGGGACTCTGCTTGCGATGGCCCTGCTCTCCAAGGGCCCGTGGCGCGCTTCCGATGGATACGTGGGGCACTCCTACCTGATTCAGTTGGCGGCGCTGGTGGCTCTCACCGCCGTCGCGGTGAGTGCGCTGCCCGCCGCGCAGGCTCCTCGACGAGTGCATAGCTCGCCGCAGCCACGGGGATCGACAGCGCCAGAGTAACGCTCAGTACCAGCACGAAATGCCCCGTGAACGGGATGACGCCGAAGACCGGGAACACCATTGCCAGGATCACGAGGTGCCAAATGAAGATTCCGTACGACCAGCGACCGAGCGCCAGCGTGACCGGGTGCTCCAACACAGAGTGCCGCCTTTGCCGGTCGGCCAGCACAAGAGGTGCGAGCAACGCCATCGCCAGGACCGCACCGAGCACGATCTTCGCCTCGAACTGCCAGGGCTCCGGCCTCACCAACCCCTGAGGGCCTGCAAGCGGCGTGGCCGACAATACGAAAGCCGAGAACGCGATTGCAGCGACGATTAACCGGTGCGCAGCCAGTCGATGCAGCCATGTCTGCTGGCGGGTCGAATACTCCGCCAGCAACATTCCGGCCGCGAACCACGGGAAGTAACCGGGTAGCCAGTTGTCGTGATGGATTGCCTCCGGGGTCGAGACCGGGATGAACGCCCAACTCAGTGTCACCACGGCAACGAAAGTCAGCACCGGTACCCGATAGCGGGCGGCCTCCCCGCGCAATCCCACCATCAGCAGACCGGCCAGGGGCAGCAGCAGATAGAACGACACCTCGACCGACAGGCTCCACATCTGAGTCATGCCCTCGGTCAACGTCAACGGCACGAATACCTGCGTCAACGACAGATTCGCCGCCCACACCCGCCAGCCGCCGCCGGTGTTCGGCAGGAACATCAGCACCAACGTCACGACGACCCAGTACGCGGGAAGAATACGAACAGCACGCGAGAACAGATACTTCAGAATTGGTTGCGCACTGCCCTGGCCTCTGGCCTGCGCAGCATGCGGGCGCCACAGCAGGAATCCTGACAGCGCAAAGAAAATGGCAACGGTCAGATCGAAACGTCCCCAGATGCGCCCCACCACCGGTGAACTCGCCGCGCCCGTCTGAAACGCAACGTGCGTGACGATGATGCCGATGGCCGCGAATGCGCGCATCCCCTCGAGCGACGGGATGAACCCGTGAAGGGGTACGACAGCACGTGGCAGCGATTCGGTCGGTGTGTTCATCTCACCACCAGTGAAGCATCTCGGGGCTACGCCGAGGCCCGTCGCTCCCGCACACCGATCATGAAACTCGCATACCGATCATGAAACTCGACCATCGTCGGGCGTGCCCGCGACTGCGGAGGGTGATCACTGTTACTGTCACCTGCGACGTGGCGATACCAATCGGACACTCCAGATGATGCGTTACCCAGCGCTCATCTGACGGGGGTGGAAGCAGCGGCACGCCGAGAACACGACTAAGGAGATTCTCACATGGCGGAGCGCTCAGGGCCGAGTCGGATACTTGCCCTCGCACTCGTTGGTTTAGGCGCATTCCTACTGGTAGCGGCCATCCTCATTCCGACGTATACGGTCTCCCGCCTCGAGAAGACCCCACTGGACCTCGAGGTCACAACCGTCTCCGACGGCACCGGCAGCGTGCTCAACGCTGCATCGCTTGCCGCAGGCAAAGCCGTCGTCGACAAGAACGTCAACCTCGTGTCGCAGCGTTTCGTCACGGTCGAGGATCCGTCGAATTCCGACGAGATGACGCTTCAGGCCGGTCAGACGTTGCGCCGCAGCGACAAGCAGGGAGATACCGGCTTGCTCACTGCCAGCGTCGACCGCGTCACCATCGACCGCGTCACCTCGATGCCCGTGGAGAACCCGGTCGGCACCATTCAGATTCAGGGCGACAAGCCGGCTGAGGAAGTTGCGCACACCGGTTTGCAGTACAAGTTCCCGTTCAACGCTGAGCAGAAGTCGTACCCCTACTTCGATATCAACGCTCGGGCCACGAAAGACATCGATTTCGTCGAAGAGACCGAGATCAACGGCACGAAGGTCTACAAGTACGAGCAGACCGTCGGCCCGGTCGACCTCTCCGGCGTCGTGAACCTGCCGACCAACAAGGTCACTCTCCCCGCGTCCACGTGGGGCGTCGCGGGCGGCGAAGCCCCCGTCACGATGACTCGCTTCTACGAGAACTCTCGCGCGGTGTGGGTGGAACCTGAGACCGGCGTCGTCGTCAAGGGTGAAGAGCAGATCCACCAGTACTACTCGCGCACAGCAGGAACTGCCGAGGTCGATGTACTGAACGCACCGATCACGTTCGACGAGAACACCGTCGAGTACCAGCTTCAGCAGGCGAAGGACGGTCAGGACAAGCTGTCGCTGTTCGGACGCACCATCCCGATCATCGCAGGCATCCTCGGCGTCATCGCTTTGATCGCCGGAATCATCCTCGGACTGCGCGGCGGCACTACACGTCCGGTGCATGCCGGCGGACCTCGTGACACCGGCGGACCTCGCGGCACCGGCGGCGGCGCGGCCACAGCACCGACCGAGCCACGTAATCGCGACTGGACAACGGATCAGACCGAAGTCATCCCGAGGACCAACCTCTCCAAAGAGTAAGACCTGCGCAAAACACGAGATGTGCAGAACACGAAAGGCGCGGCCCACACGGGCCGCGCCTTTCGTGTTTCCGCCTCATCCAGATCGCTCAGTGCACTGAGGGCCGCGCCTGGGGCGATCAGTTACCTCTGCTGAGCCAGTTGTTTCTGCTGAGCGCTGCCACGCTCACCACCACGGTGGTTGCCGCGGCAACGGATGCTGCGACCACGACGAACTGCGCCAACGTCGATGCGAGAAACACGAGCAGCACCACTTCGACGGCCAAGCCGAACCACGCAAGAAGCGCCAGACGTGTCCGCTCACCGGCGATCGCCCACAGCAACACGCTCTGAAGCAGAGCCAAGCACGCACCCTGCAGCGCGAAGATCCAGATGTAGCTCTGCACAGCGCTGTAGTCGTCGCCGATCACAACAGGAATCAGCGATGCCGCCAACACCGAGCCGAGGACGAGGACGACGCCGATTCCGCCCACGACGGCCATTGCGGATCGCAGCGCCTTGGCCGAGTGCGCCGGATTGGCCATCCGCGGGTACAGCACGACGCCGACGGCCTGCGGGAGCCAGAACGCCGCCTTGGTCGCGACAGCGCCCAACGCGTACAGCCCTGCGGCCTCGCTGCTCAGTTGCACGCGAGCCAGCATCAGGTCCACCGAGGACAGTGCGATGAGCGCCAACTGCACCTGGGACGCCCGAAGCACGGTACCGACTCCGAACCGCACCCCTACCGAGCCGGCGCTACCGTCACTCGCCGAATCGGTGACGCGGCGATCCAGGAGGCGCGCGGCCACTGCGACAATTCCCGTACCGAGCGCACTCGCTGCCAGCGTTACACCGGGGCCTGCACCCAACAGCAAGGCGAGCACCGCCGGGACCACCTTGCCGATACCCGCGGAGGCCAGGACGACGCTCAACCGGCCGAACTGTCCCGACCCCTGCAGCAACCCCTGTTCAGCGGCGAGAAGTACCAGCAGAGGTGCGACGACGAGGGCTGACGTCGCCGCCAGGACAGTCGTGTCGAGCGCGAATGCCACTACCGGGGCAAGCAGCACGGCAAGCATTGCGACCACCGCGGCGCACCGATACCCGAGCGCGCGCAACGACTCCCGGCTGCGGCCGTGCACCACCTCACGTGCAACTACGGACTGCAACGCCAGCGCTGACACGGCCAACACCAGCTGAGCGGCGAGGAGTGAGGCGAATTCGCCGTAGCCCTCGACTCCCAACATCCGGCTCGCAGGAAGTTGCAGAAGATACGACAGGGCGTTGGCCGTCATCGACCCGATCGTCACCATCGTCATGCCCGCCACCGCGGACGTGGCGACGGCGCGTGTAGGCATGCGCCCACGGTATAGGGTGCCGATCATGGCGTGGTCGAGGTCCGGGTTGGCGCCACCGCTGTACAGTCTGGTGCTCTCCGCCTCGGTACTCGGCCCTCTTCTCGGCCCTGGCTATCTTTTGCTGCGCGATGCCGTGAGCACTCCGCGTTCCTATTTCACCGATTCCGCGTGGGGCACCACCGATGCCGCAGCTCGTGCGGTTCCGCAGGACGCAGTGATGGCAGCGCTGTCCACGGTCGTCGACGGCGGCATCGTCGTGAAGTCGATTCTGCTACTGGCGTTGGGGCTTGCGGGCTGGGGTGCGGCGAAGATGTCTCAGGCACTTCTGCCTACCGCAGGGACGCCTGCACTGCTCGTTGCGTCGACGGTGGCGATCTGGAATCCGTACGTCGCCGAGCGCCTGGTGCAGGGGCACTGGAGTCTGCTCGTCGGATACGCCGCGCTCCCGTGGACCGTCCTCGCTGCGCTCTCGCTTCGCCGCACCGGTCGATGGGGATGGCTTGCGGTCTGCCTCACGGTCGCCGGGCTTACTCCGACGGGGGCGATTCTGGCCGCTGTCACGGCGTTCGTCTGCGCAGGGCGGAAAAAGGCGCCGCTCACGCTTGGACTGTTCCTGGTCGCTTCGCTCCCGTGGCTCGTTGCGACGGCGATGTCCGGCGGAGGCACGAGCGGAACCGATCCGGCAGGCGTCACCGCCTTCGCGGCCCGCGCCGAACCGGGACTCGGCACTCTGGGGAGCCTCGCCGGCCTCGGCGGGATCTGGAACTCCGATGCAGTCCCGACCTCGCGTACATCTGTGTTCGCGGTCATGGGCACCGTCCTGCTGCTCGCGGTGGTCGCGCTGGGCATTGTTCCGCTGTGGCGTCGTCGAAGAAATCCCGTGATCGTGGCGCTGGCCGCGACGGCCGTGTTCGCAGTCCTCGCCCCCGCGCTCGGAGCAACCGGGCCGGGTCTGCACCTCGGCGAATGGGCTGCGACCGATGTGCCGGGCGCCGGACTGCTGCGCGACGCCCAGAAGTGGGTGGCGCTGGCGATGCCGTTCTATGCACTGGCGGCGGTCGCGGGCGTCGCGTGGGCCGGCACGAGGCTTCGGAACCGATGGGTTCCTGCTGCGGTGGCCATCGCTGCTGTCCTCATCGCGCTCCCCGACCTCGTGTGGGGCGTGGGGAACCAGCTGAAACCCGTCGAGTACCCGTCGTCGTGGGAGTCCGTTGCCGCCGAGCTCGACGGCAAGGAAGGCGACGTTGCCGTCATGCCGGCAGGCATGTTCCGCATCTTCCCGTACAGCGGCAAGGCGCCTGTCCTCGATCCGGCGCCGCGGATGTTGCCCCTCGACGTACTGCAGACCGGCGAGCTGCTCGTGGCCGGCGGATCGGTACACGGCGAAGGGACGCGTGCCGAGGACGTCGAAACAGTCCTTCTCGACGGTGAAAGCGCAGAGCGACTGAGCGATCTCGGCGTCGGCTGGGTCCTGGTCGAAAAGAACACACCGGGAGAGATGGGGATGTCGGCGCAGACCCTCGATCCGCTGACGGTCACCTACGAAGACGACGAGCTGGCTCTCTACGAGATCCCCGGTGCTACGCCGAGCACGCAGGACAAGCGAGTGGTTGTCGCCGCGCACGCCGCCTGGCTGGTCTTACTGATGAGCGGGCTCGGCTGGGCGATGCGATCTCGCAGAAACGGGCCCTGACACGAGCCCCGATATGTGTGTGCCCGCCACCGACGCGGCCAGCACACTCCGCACCCCGTGGGAGGTTTGCTCCCACGAGAACTCTCGCGAGCGGACACGAGCCTTCTCGCCCAGCTCAGCGCGCATGTAGTCGTCGAGAAGAAGCTCGCCGACGGCATCCGTCAACGCCTGGACGTCGCGCTCGGCGCCCTCGGAGCCGACGAGCACGCCCGTCACCCCGTCGATGACCGAGTCGGTCAGACCCTTGGAACTGCGATAGCCGACGGTCGGGACGCCGTGCTGCGCCGCCTCGATGACCGCGAGACCCCAGCCTTCCTTGCGTGAGGGCATGACGTGCACCCACGATCGGCCGAGCAATTCGTGCTTGCGGGCTTCCTCGACATGCCCGTGGAACGTCACGGCACTGTCGAGGCCCAAGGCGGCGACCCGCTCGCGCAGGTTCTCCTCCCACCAGCCGCCCCCGATGATGTCCAGGTGCAGGCCGGGAATCCGGAACCGCAGCGCAGCGACGGCGGAGAGGGCGTCCTCGATCTGCTTGTGCGGAACCAACCTCGACAACACCGACAACGACGCATGGGGAGTTCTGGTGTCGACCGGAGTCGACTCGGGGATCGGATCTGCGCCGTTGCGCACCACCGCTACACGCTCTCGATCCACGCCGAGTGCCACCAACTCGTCCGCCGACGGCAGCGATACCGTCAAATATTGGTTTCGACGATGAACTCGGGGAGAGACGGCACTCTCGAGCCACCATCCGAGCTTGGCCATCAGCGGCCCGGCGACCGGCCACTGCTCACGGTGGCAATGGTGAACCAACAGCGTCACGGGGGCTCCGGTGACAACCCTGGAGAAGAAAGGAATGCCGTTCTGGGTGTCGACGACCGCATCGGGGCGAATGCCGCGCAAGGATCCGAAACCGAGCCGGCCTGCAACGATCGCGGCGAGAGCCCGCGGATACACGCTCAACCGGCCGCCGGCGCGACTGATCCGGATGCCGTCGACCATCTCTTCCTTGGCAGCCCCGGGGTACCACGCCGTCCGCAACGTCACCTTCATACCCTGAGCAGCCAGACCCGCACCGACCTGCTCCAGATAGCGCTCACTCCCACCACCCTGAGGGTGGCCGGTATCGCGCCAGCAGAGCAACAGCACCTCGCGCAAGCTTCCGACCCCCCATCGCGGCATTCGGTCATGTGGCATTCGGTATGTGTGTCATTTCAACACGAACTGGAAGACCACCCTAACGGTTCACCCGGACCCACAAAGGTCCGACATGGCACCCTCGCCTAGTCTTCTTCCTCGTGCGCAGTGCAAAGGGGGGTCGTTCGGCGCCGACGCATGCCGTCACACAACTGTTCGCGCGGCGCGCAACGCTGCGTCGATCCGTGAGCCTTCTGCGCGACTTCGGCCACGAGCAGACCGCACCCGACATCTTTTACGGCGCACTCGCCCGTGACTCCGTCGAGTTGATCGGCGACCTGTTCGAGGGCATGACGGGAGACCCCTTACGCGATCGCGTCGTGCTCGACGTCGGCGGCGGTCCAGGCTACTTCGCCGAGGTCTTCCACGACAGTGGAGCGAGATACGTACCCGTCGAACCCGACGCCTCCGAGATGCACGCCGCCGGATTGACTGTTCACGGCAGCGTCCGTGGATCCGGGATGTCGTTGCCCTTCCGCGACGACAGTGTCGACATCTGCTTCTCCTCGAATGTCGCCGAGCACGTCCGGCAGCCGTGGAACATGGCCGAGGAGATGCTGCGGGTCACCAAGCCCGGCGGAATGATGGTGCTCTCGTACACGCTGTGGTGGGGCCCGTTCGGTGGCCACGAGACCAGACCGTGGCACTACCTCGGCGGCGAATACGCCGCTCGCCGATACCGCCGCACACACGGCCACGAACCCAAGAACCGGTTCGGTGAGTCACTGTTCGACGTCGGCGCCGGTGACGGATTACGTTGGGCGCGAACAACTCCCAATGGATCACTGCTTGCCGCATTTCCCCGCTACCACCCCCGCTGGGCGTGGTGGATCATCCAAGTTCCGATTGTCCGTGAAGTGTTCGCGAGCAACCTCGTCCTCGTCTTTCGGGCAAACGGAGTTCGGGCAGCCAGTACGTTGGAATGATGACTGCGCTGGCACTGGATATCGGGGGAACCAAGATGACCGCGGCCGTCGTCGGCGAAGACGGAAGGCCAGGGGAACCACTGACCGTCCCGACGCCGGTGGCCGACATCTGGAAGGCATGCTCGGAACTGCTCGACGCAGTGTCCGTCGGCACCGACATCGACAGGATCGGCGTCGCATGCGCGGGCCCGGTCGACACCACCAAGGGCGCGGTGGCCCCGATCAACATTCCGGAATGGAAGAACGGCTTCGATCTCACCGAATCCATACAGCATCAGTTTCCGGATGCAACGATCTCTTTGGCAATGGACGGTGGATGCGCGGCCCTCGGTGAGCACAAGTTCGGTGCCGCCCAAGGCGTCGACGATGTACTGAGTCTCGTCGTGTCCACCGGCATCGGCGGCGGTCTGGTACTCGGCGCCCAGATCGTGCACGGCCGCAGTGGCAACGCAGGCCATATCGGCCACATCGTCGTGCCGGGATCGACGACGCCCTGCACGTGCGGAGGGCTCGGGTGCGTGGAGACCGTCTCGAGCGGCCCTTCTGCCGTTCGGTGGGCGCGGGAACAGGGCTGGACGGGTTCCACCGGGGCCGAACTGGCGCAATCCGCGGCCGACGGAGACGTCGTCGCGATCACCACACTCCAGCGAGCGGGGGTCGCGCTTGGCCAGGCAATCGCTTCGGCCGCAGCGCTGGTGGACGTGAACCTCGTCGTCATCGGCGGAGGTTTCGCTCAAGCAGGGCCTCCGCTGTGGGACCCGATCCAGGAGTCGGCTGCATTGCATGCTCGGCTGAAATTCCTGGACGGGCTCCGGATCGTGCCGGCCACCCTCGGTGCCGTCGGGACGCTGACGGGTGCGGCCGTACTTGCGGCTACGCCGCCCGTGCGCGTTCAGGCACGTTCCTCTGTCACCGAACACTCACGGGGGCAGAAGGCACCTTCCCAATTTCTGTAACGTGTTCTAGTCTCGATTCCATGACCGACTTCGACACGCTGTTCATCGGCGGGCACTGGACCGCTCCGTCGACCGAGGAGACGCTGGAAGTCTTCTCACCTGCCACCGAAGAGCGCGTAGGGGTAACCCCTGTCGCTGCTCCCGCCGACATCGATGCCGCGGCGACTGCCGCGCGCGCGGCAGTCGACTCCGGCCCGTGGGCCCGATCCACTCCGGCCGAACGAGCACAGGTTCTCGCGCGCGCGGCGGAGCTGATCGAGAAGCGCAGCGCCGAGTTGACCGCGGTGATCTCCGACGAGATGGGCTCACCGGGAGCCATGATCGGAATGCTTCAGCAGACACCCGCGCTCGCCGTTCTGAACTACTACGCCGGACTCGCCGAGACGTTCCCCTGGAAAGAAACGCGCAACGGCGCTTTCGGGCAGACGACGGTCACCCGCGAACCCGTCGGCGTGGTCGCAGCCGTGATCGCCTGGAACGTGCCCCTGTTCCTCGCCGTCAACAAACTCGCTCCCGCACTGCTCGCGGGATGCTCGGTTTTGCTCAAGCCTGCGCCGGAGACCCCATTGGGCGCGAACCTCCTGGCCGACATCTTCACCGAAGCCGGGGTCCCGGAAGGCGTCCTGTCCGTCCTGCCGGGGGGCGCCGAGACCGGCGAATACCTCGTCTCACACCCTCTCGTCGACAAGGTCACCTTCACCGGCAGCACGGCCGTCGGCCGATTGATCGGCACCATCGCAGCGCAGCAACTCAAACGGTGCTCTCTCGAACTCGGTGGGAAGTCTGCCGCAATCCTGCTCGAGGACATGGACATTCCGTCCACGATGCCGATGCTTCTGCTGGCAGGCCTGATGAACACCGGCCAAGCGTGTGTCGCGCAGACTCGCATTCTGGCGCCGCGCTCGCGCTACGACGAGATCCTCGACGCCATGGTCACGGGAGCAGGATCGATGGCCGTGGGAGACCCGAAAGATCCCGCGACACAGCTCGGTCCATTGATCTCGGAGAAGCAGCGCACCCGAGTGGAGGGATACATCGCCAAAGGCATCGAAGAGGGCGCCCGGGTGATCCTGGGAGGCGGAAGGCCGGACGGGCCGGAGAAGGGCTGGTACGTCGAGCCCACCATCTTCGCGGACGTGAACAACTCGATGACCATTGCACGCGAGGAGATTTTCGGCCCGGTCCTCGTGGTCATTCCGTACGACTCGGAGGACGAGGCCATCAAGATCGCGAACGATTCCGATTACGGCTTGGCCGGCTCGGTGTGGACCACCGACATCGAGCACGGCCTGGAGGTCGCCGCGCAGATCCGTACGGGCACCTACGCGATCAACTGGTATGCCTTCGACCCGGGATCACCGTTCGGTGGATACAAGAACTCCGGAATCGGGCGAGAGAGCGGCCCGGAGGGTCTCGACGCCTACTGCGAGCTCAAGTCCGTTCTGATGCCGCCGGGGTACGGTATGTGAGTGGAATTACGTCCCCTGGAGCCTGTTGCTTAATTGAGGGTGTTTCGCTCGAGTGCTGGTGGGTGCGGGTTTGAGATAATCGTGTGGTGGCGCGCGATTACCGACCTTCGAATCTGGATCAAGGGTTTTTGATCCCACCCGATA
>NZ_JASISW010000001.1 GCF_030063335.1 Rhodococcus sp. G-MC3 | reverse complement strand
AGTGCCGGCGCGGGTGCCTTGGTCGACCTGGGCTTGCACGGCCCAGCGCCGCACCGTCTCCTGACCGACACCGACCTGCTTGGCGATCGCCTCCGCTGCGGCGGTCAGCGAGGCGTATTCCCCACCGTGAGTTTCCAGCAACCGAAGGGCCCTCGAGCGGACCTCTGGATCGATTTTCTTGGGCATGTGCTCATCCTTCCAAACTCAGAAGGAAGCGGCATCAAACCTGGGGTGATTCAGTTCGACACTCTCGATCCTGATGGAAAGCTTGTCGATGAGGAGCAGGTCGCGAATCGGTGCTTCGTCAAGTTCAGCGATCAGGGCGAGGATGGGTTGTCGAAGGGCACGTTCGTCGTCGACGCCGAAACGCGGGCGTATCTGGAGGCGGCGTTCGCGAAGTGGGCGAAACCAGGGATGTGCAACCCGGCCGACGACAAGCCCGGCGTCGATGATCCAGCCGATGGCCCAGCCGAGAACCCAGCAGAGAACCCCGCGGACGGCCCGGCGGACGGGGCAACCGGCGGGGCGGGTTCGAGTGGGACCGGCAGCTCGGGTTCGGGGAACACCGGCGCCGACCTACCGGATCCGTCGCTGTTCGACACCGAAAAGCCCAGCGATACCGAGAAGTCCAGCGACAGCCCCAGTCCCGACGGATCCGATGACACTGACACTGAAGGTGACAGCGACGCTGACGCTGCTGGTGCTGGTGCTGGTGCTGGTGATGGTGCTCGGGATTCGGTGAACGATGCCGATGCTGCACGCCGCGCCGAACGTGATCACCGCAGCCAAGGACGGCGTCAGCACGATGCGCTGAAGGTCATCGTCCGGCAGATGCTCGCTTCCGGGCAGCTCGGTACCCATCGTGGTTTACCGGTCACCGCGGTGCTCACGATGACTCTCGCCGATCTCGAAGCTGCTACCGGGTATGCCGTCACCGCGACCGGATCTCTGGTGCGGATGCGTGATGCGATCCGGATGGCTGCGCATGCTCACCATTACCTGGCGATTTTCGATGACGACGGCAGGGCGCTGCACTTGGGGCGTTCCCGACGCATCGCCTCCGCGGATCAGCGGATCGTGCTCATCGCGTCCGATCGCGGCTGCACTTTCCCGGGGTGCACCCGTCCCGCGACCTGGTCGCAGGTCCATCACATCGATGAATGGGGTGCTGGGGGCGGTACCGATATCACCTCGCTCACTTTCGGCTGCGATATGCACCACCGACTCGTCGGCTCATCCGAGAACGACTGGGCGACCACGAAAGCCGGACCTGATCATGCTTACCCGGGGCGGACACTGTGGCATCCACCGGTGACGTTGGATCCCACCAGAACTGGTGTGGTGAATCATTACCATCACCCGAACGAATACATCTACTCCGCAGACCACAGCAATGACACCATCGAGAACCCGAGCCAGCGGGAAGCCGCCGGGAGAGCAGCCGGCGGGCGGGAAGCCGCCGGGCCGGGAGATAACACCGCCGAACCCGGCGGACCGGAGCCCGGAGGGCCGTAAGAGCGGTGCCGTGGCCGGTGCCGGCGCGGGAATGGTCAGGTGGGGGTCCGTCCGAAGAGGGACGGACTCCCGATCAGCCCGGCTCTGGGCCCGCCTATCAGGCGCACAACTGCACCGACGAGCGTGCGACGCAGAACGAGAGACCTGCGGCGCCGCACAGCCATGTCCGAGAATAGATGTTTGCCCGCACACAGTCCGGTACGAGAGATCCTGAGCACGTCTCGATTCCACGGCAGCCCACGTCCGCAATTCGTATTGCACTAGAACCGCGCGGCAGTCGGTCTACTCGCACCCGGCAGCCCTCGAAGATTCCGCCGACTCCGCGCGGCGCTGGAAGTACGCACGCTCGGGTGCGGAACCGGCCAGCTCGAAGGCTCTTCGAAACGATTGTGCCGCTTCGGTGTAACGGCACAGTCGGTGTTGGAGGTCGCCGCGAGCAGCGAAGTATGGCGAGTAATTTTGTAACAGCGCCACATTCGATAGATCGTCCAACATCTGCAGGCCCGCAGCGGGCCCCCTGCACATAGCCACAGCGGCGCTTCGGTTGACCGACACTATCGGAGAGGGAGCGATGGACTCCAACACCCCGAACAGTTCCACTATCTGAGGCCAGTCGGTGTCCTGGGCCGTCGCCGCCTCGTCGTGCAAGGCGGAAATGGCAGCCTGTACCGCATATGGACCGGGAGCACCTCCGGTCAGCGCTTCGACAACCAAATCGGCGCCTTCTGCAATCATGTCGAGGTCCCACAGGCCGCGATCCTGCTCGTCGAGCATGATGATGTTGCCACACGCATCGGTACGGGCATGCCGACGAGCGTGGGTCGAGAGCATCAGCGCCAGCAGTCCTGCTGCCTCTCGCTCCTGGGGGAGAAGCCGATGCAGTATTCGTCCGAGGCGCACTGCTTCATCAGCTAAGTCGCCGCGAATCAGGTCCTCGCCCGAGGACGCCGAGTATCCCTCGGTGAAGATCGAGTACACGACCTGGAGAACACCCGGTAGACGCGCAGGAAGCTCGTCGGGCTCAGGCACTCTGAATGGAATCCGTGCCTCGCGAATTTTCTTCTTGGCGCGGGAAATTCGTTGTCCGGCCGTCGCCGAGGGAATGACAAAGGCGCGGGCCACTTCCGACGTGGTCAGGTTCGCCAGGCATCGCAGTGTGATGGCTACTCGGTCGTCGGCGTGCAGTGCAGGGTGCGCACATGCGAAGAAGAGCTGAAGTCGTTCGTCGGGGAATTCTCGACCTGTCGCGTCGGCGGCCGGGGACGGCCCAGTTCGGTCCTGCTCCACCTGGAGGATCGCCAGCCGTGCCGCGTACACCTGATCGCGTCTGAGTCGATCCACCGCCCGTCGCCTGGCTGTCGTCAGCAGCCAGGCGCCGGGTTTCTCCGGAACTCCGTCGACGGGCCAGTGCTCGAGCGCCGCCTCGATCGCGTCCGACGCCGCTTCCTCGGCCAGGTCGAGATCGGCGTATCGACGCACGAGTGTAGCCAGCAGCCGGCCGTGTTCCTCACGGAACACCGACTCCAACGACGGTCGGGCGCTCTCGCTCATCGCGGCGTTCTCGTCAGTAGTCGGCGATGGGACGAACGACGACGGACCCTCCGCCGCGAGACCCTGGGCAGCGGGCCGCCCAATCGAGGGCTGCGTCGAGGTCGGGGACGTCGATGACCTCGAACCCTCCCAATACTTCGCGGGTTTCAGCGAACGGGCCGTCCGTGATGGTGCGGTCACCGTCGCTGTCGACTTGAATCGTTGTCGCTGTGGTGAGATCAGCGAGTGCGTGGCCTGCCACCCACACTCCTGCGTCTTGCATTTCCTTACCGAACTGCACCCAGTCTTCGACACTGCACCCGTTGTCGAAGTCTGCGCTCGGTGCGTTGATCAGCAGCATGTACTTCATGGTGGTCTCCCGTATCTCGTGTTCCGTGACTTACATGATGACGACGAACGGGGATCTTCGCTTTCGACACCGCTTCGCAAATTTTTTCACCTAACCGAAATATGCCTCGAAGACACCATCACGTCGAACGCAAAAACCCCGCAGCCGAGCGGCTGCGGGGTTGTGCGTCGAGACAAAGACTACTTCAGCTGAGCAGAAGTCTTCCCGAGAACTCTGCGAGCAACGATCAGCTGCTGGATCTGCTGAGTGCCTTCGAAGATGTCGAGGATCTTGGCATCTCGACTCCATTTTTCGAGTAACACACGCTCCGAGTAGCCGTAGCTACCGGCTAGTTCGACGGCCTTCAAGGTGATGTCCGTTGCCGAGCGTCCAGCCTTGGCCTTTGCCATCGACGCTTGGAGCGAGTTGGGCTCTTTGTTGTCGGCCATCCACGCTGCCCGCAAAGAAAGCAGATACGAGGCCTCCCAGTCCGCTTCGAGCCGCAAGAATTCTGCAGCAGCGGCGTGCTGGTTGTAGGCGGGGGCGGTGTAGGAGATCTCCACGCCGGCTTCGTCGAGAATGGAACGCAGTTCTTCCAGAGCTGCGCGAGCAACACCGACCGCCATTCCCGCGACGAGTGGACGAGTGTTGTCGAACGTCTGCATGACGCCCGCGAATCCCTTTTCGGTGTTCACCTCAGCGCTACCGAGAAGGTTGTCCTTCGGGATTCGGCAATCCTCCAACAGCAGTGCAGCGGTGTCCGATGCCTTGATCCCTAGCTTGTGCTCGAGACGAGCGACGCTCAGACCCGGAGCGTCGCGAGGAACGACGAAGGACTTGATCGCTGCCCGGCCTGCCGATTTGTCGACACTGGCCCACACGACGATATGGGTGGACCGTTCGCCTGCCGTGACGTAGATCTTTTCGCCGTTGAGTACCCACTCGTCACCGTCGAGAACGGCTGTGGTGGTGACTGCGGCCGAGTCGGAGCCGAAGCTGGGCTCGGTGATCGCCATGGAGGCCCACACCTTGCCGAAACGCTCGAGTTGCTCATCGGTGGAGACCGCGGCGATGGCGGAGTTGCCGAGTCCCTGGTAGGGGATCGACAAGGTCAGACCGACGTCGCCCCAGCATGTCTCGATGACGTTGACGAGCGCGGACATGTTGCCGCCATTGGCATTTGCGGTCTTGCTCGGCTTGGATGCGGACTCGCTGTCTTTCTCGCGACCGCCGGTTGCACCGCCGATTTCGTTGCCTGCGTCGGACATGCCCTCGACCATGGACGCCATGGTGTCGAGCTCGACCGGGTACTCGTGTTCGGCGAGGTCGTATTTGCGGGAGATCGGACGGAAGATCTCGGCTGCGACCTGATGTGCCTGATTCGCCTGCGCCCGAAGCTTCTTGGGTAGTTCGAGATTGATCATCGTGTTAGTCCTTGGGTCATGTCAGTCAAGGTTGATGGGCGCGAATCAGATGAGGACGATGCCCTCGGTGACACCGACGGCACGCAGGTCGCGGTACCAGCGCTCTACGGGGTGTTCCTTGGTGAAGCCGTGTCCGCCGAGCAGTTGGACACCGTCCGAGCCGATCTGCATGCCCTTTTCCGAAGCGAGACGGCGAGCCAGGGCTGCTTCGCGGGCGAAGGACTGGCCCTGCTCGGCGCGAGATGCGCCGCGCAGTGTCACCAGCCTGAGGCCGTCGAGTTCGATCGCGATGTTCGCGACCATGAACGCAACCGCCTGACGGTTGCTGATCGGCTCGCCGAATGCCTCACGCTCGTTGACGTAGGGAATGACGTAGTCGAGTACAGCCTGGCCGGTGCCCACTGCGAGAGCTGACCACCCCAGGCGTGCGAGGCTGATTGCGTCCGCATAGTCGAGTGCGCGTCGATCGGCATCGCCGTCACCGAGAAGTGCGGATTCGGGGACCGCAACGTCGGTGAGAATGAGTCGACCGAGGCCCGCCGCCCGAAGGCCCATGCTCGGATCAGCTTCGACGACAAGGCCTTTGGAGTCGGATTCTACGATGAAGAACGACGGGCGCCCTTCGAGTTCGGCCGCGATGACGAAGAGTTCGGAGCTACCGGCGGCCGGTACGACGCTCTTGACGCCGTTGAGTTTGAATCCGCTCGGCGATCGAACCGCCTTCGTCTTCAGCGCGAAGGGGTCGAACAAGGCACGAGGCTCGTTCACGACGACCGCCGCGTTGGGGACCCTCTCGCCCGCGAAGGCCGGAAGGTATGTCTTTTGCTGGCTGTCGGTGCCCCACTGCGTGAGAGCAATGGCTACACCGCTCGGCGCGAGGATCGGCAGCGCCAAGCCCATATCTCCGTGGGCGAGTGCTTCTGCGACCAGGGCATTGGTGACGGCTCCGCGCTCGGAGGCTGCGCCTTCGAGTTCCTCCGGGATGTTGATCAGAGTGATTCCGAGTTCGGCCGAGCGTCGGACGAGGTCCTCGGGCGAGGATGCGGACGCGTCGGCGTCGTGTGCGGCGGGACGCAGAATCTCCTCGGCGAACTCCTTGACCGTCTCGACGATCATGCGCTGCTCGTCGTCGGGAGTCAGATCGAAGTAGTCGAGGTTCTTGACGGCCGCGTCGTCGAGGCGCTTCGGCTTCTCGCTGCCGGTCACCTTGGCGAACGTACGAGTGGCCGTGCCGAGAGTCTTGAACCCGGTCTTCGTGCTCTCGTATGTGACGCGGTCGATTGTTTGGCGGAGGTTGTATTTCTCCGCCAGGTCGGATCCGGTGATAGCCGTGAGCACGCGCATAGCGGTGCCGATGGCGTCTCGCTTGAACGGATTGAGGCCAACTGCGGATGTGTCGCGAGGCGCTGTGCGCTTCGTTTCGACCACACTGTCTTGCTTGCTCATGATCACCAGCTGTTTCTCGGTGTCGGGCTCGGACCAGAGCTATCTTACTCCCGAGTAAGATAGCTGTCTACTTACGAGTAAGAAGTGGAAGGCCACTGCATGTCAGGCATTGTGTGGCAGCATTCGACGACGTGCCTGCAATCGCTCAGATATTTGCTGCCGTGGCAGCTGCGCTTCATGTCGTCATCTTTGTCATGGAGAGCTTGTTGTGGTCGAAGCCCGCGGTGTGGCAGCGATTCGGTGTCGCCACTGCGGCCGACGCCGACGTTGTCCGGCCGATGGCGTTCAACCAGGGGTTCTACAACTTGTTCCTGGCTGTCGGAATTGTCGTCGGGTTGATCGTCGGCGGCGCCGCCGGTGACGCGATCGTGGTGTTTGCCTGCCTCAGCATCGTCGGCGCGGCAGTCGTGCTGGCAACAGGCGGTTCAAAATACTTCAGGGCTGCGTTCACTCAAGGCATCACCCCATTGATCGCGCTCGTGCTCGCTGCTGTTCTCTGAGTTCGGTTCCGGCTCGGCCGATCAGTGTGAGCGCAGGTGTGCCAGTACCTGGTCGTGCAACAGTGCATTGGTCGCCACAGCGCTTCCTCCATGCGGACCTGCAGTCCCGTCCAAGGACGTAAAGCGCCCACCGGCCTCGCGGACGAGGATGTCCAGCGGCGCCAGGTCCCATAGTGATACTTCGGGCTCGGCCGCAATGTCGAGTGTTCCCTCCGCCAGGAGGCAGTAAGAGAAGAAGTCGCCATAACCCCGTACTCGCCACACCGCATCGGTGAGTTCGATGAAACGCTCGCGAATTCCGCGTTCCTTCCAGCCGGACAAGCTCGCGAAACTCAAGCTGGCGGAGGGCAGATCACCTACCGATGAGACTGTGATCAGCCGCGCTTCGCCGCCGTCGTATGTCGTCCAGGCTCCGGAACCCTCGGCGGCCCACCAACGCCGGTTGAGAGCGGGCGCGCTGATCACGCCAACGACGGGAACACCGTCCTCGAGCAGTGCAACGAGGGTTGCCCAGATCGGCACGCCGCGAACGAAGTTCTTCGTCCCGTCGATGGGATCGATTACCCATTGACGACCGGCCAAGACGGGGTCGCCGCCGAATTCCTCACCGAGTATCGCGTCTTCGTTTCGCTCTTCGGCGACGATCGAACGAATCAGCCTTTCGACCGCCAGGTCGGCATCGCTGACGGGAGACAGATCCGGCTTGTCGTCGACTTTCAGGTCGAGGGCGAGAAATCGGCTCCGCGTGATGTCGTCGGCCTGATCGGCCATCGACAGAGCGAGTTGCAGGTCAGCATTGCGATCGGTCACTCGGCCAGCCTAGGAGATGGATACAGACGCGGCTGTATCCACCTCCGGCCGTCATTGGATCAGCCCACTACTTCATTGAGTTTGCCGGTGGCGACGTCGAACACGAACCCGCGAGCGGACTCGTGCTTGGTGACGAACGGGCTGGCCTCGATTCGCGCGAGCGACTGGCGCACATCCTCATCGGGGTCGGGGAACGACTCGGCCGCCCAGTTCGGCTTGATGCCGATCTCGTCCTGGATGCCCTTCTTGAAATCGTCGTCGGTGAAGGTGAGCATGCCGCAGTCCGTGTGGTGGATGAGGATGATTTCCTTCGTTCCGAGGAGACGTTGGCTGATGGCGAGCGAACGGATCTCGTCATCGGTGATGACGCCGCCCGCATTGCGGATCACGTGCGCTTCGCCCTCGTTGAGGCCGAGGGCTCGGTAGACGTCGAGACGCGCATCCATGCAGGCGACAACGGCGACGTGCTTCGACGGCGGGAGAGGCAGGGGTCCAGAGAACTGGGCTGCGTACGCCTCGTTGTTCTTCAGGTACTCGTCGGTGACAGACATGTGCGCTCCTCTTTGTGCTTCTGCAGGTACACGGGGTACCGCGGCTGGAACCCCGTGATCGACCAACTGGGGTGAACCGGCTCAGCGACAGAGGCTGGTGCCGGTCCTGCAGAAATCGACGTGCCGACGCGCAACCAGCAATGGATCACGTGCGCAGCATGTGCTGAACCCGTTGGGCGTCTCGGCGGCGGTTCGAGAGGAATAGCCGCATGCGTATGTGTCGATGAGGACTGAAGTTAGCAGTCGGAGCCCTTACTGAACAGAGCTGTGGCGCCCATCGAACCTGCTCACGACACGGATGGGTCGAAGCGATCGCGAAAAATGTGATCCGCATCGCTCGGTCGTGAGGCGGCATGGTCCTGTCGCGATTCAAGTGCCGGTAACCTTGACTCTCGTGCATCCTGACGTGTCCGCAGACCTGAACGAACTCGACGTCACTCTCACGACCATCGAGTCGGTTCTCGATGTCGAGGAACTACGTCGCCGGATCGACGAGCTCGAGCATCAAGCTGCGTCTCCGGACCTGTGGAACGACCAGGAGCATGCGCAACAGGTGACGAGCCAACTTTCGCATGCCCAGGCAGAGTTGCGCCGCGCCGAGGAATTGCGCGGTCGCCTCGACGACCTCCCTGTGCTCTACGAGCTCGCGGAGGGTGAAGAAGGCGACGCCGAAGTCTCGGCGACGGCCGACGCCGACGCCGAGCGCGCATCGCTTCGCGAGGACATCGCCGCAGCCGAAGTGCGCACACTCCTGTCCGGCGAGTACGACCAGCGAGACGCGCTGGTGAACATTCGATCCGGCGCGGGCGGCATCGATGCGGCCGACTGGGCCGAGATGCTCATGCGGATGTACATCCGCTGGGCCGAGAAGCACGGCTACAGCGTCGAGGTCTACGACACGTCCTACGCCGAAGAAGCAGGAATCAAGAGCGCGACGTTCGCGGTGAAGGCTCCCTATACCTACGGAACCCTGTCCGTCGAGCAGGGCACGCACCGGCTGGTCCGCATCAGCCCGTTCGACAATCAGGGCCGCCGTCAGACTTCGTTCGCCGAGGTCGAGGTGCTACCCGTCGTCGAGACCACCGATCACATCGAGATCCCCGAAGGCGACATTCGCGTCGATGTCTACCGGTCGAGTGGCCCCGGCGGTCAGTCCGTCAACACCACCGACTCGGCTGTGCGCCTGACGCACGTCCCGACCGGCATCGTCGTCACCTGCCAGAACGAGAAGTCTCAGCTGCAGAACAAGGTGTCTGCTATGCGGGTCCTGCAGGCGAAGCTCCTCGAGGTCAAGCGCAAAGAAGAGCGGGCCGAGATGGATGCACTCAAGGGCGACGGCGGTAGCTCGTGGGGCAATCAGATGCGGTCCTACGTGCTGCATCCGTACCAGATGGTCAAGGATCTTCGCACCGAGTACGAGGTGAACAATCCCTCCAGCGTGCTCGACGGCGATATCGATGGTTTCCTGGAGGCTGGGATTCGTTGGCGTATGCGGGGGGAAGAGTAACCAGTCATGATCACAGCTTTGTCGTTCGGCTTGCCGCCGGACCTGAAAGTTTGGCTCAGCGGCAGCGGACTCGAGATAGTGCTTTACATCCTCGGCGGCATGCTCATCGCGAGATTCATCAGCTACGTCGGCTCGCGAATCACCTCGAGAATTGATTCCAATTACCGGCACAGCGATGCGCTGGTTCGGTCCGAGGCGGCCAAGCATCGGCATGCTCTCGCCCAGGTGATCACGTGGGTTGCCGTGACTATCGTCTACGTCCTCGTGACGATCGAAGTTCTCCGTAGATTCGGTTTCGCCGTCACCAGCCTCGTCGCGCCTGCAACCGTTCTCGGTGCAGCCCTCGGTTTCGGTGCGCAGCGGGTTGTTCAAGATATTCTCGCCGGCTTCTTCATCATCACCGAGCGGCAGTACGGGTTCGGTGATGTCGTGCAGATCGCGGTCAACGGTTCCGCGGAAGATGCGGTCGGCACTGTCGAGGACGTAACACTGCGAGTCACCAGAGTGCGCAGCGTCGACGGGGAGGTGATCACGGTTCCGAACGGACAGATCGTGAAAGCCATCAACCTGTCGAAGGACTGGGCTCGCGCCGTCGTCGATGTTCCTATCCCGACGGGCTCCGACCTGAACAGGGTGAACGAGATCCTCAAGCGCGTGGGGCGGACTGCATTCGAGGACTCCCGACTTAAGCCCCTGCTGCTCGACGAACCCACCGTGATGGGTGTCGAAAGCATCGAGGTCGATCAGGTCAACGTGCGCCTCGTCGCAAGAACGCTCCCCGGAAAGCAGTTTCAGGTCGGTCGCGAGCTTCGGGTTCGGGTGGCAGCGGCTCTACAGCCGGAAGGGATTACGGTGAGCCCCGACGTGTCCACGGCCGGGGTCGAGCCCGAGGGTCGCCCCCGCGAACTGGAGGACGATCTGTGACCGAACATCCAGCCGATCCGGACCGGCCGAGAAGGAACTGGAAGATTCCTACCCGCATTTACGGACGGGTCCGCACCTCGACGGTGCTCATTGGCATCTGTTTCATTCTGACCGCCCTGCTGTACGACCAGGTCAGGCCGCTGCCCGACACACCCGTTACCGGCCCGACCGCTGTCGACACAAGCCAGTATCAGACCGACCAGCGGACGTATCAGGAGCAATACACCTCTGTTCCGCCGACCACCACCGACAACCCGTCGACCACCATGGAACCGTCCGGCTCTGCCGGAACATCGGGCACTGCGGGGACGTCGGGCGAGCCCGGTACGTCGGGGGAGTCGGGGCAGTCGCGTCCTTCCACCTCGCAGGATCCGACCTACCTGCCTGGACTCACCGTTCCGCCCCAGCTACGCTCTCTGCTCCCACCTGCGCCTGCTGGGCCGAGCGGCACCGGAACCCCCTAGATTTCGAAGCTCAGATCCTCAGGCGACACACATGTTCGGCGAGTGGGTTACCGGCGGGTAAGGACTACACTGGCGACCCGTGATCAGCACCTCGAATGTCTCCAAGTCCTACAAGACGTCGACCAGGCCTGCCTTGGACGACGTGACTGTGTCGGTGGAGAAAGGCGAGTTCGTGTTCCTCATCGGTCCGTCGGGTTCAGGGAAGTCGACGTTCATGCGGCTGCTCCTCAAGGAGGAGACTCCGACCTCAGGGGATATTCATGTCGCGGACTTCCATGTCAACCGTCTGTCGTCGCGGCGCGTTCCCAAGTTGCGTCAGAGCATGGGATGCGTCTTTCAGGATTTCCGCTTGCTGCAGCAGAAGACCGTCGTCGAGAACGTCGCCTTCGCGCTCGAAGTGATCGGCAAGCCGCGGTCGATGATCAAACGCACGGTGCCCGAAGTACTCGATCTGGTCGGCCTCGGAGGCAAGTCCGATCGACTTCCGACGGAACTGTCCGGTGGTGAGCAACAGCGGGTGGCAATCGCGCGGGCGTTCGTCAACCGGCCGTTGGTCCTGTTAGCCGACGAGCCGACCGGAAATCTTGATCCGGACACGAGTCAGGACATCATGATGCTGCTCGAACGCATCAACCGAACTGGAACCACCGTTCTGATGGCTACGCACGACAACCACATCGTCGACTCCATGCGTCGTCGGGTCGTGGAACTCGACAACGGACGAGTGGTGCGTGACGAGGCCCGAGGGGTCTACGGCGTCGGCAGGTAGCTGTACCTGTCCAGCTCTGACCATCAGACCTTCTCGACCGTAAACACCGAAGGGCCCGGATTCTCCGATGCGCGCAAGTTTCATCTTCAGCGAAGTCCTCACCGGACTTCGCCGCAACATCACCATGACCATTGCCATGATCCTCACGACAGCAATCTCTCTTGGCCTGTTCGGCGGTGGACTTCTCGTGGTCCAGATGGCAGGCAAGACCCAGCAAATCTTCCTCGACCGCGTCGAGGTCCAGATATTTCTTACCGACGACATCTCGGCGACCGACCCCGGTTGCGCCGCGGAGACGTGCAGCAGTCTTCGCTCCGAACTCGAACAGACACCCGCAGTTGTATCCGTGCAGTACCTGAATCGCGACGATGCCGTGAAGGATGCGACAGAACGTGTTTTCAAAGATCAGCCCGAACTCGCGCAGCTGGTCAGCCCGGACAGCTTCCCCGCTTCGTTCAAGGTCAAGCTCAGTGACCCCGAGCGATTCGGCGTCATCAACGACAACTTCTCCGGTCGACCGGGTGTGCAAAGCGTTCTCAATCAGCGAGATCTCGTCGAGCGTCTTTTCAGTGTGCTCAACGGGGTCAGGAACGCGGCGTTTGCGATCGCAATCGTCCAAGCGGTCGCGGCTGTGCTCCTGATCGCCAACATGGTTCAGATCGCGGCCTTCACCCGGCGGACGGAAGTCGGGATCATGCGTCTGGTCGGAGCGACTCGCTGGTACACCCAGCTGCCGTTCCTCCTCGAAGCCGTGGTTGCGGCGCTCATCGGTTCGGCACTGGCCATAGCCGGAATGTTCACGGCCAAGAACCTCTTCATCGACGATGTGCTCTCGGACGTCTACGACGCGAATATTCTCGCGCGGATCTCCAACAGCGACGTTCTGCTGGTGTCACCGTTCCTTGCGCTCGTCGGCGTCGGAATGGCTGCTGTCACCGGATACATCACCTTGCGTCTGTACGTGCGCGAATAGCTCCGACGGCGCTGGTCTCCGCCCACGCAGGAGACGCAAAAGAAAATCGATTGCGCCGCGGTTCTATGCTGGAACGGTTGTGCGCGACGGCGCGCGTGACACAGGTGCAGCGCTCGAGAAAGGGCCCTGAAGTGAGAGAAAAGGGCCGCAAGGCCATCGCGACCAATCGAAAAGCACGACACCACTACTCGATTCTGGATGTGTACGAGGCCGGAATTGCGTTGCTCGGTACCGAAGTGAAAAGCCTCCGAGAGGGTAAGGCGTCGCTGGCGGACTCGTTCGCGACGGTCGATGACGGCGAAATCTGGTTGCGCGGCTTGCACATTCCCGAGTACACGCAGGGCAGCTGGACCAACCACGCACCGCGTCGCAATCGAAAGCTGTTACTGCACAAGCGCGAGATCGAACGACTGGTCGGCAAGGTGAAGGAAGGCTCGCTCACCTTGGTGCCGCTGTCGATGTACTTCTCCGACGGCAAAGTGAAAGTCGAACTTGCTCTGGCAAAGGGTAAGCAGGACTACGACAAGCGTCAGGACCTTGCGCGCCGGACCGCCGAGCGCGAAGTCACTCGCGAAATGGGGCGACGCATCAAGGGCATGCGATGAGACTGCGTGCGGTGAGACTGCGTGCGGTGAGACTGCACGCGATGAGGGGAAGGCGCTGACCGCGATCCTGCTGGCGCTCGTCGCCGCGGTCGGCTACGGCGTCAGCGATTTCGTCGGCGGTGTCGCTTCCCGTCGAGTGGCGGCACTGCGCGTCGTCATTGTCTCGTATCCATTCTCGCTCGTCGTCGTGTTGCTGATCGCGCCGTTCGTCGGCGGGTCGATATCTCTGATGCCGATGCTGTGGGGGCTGGCGTCGGGAGTCGCTGGCGGCCTCGCGGTGTGGTGGTTCTACCTGGCGCTGGCATCGGGACCGATGGCAGTTGTGTCACCCCTAACCGCGGTGCTCGTGGCGGGCATACCGGTCGCCGCGGGTTTTGCGATCGGTGAGCGTCCAGGCTCACTCGCGTTCGTCGGCATCGCGCTGGCGCTGTTCGCCGTGGTCCTCGTCAGCAGGGAATCGCCCGACGAGACCGCCGGTGAGGTAGCGGGCGGACGAAAGATGAAGTTCACGAGGATGGTCGGGTGGCTGACCGTCGGATCCGGAGTGACGTTCGCGATCGCTTTCATCTGCCTACACCAGATCGGTGACGGGTCCGGGTTGTGGCCATTGGCCGCGTCACGGGCATCCGCGACGGCAGTGGTGTGGTGTGTCGCGCTCGCGTCGGGCCACTTCTCGCCGCCGCACGGAAGTGTTTTGAAATTGGCCGCGTTCGTCGGGACGTTGGACGTTGTGGCCAATGCCGCGCTGCTCTACGCCTATCAGGGCGGGTTGCTGTCGTTGGTCAGCGTCATCGCGTCGTTGTATCCAGCTGCAACAGTGATGCTGGCGATGGTGATGCTTGGCGAGCGTGTCGGGCGAGCGCAACAGGCCGGAATGGTTCTTGCCCTCGGCGCAGTGAGTCTGATCGCGCTGGGTTGACGCACCCAGCGATTGACGCACCCCAGCAGCTGGAGTATCCGAGCAGTTGGAGTATCCGGCGGTTGAAGCGCGCCTCGAAGGGTATTGACCGGAGATGACCGACAATTCCAGCGCCAGCCCTCGCCGCGTTCTCGTCACCGGTGCCACGGGGTATCTCGGCGGGCGCCTGGCGCCAAGATTGCTCGACACCGGATACACAGTGCGAGTGCTGGCTCGGAATCCCGACAAACTCGATGGCGTTCCGTGGGCGGCCGATGTCGAGATAGCGCGCGGGGACCTCGGCGATCGCGATTCCTTGAAGAAGGCATTTGTCGACGTCGATGTCGTTTACTACCTCGTACATTCCATGGGCTCGCCGGGAGACAGTGATTTCGCCAAGACCGAACGTGAGAGCGCCGAGAACGTGGCTGCTGTTGCTGCAGAGGCCGGGGTGAGCCGAATCGTGTACCTCGGCGGTCTGCACCCCGAGACTGGAGAGCTGTCCGAGCACCTGGAGTCACGCGCCGAGGTAGGGCGCATTTTGATCGAGTCTCCAGTTCCGACGTTCGTACTGCAGGCTGGAGTGGTCATCGGTTCCGGCTCGGCATCGTTCGAGATGATCAGGCATCTGACCAACAGGTTGCCGGTGATGACCACGCCGCGATGGGTCCACAACAAAATTCAGCCGATTGCCGTGCGTGACATTCTGCACTACTTGATCGGTGCTGCAGAAGCCGAACTCCCCGTGAGCCGAACGTTCGACGTCGGCGGCCCGGATGTCATGGAGTACGGCGAAATGATGAACACGTACGCCGATGTTGCAGGACTGCGCAAGCGTCAGATGCTGGTGCTTCCGGTGCTGACCCCGCGGCTGGCCGGCCACTGGATCGGCTTGGTCACTCCCATCCCCCGGGGGCTGGCGATGCCACTGATCGAGTCGCTTCAGTTCGACGCCGTGGCCAGCGAGTCCGACATCGACAGTGTTGTAGATCTACCCGAGGACGGGCTGACGTCGTTCAGGGAGTCGGTTCGGTTGGCGCTTCGAAACATCGACGAAGGCGAGTCGGAAACGACGTGGTCCGACGCAGTGTCCGCGCCGTCCGATCCGCTGCCCTCAGACCCGGATTGGGCCGGAGAAGTCGTGTATACCGACGTGCGCAGCGTTTATCTCGGAAGTGGGCCGGACGAGATCCGCAAGCGATTGCGCGACGCGGTCGAGTCCGGCGGTCTGAAAGGTTGGCGCATCGACGACGACGGGTCGTCCAACACCGTGCGGCTGGTGTCGACGAGCGCGCTGCCCGGAAAGGCGTGGATGCTCTATCGGGCATCATCGGCGGGCGGGGGGACCAGACTGGAACAGTGCACCGACTTCTTCCCGCGTGGCCTCGCCGGACGTGTGTTCTGGTACGGATCGCTTCCCGCTCGGAAGGTGCTTTTGGGCCGGACGTTGCAGGCCGTCATGGCGCACGTCGACCGCGCATAGAACGTGCGCGGTATATCGGGATGATTCTGTCCGCGCGGCTTGTTACACTGACAAGCCCGAGCACAGTGTTCGGGAACATACGGGGCTGAACGGTTTCGACTTTGTATGTTGAGTCAGGGGAAGCGTGTCGGTGCAGGCGAGAGACCACCGTAAGCGTCATCGCAACCTTATAAGCGCCGATTCCAATCAGCGCGACTACGCACTCGCTGCCTAAGTAGCGACTGCGTGTCTGTCAGTCCGGGCTTGCCCTCGGTCCGGGTACTGGCATCAGCAAGAGGGCTTACCGATTCACTCGGCCACGGAGTGATGAGGAACATCAAACAGTGGCTGGGATCGTCATCCTGGCTTGTTTGCGAGATCAGGAGATCCAAGTAGAGGCATAGCAGACTGCACACGGAGAAGCCCTGGCAATGCAGCAGAGGACCCGGGTTCGATTCCCGGCAGCTCCACCACAAGCCGGGTCGGCGAGCACACGCTCGTCGGCCCGGCTTTGTGATGTCGGCAGGTGTTTGTAATTCACGTCACAATCGGACCGCGCAGCCTGAACCCAACCCGAAACGGTGGCGGTGACGAATAGTAGCTATGAGCGATTGCCCAGAGCCCAGGTTGTGGACAGGTCCAAATTTGGCGTCGGGTACACCGGTTCGGTGCGTCGTCCTGGTCGTGCACGGCGGGAAGCCGGACAGTCGCGCGCCGAGCCGCCCCTGGCATCTGTCCGGTCTACGTATGTGGCAGTTCACGTGGGCGATTCGGAGAGCCGGCCGACAACATGGCGTGTTGGCAGTGCAATTGCAGAACAGGTTCCGTGGATGGAACGGTGCGGAGCGGAGCCCCGTCGAGGACGCCCGGTGGGCGCTGCGAAGAATTCATCGAGATCACCCGGGCACCCCGGTGGTAGTGGTAGGGCACTCGATGGGAGGGCGGACCGCAGCGGCGGTGGCCGACGATCCGCAGGTGATCGGGATCGTGGCGCTTGCGCCGTGGTGGCCCGACGGCGGCGAACTGGGCACTGTTCGTGTGGATCAGACAATTCGCGTGCTCCATGGTCGTTCGGACAGTTGGACGGATCCGATGAAGTCGAGGCGCGAAGTCGAGGCAGCAAAGTCCAGGGGCGTGGATGCGCGCTACATCGAGATGCCTGGCGGTCATTTCATGATTCGCTGTGCGCGATCGTGGGTGAGGACGGCCACGGAGTCGGTGATGGACGTCGCTGAACATCTCCGACCTCGAGGCAGCCGTCCTCGAAATGTCTGCTCTGAAGACAATGGAGTAACGGCATGACGCGTCGGTCGGTAGCTGTCGTGGGTAGTGGTGTGGCAGGTCTCACGGCGGCCTATGTGTTGTCGAAGTCAGCTCACGTCACCGTTTTCGAGGCGGACTCGCGACTCGGAGGGCACGCGGACACTCACTACATCGACGATCCATCGGGCAAGGTCGGTGTGGACACCGGATTCATTGTCCACAACGATCGCACCTACCCCACCCTGCTGCGGTTGTTCGCCGAACTCGCGGTGCCGACTCAGGAGTCGGACATGAGTATGTCCATCCGTTGCGACGGATGTGGGCTCGAATACTCGGGCGGGCAGGGGATGAGTGGGGTTTTCCCGTCACTGCGTACGTTGGCGCGTCCGCGATACCTCGCAATGTTGCTCGAGGTGAAGCGTTTTCACCGAGCGGCCCAGGCCGTTCTCACTGCGGATGTTCTCAGGTCAGATTCGTCGAACGACGACGAAACGCTTGCCGAGTTCCTCCGCAGAAACACATTCTCCGAGTACTTCAGCTCGCACTTCATGGCGCCGGTGGTATCGGCTGTCTGGTCGTGTGACCCCGCTACCGCGCTGAGTTATCCGGCTCGATATCTGTTCACGTTTCTCGATCACCACGGAATGCTGAGTGTGACCGGGTCACCGGTGTGGCGGACGGTCACGGGAGGATCGATCGAATACGTCCGACGAGTAGCAGAGCACATCGACGAGATCCATACGGGCACTCCCGTACGTGCTGTATATCGTCACAGCGGCGGCGTCGACATCCGTGATGGATTCGATGTGCTGCGAAAGTTCGATGCTGCCGTCGTCGCAGTCCATCCACAGCACGCGCTGAAGCTTCTGGCAGAACCGACGGCGACCGAGCATCAAGTTCTCGGTGCGATGCCATACTCGGTCAACCACACTCAGCTTCACACCGACGAGACGGTACTGCCGAAGACGCTGCGTGCACGGGCGTCGTGGAACTATCGAATTCCCGAATGCGGCGCAACTCCGGACAGCGTGTTGGTCAGCTACGACATGACCCGCCTGCAACGGCTCGACGGTCCGGGTAGATTTCTGGTCACGCTCGGAGGGGCGGATGTCGTCGATCCTGCCGCCGTACTGGACGAGATGACCTACGAGCATCCCCAATACACGCCGGAATCACTCGCCGCGCAGCGTCGGCTCCCTGAAATCGATACCGCTACACTCGCTTTCGCAGGTGCTTACCACGGCTGGGGATTCCACGAGGACGGTGCCGCTTCCGGCAAGGCTGCCGCCGAACGAATCGGAGGTCGGTGGACATGACGGGTTCGAACGCCATCTACTCGACGACAATCGAGCACGTGCGGACGGCACCGATTCGAAACAGCTTCCGGTACAAGAGCTACAGCTGGTTCGTGGATCTCGACGACCTGCCCAAGCTGAAGCCCTGGGCGAGGCCCCTTGCGGGCTTCGTATCACGAGATCACATCGGCGACCCGGAGCGATCCATCCGAGACAACATCGAGGAGTTTCTCTCCGGCAACGACATCGATCTCGGCGGCGGACAAATCACGATGCTCGCGAATGCGCGCGTATTCGGTCACACGTTCAATCCATTGAGTGTGTTCTGGTGCCATGACCGTAGCGGCATCCTCGTGTGCGTCGTCGCCGAGGTACACAACACTCACGGTGAGCGGTATGCGTACCTGCTGAAGACTGACGAACGTGGTTCGGCGAGGACACCAAAGGCGTTCTACGTCTCGCCCTTCAATGACGTCGACGGTGAGTACCGGATGAGGTTGCCTGAACCAGGCGAGGCGCTGAAGCTCTCGATTGTTCTCGAGCGTGAGGGCTCGCCACCGTTCGTTGCCACCGTCGCAGGTACTCGATCGCCTGCCACCACCCGTGCTGTTGTCATCTCAGCACTCGCGGTGCCGTTGGCGCCGCTTCGCGTAGTACTTCAGATTCGCTGGCAGGGCATTCGGTTGTGGGCACGGGGTCTCCCCATCAAGGCACGCCCGCAGGCGCCGGCAGTAGGAAAGGCAAGAAGTTGACAACTGTGATCAGGTCCAAATCCGGAGTGGACACCGATGTGTGGCCGGGCATCGCCTACGTCCCCGCCGGAACCAAAGCGAAAGTCGCTGCGCCCGTTGCCGGCTTCTTGTTCCGACGTGCGGTGGGAAGATTACCCGTCCGCGTCCGGATGGATGACGGCTCAGAGATCGGGGGAGGTGATGCACACTCACCGTTGATGGTGATCAGGCGCCCCGCCGACTTCGCTGCGCGGGTGGGCCAGAGCGGACTCATCGGTTTCGGCGAGGCGTACATGGCCGGTGACTGGGATGCCGACGATCTGACGGCTGTTCTCGAGGTGTTCGCGACCCGCATGGCGTCCTTGATCCCGAATTCGTTGCAGCGCCTGCGCAGTCTCTATGTACCCAAACAGCCGCGCGCGGAACGCAACACGACGAAGAATACGCGGTCGAACATAGCGCGTCACTACGACTTGTCGAACGAATTGTTCGAACTCTTTCTGGACGAGACGATGACGTATTCGGCGGCGTTGTTCGCGGCCACGGGAACACACGAAGACAACGAGGACCTCGCAGACGCGCAGCGACGAAAGATCGACCGTCTCCTCGACCTTGCTCAGGTGGGCGAAGGCTCTCGGGTGCTCGAAATCGGGACCGGCTGGGGCGAACTCGCGATCCGGGCAGCGGCGCGTGGGGCGACGGTGCGCTCGGTAACTCTGTCGACCGAACAGCAGGAGCTTGCGGGCAAGCGTATTGCGGCCGCTGGATTCGCGGAGCGGGTGCAAGTGGATCTGCTTGATTACCGGCTGGTCGACGGTGAGTACGACGCCGTGGTGTCGGTCGAGATGATCGAGGCGGTCGGACATCAATACTGGGGAACGTATTTCCAGACGATAGACCGGCTGCTCGCCCCGGGCGGCAGGGTCGCGATCCAAGCGATCACGATGCCGCACGACCGCATGGTAGCGACGAGAAACACCTACACCTGGGTGCACAAGTACATCTTCCCCGGCGGGTTCCTTCCCTCGATTCGCGCGATCGAGGAAGTCACCGAGAGTCAGACGAGTCTGCGTGTTCGCGAGCGACTCTCGATGGGTGATCACTACGCGCGCACACTGCGCCGGTGGGACGAGGAATTCCGTGCTCACCCCAAGGAGACCGCCGAGCTGGGATTCGACGGCATCTTCGATCGGATGTGGCATTTCTACCTCTGCTACTCGGAGGCCGGCTTCCGCTCCGGATACCTCGATGTGCAACAAATAGTGCTCGACCGAAGGGGCGACAAATGAGCAAGACCTCGTCTTCGTCCATCGCTCCGCGTATCGCGGAGCTACTGGCGCCCTTCGTCGGCGGCGAGCTGCCAGTGCACCTGACCGCATGGGACGGGAGCATCGCAGGACCCGCCGATGCGCCGAAAGTTCTGCTGAAGAGTCCCAACGTTCTTCGTCGGCTGCTGTGGAGCCCGGGTGAGCTCGGCGCCGCGCAGGCATACGTCACCGGCGAACTGGATGTCGACGGGGATGTCGCTGCCGCACTCGATCACGTGTGGTCGGAGGTACGTTCGCGGAATCTCGAGGCCGTTCGGCCTTCGCCCGCCGCGTTGATCAAGCTGGCCAAGCTGGCGCGCGAACTCGGTGCATTCGGTCGCCCACTCGCCGCGCCTCCGTCGCAGGCCGTCGTCAAGGGCCGTCTGCATTCTCTGGTGCGGGACCGCGCCGCGATCAGTCATCACTACGACCTGTCGAACGATTTCTACGAGTTGGTACTCGACTCGAACATGGCCTATTCCTCGGGCTACTGGACGTCGGAGGCAGAGAACTACACACTCGACGATGCCCAGCGCGACAAACTCGATCTCGTATGCCGCAAGATCGGGCTCGACGCACAATCCGGAATGCGTTTTCTCGATGTCGGGTGCGGCTGGGGCTCACTGAGCCTGCACGCGGCCGAACATTACGACGCTCGTGTCGTCGGCGTGACCATTTCTCGAGAGCAGAAAGCGTTCATCGACAAGCGAATTGCCGATCGTGGACTGCAGGACCGCGTCGAGATCAGAATTCAGGACTACCGCGAAATTCCCGACGGTCCGTTCGACGCCGTTGCGTCGATCGAGATGGGTGAGCACGTCGGCGAATCCAACTACCCGACATACACCGCAGCACTCACGAAGAACGTGCGCCCGGGGGGTCGAGTGCTGATTCAGCAGATGTCGCGCAAAGAGGGTGACAATCCGGGTGGAGGGGCATTCATCGAACAATTCATTGCGCCGGACATGTACATGCGTCCAGTCGGACGAACCGTCGCCATGATCGAGGAAGCCGGGCTCGAGGTCCGCGATGTGCACGCGATGCGTGAGCACTACGTCCGCACGGTCGATGTGTGGACCGAGCGTTTCGAATCCCGGTGGGACGATGTTGTCGCCTTGGTCGGTGAGGAGGTCGCACGTGTCTGGCGGTTGTATCTTGTCGGCGGCGGAATGGCGTTCCGGGACGGGAGGATGGGCGTCGACCAGATACTGGCTGTTCGGCCGGGACCATCCGGTCGCGTCGACATGGAACCAGTGCGGCCACAGTGGGTCGGCGAGCATGGGGTCGGCGAGCGAGGGGTCGGCGAGTAGCCATGCGTTCCTTCGACTGGTCCGAGTTTTCGACCGTCTCGGCTGCATCCCTGATCGCCACAGCAATACTGATGGTCGTTACCGCGCTGATCGGCGCACGAATCGGACGGCACAGCGTCGTCGACGTGACGTGGGGCGGCGGCTTCGTCTTGATCGCAGTGGTTGCCGCACTTGTGGGCACCGGCGAACTATGGCGCAGGCTCCTTCTGCTCGCGATCGTCGCACTCTGGGGACTGAGGCTGGCGTGGCACGTGTTTCGTCGATCGATCGGCAAAGGTGAAGACCCGCGGTACGAGGAATTGCTGTCCAAAGCAACGGGCAACACCACGCTCTATGCACTGCGCAAGATCTATCTGACCCAGGCAATAGCGCTGTGGTTCGTCTCCCTTCCGATTCAGGTGTCGGCGGTCGCGCATGGTTCCGTCGCTGCTCCGGTGGTGATCGGTGTACTGCTGTGGGCGGTCGGTCTGACGTTCGAGGCCGTTGGCGACGCGCAATTGAACGCGTTCAAAGCCGATTCGTCGAACAGAGGAAAGATCATGGACCGCGGTCTGTGGTCGTGGACCAGGCATCCCAACTACTTCGGGGACGCGTGCGTGTGGTGGGGGATCTACCTCGTGAGTGCCTCTGCGTGGCCGGGGATCCTGACCATTCTCTCGCCAGTTGCGATGACGTACTTTCTGGTCTTTGCGACGGGAGCGAGATTGCTGGAGAGGTCCATGGCCAAGCGGGACGGGTACCCCGAGTACCAGCGCCGAACCAGTTACTTCTTTCCACTGCCGCCGAAGCAGCCGTGATGTTCGAAGCAGCCGTGATGTTCGACGCCGGATGACGTTCGATGCCGGGTGCACCGACACGGGCTCGGCGATGGGCCTAGTGTTGACTGCGGTCTGAGTCGCTGTTTCGAGAAGGAGGCGCATCGTGGCGCACGCTAGAGCAGGAACGGTTGCTGCACCGGAGGATCTCGTTGATATCGCGCAGTTGGTCACTGCGTACTACTCACGTACGCCGGACGTATCGGATCCGGATCAGCAGGTGGTCTTCGGAACTTCGGGCCATCGCGGGTCGAGCCTCGACACGGCGTTCAACGAGGGACACATTCTTGCGACGACGCAGGCCATCGTCGAATACCGTGCTTCGCAGAGCATCACAGGGCCGTTGTTCATCGGCCGGGACACCCATGCGCTCTCCGAGCCGGCCTGGACCACTGCGCTCGAAGTGCTTGCCGCGAACGATGTCTCGGTTCTGATCGACTCGGGCGATCGCTACACGCCCACTCCCGCGGTAAGCCACGCGATTCTTCGGTACAACGACTCCGGCTCCTCGGCGCGCGCCGACGGCATCGTCGTGACGCCATCGCACAACCCACCCCGTGACGGCGGATTCAAGTACAACCCGCCACACGGCGGCCCTGCCGACAGTGATGCGACATCCATCATCGCCGCACGTGCGAACGAACTGTTGAAAGAGGGGTTGCGCGGCGTCAAGCGAGTCTCGCTTGCGACTGCCCTTGCCACCGTCGTGGACAAGTACGACTATCTGGGGACGTACGTCGACGACCTACCCAACGTGGTGGATATGGATGCGATCAGAGCGGCGGGTGTGCGGATCGGAGCGGATCCGCTCGGTGGCGCGAGTGTGGATTATTGGGACGCGATCGCCGAACGCCACAACCTCGACCTGACGGTTGTGAACCCACTGGTCGACGCTACGTTCCGTTTCATGACGCTCGACACCGACGGTAAGATCCGGATGGACTGTTCGTCACCGAACGCGATGGCGTCGTTGATCGCGGCGCGCAATTCCTACGACATTGCAACAGGCAACGACGCCGATTCGGACCGTCACGGCATCGTCACACCCGACGGTGGTCTGATGAATCCGAACCACTATCTGGCCGTTGCCATCGACTATTTGTTCACGCATCGATCAGGTTGGTCACCTGCAACCAAAGTCGGCAAGACTCTCGTGTCGTCGTCGATGATCGATCGGGTGGTTGCCGGTCTCGGTCGCCAACTTCTCGAGGTGCCGGTCGGCTTCAAGTGGTTCGTGCCAGGATTATTGGACGGTGATCTCGGTTTCGGCGGCGAGGAGAGCGCAGGCGCATCGTTCCTGCGGTCCGACGGACGAGTGTGGACGACGGACAAGGACGGCATCACAATGGCACTCCTCGCATCCGAGATCACTGCCGTAACCGGAAAGACTCCCTCGCAGCGCTACGCGGAATTCGCCGCGAAGTACGGCAGCCCTGCCTACGCTCGTGTCGATGCGCCGGCAACGCGCGAGGAAAAAGCGATTCTGGCAAAGCTGTCACCGGAACAGGTGACGGCAACGCACCTTGCGGGAGAGAAGATCACCGCGACATCGACCACGGCGCCCGGCAACGGCGCTGCCATCGGTGGCCTCAAGGTGACCACCGAGAATGCATGGTTCGCGGCGCGGCCGTCCGGTACGGAGGACGTCTACAAGATCTATGCCGAGTCCTTCGAGGGTGAAGCCCATTTGGCCGAAGTACAAGCCGCTGCGAAAGAAGTGGTGGCGCAGGCTTTGAACGAGTCGTGACAGAAACCAACTCACCCGAGAACCACGCCGGATCCACTGCGTTACCGTCCGACATCTGGGTTCTGATCTCGGCCAGCTTCGTCATAGCTCTCGGTTTCGGCATCGTCTCACCCGCATTGCCGCAGTTCGCCACGGAGTTCGGCGTCGGCGTGTTCGCGGCGTCGGCCGTGATCAGCACGTTCGCGATGATGCGGCTGCTCTTCGCTCCTGCCAGCGGAGCGCTCGTTCAGAAGTTGGGCGAGCGCCCGGTGTACTTGACGGGATTGTTGATCGTCGCATTGTCCACGGGAGCATGTGCATTCGCGCAGACCTACTGGCAGCTGCTCGTGTTCCGTGGGCTCGGTGGCGTCGGTTCGACGATGTTCTCCGTCTCGGCGCTAGGTCTGCTGATCCGAATGAGCCCGTCGCAGAGTCGTGGTCGCGTTTCCGGGTTGTACGCCACCAGTTTTCTACTCGGATCGATCGGCGGTCCGTTGTTGGGCGGTGCAGTCGTCGGACTCGGTTTACGTGCGCCGTTCATCATCTATGCGATTGCGCTCGTGATCGCTGCGGCGGTGGTGTTCTTCAGCCTGGACAGCATGAAGGAACCGGCGAGTGCTCATGATTCGTCCATTCCTATTCTGTCGCTGCGGGCGGCGCTTCGCGTTCCCGCGTACCGGGCGGCCCTCGCGTCGAACTTCGCCACCGGTTGGACCGTGTTCGGAGTTCGAGTCGCCCTCGTCCCTCTGTTCGTCATCGCGGTTCTGGATCGATCGGCAGCCGTTGCCGCGGTCTCTCTCGCGGTCTTCGCAGTCGGCAACGCGTTGGTGCTCATCACTTCGGGTCGCTTGTCGGACGCCCATGGGCGTAAACCGTTCGTCGTGTTCGGACTCGTCGTCGCCGGTCTGGGGACCGCTGCGGTGGGATTGGCCGATGACATCGTCCTGTTCATGATCGCCTCGTTCGTTGCGGGGGTCGGTTCCGGTCTGATGACGCCGGCGCAGCAGGCATCGGTTGCCGATGTCATCGGATCCAAGGCTCGCGGAGGGCCGGTCCTGTCGACGTTTCAGATGTCCGCCGACGTCGGTGCGATTCTCGGCCCCGTCGTAGCGGGCGCCGTGGTCGAGGCGTATTCCTACGGCACGGCGTTCGTACTGTCCGGGGTCATACTTCTGGTAGCGGCAGGCGGGTGGCTCCTCGTCCCCGATACGACCGACCGAAAACAGGTCGCCGAACCGCCTTCGTGAACGATCGGCGTCCACCCGGCTACGTATCATGAGGACGGTGAGCCAAAAGAGAACCTCGAATACGAAATACACACCGCAGCCGACGTCGAACAGATTCACGTACATTCTCGCCGGAGTCGCGTTGTTGGTCGTCGTCGTTGTTGTCGTCGTGGCCATCCTGTGGCAGCGAGGTGGAGACGAGCCGCGTAACGACGGCTATGGCTCAGTGAACAATTCGGCAGTCGAGTTGGTCGTGCAAGGCGACGGAGTGGTGCAATTAGCCGTTCCTGGCGCTTCGCGAACAGTCGACATCTTCGAAGACCCCATGTGCCCGTTCTGCGGCCAGCTGGAAGTGAAACACGGGCAGGAACTGGCCCAGAAGATCGACAACGGAACAATCGGAATTCGGTACCACATGGTGGTCCTGCCGCAACTGAACGAAGCGTCAGCCAGTGGAAACTACTCGAGCAGGGCAGTGGCCGCGTCGCATTGCGTGTCGAACTCTGCTGACGCTGTCGTCTATTCGGCATTTCACGCAACGTTGTTCTCTTCCGAGTTTCAACCGAAGGAGAACGGCGACACCGATCACAGCGATGCCGAGTTGGCCGATATGGCGAAGCAGAACGGCGCGAGCGAAGAGATAGCCGACTGCATCACGTCAGGTTCGATGGCCACAGTTGCTGCAGCAGATGCCGAGACTGCGCGTGCAGCGTTGGCAGCGTCGGGTGCCGCAGGAACCCCCGGTGTGCTGGTCGACGGCTCCCTCGTCGACGCTCTGCGCGATTCCGGCTGGGTGGAGTCGATCGGCTGATCCGACAGGGGACCGCCAGTCTCGCTCTCGAAGCCAACCAGCGGATTTGTCGCGTCGAGTGAACATGGTGTAACTTCGTTCGAGCAACCGCAAGGTAACGCGGAAGTGAAGTACGGGGCTATGGCGCAGCTGGTAGCGCACCACACTGGCAGTGTGGGGGTCAGGGGTTCGAGTCCCCTTAGCTCCACTCGAACGAAAAAGGGAGTCACCGCGAGGTGACTCCTTTTTTCGATTCCGAGGCCGGGCACTGTGTGATAGCGGGGTTATCTCGACTCATGCAGATTGCGGTTTTCCCGAGCTATTCGTGAAGGCAGCAGATATTTCCTTCACTGGTGCGGACTTACCGCGACGATTCGGCAGCCTCACCGCCGACAGGTATTGCACCGCC
The DNA here is from genome assembly GCF_030063335.1 of Rhodococcus sp. G-MC3. Lineage (GTDB taxonomy): Bacteria > Actinomycetota > Actinomycetes > Mycobacteriales > Mycobacteriaceae > Rhodococcoides. The sequence goes on along the minus strand of NZ_JASISW010000001.1, from coordinate 353,920 downwards.
GACAGGTATCGCTCAGTGCGCGGCGTCGAATGCCTGCTCGACGTCCGCGGGGATGCGGCCACGGGCAGAAATGGTGTGGCCGTTGGATTTGGCCCATTCTCTGATCGCTTTTGTCTGGTTTGCGTCTCGCTTCGACCTGGAATCCGATGTTCCCGCAGACTTTTTGTTTCGTTTTCCGCCGACTCGAGCGGAGTGCTCGATGTAGTAGTCCAGCTTGCGATGAAATTCTTTGGCGTTCTTGTCGCTGAGGTCGATCTCGTAGTTCGCGCCGTTGACCGAAAATGTTATGTGTTCGCCACCGGAGTCGATTGGTCTATCGTCGATATCATCGACAAGTTGCACGTAAACTTTTTTGGCCATTCTGCAGTTCTCCAATGATCATTCGGGGTGCGTCTGCATCGAACTTTAGGCGACTATACGACTGCGCCTGCTATTTATCCATACGTAACGGTTTCCGAAGGTGTGGTTACCGTTATCAGTGGACGCAGTTACCTGTCGTCCGCTACGAATAACAAGTTTCAGGAACGGACCGATAGCGAATCAGTAACGATCACCGTTTCGTGAGAGTGCTGCACGCATCGCTTCACGTTCGACGAACTTGATTCTGGGACGACCGGACTCCGATCCAGCCGACACCTCTGCCTTGTCGATTGCGGTCCAGTCCCTAAAGTCCAGCGTCGAGGGCGCTCGCTGGGCCAACAGTTCATCGAGCGCATCTCGCCCGTGCGGTGAAGGGTGCACCACTCCGGTCGCCAAGTCCGCCAGCAGGTTGCGCACAGTCTCGGTTGCGCAATGTCTGTTTGTCCCGATCACTCCCGTTGGGCCGCGTTTGATCCATCCGGTGACGTAGACGCCGGGTACAGTTGTCCCCGAATTGTCGGTCACTCGGCCGTTGAGATTGGGGATCACGCCTCGCTGGGAATCGAAGGGCACGCCTGATACCGGCCGTCCTCGGTAGCCGACCGAGCGCACGACGAAGCCCGTGTCCAAGGTTTCCTCGCGCTCGGTCTGTTCAGCGCGGATGGTTCCGTCGTCGGACCTTTTCAACTCACTGTGTGCAAACCGGATGCCGGTAACAGATTCATCGCCCAGAAGGCTGATTGGAGTCGCGCAGAATCGAAAGACTATTTGTTTCTTTTTCGCATTGCTACCGGTTTCGCGGCGATGTCGCCCCGACAGTTCGCGCAAGAGATTCACTTTTGTCGCGACATCGGATTCCGTTGTTCGATGTGTCATCGCAGCCAGCGTTTCGGGGTCGGGTTCTGCTTCTTCGGGGCGCACCACGATGTCCACATCACACGAATTCGACAAAGCAATGAGTTCGGGGTTCGTGAACTTAGCCTGGGCCGACCCACGTCGTCCAAGAACCACGACCTCCTCGATGTTGCTGTGGCGAAGACATTGCAATGCGTGGTCGGCAATGTCTGTGTGCGCCAACTCTTCTACGGGCATGGTGAGTATCCGGGCGACATCGAGTGCCACGTTTCCGTTTCCGATCACTACGGCACGATGCGACGACAGATCGAAAGTTCTGTCCGTGAACTCGGGGTTCCCGTTGTACCAGGCGACAAATTCGGCGGCGGCGTGGCTTCCTGGTAAGTCTTCCCCTGGGATGCCCAGGACTCTGTCTCCGTCCGCGCCGGTGGCGTAGACGACGGCATCGTGATGGTCCATCAAGTCTTGATGCGTGAGGTCGGTTCCTATGTCTACTCCGAGGTGTACGCGGACGGACTTCTTTCCTGCGACCGACCTGAACAGATCGGTCACTGCTTTGGTCTGCGGATGGTCGGGCGCGACGCCTGCGCGAACGAGGCCGTAGGGGGTCAGCGCACGTTCGTACATCTCGATCTCGATGCCTCTGATGGCGGCGAGTTCGGTAGCGGCGTAGAACGCGGCAGGACCCGATCCGACGACGGCGACACGTCGGCCCGAAAAATCGACTCCCTTCCATGCAGGTATCTGGCTCGTGTAGTCAGTGGTCCGGGTGGGGTGCTGCTCGAAGTAGTCCGCATTCAAGTCGACGTATCGGCCTTCGTCCACGTCGAGTTCGTGATCGGCTTTGATGGCGTCGACGGGACACTCGTCCACACACGCGCCGCAGTCGATGCAGGCCCCCGGGTCGATATGTAGCATCTCGGTCCGCATGAATTCGGGTTCGTCCTGGGTCGGGTGAATACAGTCGACCGGGCATACATCGACACAGGAGGCATCGTTGCAGCAGGACTGAAGAATCACGAATGTCATGATCTGTTCTACCGCCTGACGCGGTCGCGGGGGCAGTGATCGGCTGCCCGGAGTGCAACATTTGAGTCACGGCGCGCTCACGATCGGATGTCAACCTCGACCTGAATCGAAGGAAAACGCTTTCTCTGCTTCACTTGGTGCGGAAGTGTCTGCTGTTACCTGTGTGAGCCCTGGGTTTGTTCCGGGTTTGCGGGAGTCTCGATGTGGAAGGGGAGTGGCCTGCTCGGTTCGCTTAGGCCGAGCGCGTCCAAAACCATGTGCGACCAAAATTGTCGATGGAAAGATCTGCGGTGCTCGCAATGGTGTCGGCAGGAGTGCTGGCGTTGTCCGTGACCATCCCGGCCACCGTGCTCGCAGCGCCCGCCGCGGATCAGGCACCGGGAAGCGAACTTGCGGGTAAGACAGTGTTTCTCGACCCCGGTCATCAGGGGACCGGGCATTCCGAGGATCTGAGCAAGCAGGTCGACGACGGTCGAGGTGGCACCAAGGACTGCCAGACGACAGGTATGACCACGATCGACGGCGTGGGTGAGCACACCATCAACTGGAATGTGTCGCAGCTGGTGAAGTCGAGTCTCGAAAGCCTCGGTGCCACAGTCGTCACCTCCCGGGCCGACGACTCGGGCTGGGGCGGGTGTGTGGACGACCGAGCCCGCGCCGCAACTCGATCGGGCGCAGACGTTGCGGTCAGCATTCACGCGGATTCGACGACGACCGGCACCGACAACGACAAGCACGGATTCCACCTCATCGTTCCGACGCTGCCGATACTCGACGCTGCGGCCCAGTCCGCGCAGTCCGAAGGAGGCCGGGCGGCATCGAATCTGATGCGTGACTCGTACGAGCGCGCGGGCTTCACCGCGGCGAACTACGCGGGCGTCGACGACGGTGTGCAGGAACGCGCCGACATCGCAGGACCGGCACTGACCGGCGTGCCTCTCGTATTCGTCGAGATGGGCAATGGATCCAATCCCGGCGACGCATCCGTTTTGGAGAGCTCGGAAGGTCAGCTGAAGCACGCGATCGCGATCTCCACCGGCGTGATCGACTATCTCCTCGGCCCGGACACCACCGTCGAGGCGTCGGGAGGGGACGCTCAATCGGACGTATCCGCGCCCACGCCGTCGACCGCGGCGCCGTCGAGCCCGGCAGCAGCGGGTGGGTCGCCCGCCTCCGGGGGAAGCGCGCTCGCTCGATTGTTGTCCGGCATCTCTCCCTACGTGGATTCGATGGGTGTCGACGGTTTGTCCGACTTGGTGACAGAGGACAACGTCGATGCGGTGTCGAACTTCGCGCAGGGTCTGCTGAAGCAGTTGATGGCAGGCTAGTAACCTCGCTGCGTGGCGCGCACGCGAGAACTACGAAAGATCCCCGTCGTACTGGTGTCGGGCTTTCTCGGCGCCGGCAAGACGACGCTCCTCAACCACCTGCTCCGGAACAACCGCGGAATCCGGATCGGCGTCGTGGTCAACGATTTCGGGTCCATCAACATCGACGCGATGATGGTTGCCGGCCAGGTCGATTCGATGGTCTCGCTCGGGAACGGTTGTCTGTGCTGCGCCGTCGACGCGAGTGAGATGGATGCGATGCTCGACACTCTCGCGACCAGCTCGTCTCGGCTGGACGTCATCGTTGTGGAAGCGAGCGGACTCGCCGAACCTCGAAACCTGATCCGTATGGTGCTGGCGGGTGATAATCCGCGCATCACCTACGGCGGTCTGGTGGGTCTCGTCGACGCCGTCGAGTTCGCTACGACCCGGTCCGCACACCCTGAGATCGACCAACATCTGGGACTGGCGGATCTGGTGGTTCTCAACAAGACGGACCGACTGGATGACGAAGCGCGAGAAAATGCCCTTGCGTCGGTGCGGTCCATCGTGGGCGACGTTCCCATTCTGTCCACCGAGCATGGCCGCGTCGACGCGGAGTTGCTGTTCGAGGTCCCCGAACGCGCCGACGATCCGAGCCATGCACGTCAACTGTCGTTGGACGAGCTCATGTACGAGGACGACGATCACTCGCAACATCTTCATGCCCGCTACAGCACCGCCAGCTTCGAAACAGTCGAACCAATCGATCCGCGGCGGTTCGTCGAGATGCTGGAGAATCCTTCCGGTGACGTGTATCGAATCAAAGGAATCGTCTACTTCGGGGCGGAAGGTTACATGGGCAAATACCTGCTGAACACGGTCGGCAGGCACATCAGGATTGAGCAGACGGACTGGCGTGCCGAGGACGAACGCGGCACCCGACTTGTCTTGATCGGCACGGACATCGATGAAGAATTGGTCGAGGTCCGTCTACTCGACTGTGTCCGTCGATCCGGAGATCCTCTCGATGGGACTGCGATGTTTCCCGTCCACCGATATGTTTCGCAAAACTAAATATATTGCTGGGACTTGGAAGACGTTTCGGCTCTCGGGAATGTGGCTTGTCGACGTCGGGTGCGGTTGGGGATCCGTGGCAATCCGCGCGGTTCGGTCCTTCTACAACCCGACCCACTCCGATGTGCCGGCCGCGAAGTGCTGGCGCTTCCAGATCGGCACTTCGGCCTTGATGCGTTCGACGAGCGCAGCACACGTGGCGAACGCCTCGGCGCGGTGCGGCGATGCCACTGCCGCGACCAACGCGATGTCTCCGACGACCAATTCGCCGACTCGGTGGATCGCTGCGACTGGAAGTCCCGACTCCGCCGCGACTTCGGCACAGCACGCGGCGAGAAAGCGCTCGGCGTCGGGATGAGCCTGATATTCCAGTGCGGACACCGATTGTCCGCCATCGTGATTACGAACGACTCCGGAGAACACCACGACAGCTCCGTGCTCGGGGCCTGCCACGGCGCTCTCGACCACCGCACTGTCGAGTGGCTCACCGGAAATCTGTGCGAGCAGTTCTGTCATGTTTTTGGTCACTTCCGTTCGCCGGCATCCTGGACATCGGGGTCGTGAAGACCGTGTCCGGCGACCTGCGCGAGAAGATGATCCAGAATTGGTCCGAGCACTGCGAGACCATCTTTCACCCCTCCTGGGGAACCGGGCAGGTTGACGACCACGGTGCGACCTGAGACTCCCGTCAGGCCACGGCTCAGTGTCGCGTGCGGAGTCACTTCGGTTCCCTTGAGCCGGATTGCATCGGCAACGCCCGGTAGTTCGCGGTCGAGTACGACCCGCGTCGCTTCCGGCGTCGCATCGGTCGGGGACACGCCGGTACCTCCGGTGCTGATCACGAGAGCCGGCCCGCCGGTGAGGGCATCGTCCAATCCTGTCGCGATGTCCGCGTCGGCGAACACCAAGGGACCGCGCACCGAGAAGCCGCGGTCCGTCAACCATGCGGCGATCACGGGCCCGGTTGTGTCCTCTCGGGTACCGCGCGCGCCGCCGGTGGATGCGACCAGCACCACGGCGGACCTGGCCTCCAGTTGTGGACCCAGAGGTGCTGGTACGCCGTCACGTGACCACCGGCCACGTTTACCGCCCTCCTTGCTGATGAGTCGTACGCCGTTCATCGTTGCAGCGGGGTCCACGGCTTTGACCATGTCGTGCAACGTGAGGCCGGCGATGGCGACGGCCGTGAGGGCTTCCATCTCGACGCCGGTGGGGCCGGTCGTCTTCGCGGTGGCTTCGACGGTGATCGTGGTCTCGGTGAATCCGAATACGACGTCCACCTTGGACAGCGCCAATTGATGGCACAGCGGGATGAGTTCCGATGTCCTCTTCGCACCCGAGATTCCAGCGATTCGCGCCGTTGCGAGCACGTCCGCCTTCGGCATCCCGTCGGCTCGAACGAGTGCGACGACCTCGGGGGTGGTCTCCAATTCACCTGCAGCGACCGCAATTCGAGCCGTGTCGGCCTTGTGGGAGACATCGACCATCCGGGCGCGACCTTCGGCATCGAGGTGCGAGAAATTTGAATTCGTCGACAAGTGATGGCCGTTCACAGTGGGATAACCCGGACGTTGGTACCGGCGGCCAGCTCGATGGTATCGGCGGGGATGTCGACGAGCACATCGGCCCAGGCCATCGCCGCGACGAGATGCGATCCCGGTCCCGCGATCAACGTGACGCCGTCTTCTTCGACTTTGCCGCGAAGAAGTTGCCGTTTTCCTGAAATCGAGGTGATCGAATGTGCCAGCGGCACAGAACGGACGCTTATCGGAGGGAGTCCCGCCGACTCGCGAATGACAGCGCGCGCGAACATCAGGAACGACACCACGGTACTCACCGGATTGCCGGGAAAGCTCAGCACCGGAACGCCGTCGACCACCGCGGTGCCCTGGGGCCCGCCGGGTTGCATTCGAACCGAACCGAATTGCCCACCGAGGGTAGCCAACACGTCCTTGACCACTTCGAAGTCGCCCATCGAAACCCCACCCGATGTGATGACGAGCTCAGCTTTCGAGGTCGCGAGGAACAGTATTCGGCGAAAGTCCTCCGGCACGTCGGAGCTGCGATGCACCGCAACCACGTCGGCACCATTTGCGCGCAGGTGTGCGGCCAGAGTCACACCGTTGGAGTCGAAGATCTGCCCTGGTCGCAGTGGAGATCCGGCATCGACCAGCTCGGCACCGGTAGTGATCACGGCGACCTTCGGCCGACTGCGAACCTCGATGTGCGAGAGCCCGACTGCAGCGAGCACGGCAATGTGGCGCGGTTCCAGGGTCTGCCCCGAACGGACGAGAACGGTGCCCGCGGTGACATCACTGCCCTGCTCGCGAATATATTCTCCAGCGGCGCGCGACATCGATATCGTCACGAAGTCGCCCTCGGCGACGGTGTTCTCGACGGGCACTATGGCGTCGGCCTGCTCCGGAACCGGAGCCCCGGTCATGATTTTCACCGCGGTGCCGGGCTCGACGACAATCGTGTCGGACGGCCCCGCCGCGATCGTTCCAGCGACACGGAGGCTGACCGGCACAGCAGCGACATCTACTGCACGGACGGCGTAGCCGTCCATCTGTGAGTTCCGAAACAGCGGAAGGTCGACCGGCGACGCAACGTCCGACGTCGGAATGCGGCCCAAGGCCTCGGCAACGCTCACGGTGTCCGATGGGCGAGTCCGCAAGGCGTCCAGGAGCCGTCGGACGTGGTCGATGTGCTCTTCGACAGAGGCCGGTACGGGCCGGTCTGCGGTCGGTTCGAACGCCGATTCACCGCGGGCGTCTCGGTCTGGCCCTGTTGTGCGAATCGGCCCTGTGGTGCGGCTCGTCATGTCACGATCCTATGCGGGCCGTGGCTGTCGAAGGTTCGGCGGATCGTACGAAATTTCCCATGAGCGGCATACTGGAACAAGGCTCGGTGTTGTGCATACGACCAAGCGTGTGCATGGAAGCAGTGCTGAACACCGATGTCGAAAAGGAGGGTCAGTGTCAGTCGAGAGTGTCGTGGGGCTGGGCATCCCCTCGGTAAACCGGGTACGGGGCTTCTCCGTCGCCGACCGCCCCGATGTGCCGGTCCTCATCGACCGGTTCGGGCGAGTGGCGCGTGACCTGCGTGTATCCATAACCGAGAAATGTTCTCTGCGGTGCACCTACTGCATGCCGGAGGAAGGACTTCCCGCCATCCCGGCCCAGGATCTCCTGACGCCGGAAGAAATCGGGCGAGTCGTAGCCGTCGCTGTACATCGACTCGGGGTCGAGGAAGTTCGCTTCACCGGTGGCGAGCCGCTGATGCGGGCCGACCTCGTCGACATCCTGGAACATTGCTCGCAGCGAGTACCGGGAATTCCGTTGGCGATGACCACCAATGCCGTGGGTCTCGAGCACCGCGTCGACAAACTGGTCGCCGCGGGGCTCACCCGAGTCAATGTGTCGCTCGATTCGATCGATCGTGCACACTTCGCCGAGCTGACCAGACGCGATCGGTTGCCGTCGGTACTGGCGGGTATCCGCGCTGCCGCCCGCGCGGGTTTGAGGCCGGTCAAGATCAACGCCGTTCTGATGCCCGAGACCCTTCACGGGGCCGCAGATCTCCTGCAATGGTGTCTGGAGGAAGGTGTCGCGTTGCGATTCATCGAGCAGATGCCGCTCGATGCGGATCAAGAATGGGCGCGATCGAACATGCTCGATGCACAAAATTTGCTGGACGTTCTGTCCACCCGGTTCGATCTGCGTGAAATCGGCAGGGAAGACCCCTCGGCCCCTGCCGAGGAGTGGGCTGTCGATGGGAGCTCCGCGACCGTCGGGATCATTGCCTCCGTCACGAGATCGTTCTGCTCCGACTGCGACCGGACGCGGCTGACCGCCGAAGGCACGGTTCGGTCCTGCCTGTTCAGCGACGACGAAGTCGACTTGCGTGCTGCATTGCGCGGAGGTGCGTCCGACGAGGAACTGGCGCAGCTGTGGCGGGGCGCAATGTGGAACAAATGGGCCGGGCACGGCATCGACGCGGCAGACTTCGTTCCGCCTGCGAGGAGTATGGGAGCCATCGGTGGTTGAGGTTCGCTATTTTGCCGGCGCAGCCGACGCATCCGGTTGTGCCAAGGAAACATTCGACCTACCCGAAGGCTCGGAGTTGGCGGTGCTGAAGGACGCGGTGTTGGCGCGCCACGGCGATGCCCTGGCCGACGTGCTTCGCGTGTCGGCGTACCTCATCGGCGACGAACTCACTCGCGATTTGAGCGAGACGTTCGGCGACAGGGTTGACATCCTGCCGCCGTTCGCCGGGGGCTGAGCGCCCGCTCAGCTCCTGCTGCAGTTTCAGTTTTGCTGCAGTTTCGGTTTTGCTGCAGTCTCGGTTTCAGCTTGTCCACCATTCGTCGAACGGTGTGACGGGAACTGCGCGTTTGTGCCGAGTGTCGAGGAACATTCGTTCGAGCTTCTCCGCTACCTCGTCGGTGACGTCCTTGCCTTCCAGATAATCGTCGACCTGCGAGTAGGTCACGCCGAGTGCCTCCTCGTCGGGAAGTGCTGGGCGGTCGTCCTCCAGATCGGCCGTCGGTACCTTCTTCCAGGTGCTCTCAGGTGCACCGAGTTCACGCAGCAGAGCCGCGCCTTGACGCTTTGTCAGCCCGGTGAGTGGCGTGATGTCCACTCCACCGTCGCCGAACTTGGTGAAGAAGCCGGTGATCGCTTCGGCTGCGTGATCCGTTCCGACCACGACGTAGCCGAGCTCACCCGCCAGTGCATACTGCGCGACCATCCGTTGGCGTGCTTTGATGTTGCCGCGCACGAAGTCTCGGATTTCACTGGCTCCGAGGGCATCGGCCGTTGCTGCTGCGGCAGCGTCCGAGGCGCCTTTGATGTTGACGGTCACCGTCCTGTCGGGGGCGATGAACCCGAGCGAAACTGTGGCGTCGTCCTCGTCGGCCTGGACGCCGTAGGGGAGTCGTACTGCGAGAAACTGTGCCTCCGCGCCTTCTGCGCGAAGTTCCTCGGCTGCTCGTTGGCAGAGTTTTCCGGTGAGGGTGCTGTCCTGGCCGCCGCTGATGCCGAGCACGAAGCCCTTCGCCGGGGTGGCGCGAAGATAGCGTTTGAGGAACTCGACCCGTCGCGTGATCTCGGTCGCCGGATCGAGGGTGGACTGGACAGCCAGTTCGCGCTGTATACGAGTGCGCAACTCCGAACGAAGAAATGCCATTCGGCCATTCTAGGTGGGGGCCTGCGCAAATACCCGCGAGCGGTAGGGTCGCAGGGGATGCCAGCAGATACGTATTCCAAAACCGATGCGAGCGCGCATCCGGATTTTTTCGCGGCCGAGGCTGCAGGTCTGCGGTGGCTGCGAGAAGGTGGGGCCACTGTCGTCGACGTTCGAAGCGTCGGGCCGACGCACATCGATCTCGCTCGCCTCGTTCCTTCGGCGCCGCGTCCCGATGCCGCTCGTCTGTTCGGAGCGCAACTCGCCGAGGTCCACCGGTCAGGTGCTCCTGGATTCGGTTGTCCACCAGAAGGATTCGTTGGTCAGATCTTCATCGGTGCGCGGCCGATGTCGAGCGTCGTACATCCGTCTTGGGGTGCGTTCTACGTGACCGAGCGTGTGCTGCCGTACGTGCGGGTCGCGGTCGAGGTCGGGAACCTCTCGGAATCCGACGCGGCAGTCGTCGAGCGTGTCTGCGCCGACGTGGCCGGCGGCGCATTCGACGACGACGATCCACCCGCGCGGCTACACGGCGATCTCTGGACGGGCAATGTGGTGTGGACGGATGCAGGCGTGGTGATGATCGACCCTGCAGCCCACGGCGGCCATCGGGAAACAGACCTCGCGATGCTCGCATTGTTCGGATGTCCGTTGCTCTCGGACATAGTCGACGGATATCACTCCGAGTGCCCGTTGCGCGGGGGATGGGAGAAGAGGATTCCGCTCCACCAACTCCACCCGCTGGCTGTGCATGCAGCTGGCCACGGTCCGTCCTACGGAGCGGAACTTCATCGAGCAGCGCTTGCCGTCCAGCGAATGCTCTAGCTTTCTCCCTGTGCAGCCCTGTATTACGGGTTGGTCACCGGTCACCGAGTGGCCCTGCGTACCAGGTCTTCCCAGCCGTCGGCCAGGCGCTGCATGGACATGTTCAGATTGCGGAATTGGTGCAGTACCAATGTGGCTTCGAGAGGGATGAGAAGCCCAAAGGCGAGGAGCTCCAGATCGCCGGTGACATGTGCCGCCCTCAGCAGGGTGAGGACGTGGGTGTAGCTCACCATGTGTGCCGGTGCTGAGTACCGGAGCTCGGCCGATGTCTCCGCGGCACGCATCACTTCACCTTGCACCTCGACCAGATCCAGGCGTGCGCGGCCGAACGCGACGAGCCTGTCGATCGGATCTGCCCCTGGGCCCATCGGAGGGGGACCGAAAAGGAACCTCTGCTGCAGCTCTTTCTCCGTGTGATCCAACAGTGCCTGCATCAACCCGGAGCGGCTTCCGAACCGTCGAAACACGGTGCCTTTGCCCACTCCGGCTTTGGACGCGAGGCCATCCATTGTGACGGCGTCGGCTCCGATGGTCGCAACCAGTTCCGATGCCGCGTCCAGTAAGAGGCGGCGATTGCGAGCTGCGTCACATCGCTCGGTCTCCTCGCCGACGATGGGCAGCATGAAGTCGGGCACAACGGTTACAGTACCCGCTCGGGAACAGATGTGGACCGCGGTCCGTTTAGATGGTAGGAATTGGTCGAACACCGACTGTCATTCGAACCCGAAGGAATATTGGTTATGTCGCAAGCACACGTTCTGGTCCTGGTCGGAAGCCTCCGCGCCGACTCCGTCAACAAGCAGATCGCCGAGACTGCTGTATCGCTCGCTCCCGAGGGTGCTGCCGCAGTCGTCTATGGAGCGCTCGCCGACGTTCCGTTCTACAACGAGGACATCGATGTCGACGGAAAGGTTCCGGCAGCTGCACTCGACTTGCGCGCCGAAGCCGAGAAGGCGACCGCTTTCCTGCTCGTCACGCCCGAATACAACGGCACGATTCCCGCCGTCCTGAAGAACGCCATCGACTGGCTGTCGCGCCCCTACGGCGCAGGCGCCGTGCGCAACAAGCCCGTCGCAGTCATCAGCGCGTCGCCGAGTGGCAACGGTGCGAAGTGGGCACACGACGACACTCGCAAAGCTGTCGGCATCGCCGGCGGCAACGTGCTCGAGGATGTGGTGCTCTCCATCGGCGGCACCATCGACAAGTTCGGCTCTGCGCACCCGCGCGAGAACTCCGAAGTGTCGGCTCAGATCTCCACCGTCGTCGAAGAACTCGTCAAGGCTTCCAATGAGCTCGTCAGCGCCTGAGCTGTTACTGGTAATGGGAATCGTTTGCATGTAGTATCACCTGCATGAAGGTACGCAACTCATTGAAGTCACTGAAGGGTAAGCCGGGTGCGCAGGTTGTGCATCGTCACGGCAAGGTGTTCGTCATCAACAAGAAGGAGCCGCGCTTCAAGGCGCGCCAGCGTTGAGGTAGACGCTCCAGGGGGACCTCCGGCCGAAGTGGGCCGGGGGTCCTTTTTCGTGAGGCGGGGTGGGTTTGCGGTGCATGCCCGTCCGGGTGCGAAGTGGATCACGCACTGGCAAAGGGTGATTTCATCCGCCGGTTTGCGGCGTGTCGGCTTGCTGTTTCAGATCACCAACCGAACCCCTTTCGTGTGTGACGCGGGACAAGAATCGCCTGTGACCCGCGACACGCCGCCGCCGCCGTGGGATTTTGGGTTCATGAGGCGCTGACCAGCAAATACCATGGATGTTGTTCGCAACATCTCGTGTTGTAGGCATATGTCGGACACTAGGTGTAGTGTTTGGGCAGTCGAGAGGCCACAACACGACAAGCCGAAACAATCGACTTGAAACACGTGAAAGTGCCTCGAAACTGCTCCAATCCGGGCTCGTTCCCGGGTCCGGCGCAACTTGCAGGAAATCATCACGCAGCGCATATCGAAATCTCGGTGAAGACCGTGGTTTCGGACAGGGAGAAGGGAACCCCTCATGAGCATCACCGTCTACACCAAGCCCGCCTGCGTTCAGTGCACTGCCACGTATCGCGCTCTCGACAAAGAGGGCATCGAGTACGCCGTCATCGACATCACGCAGGATGCCGAAGCTCGGGACTATGTTATGGCGCTCGGTTACTTGCAGGCCCCCGTCGTCGTTGCAGGCGAAGATCACTGGTCGGGATTCCGTCCCGATCGCATCAGGTTGCTCACCGCACAGGTTGCGTGAACAGACACTGCTGCAGGAGCCGACGATGGAGATGAGCAAGTTTGAATACTTCATCTCGTGCCCCGCAGTTGACGCACCCGTTGGTTTATTTTTCGAGTGCGTCAGAAAACACCCATAGATTTGTCACCAAGCTCGATATGCCGGTGAGTCGGGTACCGATTCACCACCCCGAAGAATTCACCGTGGATCAGCCGTACGTGCTGGTTGTTCCCACGTACGGTGGCGGCAGCACGTTTGCTGGGCGGGATACCAATTACGTCCCGAAGCAAGTCATCAAATTCTTGAACAACAAGCACAACCGGTCCCTGATCAGGGCGGTCATCGCGGCGGGTAACACCAACTTCGGTGATTCGTTTTGTTTTGCGGGCGATGTCATCTCGCAGAAGTGCGCAGTTCCGTATCTCTATCGATTCGAACTGATGGGGACTCCCGAAGACGTCGAGCGAGTCCGTGAAGGGCTCGCGGACTTCTGGGAACGAGAGTCGCGCCGAGCAGCGCACACACATTAGTCACAATCAGAAACTGGAGCGATCGCCGTGGCACCGACCATCACCGAGGCAGCACCTGTCAATTCCGTTCGAGCAGACGGTGATCTCGACTATCACGCGCTGAACGCGATGCTGAATCTGTACGGCCCCAATGGCGAGATTCAGTTCGAGAAGGACCGCGAAGCGGCCAACCAGTACTTTCTGCAGCACGTCAATCAGAACACCGTGTTCTTTCATGACTTGGACGAGAAGCTCGACTACCTCGTCGAGGAAAACTATTACGAGCCCGAGGTTCTCGATCAGTACTCGCGCGAGTTCGTCAAGTTCCTCATCAACCACGCGTACAAGAAGAAATTTCGCTTTCCGACGTTTCTCGGCGCGTTCAAGTACTACACCTCGTACACGCTGAAGACGTTCGACGGTAAGCGATACCTGGAGCGTTTCGAAGATCGTGTCTGCATGGTTGCCCTCACGCTCGCTGCGGGCAGCGAGGCGCTCGCCACCGATCTGGTCGACGAGATCATTGCCGGACGCTTCCAGCCTGCTACTCCGACGTTCCTCAACTCCGGCAAGAAACAGCGTGGCGAGCCCGTCTCCTGCTTCCTGCTTCGTATCGAGGACAACATGGAGTCGATCGGCCGCTCCATCAACTCCGCTCTGCAGCTGTCCAAGCGCGGCGGTGGTGTTGCCCTGCTGCTCAGTAACATTCGTGAAGCCGGCGCTCCGATCAAGCGCATCGAGAATCAGTCCTCCGGTGTCATTCCGATCATGAAGTTGCTAGAGGACTCGTTCTCGTACGCCAACCAGCTCGGTGCGCGTCAGGGCGCAGGAGCTGTGTATCTACACGCTCACCATCCCGACGTGTACAAGTTTCTCGACACCAAGCGTGAGAACGCCGACGAGAAGATCCGTATCAAGACGCTTTCCCTCGGAATTGTGATCCCGGACATCACGTTCGAGCTAGCGAAGAAGAACGAAGACATGTACCTGTTCTCGCCGTACGACGTCGAGCGCATCTACGGCGTGCCGTTCGCCGATATCAACGTCACCGAGAAGTATTACGAGATGGTCGACGACAAGCGGATTCGCAAGACCAAGATCAAGGCGCGTGAGTTCTTCCAGACGCTCGCCGAGCTGCAGTTCGAATCCGGCTACCCGTACATCATGTACGAGGACACCGTGAACCGCGCAAACCCGGTGAAGGGCAAGATCACTCACTCCAACCTGTGCTCGGAGATCCTCCAGGTCTCGACGCCGTCGGAGTTCAACGACGACCTTTCCTACAGTCATGTGGGCAAGGACATCTCGTGCAACCTCGGCTCGCTGAACATCGCCAAGACGATGGATTCGCCTGACTTCGGTAAGACCATCGCCGTTGCGATTCGTGGATTGACTGCGGTGTCGGACCAGACGCACATCTACTCGGTGCCGTCGATCGAGCAGGGCAACAACGACTCTCACGCCATCGGCCTCGGCCAGATGAATCTGCACGGATACCTCGCTCGTGAGCGGATTCACTACGGATCGGTCGAGGGAATCGATTTCACGAACATCTACTTCTACACAGTGCTGTTCCATGCGCTTCAGGCGTCGAACCAGCTCGCCAAGGATCGGAGCAGCTACTTCAAGGGCTTCCCCGACTCCAAGTACGCGTCGGGTGAGTTCTTCGACAAGTACACCGATCAGGTGTGGGAGCCGTCGACCGCGAAGGTGGCGAAGCTGTTTGCCGACTCCGAGGTTCACATCCCCACTCAGGCGGACTGGGCAACGCTCAAGGCATCCGTGCAGCAGTACGGCATCTACAACCAGAACTTGCAGGCCGTACCGCCCACCGGCTCGATCTCGTACATCAACTACTCGACGTCGTCGATCCACCCTGTCGCGTCGAAGATCGAGATCCGCAAAGAAGGCAAGATCGGTCGCGTCTACTACCCGGCGCCCTACCTCGACAACGACAACCTGGACTACTACCAGGATGCCTACGAGATCGGGTACGAGAAGATCATCGACACCTACGCGGCGGCGACGCAGCATGTGGATCAGGGACTGTCGCTGACGCTGTTCTTCAAGGACACCGCCACGACGCGCGATATCAACAAGGCTCAGATCTACGCATGGCGCAAGGGAATCAAGACCTTGTACTACATCCGTCTTCGCCAGATGGCCCTGGAAGGCACCGAGGTCGAGGGCTGCGTCTCCTGCATGCTGTAGGCGGCGGGATGTTGTAGGGGTCGACTCGGCGTCGGCGCATACTCGATAGAACTGCACAGAACTGTAGAACTGCACAGAACTCGAACTGGGGATCTTTCAATGACAGTCGCGAACAACGGCCCAGCCAGTCCAGCGGCGGTGGTGGGGCGACCGAAGCTCATCGACCGCGTATCCGCCATCAACTGGAACCGCGTCCAGGACGACAAGGACGCCGAGGTCTGGGAGCGGCTCACCAGTAATTTCTGGCTGCCCGAGAAGGTGCCGGTGTCCAACGACATTCCGTCGTGGGCAACGCTGAACGCCGTCGAGAAGCAGCTCACCATGCGGGTCTTCACCGGGCTGACGTTGCTCGACACCATTCAGGGCACTGTCGGCGCCGTCAGCCTGATACCCGACGCGATCACTCCGCACGAGGAAGCGGTGTACACCAACATCGCATTCATGGAGTCGGTGCACGCCAAGAGCTACAGCTCGATCTTCTCCACTCTCAGCTCCACGCGCGACATCGACGACGCGTTCCGCTGGTCCGAGGAGAACACGAACCTGCAGCGCAAGGCAGAGATCGTGTTGAACTTCTATCACGGAGACGATCCGCTCAAGCGGAAGGTTGCATCGACCCTGCTGGAGTCTTTCTTGTTCTACTCCGGCTTCTACCTACCGATGTACTGGTCCTCGCGAGCCAAGTTGACCAACACCGCCGATCTGATCCGTCTGATCATCCGCGACGAAGCCGTTCACGGTTACTACATCGGCTACAAGTACCAGAAGGGCTTGGAGAAGGTCAGCGAGGCGCGGCGCGAGGAGCTCAAGAACTACACGTTCGAGCTGCTGTTCGAGCTGTACGACAACGAGGTCGAGTACACCCAGGACCTCTATGACGAGATCGGGCTCACCGAGGACGTCAAGAAGTTCCTGCGCTACAACGCGAACAAGGCGCTCAACAACCTCGGTTACGAAGGGCTGTTCCCGAAGGACGAGACCGACGTCAACCCCGCGATTCTGTCGGCGCTGTCACCGAATGCGGACGAGAACCACGACTTCTTCTCGGGCTCCGGCTCGTCGTACGTCATTGGCAAAGCTGTCAACACCGAAGACGACGACTGGGATTTCTGACGGACTGGAATCATTCGGTTCTGCTCGACAAGCAAGGCCCTCCGGCTACGAGCCGGGGGGCCTTGCTTGCGCTCACCCTGGACACCGAATGACGCATTCGGTCCGAAAGCGAGAAGACCGAATCAGCGGCGGAACCAGGCTTCGCTCGCCCCGCCGAGGGCCTTCTCGATGCGAAGCCGTGAGGTGTCCGTCAGATTGTCGGGCAACGAACCGACGTCGAACCACTCGACCGCGAGGTTCTCGTCGTCGGCGACCCGGGCATCGCCGGCGATGTGCCTGGCGAGGAAGGTGATGTCCAAATATTGTGCGACGTCGCCGTTCGGGTAGGTGATCTGCTCGGTGACATCGACGCTCGTGAGCCGAACCAACGCTGCCTCGATGCCGGTTTCCTCGCCGATCTCGCGGAGGGCGGCGGGGCCTGGCTCCTCGCCGGGTTCGAGGATTCCGGACACAATTGCCCACATTCCGTTGTCGCGTCTACGGGTGAGAAGAATCCGATCATCGGAGTCGAGCACGACTGCGCTGACACCCGACAGCCACAGTGGCGACGTTCCTACCTTGCTACGCAGTGCGAGAACGAACTCGGGGATCGGCATATCAGGAAACGTACGCGTTGAGCGAGTTGGTCACGTCCGCGAGGATCGCACGTGCTGCGACGATTCCGCTGCCGGACCATACCGTGTCGTTCACCGCGAACACTCGGCCATCCTTGACCGCGCCCAGGTCTTCCCAGTGTGTGCCGGTCATGACGGACGTGCCGTAAGTCTGGCCGGCATCGCCGTCGAAACGAACGTAGACGATGTCGCCCTCGGCGGCGGATACGTCGTCGGAGGACAGGGTCACCGATTCGCTTCGCTGCGACGGTGGTCGTTGTACGCCGATCTCGGTGAGGACCTCGCTCGCGAACGTTCTCGGCCCGTCGGTGACGATCGAGTCCGGTAGGAACCGAACCGCAGAAGCCTGGGTCTGGGTGGCATTGGCGTCGCGTCCAACCCGTTCGGCGTCGGCGCTGAAGCGTGCGAGTTCACCGAATGCCGTGTCGCCGCGACCAAGGGCTGCCGCCGATTGCAGGAACGTGTCTTTCCAGCCCTTGTCGGATGTGGTGAATACCGTCGCGGCGATGTCGCTCAGTGCGTCGTATGTGCCCGGCCCGAGTGCATCGGCCCCGATGATGAGGTCGGGGGACAAGGCCTTGATCATGTCGATGTCCGGTGATCCGACGGCGCCGACGCTTGGAATCTCCGCGATGCCTGTCCCCAGATACAGTTCCTGGTCACCATCGCCCCTGAAATCGGGATCGATCGTCGACGCGCCAACGACGCGTTCCCACAACCCGACCGAGCATGCGGCATCGAGCGAGGCGGGATCGAGTACGACGATTCGCATCGGGTCGGCGGGCACATCGCTGATTCCCTCGGCATGCCCCACTGGTCTGACCGATCCTTCGACTCCGGTCGGATCGACGGGAGCGGTCTCGGGGCACAGGCCGACCGTCTCTCGATTGTTGCCGACCACTCCCGCGCCTGCGACGACCGTCGTACTCCGCACGATGGTCGACGCGTCGTCGCTGGATGCGGGTGCGTCGGTGCAACCGGAGAGAATCAGTGCGGATCCCGCGGCGAGTGCCACGGCGGCACTGCGCACCGAGAACACCGACGTCATGCGTGACTGTTTGGGCAACTCGTCCGTTCCTAACTCCAGTGGGGTGCGGTCACACCTTATCCAGTCGCTGCGTTCGTTGCGGATTCACCTCGATGTCACTACAAGGAGGGCAGGCTGCCGATATTTGTCTACGACAAGATTTTGGAGTTGTACGGTCCCTTGCTGCGTCAACGGTCCAATACGACGCACCGTAGGACCGGTTCGGCGGACCCGTGGTTCACCGTCTACGATTCGAGGAGCGCAAGACATCAGGACGTCCCGTCTCACGTTCGGACCGGACGCATCTTCAGGAGGATCTGTGACTGCCCTAGCGCCTAGGCCCACTCCCGTGGTGGACGTAACACGGCCTTTTCCGCCGCGGATGGGACCGAAGGGTTCTTTTCTGCACAAGGCGGTGACGACGACTGATCCCAAGGTGTTGGGGATCATGTACATCGCGACGTCGATCGCGTTTTTCCTCGTCGGTGGGTTGATGGCGTTGTTGATGCGTGCCGAGTTGGCTGTTCCGGGGATGCAGTTCCTCTCCAATGAGCAGTACAACCAGTTGTTCACCATGCATGGCACCATCATGTTGTTGCTGTATGCGACGCCGATCGTGTTCGGGTTCGCGAATTACATTTTGCCGTTGCAGATCGGTGCGCCCGATGTGGCGTTTCCCCGGTTGAATGCTTTCTCGTATTGGCTGTATCTGTTCGGTGCGTTGATCACCACTGCCGGGTTCATCACTCCCGGTGGTGCTGCGGATTTCGGGTGGACTGCGTACACGCCGTTGACGTCGGCGTTGCATTCGCCGGGTGTCGGTGCGGATATGTGGATCATGGGTCTCGCGGTCGCGGGTCTGGGCACCATTTTGGGTGGCGTCAACATGATCACCACCGTCATCTGTTTGCGTGCGCCGGGTATGACGATGTTCCGGATGCCGATCTTCACCTGGAACATTCTGGTCACCTCGATCCTGATTCTTCTGGCGTTCCCGTTGCTGACTGCGGCGCTGTTGGGGTTGGCGGCGGATCGGCATCTGGGTGCGCATTTGTTCGACCCGGCGACCGGTGGAGTGTTGTTGTGGCAGCATCTGTTCTGGTTCTTCGGCCATCCCGAGGTTTACATCATCGCGTTGCCGTTCTTCGGGATCGTGTCCGAGATTTTCCCGGTGTTCTCGCGTAAGCCGATGTTCGGGTACACGACGTTGATTTACGCGACGATTGCGATCGCGGCGCTCTCGATCGCGGTGTGGGCGCATCACATGTATGCCACCGGTGCGGTGTTGCTGCCGTTCTTCTCGTTCATGACCTTTCTGATCGCGGTACCGACGGGTGTGAAGATCTTCAACTGGATCGGCACGATGTGGCGTGGTCAGGTGACGTTGGAGACTCCGATGTTGTTCTCCATCGGCTTTTTGATCACCTTCCTCTTCGGTGGTCTCTCGGGTGTGTTGTTGGCGTCGCCGCCGATCGATTTCCATGTCACCGATACGTATTTCGTGATCGCGCACTTCCATTACGTGGTGTTCGGGACGGTCGTGTTCGCGACGTATGCCGGTATCTACTTCTGGTTCCCGAAGATGACGGGTCGGATGATGGACGAGACTCTCGGGAAGTGGCATTTCTGGTTGACGTTCTTCGGGTTCCACGGCACGTTCTTGGTGCAGCATTGGCTCGGTAACGAAGGTATGCCGCGTCGGTATGCGGATTATCTGGCTTCCGATGGGTTCACCACGCTGAACATCATTTCCACGATCGGTGCGTTCGTGCTCGGTGCGTCGACGTTGCCGTTCGTGTGGAATGTGTTCAAGTCCTACCGGTACGGCGAGGTGGTGACCGTCGATGATCCGTGGGGTTACGGAAATTCGTTGGAGTGGGCGACCTCGTGCCCGCCGCCGCGGCATAATTTCACGGAACTGCCCCGGATCCGGTCCGAGCGTCCGGCGTTCGAGCTGCACTACCCGCACATGGTGGAGCGGATGCGCTCGGAAGCGCACGTCGGGCCGGGCAGCCACGGTGGTCACACCACCGAAGTACTCGAGCAGGCCCGTCGAGCACCACTTGCAACCAGCGACCACGAGCACTCCGGTGATTCAGATCCGAAGTAGAGTTTCTCAGTAGCAGCGAAGAGCCCCTCCCGGTATCCGGGCGGGGCTCTTCGCTTGCGACAATCTCCTACGAGCACACAGTCAACATTCGACCCGCTCCCTGCAGGGTGTCGTGTCGCAGGATCGAAAGGAGATTCGGTGCCGTCGAAGGACACCGCAGTACTCGTCACGGTGACCGGCCCGGACAAACCGGGTGTCACCTCGGTTCTGTTCGCGGCCCTCTCGCGGCATCAAGTGAGCCTCCTCGATGTAGAACAGGTGGTCATTCGGGGGCGTCTCACCCTCGGTGTTCTACTGACGTGTCCCAACGACCCCGAAGCTCTCCAAGAGGAACTCGAAGAGGCAATGTCGACCGTCGGCGTTCACGTCGACGTCGAGATCGACGCGGACCCGGTGGGGCGCCAGACGCTCGCGACCCACGTCGTCGTGGTTCTCGGGAGGCCCGTGACGGCACGTGCGTTCAGCGCGATTTCACGTGAGCTGGCAAGACAGGGCGCCAACATCGACTCCATCAGGGGCATCGCGGACTACCCGGTGACCGGGCTCGAGTTGACGGTCACCGCAACCAATACCTCGCCCGACGCAGACAAGCAGCTTCGTACCGGTCTGTCGGAGATCGCCGCAGGCGTCGGAGTCGATGTCGCCGTCGAACGAGGTGGAATCTCGCGTCGGTCCAAACGACTCATCGTGTTCGACGTCGATTCGACACTCGTCCAGGGTGAGGTCATCGAAATGCTCGCGGCCAAGGCCGGGCGTGAGGCCGAGGTCCGCGCGGTCACCGAAGCGGCGATGCGGGGCGAGATCGATTTCACCGAGTCGCTTCATCAGCGTGTTCAGGCGCTTGCCGGCCTCGACGCGTCGGTGATCGACGAGGTGAGCGAGGAGTTGGAGCTCACGGCCGGTGCGCGAACCACCATTCGGACGCTGCGCAGGCTCGGCTATCACTGCGGCGTCGTCTCTGGAGGCTTCAGACAAGTGATCGAGGGTCTTGCGCACGAACTCGAACTGGACTTCGTCAAGGCCAACACTCTCGAGATCATCGACGGGAAGTTGACCGGGCGAGTGATCGGAGAGGTTATCGACCGCGCCGCGAAGGCAACTGCTTTGCGCGAGTTCGCCGCCCAGTCTGGCGTGCCGATGGAGCAGACCGTTGCAGTCGGCGACGGTGCCAACGATATCGACATGCTGACCGCAGCAGGCCTGGGCGTGGCTTTCAACGCAAAGCCCGCTTTACGGGAGATCGCAGATACTGCAATCTCGCACCCGTATCTCGACGCGGTGCTGTTCATGCTCGGTGTCACGCGCAGTGAGATCGAAGCTGCCGACGCCGTCGACGGCGGCGTCCGGCGAGTGCCGATTCTGTGACAGACACCGTGGGCGACGACGCGCCCACGCCCGAACCGACACCGACACCGACACCGACACCGACACCGACGAGCTTGTTCGCGGAACGTCACGCGGTGCTCGCCGCAGGATACGGAGGCCAGGAGGATCCACCGGACCCGGCCGATGTCCTTGCGATGCCGGTCATTCTGCACATCCCCAAGGTCGATACACCCTCTCGAACGGACCTTCTCCAGGTCGCTGCATCGGCGGCGGTCGCGTTGTGTCTCGACGTGCGGGTGGGTACCGGTGGTGAATGGCAGGACGCTTTCCTGACCTGGACGGGAGCTCGCATCCGAAAGGTGGCGCGGAGAGCGCGCGGCTCCCAGTGGACGGCCGCACAGGAGATCCCCGGCGTCACGGTCTCCGTAGGCAATGCGCAGGCCCGTGCCCTTGTGCCCGGACGAGTTGGCGATTTGGACACACGCATCAAGAAGCTCCAGATCGGAGGTACCGACCTCGAGCACAACGAGCCTGGTCAGGCCGGTCCCGGGATGCCGGTGCTGTGGATCGACCGCGCCCTCGACATGACCGTGGGAAAAGCCGCAGCCCAGGTTGGGCACGCGTCGATGCTCCTCGCCGGAGCCATGACCACCGAGCAGTGCGAATCCTGGGCATCGAACGGTTTCGCCTGCTCGGTGCGCGACGCAGATCCACAACAGTGGCTGGGCGCTCTCGAATGTGTGAACGACGGCCGCGCGGTGGCCGTTCGCGACGCAGGCTTCACCGAAGTTGCGCCAGGATCGATGACGGGTCATCGCAACGCTTGAACCCTGAGCATCGGCTGGGACAGGTTCAGGGTCCACTACTTCGAAACTGGATGTTTCTGGGAGTGCCAGTCAACGCCGAGACTTGATGCATGCCGTCGAACACTCCTGGACTTTTGTACGCCCGCCGACTCGGACTGCGACTGGCCGCCCTTTACGTCGGACTGTGCCTGTACGGATTTTCGATGGCACTGATGGTCGCCGCGGGCCTCGGTCTGGATCCATGGGACGTGTTTCACCAGGGAGTGAGCAGACACGTTGCCGCGAGCTTCGGTGCGATCACCGCGGTCACCGGTGTCCTTGTGCTGTTGGCCTGGATTCCGCTGCGGCAGAAGCCAGGGCTGGGAACAATCAGCAACGTCGTGGTCATCGCGATCGCGGTCGATGTGTCACTGGCCTGGCTCCCCGAAGTCGACGGAGTCGCTGTTCGCGCCGCGATGCTCGCGGGCGGCATCGTGATCAATGCGTTCGCCACTGCCCTCTACATCGGTGCGGGGATGGGACCAGGACCGCGGGACGGGTTGATGACGGGGTTGGTTGCGCATACCGGTTTGTCCGTCAGGTTGGTGCGAACATGCATCGAGTTGACCGTGGTGGCAACGGGTTGGTTGCTCGGCGGCAATGTCGGTATCGGAACCGTGCTCTACGCCTTCGGGATCGGGCCCCTCGTGCAACTGTTCATGAACTACCTGCCGTCGCTGCGCAGTACGAGGATCGTAGAACCGGTCAGTGAAATCGGTGACCCGGCAACCACTGGGGTGGTGTCCGCAGGCATGCCGTCGGCAGTGGAAGAATCGAATACCGGCACGAAGCGTGAGGCAGCCCAGGGCGGGCATGCGAGCACCACCTCGGTGGGCGCGCCGGAATGCAGTATCAGCAGTGAACTGGCATCGTCCACGTGCCGACCGTCGGGTTCGTAGGATCGCACGTCGGCGCCGTCCACCCACGCTTGAAGCGTGCGCACCGAATCGTCGTTCCACGACTCCGTGCTCAGTTCGCTGCCTGCGGCGTCGAACCATACGAGGTCCGGTCGGCCGGTGGGGGTGTCGCGACCGATGAAGAACTCTTGTTGTCGCAGGGTGGGCGCGCTGCGCCTGACCTTCAGTAGGCGGGAAACGAACGAGATCAACTGCTCGTCCACCGCCGACCAGTCGAGGGCCCAGGCATCGGCGGCGGACGTATCCGCCGGTACGCAGTAAGCGTTGTTGTTGCCGAACTGGGTGTGCCCCAACTCGTCTCCTGCGAGCAGCATCGGCGTTCCGGTGGACAGCGTAAGGGTTGCCAGCAGTGCGCGGACGTGACGATCACGAGCAGCTGAGATCTCGGGGTTGTCGGTCGGTCCTTCGACGCCGTGGTGCATCGACACGTTGTTGTCTGTGCCGTCGCGGTTCTCTTCGCCGTTGGCCTCGTTGTGCTTGTGTGAATACGACACCAGATCGCGAGCGGTGAAACCGTCGTGCGCGGTCACGAAATTGACCGAGGCCCAGGGCTTCCGGCTGCCGCCTCCGTAGATGTCCTCAGAACCGGCAAGTCTCGACGCAAGTTCCCGTACACCGGTCTGACCCGCCCAGAATCGTCGCACGGTATCGCGGTAGCGATCGTTCCACTCGGACCACATACTGCCGAAACCGCCGACTTGATAACCGGCTCCCGTGGCGTCCCACGGCTCGGCGATCAACTTGACCTCCGACAACACCGGATCGCTGGTAATCGCAGTCAGAAGTGGTGCGCGAGTATCGAACCGCCAGCCGCCGGGCCGGCCGAGGGTACTGGCGAGATCGAACCTGAAGCCGTCGACACCCATTTCCTGAGTCCAGTATCGAAGACTGTCGCACACCATCCTCACTACGGCAGGAGACGCGGAATCGAGTGTGTTGCCGCACCCGGTGAGATCGACGTCGTACCCACGCCCGTCGAGCAAGTAGTAACCCGGTGCATCGAGGCCACGCCAACTGATGGACGGGCCTGACACCGAAGACTCGCATGTGTGGTTGTAAACGACGTCGAGCACAACTTCGATTCCGGCGGAGTGCAGGGCGTCGACCATCGTGCGGAACTCGGTCACCTCGCATCCCGGCACCGAGGCGAAACGAGGATCGGGTGCGAAGTAGGCACCCGTGGAATAGCCCCAGTGATTGCGCATCCCGCGCGCTCTCACGTCCGGCTCCGTCAGAGTGGCGTGCACCGGCAGCAACTCGACGGTGGTCACACCGACTCGCGTCAGATGTTCGAGTATCACGGGGGCGGTGAGTCCGAGATAGGTGCCGCGGTGTTCCACCGGAACGCCGGGATGGCGCGCTGTGTAGGCACCGACGTGAAGTTCGTAGAGGACCGTTCGGTCCCATGGAATATCGGGCTTCACGATGTTATTGCGCTGAGGGCTATTGCGGTCGGGGCCACTGCGGTCGGGGTCGTTGCGGTCGGTCTTCGCGGTGACAACGGAGAGGGGCACGTGCCCGAGCGAGTCGATCGCACTGGGCCGCCCGAACGGTTCGTCGTCGTAGGGGAGCAGTGCCTGTGCCGATCCGAGCGAGCCGGTGATCTGTCGGGCAGCTGGGTCGATCAGCAGTTTGTGCTGGTTGAACCGACGCCCGGTGGGCGGATCCCACGGTCCGTGGGCGCGGACGCCATACGTCGCACCTGCTTCGACTCCACCGATGAACCCGTGCCAGATCCCGAAGGTGTGGCTACGCAGCTCGACCCGAGTTTCGCTGCCGTCCGGGTCGATCAGACAGACCTCGACACCATCGGCCTCGGGCGAGTGGACTGCAAATTGAGTGCCACCTGCCGACAGTGTTGCGCCGAGGGGGAACGGCGATCCGGGAGCGGGGACAGCTGAAACGGCACTGTGATCAGAATTGGACGACACGCATGCAGATCCTGCCGTGAAAGCCCGACTGATGTGCGACAAGATAGACAACGTGTCTGAACCGGATCCCGACTTGCTCATCGATTTCAACGACGTTCTCATCCGACGAGGTGGAGTGACCCTTGTCGGTCCAGTGACCTGGCAGGTGGAACTCGACGAACGATGGGTCGTCCTCGGACCCAACGGAGCCGGTAAGACGTCACTGATGCGTATCGCAGCCGCCGAGGTTCATCCCACCTCAGGCACCGCCCACGTCCTCGGTGAAGTGATCGGCACAGCGAATCTTGCCGATCTCAAGCCCAGAATCGGACTGTCCTCTTCTGCGCTGGCACATCGGATTCCCGCGGACGAGTCGGTGAAGGATCTCGTGGTCTCGGCGGGGTACAGCGTGCTCGGCCGCTGGCGTGAGCGATACGACGAGATGGATACCGAGCGTGCGGTGGACATGCTGGAGAGTCTGGGCGTCGAACACCTGGCGGAGCGAACCTACGGAACGTTGTCCGAGGGCGAGCGCAAACGTGTCCTCATCGCTCGCGCTCTGATGACCGATCCTGAGCTTCTGCTTCTCGACGAACCCGCCGCGGGTCTCGATCTCGGTGGACGCGAGGAACTCGTTGCTCGATTGGCCGATCTCGCGGCGGACCCCGACGCGCCTGCGACCGTCCTGATCACCCACCACGTCGAAGAGATTCCGCCGGGATTCAGTCATGCGTTGCTTCTGAAGGAGGGCGGCGTCGTCGCGCAGGGATTCGTCGATGACGTCATTACCGCGGAGAACTTGACAGAGGCGTTCAGCCAGTCGATTACTTTGGATCGCGTTGACGGTCGCTTTTTCGCGCGGCGAACGAGGGCGGCCGCTCAGCACCGCCTCTAGCCGTTGTACGTTCCGAGGATGACTTCTACCGACGCGGCCCCCGTGCGCGACGCCTCGACTGTGATCTTGTTGCGAGACGGCACCGACGAGGTGGAGGTCTTTCTCCTCGAGCGCGTGGGCGGGATGGCATTCGCGGGCGGAATGACCGTGTTCCCCGGGGGCGGCGTCGACATATCGGACGCCGACGCCGATCTGGCGTGGGCGGGCCCGGATGCAGCGTGGTGGGCCGCGAAGTTCGGTGTCGACGAGCGCAAAGCTGCGGCCCTCGTATGCGCCGCGGCGCGGGAGACATTCGAGGAGTGCGGGATTCTGCTTGCCGGAGCGACGGCCGAGTCCGTCGTGTCGGACACCAGCAGTTACGCCGAGGATCGAGGTCGCCTCGAGCGCCGCGAGCAGACATTCGGTGAGTTCTTGACGCGGAACGGACTGGTGTTTCGCTCCGATCTACTTCGGCCATGGTCCAACTGGATTACCCCGGTAGGCGAAAAACGTCGATACGACACTCGATTCTTCGTGGCAGTTCAGCCGGACGGTCAGAACGCCGACGGCGCTACCAGCGAGGCCAAGTCGGTCGGGTGGCGTTCGCTGGCATCGGCCCTGAAGGAATGGCGAGAAGGCCACACCATTCTGCTGCCTCCCACCTGGAGTCAATTGGACGGACTGAGCGCCTTTCGCACCGTGGCCGACGTACTGACCGCGACTCCTGTCATCGAGCCGATCCAGCCAAATATTCATCACGTGGATGGCGAGATTCGTGTGGAATTCCCCGGGCAGGAGGCCTATTACGCGGACAGTGTCCATCCGTGGTCTGGAAGGTAAAGTCCCGGGCCGGAGGCCTGTTTCGCGGACAGTGCCCACCCGTGGACCGGTCGGTAGTTCCCACACCGGTACCGTTGCGGCCATGGCAGAGTTCGTGGCACTCGAGGTAGCAGACGGCATCGGTACGATCCGGTTGGATCGTCCCCCTATGAATGCATTGAACCGTCAAGTCCAAGAAGAGATCCGGCTGGCAGCACGGGAAGCGACGACGAACTCCGCCGTCAAGGCGGTCATCGTCTACGGCGGCGAGAAGGTCTTCGCCGCGGGAGCGGACATCAAGGAAATGGTTGAGCTGTCGGCGTCGCAGATGGCTGCCATCGCCGGCGATCTACAGTCGGGTCTCGGCGCGCTCGCCGCGATTCCCAAGCCTGTTGTGGCCGCAATCACCGGATACGCTCTCGGCGGCGGACTCGAGGTTGCCCTCGGCGCAGACCGTCGTATCGCCGGTGACAACGCGAAGCTCGGAGTACCGGAAGTATTGCTCGGTGTGATTCCCGGCGGCGGCGGAACTCAGCGACTCGCGCGTCTCATCGGCCCGAGCAAGGCCAAGGACATGGTGTTCACGGGTCGCTTCGTCGGTGCGGAGGAAGCGCTCCGCATCGGTCTCGTCGACGAAGTGGTGGCACCGGATGAGGTGTACAACGCCGCGAGGAAGTGGGCGTCGCAGTTCACCAAGGGTGCATCACGCGCACTCGCCGCCGCGAAAGCGTCGATCGATCAGGGTCTCGACACGGACTTGCACACGGGCCTGAAGATCGAGGCCCAGCAGTTCGCAGCCCTGTTCGCCACGAAGGATCGTGCAATCGGCATGGAATCGTTCATCGCCAACGGTCCAGGTAAGGCCGACTTCACCGGGGAGTGATCGTCGCTCCGCAAACTGGAACTTGTTCATTCTCTACTGGATAGTAGGCTGCCCTGATGACTGCAAGCTCTCACGACGGCAGCGACAGCGCCGAGACCACAAGCGCTGACGCCACCCTGCACGTGGTTTCCGACGCCGCGGGGGACCCCGCACCGAATCCGCACGCCACAGCCGAGCAGGTCGAGGCCGCGCGAAGCGATACAAAACTCGCCCAAGTTCTCTATCACGATTGGGAAGCGGAGACGTACGACGACAAATGGTCGATCTCCTACGACGAACGTTGTATCGAGTACGCACGCGGTCGTTTCGACCAGGCCGTCGCCGGGCAGCCGGGAGCCCAGGACGCATTGCCGTACGGACGCGCACTCGAACTCGGATGCGGCACCGGTTTCTTCCTGCTCAACCTGATGCAGGCAGGTGTTGCCGAGAAGGGGTCGGTCACCGATCTTTCCCCCGGCATGGTGAAAGTTGCACTGCGCAATGCCGGTCACTTGAAGCTAGACGTTGACGGCCGCGTCGCCGACGCCGAAACCATTCCGTACGCGGACAACACGTTCGACTTGGTTGTCGGGCATGCGGTGCTGCACCACATTCCCGACGTGGAGCAGTCTTTGCGCGAGGTCCTGCGAGTGCTCAAGCCCGGTGGGCGCTTCGTCTTCGCAGGCGAACCGACCACCGTCGGAAACTTCTACGCGCGTTGGCTCGGCCGACTCACCTGGGAAGCCACCACACGCACTACCAAGCTCCCGTTCCTGGCCAGTTGGCGCAAACCGCAGGAGGAGCTCGACGAGTCCTCGCGCGCTGCTGCGCTCGAGGCCGTGGTGGACATTCACACTTTCGATCCGTCCGATCTCGAGAACATTGCGCTCAGTGCGGGTGCGGTGGAAGTGGAGGCTCGCACCGAAGAATTCGCCGCTGCGTTGCTCGGATGGCCGGTTCGGACCTTCGAGGCCGCTGTTCCGGCCGAGAAGCTCGGCTGGAACTGGGCGAAGTTCGCCTTCGGTGGTTGGAAGACGTTGAGCTGGGTCGACGAAAAGGTGCTCAAGCACGTCGTGCCTCGCGGATACTTTTACAACGTGATGATCACCGGAGTCAAGTCCGACTGATCTACACCTAGCAACCATGTCCTACGCATTCACCGACGCTCGACGTCGATCGCATGCCGCTGACGACATCCTCACTGCTGTCCGACGTGGCGTCCGCTCGCAGTGTGTACGGAGATCACAGCGCGTCCTTGGTCGAAACCGCGACGCTCAGACGCAAGGCGAAATCAAAGATCGCCGGCAGTGAGAGCTGGCTGCTGACCGACGACGCCGTACAGCAGGCGACCCCGTCGATCGTCGCATCGCGTCGGGCCGTCCGACTGTCCGGTCGTGACGTTCACGACGTAACCTGTTCGATCGGCACTGAACTGGCGGCGTTGTCGACCACACCCGGTGCCGTCGTCGGCAGCGATCTCGATTCGATTCGGCTGCGGATGGCAGCCCACAATGCGCCGAGTGCCAGTGTCTTCCGAGCCGATGCGCTGACGCCGACCAGCCGCGGCACAGTCGTACTCGCAGATCCTGGCAGGCGCGCCGGGGGTCGCAGGACCCGCGATCCAGCTGCATTGCAACCGCCGCTACCGGCGCTTCTCGACGTGTACTCAGGTCGTGATCTGGTGGTCAAGTGCGCGCCTGGGCTGGACTTCGATGCGCTGAACTGGGCTGGAGAAATCGAAGTGGTGTCCCTCGACGGAGGTGTGAAGGAAGCATGTCTGTGGTCGCCGGGATTGACGAGTCAAGAGCTGACGCGCGGAAGTCTGCGATCGAGCACAACCGCGCGGCGTGCATCGGTGTTGAGCTCCGACGGATCCTGCGAGGAAATCACGGGAGCAGAATCCGATGAGATCGAGGAGCGCGAGCCGGGCGCGTGGTTGATCGACCCGGATGGCGCAATCGTTCGAGCGGGGCTGGTTCGGCACTACGCCGCTCGTCACGGGCTGTGGCAGCTCGACCCCCGAATCGCGTACCTGACGGGTGATTCGGTTCCCCGTGGCGTCAACGGGTTCCGTGTTCTCGATCGAATCAAGTTCTCTGAGAAGACTCTTCGGCAGGCGTTGGCATCACACCGCTGTGGATCGGTCGAGATCCTGGTCCGCGGAGTCGATGTCGATCCAGCAGTGCTCAGGCCAAAGCTGAAGCTGGAGGGCGATCTGGCGATGTCGGTGGTGATCACCCGCATCGGCCGCTCGGCAGTCGCGTTCGTCTGTGAAGCGCGGAAGCCGGGCGGTAAGAATCACCCCGATGGATGGAATCAGTCGGTGTAAGTAAAGATTTCGCCGAGGTAGGTCGAGGTGATTACTTGACCATCCGGGCCGATGGAGGTGCCAACAGTGAAGCCTGTCGCGCCGGGCAAGGATGTGCTCGATGTGGTGTTGCCGGAGTTGGCATCGAGCGATTCGAGCATCAACCCGTCTCCGCGGCGAGTGACCACCAACGCCGTACCGTCGGCGGTCTGAACCGGGGTGCCTGCCTGCTCGATGTCGTCACGGGACCATCTCACGCTCGCGTGGTCGCCGTCGTCGCTGATGGACCGCACGCCGGGTCCCCCTGCCGGAACGATGAATCCGTCCGCACCCACCGACGGTGTCGCGGACGCGCCGAAGCCGGCGCCGAACGTCCATTTCGAGGATCCGTCGGAGGAATTGTAGGCGTTGAGTCTGCCGTCGACGTCGGCCACATAGACGGTGTTTCCGTCCTCCGACAGCACCGGAGACGATGCGACACCTGCGGGGAGCAGATCCGAAGACCACCGTTCGGTGACCGCCGGGGTTGCATCGGCATCGTAGTGCAATGAAACGAGTTGCGGCGCAATGGCTCCTGGACGCCATAGCACCAGGTAGATGTTCGACGCCTCCAGGTCGACGGCAGGCGCCGCGGCCACGGGGCAGTCGGCCGCGCCGGTTGCGCATTCGGCGAGGCCGGTCTCGGGTGGTGAGAATCCGGTATCGGGGGCGTCGAGGAAGTCGGGCGGTGAGATCAGGTCGTGGATCGCCACGGTGGACTGCCCGGTCTGAGTGTCCAGGATGTTGACCTGCCCGAGCTGGGTGATCGCCAGAACGCTTCCGTCACCGAGGAACTGTGCCGAGCGCGGAACGCCGTACGTCGGAGTGCGCCAACGTAATTGGCCGTGGTCATTGTACGAGGAAAACCCGCCGTCATCCCCGACGTACACGTTGGCAACCGAATCGACGAGCGGAGTTGCCGTGGCGACCGACGGCCCGAGTCGGTTGCACCACTGCTTCCTACCCGATTCGATGTCGAACGAGAACACATTGCATCCCGCGTCGGTCGTGGTCGAAACGAACATCTGCCCGCTCGACGCGATGGACAGTGGCGTGACCACGGTGCCGCCCAACGGACGTGACCACTCGAGTGACAGATCGGACAGGCCGGTGTGGCCGGTGCTGTTGCTGTTTCGGGCGTCGCCGTGGACTGCCGGCCAACTTCCGGGGGCGAATGCGTCGATGGTGTCGCCGCTACCGCCGCACGCTGCCGATACCAGCGCGACCACCGTCGCCAGCACTGCTACGCGAGCGAAATCCGCCCTGCCGCCAAGCACCCTGTGCTCTCCTTCGCTGTTCTTTCTTCACCAACGTCAAGGACAGAGACTATCGCGGCGGACGGGTGGAGCAGAGAGGCGGCTCGCGGGGGAGTTGGACCGTAGGGCATATCCGAAACTAGTGTGGCTTCCTATGACGAGTATGTGGAACGCGCCGCTGCGTTCGCGGTGGCGAGGATCGCGGCTCCGCGACGAGGATCAGGCCCGTTTCCTCACTCTGGATTCGCTCCGCTGGGTCCTCCAGAACAAGGCGTACACACCCTGGTACCTGGTGCGCTACTTCAGGTTGGCACGTTTCAAAGCCGCCAACCCGCATGTGATTCTCCGAGGCATGGTTTTTCTCGGTAAGAACGTCGAGATCCACTCGACTCCCGAGCTGGCCAGGCTCGAAATTGGACGCTGGGTACACATCGGCGACGGCAACGCGATTCGATGCCACGAGGGTTCGCTGCGTATCGGGGACAAAGTGGTGTTCGGCAAGGACAACGTCGTCAACACTTATCTGGACATAGAAATCGGCGCGTCGACTCTCGTCGCGGACTGGTGCTACATCTGCGATTTCGATCACCGGATGGACGATGTCAACACTCCGATCAAGGATCAGGGCATCGTGAAAGGACCGGTGCGGATCGGCCCCGACACCTGGATCGCGGCCAAGGTCACGGTCCTACGCGAAACGAGCGTCGGGCGCGGATGCGTGCTCGGCGCGCACGCAGTGGTGAAGGGCACGATCCCGGACTACAGCATCGCCGTCGGCGCCCCGGCAAAGGTGGTCCGCAACCGCAAGGCGGACTGGGAAGCCGGTGCCGGCGAGCGGGCGAAGTACATCGCGGCCCTCGAGGACATCGAACGAAAGAAAGCACTCGATGCGGCTGCGGCCGCCCGAAGAAACTGAGCTGTGCCGGCACAGTAGTGCCACGATGACCTCTACGGGGTCAAAGGCGGCTCAGCCTCGCTCGGGTAGAGCCCGCTCGACGATGACCGGCCGCGCCAGTGGAAATCGAACCTTGCGCTTGCTGGCGAGGTAGACCTGAGCGGTGGCGTCGGCGACGTGCTTCCAGTCGAAGTCGACGGTGAGCCGCTCCCGCGCCGCCGCCGCTCGGTCCTGTGCCGCGTCCACGTTGTCCAAGACGCGGCGGACGGCCGCGGCGAGTCCGGCGACATCGGACGGTTCGAAAGACAGACCTGTGACGCCGTCGACGATGGCCTCGCCGAGTCCGCCTGCAGTCGACGCCACGAGCGGAATCCCCGCGGCCGCTGCTTCGAGTGCGATAATTCCGAACGGTTCGTAGCGGCTCGGTAGAACGATCGCATCGGCGCCATGGAGCCAGCCGAGAAGTTCGGTGTGGTCGAGCGAGCCGAGAAACGAGACCGCGCGGGAGACGCGGTGTGTGCGCGCCAGCTGCGCGAGCCAGGCGAATTGGGTGCCTTCGCCGGCGATGTGGAGGGTCGTGCCGGGATGACTGCGACGAATCCGTGGAAGCGCGGCGATCGCGTCCTGGATGCCCTTCTCGTATTCGAGACGGCCGACGTACAGAAGTTTCGCGGGCTCCTGGCGGGGTTCACGGCGCCGGTAGCTCCACGTTCGAATGTCGATTCCGTTGCGGATCACGTGCACGGCAGAATGGCGGACACCGAACAATCGCGTGACTTCGTCTTTCATCGACGCAGAACACGTTATGACGGCGTCCGAGTCGCTGGCAAGCCACCATTCGATCGAGTGCACCTGACGATTGACCGGACCCGAGATCCATCCGCTGTGACGCCCCGCCTCGGTCGCGTGGATCGTCGAGACCAGCGGCACGTCGTAGTGTTCGGCCAGAGCGATCGACGGGTGAGCGACGAGCCAGTCGTGTGCGTGCACGACGTCCGGCTGCCAGCCTTCGCCGAGGCCAGGCTTTCCCAGTGCGATTCCGGCGCGCACCATCGCGTGCCCCATGGCAAGAGTCCAGGAGAGCATGTCCTCGCCGAACACGAAGTGTGCGGGATCCTCGGCGACCGCGACGACGAGTACGCCGTCCTCGATTCGATGATGAGTCGGGTGTGTCGAGGCGTCGGTGCCGGTCGGACGGCGTGAGAGTACGACCACTTCGTGGCCCACTCGGACGAGTTCGGTGGCCAAGTGGTGGACGTGTCTACCGAGTCCGCCGACTACAACCGGTGGATATTCCCACGACACCATCAAAATCTTCACTCGGTTTCCCCGTCCCTGCAATACGACCGTTCCGTGCGCAGTCGCCTCGCATCGAGCGAAGGAAAGAGACCGTCTGCTCGATTCCACTGCGCCGCGAGCTCCGCGGCACGTTCGCCCTGCCCCCGCGACACCGCATCGGCGATCTCCCTCGATGCGTGGGCGTGGATGTGTGCGCGCTCCCGTGCGTAGCCTGCGGCGGAGTCCTTGCTGACCATGAAAGCCCAGTCGCTTGCTATTGCCATCAGTGTCTCACGCAGAATCTGGTCGTTCGTCCTGTTGCGCAATTCGGGTTGTCCACCGCCGCTGGGTCCGCGGTTCTTGTCGATGGCATCGAGAGCCGCGAGAACGACCTCGGAGTTCAGCGTGACGAGATCGTGGACTTGCTCGCCCGCCCAGACTCGCCAGTCTTTGCCCGATCCCCAGGACGACTCCTCGAGCTGCGTCGGAGCTCCGACGTATCCTCTCGTCCGAGCGTCTTCGAGAGTGCCGATGTCGATGCCCGCTTCCGGGAGTGCTCGTAGGACCTTCTCCAGCCACTGAGGACCTTCGAACCACCAGTGTCCGAACAGCTCGGTGTCGAATGCGGCGACGACGAGTGCTGGTCGCCCGATGCGGGCCGATTCCTCCCTCAGGCGCATTCGTACAGCGTCGACGAAATCCAACACATGTTTGTCGATGGCCGCCGCAGCAGCGGCTGGGTCGTACGGAGCCTTGTCCGCAGAGTCGACGGTACGGCCTGTCACCCGAGCATGTTTGAGTCCGGTGTCGTGGTCGTAGGTGTGAAAGTCGCGGTATGCAGCATGGCCGGGATATCCGGATTTCGGTGACCAGACGCGGTAGCTGACGCTCAGGTCGCGGCCGAACGCTACGACGCCGGAATCACGAACCGGCCGACCGAGCGAGGTGTCGCCGCGAAGTGCCGGACCGTCGACCATGAAGTGGGTTACACCGGCTGTGGCGTACTCGTTTTCCATTCCAGGGGCGTAAGCACACTCCGGTGCCCAGATGCCGCAGGGACGCGTGCCCCACCGTCCCTGCGCGTCGGAAAGACCTTCGGTCAAGGAGAATTGGCGCAGTCGAGGATCCATCAAAGGTTGGAAAGGATGGGCGAGCGGGCCGCCGAGCAATTCGACCGCTCTCGAGTCGACGAGAGTCCTGATCACCCCGGAACCGCCATGGCGCCAGTGTGTTTCGAATTCGTGGAGCGCAGCCGATGCCGAGCGATGCTCTCGTGTCGAGAGTTCTCGGTTCTGCGCCTCGTGGGCGCGGAGTTGCCAATTCCCCAACCAGTGATGCATGCCGGACAGGCAATGTGGATCGTCCAGCTGTGCGGCGAGCACCGGCGTGATCCCCAGAGACAGTAGGTTCGTTCGACCCTCGTCGGCCAGTCGGCTGAGCATCGAAGTCAGTGGCAGATAGGAACCAGCCCAAGATTGATAGAGCCATTCTTCGCCGACGGGCCACCGGCCGTGATTGGCGAGCCACGGCAGGTGGGAATGAAGAACAAGAGAGAACATGCCCGGCTCGGTCACGACGGCATCGGGTGTGCTCACCCGCTCACCGGTGAGTCTTCAGGTTTGATCGCGATTGCCACGAGGTCGAGGCTCGCGTCGATGTCGGATGACTCGATGTCGAAATCTGCGGTGGAGACCGCAGCGACATCGGCGGTCAGATCCGCAGGCCAAGGTTCGCCTGCGAGTGCGCGTTCGATCTGTGCGTCGATGAAGGACCCGCCGTGCTTGTCGTCGAGTGCCCGCAATGCCCCTCCATGATGAACGCCGGTCATGGTGTCCACCGAAAAACGGGCTTCTTTCAGCAGTTCGGTGAGTTCCGCGGCGTCGAGTTCGCGAGTGTGGAAGGGGTTGAGCGGCGTGTCGCGACCGGGGGAGAAGGTGATCCGATTGGGTGTGCTGATGAGCAACAACCCGCCGGGGGCGAGGACGCGAAAGCATTCGGCCAGGAACTGCGCCTGATCCCAGAGGTGTTCGATCACCTGGAAATTGACCACGACATCGACGGAACCGTCGGCGATGGGAAGTGTCGCGAGGTTGCCGCGCAGCATGCCGATCCTCGGGTAGCGATCGTAAACGTGAGACGCGGCCGAAGCGTCGTAATCGAGTCCGAGGACCGTCGATGCAACTTCGGCGATCATGTTGGCTCCGTAGCCTTCTCCTGACCCGGCCTCGAGCACGACACGGCCTGTGCAACGCTCGCGCATGGCTTCGTAGACCACCTCGTGCCGACGGAACCAGTAGTTCTCCTCTGCGATCCCTGGCACGGTGCGCTCTCCGGTGAGGGGAAGTGGCTCGGGTGCTGCGGCCACGACCGTGCTCGTTGACGTCCTCGTGCTCGTTGACGTCCCCGGGTTCGTTGGCATTTCGGCGTTCGATGAATCGCTCACCGACGAGAGGGTAGTGCCTCGCCCCTTCAATCAGCCAGGGGCGGTCCACTGCCGCATGTTGGCTCCGGATCGGAGAGTGGCGGTTCATCGCTTGCGGGTCGGATGTATGGTCAGACAAGATCTGCGGTAAGTTACCCACCAGTAACTAAACATGGGGTAATCTACGGCAAGGCCTAGAACAGCAAGAACCCATACGCAGGACATCGATTTACACGTCCGCATCAGATGGAACACGACCAGGAGGTCGACGCAGACCCATGACGAACATCGTTGTTTTGATCAAGCAGGTTCCCGACACATGGTCCGAGCGCAAGCTCACCGACGGGGACTTCACGCTCGACCGTGAGGCAGCCGACGCTGTGCTCGACGAGATCAACGAGCGCGCTGTCGAAGAAGCCCTTCTCATCAAGGAGTCGCAGGGGGGCGAGGTGAAGGTTCTCTCCGCAGGCCCTGATCGCGCAACCGACGCCATTCGGAAGGCACTCTCGATGGGCGCCGACAGTGCGGTACACCTCAACGATCCTTCGCTGCACGGTTCGGATGCCATCCAGACTGCGTACGCGCTGGCTGCTGCACTCGGGAATGTCGCATTCGAGAACGACGAGCCTGCCGACCTGATCATCGCGGGTAACGAAGCGACCGACGGACGCACCGGTGCCGTGCCCGCCATCATCGCCGAGTACTTGCAGATCCCCGCCCTCACCCAGCTGCGCAAGCTGACCGTCGCCGACGGCAAGGTTTCCGGCGAGCGCGAAACCGACGAGGGCATCTTCGGCCTCGAGGCGTCGCTGCCCGCCATCGTGAGTGTCACCGAGAAGATCAACGAGCCGCGTTTCCCCTCCTTCAAGGGCATCATGGCCGCGAAGAAGAAGACGGTTCAGACGATCACTCTCGCGGAGATCGGTGTCGAGGACGGCATCGTCGGTGTCGAGAATGCAGGCACCACCGTCACGTCGTCCACCCCGAAGCCTCCCAAGACTGCAGGCGAGCGGGTCACCGACGAGGGCGACGGCGGCGACAAGATCGCTACCTACCTCGTCGGCCAGAAGATCATCTGATCTCACCCAGACACGCCGCGCACACCACATAAGGAGAGCAAGTCATGGCAGAAGTACTCGTGCTCGTGGAGCACGTCGAGGGAACCCTCAAGAAGGTCAGCCTCGAGCTGATCACCGCCGCCCGCGCGCTGGGCGAGCCGTCCGCAGTCGTCACCGGCCCCGCCGGAACCACGGACAAGGTTGCCGACGCGCTGACCGAAGCCGGCGCAGAGAAGATCTACGCCGCCGAATCCGACGACATCGACGGCTTCATCATCACGCCGAAGGTCGACGTGTTGTCCGCCCTCGCCGAGTCCGTGAGCCCCGCTGCCATCATCACCGCAGCGACCATCGAAGGCAAGGAAGTCGCAGGCCGCCTCGCCGCGCGTCTCGGGTCCGGCTACCACAACGACGTCGTCGGCATCGACGGCGACGGCAGCGCAACCTACTCCATCTTCGGTGGCGCGTTCACCGTCGAGGCCAAGGCCAACGGCGACGCTCCGGTCATCTCCATTCGCCCGGGCGCCATCGAAGCCCAGCCCAAGGCTGGCGCCGGCACTCGCGAAACCGTAGAGGTCCCGGCTCAGGAAGAGGGCGTCACCAAGGTCACCTCGCGCGACCCGATCGTCGGCGGCGACCGTCCGGAGCTCACGGAGGCCAAGGTCGTCGTTTCCGGCGGACGTGGCGTCGGAAGCGCTGACAAGTTCAACGTCGTCGAAGAACTCGCCGATTCGCTCGGTGCGGCTGTCGGGGCCTCGCGTGCTGCTGTGGACTCCGGTTACTACCCGGGCCAGTTCCAGGTCGGCCAGACCGGTAAGACCGTCTCCCCGCAGCTGTACGTCGCATTGGGTATCTCGGGTGCCATCCAGCACCGCGCGGGAATGCAGACCTCGAAGACCATCGTCGCGGTCAACAAGGACGAGGAAGCACCCATCTTCGAGATCGCCGACTACGGCATCGTGGGAGACCTCTTCAACGTCGCACCGCAGCTCACCGAAGCAGTCAAGAAGCACAAGGGCTGACACCCAGTTTCGTCGATTCGGCCCCCATCCTCGCCGAGGGTGGGGGCCGAACTGCGTCTGCAGCAGTTCACGCAACGTCCGTGGACGCGTTACCCCCGTGACGCACTGACGCCGTTCTGGCTCGTTAGACACACAATCATGACCACTTCAGTCATGACCTCGCACGCAGTCACCCCGCCTGTACACCTGGGTCGGTCCGCAGGCTCCCCGCCTGCGACCGATCGGTACTCGCTCGTTCTCTCCACCGACCGAGACCACCGCGAAGCCGCACAGCGACTCCGCTACGACGTCTTCGCCTCCGAGCCGGGCTTCGAGATCCCCCACGGTACCGACGGTAAGGACGCAGACCGCTTCGACGAGTACTGCGACCACCTGCTCGTACGGGACAACAGCGACGACAGTTTCGTGGGCTGCTACCGAATGCTTCCGCCCGACGCTGCCATTGCAGCCGGTGGCTACTACACCGCAACGGAATTCGACCTGTCCGCCCTCGATCCCGCAGGCAACCGCGTTGTGGAGATGGGTCGAGCCGTCGTACGCCCCGAGCACCGGTCGGGATCGGTGCTAGGTCTCATGTGGGCCGGGATTCTGCACTACCTGGAAGTGACCGGACTCGAATGGTGCATGGGATGCGTCTCCGTTCCCATGCACGCAAAACCGGACGACCCTGCGGGTGCCAACGTCCACGCTGTCCGAGACTTTCTCATGGCCAAGCACGGCTCCGAGGAAGATCGTCGGGTAGTGCCGTACAACCCTGTCGTGGTGAACGGGCTCGTTCTGGGAGATATCCCGGCGCCCGTCCGCCCTGCCATTCCTCCGCTGCTCAAGGGCTACCTCAGACTCGGTGCAACCATTTGCGGTGAGCCTGCTCACGATCCCGACTTCGGAGTTGCGGATTTCGTCGCCCTGCTGGGACTGCACGAGGCGAACACTCGCTACCTCGACCGACTCAGAAGCGCTGCCACCACCTACGAGACGAGGACGCGAGCATGAGCCGGTCTGCACTTCCCGCTCCAGCGCAGAAGGAATTCGACCACGCGTGGATGCCGTCGAGCCCGTGTGGCGAAGGGTGTGTTCCGCGTGATCTCGTCACTGTCCGTCACGTCGTCGTCGTAGCGCGAGTCATGGTGGCGCTGTTGGCTTTCAGTCTGTTACCGGTGCTGATCCTAGTGGGCGTCGTGTCGCCGCGGGCCCGGCGCACAGTCACCGGATTCGGCTCCAGAATGCTGCTCTTCGCGGTCGGAATTCGGCTCTCCGTCAACGATCTCCGCTCCGATCGCGAGAAGTCACGAACCGACGATGGGGCACTCGTGGTTGCCGGCCACGTCTCCTGGACCGATGTTCTGGTACTCACCGCCCTACGTCCGGCGACCTTCGTCGCCCGCGGCGACCTGATCGACTGGCCGATTCTGGGACTGCTGGCACGATCGATGAAGGTGCTGCCGATCCACCGTCGGAACCTGCGCTCACTGCCGGACACCGTCGAGCAGGTTGCGCAGAGACTCCGTAGCGGCGGCACGGTGGTCGTGTTTCCGGAAGGCACGACCTGGTGTGGGCGGGCATATGGATCTTTCAAGCCTGCGATGTTCCAGGCGGCCGTCGATACGGAGACCTGGGTGCAGCCGCTGCGTCTGCGGTACATCGACTCCGATCGGATCTTGACCACCGCCACGTGTTTCGTGGGCGACGAGACGATCGGCACGTCGATCGGTCGGGTTTTCCGGCTGAAGGGCATCGTCGCGCACGTCGAACTGGCCGCGCCTGAGCCGCCGGGAAACGATCGTCGTGATCTCGCTCGCCGGTGCGAAGCCTCCGCCAGGGCCGGTGAGGGCCACGATCGTGCGGTGCACGCCGTGATGAATGCGGATGCACTCGCAATCTCAGAGGTCCCGGTCGACTTCTGACGTTGTCGAGCGTCGAGAAGAGGACCGGCGTCGAGCAGCTATCCTGAAGGACGTTATGCCTTCTGCACGCAGTTCGGCTGCTTCCCACACGACGAGTGCATCCGTATACCTCGACCACGCTGCGACGACACCAATGTCGTCGGTAGCGATCGAGGCGATGACGGCTGTGTTCGCAACCGTCGGCAATGCGTCGTCGCTGCACGGATCGGGGCGTGCGGCGCGACGCCGCGTCGAAGAGTCCCGTGAATCCATCGCTGCGAACCTCGGCGCCAGACCGTCCGAAGTGATCTTCACCTCAGGCGGAACCGAAAGCGACAATCTCGCGGTCAAGGGAATCTATTCGGCACGCCGCGATGCCGATTCCAGCCGAACGCGGATCGTGGCGAGCTCGGTGGAGCACCATGCCGTCCTCGACGCCGTCGAGTGGCTGGCCGAGCACGAGGGGGCCTCGGTCACCTGGTTGCCCGTGGACGCGTTCG
This sequence comes from Rhodococcus sp. G-MC3, assembly GCF_030063335.1. Classification (GTDB taxonomy): domain Bacteria; phylum Actinomycetota; class Actinomycetes; order Mycobacteriales; family Mycobacteriaceae; genus Rhodococcoides. The sequence continues at coordinate 313,272 of NZ_JASISW010000001.1, read as the reverse complement.
GACGCGTGCATCCAGACACACTTCGCGCCGAACTCGCGCTGCACGCGGACGAGACCGCACTGATCACCATCATGTGGGCCAACAACGAAGTCGGCACCATCATGCCGATCCGGGAACTTGCTGCGGTGGCACGGGAGTTCGACATTCCCATCCACAGTGATGCGATCCAAGCCGTGCCGCACTTGCCGGTCGATTTCAAGGACAGCGGTTTGTCGGCGCTGAGCATCGCCGCCCACAAGTTCGGGGGTCCGCAGGGCGTCGGTGCACTTCTGCTCGGCCGCACTGTTGCCTGTGTACCGTTGCTGCACGGCGGCGGCCACGAGCGGGATGTCAGATCCGGAACTCACGACACCGCGTCCGTCGTTGCGATGGCTGCGGCACTGTCGGACACCGTTACCGGTCTCGACGTGCGTAGCGCTGAGCTGAGCCGGCTGCGCGATCGGATGATTTCGGGAGTCGAGGACATCGATCCCGATGTGATCGTCAATGGCGCGCTCGGTGACGAGCGACTCCCCGGGATCGCTCACTTCACGTTTCCCGGATGCGAGGGCGACTCCCTGTTGATGTTGCTCGATGCCGCCGGAATAGAATGCTCGACGGGTTCCGCCTGTACCGCAGGGGTGGCCAGTGCGTCCCACGTGTTGACCGCGATGGGCGCCGACCCGTCCACCGCGCGCGGATCGTTGCGGTTTTCGCTGGGAACCGAGTCGTCCGATTCGGATGTGGACGCCCTGCTGGCGGCGTTGCCTCAGGTTGTCGAACGTGCCCGTGCTGCGGGATTGGCGAGCGTAGGAGCTCGGGGAGGACAGCGCTGATGCGTGGTTCTGCGAGAAGGACAGTATGGAAAGGACAGGCCTGATGCGGGTACTTGCTGCAATGAGCGGCGGAGTGGACTCGGCCGTTGCGGCCGCGCGCGCCGTCGACGACGGTCACGACGTGGTCGGTGTACATCTGGCGTTGTCGACCGAGCCGGGGACTCTGCGAAACGGTTCACGCGGTTGCTGCTCCAAGGAGGACGCGGGCGATGCGCGTCGCGCCGCAGACGTTCTGGGCATTCCGTTCTATGTCTGGGACTTCGCGGATCGGTTCAAGGAAGACGTCATCGACGATTTCATCGAGTCTTATGCCGCCGGGGAGACGCCAAACCCGTGCCTGCGCTGCAACGAGAAGATCAAATTCTCGGCCCTCGCCGACCGAGCTCTCGCTCTCGGATTCGATGCAATCGCGACCGGGCACTACGCGCAGCTGCACGACGGTGTTCTACGCCGCGCAGTCGACGCGGACAAGGATCAGTCCTACGTCCTGGCAGTCCTGACGCGGGGCCAGCTTGCGCGTGCGATGTTCCCGATCGGTGACACACCCAAGTCGGAGATCCGCGCCGAAGCAGCCGAACGCGGACTTGCGGTTGCCGACAAGCCCGACAGTCACGACATCTGTTTCATTCCATCGGGCGACACCCGAGCGTTTCTCGGTGCCAAGATCGGCATTCGCCCCGGCAAGGTCGTCGATGCCGACACCGGCGCCGAGCTCGCGGATCACGACGGCGTGCACGGCTTCACGATCGGGCAGCGCAAGGGGCTCGGCGTCGAAGGTCCCGCCGGTGACGGCAAGCCGCGCTACGTCACGGCGATCGAGCCGGAGAGCGGGAACGTCATCGTCGGTTCCGCAACGCGGCTCGATGTCTGGGGAATCGTCGGCAATCGTGCGATCTGGACCGAGGGCGTTGCGCCGACCGGCCCGATCGAATGCGTCGTCCAGGTTCGAGCGCACGGCGGAATGACCGAAGCCGTCGCCGAAGCCACCGCGGACGGCGGCGTCGACATCCAGTTGCGCACCGCGCTCACCGGTGTGGCCAAGGGCCAAGCTGCGGTTCTCTACCGCAGTGACGTGCAGGGAGACATCGTCATCGGTAGCTCGACCATCGCCGGCACGCGTTCCGAGAACGAGTGAGCAACAGCGTCTTCGGCGCGTTGGCAACAGGGATCGGGTCCTGGCCGGGAACGGACATTCGGGAAGCGGCGTCGATCGTTCTGGGTGAACTTCCTGCACTTCCCCATCTGGTGGAACTGCCTGCTCGGGGCCTCGGTGCCGACATCATCGGCCGGACAGGCGCCTTGATGGTGGACCTCGAGCTCGATGTACGAACATCGGGCTATCGCGTGGCGCAAGGGAAGTCGAAGAGTGCGCAGCGCGCGTTGGACTTGCTGCACGAGGATCTCGACGTACTGGAAGAGCTATGGGAGACAGGCGGTTTTGCCGCCACTCATCGCGTGCTCAAACTTCAGGCCGCGGGCCCGTTCACGATGGCAGCGCAGGTGGAACTCCGCGGCGGGCACCGCGTGCTCACCGATCGAGGAGCCGTGCGAGATTTTGCGGAGTCTCTGGCCGAGGGCATGCGTAGGCACTGCGCCGAAGTGTCTGCGCGGCTCGGTGTCGATGTGGTGGTGCAACTCGACGAGCCGAGTCTTCCTGCGGTACTGGCTGGTTCGCTGTCGGGCGTGACCCGTCTCGATACGGTGCGCGCAGTTCCCGAGCCGGAAGCCGTGGATCTGCTCGACTCGGTTGTGCGGCAAATCGGCGTTCCGACGGTGATCCACTGCTGCAGTTCCGATGCCCCCCTCGATCTGATTCGGCGCACCGCTGCCGAAGCTGCGTCCATCGACATGTCGCTGGTGACATCGAAAGATCTCGATTCTGTCGGCGAATTCCTGCAGGCCGGAAAGACGCTGCTGCTGGGGTTGGTCCCGTCGGCCGCGCCAGAGCGCGAACCGACATGGCGTGAGGTGGCCACCCCTGCCGTGACGCTCGTCGACCGACTGGGATTCCCCCGGGCGGTTCTCGCGAGTCAGATATCGGTCACGCCGGCATGCGGGCTTTCCGGAGCCACTCCCACCTGGGCTCGCCAGGCACTCGATCTGGCGGGCAACGTCGCCGACGCGTTCCAGGACGCGCCCGATTCCTTGTAGGGCAGGTTCGGCATCGTCCGGTTGGAGCCGATGCCTCCGAGTTCGATCATCAGTGTCGGAGGGTTCCGTTAATCTTCACAAGTGGACGAATCGACTGCAGTTACGCCAGGAACCGACGCTGGGGCGCAGCCCGGTGCAGAGGAAACAGCGGCGGGTACACCTGCAACGAGCGAGGACCGCGAGCGGTGGCAGAAGTTGGCCGAGGAAGTGCGTGGCCACCAGTTTCGATACTACGTACGAGATTCACCACTCGTCTCCGACGGAGAATTCGACACCCGGCTTCGTGAGCTGAACGACCTCGAAGATGCGCACCCCGAACTTCGTACCGCAGATTCGCCCACGCAACTGGTCGGCGGCGGGTTCGCCACCGAATTCACGGCAGTCGATCACCTCGATCGAATGTTGAGCTTGGACAACGTGTTCGATCACGATGAGCTGCGTGCCTGGGCCAGGAGGGTCGAAGGGGAGACTGGCCCCAACCTCCACTACCTGTGCGAAGTCAAGATCGACGGTGTTGCTCTGAACCTGGTGTACGAGAACGGAAAGCTCGTGCGAGGCGCCACAAGAGGCGACGGCCGCACAGGTGAGGACGTGACGCTCAACGCTCGCACCATCGAGGACATTCCGGAGGCACTGACCGAAAGCCCCGACTACCCGACGCCGACGTTGCTGGAAGTGCGAGGCGAGGTGTTCTTCCGGTTGGAGGATTTTCAAGCGCTCAATGCCTCCCTCGTGGAGGAGGGCAAACCCCCGTTCGCAAACCCACGCAATTCGGCTGCAGGCTCGCTACGTCAGAAGAATCCTGCGGTCACCTCCCGTCGCCGTCTCGGAATGATCTGTCACGGGTTCGGACGCATGCAGGGCTTCTCTCCCGACTCTCAGATGCACGCATATGAGGCACTGAAGGCGTGGGGCCTTCCGGTGTCCTCACACACCTCACGAGTCGAAGGCATCGAGACCGTGATCGAGAAGGTCGCCTACTGGGACGATCACCGCCACGATGTCGAACACGAAATCGACGGGCTCGTGGTCAAGGTCGACGAGATGTCGCTGCATCGCAGACTCGGAACCACCTCGCGGGCGCCCCGGTGGGCAATTGCATACAAGTACCCGCCCGAAGAAGTGACGACCAAGCTTCTCGATATCCGTGTGAGCGTCGGCCGCACGGGCCGCGTCACCCCGTTCGCGTACATGGAACCGGTGCTCGTAGCCGGCTCCACGGTGTCGCTGGCCACCCTGCACAACGGCTCCGAGGTCAAGCGCAAGGGTGTACTCATCGGCGACACCGTCACCATCCGCAAGGCGGGGGAGGTCATCCCCGAGGTGTTGGGCCCCGTCGTCGACGCTCGTACCGGTGACGAGACCGAATTCGTAATGCCCGAGAACTGCCCGGAATGCGGCACCCCGTTGGCTCCGGCCAAGGAGGGCGACGCAGATCTTCGGTGCCCCAACTCCGAATTCTGCCCGGCCCAACGGCGTGAGCGAGTGTTCTTCGTTGCCGAGCGCGGACGCTTCGACATCGAGGGCCTCGGCTACGAAGCCGCCTCGGACCTGCTCGAAGCAGAGGCCATCCTCGACGAGGGCGACATCTTCTCGCTGACCGAAGAAGATTTGCTGAAGACTTCCATCTTTCGCACCAAAGCGGGCGCGCTGTCCGCGAACGGTCGCAGACTGTTGGCAAACCTCGACAAGGCCAAGGACAGGCCGCTCTGGCGCGTGCTGGTGAGCCTGTCGATCAGACACGTCGGACCGTCCGCAGCGCGAGCGCTCGCAGGCGAATTCGGCAGTCTCGAACGCATCGAGAGCGCAACGGAAGAAGAGCTGGCGGCCGTCGATGGCGTCGGAGCAACAATCGCGAAGGCAGTGTCCGAGTGGTTTCGTGTGCCGTGGCACCGCACCATCGTCGAAAAGTGGCGTGCCGCAGGCGTCCGGATGGAGGACGAGCGTGACGAGTCCATCGTCCGCAACCTCGACGGGATGTCCATTGTCGTCACAGGTTCGCTCGAAACCTACTCACGTGATCAGGCCAAGGAAGCGATCCTAGCTCGCGGTGGCAAGGCAGCGGGGTCGGTGTCGAAGAAGACCGCGTTCGTCGTCGTCGGTGAATCACCCGGCACCAAACACGACAAGGCCGTGGAACTGGGAGTGCCGGTACTCGACGAAGCAGGGTTCACGTTGTTGCTCACCGAAGGGCCCGACGCAGTCCGAACTGCTCCGGAGCAGGGTGTGAACGAAGCAGAGGCCGACGAAAAAGAGGCTGACAAGAAAGGGTAGTTCAGCCGAGAGTGGTGGCGACAATGCCGGCGAGGTAACCGAGTCTCGCCACCTCGGACGGTCTGAAATCGGGTCCGCCCGGGCGACCCAGCATCAGGACGGTTCCGGTGGAGCCGAGTGGAGCGGCAGCGATTTTGGTGTCCATGTCGCGCCAGACCTGCGGCACCCATTCGGCTTCGCCGTCGAGCGTAGCCGGGCGAGCGAGAGGCATCCACGGCATCTCGGTGGCGTGAGTCTCCGGCGCTCCCGAGCTGCCGACCACGCGGTACGCGCCGTGCTTGCCTGTCGCGACCACAACGGACCATCCCACCCTGAGCACGCGTGGCGCGCCGTCGACGAGTACCTGAAGACGGTCGTCCGATGCAGCAGCCACGCGATCGATCAGTTCGAGCTCACGGTGGGTGTCGAGGACGCCCGTATACGGCCGGATCGAGTCGACGCGTACGTCGTCGAGGTTCTCGGCCGCGGTGATCAATGTATCCGGCAGTGCGCCGGGGGCCACGTCGACCACGAGATCGTCCACCGCATAGCCGTCGCCGCGTTCGATGACCTCGAGCGACAGAATGTCGGCGCCGACCGAACCGAGAGCGACGGCGAGCGATCCGAGACTGCCGGGACGATCGGGAAGCTGAACGCGGAGCAGATACGACATAACGCTCCCTTTCGGTGACACTCTCGAGATCGAAGGTTCGCCGAGCGGCGCCCCGAACGGCGGCTCACGTGCGCAAGTGCCGCGAGCCATCCTTGCATTCTCGGCCCCCCTGATCGAAACCGCAGCGCCGCACGTGACCTTTACGACACCTTCCTCACACCTCGTGACTGCTGGATGACGAGACCCGGGGTCCGGCCATTAGGCTTGGCAGGGGTCGTGCGGCTGTGCGACTGCCTCGATATATGTGTGAAAGGGGTCTACGCGGTGCCTGATATCTCGCGCGACGAGGTTGCTCACCTCGCCCGGCTGTCTCGGCTGGCTCTCAGCGAAGCCGAGTTGGACGAGTTCGCCGGCCAGCTGGATTCGATCCTTCACCACGTGAAGGCGGTTGCGGAAGTCGCGACCGGCGACGTTCCCCCGACAGCAAACCCCAGTGAGATCACCAACGTCACGCGACCGGACATCATCGTTCCTGGTTTGACTCCGGCGCAGGCGTTGTCGAGTGCGCCGAATGCCGAGAACGACCGTTTCGCAGTGCCGCAGATCCTGGGAGAGAGCGAATGACCGACCTGACCGCACTCGACGCGTCCGAACTCGCGACGCGCATCCATTCCCGCGAGGTTTCCGCGGTCGAGGTGACGCAGGCTCACCTCGACCGCATCGACAATGTCGACGGAGAGTTCCACGCATTTCTGCACGTCTCCGCGGCTGCAGCGCTTGTCTCCGCCAAGGAAGTCGATGCTTCGCTGTCCGCGGGTGAGCGTCCAGCGTCGGCGCTTGCTGGTGTTCCACTGGCATTGAAAGATGTGTTCACCACCACGGATATGCCGACGACGTGTGGGTCGAAAATTCTCGAGGGATGGATCTCGCCGTACGACGCGACGGTCACGTCCAAGCTGCGAGCAGCCGGAATTCCCTTGCTCGGGAAAACGAACATGGATGAGTTCGCGATGGGATCGTCCACCGAGAACTCTGCGTACGGCCCCACCAAGAACCCATGGGACACCAACCGGATCCCGGGCGGTTCGGGCGGCGGTAGTGCCGCTGCTTTGGCGTCCTACCAGGCTCCGCTCGCGATCGGGACCGATACGGGCGGGTCCATCCGCCAGCCGGCCGCATTGACGGGAACCGTCGGCACCAAGCCCACTTACGGAACCGTGTCCAGGTACGGCCTCATCGCGTGCGCATCATCGCTCGACCAAGGCGGTCCATGTGGACGCACCGTGCTCGACACCGCTCTGCTGCACGAGGTGATCGCCGGTCACGATCCGCGCGACTCGACGTCGGTGGAGACCTCGGTCGCATCGGTCGTCGCAGCTGCGCGAGAAGGTGCACGGGGCGACTTGGTGGGCGTTCGCGTCGGAGTGGTCAGGGAACTGCACTCGGACAGCTACCAGGCGGGCGTCATTTCGTCCTTCGACGCCGCGGTCGCGACGCTGACGTCGCTTGGAGCCGAGGTTGTCGAGGTGTCGTGCCCGAACTTCGTGCACGCGCTAGCCGCGTACTACTTGATCCTGCCGTCCGAGGTGTCCTCGAACCTCGCTCGGTTCGACGGCATGCGCTACGGCACGCGGGTCGGCGACGACGGAAAGCACAGCGCGGAGCAGGTCATGGCGATCACGCGCGCGGAAAGGTTCGGAGCAGAGGTCAAGCGCCGCATCATGATCGGTACCTACGCGTTGTCCGCTGGTTACTACGACGAGTACTACGGTCAGGCGCTGAAAGTTCGCACGCTCATTGCACGCGACTTCGACAAGGCATACGAGCAGGTCGACGTTTTGGTGTCACCGACGACCCCGACAACTGCATTCCCATTGGGAGACAAGGTCGACGATCCGATCGCCATGTACCTCAACGATCTGTGCACGTTGCCGACCAACCTGGCAGGACACTGCGCGATGTCGGTGCCGTCGGGTCTCGCCGCCGAGGACGGGCTTCCGGTTGGTCTGCAGATCATGGCGCCTGCTTTTGCCGATGATCGGCTATACCGAATCGGTGCCGCGTACGAGGTTGCACGCGGGCAACTGAAGTAAGAATGCGACTGAATTAAGCATGCAGACGTATCGCTGGGTGCACGACGTCGCACTGGACGTCGTGCACATCAGAGTCGACGACGTGTTCCCGGTGATCGTCACGGTTGCTGCCGCAATGGCGGTTCTGCTGTGGCTGCTGGTGCGAGAACGTCGGATCGGGATCGTCGCCGCGCTCGTGGTGGTAGCCGCGGTCCTCGCGCAACTCAATGCCCACCTTGTGGGGTATCCGACTATCGCCGCGGTGCTGGGACATCCTCCGGTCGTCGATGCGGATTTGGATGATCTCCAGTCACCGACGGACCTAGTGGTGGCCGACGGGCCGCTACAGGCCGGGTGGACTCCGCCCAGGTCGATGCCACCGATCGGTGACGTCATCGAGGCGGACATTCCAGGCCCGGTGTCTGGGTTTCACGCCAGACCGGCATCGATCTACGTTCCTCCGGCGTATCTGACCGATCCGCGCGCGGACCTTCCCGTCTTGGTTCTCCTCACCGGTCAGCCGGGTCATGTCGTCGATTGGATCGACGGTGGGCATCTCGGTCGAACGATGGACACCTTCGCCGCTCGGCACGACGGGCTGGCACCCGTGGTGATCGTGGCGGACGCACTCGGCGACGCCGACGCCAATCCGATGTGTATGGATTCCGCTCTCGGAAACGTATTCAGCTACTTGTCCGTCGACTTGCCCGCATGGGCGGCGGACCACCTTCAGGTTTCGACCGACACGAAGAACTGGGCCATCGGGGGTTATTCCTACGGGGGCACCTGCGCGCTGCAGACCGCCGTCCGGGCCCCGATCACCTACCCGACATTTCTCGACATCTCCGGCGAAGACGAACCGCGGCGAGGTTCGCGCGAAGAGTCGATCACGGCGGCGTTCGGCGACGACAGTGAACGATCGCAGCAGCTCTTCGACGACGTCGCGCCGTTGACCGTGATGTCCGAGAACGCATTTTCGGGCTCCGCTGGAGCCTTTGTGGTGGGAGCCGAAGACGACGAGTTTCGCCCCCAGACTCACCGTGCATTCGATGCCGCGGTGGCAGCGGGAATCGATTCGCGTTACCTCGAACTGCCTGGCGGACATTCGATGGATGTGTGGGCTCCTGCGCTGGAAGGCGAAATGGGTTGGTTAGGAGTAAGAATGGGACTCACGGACTAGCACGGCGGTAGCAACATGCCTTGATCACGTCCATATCGGTGGCCGTGGCCGTCCGGAGCGGCCAGTGCGGATACCATGTCGATGGTCGTTTGCAGATAGCTCACCACCGGTATCCACTGCGGCAGCGGCGCATCGACGCGCACCGCATCGAGGTCCGGTGGTGACATGAGGAGATCCGACGACCATCGCACCACCGGGTCGGACGAATTGGCCAGTACCACAGCATCTCCCAGTATCACGTTCTTGGCGGGTGGTCCGGCCCAGAGTGTCCCGCACACGTCATCGGAGTAGTTTGCCACTGCCGAGCTACCACCGATCGAACCGAGGCTCTGACCATAGACGTACAGGGACGGCCGGGAGGCTTCGGGCAGCGAGTCGATCTCGAGGCTCACGGCTTCGAGCAATGCCGCTGCCGAATCGTTCGCCTCCGACTTGGCGAACAGGAACGTCGCCCAGCTGGGGGCAGCGGAATACTGCAGCGCCACGGTAGCGACGTCGCCGCCGAATCGCACTTCGGCGCCGCTGACGGCATTCTCGTCCACCCAGCCCGATCCTGTCGGTACTGCGACAACGATGTGTGACTTCGCGAACCCACCCGCACGGTTCAACTCGTCTACCGCGGCGGCCGCGCGTTCGCTCACGGTCGGCGCGGCACCGAGTCCGACATAGGTTCGAACAGAAGCATTATTGGTTCCACCGGCTACGAACTTGCGCCCCTCGCGTCCAAGCAGATCCCAGGACACGGTCGATGCCGCACTGCCGGATTTCGCCGGCGACACAGGAATTGCGAGCGAGGTGTCCATCAGCGCATCGGAGACGGCGAAACTTCGGGAGAGTGTCGATAGTGCGGCAGGGACCACGAAGAGGTATCCGACGACTGTGCACGCGGTCACCATCGCAAGGGTTCTCGCGGGTCCGAGGCGCCCGATTCCGCGGGAAATGCCGAGTCCGAGGACGACCAGGATCGAGCACACCGACACCGAACCGCACAGCACTCCGATCCAGTGCAGCGCGCCTGCGTTCGGGACGTCCATTGCTTCGCGTAGATCGTTCTGCCACCGAGCATCGCCTACCGCGGCAGCAAGTATTGCGGTAACACCCGCCGCTGCAGCGATACGCCGAGCGACCGGGTGCGGGGCAGGCGTCGGGAACGCCGTCCCTCGAACCCCAGCGACGATTCGATGCGCTAGCGCCGCGAACCCGAGTGCGGCGGTGGCGAACACTCCGGTCACGATCGCCTGCATCAGCGAGGAGCGTGGCAGAAGCGAGGGGACCAGCGATGCGATAACGGCAGCCGACACCAGAATTGAGGTTGCGGTGCGGGGAACCGATTGCGCCGTTCCTTGCGGTGCGGTGTTGCGCGTCGACATCGTCGGCGGTGTCTCTGATTGCGGGGTGTGGGGAACGAGTGTCCTGGTGCTCATGCCGCTGCGACCCTTCCGCCCTGTGTTCTTGCGCGGCTTCTTTCGGCGCGTCTTCTTTCGGCGCGCAGTGGAGCCGCGATCGATACCGAGCAGGACGCCGCCATGAGCGCTCCTACCCCTAGACCGCTCGCAATCAGATACGGAAGCATCGGTTCTGGACTCGGCGCCGCAAAGCGTTGACGCCAGGAGTTGAACTCGACCGCATCGGATGCCACCGTGCTCAGGGTGTAGCAGAGTGTGCGAGAACCGATTCCCGAACGCGAAGTGCAGGTGTCGTGTGTGCGTTCGGCCAACTGCGTATCGAGAGCTTTGCGTGCCTCCCGAGTGGACGGCGCGCCCGCTGCCGACCCGAATCGGAGAAGGTCGTATCCCAGATCGTGTGCCTTGCAGGCTGTGTCGAACTCATGGGGAAGGGGGATCGGTGACGAGCAGCCCCCGTCGGGGTTCACCAGTAGGCCATTCTCGATCGTCGGGGAGTAGAACGCGCCGGCGAATCCTGCCGGGATGGAGGTGCGAGCATCTTCGGCGCTCGAGCTGGTCAGTGCATCGATGGCGACCGTCGCCGCGGTTCTGATCGATGTCGGCGCTTCGGCATCGGCTGCAGGAATTCCGACTGTCGCCCCGATTCCGAGAGCCGCGCCGATCACGACCAGTCCGGCATACATCCGTGCTGCTCGTGACCCCGCTGCTCGTGACCCCGCTGCTCGTGTTCGTGCTGTCCGTGTCCCCGCTCTGCGTCTCATGGTGAGTGACGCTATGAAGACGCAGTCGTGCGGGTCGTCGCTCTGTAGTGCTGTTCTCGGGTGCCCTCGATGTCCCGTCGAGGGCGGATAGGCACTACCGGAGAGGTAGTCCGATCTCACTCCGAGGTATGAGGACTTTTCGAGGCAATGTTCCTAGTGTTCTGTGGATGGGTATCAGAATCTTCTCCCGCGGGAGCCGAACGTCGGAACCGGGAATGATCTCGCGGACCAAGGGCACACTAGGTGTCGGCCGCCGTCTCGACTTCCTGATCGTCGTCGTCACGCTGATTCTCTATTCGGTTGCGTGGCCGACACTGTTGCTGACTCATCAGGTTTCTGCTCCGCTGCTGCCGATCGTGTCTGCACTCGCAGTGTTTCCCTTCCTTCTCATCCGCGCCAATCCGGCTCTGGGGTGGTCGATCTCGGCTCTGTCGGCGGTAGTGATTCCGCTCGCATTCGATCTGCAACCGGGGTGGGACTACCCGTGGCAGGTCACCCACATCATGGTGCTGATGGTTCTGGTGTTCGCGGTCAGTCTGCGTTGCGCGATTCCAGTGGTTGCCGTGTCGTGGGTGGCCACGGTGCTGCTGTTTGTCGGGTACGCACCGGGTGAGGACGGCATCGGATGGGGTGTCGGTTTCACCGCGATTGTGGTGTTCGGCCTTCTCGTGCGCTGGCTCGTGCTCTCCAGGCGGCAGCTGGCGAAGCAGGAAGAGGTCAGCGAGCTCGAGCGTGCGCGACGTACCGTTCTCGAAGAGAAAGCCAAGATTGCCCGCGATCTTCACGATGTAGTTGCGCACCACATGTCTCTCGTTGTCGTCCAGGCACAGAGCGCTCCGTATCGTATCGAAGGCGTATCACCATCGGCTGCAGCCGAATTCGAAGCGATCGGCGCTACGGCTCGCGAGGCGCTCAACGAAATCAGGGGAATGCTCGGGGTGCTGCGAAGCGATGGGGTCCCGGCCGAGGACACACCTGCGCCAGGCGTCGGGGACGTACCCGCTCTCCTCGAGAGCCGTCTGCGTGCCGGTGTTCGCTTGAGCTGGGAGTCGACCGGAGCGCCCGACGGTGTTTCGGCCACCACGGGCCTCGCGCTCTATCGGATCCTGCAGGAATCTCTGTCCAACGCCTCCAGGCACGCACCGGAAGCCGACGTGAGGGTCCGGCTCGATTACGGCAGCGACGTCGTCTACCTGGAGGTTGTCAACGGCTCGGGGTCCGCCGCGGTGTCGCACGAGCGTGCAACGGGTGGTCATGGCGTCCGAGGGATGCGCGATCGCGCACTCGGGGTGGCCGGATGGATCGACGCCAGGCCGCGCCCGGACGGGGGATTCGAAGTGGTTGCGCGGCTGCCGTCGACTGCAGTTGCGATGCCGGTGCCTGGTCTCACGGCATAGGGTGTCATCCGTGGCAATCACGGTATTCATCGCCGACGACCAAGCAATGGTCCGACAAGGATTCGGCGCTTTACTCGCGGCGCAGCCGGACATCAGCGTGATCGGCGACGCCGACAACGGTGCGACGGCAGTGACCGAAGTCAAAAGGTTGAGACCCGACGTTGTACTGATGGACGTGCGGATGCCGCAGATGAACGGGCTCGATGCGGCCCGCGCGATCCTCGGCGCAGCACTCGTGCCCCCCGTTCGGATCCTGATGCTCACCACGTTCGACATCGACGACTACATCTACGAGGCCCTGACAATCGGTGCCAGCGGATTCATGCTGAAGGACGCACCGGCCGACGAACTCATCCGCGGCGTTCGCGTAGTCGCGGCAGGGGAAGCGCTGCTTGCGCCGTCGGTGACACGTCGATTGATCGCCGAGGTCACTTCGAGGCGTGGGACCCGCCGGCCGTCGGCGGCCACGCTCGGGGTGCTCACTCCTCGTGAACGTGAGGTTCTCGAGCTGATCGCCAAGGGAATGTCGAATACGGAAATCGCTACTGCTCTGTTCGTCGCGGAACAAACCGTCAAGACTCACGTCGGCAAAGTGCTCGGCAAACTCGATCTACGAGATCGTGCCCAGGCGGTGGTGTTGGCCTACGAGACCGGCGTGGTCACGCCGGGCTGAGTGCTTCGCCCCCCGGGCCATGCGCTGCGAGTTGCGCTGCCGACACCGGTGCGAGGCGGCAAGATTTAGGGTGATGAGTATGGAGTCGACGAGAGGCCAGAAATTGCGCATCGGAGTTCTCACCGGGGGTGGCGACTGCCCGGGCCTCAATGCGGTGATCCGGGCAGTGGTCCGCACCGCGGACGCGCGCTACGGATCCACCGTCGTCGGTTTCCAGGACGGATGGCGAGGACTGCTGGAGGACCGCCGGATCCAGTTGCGCAACGACGACCGCAACGACCGTCTGCTGACCAAGGGCGGAACGATGCTCGGGACGGCGCGCACCAATCCCGATGTACTCCGCGCCGGACTTGATCGCATCAAACAAACCCTCGACGACAACGGCATCGACGTGCTGATCCCGATCGGTGGGGAAGGAACGTTGACCGCGGCCAACTGGCTGTCCGAGGAGGGCGTGCCCGTCGTCGGGGTTCCCAAGACCATCGACAACGACATCGACTGCACCGACGTCACCTTCGGATTCGACACCGCGCTCACGATTGCGACCGATGCCATCGACCGCCTGCACAGCACCGCAGAATCACACCAGCGCGTCATGCTCGTCGAGGTGATGGGCCGGCATGCCGGATGGATCGCACTTCATGCGGGTCTCGCGTCCGGATCCCATATGACTCTCATCCCGGAGCACCCGTTCGACGTCGACGAAGTGTGCGATTTGGTGCGCAAACGATTCCAGCGCGGTGACTCGCACTTCATCTGCGTCGTCGCCGAGGGTGCCAAGCCGAGGGAGGGGTCGATGTCGCTTCTCGACGGTGGCATCGACGAATTCGGCCACGTCAAGTTCACTGGCGTCGCACACCAACTCGGCCAGGAAATCGAGCGCCGCATCAACAAGGAAGTGCGCACGACCGTTCTGGGGCACGTCCAGAGGGGCGGAACGCCGACACCCTACGACCGCGTTCTGGCAACCCGCTTCGGCGTCAATGCTGCCGATGCCGCCCACTCAGGTGATTTCGGGAAAATGGTCTCGCTTCGCGGCAGCGAAATCGGGCTCGTGTCACTGGCTGACGCGGTCAAGCAACTCAAGCGCGTTCCGGAGAGCCGCTATGTGGATGCGGCGGCGTTCTTCGGTTAGGCGCCTTCGGCGCATGTGAGCGAAAATACGTCGCAGGGGACGTATTTTCGCTCACATGTGGCTGGCGGCTTGCTGGATCTCCGACTCCCGCTGCTCGGTCTCGCGCCGCAGGTCTCGCCGCCGTCGTGCAGCTTCGAAACGTTGCCGGCCTACAGCAGTCGACGGTAGGAGCGGAGGAAGCTCCAATGGTTTTCCATCGTCGCCTACGGCAACCATCGTGAAATAGCAGCTGTTGGTGTGCCGTGTCTCACCGCGCTGGATGTTCTCGGTTTCGACTCGAATGCCCACTTCCATCGACGTTCTCCCGGTGTAATTGACCGCCGCGGAGAAGGTGACGAGCTCACCGACATGAATCGGCTCGCGGAACACGACGCGGTCCACGGACAACGTCACAACATATGCCCGGGCGTATTGGCTTGCGCACGCGTAGGCGACTTGATCCAAGAACTTCAGGATCGTTCCGCCGTGCACGTTGCCCGAGAAATTAGCCATGTCGGGTGTCATGAGCACGGTCATGAACAATGTTTGCTTGCGCGGATCGGTCACCGCCCAACCGTAGCGAGCACCCGTGGTTACCCGCGCGTTCTGGAGACCGCATAAACTCTGTGCATGACTGCTGCCATGGTCGATCTGATCGATTACGACGACGTGCTGACCCGCTTCGACCCCGTTCTGGGCATGGAGGTCCACGTCGAGCTGGGCACAGCCACCAAGATGTTCTGCGGATGCCCGACGGCCTTCGGTGCCGAGCCGAACACGCAGGTGTGCCCAGTCTGCTTGAGCCTTCCGGGAGCGCTGCCGGTGGTCAATGCTGCTGCCGTGGAGTCGGCGATCCGCATCGGACTCGCGTTGAACTGTTCGATCACCCCGTGGGGACGGTTCGCGCGGAAGAACTACTTTTACCCGGATCAGCCGAAGAACTACCAGATCTCGCAGTACGACGAGCCGATCGCGACCGAGGGTTACCTCGACGTACTTCTCGACGACGGCAGCACCTTCCGCGTCGAGATCGAGCGTGCCCACATGGAAGAGGACACTGGCAAGTCCACGCACGTCGGTGGTGCAACCGGCCGGATCGAAGGGGCGAGTCACTCGCTGCTCGACTACAACCGCGCCGGAGTTCCGCTCGTCGAAATCGTCACCAAGACCATCACCGGCACCGGTGCCCGTGCGCCCGAGGTCGCCCGGGCGTACGTGACCGCACTGCGCGATCTGCTCGAGTCGCTCGATGTGTCCGACGTCCGCATGGATCAGGGCTCGCTCCGGTGTGACGCGAACGTATCGCTCATGGAGAAGACTGCCACCGAGTTGGGCACCCGAACCGAGACCAAGAACGTCAACTCGCTCAAGAGTGTCGAGGTTGCTGTCCGCTACGAAATGCGCAGGCAGGCCGCGGTTCTCCAGAGCGGGGGTGAGGTCACCCAGGAGACGCGTCACTTCCAGGAGGTCGACGGCACCACCACCAAGGGCCGGAAGAAGGAGACAGCCGAGGATTACCGGTACTTCCCTGAACCTGACCTGGCTCCGGTCGCGCCCGATGCCGCGTGGGTCGAGGAGCTGCGCGGGACCCTTCCGGAGCTGCCGTGGCTGCGCCGTGCACGCATTCAGGCCGACTGGGGAGTCTCTGACGAAGAGATGCGCGACCTCGTCAACTCGGGTGCGCTCGACCTCGTTGCCGCGACGGTCGACGCGGGTGCACCTGCTCAGTCGGCGCGCTCCTGGTGGGTCTCGTACCTGGCGCAGCAGGCCAACATCGCCGGCGTCGGGCTCGTAGAGCTCGCCATCTCGCCTGCCCAGGTGGCGGAGGTGGTCGCACTCGTGGCAGACGGCAAGGTCAACAACAACGGGGCGCGTCAGATCGTCGACGGTGTTCTGGCGGGCGAGGGTGAGCCTGCGGCCGTCATGGCGGCTCGCGGCCTGGTCGTGGAGAAGGACGACACCAAGCTGCAGGCTGCGGTCGACGAGGCGCTCGCCGCGAACCCAGGCGTAGCGGACAAGATTCGTGCCGGCAAGGTGCAGGCTGCGGGGGCCATTGTCGGTGCCGTCATGAAGGCAACACGTGGACAGGCCGACGCTGCCCGAGTGAAAGAACTGGTTCTGGCTGCCTGCAGCTGAGTTGCGGTCGGGCGGTGCCCTCGGCGCGAGCATCACGGTTCTGGCGTCGGTCCTCGTTGCGGCAGGGGTGAGCACGGTATCGATGCTTGCCTTGCCGTAGCGACTTTGTTTGCACCGGATCTGGTCACCAGCGGGCCTGTACGACGAGAGAAGCCGCACTGACATCATCGATGACAAGGTCCGTCACCAGTCCGCCCGCGAGAGCTCCGAGGAGCGCATCACGCTTGGAATTACCTGCCACCACGCACAGTCTGGTCGGGACGGCCTTCAGTCGTTGCAGGCTCGGCCCACTGGAACGCTCGTTGAGGGCGATCCCGTCGTAGCTCCCGTCGGAGCGAAGGAAGACTGTCGCGATATCACCCACGACGCCGTCGGCGGAGAGTGCATCGATATCGCTGTCCTCCAGATATCCGGCGCTGTATACGTGACTGGGGATTGCGCCGCCCATGACCCCGATGGAGAAAACCGCGAGATCCATCCGATCCTGCAGGTCGAGGACTCTTCGAATACTGCGTTCGCGCCAGAGCATTCGGCGGGTGTCCGGGTAGTCGAAGAACGCCGGAACCGGAAAACCCTGGGGGAGAGCGTCGTACGCGGTAGCGACGGTCCTGATGATATCCGCCGCGTAGGAGACGCCCGTAGTTCGTGTGTTGGCGGCACCGTTGAGCTGAACGACGTGTGAGTTGTGCGTGCGTTTCGGAGCCAGATAGCGGCTGACGGCGCTGACCGTCGTACCCCATGCGACTCCCATCACCATGTCGGATTCGAACATCGATGTCACCAGGCGGCCGGCAAACATTGCGACGCGGTCGAGTCGATCGAGATCGCCTACCGTCTCGCCGACGGGCACGATGTGCGCTCGAACGTTGTACCGATCGGCGAACACTTTCTCGAGCGCAGACGAATGCCCCGACATCGAGCTGATCTTGATTTCTACTAGCCCGGACGATCGTGCGTGGGTGATCAAGCGGGAGACCGTGGACCGGGATACCCGCATTTCACGGCCTATGGCGGCCATCGTCATGTCTTGGAAGTAGTACATGCGTGCTGCCTGAACTGCGTCGATCGACCGCGGATCGGCAGTGACCAGATTATCTGTCGGCATACTGCGATCATGACCCACGCGTCCGGCGAGAGCACCATCGATCCCCGAAGAGATGCACATATGTGCATCAGCTTTGCAAGAACGTGCACGATGATTACCGTGGATGGCGCGAGCTATGGCACGCATCACATTTAAGTTCTAAGGAGAAGTATGTCGCGCACAGTCGCGAAGTGGAGTCTGCCGGCGCAGATGGCTGCAGAGTTCGCCGGTACTGCGATTCTCATTCTGTTCGGTTCCGGCGTTGTGGCGCAGGTGGTGTCAGGAGGCGATGGGGGAAGTCTTGGCGATCACGACAGCATTGCGTGGGCGTGGGGTCTGGGGGTGATGTTCGGAATCTATGTCGCCGGGCGTGCTACCGGCGCTCACCTCAACCCCGCAGTGACCTTTGCGTTCGCATTGTTCCGTGACCTGCCGTGGAGCAAGGTTGCACCGTATGTGCTGGCTCAGGTGTCGGGTGCCTTCGTTGCGGCGCTGCTCGTGCGGTGGAACTACAACGACATGATCAACGCGATCGACCCCGGGCACACGACCGCTACCCAGACGATCTTCTCGACGCTTCCCGGGAACGGAACACTTCCCGTCGGAGTTGGGTCGGCGCTGCTCGATCAAATCATCGGTACCGCAATCCTGCTGTTCCTGATCGTTGCAGTCACCGACAGTCGAAACTCGCCACCGCTGGCCAATCTGGCACCATTCATCATTGGATTGATCGTCGTTGCAATCGGTTTCGCATGGGGGACGAACGCCGGCTACGCGATCAATCCGGCGAGGGACTTCGGACCACGATTGGCGTCGTTCATCACCGGCTATGACGGGGCGTGGAAAGACCAATACGGCAGCCTGTACTTCTGGGTGCCGATCGTCGGTCCGCTGGTCGGTGCTCCCATCGGGGTGTTCTTGTACGACAAGCTCATCGGGCGATTCCTTCCGGAATCCGAACCCGAGCCCGAGCCCAAGCGCGAAGTCGAAGAAGCGACAGCATGACTACTCGATCGTCTTTCCGACCACGAAGGAGCAAGTGAATGAGTGACAGAGCATCGGCGCGGTACGTAGCAGCCATCGACCAGGGCACCACGTCAACGAGGTGCATGATCTTCGACCACAGCGGTGCCGTCGTAGCGGTGGATCAGAAAGAGCACGAACAGATTTTCCCGCAGGCCGGTTGGGTCGAGCACGATGCCACAGAGATTTGGAGCAACGTCCGCGCCGTCGCCGCTGGGGCGCTCGCCGCAGCGGACCTGACGGCCGCCGACATCGCGGCAGTCGGCATCACCAATCAGCGTGAGACTGCGCTTGTGTGGGATCGCGCCACCGGGGAGCCGGTCTACAACGCCATCGTCTGGCAGGACACCCGCACGGATCGAATCGTGACGGCGCTCGGCGACGGGGACGCCAACAGGTACACCGCGAAGACCGGGTTGCCGCTCGCCACGTACTTCTCCGGCCCCAAGGTGAAGTGGATCCTGGACAACGTCGACGGTGTGCGCGCGCGTGCCGAAGCCGGTGAGCTCTGCTTCGGGAACATGGATACCTGGGTGCTGTGGAACATGACCGGCGGGGTCGACGGCGGACTGCACTTCACGGATCCGACGAACGCATCGCGCACCCTGCTGATGGATCTCGACACGCTGCAATGGGACGAGTCGATCTGCAACGACATGGACATCCCGATGTCGTTGCTGCCGGAAATAAAGAGCTCGTCCGAGGTGTACGGGCATGTACGCGAACGAGGTGCGCTTCGCGAGGTTCCCATCGCGGGCATCCTCGGCGACCAGCAGGCCGCAACGTTCGGTCAGGCGTGTCTCTCGCCGGGAGAAGCCAAGAACACCTACGGCACAGGTAACTTCGTGCTTCTCAACACCGGTACCGAAAAGGTGATGAGCAACAACGGTCTTCTCACCACCGTCTGCTACAAGATCGGCGAGCAGGACACCGTCTACGCTCTCGAGGGGTCGATCGCGGTCACCGGATCGCTGGTGCAGTGGCTCCGGGACAACCTCGGAATGATCTCTACCGCAGCCGATATCGAGACGGATGCTCGCTCGGTCGAGGACAACGGAGGCGCCTACTTCGTGCCGGCGTTCTCGGGGTTGTTCGCTCCGCACTGGCGCGCCGATGCCCGAGGCGCAATCGTCGGATTGACGAGATTCGTCAACAAGGGTCACCTTGCGCGTGCCGTCCTCGAAGCGACTGCGTACCAGACGCGTGAGGTAATTGAGGCGATGAACGCCGATTCGGGAGTCGACCTCGAAGTACTCAAGGTCGACGGTGGGATGGTCGTCAACGAGCTTCTGATGCAGTTTCAGTCGGACATCCTGAACGTCGATGTGGTCCGACCCGTCGTGGCCGAGACCACGGCTCTCGGGGCGGCCTATGCCGCTGGCCTCGCTGTCGGATTCTGGGAAGGCGAGGACGACATCAGAGCCAACTGGGCCGAAGACAAAACCTGGACGCCATCGATGGACGATGCCGTACGCGACAAGCTCTACGCCGGCTGGAAGAAAGCCGTCACACGAACATTGGATTGGGTAGACACCGAATGACCTCTCTCGCACATGCTCTCAGCCCCGCCGCGCGTGAGTCGTCGCTGCGCGTCTTGGCCACGGAAGAGATGGACGTGCTCGTGATCGGAGGCGGAGTCGTCGGAGCGGGGGCCGCGCTCGATGCCGCAACTCGCGGTTTGCGGACCGGCCTTGTGGAGGCCCGCGACTACGCCGCAGGTACGTCCTCTCGCTCCAGCAAGCTGTTCCACGGTGGGCTTCGCTATCTCGAGCAATTCAACTTCTCGCTCGTGTTCGAAGCGCTGAAAGAACGTTCGCTGGTGTTGAACACGTTGTGTCCTCATCTCGCTCGGCCGGTGCCGTTCATCTATCCGCTGGAAAAGTGGATCGACCGCCCCTACGTCGGACTCGGTATCGGCGTGTACGACGTGATGGGCGCCGGGCGCGGGGTGCCAGGCCATCACCGTCATCTCGGACGGAAGAAGACTCTCGAGTCGTTCCCCTCGGGCAAGAGATCGGCAATTCGCGGAGCGGTCCGCTTCTACGAGGGACAAGTCGACGACGCGCGCCACACGATGATGTTGGCGCGCACCGCGGCGTGCTACGGGGCTTCGATCGTCAACAGCACCCGTGTGACCGGTTTTCTACGGGAAGGCGATCGCGTCGTGGGGGTTACCGCGACCGACCTCGAGACGGGCAATTCGATCGAGATCAGGGCAAAGCAGGTTATCAATGCGGCCGGTGTCTGGACGGACGAGGTTCAGCAGATGGTCGGGGGACGGGGGCAGTTCCAGGTTCGCGCCTCCAAGGGTGTGCATCTCGTGGTCCCGCGCAACCGGATCAACAGCGAGACGGGGATCATCACGCGAACCGAGAAAAGTCTGCTGTTCGTGATTCCGTGGGGCAATCAGTGGATTATCGGCACCACCGATACCGACTGGAAGCTCGATCTCGCCCATCCCGCCGCGAGCAGAAGCGATATCGACTACATCCTCGAACAGGTCAACAAACTGCTCGCCGATCCACTCGATCGCGCCGACGTGGTCGGTGTGTATGCGGGATTGCGGCCGCTGCTGTTCGGCGAATCGGATTCCACGAGCACACTTTCTCGCGAACATGCGGTCTCGAGTCCGGTTCGTGGCCTCACGGTCATCGCGGGGGGCAAATACACCACCTATCGTGTGATGGCAAAGGACGCAGTGGATTCGGCGGTGCACGGACTGGGGCGTTCGGTCCCGGCGTGTGTCACCGAGCGTATTCCGCTAGTGGGCGCCGACGGATATTTCGGCGCCTTCAACTCTCGCGCGCTCACTGCCGAGCGGGTTGGAATGAGGGTGTCGCGAATCGAACACCTACTCGGGCGTTACGGAACTCTCACAGGTGAAATCCTTGACCTGATCGATCGCAAACCGGAACTGGGAGAACCATTGTCGAGCGCTCCCGAGTACCTGAAGGCAGAGGCTTACTATGCCGCCAGTCACGAGGGTGCGCGTCATCTCGAAGACATACTGACTCGTCGGACGCGTATCTCGATCGAGGTCGATGACCGTGGTGACGCGGCAGCGGAGGAAGTCGCCCGACTTGTTGCGCCGGTACTGGGTTGGTCCGAGGCTCACGTGAACGAAGAGATAGAGCACTATCGAATGCGTGTTCTCGCCGAACGAGATTCCCAGCAACAGCCCGACGACGACACTGCCGACGCCGCCAGGCTCGGTGCTCCTGACGTTCGTGCCGGCGTCGGAGCAACCGGAAGTTAATCGAATCCGCCCCCGCCGGCCGGGATCGGGATTTTGACGACTCGATCGTCGTTCGGTCCCGGCGCATCACCGTTCTTGTTCACGGTGCTCGCCCAGATTTGGCCGTCGGGGGCGATTGCGGCCCCGTTGAGCTGACCGTATCGATCCTGGACGAGAAGGCTGGGCGCCGCCGTGACCGCGCCGGTGTCCTTGTCCGTGGTGAGTACTGCCATCGCCTTGCCGGTGGTGAGGGCTACTGCCACCGCTCCCGGCCCGGCGGCACACCCGGCGACGCCCGGACGATCCGGCCACGTCCACACAGGGGAGATGACGGCACCGAGGGGATCGATCCGCTGCAAACGGTCTTCCACCGCAGTCCGGTCGGTGACCCAAATGCTGCCGGACGGATCGATGCACACGTCGCCGGCCGTACCGATACCGCTGAGCGCTACCTGAGGTGCGGGACCGCTCTGCGCAGGTACAAGCGACTCGACACGGAGAAGTTTTCCTCCCAGCGAGGACGGGTCGGCAGCCGATGCCGGATTGCCCGCATCGCCGGTCAACACCAGAAGTTGGCTCGGATTGTAGAAATCGAGTGCGCCGCGGTTTCCCTGCGCCCCCTTCGGGATCCCTGTCACGACCGGTTTCGGGGTGTCGCCCGCAGCAATGCGCACGACTCGGTTGTCGGCAGAGGTAGTGATGTACGCATACAGCAACCCGTCCTCGCTGTAACTCGGCGACAACGCCAGATCGAGGAGGCCTCCGTCGCCACTCGAATCGACGTCGACGCGCGCGATCTCGATGGGAGACTGACCCTGTGTCACCTGCATTATCCGGCCGGTTCTGCGCTCGGATACCAACGCTGACACGCCACCGGGGAGCATGACGAGGCCACCCGTGGTGTCCAAGCACGTCGCGATCACGTTCGGATCGAGGTCGACACACGGCCCCGGCGGCGGACCGTTCGGATTGGGCGGCGTCGAGGTAGGGGGGGCATCGGGGTCGGCTGGATTGATCTCGGCCGCTCCGAACGACGGTTCCGGGGTGAAGGGAGAGGTGGTGGAGTCGTCGAAGCGGGCGCACCCCGCGAGGAGGGTCGCAACCACCACCACGGCGGCGGCTGCGGCAGCCGATGTACGGGAGGACGCTCGCGCCAGCTTCATATGACCAAACGTTACGGAAACCTCGTCCGGATGCGCCACGCGGCCGGTTGCTCGCACGCCGCGCCTGTCGTAATGCACCGTAATCCGTGTTCACCCGTTCTACTGTGGACGGCGTGACCGACAAGCCCCGCGACAAGGACCGACCCGACTCCGGCTACGAGCCCGCGTCGAGTCCGTACGACCAACCGACAGAGCAGCTGCAGCCCCGAACCGAAGACGAGCTGGATTTCGGGCGAAGCGGATCGGGCTCCTACCCCACCGAGCAGATCCCGTCCTTTCGCCCGTCGAAGTACGACGAGCCGATTGCACCCGATAGCCGAAGTGCATACTCGGATAAGCCCACTGAGTACCTCGAGACCTCGACCGAGGGAACGACGCCGTACGTACCACCAACATCGGCTGCTACACCCGCAAGTGAGCCTGTGGCCCCGGAACCAGTGGTCCGGACCGAGACCGTGGAGATTCCGGCGCGACGAGGCACGACCGACCTGGGGCTGCTTCTACTCAGGCTCGTCATCGGCGGAGTTTTTCTCGTCCACGGATTGCAGAAGCTCACCGGAATCTGGAACGGACCCGGGCTCGGCGGCTTCCGCTCACTGCTGGAAGACACCGGATACGACCAGGCAAATGTGCTGGCGATTGCCGGGGCGGTAGGTGAAACAGCGGGCGGTGCGCTGCTGATTCTGGGGTTGGCGACGCCCTTGGCCGGTGCCGCAGTCCTCGCCGTGATCATCAACGCGTGGTGCTTCAAGCAGGTGATGGAGCCCGGCCTTCAGTTCTTCGCACCCAGCGGCGTCGAGTACGAAACCGTTCTCGGCGTCGCTGCGGCCGCGATCATCCTCACCGGACCGGGAAAGATTGCGTTCGACGGACGTCGCGGCTGGGCTACGCGCCCACGCTTCGGCTCGTTCATCGCGTTGATCCTCGGCGTGGCCGCAGGCGCGTGCATGTGGATTTTCCTGAACGGCGCGAACCCGATCGTTCAGTAGGCGCCTTCGGCGCATGTGCATGGAAATACGTCGCAGGGAACGTATTTTCACGCACATGCGCGGGGCGCTCTACGGCACGTAACGAACAGCGCCCTTGTCCGCCGAGGTGGCGAGGGCTGCGTAAGCCCGCAATGCAGTCGTGACGGTGCGCTGACGATCCACCGGCCGCCACGGACGTTCGGAGGCATCCATCTTCGCTCGGCGCGTGGCCAGAACGTCGTCGTCGACGAGGATCTCGAGCGCACGCGAGGCGACGTCGATACGAACCTGATCGCCGTTCTCGATCAGCCCGATGAGGCCGCCTGCTGCGGCTTCGGGGGAGATGTGACCGATCGAGAGGCCGGAGGTCCCTCCGGAGAAACGGCCATCGGTGATCAGCGCACACAGCTTGCCCAGCCCTGCGCCCTTCAGAAAGGCCGTCGGGTGCAGCATCTCCTGCATGCCGGGGCCGCCCTTGGGGCCCTCGTAACGCACAACCAGAACGTCGCCTGCTTTGATCTTCTTCTGCAGGATTGCCGAGACGGCCTCTTCCTGAGACTCGACGACGAGTGCCGGACCCTGGAACGAGAACAAGTCCTCATCGATACCGGCGGTCTTGAGGATCGCGCCGTCGAGTGCGATGTTTCCGCGCAGGACGACGAGACCACCTTCGACGGTGTACGCATGCTCCTTGTCGCGGATGCACCCGCCGGCAGCATCGGTGTCGAGCGAGGACCACCGGTTCTCGGTCGAGAAGGGTTCGACCGTACGGACGCCGCCGGGAGCCGCGTGAAACAACTCGATGGCTTCGTCGGACGCCTTGCCGGAACGGATGTCCCAGGTGTCGAGCCATTCGTCGAAGCTCTTGGTGTGCACCGTGGAGACCTCGGTCTCGAGCAGATCGGCGCGGCGAAGCTCGCCCAGCAGCGCGGGAATTCCGCCTGCGCGGTGCACGTCTTCCATGTGGTAATCGGAGTTGGGGGAGACCTTCGACAGGCACGGCACCTTACGGCTGATGGCGTCGATCGTGTCGAGATCGAAGTCGACCTCACCCTCTTGTGCGGCGGCGAGAGTGTGCAACACAGTGTTGGTCGATCCGCCCATCGCGACGTCGAGGGCCATCGCGTTGCGGAATGCGGCGGGGCTGGCGATGCTGCGAGGTAGGACGGACTCGTCGTCGTCGCGGTAGTACTTCAGCGCTGCCTCGACGATTGTGGTTCCCGCTCGTGTGAACAACGCGCGGCGCGCTTTGTGAGTGGCGAGGGTCGATCCGTTGCCGGGAAGTGCAAGCCCCAGCGCCTCGGTGAGGCAGTTCATCGAGTTCGCGGTGAACATACCGGAACACGATCCACACGTCGGGCACGCGCTTCGCTCGATCTCGTCGAGACTCTCCTCGGACACGGCGTCGTTGGCGCTGGCCGAGATGGCGGTGATGAGGTCCGTCGGAGCCTGCGCGACGCCTCCCACGACTACGGCCTTGCCTGCTTCCATCGGACCACCCGATACGAACACGGCTGGAATGTTCAAACGCATAGCGGCATTGAGCATTCCCGGGGTGATCTTGTCGCAGTTCGAGATGCAGACGAGGGCGTCGGCAGTATGCGCGTTCGCCATGTATTCGACGGAGTCGGCGATGATCTCGCGGCTCGGGAGCGAATACAGCATTCCGCCGTGCCCCATCGCAATTCCGTCGTCGACGGCGATGGTGTGAAACTCGCGGGGGACGCCGCCGGCAGCGCGAACAGCGTCGGCGACGATCTCGCCGACGTTCTTCAGATGGACGTGACCCGGTACGAACTGGGTGTACGAGTTGGCGATCGCCACGATCGGTTTGCCGAAATCGGAGTCTGTCATTCCGGTGGCGCGCCAGAGCGAGCGTGCGCCCGCGGCATTTCGTCCAACAGTGGTGACTCGTGACCGTAGCGGAGGCATATTTCTTCGATTCCCCTTGTTCGAATAGCGGTTATCGCCCGATCGAGGTTACTCCCGGCACCTCATTCCTCGTCTTCTGGTGTTGTGTCCGCCTCGGCCGCGGCCGCATAGGGATCGGTGATGCGTCCACCGCTCGCTGCGGCGAGTACCGGAAGTCGATCGAACCGAACAAGAGGAAGTGACTTCTCCGTCTTGTCGTTCAGCACAACACGCGCCCACCGACGATCCGGGAAGTGAATGCCCTTGACTTCATCCCAAGTGAGCTGGTCGGAACCGAGGACGCGACGCATGGCGAGGCCTTCGGAACTCACGGTGGTGCGCACCCGAAGTACCCAGAACGCCACAGCGATCGGGACGATGAACAACCATCCGAATGCGGCGGGCCAACTGAGCGCGGGGAAGCAGACGCCGAAGAAGAGTAGAACGACTCCTACCAGCGCCAGGCGAGGTAGTCGGATGACCTGCGGGGACGGATCGGGAGTATGGGAGGATATGTCCGGTGGTTCGGACTGCTGCGAAGGTGACACCCCTTCATCTTCGCATTGCATCTACGCGATCTCACATAATGGGATTGCGTCGTGACGAGTTTGACTGTTCCCTATGCGCGCGCCTACCGTCGAGCGCGTGAAGCGGAAATGGATACTCGTAATCGGCTGGCGCGTCAACGCCTGAGCCGGTTCACTCCAACTCGCATCGACGCGCCACCCTCGTACAGCCACGGCTGACGGGGGTTTTTTCTTGCCCAGAGATCGCCCAGTAATCGAAAATCCTGAGGAAGCAGCAGTGAGCGCACCAACCGCACGCCCAGGGCCCACCACCCGTAAACCGGGGGCCAACGCAACTTCGTCGACGCCGGAGACTTCCACCTCCGGTACCACCGAGGGATCTCGTCGTCATGTAGCCCCTGAAAAGGTCACAGGCGCACAGTCCGTCGTTCGAGCACTCGAAGAGCTCGACGTCGATGTCGTATTCGGTATTCCGGGTGGCGCAGTGCTTCCGGTGTACGACCCCCTTTTCGATTCGAAGAAGGTCCGCCACGTTCTGGTTCGTCACGAACAGGGCGCGGGCCATGCCGCAACGGGTTACGCGCAGGCCACCGGCCGTGTCGGTGTCTGCATGGCAACATCGGGCCCCGGTGCGACGAATCTCGTGACGCCTCTCGCCGATGCTCAGATGGACTCCGTGCCGATCGTCGCCATCACCGGCCAGGTTGCCCGCGCCCTCATCGGCACCGACGGATTCCAGGAAGCAGACATCTCCGGCATCACGATGCCGGTCACCAAGCACAACTTCCTGATCACCGAGGGTGTCGACATCCCGCGCATCATGGCCGAGGCGTTCTACATCGCGTCCTCTGGTCGTCCCGGCGCCGTGCTCGTCGACATCCCGAAGGACGTCCTGCAGGCGCAGACCACGTTCTCGTGGCCGCCGGAGATGCGCCTTCCCGGGTACCGGCCCGTCACCAAGCCGCACGGCAAGCAGGTCCGCGAAGCTGCGCGCTACATCGCCGACGCCAAACAGCCGGTGCTGTACGTCGGCGGCGGTGTCATCAAAGCGAACGCGTCGGCAAAGTTGCTCGAACTCGCCGAACTGACCGGAATCCCGGTCGTCACGACGCTGATGGCTCGTGGCGCGTTCCCGGACACCCACAATCTGAACCTGGGTATGCCCGGCATGCACGGCACGGTCGCTGCCGTCGCGGCGCTGCAGCGCAGCGATCTGCTGATCACGCTCGGCGCTCGATTCGACGACCGCGTGACCGGCCAGCTGTCCTCGTTCGCTCAAAATGCCAAGGTCATCCATGCCGATATCGATCCGGCTGAGATCGGCAAGAACCGCTACGCGGACGTTCCCATCGTCGGCGACTGTAAAGAGGTCATCACCGAGCTGATCGAGGCGATCCGCGCCGACCGCGCCACCGGTACCACCCTCGAACTGGCGGACTGGTGGGCATACCTCGACGGAATCAGGAAGACCTACCCGCTCAGCTACGACCGTCCGAGCGATGGCAGCATGTCCCCGGAGTTCGTGATCTCCTCGGTCGGTAAGTTCGCCGGGCCCGACGCGATCTACTGCGCTGGAGTCGGCCAGCACCAGATGTGGGCTGCGCAGTTCATCAACTACGAGAAGCCGCGCACGTGGCTCAACTCGGGTGGACTCGGCACAATGGGATATGCAGTTCCTGCCGCGATGGGTGCCAAGATGGGTATGCCCGACGCCGAGGTGTGGGCCATCGACGGCGACGGTTGCTTCCAGATGACCAACCAGGAACTCGCGACGTGTGCGGTCGAGGGCATCCCGATCAAGGTCGCCGTCATCAACAACGGCAATCTCGGCATGGTTCGTCAGTGGCAAACACTCTTCTACGAGGAGCGCTACTCGAACACCAACCTCGGAACCCACGGTGCCAAGCGCATCCCCGACTTCGTCATGTTGGCCGAAGCTCTCGGATGTGTCGGACTGCGCTGCGAGCGTGAAGAAGACGTCGATGCGGTCATCGCTCAGGCCCGAGCCATCAACGACCGCCCCGTCGTCATCGACTTCATCGTCGGCGCCGATGCCCAGGTGTGGCCGATGGTCGCCGCGGGAACCGGCAACGACGAGATCATGGCGGCGCGCGGAATCCGCCCGCTGTTCGACGAGGACGAAGCCTCCGTCTCCGAAACTGCCGTCATCGACGAGGCTATGGCGCGCGAGCAGGCACACGGAGAAGCGAAAGGTACTGCGAAGTGAGTACTAGTCATACCCTCAGCGTTCTCGTCGAGGACAAGCCAGGCGTGCTGGCCCGCGTGGCAGCACTGTTCTCGCGCCGCGGCTTCAACATCTCCTCGCTTGCGGTCGGCGGCACCGAGATCCCCGAGATCTCGCGTATGACCATCGTCGTGACCGTTGACGAGTTCCCGCTCGAACAGGTGACCAAGCAGCTCAACAAGCTGATCAACGTCATCAAGATCGTCGAGCAGGACGATGATTCGTCGGTGGCGCGTGAGTTGGTACTCATCAAGGTGCGAGCCGATGCGAGTGTGCGAAGCGAAGTCATCGAGACGGTGAACCTGTTCCGCGCCAAGGTGATCGACGTATCACCCGAAGCCGTGACGGTCGAAGCGACGGGCACTCGCTCGAAGCTCGACGCGTTACTGAAGATGTTGGACCCCTATGGAATTCGAGAAATTGTTCAGTCGGGAGTCGTTGCCGTCGGGCGTGGACCGAAATCGATCACCGCGTCGCGCTGAGCGACCATAAAGTGATGAACACGTAAATCCCAAGAGGAAAGGTATTAACCAGTGGCAGTCGAGATGTTTTACGACGACGATGCTGATCTGTCGATCATTCAGGGCCGCAAGGTCGCTGTTATCGGCTATGGAAGCCAGGGCCACGCGCACTCGCTGAGCTTGCGTGATTCGGGCGTCGACGTCCGAATCGGCCTCAAAGAGGGCTCGAAGTCCCGTGCCAAGGCAGAAGAGCAGGGCCTGACGGTCGGCACCCCGGCCGAGGTCTCCGCCTGGGCCGACGTGATCATGGTGCTTGCTCCCGACACCGCACAGGCAGCGATCTACAAGGAAGAGATCGAGCCGAACCTGAAGGACGGCGATGCGCTGTTCTTCGGCCACGGCCTGAACATCCACTTCGATCTGATCGAAGCACCGGAGTTCGTCACCGTCGGCATGGTTGCACCCAAGGGCCCCGGCCACCTCGTGCGTCGCCAGTTCGTCGACGGCAAAGGCGTCCCCGCGCTCATCGCCATCGACCAGGACCCGAAGGGTGAGGGCCAGGCGCTCGCACTCTCGTGGGCCAAGGGCATCGGCGGAACCCGCGCCGGCGTCATCAAGACCACCTTCAAGGAAGAGACCGAGACGGACCTCTTCGGTGAGCAGGCTGTGCTCTGCGGCGGCACCGAAGAACTGGTCAAAATCGGTTTCGAGGTCATGGTCGAGGCCGGCTATGCGCCCGAGATGGCGTACTTCGAGGTGCTGCACGAGCTCAAGCTCATCGTCGATCTCATGTACGAGGGCGGCATCGCTCGCATGAACTACTCGGTGTCCGACACCGCGGAGTTCGGTGGCTACCTCTCCGGTCCTCGCGTCATCGACGCAGGCACCAAGGAGCGCATGAAAGCTATCCTCGCCGACATTCAGTCCGGTGAGTTCACTCGTCGCCTCGTCGCCAACGTCGACAACGGCAACACCGAGCTCGAAGGCCTGCGTAAGGCCAACGCCGAGCACCCGATCGAGGTCACCGGCAAGAAGCTGCGCGACCTGATGAGCTGGGTCGACCGTCCGATCACCGAAACGGCCTGATCGTTCGAATTTCGCTCGATTCGATCGAAGGGCACCTTACGGGGTGCCCTTCGATCGTTCGGACCCTCCCTCGTTTCGGTGAGGGTGGAACCCGTTCTCTCTTCGCAGGCCTCTAAACTCGAGCCCGCACCGCACTTCGAAAGACCAGCTCGACCCACAGTCACATCGACCGATATAGGGAGTTCATCACGTGAGCCAGCCAGGCCGTCCTGTCGTTCTGATCGCCGACAAACTTGCGCAGTCCACAGTCGAGGCACTCGGCGACGGCGTCGAGGTTCGCTGGGTCGACGGTCCGGACCGCCCGGCGCTGCTCGCCGCGGTCCCCGAAGCCGATGCAATCCTCGTCCGATCCGCCACAACGGTCGACGCCGAGGTCCTCGCTGCCGGAACCAAACTGAAGATCGTTGCGCGTGCAGGCGTCGGCCTGGACAACGTCGACGTTCCCGCAGCCACCGAGCGCGGAGTGCTCGTCGTGAACGCTCCGACGTCCAACATCCATACCGCTGCAGAGCACGCGGTCACCCTCATGCTGTCCGCCGCGCGCCAGATCCCGGCAGCGGATGCCACGCTGCGCCAGCACGAGTGGAAGCGCAGCAAGTTCAATGGCATCGAGATCTTCGGCAAGACCGTCGGAGTCGTCGGACTCGGCCGCATCGGCCAGCTGTTCGCCCAGCGTCTCGCCGCGTTCGAGACCCACATCATCGCGTACGACCCTTACGTTTCCGCGGCGCGCGCCGCCCAGCTCGGCATCGAGCTTGTCACCCTCGACGAGCTGCTGACCCGCGCCGACATGTTTTCCGTTCACCTTCCGAAGACTCCCGAGACCAAGGGCATCATCGGCAAGGAAGCTCTCGCGAAGACCAAGCCGGGCGTCATCGTCGTCAACGCGGCCCGCGGCGGACTCGTCGACGAGCAGGCACTCGCCGATGCCATCAACAGCGGCCACGTCTTCGCGGCAGGCATCGACGTCTACGCATCCGAACCCTGCACCGACAGCCCGCTGTTCGAGCTGCCGCAGGTTGTCGTCACCCCTCACCTCGGAGCATCGACCACCGAAGCTCAGGATCGCGCCGGTACCGATGTCGCAAAATCGGTATTGCTCGCGCTCGCAGGCGAGTTCGTACCCGACGCCGTCAACGTCAAGGGCGGCGCTGTCGGCGAAGAGGTCTCGCCGTGGCTCGACATCGTCCGCAAGCAGGGCGTCCTGCTCGGTGCGCTGTCCGACGACCTGCCCACGTCGCTGTCTGTCGACGTGCGCGGCGAGCTCGCCGCCGAGGACGTCGAGATCCTGAAGCTCTCCGCCCTGCGCGGGCTGTTCTCGGCTGTCATCGAAGACGCAGTCACCTTCGTCAACGCTCCCTCCCTCGCCCAGGAGCGCGGCGTCACCGCCGAGGTCACTACGGCCACCGAGAGCGAGAACCACCGCAGCGTCGTCGACATCCGCGCCGTCTACGGCGACGGAACAGTCCTCAATGTCGCGGGCACCCTCACCGGCACCACGCAGGTGGAGAAGATCGTCAACATCAACGGTCGTAACTTCGACCTCCGTGCCGAGGGCAAGAACCTCATCGTCAACTACGGCGATCAGCCAGGCAGCCTCGGCCGCATCGGAACTCTGCTCGGCGACGCCGGAATCGACATCCAGGCAGCAGCACTCAGTCATGACTCCGAGGGCGACGGCGCGACGATCTTGCTGCGCGTCGACAAGGACGTACCGGCCGAACTCAGGGCGAACATCGCGTCCGCAGTCGGCGCATCGACCATCGAACTCGTCGATCTGTCCTGAGCTGTTCTGAGTTGCCCGTTACCCGATCGCTCGAAAAGAACGAGGAGTCAATGAAGCTCGCCGTCATCGCTGGAGATGGAATCGGCCCCGAGGTCGTCGAACAGGCACTGAAGGTGCTCGACGTCGTCGTTCCCGGAGTCGACAAGACCGAGTACGACCTCGGTGCACGCCGCTACAACGCCACCGGCGAGCTTCTTCCGGACTCTGTGCTCGACGAGCTCCGTGCTCACGATGCAATTCTGTTGGGTGCCATCGGAGATCCGTCGGTCACCAGTGGTGTACTCGAGCGCGGCCTACTGCTTCGGGCCCGCTTCGAGCTCGACCACCACATCAACCTTCGTCCGGCAAAGCTGTACCCGGGAGTCGTCGGGCCACTCGACGGCAACAAGCACATCGACGTGGTTGTCGTTCGTGAAGGAACCGAAGGTCCCTACACGGGCAACGGTGGCGCACTCCGTGTGAACACGCCGCACGAGGTAGCCACGGAGGTCAGCGTCAACACCCGCTACGGCGTGGAGCGTGTAGTTCGGGACGGCTTCGCTCGCGCAGTGGGTCGTCGCAAGCACATCACGTTGTTGCACAAGACAAATGTGCTCACCTTCGCCGGCAGCCTGTGGGCACGCACGGTCGAGGCAGTGTCCAAGGACTTCCCCGACGTCGAGGTTGCCTACCAACACATCGATGCTGCGATGATCCACCTGGTCACCGACCCGGGTCGTTTCGACGTCATCGTCACCGACAACCTTTTCGGCGACATCGTGACGGATCTCTCCGCAGCGGTCAGTGGCGGAATCGGCTTGGCAGCCAGCGGAAACATCGACGCGACCCGCACCAACCCGTCGATGTTCGAGCCGGTCCACGGCAGCGCACCCGACATCGCGGGCCAAGGCAAAGCGGATCCGACGGCAGCGATCCTGTCCGTCTCGCTCCTGCTCGCGCACCTGGGCGACACCGCAAACTCGGAGCGAGTGGAAGCAGCCGTCGCCGCGGACCTGGCCTCGCGCGGATCGGTAAGCGCCAGCACATCCGAGATCGGCGACCGGATCGCTGGGAAGCTGTAGTTTCTTTCCCCTTTTCACCGAATGCCCCCTTCGGTCTCCCGTGTGGTGACCGAGGGGGGCATTCGGTCTCAACGCCAGGAACTAGTCCGTCGATTCGTGATCATCCGGAATCACCGGCACCGACAGCGCAGGAAAGATTGCCGCGACCAGGAACGCGACCGGAAAGCTCAGTGCAGCAAGTGCACCGAACGCGGGCGGTACCAGTGACGCGGCGATGTACTGGCCGGTGTTCTGGACGCCAAGCGCGCGACCGCTCCAAAACGGTCCCGAGTACTCGGCGACGGCGGTGAAGGCGAGACCGTTGGGTGCAACGGTGACGATCGATGCAACGACGAGGACGACGACGGAGATGGGGGAGTCCAGCCAGTCGGTCAGTGCCAGGGCCAGCATGCTGACCGTCGCCGAGACAGCTACCCAGCGCAGCGGACGCATCCGACTGCCTACTCGGTCGGACAGTGCCCCGACGCCCATGCGTCCGAATGCCCCGAGAATCTGGGTGGCCGTGACGAGGAGCCCGGCGGATGCCGCGGACCATTCCCTGTCGGTCATCAGCCAAACCAGCGCGTAGGTCCACACCACGTACTGCGGAACGACGAGCAAGATGGATGTCGAGTGGATACGCCACAGTTGCGAGCTGCTGCGATACGGGTTCGCCAGTAGTCCTTGCTCGGCTGCTGCCGATCGACTGGGCCGCGGTGGGTCGATGACCCCCAGGCACAATACGGCGCCGAGAGCGCAGATGATCGCCGGGACCAACAGTGCTGCCGAGACACCGTGATCTCGCGCGATGGGTGGGATGGTCAGTGCGGCGATGGCAACACCCAGCGGGACCGACATCTGCCTGATCCCCATTGCCAGCCCGCGTCGTTCGGGGGGAAACCAGCCGACAACGACACGCCCCGAGGCGCTGTTCGCGCTCGCTGCCGACATTCCGCCAATGAGCAGACACAGTCCGAGCAGGACGAACGATGTCGTGAAATACGCTGCGAGACTAGCGGATGCAGTGAGCCCGAGTCCGATGGCGAGCACCAGTCGTTCGCCGATTCGATCGACCAGCACTCCCCAGGCGATAAGGGTGAGCATGATTCCGACGGTAGGCATGGCGACGAGCAGGCCTGCCCGGGCGAGGCTGAGACCGCGATCGTCGTGGAGAGCCGGAATGAGGAATGCGGCGCCGTTGATGAACACGGCACCTGATGTTTGCGCGAGCATTCCGAGGCCGAGCATCAGCCACCTGCGTGAACTACCGGTGTGGTGCTGCTGGCCGGTGGTGACCATTCCCGGTTCTCCAATCCCAGTATGTGAGCATCGAATCTTGCAATATGAAATCCTGGGATGACTTTACACCCGTAGTGCCGAGTCGACTTGGATGGGCGTCGACGCCCACCGAACGCGGGTCGATAGACTTTCGACATGCGTCTGGGTCGAATTGCAAGTCCTGATGGTGTGGCGTTCGTGAGTATCGAGGGAGAAGGTGATGAGCGAACAGCCAAGGAGATAGCCGAACAT
The DNA here is from genome assembly GCF_030063335.1 of Rhodococcus sp. G-MC3. Lineage (GTDB taxonomy): Bacteria > Actinomycetota > Actinomycetes > Mycobacteriales > Mycobacteriaceae > Rhodococcoides. The sequence continues at coordinate 278,642 of NZ_JASISW010000001.1, read as the reverse complement.
CCCTTCGGCACACCGACCTTCACCGGTCGATCATGGCCTCTTGCCGACGTGCGTCTGCTTGCGCCGATCCTTGCCAGCAAGGTCATCGCAATCGGTAAGAATTATGCCGCGCACGCTGCCGAGATGGGCGGCGAGGCGCCGAAGGATCCGGTCATCTTCCTCAAGCCGAACACTTCCATCGTGGGCCCCGGCGCGCCGATCGTGCTGCCGCCGACGTCGGACGAAGTGCACTTCGAGGGTGAACTCGCGATCGTGATCGGCCGTCCGTGCAAGGACGTGCCGGCAGCCAAGGCGCTCGATGTGATCCTGGGATACACCGTCGCCAATGACGTCTCCGCACGTGATCATCAACGGAACGACGGACAATGGACCAGGGCCAAAGGGCACGATACGTTCTGCCCGCTCGGTCCATGGATCGAAACCAATCTCGATGCGTCGGATCTGGAGATCAAGACCGAGGTCGACGGTGAGGTAAAACAACTCAGCCGCACATCGCTGCTGCTGCACGACATCCCGAAGATCATCGAATGGATTTCGGCGGTCATGACGTTGCTTCCGGGCGACGTGATTCTGACCGGCACACCGGAGGGCGTCGGGCCCATCACTGCGGGACAGGCGGTGTCGATCACCGTCGAGGGCATCGGAACTCTCACGAATCCCGTCGCAGCCAAGAGCTAGAGAACCTTCAACCCCGTCGAACGTGAGCGAGCCATGACCACCACAGATGTACGAGTCCGATTTTGCCCGTCACCGACGGGAACCCCACACGTCGGCTTGATCCGGACAGCACTGTTCAATTGGGCGTTCGCGCGCCACCACGGCGGAAGCTTCGTCTTCCGCATCGAGGACACCGACGCTGCTCGTGATTCCGAGGAGTCGTACGCGGCTTTGCTCGACGCTCTGCGCTGGTTGGGTCTGTCGTGGGACGAAGGTCCGGAGGTGGGCGGGCCCTACGAGCCATACCGTCAATCGCTTCGTCGTGACCAGCACCTGGAGGTCGTGCAGAAGTTGTTGGACGCGGGGGAGGCGTACCACTCGTTCTCGACCCCCGAGGAGGTCGAGGCGCGGCACAAAGCCGCAGGTCGTGATCCGAAGCTCGGATTCGACAACTTCGATCGAGATCTCACCGACGAGCAGAAGAAAGCATTCGCGGATGAAGGGCGCAAACCCGTTGTCCGTCTGCGCATGCCGGATCACGACCTGTCCTGGACGGATCTTGTTCGCGGCGAGACCACGTTCAAGGCCGGCACGGTCCCGGACTTTGCGATCACTCGCGGCAACGGAATTCCGTTGTATACGTTGGTGAACCCGGTCGACGATGCGTTGATGAAGATCACTCACGTACTGCGCGGCGAGGACCTCCTGTCGTCGACACCGCGTCAGTTGGCGTTGTACGAAGCACTTATCCGGATCGGTGTCGCGGAACAGACTCCGCAGTTCGGGCATCTGCCGTTCGTCATGGGACAGGGAAACAAGAAGCTCTCCAAGCGAGATCCCGAAGCGAACCTTTTCATTCATCGTGATCGTGGATTCGTCCCAGAGGGCCTCCTCAACTACTTGGCCTTGTTGGGTTGGGGAATCTCGGACGATCACGACGTCTTCTCCCTCGACGAGATGGTCGCCGCATTCGACATCTCGAAAGTCAATTCCAACCCGGCTCGCTTCGATCAGAAGAAGGCCGACGCCATCAACGCCGAGCACATCCGGTTGTTGGCGTCTGCGGACTTCGCAGCACGGCTTCGGGCGTTCCTCACCGAGCAGGGCCACTTGCCGGCGGAGATCGACGAAGCGCAGTTTGCGATAGCCGCAGACCTCGTGCAAACGCGAATCGTCGTCTTGTCCGACGCGTGGGCTCTGCTGAAATTCCTGTACGTCGACGATGCCGATTTCGAGATCGACCCGGCAGCGGGATCGAAGAACCTCGGAGCCGATGCCGCGCCCGTCCTCGACGCGACGATCGCGACACTCACGGCGTTGCCGGAGTGGCGCACGGCCGATTTGGAGGAGTCCCTCAAGTCTGCTCTGATCGATGGTCTGGAACTCAAGCCGCGCAAGGCGTTCGCACCCGTTCGCGTTGCCGTGACTGGATCTCACATCAGTCCTCCGCTCTACGAGTCGATGGAGCTTCTGGGCCGTGACACGACATTGGCAAGGCTCGCCGCGGCTCGCGCCACGGTCGGTTGATCGCCGCGGAGACCTGACATGGGCACTACCGTTCGTTTCGATCGGATGCAGCGTCGTCACCCGGTGCTCGGGTTTCCGATCGCCGTAATCTACAAGTTCGTCGACGATCAGGGCGGCTATCTTGCCGCCCTGATCGCGTACTACGCGTTCGTGTCGTTGTTCCCGCTGCTGTTGTTGGCGTCGACCATTCTCGGCATCGTGTTGGCCGGCAATCCGCAGCTGCAGCAAGAGATACTCGAGTCGGCATTGAGTCAGATACCGATCATCGGCGACGAGGTCGGTTCCCCCGAGAAGGTCGGCGGGGGAACCATAGGCCTCGTCGTTGGTGTGCTCGGATCCCTGTATGGCGGCCTCGGAGTCGCGGTTGCAGTTCAGAATGCAATGAACACGGCCTGGGCGGTACCGAAGAACCTACGGCCAGACCCGATCTTCGCGCGGGTGCGTGGTCTGGCGTTGCTCAGCACGGTCGGAGTGGCCGTACTGGCCATCACGGCGGTCAATGTGGCGAGTTCCGCCGGCTACTTCGGGCGGATCAGTGGCGTCGTGGTGCTCGTGACCGTAGTGCTGCTCAATATCGTGGTGTTCACCGTCGCGTTCCGTCTCGCGGTGGCCCGCACACTCTCGATAGCAGAAGTGCTGCCGGGCGCCATCGTGGCGGGACTGATTTGGCAGCTGCTGCAGACCTTCGGCGGTGTCTACATCAAGCACGTCGTGTCGACGGCGTCGATCACCAACGGCGTATTCGCGGTTGTTCTCGGTTTGCTTGCGTTCATGTACGTGGCAGCGGTTCTTGTCGTCCTTGCTGTCGAAATCAACGTGGTGAAAGTCGACAATCTGTACCCGCGTGCATTGTTGACTCCCTTCACCGACGATGTGCAACTCACCGAGGGGGACCGGCTGACCTATACCGGCCAAGCCGAAGCCCAGCGGAGCAAGGCCTTCGAGGAAATCGAAGTCACGTTCGACGAGCCCGATCACTCGGGATCGGCGTAACAACTCCTCACCGCAATATCCATCGGAAATCGAACGGGCGTGTCTCCGAACAGGAGTCGGGTCGCGGCCGAGGCAGCTTCCAGGACGAACCGGCGAGCGGTCTCGGGTTCACGGCTGTGAACAACAACCTCGTCGTGTTGAAAGAAGACGAGTTCGCCTGATCCTGGATGTGCCGCCAATCGGCGCCGTAGGTCGGCCAGAAGGCACAGTGCCCATTCCGACGCCGTAGCCTGCACTACGAAGTTTCGAGTGAAACGCCCTCTCGCGTGCGCATCTCCTTGCGACCACCATTGCGACGTCGGTTGCGGGCACGCTCGCCCCAACAGTGAATGCACCACCTCGCCTCGTTCGCCCGCCCGAGCGGCGGTCTCGACGAATCGCACCGCGTCGGGAAATCGACGGCGCAGCAGCGTGAGCAGGGATCGAGCTTCGCCCGCTGTTGCGCCGTACAGCACCCCAAGCACGGCTACCTTGGCCTTGGACCGATCTCCATCGAACGCAGCAGCGGCGACGGGAGCGTAGAGATCGTCGGAACCGGCTGCCTCCATCATCTTTCGATCTCGGGACATCGCAGCAAGGATCCTCGGTTCGAGTTGCCCGGCATCGGCAATGACGAACTGAAATCCATCATCGGCTATTACACTGCTGCGCAGCGTTTTCGGGATCTGGAGTGCGCCTCCGCCGCGGCTCGCCCATCGTCCGGAGACGACACCGCCGGGCACGTAGACGGGCCGGAATCTGTTCTGGTGTACCCAGGTGTCGACCCATGCCCACCCGTTCGTGCTGAACAATTTCGAGAGATCTCGGTGGCGAAGCAGCAGTGGCACCGCCGGATGGTCGATGTCGCGAAGCATGTGCGCACGCGTCGATGTCAACTCGATTCCGGCGCGACCGAACGCGGCGACCACTTCCGAGGGAGAGCTGGGGTTGATCTTCCGCCCGAACGCATCGCTCACCGCAGCTTCCAACTCGGCCATCGCTACGGGCAGAGTGCCCTCGTCGGGGCGTGGACCGAGTTCCGACTCCAGGTAGGCGAGGTGGGCAGGGGCGGAAAACGGCAGTCCGTCATGACTCATCTCGGCGGCAGCAAGCGCCCCGGCAGATTCTGCTGCGGCGAGGAGCTTGAGATCGGGGGAACCCCCCAAGGCGGTCAGTTGCTCGTGGCAACGACCGAGTACCGCATCGGCAGTGGGATACCGATGCGCATCGAAGAGACCGGGCCGGTCGTCGACGAGTACGACTTCGCGCTCGCCGGCCTCCCCCCGTCGCACCGCGAGAATTGAACCGATCAACGAAAGATCGTGGCAACGAGCGAGACGTACACCTTCCCGGAGTAACCCGGCATACATTCTGGCCGTGCTGTCCCAGATCCACCGAGGATGAAGATCGGCCTCCATGGATGCGGCTGTCTCTGCCAGGTTCGAGCATTCCTGAGCCGGCCCGAGCGGGGTTCCGTCCTCGCCGACCGCAACGAGTTGGGTGAGTGCACCGGTAGGCACCACGACCACTCTCGTCTCCTGACGCCCGGCAATGGTCACGATGCCAAGTCTGCGCCACTCACCCGACGGCTCAGCCACCGGGGCTCTCGATGGTTGATGACTTTTCACGGCCCTGACCAGCCGATTTGGAGAAACACCGGTGACCTTTGATAGTCTCTATCCCGGCTCGAAACGCGGTGCACATTGCAGCTGATGTGGATCTCGCCGAAGGTCATTGGGGTATGGTGTAATTGGCAACACAGCTGTTTCTGGTACAGCCATTCTAGGTTCGAGTCCTGGTACCCCAGCAAGCGTTCGGAGGCGATTTGGCCGCCGAGCGTCAGCCGGTTAAGCTGGCTGAGCCTCAACTGGTTCGCCACAGTTGCTGGCATGTTTTTTGGAACAATCCATTGTGAGAATTCCAGTTCAGAAGTTTTAGTGTGAAAGTTCCTGGCCCCGTCGTCTAGCGGCCTAGGACGCCGCCCTCTCAAGGCGGTAGCGCGGGTTCGAATCCCGTCGGGGCTACCATCGAAAATCCCCCGTACCTTCCGGTGCGGGGGATTTTTTCTGTGCGATGTTCGGGACGCTTCGATCACACGCTCTTGCGTCGGAACATTTTCTGGTGGTCCGCCGGGCCGTGTGCGTTGTTCACCTTCGGCCCACCGTCCTTGTGGTCGGTGGACAGAGTGGACTTGTGATTCTTCTTGTCGAGTGCCTCGCGGAACTTCTTCTTCATGTCTTCGTTGGTCGATTCGGTCATGGTCGCTCCTCGCACGTCGGTAACAAGGAAAACGTACCCCACCTGCGAGGTCGTCTTCACCTGATTTTCGTGCGAACGCGGACCGCGTCAGAGATATTGTGCGGTAGTTCCGCCGAGGGGAATTTCGGGGAGCGCGAGCTTGCGATGGTCCCACGATCTGGTTCGATCCACGACGACCCGCACGGCGACTCGCTTGTTCATCATCTGGTCGACAAGGGGAAGAAGATCGTCGGTGTACGGGCCGGTGTAGCGGTTCCACACGCTGATGCCCACTTTTCGGATCAGTTCGGGGTGGTCGACGATCTCGGCTCGTCCCTCGATCGACACACCGCGAAGGCTGTCATAGGTATTGCCGTCCTCAACGAGAACGGTCACCCTCGGATCGCGGCGGATGTTGACAGCTTTCTGCGATTTCGACTTGGTCTCGAACCACATCTCTCCGTCGATGAGCGCGTACCACATGGCAACGAGATGGGGCATGCCCTCGCGGCCGATGGTAGCCAGGTTCGCTATTCGGCTTCGTTCGAGGAACGACGCCGTTTCGCTGTCGGTCATGGTGATCTGTGCGCGTTGGTTGGTTCCCACGATGTCTTCTCTATCAGAGAGCGCCGTTCCTGCATTGGTGTTCGCGCCAGTTTCGGTCAGAGCCTTTTGTGAATTGCCTCCGCAGCAGCGAGAAGGTCCGCTGCCCATCGCGCGCCCGGACGACGCCCTATTCGGTCGATGGGACCCGAGACCGAGACGGCGGCAACGACATTGCCCACAGCGTCACGAACCGGAGCAGCGACACTTGCCACGCCGGGTTCGCGCTCGCCTGCGCTCTGGGCCCAGCCTCGGCGTCGTACCTCGGCGAGGACGCGCTCTCCGAACTCTGCCTCCGGGAGGACCGCGCGCTGAGTCTGAGTATCAGCCCAGGCCAGTAGGACCTTGGCGCCCGACCCTGCTGTCATCGGTAGTCGCGCTCCCACGAGCACGGTGTCGCGTAGTCCGGTCGGCGGCTCCATCGATGCGACGCATACGCGCACCGTGCCCTCGCATCGATAGATCTGAACGCTCTCGCCGGTGATCTCACGCAGGCGGGGCAGTACCGATGACGCGGCTTCCAGGAGAGTGTCCGAGGCGGTTCGAGCAAGTTCTCCCAGCCCGGGACCTGGCCGCCACAGTCCGTTGGCGTCGCGCGTGAGAAGGCGGTGGACTTCGAGTCCGACGGCGAGCCGATGAGCGGTGGCTCGGGGAAGACCGGTGCGGCTGCACAGATCACTCAAGGTGCATGGATCTTCGGCGACCGCATACAGAACACCCATCGCTTTGTCGAGAACGCCGATGCCGCTATGCTGTCTCATAGGTCGATACTAGCGTCTCGCATCGTGGGAATTCACCACTCCGGCGAGTCGGCGAGTATCAAAGTAAACGCGACGTGGGCCAGCCCGTAGTCCACCGGCGCGACACACGAGAGAAAACAGGTTGGTGTTCATCATGGCCGGCACAGCACGCACTCTGGCAGAGAAGGTCTGGGATCAGCATGTCGTCGTTCGCGGCGGCGGCGAGGGCGGGGCGCGCGAACCCGACCTCATCTTCATCGATCTCCACCTCGTACACGAAGTGACCAGCCCGCAGGCTTTCGACGGGCTTCGGCTGGCCGAGCGGCCGCTGCGCAGACCCGATCTGACGATCGCGACCGAAGACCACAACGTGCCGACGACCGACATCTTCTCGCCCATTGCCGATCTTGTGTCGAGGACTCAGGTAGACACACTGCGCCGCAACTGCGAGGAATTCGGGGTGCGCCTGTACCCGATGGGAGATCTCGATCAGGGCATCGTGCACATCATCGGCCCGCAGCTCGGTCTCACCCAGCCGGGTATGACAGTCGTGTGCGGTGACAGTCATACGTCCACGCACGGTGCGTTCGGCGCGATCGCCATGGGGATCGGCACCAGTGAGGTCGAGCACGTGATGGCGACCCAGACGCTGTCGCTGCGTCCGTTCAAGACGATGGCCATCACCGTCGACGGTGAATTGGCCCCCGGTGTGACGAGCAAGGATTTGATTCTCGCCGTGATCGCGAAGATCGGAACCGGTGGCGGACAGGGCTACGTGCTCGAGTACCGAGGTGAGGCAATTCGGAAGCTGTCGATGGAAGCTCGAATGACCATCTGCAACATGTCGATCGAAGCAGGAGCTCGGGCGGGCATGATCGCGCCCGACCAGATCACGTACGAGTATCTCCGAGGACGGCCCCACGCGCCGCAGGGTGCTGATTGGGACGCGGCCGTAGCAGCATGGGACCAGCTGGCAACCGACCCGGATGCAGTCTTCGACAACGAAGTACACATCGATGCGTCGTCGCTCACGCCGTTCGTCACGTGGGGCACCAATCCCGGTCAGGGCGCACCGTTGGGCGATACGGTCCCGAATCCGGCCGAGATGGCCGACGAGAGCGAGAAGTTCGCAGCGGAGAAGGCGCTGCAGTACATGGGTCTGGAGGCGGGAACGCCGCTGCGCGATGTCGCTGTCGACACCGTGTTCGTCGGATCGTGCACCAACGGACGTATCGAAGATCTACGCGCGGTGGCCGAAATCCTGGACGGCCGCACGATTGCCGACAGCGTACGGATGCTGATCGTGCCGGGCTCGATGCGCGTTCGCGCGCAGGCAGAGAAGGAAGGTCTGGGGGATATCTTCACCGCGGCGGGTGCCGAGTGGCGTCAAGCAGGGTGCTCGATGTGTCTGGGAATGAACCCCGATCAGCTTGCGGTGGGGGAGCGTTCGGCGTCGACCTCGAACCGAAATTTCGAAGGGCGTCAGGGTAAGGGCAGCCGCACACACCTGGTGTCGCCGTTGGTGGCAGCGGCCACTGCCATTCGGGGCACGCTGTCATCGCCCGACGATCTCACCTGAGTTTTGCAAAAAGCAGCACCAATACCCGCCTGACGTAGGAGAATTTTCGATGGAACCATTTACCAACCACAAAGGAATCGGCGTACCGCTGCGGCGTTCGAACGTCGACACCGATCAGATCATCCCTGCCGTTTACCTGAAAAGGGTGACGCGCACAGGGTTCGAGGACGGTCTGTTCGCCGCATGGCGTAGTGACCCGGACTTCATTCTCAACAACAGTCCCTACAACAAAGGTTCGGTTCTCGTGGCCGGTCCCGACTTCGGTACGGGCTCTTCGCGAGAGCACGCCGTCTGGGCGCTTTCGGACTTCGGTTTTCGGGTCGTCATCGCATCTCGGTTCGCCGACATCTTCCGTGGCAACGCCGGGAAGGCAGGACTTCTCGCCGCCGAAGCGGAGCAAAGTGACGTCGAATTGATCTGGAAAGCGCTCGAACAGCAACCCGGTCTGGAAATAATTGTCGATCTCGTCGAGAAGACCATCACAGTCGGAACTTTGGTGGTTCCGTTCTCGATCGACGACTACACGAGATGGCGCCTGCTCGAAGGACTGGACGACATCGGATTGACATTACGCCAGGTCGAGGCCATTGCCGAGTATGAAAAGTCAAGGCCTTCATGGAAACCTACGACACTTCCCGAGCGGATCGAAGCGCCTTCCGAGGGGTAGCAATTTCGGGCCCACGACACGCATTGCGGCGGTAAATCATTCCGCCACGCCGGATGAGAATTGGCGTGGCTCATAGACTCTTGACGTCTTGGGGTTTACCGTAGTAGTAGTCGGTCCGACGATGGGCCACATTATTGCGGAGGAAATCCATGAACAAGGCAGAGCTGATTGACGCCCTGACCGAGAAGTTGGGGTCTGATAGGCGGAGCGCCACAGAGGCTGTCGAGAACATCGTCGACACCATCGTGCGCGCTGTCCACCGTGGCGAAAGCGTCACCATCACCGGATTCGGTGTGTTCGAGCAGCGTCGACGTGCAGCCCGCGTCGCCCGCAACCCCCGTACCGGCGAGACCGTACGCGTCAAGCCGACCAACGTGCCGGCCTTCCGTCCGGGTGCTCAGTTCAAGGCCGTCATCGCCGGCGGACAGAAGCTGCCCGCCACCGGCCCCGCTGTCAAGCGTGGATCCGCATCGGCTCCGGCCAAGAAGACTGCCGCAGCGAAGAAGACGGCAGCCAAGAAGGCAGCAGTCAAGACCACTGCACGCAAGGCCACCACCACCGCTGCCGCCAAGAAGGCAGCTCCGGCGAAGACCACTGCGCGCAAGGCAGCTCCGGCGAAGACCGCGGCGAAGAAAGCAGCTCCCGCCAAGACGACAGCACGCAAGACCGTCGCCAAGAAGGCTCCGGTCAAGGCCGCTGCCAAGAAGGCCACCACCGCCACAGCTGCTGTAGCCAAGAAGGCTCCGGCCAAGACTGCAGCGAAGAAGACCACCACTGCTGTAGCCAAGAAGGCTCCGGCCAAGGCGGCAGCAAAGAAGACCCCGGCCAAGAAGGCTCCGGCCAAGCGCGCCGCTCGTAAGTAGTACCAGCTCGCAGGTGAGCTTACTCACCACGAAATCAGGGCCCCGGCGAACAATCGCCGGGGCCCTGATTTCGTGATGAGTGCGTTGCCCTGTGTCCCGGTGCGTCAGTCGTCGGACGCGATCAGTGGGAGTGGGCTCGCGAGATGGTCTGCGGCTACCAGGTTTCCGTTGTAAAGAGAGAGCACCCACACGCTGCCTTTCCGATTGCGGTTCGGCGGCAGCTTCACGCCGTCCTTCTCCGCCCACCACTGCAACAAATCCGGAATCACCTTGCCCTGGCTGCAGATCGTTCGGACGCCACCGAGTGCCGCGATCTCGAGTGCCCGCGCTCTGGCTTCGGCTGGGTCGGCGCAGTAACCCTCCTCGGACAGCGCCGGTTCGAGGATGATCTGCTGGTCGATCGAATCGGCCAGTGGCTGAACAGTTTGCACGCACCGGCGTCGGTTTGCCGCGTGCACAAAATCGGCGCCGAAGGCGGAAAGCTGCGCTACCAAGGCATCGGCCTGCTTTCTGCCCACACTGTCGAGTGGACGTAGGGCGTCGTCGCCCTTGTATCGCGATCGCCGCCCAGCCTTGGCATGTCTGACCAGAAGTACCGTGGTGGTGTTCGGTCGCTGCTTGAGAAATCGGCGCAGAATCTTGTGGTCCATCGGGTACGACAGTTGGTGGGCAGCCTCGGCGGGTGTCACCCAGCGGAGCACGTCCACTTCCGAATTGGGTTCGAATTTCCCGCTTCGGGCCTCGGCTGCCCAGTAGTCCACTTTCTTCATCTTGCGATGACCGGGGATCGGGTAGGTCACTGTGGACAGGTACCGACCGAGCCGTGAGTTGAATCCGGTCTCCTCGGCGACCTCCCGAACGGCTGCGTCGACCGTCGTCTCGCCCGGGTCGACTTTTCCCTTGGGAAAAGACCAGTCGTCGTATTTAGGTCGATGCACCAATGCGACGGTGAGCTCGCGCCCGCTGTCGGGGGAGACTCGCCACAGTACTGCCCCCGCTGCGAAGATGTTGGCCCGCAGCGTGTTCTGGCGGGATGACATCAGGAGGCCTGATTGCGCCGACTACGCATCAGCTCGACTTGGTGCTCGCGGACATTTTCCCCCTGCGCGGGAGCGGCCGACCATCCACCGTCCGCGCGCAGCACCCAGCACCTTGTGGTGGGCTCCAGAGCCGACTCGAACATGTCGTCCAGCTGGCCGGACAGTCGCGGATCCTTCACCTGAGCCATGACCTCGACTCGTCGATCGAGGTTGCGATGCATCATGTCCGCACTGCCGATCCAGAATTCGTCGGCCCCGCGGAAGTGGAGAACGCGTGAGTGTTCGAGGAACCGGCCGAGGATAGAGCGCACCTCGATGTTCTCGCTCAATCCCGGTACTCCAGGTTTGAGCGCGCAGATTCCACGAACCACGACCTTGACCGTAACGCCCGCGGCCGACGCACGATACAGCGCGTCGATGACCTGCTCGTCCACCAAAGCGTTGGCCTTCAAGCGGATTCCTGCCTCGCGGCCCGCCTTGAGGTGCTCGACCTCACCCTCGATGCGCTCGATGATTCCGCGCCTGACGCCGTACGGTGCCACGAGAAGATTTCGGTAACTGGTCTTTCGCGAGTAGCCGGTGAGGGAATTGAACAGGTCGGTGAGGTCCGCGCCGATCTCGGGCGAGGATGTCAGCAAACCGACGTCTTCGTAATGCCGCGCGGTCTTCGGGTTGTAATTGCCGGTCCCGATGTGGCAGTACCGTCTGATGACCGAACCCTCGCGACGTACCACCAAACACGTCTTGCAGTGAGTCTTGAGCCCAACGAGCCCGTACACCACGTGCACTCCAGCCTTTTCCAGCTTGCGTGCCCACTCGATGTTGGCCTGCTCGTCGAAGCGCGCCTTGATTTCGACGAGGGCAACTACCTGCTTGCCTGCTCCCGCCGCATCGACGAGGGCATTGACGATAGGGGAGTCACCCGAGGTTCGGTACAGCGTCTGCTTGATCGCGAGAACCTGGGGATCGGCCGCAGCCTGTTCGATGAATCTCTGCACGCTCGTGGAGAACGAGTCGTACGGATGGTGCACGAGGACGTCACCGTCACGCAGAGTCGAGAACACGCTCTTCGGTGTTTCGCGCTCTCCGAATGCGGGGTGCGTCGCAGGCACGAACGGAGAATCCTTCAAGTTGGGCCTATCGACGCCGTATACCTGCATGAGGCAGGACAGGTCGAGCAGACCCGGGACCTGAATCACATCGCTCGGGTCGACGTCCAACTCACGAAGTAGCAGTTCGAGCATGTGCTCGGTCATATCGTCGGCAATCTCCAAGCGCACCGGCGAGCCGAATCGCCTTCGAGCCAATTCACGCTCCAGCGCTTGCAGCAAGTCCTCGTCGCGGTCTTCCTCTACCTCGAAGTCGGCGTTGCGCGTGATGCGGAACGCATGAGATTCCACCACGTCCATACCGGGGAAGAGGACGTCGAGATGGGCGGAGATCACTTCCTCCATCGACAGGAACGCATCCACTCGTTGTCCACCGTCGCCGCGGCGGACCCGCACGAAACGATCGACGTTGTCCGGGACCTTCACGCGGGCGAAATGCTCGCCCGTGGTGGCGTAATCCTTCACCGTCACTGCAAGATTGAGACTGAGTCCGCTGATGTAGGGGAATGGGTGGGCCGGGTCCACCGCGAGTGGTGTCAGAACCGGGAATACCTGTTCCTGGAAGTATGTAGAGAGGCGTGCGCGCTCGTCGGCGTCGAGATCGGACCACCGAATGATCTCGACGCCGACGGCTGTCAGCTCGGGCAGGATCGAATCCAAGAGAACTCTCGCGTGACGTTTCGCCAATTGCTGCGTCCGTTCACCGATCAACTCCAACTGCTCGCGGGGGGTGAGTCCGTCCGCGGACCGCACCGACAGTCCTGTTTCGTCGCGGCGCTTGAGGCCAGCGACGCGGACCATGTAGAACTCGTCGAGGTTGGAGGCGAAGATTGCCAGAAACTTGGCGCGTTCGAGTAACGGCAACGAAGAGTCCTCGGCGAGCGCCAAAACACGCGAGTTGAAGTCCAGCCAGCTCAATTCGCGGTTGAGATAACGGCTTTCGGGTAACGCGTCCCCGTCGTCGGGAGATGTAGGTTCCGTCACAGCCGGTAACGCGGCCGGACTTCCCGGCGCGAGTACAGCGGGCGGGGGAGTCCACCGATCGTCGTCGGCGTGTGCGGGTGTGCTCGGTCCGGGTCCGCCGGCTTGGGCTTCGCTGTTGCTCACTACTGAATCATCCCCCATACCGGCAGCCGTTGAAACTCGGATCGATGAATCCTTCACGAGTTCTCAGTGCGGTGCAGCTGTCACCAACCGAGCGAGTGCAATACTTCCGCGGTCGATTGGCCGACTCCCAACGCAAAAGCATCACGAACGTCGGCAATCGTGTCGACGTCCAAGCGAAGACCCGGCCAGTGCCCGTGGAGATCGTCCGCGCCGGATTCGCGGTGGCGAAGGGCCGATGCGGGGCCGAAGAGCGGATCGAACTCGTTCGCGCGCCCTTTCAGGATCAAGGCTGCTGTGCCGGTCCCGTGATGATCGCTGACGACAGAGCGACCATTCGTTCCTGCCTGCGCATATGCGTCGGCGAGTTCGGTGCTGCGCAGGGCTGGAAGATCGGCCTGCAACGCAATGATGTCGTCGTCTCCTTCTGCGCGTACCAGAGATGCTGCCGCAGAAAATGCGGCGTTGAGCCGCACAACCGAATCCGACGACGATCCGTCGCACGGTTCCTGTACGACTCGTGCTCCCAATTCGACGGCGGCGTCGGCGATCGCAGGATCGGGCGTGACGACTGTGACAGCAGACACGGCGGCAACGGCCCGCGCCGCGAGTGCGGTGTCTCGGAACATCGCCACGACGAGTCGTGCACGATCGGCATCTGTGAAAGCGTCCGCCAGGCGTGTCTTGGCGGCAGCCAGATCCTTGACGGCGATCACGACGTGCGCGGTACTCATGGGAGTCGATCCTGCCAGCCAGAGAGCGGAGCCTGTGGAGTGACCCGGTGGGGCTGCGACAGGACGCGGGGCTCCAGTCGGTGCAGTTCTACCTCTCGGCAGGGTGTGGGACGTTAGTGTGATGCGGCGGTGCGAAGCCGTGGGGCAGGTGTGTTTCACTCGCAATCAAGAAGGTGGCTTGGCGATGACCAGAGCAGCGGTACTCGGTTCCGGATCGTGGGGGACTGCGTACGCCAAGGTGTTGGCTGACGCCGGCACCGACGTGACGATGTGGGCCCGGCGCAGTGAGCTGGCCAAGGCGATCTCGGAGGGACACGAGAACTCGGATTATCTGCCGGGAATCGAACTGCCTCCTACTATTTCCGCTACCAGTGACCCGGTTCGTGCGCTCGAGGGCGCCGACATCGTGGTGCTTGCGGTTCCGTCTCAATCGCTTCGGGCCAATCTCGCGGAGTGGACCGATGCCATTCCGAGCAATGCGACGCTCCTCAGCCTTGCGAAAGGCATCGAGACAGGGACGTTGATGCGGATGAGTCAGGTGATCGCTCAGGTGACCGGTGCAGATCCCAGTCGAATCGCCTCGTTGTCCGGCCCCAACCTTGCGCGCCCGATCGCCGAAGGGCAGCCGGCGGCAACAGTGATAGCCTGCTCGGACTCCCAGCGGGCGCTGGAGATTCAAAAAGCTTGTGCGACAGGGTATTTCCGACCGTACACCAACACCGACGTGATCGGATGCGAGATCGGCGGAGCATGTAAAAATGTCATCGCTCTCGCTTGTGGAATGGCAAGCGGAGTGGGTTACGGCGAGAACACTCTGGCCTCGATCATGACGAGGGGTCTTGCTGAGATCATCAGACTCGGCACCGCGCTCGGTGCAAAACCCACCACACTCGCCGGACTTGCGGGCGTCGGGGATTTGATTGCGACGTGTTCGTCGACCCTCTCTCGCAATCGAACATTCGGAGAGCGTCTCGGATCGGGTGGGTCGATGGAAAGTGCCCAGGAAGCAGCACACGGACAGGTCGCCGAGGGTGTGAAGTCCTGCACGTCGGTGCGCGCTCTCGCTGAGAGTTACGACGTCGAAATGCCACTGACCGACGCAGTCCACCGGGTATGCCACGCAGGACTTTCGGTTCCCGATGCGGTGGGGCACCTGCTCGGACGCCGGACGAAACCCGAGTAATGTCACCGAGGCCGAGTCCTCGGTGAGCGGTGGCCGGGCGGTACGGTTGGTCACCGTGAGTCAAATGCGTACCAAAGTCGCCGTCATCTTCGGCGGAAGAAGCACCGAACATGCGGTGTCCTGTGTATCGGCACGTAGTGTCCTCGAACACATCGATCCGCTGCGCTACGAGGTCGTTCCGGTGGGGATCACACCTGACGGCGCTTGGGTGCTCGGTGCAGCCGACTTGGACGAGTTGTCGATTCGTGGCCGCGTGCTTCCCAGCGTGGCGAAGGACTCAGCAGCGATCGCGCTGTCGCTCGATCCGGCTCACAGTGGGGATCTGGTGTCGCAGGAGACCGGCTCCGCGGGCGCAATTCTGGCCTCCGTCGACGTCGTCTTCCCGTTGCTGCACGGCCCGTACGGTGAGGACGGCACCATTCAAGGTCTGCTGGAAATGGCTGGCGTCCCTTACGTCGGACCCGGCGTTCTGGCCAGCGCCGCGGGAATGGACAAAGAGTTCACCAAGAAACTGCTTGCGGCAGAGGGTCTGCCGGTAGGCAGGCAGGTCGTACTCCGGCGCAGCGACGACTCGTTGTCGGCTGAACAGCAGAAGTTCCTCGGTCTGCCTGCATTCGTGAAACCGGCGCGCGGAGGATCGTCCATTGGAATTACTCGCATCAGCACGTGGGCGCAGCTCGGCGATGCAGTGGCCCACGCGCGGCTACACGACCCGAAGGTGATCGTCGAGGGGGCGATCCACGGCCGCGAGGTCGAATGCGGGGTGCTTGAATTCCCGGACGGATCCGTTCGGGCAAGCGTCGTGGCCGAGATCAGGATGCCGGACGCGCCGGCGGACGACCACGCCTTCTATGATTTCGACAGCAAATACCTCGACGATGTCTGCGAATTCGACGTACCGGCGGTCCTCGACGACGACGTTTCCGAGAAGATTCGCAGCATCGCCGTCGACTCGTTCCGGGCGCTCGACTGCCAGGGCTTGGCTCGTGTCGACCTGTTCGTCACCGACGACGGACCGGTCATCAACGAGATCAACACGATGCCCGGGTTCACGTCGATCTCGATGTTCCCGAAGATGTGGGCTGCAGCAGGCGTCGACTACCCAACACTGATCACCACTCTCATCGAAACTGCTATTGCGCGGGGAACCGGCCTCCGATAAGCAGCAACTACTGCAGGGGCGCGGGGTCCAACGCAGTCTGCGGAAGTGTCGCGGAGATCGCGTTCGACGCATCCTGTAGCGGGGTCGGTCCTGATCCGTTCGGCACGGTCAAGGCTACGTACACAGCTCGGTCCACCGCGTACCACGTGCTGGCATCGATACCGGAGTCCGCGCCCGATACCTCGAACCACTGCACCCCGTTGATGACCTGGAGCGAGGAAGCCACGTCGAATCCGTTCGGTCTCGGAAGGCCGCATCGTAGGACGACAGGATCGGACGTCTCGTCGCCCGGCGCCCACGCTCGCGCTCCGATGGGCGCAGGATCGACCAGATCGGCCGCGTCGTAGTCGCCGAGAGCGGCGGGCAGACCGGCTAGCAAGGTGGCGCAGTCGCTGCTGTCGGCGAGCGGTGCATCGACTGGACCCAGCGCTTCGGGTGGGCGCGTGCCGCTGCCCGAGACCGTGACAGCTGCGACGATGACGCCGACAAGTAGGGCGACCGGCAATGCGATCGCTGTCGCGATGACGGCGGGATGTCGTCTCTGCTCGGGCGAGGCGGGTGCTTCGGGTTCGATACTCATCTGTTCTCAGTGTGAATGACCGACCAGGGGCGCAAGCAGGCGGGGGCTTGTCGATGCTCGGTGGGCGCGGGCCGATCGGACTTTCAGTCGGAGGGGGCCTCGGCGACCTGGCAGGTCAAAGTGCGGGTGATGGCATCGACCTTCTGGATGCGCGAGACGATGTCGGCGATGACAGTCTCGTCGGCGCCTTGGGCCCGTACGACGACGTCGTAAGGGCCGAGCACGGCTTCCGCGGACGCAACACCGTCGACGACGCGTAGTGCGGACGCGACCGATGTCGACCTGCCGACCTCTGTTTGCACGAGGATGAAAGCTTGCACTGTTGCCCAGCTCCTTTCCGAATCCTTGCGGCGCACATGCGTTGGTAAAGTCGCTCCAAGTTCTCGCATGTGTCGTCATCGCATCCGTGACTGCTCGGATGCCGCTAAAAGGTACCGCAGGACTCGGCTGGACTCCGCGTGGGAGAAGCGCACCAGAAATCGACGAACGAAACGAGGACCATCATCGACGCCGGCGACAACCGAGACTCTGTGCCAAGCCCCACGGTCGGGCAGGTAGGCGAGTTCGCGGTCATCGACCGTGCGACCGCGGGGCGAGTCCAATCGCGCCACACACTTCTCGGTCCAGGTGACGATGCAGCCGTCGTCGCGGCGCCCGATCGCCGCGTCGTCGTCACCACCGATATGTTGGTGCACGGTAGGCATTTTCGACTCGACTGGTCGAGTCCGGCGGACGTGGGACGCAAAGCCATTGCGCAGAACGGCGCCGACATTGCGGCGATGGGCGCCCGATGTACGGGCTTCGTGGTTGCACTGGCGTGTCCGGCGGACACGTCCGTCGACATCACGGACGGCCTCACCGATGGATTGTGGAGCGAAGCGGAGCGCGCCGGCGCGTCCATCGTGGGGGGCGACCTCGTGCAGTGCGAGACGCTGGTGATTTCGATCACCGCACTCGGCGACCTCGAAGGTCGGACGCCGGTCCTCCGGTCGGGAGCCCGCCCAGGAGACGTCGTCGCCGTCGCGGGGAGACTCGGCTGGTCGGCCGCTGGTTTGGCGGTACTCGAATCAGGTCTGTCAGGCCATCATGCCGTTGTCGATGCCCACCGGGTGCCGACGCCCGCATACGAGCAAGGCGTGATGGCAGCCACTGCGGGGGCGACGTCGCTCACGGACATCTCCGATGGGCTGAGCGCCGACTTGGGGCATATTGCGACAGCATCTGGCGTCGGCATCGATATTGTGAGCGAATTTGTCCGGATCGACGACGAAATTCATTCAGCCGCTTCCGATTTGAACGTCTCCGCGCTCGGCTGGGCTCTAACGGGTGGCGAAGATCATGCCCTTGCTGGAACCTTCCCGTCGAAGGCCGTTGTGCCCGAGGGATGGACCGTGATCGGGCGGGTAGTCGGAAAAGACGCCCCCGTCGGAGTGACTGTCGACGGCGCAAGCTACTCCGGAGCTGCCGGATGGTCGAGCTTCGAGACGAGTTAGTCGGCTATGTTGCACGCTATGACGATGGAATATGTGAGGTGCGGGGAATGACCGCGAAGCCGTTGGAGAGCGTCGTCGAGAGTGGTTGGGCTGCAGCGCTGAAACCGGTCGAAGGCCGGATCGCCGAGATGGGTGAGTTGCTCCGCCGAGAACTGGCCGAGGGAAGAACGTACCTTCCGTCCGGTGAGAACGTACTGAGGGCGTTCACCCGGCCGTTCGAGCGTGTGCGGGTGCTGATCGTCGGACAGGACCCCTATCCGACGCCGGGTCACGCTGTCGGGTTGAGCTTCTCGGTGGCTCCCGACGTACAGCCGGTTCCGCGGAGTCTGGCGAATATCTTCAAGGAGTACTCGGAGGATCTCGGCTACCCCATCCCGTCCTCGGGAGATCTGTCACCGTGGGCCGACCAAGGAGTGCTGCTGCTCAATCGTGTCCTCACTGTGGAACCGGGTCATGCGGCCTCGCATCGCAAGAAGGGCTGGGAGGCCGTCACTGAACAGGCAATTCGTGCCCTCGTCTCCCGCAGTGAAAACGAGACCTCGGCGGGACTGGTGGCGATTCTGTGGGGCCGCGACGCGGCGACGCTCAAGCCGATGCTGGGCGAGACCCCTGCAATCGAATCGGTTCACCCGTCGCCGCTTTCGGCGTCGCGCGGCTTCTTCGGATCGAAACCGTTCAGCCGGGCCAACCAACTACTCGTTGCCGGGGGACACGATCCGATCGATTGGCGACTGCCTTAGCCGCATGTCAGGAGAAGTCGGGTCGACGCTTTTCCACGAACGCATCCACGCCCTCACGTCCTGTTCGGCTGTCCGCCGCGGCGGAGATCGAGGCCGCCTCGGCCTCCAATTGCTCCGTCAGAGTTGATGTTTCGGATCTGGCGAGCAGAGCCTTCGCGCCGGCGAATGCAGCTGTGGCACCCGCCGCGAACGTGCGAGCGAGACGTTCGGCCTCGCTCGCGATGATGTCGTCTCCCACGAGTCTGCTGAGGATGCCGAGACGGACGGCCTCTTCCCCGTTCAGAATCGAATCGTTCAAGAGAATGTCGCGTGCGCGAGCCGAACCGACGATGCGAGGCAGTGTCCACGTCAAACCACCGTCCGGTGTGAAACCGATACCGGGGTAGGCGGGCCGCAGCTTCGTCGCGCGACTGCCGATGGCGACATCGGTGTGGCACACCAAGCTCATCCCGGCGCCGGCAGCCCACCCATGGACGCCGGCGACGACGGGGACGGTCACGGAAGAGAGTTCGAGGACGAAGCGATGAAACGCCTCGGCCACGTCACGCACGAATGCGCCGCGATCGGGAGCGCCTGCGAACGCACGGACGTTGCCTCCCGCACAAAAGTTGGGACCGGAACCAACGAGAAGAACAGCCCCTACGGTGACGTCGCCCGAGTTGACGGCATGCAGAGCATCGGCACCCTCAGCCATGGCGTCACCGCTCAGCGACGTGCCTGCAGCGTCAGTGGCCACGGTGATCTTCAGTACGCCGTCGACGAGTTCGACCGATTCAGTGCTTTCGATAGTGCTCACCTTTCGCACAGTAACCGTTGCCGATTCTCGGATTTGCGCGTGCCCCGGGATACGACTGCCCCGAGATACGACTGTGCCCCGCTGCTCTGAAAGCAGCGGGGCACAGTCGACACGCAAAATCTCGAGGGCTTGAAATCAGCCCCGAACCACCTTTCCTGCCTTGAGGCAGGAAGTGCAGACGTTCATGCGCTTGTTGTTGCCGGGAGCAACCTGAGCGTGAACAGTCTGGATGTTCGGGTTCCAACGACGGTTGGTCCGTCGGTGCGAGTGCGAGACCGACTTACCGAAGCCGGGCCCTTTGGCGCATACGTCGCAGACGGCAGCCATAGTCGCGAACTCCTTGATAGATGATTGAGCATTAACATGAGGTCGGTTGCTCCTCCGGATTACTGCGCACACACAAAGGTGTGCCGCTCCTCTTCGGGGCAACCCTGCAAGAATAGCGGCGCACTCACCAATTCACCAAACCGCGCTCACTGGCAGTGCCTGACCGGCGGCGCAAGCAGGTCGAGTCTAGGCTAGCCGTGTTCGAGTCCTGAAGAGCTGTGGTCCTGAGAGCGGTGGGGAGGGGGCAGATATGAGTGACGCGTTCGCTGCACACACCACAGTCACCACACACGAGGCATCGTCGACGGTGCTCGGTGTCGATGCACTCAAATCCTGGGCATACCGCTGCGTCGATGGACTCACCGAACGATGCGACGAGATCAACGAACTCAACGTGTTTCCAATCCCGGACTCGGACACCGGGACCAATCTGATGTTCACTGTCCGCGCGGCAGTCGAGAGCATGCGTGCGGTAGGACCGGACGAACCGGTTACTACGGTTGCCAACGCCCTGGCCCGCGGCGCGGTCGCAGGCGCGCGCGGAAATTCGGGCGTGATCGTCTCACAACTCATGCGCGCGGTCGCGGAGGGCGCATCCCGCGGCATCCTCGACGCGAAAGGCCTGCAGTGGGTGTTGTCCCGAGCCTCGGCGCTGGTCATGAAAGTCGTCAGTGTTCCGGTTGAGGGAACGATTGTCACTGTGCTCGAGCGTGCGGCCGCTGCCGCCGCGTCGGACGGGGACACCATCGACGAATTGGCCGACGTTGTCGGACGCGCCACGGGCGCTGCCTCCACCGCACTGGACCGAACACGATCGCAGCTTCCAATTCTCGAGGCTGCCGGTGTGGTCGATGCCGGTGCGCTCGGTCTTGTAGTGATGCTCGATGCATTGTCATCGGTCATCACCGGGGACACGGCGACGCTGCCTCGATACCACCGGCAAGTCGTCACTACCGTCTCTCGACCGAGGCCCGTTGGAACGGTTCGTCACGAGGCGCAGCCGGTCGTCGGATACGAGGTCGTGTATCGGGTGACCGGCACAAGTGAACATCTTGTGGATGAATTGCGAGGATTTTTGAGCGAACTCGGAGACTCCGTCGTCGTCGCAGGCGACGGCTCCGGAACGTGGACCGCGCATGTTCACACAGCAAACCCCGGACTTGCGGTCGAAGTCGCTCTGGCGGTCGGCCGCCTTCACGGCGTGCGGATTTCCGCCTTCACCGGAGGCGGACCATGCGAAGAGAATACGAATCAGCCGGTGTCCCACCAAGCAGCGGGACGGGATGTCCTTGCTGTAGTCGCAGGCGACGGTGCTGAGCGACTCTTCGTGGAGGAAGGTGCTGCTGTTCTCCGGTGCGACATCAGCGCGATCGGTACGTCCGAATTGTGCGCCGCGATCATCGGTTCGGAACACTCGGAAGTGCTCGTCCTCCCGAACGGCGCATTGTCCGCGCAGGAACTCGTCTCGGTGTCCATCGCGTCGAGAACTGCTGGTAAAGACGTGTTGATGCTCCCGTCCGCATCCATGGTGCAGGGTCTGGCGGCGCTCGCCGTCCACGAGCCCACGCGCGCGGCAGTCGACGATGCATTCGCGATGTCGGAGGCCGCGGCCGGTACGCGCTGGGCATCGTTGCGTGTTGCCGACGTGCGTTCACTCACGTGGGTGGGAACCTGCGAACCGGGTGACGGCCTCGGACTGGTCGGACACGAAGTGGTGGTGATCGGTGGCGATGTGATCTCCGCCGGACGCGCCCTGCTCGACCAATTGTTGTCGGCGGGTGGTGAGATGGTGACGGTGCTGCGCGGCTTGGGCGACGTTGCCGACACGACCGGTCGTCTGGTCGAGTACATCTCCCTCCGTCACCCTGGTGTCGAGGTGGTCGTGTACAACGGCGGCCAGCCAGGCGACGTCATGCAATTCGGCGTGGAGTGACAGCGCCAAAAAGGGGACGAGAGGACGGAGACGGACGATGGTGGCACTTTCCGATCGGCTGGATCTCGTTCTCGGCAAGAAGGTTTCCGAGCCCCTCGCCGAGCTGTTCGACATCCACACCGCGGAGGACCTCGTCCGCTACTACCCACATCGCTACATGACGCAGGGCGCCGAACTCGGCGAGAAAGAGCCGCCGGAGGGTGAGCACATCACCATCGTGGCGACGATCGCCACCGCCACACTCCGCCAGATGAAAGCGCGTAAAGGCCAGTTCCTCGCCGTCTCACTCGCTGCTGATGGGCAGCAGATCGACGCCACGTTCTTCAGTCCACACAAACTCAAGCACGTCCTTACCCCTGGCAAACGCGGCATGTTCTCGGGAAAGGTCAAGTACTTCGGGCGACGGTGGAACCTCACTCACCCCAGTTACGTGATCCTCGGTGGTGACGACGAGGACGGCTCGATCGTCGCCTCGGGACGTGTCGTCGGAGGGGGAGCGCTGGCAGGCGTCGCGCGCGGATCGATGGACGAGTCCGGCCACGTCGACATGACAGTCTTCGACCGAAAGTTCGTTCCTCTGTATCCGGCGTCGAAGGACGTCGAAAGTTGGACGTTCATGCGCTGCATTCGACAGATTCTCGAACAACTCGATCCCGTGGACGATCCGGTGCCGACAGTCGTACTCGCCGAACGTGGTCTGGTCGACTTGAGGACAGCGCTGCGATGGATTCACTTTCCGGACACAGCAGAACAAAAGGACCACGCGCGGACTCGGTTGAAGTTCGACGAGGCCTTGGCCGTACAGCTCGTCCTGGCAGCACGCAGACAGGACGTGTCAACGAGACCCGCGCCGCCCTGCCCACCCCGTGTCGATGGGATCGCTGCCGAATTCGAACACCGGCTGCCGTTCACGCTGACGGCCGGACAGGTCACGGTAGCCGAGGAGATTTCGGGCGATCTCTCGCAGGGGCACCCCATGTCGCGGCTTCTACAGGGTGAGGTCGGGTCGGGTAAGACGATCGTTGCGCTGCGAGCAATGCTGCAGGTGATCGACGCCGGCCATCAGTGTGCGCTGCTTGCACCCACCGAAGTGCTTGCCGCGCAACATGCGCGGTCGATCTCGGCGATGCTGGGATCTCTGGCGGGTGCCGGAGAACTCGGTGCCCATGAGTCCGCTACGAAGATCGCACTGCTCACCGGATCGATGTCGACGGCAGCCAAACGGTCGGCGCTTCTCGACGCTGTCACCGGTGACGCGGGCATCGTGATCGGTACTCACGCGCTCATCCAGGATCGCGTCGCATTCTTCGATCTGGGCATGGTGGTCGTGGACGAGCAGCATCGTTTCGGCGTCGAGCAGCGAGATGCGCTCAGGTCGAAAGCCCGAGGCGGCTCGAGCCCCCACCTTCTGGTCATGACCGCTACCCCGATTCCTCGCACCATCGCTATGGCATCGCTCGGCGATCTGGAGACGTCGACTTTGGGCGAGCTGCCTCGCGGACGCGCGCCGATCATCAGCAATGTCGTCTCGGATCGCGACAAACCCGCGTGGGTGGATCGCGCATGGGAACGCATACGCGAAGAGGTAGGCCAGGGCAGGCAGGCTTACGTCGTGTGCTCGCGTATCGGTGGTGACGAGGAGGAGAAGAAGCCGCGCACGCGATCAGCGTCCGACGACGACAGGAAGCTTCCCGAGACGAAATCAGCTCTGGACATGTTCGAGATGCTGAGTCAGGGGCCGTTCTCGGAGCTGCGGGTCGGGCTCTTGCATGGTCGCATGCACGCCGACGACAAGGACGCCGCGATGCAGGATTTCAACGCGGGTGAGATCGACGTTCTGGTGTGCACCACCGTCGTCGAGGTCGGTGTCGACGTACCGAATGCCACCGTCATGGTGATCGAGGATGCCGATCGATTCGGGATAAGCCAGCTCCATCAGCTGCGCGGGCGAATCGGCCGAGGTGGGCACCAAGGTCTCTGCATCATGATCAGCCAGCTGAGTTCGAACGGCATCTCGTTCGAACGATTGCGGGCCGTCGCTGCAACCAACGACGGCTTCGAACTCGCGAAACTCGACCTTCAGACCAGGCGGGAGGGCGATGTACTCGGTGCCGCGCAGTCCGGAACAGTGTCCAGTTTGCGTCTGCTGTCGTTGATCGACGACGAGGACGTCATTGCCGACGCGCAGGCGTGCGCACGAGGGCTTTTCGAGTCCGAAGAGACGGTGGCGCATCACCCGGGGATCGAATCGATGATGAAGTCGGCATGGCGGTCGGATCGCGCCGATTACCTCGACAAATCCTGACTTGGCCCGTCGAGACGTATCTGCACCGTTTAAGACGCAGTATTCGGCCAATTCGTCCCACATCTCGAGACAGTGATCACAAATGGAATCGGCGTCGGCTGTAGATTTAGCGAATGTTTTCCAAAGTGTTGGTTGCCAATCGCGGTGAGATCGCCATTCGTGCGTTCCGCGCTTCGTACGAGCTGGGCGCCTCGACCGTGGCCGTCTTCCCGTTCGAGGACCGTAACTCGCTTCACCGGACCAAGGCCGACGAAGCGTACGAGATCGGCGAGAAGGGTCACCCTGTTCGCGCCTATCTGTCCGTTTCCGAGATCGTCAATGCAGCGAAGCGATCCGGCGCGGACGCGGTGTACCCCGGTTACGGCTTCCTCTCCGAGAACCCGGACCTGGCTGCTGCGTGCGCCGAAGCCGGTGTGACGTTCGTCGGGCCGTCCGCCGATGTTTTGGAGCTGACAGGAAACAAGGCTCGTGCGATCGCGGCCGCAAAGCGTGCCGGGTTGCCGGTCCTGGCGTCATCGGAGCCGTCCTCCGATATCGAGGAACTGGTGACGTCATCGGAGTCGATGACGTTCCCGCTGTTCGTCAAGGCGGTGGCAGGCGGCGGTGGCCGCGGTATGCGTCGCGTCGCCGAACCGTCACTGCTGCGTGAGTCGATCGAAGCTGCCGCACGCGAGGCCGAGTCCGCCTTCGGCGATCCGACTGTCTTCCTGGAGCAGGCCGTCATCGATCCCCGCCACATCGAGGTCCAGATTCTGGCCGACGGTGAGGGCAATGTAATTCACCTGTTCGAGCGAGACTGTTCGCTGCAGCGTCGCCATCAGAAGGTCATCGAGATGGCGCCTGCCCCGAACCTGCCCGCTGAGCTCCGCGACCGGATGTGCGCCGATGCCGTGGCGTTCGCGAAGGAGATCGGGTATTCCTGCGCAGGCACGGTCGAGTTCCTTCTCGATACCCGCGGGAATCACGTGTTCATCGAGATGAACCCACGTATCCAGGTCGAGCACACGGTGACCGAGGAAGTCACCGACGTCGACCTCGTACAGAGCCAGTTGCGGATTGCCTCCGGTGAGACGCTTGCCGATCTCGGGTTGACGCAGGACAAGATCGTTCTCCGAGGCGCTGCGTTGCAATGCCGCATCACCACCGAAGACCCGGCCAACGGCTTCCGTCCCGACACCGGACGAATCACCGCGTACCGCACCCCTGGCGGTGCCGGAGTTCGTCTCGACGGTGGTACGACCCTCGGCGCCGAGGTCGGCGCCTACTTCGACTCGATGCTGGTCAAGTTGACCTGCCGTGGAAGGGATTTCGAGACCGCTATCGCGCGGGCGCGGCGCGCTGTTGCCGAGTTCCGCATTCGCGGTGTGGCGACGAACATTCCGTTCCTTCAGGCAGTTCTGGTCGATCCGGACTTTACCGGCGGTCGGGTGACGACCTCGTTCATCGAGGAACGTCCTGAACTGCTCACCGCACGAACCTCAGGAGACCGAGGCACGAAGATCCTGACGTACCTCGCCGATGTCACGGTGAACAAGCCGCACGGCGAGCGGCCGTCGCCGGTCTATCCGCAGGACAAGCTGCCGGAGGTCGATTTCACGAAACCGATCCAGGACGGCAGTCGTCAGCGTCTTCTTGCTCTCGGCCCCGAGGGATTCGCGCGGGATCTGCGGAACCAGAAGGCGCTCGGAGTCACCGACACGACGTTCCGTGACGCACACCAGTCGTTGCTCGCGACGCGCGTGCGCACATCGGGGCTGTTGATGGTGGCACCGTACGTTGCACGCACGACGCCCGAGCTTCTCTCGATCGAAGCTTGGGGAGGTGCGACATACGATGTGGCACTGCGGTTCCTGCACGAGGATCCGTGGGAACGACTGGCGGCTCTGCGCGAAGCGGTGCCCAACATTGCGTTGCAGATGTTGCTGCGTGGACGCAATACCGTCGGGTACACCCCGTACCCGGAGAAGGTCACGCGCTCCTTCGTTGCGGAGGCCACCGACACCGGTATCGACATCTTTCGTATCTTCGACGCGCTGAACAATGTCGATCAGATGCGTCCGGCGATCGATGCAGTCCGTGAGACCAATACCGCGATCGCGGAGGTGGCGCTGAGCTATACCGGTGATCTGTCGAACCCGAACGAGAAGCTCTACACACTCGACTACTACCTGAAGTTGGCCGAGCAGATCGTCGATGCAGGCGCGCACGTGCTGGCGATCAAGGACATGGCAGGCCTCCTCCGAGCGCCAGCAGCTCGTACGCTGGTGACGGCCCTGCGGAGCAATTTCGATTTGCCGGTGCACGTGCACACTCACGACACTCCCGGTGGTCAATTGGCGACGTACCTGGCAGCGTGGGAGGCCGGCGCCGACGCCGTCGATGGTGCGAGCGCGTCGATGGCAGGTACAACCAGCCAGCCTGCGTTGTCGGCCATCGTCGCCGCTGCGGCGCACACCGAGCGCGACACAGGGCTGGACCTGCAGGCAGTCTGCGACCTGGAGCCGTACTGGGAGGCGCTTCGAAAGGTGTACGCGCCATTCGAATCGGGGCTCCCTGCGCCTACCGGGCGCGTGTACACCCACGAGATCCCCGGCGGACAGCTCTCGAATTTGCGCCAGCAGGCCATCGCTCTGGGTCTCGGAGACCGGTTCGAGACAGTGGAAGCGAATTACGCTGCAGCGGACCGGATGTTGGGACGGTTGGTGAAGGTGACGCCGAGCTCCAAGGTCGTCGGAGACTTGGCGTTGGCGTTGGTCGGTGCCGGTGCATCGGCGGACGAATTTGCGGAGAACCCCCGCAAGTTCGACATCCCGGACTCGGTAATCGGATTCCTTCGAGGTGAACTCGGCACCCCGGCTGGCGGATGGCCTGAACCCCTGCGGTCCAAAGCCTTGGAAGGCAGAAGCGAATCCAAGCCCGAGACTCCGCTCGGGGCCGACGACGAAAGAGCACTCGACGGAACAGCCGCTCAGCGTCGGGATGCGTTGAACCGCTTGCTCTTCCCCGGTCCTGCTGCGGACTTGGCGGCACATCGAGACAAGTACGGCGACACCTCACGCTTGTCCGCGAACCAGTTCTTCTACGGTCTGCGGCAAGGCGACGAGCATCGAGTAAAACTCGAGAAGGGCGTCGAGCTGCTGATCGGTTTGGAGGCGATTTCCGACGCCGACGAACGCGGTATGCGAACGGTGATGTGCATCCTCAACGGCCAGCTTCGGCCGGTGTCGGTCAGGGATCGTTCGATCGCCAGCGAAGCGCCGACAGTGGAGAAAGCGGATCGGTCGAATTCCGGTCATGTCCCTGCGCCCTTCGCCGGCGTGGTCACACTCGCGGTTGCCGAGGGTGACAAGGTCAGCGCGGGTGACGTCGTGGCGTCGATCGAGGCGATGAAGATGGAAGCGGCCATCACCGCACCCAAGGGAGGCGCCGTGACGCGCCTCGCGATCGGAGGCGTCCAACAGGTCGAGGGCGGCGACCTGCTCGTGGTCATCGGCGGCGGATCGACCGGTGAAGGCGACTGACGTACGGGGAGATTAAACTCCGGCAGATGACTCGGATCGTCGCTGGCATCGCAGGGGGTAGGAGACTCGAGGTCCCGCCTCGCGGTACGCGCCCTACATCGGAGCGCGTCCGCGAGGCGTTGTTCTCCGCTCTGGAGGCGCGTGTGGATTTGGAGGGCGCCGCGGTGCTCGATTTGTTCGCCGGATCGGGTGCACTTGGGCTGGAAGCTCTTTCGCGAGGAGCGGGGTCGGTGCTCCTCGTCGAATCCGATGCGCGGGCTGCGGAGGTCGTCAGGCGGAACGCCGCAGCGCTCGGCCTGCCGGGGGCAGTGGTCCGATGCGCGCCCGTCGCAGCGGTGCTGGCGGGCGCCGCAGTGGCTCGCTACGACCTGGTACTCGCCGATCCGCCCTATGCGGTGACCGAGGTTGCCGTGCAGCAGATGTTGGCCGAACTCGTCGGTCGAGGCTGGCTCGCCCCCGATGCGGTCGTGGTGGTGGAACGTTCGTCACGATCACCTCGGACTTCGTGGCCCGCAGGTTTGGTGCCCGAGAAAGTCAAGAAGTACGGAGAGACTCGGATCGAGATCGCCACGCACACAGTCATCGCCACGGACAAGGATCAGGCAGAGGCCGGTGATACCGTTCAGTCATGACTGGAGCGGTGTGCCCTGGATCCTTCGACCCGGTGACCGTCGGTCACCTCGACGTCATTACCAGAGCTGCAGCGCAGTTCGACGAAATTGTCGTCACCGTGATGATCAACAAGAACAAGCGCGGGCTGTTCTCCGTGGACGAGCGCATCGAATTGCTCGGTGAGTCGACCTCGCAGCTGGGGAATGTACGAATCGCGTCCTGGCAGGGTTTGCTCGTCGACTATGCGCGCGAACTGGGTTTCACGGCCATCGTCAAGGGCCTACGTGGAGCAATAGATTTCGACTACGAACTTCAAATGGCTCAGATGAATCGGAAATTGACGGGGGTCGACACTCTGTTCTTTCCGGCCAACCCCGCGCACAGTTTCCTGTCCAGTTCGTTGGTGAAGGAAGTGGCCACCTACGGTGGCGATGTCGAGGACATGGTCCCTCCGGCCGTACATGCCAAGTTGCTCGCGCGGATCGCTGAACGTAACGCCGAAGCCTAGAATCGGGTGGCCGTATCGGTAGCGCTCGAACACGCCGGAGAGCGACACACCGAGTGCATGACACACGGTCGGCGCAATCACCAGGCAAACTGGGTGATGCTGGAGAAGCCACAACCAGCATCAGATGTTTTCAAGAGTTGGATTCACTTGCAGTGTCGACGATTGGGGTTACCGGTGTATCGCGTATTCGAGGCGCTCGACGAGCTCGTCGCGATTGTCGAGGAGGCGCGCGGCGTCCCGATGACCGCAGGCTGCGTGGTTCCACGCGGCGACGTCCTGGAATTGCTCGACGATGTCCGTGACTCGATTCCCGGCGAACTCGACGATGCCCAGGACGTGCTCGACCATAAGGACAAGCTGGTCGGCGATGCCAGAGCAATCGCGGACAAGACCGTCACCACCGCAAACAACGAGGCGCAGGACACCGTCGAGAACGCGCGCGACTCGGCGGACCGGATCCTCGCAGATGCCAAAGCTCAAGCCGATCGCATGGTCTCCGAGGCCACCGCGCATGCAGAGCAACTCGTCGACGACGCGAACGACACCGCGGAGCGCACCGTCGAAGGTGGTCGTCAGGAGTACGAGGACCTGACGACGCGTGCTCGATCGGAAGCGGACCGCATGATCGAATCGGGGCAGGCGTCCTACGATCGGTCGGTGGCCGACGGAACCGAGGAACAGGCTCGCCTCGTCGCTCAGACGGAAGTGGTGCAGGCAGCCCGCGCAGAGTCGGCCCGCGTCATCGACGGAGCTCACGCAGAGTCGGACCGTATGAGGAGCGAGTGCGACGTGTACGTCGACACCAAGCTCGCCGAGTTCGAAGAGTTCCTCACCGGCACGATTCGGTCGGTCGGGCGCGGGCGCCAGCAGCTACGCACTGGATCGGGTGTCCCCGATTACGGCACGGATCCAGCCGATGACTTCCGTCGTCCTCGCCGATAGGACGCGATCAGCGCTGTCGGAAGGTCAGCGGTAGCGCCGTCCTCGAATTTGCCCACACATGCGCAGTTGCGTATCGTCGAGTGGTTGCCTGTTGCCGCTCGAAAGCGGAAGCGGTCCACAACTGTCGTGACTGTGTTGTTTCTCGTGACTGTGTTCCCTGACGTCGATCAGAAAGATTCGTTGTGCCTAGCCGCCGTAAGACCTCTCGTTCCGAACCCGGGACGGGATTCGTTCTGGATATCGACAGCCTGAGCCGCAGGCCCGGATCGATGATGCAGATCCAGCGGACGGTGGAAGCGTCGGAACGCATTGGACTGGACGCGATCGCCATCGAGGTCGGATCGCCTGTCGAGCTCGATCTCAGGCTGGAAGCCGCGTCCGAAGGTGTTCTCGTTACGGGCACCGTTCGGGCCGACACAGCGGGCGAATGCAGTCGCTGTCTTGAACCGGTTACCGGTTCGGTGGACGTGTATCTCACCGAGCTGTTCGCCTACCCGAACAGCGTCACGGAAGAAACGACCGACGAGGACGAGATTCATCGCATCCTCGACGATCAGATAGACCTAGAACCGGGCATCGTGGATTCGGTCGGATTGGAGCTTCCGCTCAATCCGCTGTGCCGCGAAGACTGCCTGGGACTGTGCTCCGAATGCGGCGTTCGCCTGGCGATTGCTGATTCTGGCCACAGTCATGACATACTTGATCCTCGCTGGGCTGGTCTTGCAGCCAAATTTGGCGTGGAATCAGAACCGAGCACAGAACTTGTGAACAACGAAGCCGAGGAGAAGTAGAAGTGGCTGTCCCGAAGCGCAAAATGTCGCGTTCCAACACGAGGTCGCGTCGTGCACAGTGGAAGACCACTGTGCCGACCCTCGTGACGTGCCCCAACCGTGGTTGCGGCGAGAAGACGCTGCCCCACATCGTGTGCCCCTCGTGCGGCACCTACAAGGGCCGCCAGGTCGCAGCAGCTGTCTGATCTCCCTAGGAGCGGACGCACTGTGACGAACAAGGGCAGTTCTGCCTCATCGAACAGCAAGCCAGCCGAAAGCGGCGGGGACGACCGAGAGTCGCTTCTCGCCGCTCTCGGCGTTGTACTGGACGAACCATTGTTGACGTTGGCGTTGACGCACCGCTCGTACGCCTACGAGCAGGGCGGTCTACCCACCAATGAACGCCTGGAGTTTCTTGGCGATTCGGTGCTGGGTTTGACGATCACCGAGCGACTCTACGAAGTTCACCCCGCAAAGTCGGAAGGTGAATTGGCGAAGATTCGTGCCAGCGTCGTGAACATGCATGCACTCGCCGAGGTCGCGCGCGAACTCGGCGAAGGCGGTCTCGGACGCCATTTGCTTCTCGGCAAGGGTGAGGAGCAAACCGGTGGCCGCAACAAGCCGAGCATCCTCGCGGACGGTATGGAATCGCTCTTGGGCGCGATCCACCTTCAGCACGGCATCGACGCTGCTCGGCGTGTAGTACTTGCCCTCTTCGCAGGTCTTCTCGACCGAGCGCCGCGTCTCGGCGCAGGCCTCGACTGGAAGACGAGCTTGCAGGAGCTGACTGCGGAGAAGTCTCTCGGCGTGCCCGCATACGAGATCTCGTCCACCGGTCCTGATCACGACAAGGAATTTACTGCCACCGTGCTCGTGGGCGGCAGGCCTTACGGCGTAGGTATGGGCCGATCGAAGAAAGAAGCGGAGCAGAAGGCCGCGAGCACGGCGTGGAACGCGCTCTCGCCGGACTCGGCCTACACCGCCGGCGTGGATGCCTGAGCTTCCCGAAGTCGAGGTCGTGCGCCGCGGACTCGAAGCCCACGTTGTCGGGACCACGATCGAATCGGTGGACGTCCTTCATCCTCGCGCGGTCCGACGTCATTTCGCCGGTGGTAAGGATCTGATCGGGCAACTGCGTGGTAGGCAGATTTCCTCGGCCGAACGCCGCGGAAAGTACCTGTGGCTTCCCCTCGAACCCCGTGATGTCGCCATCGTCGTGCATCTCGGAATGAGTGGTCAGATGCTGGTCCAGCCTCCCGCCGTCCCGGACGAGAAGCACCTGCGCATCCGAGCCAGGCTGGACAATGGTGCCGACCTCCGATTCGTCGATCAGCGCACGTTCGGTGGGTGGGCGCTGGCAACACTCCAGGACGTCGACGGTTCTATCGTTCCCGTGCCGGTGGCTCACATCGCGCGCGATCCTGTCGATCCGCTGTTCGACGCGGAAGCAGTGGTGAGCGTTCTGCGGGCTAAGCAGACCGAGATCAAACGCGCGATTCTGGATCAAACAGTTCTGTCCGGAGTGGGCAACATTTATGCGGACGAAGCGTTGTGGCGCGCGAAGATTCACGGAAACCGAATCGCGGAGACATTGACACGCCCGGCGTTGCGCCGGTTGCTCGTCGCCACCCAGGCGGTGATGGGCGAGGCTTTGGCGCAGGGCGGCACGTCGTTCGATGCGCTCTACGTCAATGTCAACGGCGAGTCCGGGTACTTCGACCGCTCGCTCGACGCCTACGGCCAGGAAGGTCGGCCGTGCTCGCGATGCGGAAGCCCCATCCGGCGCGAGAAGTTCATGAACCGATCCTCGTACAGCTGCCCGAAGTGCCAGCCGCGACCACGCGCGGACAGGTCCTGACCCTAGAATCGGCTCTCATGGCTGACGAGAGCACACCGACATCACTCTGGGTCGAGCGGACAGGAACCCGCCGCTACACCGGCAAGAGCTCGCGCGGAGCCGAGGTGCTGATCGGATCGGAATCGGTCGACGGCGTCTTCACCCCGGGCGAACTACTGAAGATCGCGCTCGCCGCGTGCAGCGGAATGAGCTCGGACCTGCCGCTCTCTCGCAGGCTGGGGGACGGCTACGACGCCACCATCGAGGTGTCAGGAGCTGCTGACAGGGACAACGAGCGCTACCCCGAGCTACACGAAATCTTGAAGATCGACCTCAGCGCACTCGACCCGGAAGCTCAGCAGCGCCTTCTCACTGTGGTCGAGCGAGCAATCGACAAGGTCTGCACGGTCGGTCGGACGCTCGCGGCAGGTACGAAGGTCACCCTCGATATCGACGTGGACGCCTGATATGGCTGTCGGGGCCGGTGCGGTTGTGATGTCAGTAGCTGTAGCAGGCGCGGTGCTGGTCGGAACTCCTGATGCTGCGGCGGCTCCGACGTGTTCGCCGTGGACCGTCTCGACGGTGGCTCAGGGTTTCGGCATGCTCGAGAATCTCGCATTCGGCGAGGACGGGACGATATTCCTGTCGGAGACCTCCCCGCTTGGTATGGGAAGAATCCAGGCACTGACACCGGACGGCCGTCGCCGCACCGCCGTCCCGGACGTGACATCGCCCGGTGGACTGGTCGTCGACGGCGACACGCTGTTCTTCACCACCGGGAACGGCACGGCCGCTGGAGTTTTCGGTACCGCCGACGGAACCATCGACACACTCGACATCGAGACGGGGGCACGGACGACGTATGCGCGTGGTCTGGTCATGCCCAACGGGTTGGCCATGTCGTCGAACGGTGATCTGTTCACCACCCGGAACCTCGGCAGTGACACCGGCCTCACTGTCGTGCCTCACGAGGTCCCGCACGAGCCGTCTTCGGTCAGAACCGATATCGGGACGGCCAACGGCATCGCAATAGACGGCAACACCGTCTATGTGGCGAACACTTTCGATCCAGCGCTCGCGATCACCGAGGTGGATACCGACGATCCCAGCGGGCAGTCGCGCACCCTTGCGGTGGATGGATTCGGGCCGCTCACCGCGTCCGACGACCTCACCGTTGGACCCGACGGACAGCTCTATCTGGCGCAGAATCTCGCGAGCCGAGTGCTCCGCATAGATCCCCGGACAGGCCAATCATGCGTTCTCGGGACAGGACTGCCACTGACGAGTTCGGTGGATTTCGGTGGCCCTGGATGG
Organism: Rhodococcus sp. G-MC3; assembly: GCF_030063335.1. Lineage (GTDB taxonomy): Bacteria > Actinomycetota > Actinomycetes > Mycobacteriales > Mycobacteriaceae > Rhodococcoides. The sequence continues at coordinate 244,786 of NZ_JASISW010000001.1, read as the reverse complement.
GACCGAACTTCGTTGTACGCGACCAGCTTCGACGGAACTGTCAGGAAGCTGACGCCCGCATGACCGACTCGAGTCCGAGCGACGCGCGATTGACGGCATGGGTGCACGGACAGGTCCAGGGCGTCGGATTCCGCTGGTGGACACGATCGAGGGCTCTCGAACTCGGTCTGGTCGGTTCGGCAACCAATCACGCAGACGGACGTGTGCTCGTCGTTGCCGAAGGCGAACGGGATCAGCTGGAGCGACTGCTGGCTCTCTTGCGTAGCGGAACGACTCCAGGGTCGGTGTCGTTGGTCGTCGAGACGTGGGACCCGTCTCGCGGCGGGGTTGTCGGCTTCGTCGAACGTTGACGTGCTCGAAGAATGTCGGTCCTTGCGCTCCAGCGATAGGTGTAGCAATTGGAAGCTGTTCCAGACGTTATCGAACCGTGATGGTCGGTGTGTGCACGGTGCATGCGCGCCCACCCGGTAGTCTCGAACGCCATGCATCTCAAGAGTCTGACGCTGAAGGGCTTCAAGTCCTTTGCTTCGTCGACGACTCTTCGTTTCGAGCCCGGAATCACCTGCGTCGTCGGGCCCAACGGATCGGGAAAGTCCAACGTTGTCGACGCTCTCACCTGGGTGATGGGCGAGCAGGGCGCCAAAGCGCTCCGCGGCGGGAAGATGGAAGACGTCATCTTTGCGGGCACGTCGGGCCGTGCGCCCCTCGGTCGCGCCGAGGTGACGTTGACGATCGACAACACCGACGGCGCGTTACCCATCGACTACACCGAAGTCTCGATCACTCGCCGAATGTTCCGCGATGGTGCAGGCGAGTACGAGATCAACGGCAGCTCCTGCCGGCTCATGGACGTGCAAGAACTACTGAGTGACTCCGGCATCGGACGCGAGATGCACGTGATCGTCGGTCAAGGCAGACTTGCGTCAATTCTGGAGTCACGGCCGGAAGATCGGCGTGCCTTCATCGAGGAAGCTGCGGGTGTCCTCAAACACCGCAAGCGCAAAGAGAAAGCCGTTCGCAAGCTGGATGCGATGCAGGCGAACCTCGCACGGCTCGGCGACCTCACCTCCGAACTCAGGCGCCAACTCAAACCGCTCGGCAGGCAAGCCGAAGTCGCGCGTCGAGCGCAAACGGTGCAGGCCGACCTCCGCGACGCGCGGTTACGCCTGGCCGCCGACGATCTCGTCTCGCGACGCGAGGAGTTCGCCAACCAGACGCAGGACGAGGCGGCAGCCCGTGAGCAGTACGCGGCCGTTCAGGACACGTTGGAGGCGGGCAACGTGGCGCTCGGTGAGCTCGAACACTCGGTGGCACGCCTGACGCCCAGTGCCGAAGCTGCCGGTCAGACGTGGTTCCAGCTTTCTGCACTCGCCGAACGTGTCAACGCGACCGTCCGCATCGCCACCGAGCGAGCCCGTCACCTCGATTCGGCTCCCACCGGAGGGCGCGGACAGGATCCCGACGAACTCGATCAGCAAGCCGAGCGTGTCGCGGAAGAGGAGCTCGAGCTCGTCGAGGCCGTCGAGATCGCGCGCGAGTCGCTAGAAGTGGCCCGTGAGCAACTGATCGAGCGCGAAGCGGCTGCGGCCGAAGCCGAACGAGCTCACATGGCCGCGGTGCGTGCGGTAGCAGACAGGCGTGAGGGGTACGCGAGGCTCTCCGGTCAGGTCGATACCTACCGGACCAAGGCTGATTCGATCGATGCCGAGGTTGCTCGATTGACCGTTGCCATCGAGGAGGCGCGGGAGCGCGGTGACCATGCTCAGATCGAGTTCGAGAGCGTGCAGGATCAGATCTCCGGTCTCGACGCGAGCGAGCTGAGCCTGGACACGCACTACGAACGAGCTGTAGCGGCACTGCGTAGTGCTGACGCCCGGGTGACCGAGCTGCAGAACGAGGATCGAGTTGCAGGCAAGAAGGTCGCGTCGTTCCAGGCCCGTATCGAAGCACTCACCATGGGTCTGGAGCGTAAGGACGGCGCAGGCTGGCTGGTAGAAAACCGGCAACTGGGCGTCACTGGTCTGCTCGCCGAGAAGATAATGGTCGAGGACGGGTTCGACGTTGCGGTTGCGGTGGCCATGGGACCTGCCGCGGATGCGGCGCACGCCGAGACGTTTGGCCGCGCGCGAGAGGCTGTTCTCGCTTTGCGCTACGCGGACGGCGGTCGTGCTGCGATCGTGTTCGACGACGGCGACGGCGACGACGACAGCGGCGGGGCGCAGCGGCCGCGTGCTATCTCGTTGCCCGAGGGCGCACGGTGGGCGATCGACGTCGTCGACTACCCGGAATCACTGTCCGGTCCTATGGAGGCGCTTCTCGGCGACGTCGTCGTCGTCTCCTCACTCGACGATGCAGAATTACTCGTTCGTTCGACGCCCGGTGTCCGCGCCGTCACGAAGGAGGGGGACTATGTCGATTCCGGGTGGCTCTCCGGCGGATCCGACCGTCGACCGAGCACTCTCGAAGTCCAAGCCGCCATCGACACGTCCGCAGTCGAGCTCACTGCGGCCGAGCGGCGATCGGCAGAGTTGGAAGCCGCATTGTCGGGTGCGCTCGCCGAGCAGTCGGACCGCAGGGAGTCCGCCGAACAGGCTCTCGCTGCCCTCAACGAGTCCGATGCAGCGATGTCGGCGGTGTACGAGCAGCTGGGTCGGCTCGGACAGCTTGCACGGTCGGCGCACGGCGAGTCGGCCAGACTGACCGAGCAACGAACTGCAGCCGAAAGCGGCCGCGAGGAAGCCCTCGGCGCGCTCGCAGAACTCGAAGAGCGGCTCCGGTTGGCGGAAGACGAACAGTCGGGTTCCGGTGACGTCCACGATTCCGACGATTCCACCGTTGCGCGCGAAACTGCGGCCGCTGCGCTGACCGAGGTGCGGTCCGTCGAGGTCGAGGCCCGCCTCAATGTCAGGACGGCAGAGGAGCGGGCACAGGCTCTGCGCGGTAAAGCCGATTCGCTTCGCCGTGCGGCTCGCGCAGAACGTGAGTCGCGCCAACGGGCCGAACGGGAAATGGAAGCGCGTCGTCACGCGGCTGCGGTCGCCGAGTCCGTCGTATCCGCAGGTACTCGGGTTGCTGAGCGGCTCGCGTCCGTCGTGGCCGCGGCTTCTGCTCGCCGCGACGAACTGTCTGCACAGCGGGCGAATACCACTGCCGAACTGGACCGTGTCAAGGAACAGGTTCGTGCTTTGCAGGGCCAGCTGGCGTCCATCACCGACGCGGTACACCGCGACGAGGTTGCACGTGCCCAGGCAGCATTGCGGATCGAACAGCTGGAAGCAACGATTCTCGAACAGCACGGCATCGGTCTCGACGACCTGATCGCCGAGTACGGACCCGACGTCGCCCTGCCGCCGACCGAACTCGAGCTCTCCGAGTACGAGGCGGCGAAGGAGCGAGGCGAGCAGGTGGTGGCACCGGCGCCGATGCCGTTCGACCGCACGACTCAGGAAAAGCGAGCCAAACGAGCCGAACGAGATCTTGCCACCCTGGGCAGGGTCAACCCACTCGCGCTAGAGGAGTTCGCAGCGCTCGAGGAGCGGTACACCTTTCTTTCGACACAGTTGGAAGACGTCAAGTCGGCCAGGAAAGATCTGCTCGAGGTCGTCGCCGACGTGGATGAGCGAATCCTCCAAGTTTTCACCGATGCCTGGATCGATGTGGAGCGGGAGTTCACGCAAGTGTTCGCGAAATTGTTCCCCGGTGGAGAGGGCAAGCTGATCCTGACGGAGCCGGGTGACATGCTCACTACCGGTATCGAGGTCGAAGCGCGGCCACCCGGCAAAAAGGTGAAGCGGTTGTCCTTGCTGTCCGGCGGCGAGAAGTCGTTGACGGCTGTGGCGATGCTCGTCGCGATCTTCCGCGCCAGGCCATCTCCGTTCTATGTGATGGACGAAGTCGAGGCTGCTCTCGACGACACCAACCTGCGTCGTCTGATCGGTCTGTTCGAGCAACTTCGCGAGAAGTCACAGCTGATCGTCATCACGCACCAGAAGCCCACCATGGAAGTTGCGGACGCTCTGTACGGCGTCTCGATGCGCGGTGACGGCATCACGACGGTCATTTCTCAACGTCTCAACCGAAACAGGGTAGAGACCATCGCAAGCGCGACGGTCGACGAAGAGGACGACGCCTCAGGGGAACCACCGGTGGACGACAAGCCGGTGAGCGAACCCGATGCCGAAACGATCGGCGGCGTCGAAACGATCGGTGCCGCCGAGACATTCTCGCTACCGATCATCTGACTTCGTTACGCCGGCCACTCGTGTGGCCAGGGTGGGCGAGTGCGGTGCCCGTCGCCCTGACAGGATGAATGCCGTGAGTACCCAAGCGTGGATCATCGTGGCGGCCGTTCTGGCCATCTTCATTGTCGGACTTGTCGTCGGTTTCGTTTTGTCGCGTCGACGCCGAGTGTCGCTGAAGTCGTCGGAAACGCCGACGATCGAAGAGGGACAGAAGGATCGGTCCGGCGGTTACAAGGCCGGTAGCGGATTCTCGTTCAGCCAGGGGACTGCTACGGCAGAGCCAGAGCTTGCGCCGCAGCCTGAGCCGACGCCGCAGCCTGAGCCGACGCCGCAGCCTGAGCCGACGCCGCAGCCTGAGCCGACGCCGCAGCCTGAGCCGACGCCGGAACCTGAGCCGACGCTCGAGCCGGAACCTGAGCCGACGCTCGAGCCGGAACCTGAGCCCTCCGCGGTTCCCGAGCCCATCGCAGTTCCGGAAACAGAGCCCGCCTCCGGGCCCGAGCTGCCCGTTCTCGACGATATCGCGCCGACGGACGGCCGCCTCGACCGTCTGCGTGGACGGTTGTCACGCTCGCAGTCAGCGGTCGGCAAGAGTCTGCTGGGCCTGCTCGGGGGCGGTGATCTCGATGAAGATTCGTGGGAAGAGGTGGAGGACACACTCCTGATCGCGGACCTGGGTTCGTCGACCACGCAGGAGATCATGACTGCGTTGCGTCAGCAGATGGCATCGCGCAGCATTCGCACCGAAGCGGATGCGCGTGCTCTGCTGCGCGAGATCTTGATCTCCCAGTTGCATCCGGAATTCGATCGCTCGATCAGAGCGCTTCCACACGACGGAACGCCTGCCGTACTGCTCGTCGTCGGTGTCAACGGGACCGGAAAGACGACCACCACAGGCAAGCTGGCGCGAGTACTCGTCGCCGACGGACGACGAGTACTTCTCGGTGCCGCCGATACGTTCCGTGCCGCCGCCGCTGATCAGCTTCAGACCTGGGCCGAACGAGTGGGCGCTGAGGTCGTGCGCGGCAAGGAAGGCGCCGATCCTGCTGCTGTTGCGTTCGACTCGGTGGCGAGGGGCATCGAGCAGGGGGTCGACGTGGTCGTGGTGGACACCGCTGGTCGTCTGCATACGAAGTCGGGTCTCATGGACGAGCTCGGCAAGGTCAAACGCGTGATCGAGAAGAAGGCTCGCGTGGACGACGTACTGCTGGTTCTCGACGCGACGGTGGGGCAGAACGGTCTCACCCAGGCCCGCGTGTTCGCCGAGGTCGTGAACATCACCGGGGTCGTGCTGACCAAGCTCGACGGCACAGCAAAGGGCGGCATCGTGTTCCAGGTTCAGCGTGAACTCGGTGTGCCGGTGAAACTGGTTGGCTTGGGCGAGGGTGCGGACGACCTTGCACCGTTCGAGCCGGAAGCGTTCGTGGACGCTCTTCTGGGCTGAGCGCAGTGACGTGATTCGAGTGCGAAACTGAAAGTTCTAGATGTTTCGTCGGCCGAACACGCGCTGATTTCGTGACGAATCGCACCATGAAACTCAAGCGAAACAAAAACTGTCGATGCGTTCACACATCCGCAACACGGCAGAGTCCTAGATGAAACACCAAGTGAGCATTCTGTCTTCTCAGGTAGCCAGCCGCGCATGGCTGGGCCAGAAGGAGGAGGCTCAAGGTGGATTTCCCCACAATTGGCGCAGCGGACACCGGGGACACCGCGTGGATGCTCACAAGTGCCGCGCTCGTGTTGCTCATGACCCCGGGTCTGGCGTTTTTCTACGGTGGCATGGTCCGCGCGAAGAGCGTGCTGAACATGATCATGATGAGTGTCGGAGCCATGGGAGTGGTCGGCATTCTGTGGGTCCTTTTCGGCTACTCGGTCGCCTTCGGTGAAGACAAAGGCAACTTCATCGGAGACCCGTTTCAGTACTTCGGCCTCAAGGGCCTGATCGGTGGCTCCTATCTGGCGGAGGCCGACGACGCGGGTGCTGTCATTGCCGACTCGGCGATTCCTCTCGTCGGAACAATCCCGGCAACTGTGTTCGTCGCTTTCCAGGCAATGTTCGCGATCATCACGGTGGCGCTGATCTCCGGCGCTGTCGCAGACCGGATGAAGTTCGGGCCCTGGCTTCTCTTCGCTGGTCTCTGGGCGACTCTCGTCTATTTCCCAGTAGCGCACTGGGTGTTCGCTTTCGACGGTGTGACCGCTGAGAAGGGCGGTTGGATCGCCAACAAGCTTGCCGCTGTCGACTTTGCCGGCGGAACTGCAGTTCACATCAACGCCGGTGCGGCAGGCCTGGTGCTCTGCATTATCCTGGGACGCAGGAAGGGCTGGCCTGGAACTCCGTTCCGACCACACAACCTGACGCTCGTGATGCTCGGCGCCGGACTGCTCTGGTTCGGATGGTTCGGCTTCAATGCAGGGTCGGCAGTGGGCTCCAACGGTATTGCCGGCGCCACGTTCGTTACGACCGTCGTCGCGACCTGCGCCGCCATGCTCGCTTGGTTGCTGGTGGAAAGAATTCGCGATGGACACGCCACCACACTGGGCGCAGCGTCGGGCATCGTCGCAGGCTTGGTTGCAATTACGCCTTCGTGCTCGTCGGTCAATGTGTACGGAGCAATCGTCATCGGCGTTGTGGCCGGTGCCCTCTGTGCTCTGGCCGTGGGTCTCAAGTACAAGTTCGGCTTCGACGACTCGCTCGATGTCGTCGGTGTTCACCTGGTAGGTGGCATCGTCGGCACTTTGCTGGTCGGACTTGTAGCGACCGCAGATGCTCCTGCGGGTGTCGATGGATTGTTCTACGGTGGCGGCACGGACCAGCTCTGGCGTCAGGCCGTCGGAGCGGGCGCAGTACTGCTGTACTCCCTAGTTGGAACCACTGTGGTTGCATTGATCGTGAAGTACACGCTTGGTTTGCGCGTGAGCGATGAGGGTGAGTCACTCGGAGTTGATGAGTCGGAGCACGCAGAAACTGCATACGATTTCGCCGCACTCGGCGGAAACTCTGCAGTGGGCCGCGTAACCGGCAAGGAGGTTTAGGGAAATGAAGCTGATCACGGCAATCGTCAAACCGTTCACGTTGGAGGACGTCAAGACCGCTCTCGAACAGGCCGGTGTGCTTGGCATGACGGTTAGTGAAGTGCAGGGATACGGCCGTCAGAAGGGCCACACCGAGGTCTACCGAGGCGCCGAGTATTCCGTCGACTTCGTGCCGAAGGTGCGCGTCGAGGTCGTCGTCGATGACGCCGCCGTCGAGAAGGTCGTCGAGGTGATCGTCGAAGCTGCTCGTACCGGCAAGATCGGTGACGGCAAGGTATGGGTTTCACCGGTGGACTCGGTCATACGAGTCCGCACCGGAGAACGCGGCGCCGATGCGCTCTGACCCACACGGGTCTTCGGCAGGCGGCCCCGATTCTTCAGCGAATGCTGCGGGATCGGGGCCTTCGGTTTCGAAGGGCTCCGTTTCGAAGGGCTCGGTGCCGAAAGGCAAGAGCGATGCGGCAGCCGACTTGGCCCGCGCCAGGAAGCAACTGCTCGCTGGCGGGGCGCGCAATCGTCGTCTCGATGCGCCCTCGTTACGTCAAGCCCTGGTCGATCTGCACGAATTTTGGCTGACCACCAAGGGGGCCGAACTCGGCATCAAGCCGGATTCAGGGTTTGCCATCGTTGCAGTCGGCGGACTTGCCCGACGCGAACTACTCCCGTACTCGGACCTCGACCTGATTCTTCTACACGACGACATGAGCCCGGAGATCGTCGCCGAGGTGGCCGACAAGCTCTGGTATCCGTTGTGGGACGCGCACATCAAGCTGGACCACAGTGTCCGCACCGTGCCGCAGGCGCTTCAGGTGGCAGCGTCCGACATGACCGCGGCGCTCGGAATGCTGGAGGCTCGCCACATCGCAGGCGACGTCGAGTTGAGCAATCTGCTCATCGGCGGAGTCCGTCGGGAATGGCGCACCGGAATCCGAACCCGTTTCGACGAGCTCATCACGCAGACGCAGTCACGCTGGGCGAGGAGTGGCGAAATCGCGCACCGAGCCGAGCCCGACCTCAAGAGTGGGCGCGGCGGTTTGCGCGACGTACAACTCCTGGATGCCCTGTCGATTGCCCAGCTGACCGACGGCATGCCAGGGCTCGGCCCTCAATCACCCGGCGGCGGCCTCGCTTTCGCGCATGGGCGTCTACTCGACGTTCGAACCGAGTTGCATCGTGTGGCAGGACGGGCGCGTGATCAACTGCGCGCGCAGGATGCCGACGAAATCGGCGCAGCACTTCGCATCGGCGACCGTTTCGATCTCGCCCGTGTGCTCAGTGACTCAGCACGAACCATTGGTTATTCGGTCGACGTCGGATTGCGGACGGCAGGCAATGCACTGCCCCGTCGTGGTCTCTCTCGTCTGCGTAGGGCACCTGTTCGTCGACCGCTGGACGAGGGCGTCGTCGAGCATGCAGGTGAGGTTGTGCTCGCACGAGATGCCAGGCCGGGGAAAGATCCAGGCCTGATCATGAGGGTCGCTGCGGCATCTGCTCAGACAGGAATGCCGATGTCGGCCTCCACGCTCAATCAGCTGTCCGACAGTGCACCCGAACTACGCGAGCCCTGGCCCAAGGAAGCACTCAATGATCTCCTCGTTCTGCTGGGGTCTGGGCGCCGCGCAATTGCTGCCATCGAAGCGCTCGACCGAACCGGGCTCTGGGGCCGGTTGATTCCGGAATGGGGTGCGGTGCGGGACCTGCCCCCGCGTGATGCAGTGCATACCTGGACAGTCGATCGACATCTCGTCGAAACTGCGGCCTACGCCAGCGCTTTGACCACACGAGTCGCCCGCCCTGACCTTCTCGTTCTCGGTGCGTTGATTCACGACATCGGTAAAGGCCGCGGCGGCGACCACAGTCTTGTGGGAGCCGAGCTCGCCAACCAGATCGGCAACCGGCTCGGATTGTGGCCCTCGGATGTCGCGTTGCTCAGCGCGATGGTTCGACATCATCTGCTTCTTCCCGATACCGCGACGCGGCGCGACCTGGACGACCCGGTCACCGTCGAGACCGTGGTGGAGAAGCTCGGTGCCGATACGGTCCTGCTCGAGTTGTTGCACGCACTCGCCGAGTCAGACTCGTTGGCTACCGGACCTGGCGTATGGGGAGACTGGAAGGCGTCGCTCATTCGTGAGCTCGTGCGCCGGTGCCGAATGGTGATGGCGGGCGAGACGTTACCCACTCCCGACCCGATCGATAAGGCTCACGTTGCACTCGCCGAGAAAGGGGGAGTGCACGTCGACCTGCAACCGACCGAGGGTTCGCACACGTACGTGGTCACGGTCGTCGCACCGGACACCCCGGGGTTGCTTTCCGACGCAGCGGGGGTGCTGGCTCTGCATTCGCTGCGAGTGCTGTCCGCCTCATTGGGCAGCCACGACGGTTCGGCGGTGAACTCTTTCGCGGTGGCACCACTGTTCGGAACTCCGCCTCAAGCAGGCCTATTGCGCCAGGAAATCATCCGGGCGCAGGCAGGCGAGTTGGATCTCGTCGGACTTCTCGATGCCAAGGAGCGAGACGCCCGACTGATCGAACTCGACGACGAGGGGGAGGACTCGGCGGTCCCTGTCCTGTATGCGCAGGCACCACCACGTGTGCTGTGGTTCGACGGAACGGAACCTGGACAGGTTGTCCTCGAACTTCGCGCCGAGGATCGACTCGGGTTGCTGTGTCGCCTGGCGAGTGCTTTGGAAACGCTGGGAGCCGACGTCAGGTGGGCGAGGGTCGCCACACTGGGCGCATCGGTGGTCGACGCATTCTGTATCGACCTCACCGGATCGGACAGTCGTGCGACACGCGAGGAAATCGAGCGCGCAATTCTGGCCGTCGTGCCGGCGCCTGAGCCGCCCAAGCCACCTGAAAAGCCGGAAGGTACCTAGCAGTGGCTCTGTTATCGGCAACATTCCCGAACTCGAGTTGTGAAATTTCATAAAGATTCGGTTACGGTGCTTTCGAGCGAGATCGTTTTGTTACGTTTCTCGCCGCGGGAACAGACTTGTGAACGAGAAAGCAACGGCTCTCCGAACGACGTGATCGTGCGGCCGTATCGGGTGCCTCGCCGACGACTGATGAGGTATTAACTGTGGGAGCCCACCGGCGGTCGAGCATCTATGTTCCGACCGCAACACAATCGCCAACCCCTCGTGGGCGCCACCGGGCGAAGGACGACATCAAGGACTCCGGACTGAAGACCGCGACCATCGTGGCGGCAACCGGAGCAATCGTGGCAGGTGCTGCGCAGATCGGCACCGGCACCGCGGCGGCCGCGCCTGCACCACTTCCTGCGGCACCGGCGGCAGGGCTGCCGTTCGAGCTCCCGCAGAATCTTCTTCCCGGTGGGTTGCAGCTTCCAGCCGGACTCGGACTTCCCGCCGGAATCGCATTGCCGGAAAACTTCCAACTGCCGCCGGGCGTGGAGATTCCCGATACATCCGATCTGGAAACCCTCGGGCTTCCCGACGTAGGAAAGGCTGCACAGGACCTCATCCAGGGCCTGCAGCCGATCAAGAACAAGGCTGTTCAGCCGGTGTCAGGGGTCCTCACCTCCAACTTCGGGTCGCGTTGGGGTGCGCACCACGGTGGTATCGACATAGCTGCGCCGACGGGAACTCCGATTCTCGCCGCCGCGGAGGGTGTGGTCACCGCAGCCGGACCCGCATCGGGGTTCGGGCTGTGGGTCAAGGTCAAGCACGCCGATGGCACCGAAACCATCTATGGTCACGTCGATACCTTCTCGGTGGCAGAAGGGCAGCAGGTTTCTGCGGGGCAGCAGATCGCAACGGTGGGCAATCGCGGTGAATCTACCGGGCCCCATCTGCATTTCGAGGTGCACGACCCGTCCGGAGTCAAAGTCGATCCCGCCGAATGGCTGTCCACGCGCGGAGTGTCCGTCACCTGGAACAACGCGGCGGTCGACGCGTGAGCTGAGGTGTTGGCCGGCCCCTCGGGGTACTCGCTGACGACGTGCGGCAGGATCGGGCGCTAGTCTGGAGCCACGTTCTGCTCGACCAACATGCCCAACTCAGGAGTGCAATCGGTGTTCGAATCCCTTTCCGACAGGTTGACCGGGACCCTCAAGGACCTGCGTGGCAAGGGCCGACTATCCGGTGCCGATATCGATGCCACCGCGCGCGACATCCGGCTTGCGTTGCTCGAAGCGGATGTGGCACTGCCGGTGGTGCGAGAATTCGTCACTCGCATCAAGACGCGCGCGAAGGGTGCGGAGGTCTCCGGTGCTCTCAATCCGGCCCAGCAGGTTGTCAAGATCGTCAACGAGGAACTGGTTGGGATTCTCGGCGGTGAAACGAGACGCCTGACGTTCGCGAAGACCCCGCCGACCGTTGTCATGTTGGCGGGTCTGCAAGGTTCCGGTAAGACGACACTTGCCGGAAAGCTCGCGAAGTGGCTCAAGGACCAGGGTCATACTCCACTGCTCGTTGCCTGCGACCTGCAACGTCCTGGTGCAGTCAGCCAGCTTCAGATCGTCGGAGAGCGTGCCGGTGCAACGGTTTTCGCCCCGCATCCCGGAACGTCCATCGGCGGCGGCGACAACGAACTCGGCATGTCCGCTGCTGACCCGGTCGAGGTTGCGCGTGCCGGAGTCGCCGAAGCGCGTAGCAAGCAATACGACATCGTGATCGTCGATACTGCAGGCCGCCTCGGTATCGACACCGAACTGATGAATCAGGCCGCAGGCATTCGTGATGCCGTGGAGCCCGACGAAACTCTCTTCGTCCTCGATGCCATGGTCGGCCAGGACGCGGTGAGTACGGCCCTGGCTTTCCGGGACGGAGTCGGTTTCACCGGTGTGGTCCTGACCAAACTGGACGGCGACGCCCGCGGTGGCGCGGCTCTCAGCGTTCGCGAAGTGACCGGCGCGCCGATCATGTTCGCTTCGACGGGTGAGAAGCTCGAGGACTTCGACGTCTTCCACCCCGACCGCATGGCGAGCCGCATTCTCGGTATGGGAGACGTGCTCAGCCTTATCGAGCAGGCCGAGCAGCACTTCGACGCCGAGCAGGCCGAGGCCACCGCGAACAAGATCGGTTCCGGCCAACTCACTCTCGACGACTTCCTCGAGCAGATGATGGCCGTACGAAAGATGGGGCCGATCGGCAATCTCCTGGGGATGCTTCCCGGTGCCGGTCAGATGAAGGAACTGGCCAACATCGACGAGAAGCAACTCGACCGGGTCCAGGCCATCATCCGCGGAATGACGGCGCAGGAGCGAACCGATCCGAAGATCATCAACGCTTCCCGCCGTCTGCGCATCGCCAACGGTTCGGGCGTCAAGGTCTCGGATGTCAATCAACTCGTCGACCGCTTCTTCGAGGCCCGGAAGATGATGTCCGCCATGGCAGGTCGGATGGGCATGCCCGGTGCGCGCAAGCAGGTACGAAGCAAGAAGGGAAAGAAGGGGAAGAAGGGCGCCCGCGGCCCAACTCAGCCCAAGATCCGTGGAGGTTTCCCCGGAATGCCGGGAGGTATGCCTGCAGGCATGCCCGACCTGTCCGGCATGCCGAAGGGACTCGACCAGGTTCCCCCTGGCCTCGAAGGTATCGATCTGTCCCAGCTGAAACTGCCCAAGAAGTAGTTCGGCGTGGCTGCGTATCGCATTCGTGGTCGATCGCTGCCGAATGAGGCATACGTCGAACTGTGGATTCGGGACGGGCACATTTCGCTCGAGCCCATCGCCGATGCGCTGTCCTTGTGCGAGGACGGGTGGCTCCTGCCCGGGTTGGTCGACGCGCACTGCCACGTCGGCATCAAATTCGGCGGTGGGCACGAGGATCTGCCCGGCTCGATCGAACAGGCCGAAGCGGAACGAGACGTCGGTGCGCTGCTGCTCCGCGACGCGGGCTCCCCGGTGGACACCCGCGAACTCGACGACCACGAGGATCTACCGCGCATCATCCGCGCCGGACGCCACATTGCGTCGCCGAAGCGGTATATCCCGGGGCTTGCGATGGATATCGAGGACGAGTCGCAGTTGCCGGATGCTGTCCGACAACAAGCGCGCTTCGGTGACGGCTGGGTCAAACTGGTCGGGGATTGGATCGACCGAAGTGTCGGTGATCTTCGGCCGCTGTGGGACGAGAACATTCTGAAGAAGGCGATCGCCGCGGCTCACGACGAAGGCGCGCGGGTAACGGCTCATGTCTTCGGAGAAGACGCTTTGCCTGACCTGATCAGCGCAGGAATCGACTGCATCGAGCATGGCACCGGCCTGACCGATGAGACCATCGACATGATGGTGACGCATGGAACTGCACTGGTTCCGACGCTGATCAACATCGAGACATTTCCTGATATCGCCGCATCGGCGACCAAATATCCGGTGTATGCACGACATATGCGGGATTTGCACAGCAGAGTTGCCGAAACAGTCGGGCGAGCACACGATGCAGGCGTGCCGATCTTCGCCGGAACCGATGCGGGCGGATCGATTCGACACGGCCGCATTGCCGACGAGGTACATGCGCTCGTGGGTGTGGGGATGCCGCCTACAGAGGCTCTCGCTGCGGCCAGTTGGACGGCGAGATCCTGGCTCGGATGGCCCGGGCTCGAGCACGGCGCTCCCGCGGATCTATTGGTCTATTCCGTCGATCCGAGAACCGGACCGGATATTCTGTCCGCGCCCGACATCATTATCCTCCGAGGCGTCCCGGTCACAGGTTTGCGGTGACGTTTGCCGAATCCGGACCAGCCAGACGAATAGCCGTCCAGCTGGTCCGCAATCGCGCCGATGAATGCGGCACACCATGCGGCGGCGGTTGCGTTCGCGATCAGCGGGTACCGAGGCAACGGACCGGTGACGGACTTCGGATTGCCGACGTCATAGTCGGAGTTCGGTTGCCAACTGCGATCGGGTTTTGCGTGGGGCGCTGCCGCGCTCGCCGATGGACTCGCCCTTGCCCTGGTGGTGCTAACCGCTGGGTGGTGTTGGTCGTGTCCGCTGCGCTGTTCGCGCTGTGGCATTGGAAGGGGCGGCGATCGATGGTCCTGCTCTGTGGTGGTCTCGCAGTAAGAGTTGCGCGGATGCGCAGTGGGTCCGTCGCAGCGTCGGCGATAGCCCATTCGGTCGACAACACACTTCCGGCCCTCGCGATCCTGCTTGCGCCGTAAAATCTCTACGAGAATGGACCGGCCGGTGTACAGGCGATTAACTGCTCGTGCGCATCGTCTGGCACAATAGGCTGCTGTTCGCCCGTCCACCGGTTACGTACCGAACGGCGGTCACAACACCTCATCAACGCAAAACCGGGTGCGCGGTCCATGCGCACCGCAGAATTGCGACGTGACCACTTCGAAAGGGTCTATTTTTCATGGCTGTCAAGATCAAACTCATGCGTATCGGTAAGATTCGCACCCCGCACTACCGCGTCGTCATCGCGGACTCACGCACCCGCCGTAACGGCCGTGCGATCGAGACCATCGGCAAGTACGAGCCCAAGCAGGATCCGTCGATCATCGACATCGATTCCGAGCGTGCCCAGTACTGGCTGAACGTCGGCGCACAGCCGACCGAGCCTGTCGAAGCTCTGCTGAAGATCACCGGTGACTGGCAGAAGTACAAGGGCCTTCCGGGCACCGAGGGCACCCTCCGCCTCGCCGAGCCCAAGACGTCCAAGCTGGACCTGTTCAACGCTGCGCTGGCTCAGGCCGACGCCGAGCCGCTCGGTGACGCCACCACGGCCAAGAAGAAGAAGGCTGCCAAGACCGACGACGCTCCCAAGGCTGACGACGCTCCCAAGGCTGACGACGCTGCCAAGACCGATGACGCTGCTGCTGCCACCGAAACGGCAGAGGCGCCGGCCGCCGAGGCTGCTGAGAAGTGAGTGCCGTTGTCGCCGACGCTGTGGAACACCTCGTTCGCGGCATCGTCGCCAATCCTGACGACGTTCGCGTCGAACTGATCACCGGCCGAAAGGGCCGCACTGTCGAGGTGCACGTGCATCCCGAAGACCTTGGCAAAGTGATCGGTCGCGGAGGTCGAACGGCAACTGCTCTTCGTACTGTCGTGTCGGGTATCGGTGGACGCGGTATCCGCGTCGACGTCGTCGATACCGACCAGTAGAAGTACGTGGGACAGCAAATATGGAGCTCGTGATCGGTCGTGTCGCAAAGTCGCACGGCGTCAAAGGTGAGGTCGTCGTCGAGGTTCGCACCGACGAACCCGACGACCGCTTCGCCGTTGGTGTGGTCCTTCACGGTCGCAAGCCGCGTACCCAAACCGACACGCTTCCTTACACGGTCGAAGCCGCCCGGGAACACTCCGGGCGGCTTCTGCTGCGCTTGACCGGCGTGAACGACCGCACCTCTTCGGATGCGCTGCGGGGCACGTTGTTCTTCGTCGAGTCGAACGATCTACCTCCGTCGGACGATCCTGACGAATTTTACGACCACGAACTCGAAGGCCTGTCGGTTCGACTGGTCGACGGCGAGATCGTCGGAACCGTGCGTGAAGTTCTCCACTCGGCAGCGGGGGAGTTGCTGTCCATCCGCCCCGCCGACGGATCGCGCGCGGAACTTCTCGTTCCGTTCGTGGCGGCGATCGTAACGTCGGTGTCGTTGGCCGACAAGGTCATCGAGATCGATCCTCCCGAGGGCCTGCTGGACCCGGAATGACCGCCGTGAAACTCGACGTGATCACGATTTTCCCCGAGTACCTTGCGCCGCTTCGAACTGCTCTGTTGGGCAAAGCCATCGACAAGGGGCTGGTGTCCGTCGGTGTGCATGATCTGCGCGCATGGACGCACGATGTCCACAAGGCCGTCGACGATTCGCCCTACGGCGGCGGGCCGGGGATGGTGATGAAGCCCACCGTCTGGGGCGATGCACTCGACGACGTGCTCACCGAGGACTCGCTACTGGTGGTGCCCACTCCCGCCGGTGTCCCCTTCACTCAGCGCACAGCCGAAAGATGGTCGCAGGAGCGGCATCTCGTGTTCGCGTGCGGACGATACGAGGGCATCGATCAACGGGTGTTCGACGATGCCTCCACCCGGGTTCGCGTCGAAGAGGTCAGCATCGGCGACTACGTGCTCATCGGGGGCGAAGCCGCTGTCCTCGTGATGAGCGAGGCGGTCGTTCGCCTGCTGCCCGGTGTGCTGGGCAATCAGCAGTCGCATCAAGAAGATTCGTTCTCCGACGGATTGCTCGAAGGCCCGAGCTACACCAGGCCGGTGAGCTGGCGCGGCCGGGTCGTACCGGACATTCTGCTCTCCGGAGATCACGCCAAGATCGCTGCATGGCGTCTCGATCAGTCTCGTCGTCGTACGGCCGATCGTCGACCCGATCTGCTCGACGACTAGTCCTGTTGGACCACTAGCGGTGTGGAACTACTCGATCCGACCATCGGGAAAGAGCATGCTCACGAAACCGGTGAGAGTGTCCCTGGCATGCTGAGCACTGCTGTCGTCGGTCACATCGACGACAGCCGTATCGGGATAGTGCTCCATGTCGTCCTCGTAGTAAATCTCCTCGCGGGACACCAGCGCCAGGACATAGCGATTGTTCACTCCGGTTGTCCCCGTCGACCAATGAATCCACCGATCCGCGATGCAGCACATCCACCCTTGCTTCACAGCCCGGACCGGTTCGCCCGGAAGGCCGTCGACGACACCGAAGTGCTGGTGGTAGCCGTCTGTCGCGACCGGCTTCGATTCACGAAGGAGCCCGATCATCGCCGACGTCGATGAGGCGGACAGACCGCCGGTTCCGTCGAGCATTCTCGTGTAGTACGCGACGATGTCGCCCGTAGTCGTGGTGGTGTTCCACCATTGGCCGTCCCACGGCGCACCGGTGCCGGTGAGATTGTAGCGCTGAGCGACCGCGATCACGATGTCGTTGCCGCCGTACTCGTCCCACAGGTAGTTTGCGGCGAAGTCGTCCGAGGATTCGAGCATGGTGGTCAAGGACGCCATATCGTCGGCGGACACCGGAACCTGTGCGACGTCGGCGCCGTGGAAAACCTCGTCGGCTATGAAGAGTTTGGACACCGAAGCGGTCTCGACCTGCTGGGTGTCGCCGTTGGAGTAGAACGCGCCGGTCTCGCGGTCGAGCAAGGTGAAATCGACGTCGGCTCCGCGTTCGGCTGCCGACTGAATTGCTTCCGGCACACGCATTTCCAGGTTGAGTTCCTGGACGGAGACCGTGTCGGGAAATGGTGATTCGGACGTCGAGATCGATTCGGCGGCTTCCGACTCCTCGGGGATGCTGCACCCGGAGAAAAGAACGGCTACTGCTGCGACGAGAGTCGCGCACGATAGAGCCAGGACTTGCATCGGCCTGGACAATTTCGAAGCACTCCCACACTTGGTCCGTCGAACTACTTGTCTCAGACTAGCTGTAGGGTCGTGCGCCGTGACGACTGCTCTGAAATCTGTGAACAAGCGCATAGCCGAGGAACTCGATGTTCGTGAGGACCAGGTTCGTGCCGCCGTGGAGTTACTCGACGGCGGTTCCACCGTGCCGTTCATCGCCCGGTACCGCAAGGAGGTCACCGGGATGCTCGACGACGCGCAGCTGCGTCAGCTCGAAGAGCGGCTGCGCTACCTTCGCGAGCTGGACGAACGACGTGAAGCGGTCATCGAATCGATTAGATCCCAGGGCAAACTCGACGAGCCGCTGGAGCAGTCGCTGATGCTCGCCGAGACGAAGGCCCGCGTCGAGGACATCTACCTGCCCTTCAAGCCCAAGCGTCGTACCAAAGCGCAGATCGCCCGCGAGGCCGGACACGAGCCCGTCGCCGACGCGTTGTTCTCCGATCCCTCGACCGACCCTGCGAAGTACGACACCGAACAGCTCGACGGCGCTCGCGCAATCCTCGTCGAAAAGTTCGCCGAGGATGCGGACCTGGTCGGCGAGCTTCGGGAACTGATGTGGACGCGTGGCAAGTTGACTTCCACGGTGCGAAAAGGCAAAGAAGAAGAGGGTTCCAAGTTCGCGGACTACTTCGAATTCTCAGAGTCCTTCACCTCGCTGCCGTCGCATCGAATTCTGGCGACACTTCGCGGTGAGAAGGAGGACGTGCTCTCCCTCGGGCTCGAACCCGAGCAGGAAGAGACCCCGCGTGGAGTTCCCACGGTCTACGAGGGACGTATCGCCACCAAATTCGACATCGCGGATCGAGGTCGCCCGGCGGACCGTTGGCTGCTCGACACCGTGCGGTGGGCGTGGCGAACCAAGCTTCTCGTGACGCTGGCGATCGACGTCCGGATGCGCCTGCGACAGTCCGCGGAGAAGGACGCCGTCGACATTTTCGCGTCGAACCTCAAGGACTTGCTGTTGGCGGCTCCTGCAGGCAACCGCACCACGATGGGCCTCGATCCTGGTTTTCGAACCGGCACCAAGGTGGCCGTCGTCGATTCGACCGGCAAAGTCGTCGACTACGACACGATCTACCCGCACATGCCACAGGGCAAGTGGGATCAGGCGCTGGCGACCCTGGCTGGTCTAGCCGCCAAGCATTCGGTCCAGCTGGTCGCGATCGGCAACGGAACCGCGTCGCGCGAGACCGACGCACTCGCCGCTGAACTGATCGCCAAATATCCAGCAGCAGGCCTCACCAAGATCGTCGTGTCGGAGGCGGGGGCATCGGTGTACTCGGCATCGGCGTACGCATCGAGTGAGCTGCCCGATCTCGACGTGTCCATCCGCGGCGCGGTCTCGATCGCCCGTCGACTGCAGGATCCGCTTGCCGAACTGGTGAAGATCGATCCGAAGTCGATCGGCGTTGGGCAGTACCAGCACGATGTGTCCGAGTCGCTGCTCGCGAGGTCGCTGGCGGCAGTGGTCGAAGATGCCGTCAACGCTGTCGGAGTGGACGTCAACACCGCGTCGGTGCCCTTGCTGTCGAGAGTCTCCGGCGTCGCGGGATCCCTTGCCGAAAGTATCGTCGCGCACCGGGATCAGCACGGGCCGTTCGTCAGCCGGTCGAAGCTCAAGGACGTCGCGAGGTTGGGGCCCAAGGCTTTCGAACAGTGTGCAGGCTTCCTCCGGATCGTCGACGGCGACGATCCTCTCGACCGATCCAGCGTGCACCCCGAGGCGTATCCGGTAGTTCGCCGGATCGCCGATTCCGCTGCCGTCGGTGTGCGTGAGGTCATCGGAAACACTTCGCTGCTCCGTGCTCTGCAACCGCAGAAGTTCGCCGACGAACGATTCGGTATCCCAACGGTCACCGACATCATTGCGGAACTCGAGAAGCCTGGCCGAGATCCACGCCCGGAGTTCAAGACGGCCACCTTCGCTGTCGGCATCGAGAAGGTCGCCCACCTGAAACCGGGTATGACGCTCGAAGGCGTGGTCACCAATGTCGCTGCCTTCGGTGCGTTCGTCGACGTCGGCGTGCATCAGGACGGCCTGGTGCACGTCTCCGCGATGTCGCACAACTTCGTCAAAGATCCGCGCGAGGTGGTGAAGTCGGGTGACGTCGTGAGGGTGAAGGTGATGGAGGTCGACATTCCACGCCAGCGCATCGGATTGAGCCTGCGACTCGATGACGAGCCAGGCGACACGGCCAAGGAGAAACCACGCAGCGTGTCCGGTGGCGGGCCCCGCGGGGGATCGGATCGACGTCAGCAGGGCCAGGGCGGTCAGCAGGCCCAGAGCGGTCAGCAGGGTCAGGGTGGTCAGCAGGGCAAGGGTCGCGGCCAAGGTGGTCAGAGCCGCGACAATCAAGGCGGAGGACGCCAGGCGGGTACGCCTGCAGGTGGTTCGATGGCCGACGCGCTGCGGAAAGCCGGATTCGGCAAGTAACGTCGCGCTGGTTCGGCCAGGATGAGTCGGACCAGCGCAGTTCTCGAGAAGGGTTACCGGCGTGAGGTGGTTGAACCACGAGATCATCGAACACGGTCACCTGCCCTTGCTGTGCTTCCTGCTCGGCTTCCTCGGCGGTTTCGTTCTGATCCGATTGAGCGTGAGAATGATTCGTGCTCAGGTGAAATGGTGGCCGGGCAACGTCACACCGGGCGGCCGGCACATTCACCATGTGGTGTTCGGAATCGTCCTCATGGTCGTGTCGGGAATTTCGCTGATCGCGGTGTACGAGGACGGCTCACGCGATACCGGCGCGGCACTGGCGGCACTGTTCGGGATCGGTTCTGCACTCGTTCTCGACGAATTCGCCCTGATTTTCTATTTGAAGGACGTCTACTGGGCCGAGCAGGGCCGAGCGTCGGTGGACGCGGTCTTCGCTGCCGTCGCGGCGACCGGACTCCTACTGCTTGGTTTTCATCCGCTCGAAATGCTGAACGTGACAGACATAAGGCACGCACCCGATACGTGGGTCCGAGTCGGCTTCGTGGTAGTTGCGCTTCTGCACCTGGCTGTATGTGCCGTCGTGTTGGCCAAGGGGAAGATTTGGACCGGGCTGATCGGATTGTTCTTCGCGCCGATTCTTCTGATCGGTTCGCTGCGTCTGTCCCGACCTGGCTCGCCCTGGGCACGCTGGCGATACACCTCACATCCGAAGAAGATGGAGCGTGCGTTGCGGCGGGAGCGAAACGTGAGGCGCCCGGCGGTCAGGGCCAAGATCTATCTCCAGGATCTGATCGCAGGGAAGCCGAGCGTCGACCACGCCATGTCGGCAACCGAGGACGTCCTCGACCGAATTGTGCAGCCTGCAGCGGCGCCCATCTCAGCGGACTAGACCTATCGCTCAGCAGACTAGAGCTACCGCTCAGCGGTGATTTCACAACTGGGTCGTTGATCTGGCACAATAGGCGGGTTGCCTGTACCAGGCACAGACCTAATCGGAGTACGAACCAGCCGAGTTTCATGTGTGCGTTGAACCAGTTTCACCAGTTCGACGCAACCACGGCACCGCTCGGTTCCTCTACTCGTGCGAAGAACGCAAGGATGGCCCCACCGATGAACACTCTCGACTTCTTGGACAAGCAGTCGCTCCGTAGCGACATTCCTGATTTCCGCCCCGGCGACACGCTCAACGTGCACGTCAAGGTTATCGAAGGCTCGAAGGAGCGCGTACAGATCTTCAAGGGCGTCGTGATTCGTCGCCAGGGTGGTGGCGTCCGCGAGACGTTCACCGTTCGTAAGGTCTCATTCGGCGTCGGTGTCGAGCGCACCTTCCCGGTTCACAGCCCGAACATTGCAGAAATCGACGTACTCACCCGTGGTGACGTTCGTCGCGCGAAGCTCTACTACCTCCGCGATCTGCGTGGCAAGAAGGCCAAGATCAAAGAAAAGCGCTGAATGTAGCGTCCCCAAGTATTTCGACAGCGCCGCATCGTCCGATTTGGGCAGTGCGGCGCTGTCTTCGTATGTGGGTCCGATGATTCCTGCGCGTCGATGTGGTGCACTGTCCATGGCACAGCGTATGTGCGGCTAATCTGGTGCGGTGTCAGATTCCCCGCAGGATCCTTCCGATCGGTCCGACCCGAACGGAGACGATCCGAAGCGAAAACCACGCGAGAAGAAGCAGCGTTCTTTTTGGCGTGAGCTGCCTATTCTGATCATCGTCGCGTTGCTTCTGAGCTTTCTGCTGCAAACCTTTGTTGCACGCGTCTACCTGATCCCATCGGAGTCGATGGAGCCGACCTTGCACGGTTGTGCGGGGTGCACCGGCGACCGCATCGTCGTCGAGAAAATCGGTTATCGGTTCGGTGAACCGGAGCCAGGAGACGTAGTGGTGTTCCGTGGTCCCGATTCATGGAACAGCGAGTTCGTCTCGACGCGATCCTCGAACACCATCGCGCGAGGAGCACAGGAGATCGGGTCGTTGATCGGAGTAGTGGCTCCGGACGAGAACGATCTGGTCAAGCGCGTTATCGCGACAGGCGGTCAGACGGTCGAATGCTGCGACGATCAAGGACGTGTGCTGGTCGATGGCAAGCCGCTCGACGAGACCTACATCACAATGGACTTTCCCTTCACGCCGGGGACTCTGACATGCGACACCGAACTGAAATCGGGACGATGCTTCTCGCCGGTAACCGTGCCCGAGGGAAATATTTGGGTGATGGGCGACAACCGGAGTAATTCTGCGGATTCGCGTTTTCACGTCTCCGACGAGTTGATGGGTACGGTCCCGGTGGACAACGTCATCGGGAAGGCCTTTTTGATCGCATTGCCGCCGTCTCGTTGGGGATCGATCGATTCACCGAACATTCAGGGTCAGTAGCGTGCAACAGAATCGAAGAGCTGCGTAGTTCCGATGGTCAGTACAAGCCGTTCACGCGGGCGTCCACCGTGGCCACCGCGTCCCGTGATTCGCAGATCCTCCGGTCTGCGGACGATGGAGTCGGCTCTCGACCGGAATGGACTCGGACCCGTTGCCGGTGTCGACGAAGCGGGCCGAGGCGCGTGCGCGGGTCCGTTGACCGTGGCAGCATGCATACTCGGGCCGAAGCCTTATGCATCGTTGGCGGACCTCGACGACTCCAAGAAGCTCACCGAACGTCGGCGCGAGGAGTTGTTTCCCAAGATTCAGAAGCTGGCTCTCGCCTGGAGCGTGGTGTTCATCGAGGCCGAAGAGATCGACCGTATCGGCGTGCATGTGGCCAATATCGAAGGCATGCGGCGTGCCGTGGCCGGCCTTGGCGCGACTCCGGGATACGTGCTGACCGACGGATTCAGGGTTCCTGGATTACCTGCTCCATCCCTTCCGGTGATCGGAGGAGACGCGACGGCTGCGTGTATTGCCGCTGCGAGCGTGCTTGCGAAGGTATCGAGGGATCGAGTGATGGTGGAGATGGACGGCCTTTTTCCTGGCTACGGTTTCGCCGTGCACAAGGGGTACAGCACCAAAATTCATGCCGCTGCGATGCTTCGATTGGGACCGTGCGCCGAGCACCGCATGTCGTATGCCAATGTGTCGGCAGCGGCTGCCGGAAGAACCGATGCTGTGGCATCGGTTCTCGGAAGAATGGACTGCGAGGATCGCAGTGCGCAATGATTGCCGTTCATGTCAGCGAAGAAGAGGATGAGTAACAACCGATGAGTGCCGAAGATCTCGAAAAGTACGAAACCGAGATGGAACTTTCGCTGTACCGGGAGTACCGGGATATCGTCGGTCAATTCAACTACGTCGTCGAAACCGAACGACGGTTCTACCTGGCAAATTCTGTGGAACTCATTCCACACAACGCGGACGGTGAGATCTATTTCGAGCTGCGCATGTCCGACGCGTGGGTGTGGGACATGTATCGCCCCGCACGGTTCGTCAAGCACGTGCGAGTGATCACGTTCAAGGACGTCAACATCGAAGAACTTGAAAAACCCGACCTTCGCCTACCCGAATAGCTTGTCTCGATGTCATTCACCCTGTGGTTGCTGTTGATTTCTGTGGCCCTGTACGCCGTCGGCAGACGTCGATCGCGTCGAAACCTCGTCATGTGTGCTCAGCTGATCGGCGCCGCGGCGGTGTGCCTGGTGGTCGGACAAGTTGTGTGGGCGATTCTGCAACAGTGATCTGTTGCCTGTTAGTTGCTCGGTGAAATACTCGGAGCCACAGTAATTTTGGTAATTCGAACTTCTATTCGCTGTCGCGGTATGTTTTTGTTATTTCCTGAAACTTGGCTGTGGATTTGTTGATTCTTTTGTGTTGGGCCCGTTTCTGGTGGTAGAAACAACTTAATCATAGATATTTCCCTTCACTGTTAGAGGTTCGGACATGGCGCGCAAGACTCTCGTCCAGATGATCGATGACGTCGACGGTTCCGTCATCAAAGAGGGGCAGGGGGAGACCATCGAATTCGGTATCGGAGGTAATCAGTATCGGATCGACCTGAACCTGAAGCATGCAAACGAATTGCACGAGCAACTCGCGTTCTGGATCGAGCACGCCGAAAAGGTGTCTGGCCGAAAGGCGCGCAAGTCTGTATCCGGCCAGGCTCGGGGGAAGGCCGATTTGCAGGATATTCGTACGTGGGCGCGGGAGAACGGTCACGACGTCAGTGCTCGTGGTCGTATCAGTCAGGATGTGCAGACGGCCTACGAGGCCGCGCACTGATCTCCCGAATCTTCCTCGTCGATGCCCCTGCCGATGCGGTGGGGGCATTGTTGTGCGTGGGTGGGTTTGTCAGCACAGGGGTCTGACAATTCCTGGCTGTTGATTGATGGAGATCGATTGGTTCTCCACAGGGCGCGGTGTCATCCACAGGGCAATTGTCGACCTGGGATCGTGCGACGGCTGGGGGTGGGGTGTGGTGCACCGTCGGTTATCTGGTTCGGCAGTCGGCGGACCGATGACCATAGGGGGCGACGGTGTCGAATTCGGAATTGGGTGCGCGCGGCGAGGCGTTGGCGGCGTTGCAGTTGGTCGACAGTGGGATGGAAGTGGTCGATCGCAACTGGCGGTGCCGATACGGTGAGCTCGATATAGTCGCCCGTGACGGGGATGTCGTGGTGTTCGTGGAGGTGAAAACTCGGTCGGGCACCGGTTACGGCACTCCCGCGGAATCGGTGACGTATGCGAAACAGCAGCGGATTCGTCGGTTGGCGTTGGCGTGGCTGGATGAGCGCGGAAGTCCTTGGGTTCGTTTACGTTTCGATGTCATCGGCGTCCTGATGACGCGTGACGGTGACCCTGTGGTGTCGCATCTGCGCGGCGCGTTCTGATGGCGCTCGGACGTGCGTTCTCGGTTGCGGTGAGTGGTGTCGACGGTCAGGTCGTGGAGATCGAGGCGGACATCGGGCGTGGGCTTCCGGGAGTGCATCTGGTGGGGTTGCCGGATACGGCGTTGAACGAGTCGCGGGATCGAGTGAAGGCCGCGGTAACCAACTCGGGAGGTAGTTGGCCGGATTCGCGGGTGATTCTTGCGTTGTCGCCTGCGACGTTGCCCAAGGTTGGTTCCGTTTACGATCTTGCACTTGCTCTTTCCGTATTGGATGCGGACAAACAGATTCCACGGCGGTCGCTGCTGAAATCGATTTTCGTCGGAGAGTTGGCGTTGGACGGCCGGTTGCGGGCGGTGCGTGGGGTATTGCCCGCGGTGTTGGCGATCAAGCGTGCAGGATGGGGCCGAATCGTAGTGCCGGTGGCGTCGTTGACGGAGGCGGGGTTGGTCGAGGGTATCGAGGTGCTGGGGGCGGAGTCGCTGGCGGAGGTGGTCAAGTGGCTTCGGGGGGAAACAATGCTTGCGTCCCCGCCGCCGTCGTCGCTGCGCGACGATGTGTCGTATCCGGACATGTGTGAGGTGGTGGGTCAGTCGGAGGCAAGGTGGGCGCTCGAGGTTGCGGCGGCTGGGGCGCATCACATCATGTTGACGGGGCCGCCGGGTATAGGTAAAACGATGCTGGCTCAGCGACTTCCAGGAATTCTTCCGCCGTTGACGGAGGCAGAGGCGTTGGAGGTGACGGCGATTCATTCGGTGGCTGGGATGTTGACGGGCGATCGTCCGTTGATTTCGTCGCCGCCGTTCATCGCTCCTCATCATTCGACGACGGTCAGTGCGATGGTGGGCGGTGGGACTGGAATGGCGAAACCGGGTGCGGTCAGCCGCGCACATCGGGGCGTGTTGTTTCTCGACGAATGCGCCGAGATGGGCCCGAAAGTACTGGAGGCACTGAGGACTCCGCTCGAAGACGGTGAGATCAGGATCGCTCGGCGGGACGGTGTCGCACGATACCCTGCTCGCTTCCAATTGATACTGGCAGCAAATCCGTGCCCATGTGCTCCTGCGCGGAACGCGGACTGTGTCTGCGCACCCACGGCGCGCAGAAAGTATCTGGGCAAGCTATCGGGGCCGCTTCTCGACCGTGTTGATCTACGCATCGCAATGGTGTCGGCCGCGACCGGGGCTCTGTCGGACGAGATCGGCGAAACGACCGAGCAAGTGCGCGCGCGAGTGACGGGCGCCCGCGAAGCCGCTGTCGAGCGGTGGCGCGAGTACGGATGGACAACGAACGCGGAGGTTCCCGGACCGGCTCTGCGCCAGAGGTTTCGGCTCTCCCGGGACACTTTGAGGCCGCTAGAGCGGGCGCTCCAGAACGGCTCTCTTACGGCTAGGGGCGCCGATAGAGCGCTTCGGGTGTCGTGGACTCTCTGCGACTTGGCCGGGGGAGACACACCAGGAATCGACGAGGTGGGAGCCGCATTGGACTTCCGCGACAAGGGGATGATGTGATGACTTCCGATACTCGGCGCCGTGCGTGGGCATACCTCTCGCGAGTCGCGCAGGGGCCTCATCGTCCCCTTTCGCAGTTCGCTGCAAAGGAAGGTCCCGAGGCGGCAGCGGCAGCTGTTGCAGCCGGAACGCTCGGTGAACGTCTACAAGTGAGATCGCACATCGATACCGCGTCTGCGGATCTGGATCTTGTTGCGGCACTGAATGGACGGTTGGTTACTCCGGACGACGACGACTGGCCGCAGTGGCGCTTCCTCGCGTTCGACGGGCCAGGCATGCCGGAAGGCGTCGATCAATGTGCTCCTCTTTCGCTGTGGGTTCTCGGACGCACTTCGGTGTCCGATTTGACCGATCGAGCTGTCTCGATCGTCGGGACGCGCGCCGCCAGCGCTTATGGCGAGCACGTGACGGCGGAGATCGCCGGTGACCTTTCTGTCGACGGTTGGACGATCGTCTCCGGAGGCGCGTTCGGGATCGACGCGGCCGCACACCGGGCTGCATTGGGGGTCGGCGGATCAACGATGGCGGTGCTGGCGTGCGGTATCGACCGCGCCTATCCGGCAGGACATCTCAGGTTGTTGCAACGAATCGCAGACAACGGTGCGGTCGTCAGTGAATACGCACCGGGCACCCCGCCGGCCAAGCACAGATTTCTGGCGCGAAACCGCATCGTCGCGGGCATCGGATCGTCGGTGGTGGTCGTCGAAGCCGGATGGCGCAGCGGTGCAAGGAACACTGCGGCGTGGGCGCACAAGCTCGGCAGACCGGTGTTGGCTGTGCCAGGACCGGTCACTTCTGCGTCCTCGAAAGGATGCCATCGCATGATCCGCGACGGTGAAGCGAGGTTGGTCGCCGACGCCCACGACGTCGTCGCCGAATGCGGACCGGTGGGCGATGTTGGTGAAGGTCGTCCGTCGATGTTCAGGGATCTCGACGCGCTGTCCCCGAACGCATTACTCGTTTACGACGCGTTACCTGCATCGGGTGCGCTCTCACCGCGGGAACTCTCGGAACGCGCATCGCTGCCCCTGGCCAAGGTGCGCTCGGTACTCCCTCTTCTCGAGATGGACGGGTTCGTTGCGAGCGACGAGACCGGATGGTTCCGAGTTGTGACGGGATGAGCGTGGTTGTTGCGACGTTCTGTCCAAGGGCCTTGCATCAAAGCGGCGTTGCAACAGAAATTCCACACCGTCGATGGACGGATGGATGAGTCGATACCGGGGTGTTGGCGGCTCCAGCTATGAAAGCATGACCGCATGATCGACCGTATGCACGTGCGTGTTCGATCCGCGGACCCGAAGTGCATCGAGGCGATCATCGAGACGCCGAAGGGCGAATATCGGGCGGTCACCCAGTCGAACTACGCTCTGGATCAGTCAACGACCCCATGGTTGCCCGTGGCTGTGCCGGTCGCAATGCAGCACGGTTGGGACCTTTCGATGGAGGGCCCGGTCGACGCAATCGCTCTGTCTGGGGCGCTGTCCGCGCAGCAGGTGATCAACGGCTGGTGGCCGAGACGATTCAGCGTCGTTCCGGTCGCAACTGAACAAGGATTTGCGCAGCACAGCGGGGCGTCAGGGGTGGGTAGTTTCTTCAGCGGTGGTGTGGACAGCTTTTATACCGCCATCACGCAATCCGATCGCATCACCCATCTAATCTTTGTTCACGGGTTCGACATCAAAATTTCCGATGGGGCCTTGGCTGATGCAGCACAAGCTGCGGCGAGGGAGGCCGCGGCTGATCTCGGCAAACCGCTCGTCGAGGTCACCACCACCATCCGCTCGGCTTTTGGCGACCCTCTGCGGATGGCATGGGGCAATGTGTATCACGGCCCATCTCTCGCCCATGTCGGTCTGGCGTTGGCGCCGCACATCAAGCGCGTGCTCGTCCCGTCGTCGAACAGCCGTGACCAATTGTCTCCCTGGGGCTCGCATCCGGATCTTGACCCGTGCTGGTCCAGTAGTGAGATGGCGGTCGAGCATCATGAACTGGACGTTGGTCGGATCGGAAAGATCAGGCGACTGGGTGATTCTGAAACGGCGATGGCCCATCTGCGGGTGTGCTGGCACAACACGAACGGTAGCTACAACTGTGGACACTGCGCGAAGTGCATCAGAACGAAGCTCGGCCTCATGGTGGCAGGCGCGGAGAGCCCGATGCTTCCAGGCCCGATAGACCCGAACACGGTACGTCGGATGTTCGTTTCGCCGGGCGAGCGGAAATTTTTGCGTGAAGCTTTGACCGCTGTCGTTGCGACCGGTCGGCGCGACGCTGACTTGGAAAAGGCGCTCAGGTTCGCTATCCGGCGTAGCTATCTGCGTCGCAACGTTTTCGCGTAGCAAGCTCCGCGCGGCCGTTCGAACAACATCAGGCTTTACCCGATGACGCTGTCACGACTGCTGGTCCAAGGTTGCCGGTACAGTATTTAGGTAACGCTTACTCGATGATTCTCGACAGTCTCTCGGACAGTTTGGAAAGGCAGAAACCACGTGGCACGTAGCAAGACGACATTGACCGTCCTCCGTACGGAGGCGCTGACCCCTCACATGCAGCGGGTCTACTTGGGCGATCCTGGATTCGACGCTTTCACGCCGTCGGACTTCACCGACTCGTATGTGAAGCTGATTTTCGGTCCCGAGGACGACGAGGTGAAGCGCACGTACACCGTGCGATCGGTCGATACCGATGCCCGTGAGATTGCGATCGACTTCGTGGTCCACGGCGACGAGGGTGTGGCCGGTCCGTGGGCTGCAACGGTCGAACCCGGCGCACACATTTCGTTCTTCGGTCCGAGTGGTGCGTACAAGCCGCGTCCGGACGCGGACTGGCATCTTTTTGCAGGTGACGAGTCCGCCGTTCCGGCTATCTCCGCCGCAGTCGAAGCGCTCCCTGAAGATGCCATCGCAAAGGTGTTCGTCGAGGTCGCCGACCGCAACGACGAGATTTACATGGAAACGCTCGCGGTCGTCGACGTGACATGGATCCATCGCGGGGCCGGCTCCAACGAGATCGGCGAAGACAAGGCAGGAAACCACGCTCCGCTGATCGACGCCGTCCGCAACACCGAGTGGCTACCCGGCCAAGCTCAAGTGTTCATTCACGGCGAGGCGCAAGCAGTGATGCACAATCTTCGCAGCTACGTCCGCAAGGAACGCGGCGTTCCCGCCGAATGGGCGTCGATCTCCGGCTACTGGCGTCGTGGACGCACGGAAGAGAATTTCCGCGTCTGGAAGCGGGAACTCGCCGAGGCCGAATCCGGATCCTGATCCATCCCCGGTGTCATGGGCGGCGCGTCATGTTGCTCGCCGCGTCCGCTCGCGTAAGGCTGGTCACATGGACGACCCATTGCCACCGACTCTTCGAGTGCACCTCGACGAGTACTCGGAATACCTGACACTGGGGCGTGCGCGGTCGATCAACACTGTGCGCGCGTATCTGAAGGACGCGGAATCGCTGCTCGGTCACCTCATCACGACGGCGGAAACCGCCGAATTGGATGCCCTCGATCTACG
The DNA here is from genome assembly GCF_030063335.1 of Rhodococcus sp. G-MC3. Lineage (GTDB taxonomy): Bacteria > Actinomycetota > Actinomycetes > Mycobacteriales > Mycobacteriaceae > Rhodococcoides. The sequence goes on along the minus strand of NZ_JASISW010000001.1, from coordinate 214,903 downwards.
TGTTCTCCGATCCTGGCTGGCGCAGCAGGCTCGAAGCGGTGCGGCGCGGACCTCGATGGCCCGCCGGACCTCTTCGGCGCGAACGCTTACCGCGTGGCTGACCCGCACGGACAGGATCGACAGTGACCCGGCACTACGGTTGGCGTCACCCAAAGCGCGTCGCGCACTGCCGGCCGTGCTGAAACAGAGTCAGGCCGCCGAGGCGTTGGCGTGGGCCGAGGTCGGTGCAGCGGAGCTGGATCCGGTGGCGCTTCGGGATCGGACGATTGTGGAGTTGTTGTACGCGACCGGCATTCGCGTCGGTGAGCTCTGTGGACTCGACGTGGACGATGTCGATACCGACCGTCGACTCGTGAGGGTCACCGGCAAAGGAGACAAGCAGCGCAGCGCACCGTACGGAAGTCCGGCAGCGGCAGCGCTGGATATGTGGATGAGCCATGGGCGTCCTGCGCTGGCGACGGAACGAACAGGTTCTGCGTTGTTGGTAGGGCGTCGCGGAGGTCGTCTCGATCCGCGACAGGCCAGAACTGCAGTGCATGAGGTGCTCGAATCGGTACCAGGAGCTCCCGACATGGGTCCGCACGGATTGCGGCACTCTGCAGCAACTCATCTGCTCGAGGGCGGCGCAGACCTGCGTATCGTCCAGGAATTGCTCGGGCACTCGTCGCTCGCGACAACTCAGATCTATACGCATGTTTCGGTGGATCGACTTCGGGCAGTTCACGACCGCGCACACCCGCGAGCGTGAGCTGCGCCACGTTCCCCCGCGACGGTGTTTGGTAGCGTCGTGGTGGAAACAGACCACAGGCGAAGTATTGTCGACTCGAACTATCGTGAAGTCCGAATATTTTCGCCAGAATGCCGGATACGGGGGGACCGTGGACCGCGAGCAACCACAGGTCACGTCGGGGGCGTGGTCGATCCAACCGCAACCGGATTCGAGCCAGCCGATGCGCCACGGTTCTACCCCGGTAGAACCCGTCCGGAACGCCGCTTTGGATCCGAGGGGAGCATCCATGAACGGTGACCGCCAGTCACCGCCGTGGCAGACGCCCCGATCGACCGACAGGCAACCCCCGACGGGATATTCTGCGCCGTCCGAACCGGTCAAGGCACCCGACGAGGAGTGGACCGCGCCGTGGGCTCTGGCTCCGGTGCAGCGACCGTCAGATCAGGTGGCAGCGACCGACCGATCGAACTCCACTCCGAACAGCCAGGGGCCGTACAGTCCAGGTTCCAACAATCCGGGTTCCAACAGTCCGCATCGAAACAACTCGGTGCCGTCCACACCCGGCTCCCACGGCCCAGGCGCATACGATGTGGCCCCGCATGGTTCTCAGTACCAGCCGACGAGCCAGGATCTGGCCCCTGACAGTTTGTTGCGTCGGCCCAAGCGTGCGTCGACGAACGGTTGGCGCCGTGGTGTCCATCGGCTGACGGGTGGTGTGATCAATCCGGGGGAGTCGACAGCCGAGGAACGCTTTCGGAACCAGGTCGAGCGTATTCGGCAACCCGTTCTCGGTGACTACCGAATCGCGTTCCTGTCTTTGAAGGGTGGTGTCGGTAAGACCACCACCACACTCGGTCTCGGGTCGACGTTCGCGTCGCTACGAGGAGATTGCGTCATCGCGGTCGATGCGAACCCGGACTTCGGCACACTGGGGGAGCGGGTACCACGTCAGACGTCGTCCACCGTACGGGATCTGCTTGCGGACGCCGACAACATCCGGCGCTATTCCGACATACGCGCGCACACTTCACAAGCGCCGAGTCGGCTGGAAGTGCTTGCAGGCGAACGAGATCCCGCCGCATCTGAAATGTTCGGCGAGCAGGACTACCGCTCGGTGATCGAGATGTTGCAGGTGTACTACAACCTCATCCTCACCGACTGCGGCACCGGCATCATGCATTCGGCGATGAACGGTGTTCTCCAACTGGCCAATGCCTTGGTGCTGGTGTCCTCGCCTGCCGTCGACGGTGCACGCAGTGCCGCGGCGACCCTGGATTGGCTGCAGTTGCATGGATACGGCCACTTGGTCGAACGAACTGTCGTGGTGATCAGCTCGGTACGCCCCGGCTCGTCCGCGGTGGACATGAATTTGCTGACGCAGCACTTTCTCGAGCGCTGCCGGGCAGTACTCGTTGTGCCGTTCGACGAGCATCTTGCGGAGGGCGCCGTCGTCGATCTCGATTTGCTCCGCCCGCAGACTCGGCGGGCGTTCGTCGAGCTGGCAGCCATGGTCGCCGACGATTTCCCGGCAGCCTCCGGCAGGCATTCCGGCCAAAACTGGCGGTGACCAGCGGCGTGGGTGCATCGTTTCTCGGTCGTCTGCGAGTTCGGTCAGTCTGCTGTCAACGGTTTGAGTCGAATCGGTGTTGCCCCGAGCAGGCCCAGTGGGTCGAGGTAGACGCGATCACGCCGCAGGCCCCAGTGAAGACACGGCTCTGCGCATCCGGGGTGGCCTGCCTGCAGCAGCCCGAGTACGTCACCGGCTCTGATGCGCGCCCCGGCAGTCAGCGTCGCAAGAACCGGTTCGTAGGTGGACCGCAGGCCGTTGGAGTGCTCGACCGATACGACGGGTTTGCCCGCAACGGTGCCGGCGAATACGACGACACCGTCGCCGACGGCGTGAACGGCCTGACCTTCGGCGCCGGCCAGGTCGACACCGCGGTGCCCGGGAAGCCAGTCGCGTTCCGGCGGATCGAACGCGTTCGATATCGCTGGTCGAGGAATCAGTGGCCACAGAAATCGACCGGTGGTCGGGGGTGCCGCATGAGCTGTTGCGACGGACGATGTTGAAATCAACGCCGCAGCAAGCAATGCCGGCAATCTATTCATGTGTGCAGTGTTCCCGGGATCTGGTCGCTATGAGGTCACGAATCAGCAACTGTGGACAACCGGCAGATTCATCCACAGGTGGAGAAAGTCCTGTGGCAAAGGGCCTGGTTAGGCGCTGGCATCGTGAGGTCGTACACTGAGCGGGCGACCTGTGTCCGCACGGGTCGACTTCGCGCGTCCGCGCAACGAAGCGTCCACCACACGTGGTATTCGCTTTGTGTCCGGTTGTCGGCGGTCCCGCTTCACCGAAGTGGGTCCGGCAGCCAGCGGCCGCCAGGGCAGAGGTGTCACACCGGCATCCTGCATCAACCGGCAACGAAAGCGAGTTATTCAGCCATGGCTGTAGTAACCATGAAGCAGCTGCTTGACAGCGGCACACACTTCGGACACCAGACCCGTCGCTGGAACCCGAAGATGAAGCGATTCATCTTCACCGACCGCAACGGCATCTACATCATCGACTTGCAGCAGACTCTGACCTTCATCGACAAGGCCTACGAGTTTGTCAAGGAGACTGTTGCCCACGGCGGAACGGTCCTGTTCGTCGGCACCAAGAAGCAGGCGCAGGAGTCCATCGCCGCTGAGGCAACCCGCGTCGGCATGCCGTACGTGAACCAGCGCTGGCTCGGTGGAATGCTCACCAACTTCCAGACGGTCCACAAGCGCCTTCTCCGCCTCAAGGAGCTCGAGGCAATGGAGCAGACCGGTGGCTTCGAGGGACGCACCAAGAAGGAAATCCTCATGCTCACGCGTGAGATGACCAAGTTGGATCGCACCCTCGGTGGTATCCGTGACATGGCCAAGGTTCCTTCGGCCATCTGGATCGTCGACACCAACAAGGAGCACATCGCCGTCGGCGAGGCTCGCAAGCTGAAGATCCCGGTCATTGCGATCCTGGACACCAACTGCGACCCCGACCTCGTCGACTACCCGATCCCGGGTAACGACGACGCGATTCGTTCCGCTGCGTTGCTGACCAAGGTTGTCGCATCGGCTGTCGCCGAAGGCGTTCAGGCTCGTGCGGGACTCAACACCGCATCCGACGCCAAGCCCGAGGTCGGCGCAGGCGAGCCTCTCGCCGAGTGGGAGCTCGAGCAGCTCGCTCAGGCATCGCCCGCAGCCGAGGCCACGCAGGAAGCCGCAGCCGAGGCTCCCGCAGCCGAGGCTCCCGCAGTCGAGGCTCCCGCAGTCGAGGCTCCCGCCGATGCTGCAGCAGCAGAAGCGCCTGCCGCGGAAGCACCTGCAACACAGGCTTGATCGAACAGGTCCCGACCGGAGCAGAAATCGATCCGGTCGGGGCCTTTTCTGCGAATCGACCCTTTCCAGCTCTGCCCACCAACAGCATTCGAGGAGGCTCGCTCAACATGGCGAACTACACCGCCGCTGACGTCAAGCGGCTCCGTGAGCTCACCGGCTCCGGAATGATGGATTGCAAGAACGCGCTCGCAGAGAGCGACGGAGATTTCGACAAGGCCGTCGAGCAGCTGCGCATCAAGGGCGCGAAGGACGTCGGCAAGCGTGCCGAGCGGTCCACCGCCGAGGGTCTGGTCGTCGCCAAGGGTGGCGTCCTGCTCGAGATCAACTCCGAGACCGACTTCGTTGCCAAGAACGAAGAGTTCCAGGCCTTCGCCGATTCGGTTGCCGCAGTTGCAGCCGAGGGGAAGCCGGCCGACGTGGCAGCGCTGAGCGCGCTCGATCTCGGTGGCAAGACTGTCGAGGTCGCACTCGGTGAGTTGTCGGCCAAGATCGGCGAGAAGCTGGAGCTTCGTCGCGTCGTGTCCTACGACGGACCGGTGGCCACCTACCTGCACAAGCGCAGCGCGGATCTTCCTCCTGCCGTCGGCGTGCTCGTCGAGTACACCGGTGAGGGCGATGCCGCTGCGGAGGCCGCTCGCGCTGCCGCGATGCAGGTGGCTGCACTCAAGGCGAAGTACGTCACTCGTGACGAGGTCCCCGAAGAGGTCGTCGCCACCGAGCGTCGTATCGCCGAAGAGACCGCCCGCGAGGAAGGCAAGCCCGAGCAGGCTCTGCCGAAGATCATCGAAGGCCGTGTCAACGGGTTCTTCAAGGACGTCGTGCTCACCGAGCAGTCTTCCGTGCAGGATTCGAAGAAGACCGTCAAGGCGATCCTCGACAATGCAGGTGTGAAGATCACCCGTTTCTCGCGGTTCGAGGTCGGCGCAAGCTGATTTTTCGAGCTGAACACAGCTGGTGACGATGCCGTCCGCGCGACCTCGGGTCGAGCGGACGGCATCGTCGTAAGCGAAGGAAGTTCCTTTTCGGGCGCGTCGTGGGCGGTTTCGTCCATCGCGACTCCGATAAGGCAGGATGAGGGTGAGGGTGTTTTCAAGCGCCCCGAGATTCACCGTGCGCATTCGACAGGCGAGAACCGAGGAGAGCAATGACCGATCCCGCCACCGACCGCCCCGGCTTCAAGCGTGTGATGCTCAAGCTGGGTGGTGAGATGTTCGGTGGAGGCCAGGTAGGCCTCGATCCGGACGTCGTCAACAACGTGGCTGAGCAGATCGCGGAGGTAGTCGCCACTGGTGTTCAGGTTGCCGTCGTCATCGGCGGTGGCAACTTCTTCCGTGGCGCCGAACTGCAGCAGCGAGGAATGGACCGTTCCCGGTCCGATTACATGGGCATGCTCGGAACAGTCATGAACTGTCTGGCATTGCAGGATTTCCTCGAGAAGCAAGGCGTCGCCACCCGCGTGCAGACCGCCATCACCATGGGCCAGGTCGCCGAACCCTATCTTCCCCTTCGTGCCCGTAGACATCTCGAAAAGGGGCGCGTCGTAATTTTCGGTGCAGGCATGGGAATGCCGTACTTCTCCACCGATACGACCGCCGCACAGAGGGCCCTGGAGATCGGGGCCGAGGTACTTCTGATGGCCAAGGCCGTCGACGGTGTGTACTCGGCGGATCCCAAAGTGGATCCCGACGCCACGATGTACGACTCCATCACCCATCGTCAGGTGATCGAGAAGGGACTGAAGGTTGCCGACGCAACCGCGTTCAGTCTGTGTATGGACAATCAAATGCCGATCATGGTGTTCAACCTCCTGACACAAGGAAACATCGCGCGCGCGGTGGCGGGGGAAAGTATCGGAACCCTGGTCACCTCGTGACCGTGCGAATGCCGACCACAGCAGCGAACGACCGTGCAGATGCTGGAACACCAGCGAAGACGATGGAGGACAGACCGTGATCGACGAAGCGCTCTTCGACGCAGAAGAAAAAATGGAGAAGGCGGTCTCCGTCGCACGTGACGACCTGTCGTCCATCCGAACGGGACGAGCAAACCCCGGCATGTTCAATCGCATCGTCATCGAGTACTACGGTGCCCCGACGCCGATCACGCAGATCTCGAGTATCAGCGTTCCCGAAGCCAGGCTCGTCGTCATCAAGCCGTACGAGCCCGCTCAACTAGGGCCGATCGAGACTGCGATCCGCAATTCGGACCTGGGTGTGAACCCAACGAACGACGGCAACCTGATCCGAATCGGCGTCCCTCAACTGACAGAGGAGCGGCGTCGCGAATTCGTCAAGCAGGCCAAGGGAAAAGGCGAGGACGCCAAGGTCTCCATCCGCAGTGTGCGTCGCAAGACCATGGAGGAGCTCAAGCGCATCCAGAAGGACGGCGAGGCCGGTGAGGACGAGGTGGTACGCGCCGAGAACGATCTCGACAAGACCACCTCGAAGTACACCGCGTCGATCGACGAACTCGTCAAGCGCAAAGAAGCCGATCTGATGGAGGTCTGACCTCGTTCAGAGAAGCGTCCGGGGAGCAAGAATGAAGCAAGGAGATGGCGTCGTGGTGGGATCGGAACGACCAGCTGATTCGGCCGTACCCGATTCGTCGGGGTCGGATGGTTCCGATTCGGCCGAAGGCACTGATTCGACCCAGCTGCGCGATTCGGCTCCCGACACAACGACTCGGCCCGAAAGCACGCCTGCAACGGGCAAGGCCGGACGCAACCTGCCGGCGGCCATCGGAGTGGGCGGCGGACTGGGAATTTCGCTGATCCTCATCATGGTGTTCGCGCCTCTGGTCTGGATCGGCGTCGTTGCAGTTGCGTTGGCCGTCGCCACTTACGAGGTGTCCAAGCGGCTTCGTGAGGCCGGTGTGCTCGTCCCACGGATACCGCTCATCCTCGGTGGACAGGCAATCATCTGGCTGGCATGGCCGTGGGGGACTACGGGTGTGTTGAGCGCCACAGCCGCAACGGTTCTGGTCTGCATGGTGTGGTTGCTGCTGCAGCAGGGACTCGGATCTGCTCCCAAAAACTATCTTCGCGAACTCGCAGTGACCATCCTCGTTGCCTGCTGGCTACCGCTGCTTGCCTCGTTCGCGGTCTTGATGGTCCTGGACGACCAGGGGGCCGGCCGTGTGTTGGTGTTCCTGATTGCAGTGGTGTGCTCCGACGTCGGTGGGTACGTCGCCGGGGTGCTGTTCGGCAAGCATCCGATGGCGCCTGCGATCAGCCCTAAGAAGTCCTGGGAGGGACTCGCAGGTTCTCTGCTTTTCTGCATCATCGGGTCACTTCTCACGGTCACCCTCATTCTCGAAGCGAACTCGATGATCGGTGTCCTGCTCGGCGTCGTGCTCGTCGTGACGGGAACTCTCGGTGACCTGATCGAGTCGCAGGTCAAACGAGATCTTCGAATCAAGGACATGGGGACTTTGCTTCCGGGGCACGGTGGCATCATGGATCGTCTCGATTCGCTGCTCCCGTCCGCGTTCGTCGCCTGGTTGGTCTTCACCATCCTGCTGTGACCGACGCGAGAACAATTCCCAGTCCCAATATCTGGCACTGGCCACGGCTGTACGAGGCGGAGAACGACGCCCAGGACGTAGACGGCCGGATCCCCACCGCGTTGAACCGGATTGCCCCGTGGCACGGTCGCACGATCGTGGACGTCGGGTGCGGGACCGGTTACCACCTACCCACGTTTGCAGCGAAAGCTGCTCAGGTCGTGGGTGTAGAGCCTCATGCGCCGTTGGTGCGGGCCGCTCGAAGGCGCACGGCCACCCTCGCCAATGTCGACGTTCGTCCGGGTCACGCAGAGTCGCTGCCGCTGGAGGACTCGTCGGTAAACATCGTCCACGCGAGGACCGCGTACTTCTTCGGTGTCGGGTGCGGCCCTGGCATCACCGAGGCCATGCGCGTTCTCGAGCCCGGCGGAATTTTGATGGTCGTGGACCTCGATGTGTCGGCATCTCCTTACGGAGACTGGATGCGCTCCGATCTGCCGCAGTACGACTGTGCCGCGGTGGAAGCATTCTTCTCAGCCCAGGGTTTCGATCTCGAACGTGTCGAGACGGTGTGGAGATTCGGCAGCCGCCGCATTCTGCGGGACGTGCTCGGCATCGAGTTCACCGAACGCACGGCGGCCAGGGCTGCTCGGAGCATCCCTGGCCTCGACATCGATGTGCGATACAGAATCCATTGGCGCCGCAAGCCGACCGGACTCGAACTGATCTAGCCTGCGTTGACGCCGAAGATCACGGCGGCTTCACGAATCTTGAGTGCCTTCGCCAGTCGCGGTAGGTCGCTTCCATCCTTGACTCTGGAACCATCGGCGCCCAAGGCGTCGACGACATCGTCGGCCCATGTGACGTCGCTCGGTGCGGGCGCGAGTTCGCGGTTGACGGTCGGAGCCTGCTCGCTGTGCATACACAGCTTGCCGGTCATGCCCATCGACAGAGTGAGGGCCGAGTCGCGAGCGAGGATGCTCTCGTTGGCCGTCAGTGTCGGGCCGTCGATCGGTCCAGGTAGCCGAGCGGCTCGGCTCGACACGACCAGTCGGGAGCGCGGGTACGCCATCGCAAGTGGCTCGTCGCTCATGCCGGTGTCGCGTCGAAAGTCCCCGCTTCCGAAGGCGAGACGGAATGTCGAGTCGGCCCGTGCAATCTCGGGAGTGGCTTCGAGCCCCATCGCGGATTCGACGAGTGCGAGGATGCGGGTGCCCTTGGCGAGGCGTGCGGCAGTGGCCTCGACCTGGCTTCCGCTTTCAGTCTTCGCCAGCATGATTCCCGCGAGCCCCGCGAGGCCGGACAGTGCTGCCAAATCGTCGGCCCAGAACGATGTGGTTGCGTCGTTGACCCTGACCCATGCAGAGTTGCCGGCTTCGAGCCAGGCCACGACGGCGTTGCGCGCGGCAGGCTTTGCGCCGGGGGCCACGGCATCCTCGATGTCGAGGATTACTGCGTCGACATCGGATTCGGTTGCAGTCGAGAAAGTCTCGGGCTTGGTCGCTGGGACCAACAACCACGAGCGTGCGCGCTCGGGCGCCACTCCAGATGTCACTGGGGTCTCCATGAAAGTGGTCACGTCAGGCTCCTTGCGGTGAGGTAGGGCACCACTAGCGTGATCGATTCAGTTCGACACCGCCAGCTTCTGTGCATAGTGTTCACCGGTTCAATGATTACTTGGACATTACTTAAGCTTTGCTGCCCGTCGGATCTGAAGGATTCGTACCCCGCCGGCCAACGCCATCACGAGCGCGCCCGCGATCGCCGCCAGCAACATGGAAACGCCCAAGGGCAACTGGAATGTCCACACGAAAATGCTCACCGGAACGGCATCGAGATTCTGCAGAATGAACACCAGAAGGATGACCAGAACGATCGCGCCGACGACCAGTCCTGTCCAGGTAGCCGCCGCTTTGGTATGTGCGATACCTGCGGGCGACTGTCCGGCGGGCCGCCTGGTGTCGCGCACGGCTTCTGGATCGGGGGCGCTGTGATCGTCTGAATCCGGTGTGGTGATCGGCGAATGGGCCGAATCGTCATACGTTGCGGGAACACTCGACGGCTCGAGCGGAGAGCCGTCGTGGCGACCGCCTGCTGGTGTGGACATTGTCTTATCCTTTCGCACGCGGGCGTCGAATGCACGCGCATCTGCTGTCGATTCGGTTACCCCCGCGCATCGGACTGGAAACAGCTTCGACGATCCGATCTGTTGAATAGGACAGATCGCGTACTAGTGGGACACTGGGAGATATTATGAGCGACTCCGTTACTGCATCCGACGCACCAGCAGCCGAGAACCCCTCGCAGAAGGGCCGGGTTGCCCTCCCCTTGGTGTTCGAGGACAAGCGACGCGGTATGCCCCGTCGTCACCTGGCCGATCTCGATCGTGAGGGTCTCAAGGCTGCCGTCCAAGAACTCGGACTTCCCGCATTCCGTGCGGATCAGCTTGCACGGCACTACTACGGCAGGCTCGAGGCCGACACGACGAAGATGACGGATCTTCCGGCGTCCGTACGCGAGAAGGTGGGCGCAGACCTGTTCCCTCCGTTGCTGACGGCGATCAAGCACCTGAGCTGCGACGACGGAGAGACTCGCAAAACGTTGTGGAAGGCGAACGACGGCACGCTGCTCGAGAGCGTTTTGATGCGTTACCCGGATCGCGCGACACTCTGTATTTCCAGTCAGGCAGGCTGCGGGATGGCGTGTCCCTTCTGCGCGACGGGCCAGGGTGGTCTCGATCGAAATCTCTCGACGGCCGAGATCGTCGATCAGGTGCGTTCCGCCGCCGCAGATTTACGTGATGGCGCTGTGGCGGGCGGAGAAGGCCGCCTCTCGAACGTGGTGTTCATGGGGATGGGTGAACCGCTTGCCAATTACAAGCGCGTCGTTGCAGCGGTCCGCAAAATCGTCTCGCCTGCACCGGACGGTCTCGGTTTGTCCCAGCGTTCGGTGACGGTATCGACCGTCGGGCTGGCGCCTGCTATCCGCAAGCTTGCCGACGAAGGACTTTCGGTGACGTTGGCGGTCTCGCTCCACACGCCCGACGACGAATTACGCGACACGCTGGTGCCCGTCAACAACCGGTGGTCCATCGCCGAGGTCCTGTCTGCGGCGCGCTATTACGCCGATCAGACGGGTCGGCGGGTGTCCATCGAGTACGCGATGATCAAGAACGTCAACGATCAGCCGTGGCGGGCGGACTTGCTCGGAAAGAAACTGCACAAGGCCCTCGGCTCGCGCGTGCACGTCAATCTGATTCCGCTCAACCCCACGCCGGGAAGCGAATGGGACGCCAGCCCAAAGGATGTCGAGCGGGAATTTGTGAGAAGAGTTATTGCACAGGGTGTTTCGTGTACGGTCCGAGACACTCGCGGCCAGGAGATCGCAGCAGCATGTGGACAGTTGGCGGCGGAGAACTGAACGTCCCCAGGATCGAGTAAAGCCCGGTGCGCATGTCGCACCGGGCTCTTCTCGATGTTCGAAGTATCAGCGGGGCCTGCGCCTGACGATGATGTCTCGTACCACGATGGCGACCAGAGCGACGGCGAATCCAATGAGCCACAGGTCTTCGACAAGACCGGTGTGGTTGCCATGGATCATGAAGAGCAGGAACACAGCAATGACGATGGCAGCGATGCGTGCTGCCTTGTTCGACTCCCCGCTCCACCCCCAGTTCGCCGACGGGACCTCGGCAATGTCCTCGTGCGTGTACTCGACCGGGTCGTACGAAGCGGGGTTCAGCTCGGTTTGTGCCACCGGTCGATCCTCTCGGGTCAAAAGCCACGCCGTCGGTTGGCGTGCGTTGCGTGGGGACAATATTCGCATACGACCGACCGTCGTAGCCAGCAGGGTCTGCCCCGAACCGGGCGTCGCACGTCGATTGCTGGGAGACTCACAGCGTGACCACGGAACGCCTTTCGCACCCTCTCACCCCCTATCCGCGCGACATGGTCGGCTACGGCGCCACTCCGCCGGATCCGCAGTGGCCGGGCGGGGCACGAATTGCACTGCAGTTCGTGCTGAACTACGAGGAAGGGTCGGAGAACAACGTTCTCGACGGCGACACGAAATCGGAAACCTTCCTGTCCGAGATGATCGGAGCACAGGCTTTCCCCAACCGTCATATGAGCATGGAGTCGCTGTACGAGTACGGGTCCCGCGCCGGGGTGTGGAGAGTTCTGCGTGCATTCGAACGTCGCGGACTTCCTCTGACAGTGTTTGCGGTCGCACGAGCGATGCAGAGAAATCCGGAGGTGGTGGCCGCGTTCGTCGAGCAGGGCCACGAAATAGCCTGCCACGGTCTTCGGTGGCTGAATTACCAGTTGATCGACGAACACGTCGAGCGGGAGCACATGGCCGAGGCCGTCGACATCTTGACCGAGCTGACCGGCAGCACGCCACTCGGTTGGTACACAGGTCGTGATTCACCGAACACTCGATCCCTCGTTGTCGAGCACGGCGGCTTCCTCTACGACTCGGATTCCTACGCGGACGATCTGCCCTATTGGGATCGAGTGCAGAGTGGTTCGGAGACTGTCGATCACCTGGTCATTCCGTACACGCTGGACACCAACGACATGAAATTCTCCTCGCCCGGCGGCTTCTCGACGGGCGAGGAGTTCTTCGCACACCTACGTGATGCGTTCGATGTTCTGTATTCCGAGGGTGAGGCCGGCGCTCCGAAGATGCTCTCGGTCGGACTTCACTGCCGTCTTGTCGGGCGTCCGGCCCGAATTGCGGCGCTGGAGCGGTTCCTCGACCACGTTCAGTCGCACGAGAAGGTGTGGATCACCAGGCGGGTCGACATCGCTCGGCACTGGATCGACACCCATCCGCCTACCAGGGGCTAGGTACGCACGGCCGCCCTCAATGCGGCGAAGTACCTGTCCGTGAACAGTTTTTGCACAACTCGACCGGCAGGGCCACCGAGCTTGGTGAACCATCGCCCCGGCCTCGAAAATGCAGTGATGTGGGCAAAGACGGTCGCGTCGGACTCGTCGTATTCGATGACGAAGCGCTCTTCACCCTGCTCAGGATGCCCGTCGAGGGTCCCGTACGCGAAGCCGGCACGGGAGCCCTCGTCGACGACGTACACCACCCGGCAGGGGATGCGGACGGGTCCGAGCGTCAGGACGACCGTCGATCCGGTCGCCGCCGTCGCAGTGTCGGCCTTCACGCCCAGCCCTGATCGTCGGTGCATCTCCCAACCGAGTAGCGCCGTTACCGCGGCCTCAAAAGCTGCCCGACCGTGTCCGATCGGGACGCGGCGGTCGATGTGGTGATAGCCACGGGGAAGCGGGCCGCGAGTGGCACCGATCTCGGGATAAGAGAGGTCCATGAGACCCGAGCTTGCCACGAGATTGCGGCCGCATAGGTGACTCTCAGATTCGATCAGCAACAATGGACTGGTGCACGAGCCCCGAACACCCGTCGATTCATCGTCGAACGCGCGCAAGCGGGTCCTCCTGCTGGGCAGCACCGGTTCGATCGGCACTCAGGCGCTCGACGTCATCGCCGCCAATCCCGACCTCTTCGAACTGGTGGGAATGGCTGCCGGTGGCGGCAACATCGAGCTGTTGAGTCGGCAGATTCAAGACACCGGTGTCTCGGCAGTAGCGGTGGCGAATCCGAACGCAGGCGGCGAGCTCGGCCTGCTGAACGTGCTGACCGGGGACCGCGCCGTCGTCGATCTGATCGAATCCACGCCTGCGGACATCGTGCTCAATGCGCTGGTGGGCTCGCGCGGACTCGAACCGACGCTCGCCGCGCTGAAGACCGGGGCCACCCTTGCCCTTGCCAACAAGGAATCGCTGGTAGCGGGCGGTGAGCTGGTTCTTGCCGCTGCGTCTCCTGGTCAGATCGTCCCCGTCGACTCCGAACACTCCGCATTGGCGCAGTGCCTCCGCGGCGGACGAGGCGAGGAAGTCGAGCGGCTGATTCTCACGGCGTCGGGCGGGCCGTTTCGCGGTTGGTCGGAGGCCGAATTGAAGTCGGTCACCCCCGAACAGGCGGCCGCCCACCCGACATGGTCCATGGGCCCGATGAATACTCTCAACTCGGCGACGCTCGTGAACAAGGGGCTCGAACTGATCGAGACGCACTTGCTGTTCGGAGTGCCATACGACCGAATCGACGTCACTGTTCACCGTCAATCGATCGTGCACTCGATGGTCACGTTCTTCGACGGATCCACTATCGCCCAGGCCAGTCCTCCCGACATGAAGCTACCGATCGCGCTGGCGCTGGGTTGGCCGAACCGGGTTCGCGACGCAGCGCGGGCTCTCGACTTCACCGCCGGCTTCACCTGGGACTTCGAACCGCTCGACGATCGTGTCTTTCCTGCCGTCCAGCTTGCCCGCGAGGCAGGTATTCTGGGTGGTTGCACGACCGCTGTCTACAACGCGTCCAACGAGGTCGCCGCCGAAGCGTTTCTCGCGGGCCGCATCGACTTCCCTCAGATAGTCGAGACGGTGAAGGCGGTGGTCGAGTCGGGTAGCGACGAGTGGGCCGCCGCTCCGACCGGCGTCGACGACGTACTCGCTGCCGATTCCTGGGCGCGCCGGCACGCCCACACATTGTTGAATCGGAAGGACTAGACCAGAGATGGTGTTCGTACTCGGCGTCATCCTCTTCGCACTGGGCATCACGGTGTCGATCGCGCTCCACGAGGCGGGTCATATGTGGACGGCCCGTGCGACCGGGATGAAGGTGCGTCGATTCTTCATCGGATTCGGCCCCAAAGTGTTCTCGTTCCGTCGCGGTGAGACCGAATATGGCCTCAAGGCAATTCCAGCAGGTGGATTCTGCGACATCGCAGGTATGACCGCCATCGACGAGCTCGAGCCCGACGAGATCGACCGTGCGATGTATCGGCAGAAGACGTGGAAGCGCCTGGTGGTGATGCTGGGCGGTATCGGCATGAACTTCGTTCTCGGATTCTTGCTCATTTTCACGCTCGCCGTCGGGTGGGGTCTGCCGAATCTGAACCCGCCGACCGGTGCGATGGTCGGAGAGATGCCGTGCGTGACGCCGACGCAGAATGACAACCTGAGCTTTCCGAAATGCGTCGGGGAGGGTCCCGCCTTCATCGCCGGTATTCGTCAAGGTGATGTCATCACGTCCGTGAACGGAACTGAAACGCCGGAATTCGCCGACGTCGTCGCGGCCACCCAGCCGCTTTCGGGCACAATCGATTTCGTCGTCGAACGTGACGGCAAGGAATTGACCTTCCCGGTCCAGGTACAGAGGGTGCAGCGTTTCGTGAGCGACGGCACCGAGACCGGTCGTCGATCCGAGACGGTCGGCGCAGTGGGTGTACAGCTCGAGAGATTCGAACCAACGCAGTACAACCCGCTTGCCGCCATCCCCGCCTCGGTGGCGTTCACCGGTGACATGTTCGCCGAGACTGCCCATCGGCTGGTGCAGATGCCGAGCAAGGTTGCCGATTTGTGGACCTCCGTCACCGGTGGCGCGCGCGACGTCGACACTCCGATCAGTGTGGTCGGTGCCAGCGTGATCGGCGGTCAGTTGGTGGAGCGGTCGATGTGGCAGGTGTTCGTGCTCCTTCTCGCGAGTCTGAATTTCTTCCTCGGAATCTTCAATCTTCTGCCGCTGCTGCCTCTGGACGGCGGTCATATGGCGGTGACGATCTATGAGCGAATCAGGAACTTCTTCCGCAACCGGCGCGGATTGCCCAACGGTGGTCCAGTGGACTACATGAAGCTGATGCCGGTCACCTATGTCGTGATCGTGCTCGGCGGCGCGTACATGCTGCTCACTCTCACAGCGGACATCGTGAACCCCATCCAATTGTTCTAGCTAGACTCGTGTTCGTAGCTAGGGAAGAAGGCAACGAAGTGACTGTCTCAGTCGGATTGGGAATGCCGGCGCCGCCGGTTCCCGTACTCGCTCCTCGCCGTAAGACGCGTCAACTGCAGGTCGGCACCGTCGGTGTCGGCAGCGACCACCCGATTTCGGTGCAGTCGATGACCACCACGAAGACGCACGACATCAACGCCACCCTGCAGCAGATCGCAGAGCTGACAGCGTCGGGTTGCGACATCGTGCGTGTGGCATGCCCCACACAGGACGACGCGGACGCGTTGGCGATCATTGCCAGGAAGAGCCAGATCCCGGTGATCGCGGACATCCACTTCCAACCGAAGTACATCTTCGCGGCGATCGACGCCGGGTGCGCCGCAGTGCGCGTGAACCCCGGCAACATCAAGGAGTTCGACGGACGCGTCAAAGAGGTCGCAAAAGCTGCCGGGGACGCGAACATCCCGATCCGAATCGGCGTCAATGCAGGTTCGCTCGACAAGCGAATGATGGACAAGTACGGCAAGGCGACGCCCGAAGCGCTCGTGGAATCGGCGCTGTGGGAAGCCGGTCTGTTCGAAGAGCACGGTTTCGGCGACATCAAGATTTCGGTCAAGCACAACGACCCCGTGATCATGGTCGCGGCCTACGAACAGCTCGCGGCGCAGTGCGATTACCCACTTCACCTCGGCGTCACGGAAGCTGGTCCCGCGTTTCAAGGGACCATCAAGTCGGCCGTCGCATTCGGTTCGTTGCTGGCGCGTGGCATCGGAGACACCATCCGAGTATCCCTGTCGGCACCGCCGGCCGAGGAGATCAAGGTCGGCAATCAGATTCTGCAGTCGCTCAACCTGCGGCCCCGCAAACTCGAGATCGTCTCGTGTCCGTCGTGCGGCCGTGCACAGGTAGACGTGTACACGCTGGCCGACGAGGTCAGTGCGGGCCTCGAAGGAATGGATATTCCGCTGCGCGTGGCTGTCATGGGTTGCGTGGTGAACGGTCCCGGTGAGGCGCGGGATGCCGACATCGGCGTCGCCTCCGGGAACGGCAAGGGCCAGATCTTTGTCAAGGGCAAGGTGATCAAGACCGTGCCCGAGGCTCAGATCGTGGAGACCTTGATCGAGGAAGCAATGCGCATTGCGGAGGAGTTCGAGGATGATGGGGGAGCGGAGGCAGGAGCACCGGTCGTCACGGTGTCGTGACGACGTCGGGACGAGCGCGGCGGCCGTGCTGGAACCGAACGACCCACATCCCGCTGTGAGTCTGGCAATCTGTCTCTCATGACGGGTGTCGTGGACGACCGAGGCTGCATTGGACGGAGGTGAGCCCAGTTGCTCAAACTTCTCGGTGCGAAACCGCTGAGCAGTAGGGACACTGCGAACGTCCTTCGTGTGCTCGACGCCGACCCCATTGCTTCGTGCATGATCGCTGCGCGCGTCCAGGAATCCGGACTCGATCCGCGCACGTTCCACGGGGAAATGTGGAGTCGCGGTGGTCCCGACGAATCTCTGTGTTTCTACGGTGCCAACCTGGTCCCACTGCTCGGTTCGGTCGACGATCTGCGGTCGTTTGCGGATCGTGCGTGCCGCGGTCCCCGGATGTGTTCGTCGTTGGTCGGACGCGCCGAGTTGACCCTGCCGCTGTGGGAGATGCTCGAAGCCGACTGGGGTGCGGCCCGTGAACTGCGGAGCGAGCAACCTCTGCTGGCAACCTCACAATATTCGGTCCATCCACCCGATCCGGGCGTGCGTCTCGTACGCCCCGACGAACTCGACACCTACTTGACCGCCGCTGTGGCCATGTTCATCGAAGAGGTGGGCGTGGACCCACGGGCAAACGACGGCGGCCGCGGGTACCGTCGCAGGATCGCCAGTCTGATCGCTGCGGGTCGTGCGTGGGCACGGTTCGAAGACGGCCAGGTGATCTACAAGGCCGAAATCGGTTCGCAGTCCTCTACCGTTGGTCAGATCCAGGGCGTGTGGGTGCATCCGCTCTACCGTGGACACGGTCTCGGTTCCTCGGGCACCGCGGCTGTGGTGGACTCGGTAGTGCGTAACGGAAGAATCGCCAGCTTGTACGTCAACAGTTTCAACCTTCCCGCGCGTCGTGCGTACGCGCGGATCGGGCTGAGCCAGGTGGCCACCTTCACGACCGTCCTGTTGGACTGACGGTCCTTCGGGTGGACCGATGCACTTCCGGCACCGAAAGACTGCGATTCGTCGAGGGCTCGTGGGCAGTCGCCAACTACGATGAGCGCGATGACATTCTCGGACGTCCGGCGTGTGCGCCGAAGTGCTGCAACATCAGTCGCCTTTGTGCTGTTCGCCGGATCGGTCGTCGCGTGCACGCCGAGTCCGGACGGTCCCGAGCCTGCGGCCCAAGCTTTTCTTGCGGCATTCGCCGAACGCGACATCGACACAGCGTCCGCCGACACCGATCGGCCCGATTCGGCTGCGACCGCGATGACCGATGCCTGGGACCACCTGCAGGCCGAATCTCTGACGGCGTCCACCACTTCGGTACAAGTTGACGGAGACACGGCACGGGTCGGTTACTCCTACGAATGGCATCTGCCCAAAGACCGCGTCTGGACGTACGACGGTGAACTTCAGATGGGCCGGACGGACGGGCAATGGGTAGTGCGGTGGACGTCCACCGACATTCACCCCGAACTCGGCGACACTCAGACGATGGCTCTTCGCTCGACAGCGCCTCCCCGTGCGCGAGTGAACGAGCGTTCTGGATCGGATGTTCTGGTCCCCGGCGTCGTGCACCGGATAACGGTGGACGCCCACGAGACGAACAACATCGTGGCTTCGGCCACCGGTCTCGCGTCGATTCTTGCGCCGTTCGACGGGGCGATCACCGCGCAGGGAATAGTCGAATCGGCCACCTCGACCGACGGTGCATATCCCGTTGCGCTGCTTCGGGACGAGGACTATCAGAGCGTCGCAGCAACCTTGGCGGCACTGCCCGGCGTCACGGCATCGGACGAATCCGATCTGGTGTCCACCGATCGAACCTTCGCTCCGGACCTGGTTTCTCAGGTCAAGAAAACGGTCGTCGACGATGTGGACGGCAAGGCAGGGTGGAGCGTGGTAACCGTCAACCGGAACGGTGTCGACATCGACGTGCTGACCGATACCCCGCCCGAACCTGCACCGTCGGTCTCGATCAGTCTCGACCGCAACATCCAGGTCGCTGCACAGAACGCGGTGAACGCGAGGGTCGAACAAGCGATGATGGTGGTTATTGCGCCGTCGACGGGTGCGATTCTGGCGGTGGCTCAGAACAAGCAGGCCGATCGTGACGGGCCCGTGGCATCGTCGGGTCTTTATCCGCCCGGTTCGACGTTCAAGATCATCACTGCGGGGGCGGCGATCTCGACCGGTCTCGCCGGGCCCGATACAACGGTTCCGTGTCCCGGCCGTATCGAGATCGGCGAACGAAGCATCCCCAACTACAACGAGTTCTCGCTCGGTGACGTGTCGATGGGAACTGCGTTCACCCGCTCGTGCAACACCGCGTTCGCCAAGCTGGCAAGCGAAATGCAGCCCGACGCTCTGACGGTCGCGGCGTCGCAGTTCGGTGTCGGTCCCGACTATGACGTCGTCGGGTTGCCCACCGACTCCGGATCCGTCCCTCCTTCTGCGGAATTGGTACAGCGGACCGAGGACGGGTTCGGTCAGGGCAAGGTCGTGGTCTCCACCTTCGGAATGGCACTCGCCGCCGCGACGGTGGCGCACGGATCGACGCCGGTGCCGAATCTGATCGTCGGCCGCGAGACCACCATCGACGGTGATCATCCGCCGATCGACCCGGCGATGGTCGATGGCCTTCGCGGAATGATGAGGTCGGTGGTCACCAGCGGCACCGCCGAGCGCATCGCAGACCAGGGCGAGGTATACGGCAAGACCGGTGAGGCAGAGGTCGAAGGAGGCTCGCACGCGTGGTTCGCGGGATACCGAGGTGATCTTGCGTTCGCCACGCTCGTCGTGCGCGGTGGGTCGTCGGACAATGCGGTTGCGGTCACCCGCGAAATGTTCGAGCAGTTGCCCGAGGGATACAGCTAGCGCCGGGTACCGATCAGGGAAGTAAGCCGAGGCGCCGCGCGGCCACTACCGCCTCGTGGCGAGAACGGGTCCCCGTTTTGCTCATCACCGTGCGCAGGTAGGATTTCACGGTTTCGGGTTTGAGCGAGAGGCGCTGTGCTGCTTCGGCATTGGTGCATCCGAGCGCGATCTGAGCGAGGACGTCGGTCTCGCGAGCGGATAGGGTCGGATCTGTATCACTTCGTTCCGAAGGGTGAAGCGCCAGCGAAATTCGATCCGACAGTGCTCTGAGCTTCGATTGCAACTCGTCGTCATCGCAGGATTGGCTCAGCGTGCGGAGTTCGGCGTAGACATCCCTGAGCACTCCCGTAGTCGCCGTCGATTCGGGTTGTGCTGCACGGGCGTCGAGCATCCTCAATCGTTGATCGACCTCGTCGCGTACTGCCATTTCGTGGGAGAGCCGTTTGGACGCCTGGATCATGGTGTCCGCGACTCTCGTTCCCATCGGGCCACGTTCGCGGATCGCTGCGTACATCACCGCACGGGAGATACCTGCCACGACCACCGGTACGGCAAGTATCGAGCACAGTCCCTCGCCGAGAACGGGCCTGTCGTAGTCGTGGGTGATGTGCTGCGAGTTGCTGTAGTCACTGACTGCGGCCGGTCGGCGTCGATCCATGACGCGTCCGCCGAGTCCAAAGCGGTTCGCGATGATCAGGCCGTCCAGCCCACGAGTGCGGGTGCCGTGGAACTCGCTCAGATGTAAACCACGTTCGGCAACCTCGCCGCCGAAGACCACAGGCACACCGGACGAGCCAACGATCACACGCAGCTCAGCTCTGAGGGCATCTCCGTCGCGTGGACGGAGGAGGTCATTGCTCGACACGGCAGTCCTTCCATCGCATGTGACTTGCATCATAGATGTGAAGGTGCCGCCGCGTTCCCCGCGGGTTCCATCACCGGCACCCGAACCGGCCAGGACGTTCGCCGCGGTAGGCAGCGACTACCCTGATACCCATGTCTGTGATCGCCGAGAGCACGCCCCGTCAGCCACTCGTGCCGGGCGTCGTATCGCCAACGCTCGATGTGCCGAAGTCGATCGAACGGCCGGAATACGCTTGGAAGTCGACCGCAGTCGAAGGCAACGAGCCGTGGGTCCAGACCTCCGAAGTAATCGAGAAGATGCGAGTTGCCTCCACCATCGCCGCCCGGGCACTCCAGGAAGCGGGAAAGGCCGTCGCGCCGGGAGTGACCACCGACGAGCTGGACCGTATCGCGCACGCGTACATGATCGACCATGGTGCCTACCCGTCGACTCTGGGATATCGAGGTTTTCCGAAATCGTGCTGCACCTCGCTCAACGAGGTGATCTGCCATGGCATCCCGGACTCCACAGTCATCGAGGACGGAGACATCGTCAACATCGACGTCACCGCCTACATCGACGGTGTCCACGGCGACACCAACGCGACATTCCTCGCGGGCAACGTCTCCGAAGAGGCACGCCTGCTCGTTGAACGTACTCACGAGGCGACGATGCGCGCGATCAAAGCCGTCAAACCGGGGCGCGCTCTCAATGTGGTCGGCCGGGTCATCGAGTCCTACGCACACCGCTTCGGGTATGGCGTCGTCGAGGACTTCACCGGCCACGGTATCGGCACCACCTTCCATAACGGTCTCGTTGTACTGCACTACGACCAGCCCTCGGTCGACACCATCATCGAGCCCGGCATGACGTTCACCATCGAGCCGATGATCAATCTCGGTGGCATCAATGCCGAGATGTGGGACGACGGTTGGACTGTCGTCACACACGATCGCAAGTGGACGGCGCAGTTCGAACACACTCTATTGGTCACGGATACGGGCAGTGAGATCCTGACTCTCCCGTGACTCCCACGCGAGGTGCGTTGTTGGTAGCCGGGACCACGTCGGATGCAGGCAAAAGCGTTCTCGTCGCAGGCCTGTGCAGAATGCTGGCCCGGCGGGGTGTGTCCGTTGCGCCGTTCAAGGCGCAGAACATGTCCAACAACTCGGTCGTCACCCTCGACGGCGGTGAGATCGGGCGCGCACAGGCGTTCCAGGCTGCCGCATGTGGACTCGAACCCAGTGTGCAGTTCAATCCGGTACTGCTCAAGCCCGGGAGCGACCGCACTTCCCAGTTGGTGGTGCGCGGTCGTGCCGTGGCGAATGTATCGGCGTCGAACTACATCGAACATCGGCAGGCGTTACGCGCCGTTGTCGCCGAGGAACTCGAATCACTGCGGGCGCAGTACGACGTCGTGATCTGCGAGGGAGCAGGCTCTCCGGCCGAAATCAACCTCCGTGCAACGGATCTGGCGAACATGGGCTTGGCCACGGCTGCCGGCCTGCCGGTGATCGTCGTCGGTGACATCGACCGCGGGGGAGTGCTCGCTCATCTCTACGGCACGACGGCGATCATGTCGCCCGAAGACCAGGCCTTGATCAGAGGTTTTGTGATCAACAAGTTTCGCGGCGACCCTGCACTGTTGGCGCCCGGCCTCGATCAACTCGAAAGTCTCACCGGAAGACCGACATACGGGGTAATTCCGTATTCCGACGAATTGTGGATGGATGCCGAGGATTCGCTCGGAACCGTTGCCGATGCTCCCGTAGGCCGGCCTCGTCGGCCGGCTGGGTCGCAGTGGCTCAGAGTGTCGGCGATTCGGCTGCCGCGCATCTCCAACACGACCGACGTCGAAGCACTGGCATGTGAACCGGGAGTCGCGGTCAATTGGGTGACCGAACCCTCGCGGCTCACCGATGCAGACCTCGTCGTGATTCCGGGCAGCAAAGCGACAATCTCCGATCTGGAGTGGTTGCGGCGAACTGGCCTTGCGGAAGCCGTAGTGCAGCGTGCCGCGGAGGGGCGTCCCACTCTGGGGATCTGTGGCGGCTACCAGATGCTCGGGCGATCGATCACGGACGGCGTCGAATCCGCAACAAGCAGGTCCGACGGTCTCGGTGTGCTGGATCTGGAGATCGAGTTCCATTCGGAGAAAGTGCTGGAACGAGTGGTGGGAACCTCGCGGCACTTCGGCGAGAACGATGTTTCCGGGTACGAGATTCACCACGGGCGTGTCGTGCACAACGGCGATGCGTCGTTGTTGAGCTATGCCGACGGGGCGGCCGAAGGCAGTGTCCGAGGCGGAGTCGTCGGGACGCATTGGCACGGCGTTCTCGAGTCCAACGCTTTCCGAAGGGAATTTCTCACTTGGGCGGCCGCTCAGGCCGGCCGCACCGGATTCGACGTAGCACCCGACACATCCGTTGCCGCGATGCGCGAGGGTCAACTCGATTTGTTGGCCGACCTCGTCGAGAACAACCTCGACGTCGACGCAGTACTGGAAATCATCGAAGAGGCGGGGCCGCGGTAACCAACCATAACCGCATGGATTCGAGCGCAATAGTGCGAAGGTTGGAACTAGGCGGGCGGACGGTGCAGTAGCGTCATATCCCATGGATCACAAGCAAGTGTCTGCCCGCGGCGGGAGCTCGATGTTGCGCATCGCCGGGCCGGAGTCGAGACACGTTGTGCTGCTGCTGCCCGGCGTCGGTGACCTACCCGATGTATACGACGGTGTCGCGGAAAAACTGCACAACTCGGATCTGAAAACGATTGCAGTAGAAGATGTTGCAGGCCTCGACCAAGCTGCGGTGCTCGAAATTCTCGACGAACTCTCACTGCCGTGGGTTCATCTCGTCGGCAGCAAGGAGGGCGCAGAACTGGCGTGGAGTATGGCGGCGCGAACCTTCGGGAAATTCACAAGTCTTGTCGTATGCGACCGCCCGCATCCGGCAATCGCGGACGAGACGGGAACGGTGCTGGAGGCAGGCTGTCCAGCGGTGGAGTTGCCAACGACCTTGATGATCGGGAGTTCGCTACGCCGCGCAGCGGCGGACGGCACCGGCAGACTTGTGTACGGCGACTTTCGCGTCGTTGAACTCGACGGAGTGGACGATATTCCTTCTGGAGCCACGTCCGAACTTGCCACCGAGATCGTGCTGCGCACCAGTCCCTGGTAGAGCGGCTTCCGCCCGTAAGTGCGCAGGTACCAGAGGGGCGTACCGTTCACTCACGGGCGGCGAAGCCGCGCTAGATATCGAGGCCGAGCAGCGCGTTCTCGACAACCTCGGGCAATCCCGGGTGAATCCAATACTGTCCACTGGCCATGTCCTGCGCGGAGACTCCGAAACTCATCGCCTGAATCAACGGCTGGATGACTGTTGGCGCCTGAGCGCCGATGACGTGTGCACCGAGAATTCTTCCGGTGCTCTTTTCCGCGATGACCTTGCAAAATCCTTCCTGGTCCTCCATTGCCCAGCCGTAGGCGACGTCGCCGTAATTCTGGACTTTCACGGTGATGTCGAGCCCGGCATCGCGTGCCTGTGCCTCGGTCATGCCGACCTCGGCGATCTGCGGGTGAGTGAACACCGCAGCGGGGACGAACCGATGATCGAACGCGCGGAAGGCACTCGTGTCTTCCCAGCGGTTTTGCAGCAGGTTGTAGGCCACGGTGCGCGCTTCATGGTTGGCGACGTGCTTGAGCTGGTAATCCGAGGACACGTCACCCAGGGCGAACACCCCGTCTGCTGTGGTTCGTCCGAATTCGTCGACGACGATTCGCCCCTCGTCGTCGAGTTCGATGCCGCCGGCGTCCGCGCCGACATGGTCGCCGTTGGGCACGCGTCCGACGGCGACGAGAAGCGCGTCGCCCAGAACTTTCGTGCCGCCGGGGATCTCGACGCCGACGCGGTCGCCCTCGGAGATCGCCTCGACCTCACCGGAATCGAGGTACACGTCCCAGTTCTTCTGTGCCAACTCGGTGAAACGATCGGAGACCTCGGCGTCGAGCGCGCGCAGAAGCTTGTCCTTGCGTGCGACGATTGAAACCTTCGACCCGAGGGCTCCGAACACATGCGCAAATTCTGCGGCGATGTAACCAGATCCGAGGATCACCAAGTGTTCCGGCAGTTCGGTCAGACGCATCACGTCGTCGTTCGTGTGGAATGGCACTCCGCTGTCGCGGATCTGCTGCGGAATGATCGGCCGCGAGCCCGCTGCGACGACGACCTGGTCGGCGGTGATCACGCTGCCGGTACCTGTGTCGATGGTCCTCGGTCCGACAAACGTCGCATGCCCGGAGAACAGGGTTACGTTGGGGCTTCCCGTTTGGCGATACTGCTTGCCGCCCGCGGCGATCGGGTCGATCCGGCCGAATACGCGATCGACGATGTCGGTCCAGCGGACACGGTCGATCGAGGAGTCGATGCCGTACTTGGCCGAGTCGCGAATCGTCTGTGCGACCTCGGCAGCGTAAACGAACATCTTCGTCGGGATGCATCCGACGTTGAGGCACGTCCCACCGAACGGTGAATGTTCCTCGAAGAGAGCAATCTTCAGATTGTCGAATTTCGAATCCGCGATCGAGTTTCCGGATCCGGATCCGATGATCGCGATATCGAAGTGTGTCGGTTCGGTCATGAAATGGTGCCGATCTCGTGGTGGTTGCTACCCGACTCGTGATCGATGTGGGCACTTCGATACAGCCAATCCAGCCATTCGTCGACTTCGGCGAATGCCCGTGTGCGCGGTTCCTCCGTGGACAGGAACACGTCGTGGCGTGCGCCCTCGATCGGAACGATGGTGGTGCGGTCTCCCAAGCATCCTGCCCACCGAGCGATCTGACGTACGTCGAGCACTGCATCGGAGACATCGATCTCGGAGCTGTACTTCCGTGAGAAATGTGTCACTTTGGACCGCAAGATCAACGAGGGGACGCCGATGTCGAGTCCGCGGTGCAGTTTTGCGTGGCCGTGCCTGATCGCTCGGATCCATCCGAAGGTAACGGGAAAACCGGAGAGTGGCTTCCAATCCAGGTTGTACTCCCACTCACCGTGTTCGGATTTTGCGAGTGACAAACCGTAGGTATCGAGGCCGTTGCCCGGTACCGGAGTCTTACCCTTGACTCTGCCGATCAGGTCGATTGCGGTAGTCCCGACGCTGCGGATCGCGGCCGGACCCTGTAGGTCGAACCATGGGCTGTTGAGGATGACACCGTCGATGCCCAGGCCTGCCGTTCCGCCCTGCTGGCGGTTGAGGCGGTCCAACCACAGCGGGAGAATCAAACCGCCGGTGGAGTGTCCTGCCAACACGACCGACGCACCGCCGGAGTCGCTGCTCACCAGCGCAAGAGCCTCGTTCAGTTCTGCGTCGTAGAACGCGAGATCGGTCACGAAGTGAGGCGTCTGTCCCTCGCGGAGCGAGCGGCCGCATTTGCGTAGGTCGAGGGCATAGAAGGCGAAGCCCTTCGCAGCGAAGTGCTCGGCCATGTGTTGTTGGAAGAAGTAGTCGGTGAACCCGTGCACGTAGATGACCGCGCGCTCGGGAGCAGGGGAATCGTGTGGCGAATACCGGACAAGGGTGGCCTCGACCTTCCCCTCACCGTCCGGATCGTCACCGAGAGCGATGGTGGTCTGTTCGTAGCCGTCGCCGAGGACATCGGGCTCCCAGGTAGTCACAGATCACAACTGTAGTAGGCCCTGTAAAGACGTCACGCGGAGCACAATCGAGTACAGGCTTTTCAAGCGCGTCGGGCTGGGTACATACGGGCGGGTAACGTAACCGCCACCTGAAGCAGAACTCGGTAACGAGAACTCACGGACAAGGAAGTCGATTCTCCAGTGTCAAACGAAAAGCGGTCAAACGAACAGCGGTCGAACGATAAGCAGGTCAAGCGGTACAAGACCGACGTGGTTCTCGTCGGCGCAGGAATCATGAGTGCCACACTCGGTGCGCTGCTCAAGCAGCTCGAACCCGAATGGTCCATCGACGTGTACGAGCGACTCGATGCTGCTGCTGCCGAAAGCAGTGACGCATGGAACAACGCAGGTACCGGCCACTCCGCGCTGTGTGAGCTCAATTACACCCCGCAGAACCAAGATGGTTCGGTCGACATCTCGAAGGCGCTCAACGTCAACGAGCAGTTTCAGGTGTCGCGTCAGTTCTGGGCCCACAGCATCGAGTCCGGAGTTCTCAGCGACCCGAAGAATTTCATCAATCCGATCCCGCACGTGAGCTTCGTTCACGGCGCGGACAACGTGAAGTACCTGCGCGCGCGTTACGACGCGCTTTCAGCGAACCCGCTGTTCGAAGGGATGGAGTACATCGATACCGCCGACGAGTTCACCAGGCGTCTGCCTCTGATGGGCAAGGGTCGGGACTTCTCCGATCCCGTTGCGCTGAACTGGAGTGACTCGGGCACCGACGTCGACTTCGGAGCTCTCACACGTCAGTTGCTGAACTACATCTCCGGCTCCGGCGGCACCGTTCACTTCGGCAGCGACGTGCGCAACATCTCGCAGCAGTCCGACGGCACGTGGGACATCAAGATCGCGAACCTGCGGACCGGGTCGAAAAAGACCGTCAACGCCAAGTTCGTCTTCGTCGGGGCAGGCGGCGGCGCGCTACACCTGCTGCAGAAGTCCGGCATCGAGGAGATCAAGGGATTCGGCGGCTTCCCGGTCAGCGGCGAATGGCTGCGATGCACCAACCCCGACCTCATCGGTCAGCACTCGGCGAAGGTCTACGGCAAGGCATCGGTCGGTGCTCCGCCGATGTCCGTGCCGCACCTCGACACCCGCGTCATCGGCGGCAAGCCCGGCCTGCTGTTCGGTCCGTACGCAGGCTGGTCGCCGAAGTTCCTCAAGCAGGGAAAGTTGACGGATCTGCCGAGTTCCGTCAAGCCCGGCAACCTCATGTCGATGCTCGGAGTGGGCGTCACCGAACTCGGTTTGGTGAAGTACTTGGTGAGTGAACTTGCTCAGTCCGAAGCAGACCGCGTCGAGACTCTGCGGGAATTCGCCCCCGATGTCGTCGGCAAGGACTGGGAACTGGTCACGGCAGGCCAGCGTGTCCAGGTCATCAGGAAGAAGGGCCGCGGCGGCGTACTCGAATTCGGCACGGCGGTCATCAACGCTGCCGATGGCACCATCGCTGGTCTGCTCGGTGCGTCGCCCGGTGCGTCCACCGCTGTCCCCGCGATGCTCGACGTGCTTCAGCGCTGCTTCGGCGATCGCTACCAGGGTTGGCAGCCGAAGCTGAAGGAGATGGTTCCGTCCTTGGGCAAGAAGCTCGCCGAGGATCCGGCTCTGTTCCGTGAGATGTTCGACTGGACCGCTCGTGGACTCCAGTTGGACGATACGACGCTGCTCGCCGAGCCGTCCCATCGTGCCGAGCCGTCCCATCGTGCCGAGGCGTCCCATCGTGCACAGCCCAGCGGCGTGTGATAGCAACAGCAGATGACTACGCAAGCAGCTGCCCTCAAGCGATCCTGGGCTCTTGACCTGTCCAACAACACTCTGTATGACCTGTTGAAGCTGCGTGTAGAGGTATTCGTCGTTGAGCAGGCGTGCGCGTACCCCGAGTTGGACGGTCGGGATCTTCTCGCCGAGACCCGGCACTTCTGGCTCGAACGTGACGGCGAGGTTGTGTGCACGCTTCGTTTGATGGAAGAGCACGACGACGGCGAAAAGGCGTTCCGGATCGGACGACTGTGCACTCAGCGTTCGGCGCGGGGTCAGGGGCACACGACGCGAATTTTGCGTGCGGCTCTGGCCGAGGTCGGATCTGCGCCGTGCCGTATCAACGCGCAGAGCTACCTCGTCGACATGTACGCCAAGCACGGGTTCCTTCCCGATGGCGAGGAAGTTCTCGAGGACGGTATTCCTCATACACCTATGCGCCGCGGCGGCGGTACGCCGTGGAGCGAGGGGTAGAACCACACCGGCAGTAGTGTTTCACCAACGGAGCTGATGCGGGGAAGTCCTGTGAGAATCAGGCGCGGTCCCGCCACTGTGTACGAGGAGAAGTTTCCTCCGAAGCCAGATCACCGCACGGTTACCGTCGAACATCGCTCGCCTGCCCGGCGAGCATCTCGAATCCTCGGCGCGGAGTCCGCGGAACTAAGGAGATTTTCTCGTGCAGCAGGACATCGAGGTGCCGCAGCCCGGGTATCCGTTCACCGCGATCGTCGGCCAGGATCAACTTCGGTTGTCGCTGATCCTCTGCGCGGTGCACCCCGGTATCGGTGGCGTGCTGGTGCGCGGAGAGAAAGGGACCGCTAAATCCACCGTGGTTCGCGCGCTCGCTGCCTTGCTCCCGGCCGTCGAGGACGCGGGTGTCACGCGCGCCGCTCGGCTGGTCGAACTGCCCGTCGGCGCCACCGAGGACAGGGTGGTCGGCTCGCTCGATCTCGAGAAAGTGCTGCGCGACGGTGAACGCGCATTTCAGCCCGGTCTGTTGGCGGCCGCGCATCGCGGTGTTCTGTACGTCGACGAAGTGAACCTTCTGCACGACCACCTCGTCGATGTGCTTCTCGATGCCGCCGCGATGGGACGCGTCCACATCGAACGCGACGGTGTATCGCATTCGCATCCGGCGCAGTTCGTGCTCGTCGGCACCATGAACCCCGAGGAAGGGGAACTGCGGCCACAGTTGTTGGACCGCTTCGGGCTCGCTGTGGACGTGCGTGCCTCCCGTGACGTCGACGTTCGGATGGACGTGGTTCGGCGCCGCCTGAACTACGAGCGCGATCCGCACGCGTTCGCGGAGGGATACGCGAACGATGACGCCGATATAGCTCGAAGAATTCTCGAAGCCCGGGATGTGTTGGACGGCGTTGTCCTCGACGACATCGAACTCCGCCGGATCGCCGCCCTGTGTGCCTCGTTCGACGTCGACGGTATGCGAGGGGACCTCGTTGTTGCCCGGACGGCCTCGGCGCATGCGGCATGGCGTGGCTCGAAGACCGTGGAGGAGAGCGATGTGCGCGTCGCAGCGGAGCTTGCTCTGCCGCATCGGCGTCGGCGAGATCCGTTCGACGAGCCCGGTATCAATGAGAAGGCTCTCGACGATGCGATGCGCGACGCCGCCGAACAGGCCGAGCGACCGGATCCCGACCCCACCGATCCCGACCCCACCGATCCTGACCCCACCGATCCCGACCCCACCGATCCTGACCCCACCGACTCGGGTCCTGACGGCGATGGGGGCGGCGCACAAGCGGATGCCGACTCTTCAGGATCCGAGGAAGATGACCAACAGGTTCCAGAAAAGCCTGCAGGCAACGGTTCCCACGATCGCGACGCAGGAACTCCAGGATCTCAATTCCGTGCGCGGCTGATGGAGGTCCCCGGCGTGGGTGAAGGTGCCCCGGGCCGGAGATCGCGTTCGCGGTCGGCGCAGGGTCGTGCCGTACGCGCAACCATTGAACGTGGCAGTGGCCTTCACTTGATCGGGACGTTGTTCGCGGCAGCCGAACAGCAGGTGGCTCGCGGGCGAACTGCGGGCCGATTCCGGCTGGAGCCTGCCGATCTGCGCGGTGCTCAGCGCGAAGGACGCGAAGGGAATCTGATCGTTTTCGTCGTCGATGCATCCGGGTCGATGTCGGCTCGGGATCGACTGTCCGCCGTTACCGGTGCGGTGCTCTCGCTGCTGCGCGACGCCTATCAGCGACGAGACAAAGTCGCCGTCATCACCGTGCGAGGGCGTGACGCCGAGCTCGTGTTGCCTCCGACGTCGAGTGTCGATGTCGCGGTCACGCGGTTACACAGAATGAAGACCGGCGGGAAATCGCCACTTGCGCAAGGATTCTTGAAGGCACGTGAAGTCGTGCTGCGAGAGAAGGTCCGCGATCCTCTGCGGCGTGCACTCGTCGTGGCGCTGACGGACGGTCGTGCGACGGGAGGGGTGGACCCGGTGGGCAGATCTCGTATCGCGGCGTCGAGGATCGCCTCCGACGGTATTGCCTCCGTCGTCGTCGACTGCGAGTCGGGAATGGTGCGTCTCGGGCTCGCCGCAGATTTCGCTCGCCACCTCGGTGGTGGTTACGTTCGACTGGGCGATCTGTCGGCCGAGCGTGTCGCGGACATCGTCCGCGCAGCGGCGTAGGGAGCGAGTCGTGCCACAAGGAGTGCCACTGGCCGGGACGGTTCCCGAGGACGGTCTGACGACGCGTCAACGACGCAACCAGCCGGTCCTCGCCGTGCACACGGGGCCAGGCAAGGGAAAATCGACTGCTGCGTTCGGTATGGCGCTGCGCGCGTGGAACCAAGGATTCGATGTCGGGGTGTTCCAGTTCGTCAAGAGTGCGAAGTGGAAGGTCGGCGAAGAGGCGACGTTCAAGATTCTCGGCGAGCTACACGAGGAGTCGGGGACCGGCGGAGCCGTCGAATGGCACAAGATGGGCGAAGGCTGGTCCTGGACGCGTAAGAAGGGCTCAGAGGTCGATCATGCCGCGGCTGCAGCGGACGGGTGGACCGAGATCTCCCGAAGATTGTCCGAAGAAACGCATCGCTTCTACGTACTCGACGAATTCACCTACCCACTCAAGTGGGGGTGGGTGGACGTCGACGAGGTAGTCGAGGTCCTGAGGAATCGACCGGGAAATCAGCACGTCGTGATCACCGGGCGCGACGCACCACAGGCGTTGATCGAGGCAGCCGACCTCGTCACCGAGATGACCAAGGTCAAGCATCCGATGGATGCGGGCCGTAAAGGTCAACGCGGCATCGAATGGTGACCTACTCGGTTCCCGCTGTCGTCATCGCCGCGCCCGCGTCAGGTAGCGGCAAGACAACCGTCGCCACCGGCTTGATGGGCGCGTTGCGGGCTGCGGGCACGAGAGTCGCGCCCTTCAAAGTCGGTCCCGACTACATCGACCCCGGCTATCACGCACTGGCGACGGGTTTGCCCGGTCGCAATCTCGATGCGGTGATGGTCGGGTCCGAGCGCATTGGTCCGCTGTACCGGCACGGCAGCGCTGGATGCGACATCGCAATCGTCGAAGGTGTCATGGGGTTGTTCGACGGAAAGATCGACATGTCAGGTGCGGGCGCGGCGTCGGCGGAGGGATCGACGGCCGCTGTGGCCTCGATGCTCGGTGCGCCGGTCGTGTTGGTGGTCGATGCCAGGGGACACAGTCAGAGCCTTGCTGCTGTGCTGCACGGGTTCTCGACGTTCGACACGTCCGTGCGTATCGGCGGCGTGATCCTCAATCGCGTGGGCAGTCCTCGGCACGAGGAGGTACTGCGGCAAGCGTGCGAACGCGTGGGTGTGCCAGTACTGGGATCGCTTCCCCGTATGACCGAGTTGGCTGTTCCCTCTCGTCATCTCGGACTGATCACCGCACTCGAGCACGGAACTCGCGCCGAAGCAGCCGTCGACGCGATGGCTGCGCTCGTTCGCGAGCACGTCGATCTCGAGGCGATCGTGTCACTGGCAGACTCGTCGGTCGCCGCGACGGCCTGGGATGCAGAGCTGGAGGCAGGGGAGAGGTCCGACGGCGCTCCGGTGGTGGCGATCGCCGGCGGGGCAGCATTCACGTTCGGCTACGCGGAACACGTCGAACTCCTACGTGCGTCGGGCGCCGAGGTCGCGGTGTTCGATCCATTGAGCGATGGACTGCCGGATCGGGTCGCGGGCGTCGTTGTGCCCGGCGGATTTCCGGAGGAGCACGCCGAGCAGTTGGCGGCCAACACGGCATTGCTGGCGGATGTGAGGCGGGTTGCCGCCCAGGGCATTCCGATTCACGCAGAATGTGCAGGCCTGCTGTACCTCGGGCGCCGCCTCGACGGCCATGCGATGGCAGGCGTCCTCGACGTCGAAGCCCGCTTCGGGTCCGCGTTGACGCTCGGCTACCGAGATGCGGTTGCGCTGGAGAATTCCGTTCTGTTCGAGGCGGGTACACGGGTGACCGGTCATGAGTTCCACCGAACGATGTTGGTGGAGAGTGGAATCGAAAATCCAGCTCCGGCGTGGGGGTGGCGCAATCCCAGTAGAGTGGTCGAACAACGAGTCATCCGCGAGGGATTCGTCCAGGGCGGCGTTCACGCGTCGTATCTTCACACGCACCCGGCAGGCATTCCGAGATCGGTGAGTCGTTTCGTCGACGCCTGTGCTGCCTTCTCCGTTGCTCATGTCTGAGTGCGTTGTCGTGGGTATTGGTGCGAGTTCGGCGGCGACGGTCCTCGAGTGTCTTGAACTGGTCGGGAGTCTAGTCCGCTCGTCCTGGACGGTAAGTGCGGTTGCAACGATCGAGGCAAAGCGGACGCTGGGTGGCTCGGTCGCAGACGCGCTCGGTGTTCGGTGTTCGGTGTTCACCGCCGACGAACTCGCCTCCATCGTCGTCCCCGATCCGTCGAGCCGTGTTCGTGCGGCGGTGGGTGTGTCGAGCGTCGCAGAAGCGGCGGCGATCCGGGGGAGCGGCGGCGGCCCGCTGGTGGTGGGAAAGACCAGTCGACGGGGAGTGACCGTCGCGATTGCTTGCCAAGCGGACTAGAACACGTTCTAATAACGCATGCGCTTCGGTCTCGTTCTGTTCACCTCCGACCGCGGAATCACCCCTGCCGCCGCGGCGGCCGAAGGCGAACGCCTGGGATTTCACTCGTTCTACGTTCCCGAGCACACTCACATTCCGGTCAAGCGCGAAGCAGCGCACCCGCAGACCGGTGATTCGTCGCTGCCCGACGATCGATACGCACGAACTCTCGATCCCTGGGTGTCACTCGCGACGGCCGCTGCGCTCACCAGTTCGATACGGCTCGGTACCGCGGTGGCGATACCCGTCGAGCACGACCCGATCACTTTGGCCAAGTCCATCGCGTCCCTCGATCATCTCAGCGGAGGCCGCGTGAGCCTCGGAATCGGATTCGGTTGGAACGTGGACGAATTGACCGATCACGGCGTTCCGGCGGGCAGACGTCGAACGATGTTGCGGGAGTATCTGGAGGCCATGCGTGCATTGTGGTCGGAGGAGCAGGCAGAGTATGCCGGGGAGTTCGTCAACTTCGGGCCGAGCTGGGCATGGCCGAAACCTGTTCAGAAAGGTGCAATTCCGACGTTGGTCGGCGCAGCAGGGACCGACAAGAACTTCGCCTGGATCGTCCGGTCGGCCGACGGATGGATCACCACGCCTGGTGAGCGGAACATCGAGTCTCGTGTCGCCCGGTTCCAGCAGTTGTGGCGTGATGCCGGTCGCGGTGGGAATCCCGAAGTGGTGGTACTCGATTTCAAACCGGACGCCGACAAGTTGGCTCGCTGGGAGGGGTTGGGAGTGACCGAGGTGGTGTACGGCATGCCGGACAAATCAGAGGCAGAGGTATTGGAATATCTCGAGCGGCTGTCGGGGAAGCTGATGATGCCCGTGTAGCACTTCGTCGATTGGTACCGGATAGTCTGTTTGTATGGACCAGTCGACGACATACCCATGGGCACTTCATCTCGAGCACCTGTGTATGACGTTCGGGGGAAGACCCGCCGTCGACGACCTTTCCCTTGCCGTACCAACCGGATCCATGTTTGGGCTCGTCGGTCCCAACGGCGCAGGCAAGACGACGTCGCTGTCGATGGCCGTAGGGCTCCTTCGGCCGCAGTACGGACGCAGCCTCGTCCTCGGGCAGGATGTGTGGGCCGATCCAATCGGGGCCAAGCGTCTCCTCGGTGTTCTTCCCGACGGACTGGCCTTGCCCTCGCAATTCACCGGGTCGGAGCTTCTGACGTATCTGGGGCGCCTGCGCGGTATGGACGAGCAGACAATCGGGCTTCGTCGCGACGAGTTGCTGTGGGCGCTGGATCTCGCCGACGCGGGGAACGCCGTCATCGCCGACTACTCAGCAGGAATGACCAAGAAGATCGGTCTGGCCGCCGCGCTCCTCCACGGACCGCGACTACTGGTACTCGACGAGCCGTTCGAAGCGGTCGATCCGATCTCCGGTGCCGGGATTCGAAGCATTCTCGTGCAGTTCGTACGGTCGGGAGGGACGGTGGTGATGTCGAGCCACGTGATGACTCTCGTCGAACAGCTCTGTTCCCATATCGGCGTCATAACGGGCGGGCGGGTCGTGGCGGCAGGGACGTTGGACGAGATCCGCGGCGGCACCAGCCTCGACGATGCCTTCGTCCGTCTCGTTGGGACGCAATCGAAAGGGAATCAGGGCCTATCGTGGATGCGCTCGTGAAATCTGGAGGCAATTCGACGCTTCGCACCGTGCTCGCGATGCGGGTGACCCTGTACAAGAGACAGTTCACCGGGGGCAGAGCGGCCGTGAAGACGATTGCGGGTTTACTCGGATTGGGGTGTGCCATCACCCAGTGCTTCGCGGCGGCATCCGGCGAGGGTAACCCGGGCGTCACGGCCGTGGTGCTCGTGGTGATCGGTGTTTTCTGGTTGATCGGACCGGTGCTCTCGGGCATCTCCGACGAGAATCTGCATCCCCGTCAATTCACGCTGCTTCCGATCGAGCCGACCAAGCTCGCACACGCATTGTTCGTATCGTCCACCGTCGGAATGGTCGTTCCGATCACGATCGTGGCCGTTGCCGTTCTTCCGATCAGCGCTGCAACTCGATCGCTCGCAGCGCTACCCGTAGCTCTGATTGCCTGGCCTGCAACAGTTCTCCTCTTCATCGCCGCATCGCGCGTAGCGACGCTGACGATGTCGGGATTGTTGCGTACGCGTAAGCGTCGGGAGCTCGCAGTGTTAATGTTCGGAACCTTGTTCGCCGGCGTCTACATGCTTCAGTTTCCCATCCTGAACAACCTCGATCTCGTCGTCGACAGCGGCATCACGTGGCCGACGACCTTTGCGCATGCGGTTCCGTTCGCCTGGGGGGCCGCGGGCGTGGACGCCGCTGCCCGGGGTGCGTGGGCGATCGCAGCGGGTGCGTCGATAGCTCTGCTGCTGCTGGACGTGGTGTTGTTGTGGGCGTGGAAACGTCTGGTGATTCGGCAGTTCGACGGGTCACCCGTCGGCGGGGATGGATCCTCGAACGTCGCTGCGACGCAGCGTCGACGTCGTCGGGGTGTGGAGGACACGCGCTGGCGCACGAGCCCGACGGGTGCTGTCGTCGTCCGTGAACTGTCGCTTTGGCGCGGTGAACTGAACCGGCGTACACAACTCGTCTCCCTTGTGGTGAGCGCGATCCTGTCCGGGGTCGGTCCGTTGCTGTCCGCGTCGATACCGTTCACGGCAGCATGGGGTGCGTGGTTCGTCCTGGTCACCGCTGTCGGATCTGGCGTGAATCTGTATGGATACGACGGAAGTTCGATGTGGCATCTGGTCATGACGCCCGAGGCGGCTCGCGCTGACGTTCGTGGCAGGCAGATCGCATGGTGTGTGATCGTGTTGCCGTTCGCACTGGCGTCCGTGGCGGTAATTCGAATTTTCGGGGACCTCGGCGCCGACAGGCTCGCCGTGCCGATCGCGGTGACCGCATCCTCGCTAGGAGTAGGTGCGGGCGTCGTTGCGTGGATATCGGTTTCCGCGCCGTATCCGGTGCCCGAGCAAAAGAATGCGTTATCGATGAACTTTCGTGGATCGTTCAACGGCTCGTCATTTCTGTTGACGCTGGCAGGCTTGCTGGTGGTTGTCGTGGCTGCAGTCCCAGCGCTTCTGATGGGTCTCCTCTTGCCAGGGGCGCTGTCGTACCTAGCTATTCCGGTCGCTCTCGTCGTTTCCGGATTGGGCTTCTGGTGGGGAGGTCGTATCGCGGGCAGCCGTTTCGAGATGGAAGCAGACCGGGTTCTCGTTTCGGTGACCGCGCGATAGCCGGTGTTGGCGCACATCCCCAATCGAAGTAGATCCGAGCGATTCAGCGATCACACGACCTATTCACGCCGGACAACAGCCAAGTTCACCATCGCCTCCTGGGAAGAGCACGTCCTCTCCGACGAGGACAAGGACCCAGAGCCGGACGACGACAGGTATTTTCCGGCTCGGGGCTTCACCCGCGCGGACGTGTCTTACCGCTATGCGGGGGCGATCACGGGGACCGGTACCGTCGCCTGCGCTTCGTGGGATCGATCGACGGACACGAGGGATCTCTCGTCTTTCGCCGCGAGGGGACACAGGGTGCAGACTCCGTCGATGCCAGATTGGTTGTAGTCGAGGGTCTCGGCGCCGGTGCACTGGAAACGGTGACCGGCGACGCCGTCGTTTCGATCCAGGGTCAGTCGCCCAACCGTTACGGGATCACGCTGATGTACGACACGTGACCGGCGACAGTGGCGTTACGGCGGTTCGGAGTGCAAGGTGAGGACGTGACGTCTTCTTCTCTCGTACTCGGCCCGCTCGTTCGCTACGTGGGCTCGACCGATGCGACCTTCTGGTTCGAATTCGACGCCCCGGGGACGGTGGTCGTACAGACGGACGCGGGCCCGTCCGGGCAGGCCGAGACGTGGGGAGTGCACGGCCACCACTACGCCCTGGTGGCACTCACCGGTCTACCGGCGAATACGTCGATCACCTACGACGTGCAGTTCGGTGAGGAAGTCGTCTGGCCGAAGTCGGGCGCCACTGCAGCGATCCACACCGTCGACGAGCACGGCCTGGTCACATTCGCGTTCGGGTCCTGTCGACGGGGAGACAACTACAGCGACGAGTCGTTGCAGCGAATCGGCGCAGACGCGCTCGCAGGACTTGGTACTAGGATGCTTCAGCAGAATCCAGGTGAATGGCCACAGGCGCTGTTGTTGCTCGGCGACCAGGTGTACGCGGACGATCCGTCACCGGAGATTGTCGAGCGATTGCAGTCGAGGCGTCGAGCAGGAGACGGTCCGGTGGCCGCACGCGGGACCGACGCGGAGAACGAGATCTGCGATTTCGAGGAGTACTCCTGGCTCTACCACGAGTCGTGGGGAGTCGAACCGGTACGGACGTTGCTGGCCAGCGTGCCCTCCTGCATGATCCTGGATGACCACGATCTTCGGGACGACTGGAATTCATCGGCGTCGTGGCGAGCCGACATCGAAACCAGGCCGTGGTGGAAGGACCGCGTCGTCGGGGCATTTTCGTCGTACTGGGTGTACCAGCATCTCGGCAACCTGTCGCCGAAGGAACTTGCAGGCGATGAGTTGTACAGGACCGTTCGACAGGCGGCGACCGACGCCGAGCGTGAGCGCATACTCGCGGATTTCTCCCTCCGGATCGACTCCGACCCCGACACCGGTAGATGGAGCTTCTACCGCGACTTCGGTGACACCCGACTGATCATGATCGATTCTCGCTGCTCACGGCGCCTGGATCCAGAAGACCGCAGAATGGTCGACGACGTCGAGTGGACGTGGGTTCGGGAGCGCGCCTTGGAATCCTCGCCGAGGCATCTGTTGTTCGGATCTTCGTTGCCGTACCTCATGCTGCCCGCGCTGCATCACCTCGAACAGTGGAACGAGGCTGTGGCACAGGGAAGCTGGGGAAAGCTCGCGTCCAAGGTGGGGGAGAAGCTCCGCATCGAACTCGATCTCGAACATTGGGCAGCCTTTGGTAAATCGTTTGCGGACATGGCCACTCTGACACGCGAACTCTCCCGTTCTCCCAAATCACCGTCGTCGATCTTGTGGCTCTCGGGAGACGTGCACTGCTCGTACGTCGCCCGCGCAGAATTCGGGGTCGGCGGCGACACGCCCGCCACTTATCAGCTGACGATGTCACCTTTCCGTAATCCCCTGAACCTGCCGATCCGCGCGGTCAATCGTCTCGCCATCAGGAAGCGCGTCGCGAAGATTCTTTCTCGACTCTCGAAGGCGGCGAAAGTAGCGCCCGCCGGGTTCAGCTGGGATGCCGACGCGGGTCCGTGGTTCGACAACGGAGTGATGCTGCTGACTACGGAGGGAGATGCGGCACACCTTCGCGTCGAGCACGCGCACGTCGACGAAGGAGGCAAGCAGACGTTGACCACCACGCACGAGATGACCCTGACGCACTGACATAGGTTTGAGCGTGTGGCTCACCTCGACTTGACCGACATCGACTACTTCCTCCCCGACGGGCGGCAGCTTCTGAGCGGCGTCGGTTTTCGGGTGGGCGACGGCGTCAAGACTGCCCTGATCGGTCCGAACGGAACCGGCAAGACCACGCTCACCCGAATCGTTGCCGGCGACATCACGCCCGACGAAGGATCCGTCACACGGTCGGGTTCGCTCGGCGTGATGCGCCAGTTCGTCGGCCAGCTCCGAGACGACTCGACTGTCCTCGATCTCTTACTGTCGGTATCCGCGCCTGCGGTGCGAACGGCAGCCACAGCGCTCGATGATGCCGAGAACGCCATGATCGAGACCGACGACGAGAAAACCCAGCTGAAGTATGCGACGGCTTTGTCGGACTGGGGAGACATCGGTGGTTATGACCTGGAGCCGTTCTGGGACAAGGTCACGATGTCGGCCCTCGGCATGCCATTCGACCGCGCGAAGTGGCGCGCAGCATCGACGCTGAGCGGAGGCGAGCAGAAGCGCCTGGTGCTGGAGGCACTGTTCGCGGGAAACGATCAGCTGCTCCTTCTGGACGAACCCGACAACTATCTCGATGTACCGGGAAAACGATGGTTGGAGAGAACCATTCGCGACTCGGACAAGTCGGTGCTGTTCATCAGTCACGATCGTGAACTCATTGCCAACGCCGCGACCAGAATCGTGACGCTCGAGCCCGGCTACAACGGAGCGACATCATGGGTGCACGGTGGCCGCTTCGACAGCTATTACGACGCTCGCGATGATCGAAACGCTCGCCTCGACGAACTCCGTCGCCGATGGGACGAGGAGCGAGTGAAGCTGCGTGCGCTCGTTCTGCGGCTACGTGAGAAGGCGAAGTTCAACGACGGCGTCGCCGCGCGGTACCACGCGGCTCAGACGCGGCTGGCTCGCTTCGAGGATGCAGGTCCGCCGGAGGCAGTGCCGGTGAAGCAGAGCGTCACGGTGCGATTGCATGGTGGCCGCACCGCCAAGCGTGCGCTCGTCTGCACCGGCCTCGAAATGACTGGATTGATGAAACCGTTCGACGCCGAAGTCTGGTTCGGCGACCGCGTCGCGGTGCTGGGATCCAACGGCTCGGGTAAGTCGCACTTCCTGAGGTTGCTCGCGGGCGGCGGCACCGATCCGGAACGTGAGCACTTGCCAGTTCAAGAGTTGGCACTCGATCCGGTCCCGCACACCGGCAAGGCGGTACTGGGCGCGCGAGTGCGGCCGGGGCTGTTTGCCCAGACACACACTCGCCCCGATCTCGCGGGCAAGACCTTGCTCGATATCCTGCATCTCGGCAACGAACACCGTGACGGAATGGGCCGGGAGGCGGCAAGCAGGGCTCTCGATCGTTATGGATTGGCCCGTGCAGCCGAGCAGTCCTATGACGTGCTGTCCGGTGGTCAGCAGGCCAGGGTGCAGATTCTTCTCCTCGAACTGTCGGGGGCGACAGTGCTTCTTTTGGATGAGCCGACCGACAACCTCGATCTGCTTTCGGCGGACGCGCTTCAGGATGCGATCGCAGCGTTCGAAGGAACGGTGATTGCGGTGACGCACGATCGTTGGTTCGCTAGGAGTTTCGACAGGTTTCTGGTCTTCGGATCCGATGGACAGGTGTACGAATCGGGTGAGCCGGTATGGGACGAAACGCGCGTGAAGCGGGCGCGGTAGCGTTTCCCCCGTGTATTCAAACGAGTCCGATGCGACTGATTCTCCGTATCTCGTCGGTCTGAACCTCCTCGGGAAACGCGTCGTCGTCTTCGGCGGCGGAACGGTAGCGCAGCGACGACTCCCATTGCTGATCTCGTCGGGCGCGCTGGTACACGTCATCACCCGAGAGGCGACGCCTGCGGTCGAAGCGATGGCCACCGGTGGCCAGGTGAGCATGGAACTGCGTGATTATCGCGACGGCGA
Source organism: Rhodococcus sp. G-MC3 (assembly GCF_030063335.1). Taxonomy (GTDB): domain Bacteria; phylum Actinomycetota; class Actinomycetes; order Mycobacteriales; family Mycobacteriaceae; genus Rhodococcoides. Next base: position 174,711 of record NZ_JASISW010000001.1, on the reverse strand, counting down.
TGTGGATGGCGCCTGGTACGCGATCGCCTGCACCGACGAGGCCGATACCAACGCAGCGATCGTCGCTGAAGCGGAGCGTTCCAGGATTTTCTGTGTTCGCGCCGACGTCGCCAGGGACGGGACCGCTGTGACTCCGGCCTCGGCCGAGTGGGACGGCTTGACGCTCGGTGTGCTGGCAGGCGGCGCGCACCGGCGTTCGGCGGCGGTGCGCAACGCCGTCGTCGAGGCCCTGCAGTCCGGTGTCATCACCGATTCCGCCCATGCGCCACTCACCGGGGTCGCGCTGGTCGGCGGCGGGCCCGGCGACCCCGATCTGATCACCGTCCGCGGCCGCCGACTTCTCGCGTACGCCGATGTGGTCGTCACCGACCGTTTGGCACCCCCGGAACTTTTGGCAGAACTCGGGCCGCATGTCGAGGTGATCGACGCGTCCAAGATTCCGTATGGCCGTGCGATGGCCCAAGAGGCGATCAACCAGGCGCTCATCGACGGCGCGAAGGCCGGTAAATTCGTCGTCCGCCTCAAGGGAGGCGACCCCTACGTGTTCGGGCGAGGCTACGAGGAACTGGAGGCGCTGACGGACGCCGGTGTTCCGGTCACCGTCGTTCCGGGAATTACCAGCGCGATTTCCGTTCCATCCGCGGCAGGCGTGCCGGTCACCCACCGCGGCGTGACACACGAGTTCGTCGTCGTCAGCGGCCACGTTGCCCCGGATCATCCCGACTCGCTCGTCGACTGGGCTGCACTGGCCAGACTCAAGGGCACGATCGTGTTGCTCATGGCCGTCGAGCGCATCGACAAGTTCGCGAAGGTTCTGATCGACGGAGGTCGGCCGGCGACGACGCCCGTTCTCGTCGTCCAGGAAGGCACGATGCGAACCCAACGCGAATTGCGTGCTGACCTCGACACCGTGGCGCAGAAAGTGAAAGACGAGGGAATACGTCCACCGGCGATCATCGTAATCGGAACCGTTGCTGGTTTTTCTGTGAACTCTCGGTAACGTGAACCCCCGTGCCTGACCACTCGCAGCCCTCAGCGCCCGCAACGCAGATCGTCTACCCGGTGACGACCAGGGCATTCGGCCTGGCCATCATCGTGCTCAGTGGTCTTCAGCTCATGGTGGTCCTCGACGGCACCGTCGCCAACCTGGCGTTGGCTCCGCTTCAGGCCGATCTCGGCCTCAGCGACGCGGGCCGAAATTGGGTGCTGACTTCGTACGCGTTGGCATTCGGCGGACTGATGTTGCTCGGTGGGCGACTGGGCGACGCGTTCGGCCGGAAAAGAATGTTTCTCGGCGGTGTTGTTGTGTTCACGGTGGCGTCTCTGCTCTGTGGGCTGGCGGTCAACGAAACGACCCTCATCGCCGCGCGTGCTCTGCAAGGCGTCGGTGCTGCGGTCGCGTCGCCAACGGCCTTCGCGCTCGTGGCGACGACCTTCGCGCCCGGTCCGGTCAGGAACCAAGCCATCGCGATCTATGCCGCGATGACGGGAGTCGGCTCCATTGCCGGCCTCATCATCGGCGGTGCGCTGACTCAGGTGTCGTGGCGTTGGATCTTTCTGATCAACGTTCCGATCGGTATCATCATTGCGATTCTGGCTATCGTATCGCTCGAGGAGAGCAGAAGCTTTCGCCTCGCGCTCGATTTTCCAGGGGCGATCCTCGGCACGCTGGGCTGTACCGGTGTGGTGCTCGCGCTGAGCGAGGGAACCGAACTGGGTTGGCTCAGTCCTGTTGTCGTCGGGTCGCTGATCGGCGGTCTGGTGTTGCTCGGACTGTTCTTGGTCGTCGAGCGCCGCGCCGACAATCCGCTGCTGCCGTTCTCCTTGTTCGCCGACAAGAACCGCGTCGCCACCTTCGTCGCGATCTTCTTCGCCGGCGGAGTCATGTTCTGTCTTGCGGCCTTCGTGGCCTTGTTCGTGCAGGACATCCTCGGGTACAGCCCGCTGTCCGCGGGCCTGGCATTCGTGCCGTTCGCGTTCGGGCTCGGCGCTGCAGCATTCATCACCTCGCAATTGGTGGTCCGGATCCAACCCCGGTGGCTCGTCATGACGGGTGCGGTGATCATGTTCGGGTGGCTGCTGGTGGCGGTCACGACGATGGACGCGGATTCGTCGTACTTCCCTGGCATCTTCTTCCCGGTGATCGGCATCGGATTCGGTGTCGGTATGGCATCCATCCCATTGCCGCTGTGCGCGATCGCCGGCGTGCCTGCGACCGAGATCGGACCGTTGACGGCCATCGCGTTGGTCGCCCAAACGCTCGGCGGGCCGGTGGCGCTGGCCATCGTCGGCGCGCTCGTCACCTCACGCACGCTGTCCCTGGGCGGAACCACAGGTCCCGCCACCCTGATGAATGACGTTCAGCTCGACGCGCTCAGTTCCGGTTATATGTTCGCGTTGTTCTGCTGCGCGATCCTGGCGGGCATTGCCGGCATCTCGGCATTCTTCATCCGCTTCACTCCGCGGCAGGTGGCGCAGGCTCAAGCTGCGCAGGAGGACGCGCAGTCGGCGTGAATGTGGGTGCTCGGTTTGCTTGCCGATGATTTGTTCAGATGCCGACCTGTACAGGTCGGCATCTGAACAATCTGTCGGCGCGCTCCAAATGGTACGACCGTCTCGCTATTTATCCACAACGCAAGGGTTATCCACAGATTGGCTCAGGGCGGATTTCGGCTCGTTCTTCGGTGCAGTATCTGCATATGCACCCTGATTCACATGGATTGATTGCTCGCTCGTCTGCTCTGGCGGCCGGCTATTCCAACACCGATCTGCAACGACTTTGTACGCGAGGCGAATTGCATCGCATCACTCCTGGAAATTACGTGAAGCACGACTTGTTCATATCTCTCGATGCCGAGCGCAAGCACCGGCTCGCGACGATCGCCACTCTCCGCGCGAACGCCGACAATGCTGTTGCAAGCCATATCTCTGCTGCCGTTCTACACGGACTCGACTTGTGGGATACGAGCCTGGAGCGGGTGCATATGACCGTACTGAACGGACACCGCCGAACTACCCCGAGGATGCACGTGCACACGACCGCGTTGTCGGACAAGTTCGTCACCACATCCGAGGGATTGCGCATGACCACCATCGATCGCACCGTGATTGACTGCTCGCGGATTATGGATCTCGATCACGCGGTGGTGATTGGGGATTCGGCGTTGAGATCCAAGAAGGTGTCGATGGACCAGTTGCGGGCCGCAGTGCAGTCCTCCACACGCGCTGCCGGGATAGGTGCAGCGCGCCGGGCGATCTCCAGCATGAACGGTCTGAGCGAGAGCCCGGGAGAGTCGCTGAGCAGACTGCGAATGGCAGAGTTCGGATTTCCGGATCCGATTCTGCAACAGGTGCTCGAGGTCCAGGGCCGTTTCCTTGCACGGGTGGACTTCTACTGGAAGCGGTGGAAGCTCGTCGGCGAATTCGACGGGTTGGGCAAGTATGCGAGCGGAGAATCGAATGTCAAAGAGAAGATGAGGGAGGATGACATGCGCGATCGGGGTCTCGAGGTCATCAGGTGGACGTGGAAAGATCTGTGGAATTTTGGCAGCGTCCGGGCCAAATTCGACCGCGCATGCCAGAGGGTGGAACGCAGGCGATGAGTTGCCGACGAAATATTCCGATGCCGTCCTGTACAGGACGGCAACCGAATAGTCTGTCGGCCGATGCGGAGCTAACGCAGAGTTGCCTCGTCGGCCGCCGCATGCCCTGACTCCCAGCCTTCGGCGTCGAGCCTTGGGCCGCGCATCGTCCTGACCCGGGGGAAGAGCCGATCGAATTCCTGGTCGACCGCAATTGTCTGGGCTGCCAACATGGGAAGAAGGTTGCCGGAATGTTCCGACGCCTCCTCGACCGCGTGCGCATCGACCTCGGTCAGTCTCTCGCCGATCCTCACCGCGTACGCATAGAGGAAGGCTTTGCCGAATGCCGCAGATGCAGAACCTTTGCGCCGCTTGGCTTTGGGGGAGTGCGACAGCGAACGCGTCGCCTGAATCAATAACGATGTGAACAAGATTTCAGTTTGTTCCACATCGACGGGCGAACCGACGAGGGTCGCGATCGCGAACTCGGGATCCCAGATGGTCTTGACTCGGTTGACGGTGCTTACCCCGTGCAGTAGTTGAGCTTTGGGCGGGCCGTGGGGATTGTCCACGTGCAGACGCCTGCTGATCACATCGACGTTTCCCTCGGTCAGTAGTAGCGAATCGATGGAGTACCGAGTCATCAACTCCTGCGCTTTGGCCGTGAGAGTCTCGGCTTCTTCCTCGAAATCGGTGGCATCGGCTTTGGCGAGCAGTCCTCGAATTCGCCCCAATGCCTTCGCATTCGGAGAGTTGTTTCCGCCGACCGGGGCTTGTGTTCGCGGAGCCCGCTGCTTCGGCCACTGAGACGGGAACGGCCCGACTTTGGGCCACCGTGGCAGAGACTGCCACTGCCCCAGCAATGCGAGTACTGCTATCCATTGGTCGTTGGCCGCAATGTAATCGGTCTTGCCGCTCGCCTTCAACAGTGCAGCGAGAAAGCTGGGCGACGGCTCTACCCGGGATGCAGCCTTGGGGTACGCGGCGCAGATCTCGGACAGTTGATCGACCCAGTGGTCGGGAGCGCGATCGAGCGCGTCGTCGAGATCGGACTGATGAAGCAATACGGCAGCGGCGAGCGAGGACACCGCCACCGTTTGTTGGCGCCGCACGATATGAAGGAGGTCGAAAGGCTGCCAACCTGCCTCGTACATCGTCGCGATCATATTGGTCAGTGCCAACGAAGCCAGCGCCGAAGCATCGTGGTCTTCGAGGGCGATCAGCTGATCGGCGATGCTGTCCACGGTGCGCAGAGCCCTACCCTTGCCGTAGGACGCGTCTGCTCCTTGCCGAAGCAATCCTGGTACCGGGTTCATTCGGTGAGCACGATCAGTTCGGTTGCCGATGCGACCTCGACATGGAGGCCGGCCTTGGAGGCAACGCGGGCAAGACCACGTACGTCCTTCGGCTCGGCCGTCGTCAGCGTGAGGGCACGCGCAAGCACGCCCTTGTGGTGCTTGTTGAAATGGCTCACGACGGACCTCGTGCCGTCGGGCTTCTCCGTCAGAACTGTTGCGGTGATCGCGCCGGGCACGGGGCCCAGTTGCTGATACGTCCCCGATCGGAGGTCGACGACGAGCCCGTCTGCCTCGGCTTCCACGGCGTCCGCGAGCTCGGGTTTCCAATGCGTACGCAGGGTGCCGAAGCCTGGAATCTTCGATCCACCTGAGAGTCGGTAGGACGGAATCGGGTCGTATGCCCTCAGCGCCCCGAACAACGCCGACCCGATCCACAGTCGAGCTGCTGCGCGCGCGCGGCCTGCTTTGGTGAACGTGCGAGCATCGAGTGCGTCGTAGAGGACGCCGGTGTAGCGGCTCAGCGCCGGGGCGGTGGGAGAAACCCAGAGCGCGGCGTTGCGTTCGATCTCGTCGGCCTGGGTCGGCCCGAGCCCGAGGGCTGCGCTGGATGCAGGTATGTCGTTGGACAGCTCGACGAGTGCGTCGGCAAGCTTCTGGCGGAGTGGATTGAGCCGCGGCAGCGACAGAACGTCGAGATCGAGAGGGGAGCCGTCGCCGCCGTCGGACTTCGTTTCGGACGGAGGCAGCAGAATCAGCACGGGGAGCAACGTTACCTACCTGCGGAGCACCGACTACTCTCGTACCCCGTGATCACCCGTCTTTCGCAGTTGTTCCTCCGTACCCTTCGCGACGACCCCGCTGACGCCGAAGTCGACAGCCACAAGCTGTTGGTGCGTGCCGGTTACGTCCGTCGTATCGCGCCTGGTGTCTACTCGTGGCTGCCACTCGGACTTCGGGTGCTCCGAGAGATCGAACGCGTCGTACGAGAAGAGATGAATGCGATCGGCGCACAGGAGATTTCGCTGCCTGCACTGCTGCCTCGCGAACCGTACGAGACCACCAACCGCTGGACCGAATATGGCCCTGCGCTCTTTCGGCTGCAGGACCGAAAGGGCAACGACATGTTGCTCGGGCCGACACACGAAGAACTGTTCGCGTTGACGGTCAAGGGCGAATACAACTCCTACAAGGACCTGCCCGTGACCTTGTACCAGATTCAGACGAAGTACCGGGACGAGGAGCGTCCCCGTGCAGGCATCCTGCGCGGGCGTGAATTCGTCATGAAGGACTCGTACTCCTTCGACCTCGACGAGGACGGGCTGAAGGCGTCGTACCACGCCCACCGTGAGGCCTACCAGCGCATCTTCGCTCGCCTCGGCGTGAAGTACGTGATTGTCGCAGCTACATCCGGCGCAATGGGTGGCAGCGCGTCCGAGGAGTTCCTGGCCGAGAGCGCCATCGGCGAGGACACCTACGTGCGGTGCATCGAGTCGGGCTACGCCGCAAACGTGGAAGCCGTGACGACCGCAGCGCCGGAGTCGCGCCCCATCGAGGGACAGCCTCCAGCCGTGGACTACGAAACCGGCGACACCCCGACCATCGCGACACTGGTCGACTGGGCCAACTCGGCCGACCTGGGTCGCGCGATCACCGGTGCCGACACTCTGAAGAACATCCTTCTCAAGACTCGCCTGCCCGGTGGCGAGTGGGAACTGCTCGCCGTCGGCCTGCCCGGCGACCGCGCGGTCGACGAAAAGCGTCTCGAAGCGGCGCTGGAGCCGGCCGAGTTCGAGCTTCTTGGTGACGCCGATTTCGAGGCGAACCCGTTCTTGGTTCGTGGATACATCGGCCCACGTGCGCTCCTCGCCAATGACGTGCGTTACCTCGTCGACCCGAGGGTCGTGAACGGCACCTCATGGATCACCGGCGCCGATGTCGAGGGCAAGCACGTTGTCGACCTCGTCGCCGGCCGTGATTTCATCCCCGACGGCACCATCGAGGCGGCCGAGGTGCGCGACGGTGATCCGTCTCCCGACGGACGTGGAAACCTCGTCACCGCCCGTGGCATCGAGATCGGACACATCTTCCAGCTCGGAAGCAAGTACACCGATGCCTTCGCCGTCGACGTTCTCGGCGAGAACGGCAAACCGGTCCGTCTGGTGCAGGGTTCGTACGGCGTCGGAATCTCCCGCATGGTCGCCGTCGTCGCCGAGCAGATGCATGACGACAAGGGCCTGCGCTGGCCTGCCGAGATCGCGCCGTTCGACGTTCATCTGGTCATCGCCAACAAAGACGAGGCCGCGAGAGAGGGCGCCGAGGCGATCGCATCGGCACTCGACATTCAAGGTCTCGAGGTGTTGTTGGACGACCGCAAGGCGTCTCCGGGGGTGAAGTTCAAAGACTCCGAGCTGCTCGGCATGCCACTCGTCGTCGTCGTGGGACGCGGCTGGGCGGACGGCAAGGTCGAACTTCGTGACCGATTCACAGGCGAGAGCCGTGAGCTGGACAAGGATACTGCTGCCGCAGAGATCGTGAAGGCAGTCCGAACGGCCGTCTGATTTCCCTGTTCTGGTCGGTTACTCGCTGGTAGCTTTGGGTGCGAGAGCGGAGCTTGCGGAGTGCCCGAGCTTGCTCGTCCGACTAGGAGAGGTACCGGAGTGACCAACCTTGCTTTGTTCGATCCCACGAAACTCGACACGTCAACCTTCGACGACGAGACCGCCCGGCAGTTGACGGCGCTGATCGATTGGTTCGAGGATCGCGGCAAAGTACGTTTGCTCGCCGACGACCTCGGGGCCGTGTGGACGGCAGACTTCCTGGACTTCATTGCGAAGGAGAAATTGTTCGCGACGTTCTGTACACCGGCCGAATACGCCGACGGCGATCCGAACAAGCGTTGGGACGCATCTCGTAATGCTGTACTCAGTGAGATCCTCGGCTTCTACGGTCTGTCGTACTGGTACGCCTGGCAGGTAACAGTGCTCGGACTCGGGCCGATCTGGATGAGCGAGAACGAGTCTGCGAAGAGGCGAGCGGCAAGGGTGCTCGATGAGGGCGGCGTCATGGCCTTCGGATTGTCCGAGCGAGCACACGGCGCCGACGTCTACTCCACCGACCTCCTCCTGGAACCGTCGCCACAAGACGAAATCGAATTCACCGCGTCGGGGGAGAAGTACTACATCGGGAACGGAAACGTCGCCGGAATGGTGTCCGTCTTCGGCAGGCGGACCGACATCGAAGGCCCCGACGCGTACGTGTTCTTCGTGGCCGACAGTGGGCATGCCAATTACTCGTTGCGGGACAACGTGGTTCACGGACAGATGTTCGTCAGTACGTTCGTGCTCGAGAACTACCCCGTCCGCTCCGAGGACATTCTGCATACGGGCGCCGACGCATTCTCCGCGGCACTCAACACGGTGAACGTCGGGAAGTTCAACCTCTGCACCGGATCGATCGGCATCACCGAACATGCCTTCCACGAGGCGATCACACACGCGCACAATCGAATCCTCTACGGAAACAGGGTCACCGAATTTCCGCATGTGAGAGCGAGTTTCGTCGATGCGTACGCCCGCTTGATCGCGATGAAGCTCTTCAGCTCCAGGGCGAAGGACTACTTCCGTAGTGCAAGCCTGGAGGATCGCCGCTACCTGCTGTTCAATCCGATGACCAAGGCTAAGGTCACCTCCGAAGGCGAGACAACAGTGCGTGTTCTGCACGACGTCATCGCAGCAAAGGGATACGAGAAGGACGCATACTTCCGCGAAGCAGCGCAGCTGATCGGAACATTGCCGAAACTCGAAGGAACAGTGCACGTCAACGTCGCACTGATGTTGAAGTTCATGCCTGCATACATGTTCGCGCCCACCGAGTACCCGGAGGTGGGTACACGCACCGACGCGGTCGACGACGCGTTCTTCTTCGCTCAGGGCCCGGCACGCGGGGCAGGAAAGGTTCGGTTCCACGACTGGGCACCGACGTACGAGAAGTACTCGCATGTACCGAACGTCGGCCGCTTCCACGAACAGGTGCTGGCGTTCAAGCAGTTCCTGACCGATTCGGCACCCGACGAAGGCCAGCAAAAAGACCTCGACTTCCTGCTCAACGTCGGTCACCTGTTTTCACTCGTCGTGTACGGCCACCTGATTCTCGAGGGCGCGGACTCCGTCTCGAACGAGGTTCTCGACCAGATCTTCGACTTTCAGATCCGGGACTTTTCGGGTTATGCCGTTGCGTTGCACGGCAAGCCGTCGTCGACCGAGGCGCAGCAGGCGTGGGCCCTCGGTGCGATCCGCAAACCGGTCGTCGATCGTTCGAGGTTCGATGCAGTGTGGAACGAAGTTCTTTCTTACGACGGTGTCTACGAGATGAAGGCCTAGTCCTGGTTCCTCGAGTCTCGAGCTTTCAGTAACGCCAGGCCGGGTCCGAAAGCGCAGTCCGCCAGTTCGCCGAGAGGGGAGCCCTTCTCGGCGAACTCCGGCGCCTGCATCGCGAGCAGACAATTGAGCAACATGCCGTGTGCGATGAATTGCCGAGCGTCGTCGGGCGTGCAGCCCGTGCCATCGACGATTTGCGCGTAGATCGCGGCCATCCCCGCTCTGCTCTGCGCGCCGATTTCCGGCGTCCGTCCTGCGGTGAATCCGTGCATCATGACCAGCAATAGGTCGCGGTCTGCGACCAGTTCGGTATACGCCGCGCCGAGCTCCGCCCACACGTCGTCGGACGGATGGTTGCCGGCGAGCACCGCGTCGAATGCCTCCATGATTCCGTCGATGGAACGCTGGAAGACGAGTGTGAACAGTTCGATCTTGGTGCCGAACATACGAACGACGTACGGCTGGGACACCTCGGCTTCTCTTGCCACCGCGTCGGTGGTGGTGCCGGCGTATCCGCTTCGCGCAAACGCACGAGTGGCGGCTGCCAGCACCAGTTCGCGGCGATCAGATGCGTCCATGCGGGTGGTTTTCGTCGGTGCTGCCATGTTGACAGGTTATCAGCTGATAACTAGCGTCACTCCATAAGTAATCATTCGATGCTTACCAAGCGGCCTGCGGCTCGGCCGCACATCCTACGAAGGGTGCTTTCGATGGCAACGAATACTGTTCCGCCTCGTCGCTCCACCGTCCGCACGATCCCGATCTGGGTGGGCCTCGTGGCCGCATCGCTACCGATGTTCATGGCGACGCTCGATAACCTCGTGATGACGAGCGCGCTGGCGGTCATCCAGGCCGACCTTGGCGCGTCGGTCGGGCAACTGCAATGGTTCTTGAACGCATACACGCTGAGCTTCGCGACGCTCATGCTTGCCGCAGCAACACTCGGCGATCGATGGGGCAGGCGGAACGTGTTTCTCGGCGGCATCGCCGTGTTCACCCTGGCGTCGATCGCGTCAGCCCTGGCTTCGACGCCCGCATTGTTGATCGCGGCGCGAGCCGTGCAAGGTGCGGGCGCCGCGGCAATCATGCCGCTCTCGCTCACGCTGCTTGCCGGCGTAGTTCCAGCTGCGAAACGTGCTCTCGCCATTGGTATCTGGGGCGGCGTCTCGGGCCTGGGTGTCGCTCTCGGTCCCGTTGTGGGCGGGGCTGTCGTCGATGGCATCTCCTGGGAAGCGATCTTCTGGATCAACGTTCCGGTGGCGCTGATTGCCGTGCCGCTCGCGCTCGTTGCGCTGAAGGAGTCGCGCGGACGACGCCAACCGTTGGACATGCTGGGGATTGTTCTGGCCGGAGCAGGTGTCTTCCTGCTCGTGTGGGCCGTGGTGCACGGAAACGACGACGGGTGGGCATCGACAACTGTGCTGCTCTCGTTCGTCGCTTCTGCCGTCCTCGTCGCCGGTTTCGTACTGAGAGAGTCTCGAACGGCATTCCCGGTGGTGCCACTCCGGCTGTTCCGATCGCGAAGTTTCTCGATTGCGAACGTCATCGGCGTCACCTTCACGCTCGGGATGTTCGGTGCCGTGTTCCTGCTGTCGCAGTACCTGCAGATCGTCATGGGATACACCCCGTTCCAGGCTGGTCTGCGAACATTGCCATGGACGGCAGCGCCGATGGTGGTGGCGCCTCTCGCCGGGATTCTGGCGCCTCGTCTCGGTCTTCGGGCGCTGCTCGTGAGCGGACTCGTCCTGCAAGCCGGATCGTTGGTGTGGATGGCGGCGATTCTGGGACCGGACACCGTTTACATCTCGATGGTCCCTGCTCTTGTCATGGCTGGAGTCGGTATGGGTCTCACCTTCGCGCCCTCCGCCACTGCCGTGCTGGTCGACATGGCTGAGGTCGATCACGCCACAGCCAGCAGTACCAACTCCACCATCAGGGAGATCGGCGTTGCATTGGGGATCGCTGTCCTGACTGCCGTTTTCCTCGGCGCGGGCGGATCGTTGACCCCCACCGGTTACACCAATGCTCTGGCGCCTGCGTTGCTTGTAGGAGCAGGGGCGGTCGCCGTGGGCATCGTCGCGGCGGCCTTCATGCCGGGCCGCCTCGGGCGGGACCAGGTCAGGGTTGTCCCGGGAACGCCATCGTCGACGGGACGACTCCCAGAATCTGACGCCAGTTCGCCAGTCGCAGTGCAGCTTCCGTGAGAGCAGTGATTCCGGTCTCCCTGGTGGGGCCGGAATCGCTGCGCTCGATCACCGATCGCCACGCGATGGAGGTGTCCACCTCGGCCTGAGCCGCCAGCTGTGCAGCGGTGATGCCATCGACTACGGGAAACGGAATCGAATAGGCGGTAGCGGGCTGTGTGGCAGTGACACTCGCGGCCTTCAACGCATCGATGGTTGCGTCGCGGCGCGCCCGATGTGCCGCGGCATTCTGAGCGACGAGATCTGCCCGTGCTGGATTGGAGAACGCACCGACGATGCCGTAGGCGAACACAGCGGCGTATTCCGCGTCCAACGCATTCACGAGCGCCTGCTGTTCGGCGCCTAGATCGCTCATGTGAGCACCATCGCCGACTCGACGGCACATGCGGCGCTGATGGAGCCGAGAAGACCCGCTCGGTATCCGGATTCGTTTCGTGCGGAGTCCACCGCGGCGCGCTGTGATTCGGACAAGTACGTCCTCAATTCGTCCAAGGGCGGAGGCGCCGACTGTACTGCGGTAGGGGCCGGTGCGGCGGTGGACGATTCGGCGGTGGACGATTCGGCGGGTCCACCCGCCACCCGGTCTATCTCGGTTTGTAGAGCGACTGCATGTGCGCTGCGCTCGGACTGTACGACGATCAGTGAATCGGCGAGGTCGGGCAGAACCGCGATCAGAGCACCCGCGGCAGCTGCGTCGCGTTTCGCGAGACGTAGATGCATGGTGAGTGTGTCCACCGTCGCTGCGGTGTCGTCGCTCGACGAGCATGCGGCACTCGTCACCAGCCCCGCTGTTGCCAGAGCAACGCTCGCAGTCATCCGGAACGCCGTACGGCGAGAGAGTGAACGGGGGAGCGAGGACATCGGCACATTCCTCATGGTGCCAGGTTCGAGTCCCATCGCGCACATCCGGACCTGGTCACGGACGTCTCCGAAGGGCGCTATTCTGTACGTTCACAGTTCGAGCTGATTCGACCCACAACTTCACGAGGAGTGTCACCACGATGCCTGTTCCGACCGAGGAGAGGGTCGTTGCACTCCTGTCCGATCTCGTCCACGGCAAAGGTTTCGATCTCGAGGGCGTCACCGTCGTGTCTGCCGGCAAACACAGCGCCGTCAAGATCATGGTCGACCGTGAAGAGGGCATCGACCTCGATGCACTTCCCGCCCTCAGTCGCGATATCGCGGAAGCCTTCGACGGCGTGTCGGACTTCGGCGACGCGCCCTACACTCTGGAAGTCACCACGCCCGGTATCGATCGTCCGCTGACGGAAGATCGGCATTGGCGCCGCGCTCGGGGCCGATCGGTGCGAATCGAACTGGCGGACGAGAAGTTCGACGGACGTGTCGGACATCTCGACGGACAATCGGTGACCGTTGTCACCCGGACCAAAGGTGTCCTCGCGACGAGGACCGTCGAACTGTCGAAAGTGATCAAGGCTGTTGTACAGGTGGAGTTCTCGCGGCCGAAAGCCGACGAGATGGAGTTGGCAGGTGGGGTCGTGGGTGGACGTCCGGCCCCGGCCGACTCCGACGAGATCGTGAACGTGGAAACACCGGAAGAAGGGTCCGACAAGTGAATATCGATATTGCAGCGCTGCGCGCCATCGAGGCGGAAAAAGGCGTCTCCATCGAGACCGTGATCTCGACCATCCAGACTGCATTGCTGACCGCATACCGCCATACCGAAGGCCATCAGCAGCACGCGTGGATCGACGTCGACCGGAAATCCGGTTCGGTCAAGGTTATGGCCAAAGAGGTCGACGAAGACGGCAACACGATCTCCCAGTGGGACGACACCCCCGAAGGATTCGGTCGCATCGCAGCGACCACGGCTCGCCAGGTCATCCTGCAGCGGCTGCGCGACGCCGAACACGAGCGGTCATTCGGTGAGTACTCCACCCACGAGGGCGAAATCGTCAACGGAGTGATCCAGCGCGATACCCGCGCGAACGCCAAAGGCACCGTCATCGTGCGTATCGGTAGCGATGCCAACGGCGCGGACGGGTTGTTGCCGCCTGCAGAGCAGGTCCCAGGCGAAAGCTACGAGCACGGCGAGCGCCTCAAGTGTTACGTCGTAGGTGTAACGCGTGGGCAGCGCGGCCCGCAGATAACGCTGTCGCGGACGCACCCGAACCTTGTGCGCAAGTTGTTCGCGCTCGAGGTCCCCGAGATCGCTGACGGTTCGGTGGAGATCATCGCGGTGGCGCGCGAGTCGGGCCACCGGTCGAAGATCGCCGTTCAGTCGACGGTCCAGGGCCTCAATGCCAAGGGCGCGTGCATCGGGCCGATGGGTCAGCGAGTGCGCAACGTCATGAGCGAACTCGCGGGCGAAAAGATCGACATCATCGATTTCGACGATGATCCCGCGCGATTCGTCGGGAATGCCCTCTCGCCTTCGAAAGTTGTGTCGGTGACGGTCGTCGACGCTTCAGCTCGCGCTGCGCGTGTCGTCGTCCCCGACTACCAGCTGTCGTTGGCCATCGGCAAGGAAGGCCAGAATGCCCGATTGGCGGCGCGGCTGACCGGTTGGCGCATCGATATCCGCAGCGACGCGGCCGCGGCACCCGAGTCGACCAGCGCGTGAGGCTGGAATGCGGAGTTCGAGGCAATACAGCGGTAGAGTGGTAAATGGTTCGGAATGAACTCCATGCTTCGAGTCATGAGAGCACCGGTTCGGCGACAGTCCGTCGGCCGGTGCGAACGTGTGTCGGGTGTAAGGAACGAGTTTCGGCCGCCGATCTGTTGAGGGTCGTGGTTCGTCGTTCGGAAGGTGGCGCGGAGTCTTCGGAATCCGTGATCGTTCCCGATACCGACCGTCGGCTTCCCGGCCGAGGTGCATGGCTGCATCTCGACGTGAAGTGCCTCGACAACGCAGAACGGCGCCGGGCTTTCGGCAGAGCGCTTCGTGCGCACGGAACGGTCGACACTTCCGCGGTGGCCACCTTCGTAGAGGGTGTCGCATCGGAGGAGCGTTCTCAGGAGCACGAAGACCAGGGCGACAGAGCAGTACCCGTCGAGAAGAACAGGCAACAGCACTGATGAGCACACCGTGAAGCACCAACGATGAACGTCCATCGGAGATAACCCGAGGTCGTGCGGGCACCAAGCCTCGCTCGACCTCTCAGTGAGGAGAGCAGTGGCAGGCAAGGCCCGCGTGCACGAGTTGGCAAAAGAACTCGGTGTCACCAGTAAGGAACTACTCGCACGGCTCAAAGAGCAAGGCGAGTTCGTAAAATCTGCATCGTCCACCGTCGAGGCGCCAGTGGCGCGTCGAGTGCGTGAGTCGTTCCCATCCGACAAGTCGGAATCCACACCCACCAATGGCAGCGCAGCAGGCAGTGCACCCAAGCCGAGTACGGGTGCAAAGCCGGGTGGGCCGCGTCCCGGCCCGAAGCCCACACCACGTCCGGTAACTCCGGCAGCCGTGGCTCCGGCAGCTCCCGAGACGCAGGCGCCGCCCGCGGCTCCGGTAGCTCCGGCAGCATCGGTCGAGCCCCAGGCTCCGACTGCGCCCACCCCGGCGCCGTCACGGCCCGCGCCGGCTCGTCCGGCATCGGCACCGGCAGCAGAGTCTGCTCCGGTAACACCCTCGGCGCCCGCTGCAGAGCCCGATTCGGCTCCTGTTGCACCGGCAGCGACCGCTGCGGCCCGACCGGGTGCACCGGGACCCAAGCCGGGTCCGAAAGCTCCTCGGGTGGGAAACAACCCATACTCTTCGGCACCGACCGAGCGTCCAGCGCCTCGTCCGGCTCCCGGATCTCCGCGCCCAGGTGGTAGCGGTCGTCCGGCTCCGGCGCAGGGTGGAGCTCGTCCGGCTGCCCCTCAGGGTGGAAGTCGTCCGGCTCCCGGCCAGGGCGGGCCTCGCCCCGCTCCCGGCCAGGGCGGACCTCGTCCGAGCCCGGGCTCGATGCCTCCTCGTCCGAACCCGGGTGCGATGCCCACGCGTTCAGCACGTCCGGCGCCGGCAGCAGGCCGCCCGGGCGGTCGCCCAGGCGGCGCGCCGGGTGGACGTCCGGGTGGCGCAGCAGGCGGCGGCTACCGCGGCGGCGGCGCACCGGGTGCTCCCGGTGGAGCTCCCGCAGGTGGCGCACCAGCAGGCGGTTTCCGCGGTCGTCCAGGCGGCGGTGGCCGTCCCGGTCAACGCGGCGCAGCAGCAGGCGCATTCGGTCGTCCAGGCGGCGCACCGAGGCGTGGACGTAAGTCGAAGCGGGCGAAACGCGCCGAGTACGAGAGCATGCAGGCTCCCGCAGTCGGCGGCGTCCGGTTGCCTCGCGGTAACGGTGAGACGATCCGTCTCGCTCGTGGCGCTTCTTTGTCCGACTTTGCGGACAAGATCGACGCCAACCCGGCAGCTCTAGTGCAGGCGCTGTTCAACCTCGGCGAGATGGTGACGGCGACTCAGTCGGTCAACGACGAGACGCTGGAACTGCTCGGCGGCGAGATGAACTATGTCGTCCAGGTCGTCAGCCCCGAGGACGAGGACCGCGAGCTGCTCAACAGCTTCGACCTCACCTACGGCGAAGACGCAGGCGGCGAGGACGATCTCGAACAGCGTCCCCCCGTCGTCACGGTCATGGGCCACGTCGACCACGGTAAGACCCGGTTGCTGGACTCGATTCGAAACACTGCGGTTCGTGAAGGCGAAGCCGGTGGAATCACCCAGCACATCGGTGCCTACCAGGTGCTGACCGAGCTCGAGGGCAACGAGCGTCTCGTCACGTTCATCGATACGCCTGGTCACGAGGCCTTCACTGCAATGCGTGCTCGTGGCGCAAAGGCAACCGACCTCGCGATCCTGGTCGTCGCAGCCGACGACGGCGTCATGCCGCAGACAGTGGAAGCGATCAACCACGCACAGGCAGCAGATGTGCCGATCGTGGTCGCGGTCAACAAGATCGACAAGGAAGGCGCGAACCCGGACAAGATCCGGCAGCAGCTGACCGAATACGGTCTGGTGGCCGAGGAGTACGGCGGCGACACCATGTTCGTCGACATCTCCGCCAAGCAGGGCACCAATATCGATGCCCTCCTCGAAGCGGTGCTGTTGACCGCGGATGCTTCGCTCGATCTGCGCGCCAACCCGGACATGGAAGCTCAGGGTGTCGCTATCGAGGCGCACCTCGACCGTGGTCGCGGACCGGTGGCAACGGTGCTCATCGCCCGCGGAACATTGCGTGTCGGCGACTCGATCGTCGCAGGCGATGCGTACGGACGAGTCCGTCGCATGGTCGACGAGCACGGCGAGGATGTCACCGAAGCACTGCCATCGCGTCCGGTGCAGGTCATCGGTTTCACCTCGGTGCCAGGCGCAGGCGACAACCTGCTCGTGGTCGACGAGGATCGGATCGCTCGACAGATCGCCGATCGTCGCAACGCTCGCAAGCGCAACGCGCTCGCAGCGAAGAGTCGTAAGCGCATCAGCCTCGACGATCTCGATGCAGCGTTGAAGGAGACTTCACAGCTGAACCTGATCCTGAAAGGCGACAACTCAGGAACCGTCGAGGCTCTCGAAGAGGCTCTGCTCGGTATCCAGATCGACGACGAGGTCGAATTGCGCGTCATCGACCGTGGTGTCGGTGGCGTCACGGAGACCAACGTCAACCTGGCGTCGGCATCCAACGCGATCATTATCGGCTTCAATGTTCGCGCAGAGGGCAAAGCTACCGAGCTTGCCAACCGCGAGGGCGTCGACATCCGGTACTACTCGGTGATCTACCAGGCGATCGACGAGATCGAGAAGGCCCTGAAGGGCATGCTCAAGCCGATCTACGAAGAGGTTGCACTCGGCCAGGCCGAGATCCGCGCGCTGTTCCGTTCTTCCAAGGTCGGAAACATTGCAGGTTGCCTCGTCACCTCCGGTACGATCCGTCGCAACGCCAAGGCACGATTGCTGCGTGACAACGCGGTGGTTGCCGAGACCGTCACGATCTCCTCGCTTCGTCGCGAGAAAGAGGATGCGGTCGAGGTGCGCGAGGGGTACGAGTGTGGTCTCACGGTCACGTACTCGGACATCAAGGTCGGAGATGTCATCGAGGCGTACGAGCTTCGTGAGAAGCCGCGCGACTAGTTTGCGGGCCTGACCCGTACGTTCGGTAGTGGAGCAAGGGGAGTAAGACTGCACTGGATCGAACCGGCCGGCGGCGGTACCGCAAGGTATCGCCGCCGGCCGGAATTCGGTCGAATCGATCGAAGGATGGCCGCGTGTACTTGGGTGCTCTCGAATTGGACGTGCTGTTGGGCGATGTGCGTTCACTTGCCGAAAAGCGGACGAAGGTCGAGCCTGTTCTTTCCGAGCTGCATAGATTCGGGGTTTCTGCGACGGAGACAGGCGAACACGGCCGCATTCGCCGGTCGTTGTTCGGCATCGCTGCGGCAGGGTCCGACGTAGACGGTCTTCACGACAAGCTGGACGAATGTGAACGGCACGTCGCCGAGCGTCACGATCTGGAATTGTTGGCAGTCAGAAGAAGAATTTTCGGTCCCGAGGACTGACTCGGTACCTCGTGAGGAGCGTGAAAGATCATGGTGGATCAGGCGAGAGCCCGTAAGCTCGCAAAGCGCATCGCCGCCATCGTTGCGACGGCGATCGATCATGAGATCAAGGATCCGCGTCTGGCGTTCGTGACGATCACCGACTGCAAGGTCACCGCTGATCTGCACGATGCGACGGTCTTCTACACAGTGATGGGCGAGAATCTCGACACTGCGCCAGATTTGCAGGCTGCCGCCGCAGGTTTGGAGAAGGCCAAGGGTGTACTGCGCTCGAAGGTCGGCGCCGGCACCGGTGTTCGCTTCACCCCGACTCTGGTGTTCGTCACCGATACTGTCCCGGACACGGCGCGACACATGGAGGAGCTGCTCGAGCGTGCGCGCCACGCCGACAGTGAAGTTGCGAAGGTAGCGGCCACGGCTCGCCCCGCGGGCGAAGCGGATCCGTACAAGGCTCCGCGTGAGTCCGTCGAGGATTCCGAGTCCACCGACGCGGACTGATCGACATGACAATGACGCCTCGCGCCGAACCGACGGATGCAGCTACGCCGTTCACGATCGAAGACATGTTCCCCGGTGCAATCGCACTGCTGGATACTGCCCGGACGGTGACGGTGCTGTGCCACGTGCATCCCGATGCCGACACGATCGGTAGCGGACTTGCCTTGGCGATGGTGCTGCGGCGTCGTGGGGTGTCGGTTCAGGTGTCCTTCGGCGCGCCGGACAATCTGCCCGAATCCATGAACGAGTTGCCAGGCTTGGAACTGCTGGCGGCAGCAGACGACGTGCGCCCGGCGGTGGACCTCGTCGTGACAGTGGACGCTGGTAGCCGGGATCGTCTCGGCGATCTGGCTGGACGCATCGACGATGCCGACGCGTGCCTGGTCATCGACCATCATCGATCCAACACGAGGTTCGGTACGTACAACGTCGTCGACGACGCGGCCGAGTCGACGACTGCAGTGATCACTCGACTGCTCGATGCGTGGGACGTCGAGATCGATGTCGACGTCGCTCACTGTCTGTTCGCAGGCCTGGTCACCGATACAGGTTCGTTCCGCTGGGTCAGGCCCGGTTCCCACCTCCTCGCGGAGCGATTGCTCGCCACCGGTATCGACGGAGCATTCATTGCTCGAAAGTTGCTCGACAACCACCCCTTCGGTTGGCTGCCGATGCTGGGGTCGGTACTCGGATCGGCCGAACTCGTTCGTGACGCAGTCGGTGGGCTCGGCTTCGTGTACGCCGCGATTCTTCGTGAGGACTCCGCCGGGCTTCGGTCAGAGGAAATCGAAAGCGTCATCGACATCGTCAGGACCACATCGGAGGCGGAAGTCGCCGCAGTCCTCAAACAGCAGGTCGGTGACGAATGGGCTGTCTCGCTTCGGTCGAAGAACGTTGTCGACGTCTCGGCCATCGCCACGACGCTCGGCGGTGGTGGTCATCGCAATGCAGCTGGTTTCACCGCGCATGGAGCCAAATCCGCCGTAGTCGCGTCTTTGATCGCTGCCCTCGGCTGACATTTTATGTCCTCGACCGACATTTCTGCCCAGACCGATATTTATGCCTGTGACTGACACCGACGCTTTGCCGGACGCAACACCGCGTCGAATTCTCGGACTAGCACTGCCCGCGTTGGGCGTGCTGGCGGCGGAACCCCTTTATCTGCTGTTCGACGCTGCCGTCGTCGGACGCCTCGGTGCGCTGGCGTTGGCGGGCTTGGCGGTCGGCGGGTTGATTCTTGCTCAGGTCAGCACGCAGCTGACATTTCTGTCCTACGGCACTACGGCCAGGGCGGCCCGGTTGCACGGTGCCGGACGCGAGGAAGACGCTGTGGGCGAAGGAATTCAGGCGACATGGCTGGCCCTCGGACTCGGTGCACTGATCGTCGCGTTGATGCAGATTCTCTGTGGACCGATCCTCACGGTCATCGGTGGCGGGGGATCCATCACATCCGAAGCCGTCGCTTGGTTCAGGGTCGCGGTGTTCGGCGTCCCGTTCATCTTGGTCTCGCTCGCCGGCAACGGATGGATGCGTGGGGTACAGGACACCGCACGTCCATTGCGCTTCGTACTGGCCGGTCTGGGGCTTTCGGCAGTTCTGTGTCCGTTGCTCGTCCATGGCTTGGCAGGCTTTCCGCATCTCGGCCTGGTCGGATCCGCGCTCGCGAACGTCATCGGCCAATGTGTCGCCGGGGTGTTCTTCCTCTCTGCCGTGGTGCGCGGGGGTGTACCGCTTCGGCCCTCGTGGCCTGTCATGCGAGTGCAGTTGATACTCGGCCGCGATCTCGTCCTACGAAGTCTGGCGTTCCAGGCGTGCTTTCTTTCGGCGGCGGCGGTCGCATCTCGTTTCGGAGCAGCATCGGTAGCAGCGAACCAAGTGGTCCTGCACATGTGGAATCTGGTGTCGCTGACGCTCGATTCTTTGGCTATCGCTGCGCAAACGTTGGTGGGTGCGGCCCTCGGCCGATCTGATGTGCGTGGGGCCACTCGCCTCGGCTGGCGGTTGACCGTCTGGTCCACGGTGTTCGCAGTCGTGCTCGCCGGGTTGTTTGCTGCGGGATTTCATGCGGTTCCAGGCCTGTTCACCTCCGACACCGACGTGATCGACCAGATGGAGTCGATTTGGTGGATCTTCGTGATGATCGTTCCTATTGCCGGTGTGGTGTTTGCGCTCGACGGAGTTCTGCTGGGTGCAGGCGATGCGGCGTTTCTGCGTACGGCGACACTTACATGCGCCCTCGTCGGGTTCATTCCGCTGATCTGGTCGGCTTTGGCCTTCGACTGGGGACTGCGGGGTATCTGGGTCGGTTTGGCGATTTTTGTGACGCTGCGGATGATCGCTGTAGTCGGCCGAATGGCGTCGGGCCGCTGGGCGATATCCGGTGCAGATATCCAGCGAGGGCCGAAATGATGCCGAACCGCATCTCCTGAACGAAGAGCTCATCTCGATGCGGTGTGGAGTGCAACTTCCTGGCTTTTGACGACGAAATAGACCCGTTTGCCGGGCTCCAACTCGAGATCGGCGACGGCCGCCGGAGTAACGTCCGCAGCAATACCGCGACTTCCGTCGGGGTTGTCCGGTGCGCGGAGGCGGACAGTGGCGCCGTGAATGTCCATCTCGGCGATCGTGGTTTCGAATACGTTGCGGGGACTCGCATGTGGGGGCACGAGGTGGACGGCGACGGCGGCGGGGGAGAACACTGCGACTGCAGCGCCATTGTCCGTATCGCCGTGACCGTGCACGGTCAGTCCCCATGAGGTGCGCAGTGTTTCGGTTGTGTGCGCGGTTCCGCCGATCAGGTTGACGCCCGCAATGTTGGCCGCGAACGCACTGCGCGGCGCGGTGAGAACTTCGGCCGTCGGCCCGCGTTCGACGATGCGTCCGCCCTCCACCACTACAACGGTGTCGGCAAGCGCGAGCGCGTCGAGCAGATCGTGAGTGACGATGATTGCTGTGCGCTTCTGCTCCCGCAGTACAGTGCGCAGCAACCGACGCACCGCGGGTGCGGCACCGACGTCGAGTGCCGAGAGCGGTTCGTCGAGCAGCAGGACCCGAGGATCAGCCGCGAGAGCCCGTGCGACCGCGATCCTTTGTGCCTGGCCTCCCGACAGTTGCGATGGCATACGGGCGGCGAGGTCGCGCGCGTCGACCGCATCGAGCCACGTGCGGGCAATCTTTTGTGACCCACGGCGGTCGATTCCTCGGCTGCGCGGGGAGAACGCCACATTGGCTTCGACAGACAGATGGGGGAACAGCAGTGCCTTCTGGTTCAGTGTCGCTACTCCACGGGCATGGGCAGGGACGAACGTTCCGGCCCGAGTATCGGTCACGATGTCGTCGCCGAGAACGATCCGCCCGGTGTCGGGTCTGAGCAATCCGGCGATGAGGGAAAGCAGTGTGGATTTCCCGGCGCCGTTGGGTCCGAGAACGGCGACTACTTCGCCATCGTCGACATCGAGATCGAGTGAGACGCCGCGCGCGTCGATGGTCGCCGCCAACTCGATGGCGCTCACAGTGTTGACTCGTTCACAGTGTTGTCTCGTTCACAGGGCACTGGCCACTCTGCGTCCACCCGCGACGACGACGATGGCAGCCGCAACGAGGATGAGCAACAACGACAACGCGACTGCCGCATCGGGATCGGTCTCGCGCTGCAGATAGATTTCCAGCGGGAGCGTCCGAGTCACACCCTGCAGCGAGCCGGCGAATGTCAGTGTGGCACCGAACTCACCGAGGGCGCGCGCGAACGCGAGAACCGCACCCGACATCAAACCGGGAAGGACGAGAGGGAGCGTCACACGCCGAAGTACGGTCGTCGGGCGGGCGCCGAGCGTCGCGGCGACGACCTCGAACTCGTGCCCCGAACTGCGCAGTGCGCCCTCGAGACTCACGACGAGGAATGGAAGCGACACGAAGGTTTGCGCGAGGACTACCGCCGTGGTGGAGAACGCGATCGAGATTCCCCATCCTTCGAGATGACGGCCGAGCAGACCGAGCCGGCCGAAGGTGTAGAGCAATGCAATTCCGCCGACCACCGGAGGAAGTACGAGGGGAAGTAGAACGAGCGCTCGAAGTATCGAGAGTCCGGGGAAGTCGGTGCGCGCGAGGACCATAGCCATGGGTACGCCGATCACGGCACACGCCGCCGTGCTCATCGCCGCCGTTTTCAAGCTCAACATCAGCGCCGTGCGCGAGGATTCGGAGGTGACGAGCGGAAGGAAGTTCGGCCAATCGATCTTCAGAAGGATTGCGAGCAGTGGGGTGACGACGAAGAGTGCACCGATCGCTGCAGGGACGAAGATCCAGACCGGCAACCGGGCACGGACCTCGTTCCCGCGGCGATGTGAGGTCACGGCGCTGCGAATCCAGCGTCAGCGAGGACCTTCTCGCCTGCGTCGCCTGCAACGAGCGCCTCGAATGCCGCAGCAGCAGCGGCATTGTCACTGCCCTTCAGTACGGCGATCGGGTAGGTGTTGACCGCTTCGCCTGCCTCGGGAAACGCCACCGCTGTCACCTTGTCGCCGACGCCTGCTGCGTCGGTGACGTAGACGAGTCCGGCATCGGCCTGGCCCGAGGTGACCTTGCCCAGGACATCGGTGACAGCGGATTCCTCGCTGACGGCAGAAATTGTGGTGCCGGTCGCGTCTTCTACCTTCTTGGTTGCACTACCGCACGGAACCTGCGGGGCACAGATCACCGTCAGAACGTCAGGGTTGGCGAGATCGCCGAAAGTTTTCACGTTCTTCGGGTTACCCGGTGCCGTGACAATTGTGAGTGTGTTCGTCGCGAAGTTCTCCGGCTCGCCTGCGACGAGATCGCCGTCGACTGCTTTGATCATGTTGTTCGTGTCTGCCGAGGCGAAGACGTCGGCGGGCGCGCCCTGGGTCAGCTGTGTGACCAAGTCCGACGAACCGGCGAAGTTGAATTCGACTTTGGTGCCGGCATGTTCGGACTCGAAGACGTCGCCGAGCTCGGTGAACACCGCCTTCAGCGACGCCGCAGCGAACACTGTGATGTCGCCGGTGATCTCCGACGACGAAGTGTTTCCCGGCGCCGACGACTCTGTGGCCGATGCGTCTGATGTGGTGTCGGAAGAATCGGAGCTTCCGCACCCGGCGAGCAGAGCGACCGACGCTCCGAGCGCGACGATCGAGACCGGCAGTGTTGATTTCACAGAAGTGTCCTCCATGGGTTCGGGGGGCGTGGCTACGGGAAGGCTGGTCAGGTTGCTTCGACGATGACGGTGGTTGCCTTGACGACAGCAACCGCAATGGATCCAGGCTCCAGGCCGAGAGTGCGCACGGATTCGGTGCTCATGAGGGAGACGACAGTGAACGGGCCACACTGCATCTCGACCTCGCTCATCACAAGGTCCGATGTGACTTTGGTGACCAGCCCGACAAGCCTGTTTCGTGCCGAACTTTCAGTTCCGGTCGGATCGGGCGGCGGTGATGCGTGCCCGCGGGCAAACAAGGCAAGATCGGCGCCATCGATAACCTTGCGGCCCGAGTCGTCCTTCTCCGATGGAAGTGCGCCGCCGTCGATCCATCGGCGGACTGTGTCGTCGCTGACTCCGAGGAGCGCGGCGGCGTCCTTGACTCGGATCCGTGAATGCGGCATAAAAAGTATTCTAAACCAGCAAATGCGGATTCATTGCCCAATGGCTACCGATTTCGACGGGAAATGACGATGCGAGCCAAGACCGTAGCGGCGAGTAGTGCGACCCCGCAGACGACCGCGGTGATCACGAAACCGGTTACGAAGTTCTCGGAAGCAATTCCGGCGATGAATGCTGCCATCACCGTGATCAACAGGCCGCCGCGCAGGCCGTTTTTCTCGGACGCCGATAGATTTTCCATGTCTCCGATTGTCGCACCCCAGCCGTGCCCGCTCGATGTACCGGCCCTGCTGTTCGAGTCCGGCCGGTCGAGTACAGGAATCTCAGGGGACAATGAGATGTTGTTTCTCTTCAGTGCAATCAGTAGACCGAACGGAAGGACTGTGGCCTGTGACAGCAAAGCTCTGGGCAGTCAGTGACATCCACGTCGGCCACCGAGGCAATCGGCCGGTCACCGAGGACATTCACCCGGAATCGCCTGAGGACTGGCTGATAGTCGCCGGTGACGTGTCCGAGAAGACCGACGACATCAAGTGGGCGTTGGAATTGCTCAGAAGCCGGTTCGCGAAGGTGATCTGGGTGCCGGGGAACCACGAATTGTGGACCACGGCGAAAGACCCGGTGCAGATCCACGGTGTGGCGCGATACGAGTACCTGGTCAATTTGTGTCGCGAAATCGACGTCGTGACACCGGAGGATCCGTACCTGATCTGGGAAGGTGACGGCGGTCCCGCGACAATCGTCCCCATGTTTCTCCTCTACGACTACTCGTTTCTGCCCCGGGGCGCGATCGACAAGGAGCACGGTCTGAAGATCGCCAGGGACAAGAACGTCGTGGCGACCGATGAGTTTCTGTTGTCTCCGCAGCCCTACGCCACGCGTGATGCGTGGTGCCGTGCGCGGATCGACAGCACGAGGACACGGCTCGACGAACTCGACCTGTCGATTCCCACCGTCCTGATCAACCACTTCCCGATGGTCAGGCAGCCGACCGACGTGTTGTTCTATCCCGAGTTCGCCTTGTGGTGTGGTTCGACACTCACCGGCGACTGGCACACGCGCTACAACGCGATCTGCTCGGTGTACGGCCATCTCCACATTCCACGTACGACGTACTACGACGGTGTTCGGTTCGAGGAGGTGTCGGTCGGATACCCCCGCGAGTGGCAGAAGCGCGGATTGCCTGCGAATGTGCTTCGTCAGATACTTCCCGTGCCCGAGTATCCCGAGGGGACGCTCAACAAGTTCGGTGGGCACTTCACGGTTACAGCCGCGATGGAAGCCGAAGTCGAGAAGATGAGGGCCGCGCGTTGATCGAGTCGATCCTGCCCAGCGGCGTCGTCGCCGCTGAATTGTTCGAGGATCCTCCCGGGTTGACGCCACATCCACTCGAAGCGCCGCTCGTGGCCAAAGCAGTGGACAAGCGTAAAAGGGAATTCACCTCGGCGCGGCACTGTGCCCGCGTCGCGATGGAGAAGCTGGGGGTCGATCCGGCTCCCATCATGAGGGGCAAATCCGGAGCGCCTCAATGGCCCAAGGGCATTGTCGGGTCCCTCACGCACTGCGACGGTTATCGCGGCGCTGTTCTCGGACATGCGATGGCCGTTCGTTCGGTGGGTATCGACGCCGAGCCGCACGGTCCGCTTCCTGACGGTGTGTTGGGCGCGGTCAGCCTCGAACCGGAACGTGAGTGGCTGGCAACTGCATCCGACCCCGACGTGCACTGGGACCGGTTGTTGTTCTGCGCAAAAGAAGCGACCTACAAGGCATGGGAACCACTGACCGGCCGGTGGCTCGGATTCGAGGATGCGCACATCACGTTCGAGCGGACCGGGACCGGCGACCACCCCTCCGGCACCTTCCACTCGGAGCTGCTCGTGCCGGGTGGCACGCTCGCCGGGCCACCGCTGGCATCGTTCGACGGGCGATGGATGGTCTCGGGTGGGTTGATCGTCACGGCGATTGCAGTGACCTAGCCCGAACTTACCTTTATGTGCCCTGGCAGAATGACATCTCGTGTCTGCACGTGAAAAGTTGTCCTCCGGTCTCGTCGGCGCCGGGTTGTTGATCGTCGACAAAGACTCCGGCGTGACCAGTCACGACGTGGTCGCATCGTGTCGCAAGTTGCTCCAGACCCGAAAGGTCGGTCATGCGGGCACTCTCGATCCAATGGCGACGGGAGTGCTCGTACTCGGCATCGAGCGCGCAACCAAGATGCTGGGGCTCCTCGCACTGACGACGAAGGCGTACTCCGCGACCATCAGGCTCGGCAGAACCACGGCGACCGACGACGCCGAGGGCGAGACGGTCGCCGACGCCGACGCATCGGCGGTGCGCGACGAGGATATCGCTGCGAACGTGGCTCTGCTCACTGGCGAGATCGAGCAGGTTCCGTCGAGTGTCAGTGCCATCAAGGTGGACGGGCAACGGGCGCACAAGCTGGTCCGGGCGGGAGAAGAGTTCACGCTCCCGGCCCGAGCCGTCACGGTGACCCGCTTCGACGTGTTGGCGCGTCGAGACATTCCGGGAACAGGGTTCGTCGATCTCGATGTGGAGGTCGACTGCTCGTCGGGTACCTATATTCGCGCGCTCGCACGCGATCTCGGCGGCGCCCTCGGCGTCGGCGGTCACCTGACGGTGCTCCGACGCACCCGGGTCGGGCCGTTCACCCTCGAGCACGCTCGGACGTTGGGTCAACTTGCCGACGATCCTGCCGTCAGCCTCGATATCGACGAGGCCGCACGAACAGCGTTCCCGCACAGGCAGGTCGACGCGGTCGAAGCGGAAGCGATCAGCCAGGGTCGGTGGTTGGACCCGATCGGTTTGGTCGGTGTCTATGCCGCGATCGATCCCTCCGGTCATACCATCGCGCTGCTACAGGAGAAAGGTAAGCGAGCGAGTTCGGTCCTGGTGGTGAGGCCTGCAACTCTTCGCGCAGCGCGCCAGGCGGAGCAGAGTGGGCAGGCGGACTAGACGGGGACCATCCAGATGGCCTCTGCTGCGCGCTGTCCCAGATCGATGGCTGCGCTGGCAGCCTGACCGAGTTCGATTGCCACAGTGCCTGCGTAGTCGCGGCGCTCGACAACCGTGATCGACAGGTCCAACGTGATTCCCACCGAGTCGAAGTACCGGAGCATCGCGGGATCAGAATCCGAGATCCGAGCCACGCGTCCGCTTTGACCGTCGGTGTAGTCGCTCAGACGAGTGGCTTCGGGAGTGTCGATGTCGCCGTGGACGGACGGGATCGGATCGCCGTGCGGATCACGTTCGGGGAAGCCGAGTTTGGCGTCGATGCGGCTCATCATGAGGTCGGATACGGCATGTTCGAGGATTTCTGCCTCGTCGTGTACCTCGTCCCACCCGTAACCGAGTTCCTGCACGAGGTAAGTCTCGATGAGTCGATGACGGCGAACCATCGCAATCGCGGCCAGGCGACCGCGCGCGGTCAATGAGATTGCGCCGTAGCGGGCGTGGTCGACCATTCCTTGATCGGCCAGCTTACGTATCGCCTCGGAGACGGTCGATGCCGAGACACCGATGCGCTCGGACAACATCTTCGTGCTGACCGAATCCTCGGTCCATTCGCTGGCGGTCCAGATCACCTTGAGGTAGTCCTGCGCAACTGCGGACAACTGAACATCGTCGATCACGTTCGGTACTTCCGTTCGTTCCACCACGGCATCGAGCTTAGGCAATCCAAGCCGAAATCACATCTTGCCCTTGCGGGCACTCAGGCGGGGACGTCCTTGCGTCTGCGCAGTCCCCGCGTGATCAAGCCCTGGGTCGGGCTGAACAAGTAGGCGAATGTGAACGAGATTCCTTGGGCCAGGACGACGGTGCCTCCGGATGAGACGTCGAGGTAGAAGCTCACGTAGATCCCGATGATCGCGCATCCGACGCCGATGCTGGGCGCAAGCACGAGCATTCGTCCGAACTTATGGGTGAGCAGATAGGCCGTTGCACCGGGAGTGATGAGCATCGCGACGACGAGGATGACGCCGACGGCTTGCAGTGCCACGACCGTCGTGAGTGCCAGAAGCGTGAGCATCAGTCCCGAGATGACCGTGGGCGAGATCCCGACCGCGCGGGCCTGGGTGCGGTCGAAGGCGAACAGGGTGAAGTCGCGGCGCTTGACGATCATCACCACGAGAGCGAGCCCGCCGAGCAGGAAGACCTGCCACATGTCGCTGCGTGAGACTCCCAGGAGGTTGCCGAACAAGATGTGGTTGAGGTCGATCTGGCTCGGGAACTTCGAGATCAGCACGACACCGAGGGCAAAAAGTGTGGTGAAGACCACGCCGATCGCGGCATCTTCCTTGACGATGGTGGTGTTGCGTACCAGCCCGATTGCGCCGACTGCCACGAGCGCGAACAGCAGTGCTCCGATTGCGAACGGCGCTCCGAGCAGGTAGGAGAGCGCAACCCCGGGAAGAACAGCGTGTGAGACCGCATCGCCCATGAGGGACCAGCCGATCAGTACGAGCCAGCAACTGAGTACGGCGCAGACGATCGATGCGGTGATCGTGACCAGTAGGGCACGTTGCATGAACGTGTACTGCAGCGGTTCCACGAAGAAATCGACCAGATACATCTCAGCCCACCTCGGGGTTGTGCGCGTGCTGGGGATCGAGTCCGAAGGCGAGCGCGAGGTTCTCCGGCCGCAGGACTTCGTGCGGACTCCCGTGCATCAGAACTCGTTGCTGCAGTAGGACTGCTTCGTCGCAGAGATCGGGGAGCGCATGAAGATCGTGGGTCGAGACGAGAACAGAAGCTCCGTGTGCGGTCAGTTCGCGTAGCAGCCGGGTGATTGTCGCTTCGGTGCGTTTGTCGACGCCGGCGAACGGCTCGTCGAGGAGCAACAGAGAGGCTTCCTGCGCGATCGCCCGCGCAACGAATGCTCGCTTGCGCTGACCTCCCGAGAGCTGTCCGATCTGTCGTTCGGCCAAGTCGGCGAGCTCGGTTCTGGCAAGAGCTTCGGTGACGGCGTTGTGGTCACGCGCACGCGGTGTGCGCATCCAGTTCTGCTTGCCGTAGCGGCCCATCATCACCACTTCGCGGACGCTGATGGGGAACGTCCAGTCCACTGTCTCGCTCTGTGGGACGTAACTGACTGTGCCGTCCTTTCGAGCCTTTGCCGGAGGTCCGCCGAACACCTTGATCGACCCGGTATCGGGCCGAACGACACCCATGACGGCTTTGAAGAGCGTCGACTTGCCTGATCCGTTCATTCCGACGAGGCCGCAGACTCGCCCTGCGTTCAAGGTGAGGCTCGCGTCCACGAGGGCTGTGACATCGCGATAACGAACGCCGACGCCGTCGATCTCGAGTGCCGGCTGCTGTGCATTCATCGTCGATTCCCCAGTAGTCCGTCGGTGATGGTTCTGGCGTCGTAGGTGAGCAGGTCGAGATAGGTCGGTACCGGCCCGTTTTCCTCGCTGAGCGAGTCGACGAAAAGCTTGCCGCCGAAGTTGGCTCCGGTATCGTCTGCGACCTGGAGTTGAGCCTTGTCGGAGACGGTCGACTCGCAGAATACGGCGGGTACGTCATTGTTGCGGACGAAGTCGATGGTGCTCACCACCTGTTTCGGAGTGCCTTCCTGCTCAGCGTTGACCGGCCAGAGATAAGCCTCCTGCAGGGCGAAGTCGCGCGCGAGGTAGCTGAAGGCGCCTTCACACGACACGAGTGCGCGCTGATTCTCGGGGAGTACGTCGAGAGCGATGTGCAGTTGCTCGCCTACTGCGCGCAGCTTCGACTTGTACGTTTCGGAGTTCGACCTGTAGGCCGATTCGTTGGCTGGGTCCAGTTCCGCGAATGCGCGCGCGATGTTGTCGACATAGGTCTCGGCGACCAGCGGCGACATCCATGCGTGCGGGTTCGCTTTGCCTGCGTAGGCGTCGCCTCGAATGTAGACGGGTTCGACGCCATCACTGACGACTACGTGCGGCGCCGGTACGCGTTCGACGAATTTCTCGAACCACGACTCGAGGCCGAGGCCGTTGTCGAGGATCAGTTCGGCTTGCTCGGCCGTGCGCAGATCGCCCGGCGTCGGCTCATATCCATGAATCTCGGCTCCCGCTTTGGTGATCGATTCCACTCGGAGGTGGTTTCCGCCGACGTTGCGTGCCATGTCCGCGAGCACTGTGAACGTGGTGAGAACGAGCGGTCGATCGTCGCCGCCGAGGTCTGTATCCTCGTCACCCACCTCGCGGGCACACCCGCTGATCGCTGCGGCGCACACGATGCCCACTGCGATTAGGCGAAGAAATAAGTTCGGCACACCGAAATCTTGGCAGAGTGTTCGCTGGTTTGTCCACAGCTGTTCGCCGCGACACACCGATCCGAAAGTGACCGAGCGAAGTGTGGGCCGTAGGCTTTCTCTCGTGCAGAGATGGCGAGGTCTCGACGATGTACCTGCCGACTGGGGTCGTTGTGTTCTCACGATCGGCGTATTCGATGGTGTGCACCGCGGTCACGCCCAGTTGATCAGCCGGGCGGTTACATCCGCCGCGGAACGCGGAGTCCCGAGCGTCCTCATGACGTTCGACCCGCACCCCATGGAGGTAGTTCGGCCAGGATCGCATCCCGCCCAGCTCACGACCCTGACCCGGCGCGCCGAATTGGCCGAGGAACTCGGTATCGACGTGTTCTGCGTCATGCCTTTCACTCCCGAACTGATGAAGCTCACGCCGGAGCGATATGTCCACGAGATTTTGGTGGAACGCCTGCATGTGGCAGAGGTCGTGGTGGGGGATAACTTCACGTACGGCAAGAAGGCTCTCGGCAATGTCGATTTACTGCGCAGAATCGGAGATCGATCCGGGTTCGCCGTGGACGGTGTCAATCTGCTTGCCGAACACGCCGTTACATTCTCGTCGACCTACATCCGGTCGTGCGTCGACGCGGGGGACGTCGCAGCGGCGGCGGCAGCACTCGGACGGCCGCATCGCGTCGAGGGCGTCGTCGTGCACGGCGACGGTCGCGGGAGGCAACTCGGTTATCCCACGGCCAACGTTGCCCCGCCCATGTACTCGGCGATCCCCGCCGACGGTGTCTACGCCGCGTGGTTCACGGTCCTCGGTCCCGGCCCGATCATGGGCACAGTCACGCCCGGCGAGCGACATCGCGCGGCGGTGTCCGTCGGAACCAATCCGACGTTCTCGGGTCGAACCAGAACTGTCGAGGCATTCGTTCTCGACAGTGACGGCGATCTCTACGGTCAACATGTGGCGGTGGATTTCGTCGAGCGGCTCCGGGGCATGGAGAAGTTCGACTCCATCGACGGGTTGATCGAGGAGATGGGACGCGACTCCGAGCGCGCACGCGCAGTGTTGTCCCAGCAGTCCTCCTGATAGGATCCATTCTCGGTGCATGCTGCGGTCCGTGGTGGCTGCACCCGGTTCGGGCTTCGCGGCTCGAACTTCCTTTCACGCGGACGTCAGTGATCAGGAGTAGTACCAGTGGCATTGACCACCGAAGAAAAGAAGACCGTACTCGGCGAGTACGGCTTGCACCCGACCGACACGGGTTCGCCCGAGGCGCAGGTCGCGATGCTCACCAAGCGTATCGTCGATCTCACCGAGCACCTGAAGATGCACAAGCACGACCACCACTCCCGCCGTGGCCTTCTGCTGCTGGTCGGACGTCGTCGTCGCCTGCTGAAGTACATTGCGAAGGTTGATGTCACCCGTTACCGTTCGCTCATCGAGCGTCTGGGACTGCGTCGCTAATTACGACGCCGACGTGCCCAATGTCATGGGCGGTCATGGAAATAGTGCAGTAGCCAACGAGGCAGTGCTTAGACTGTCCTCGTTGGCTATCTGTGTTTGAACGCCGGCACAGAGACTTGAAATGCCAGCAGCTGTGTTGGACGAAAGCAACAAATTGCGGGCACATGGGTGTTCGCACACCGCCGTACACATGCCTGATGCGAAGTGGTGTCGGTCTTCGGTAGTGGCCTGACGGATACGAGATGTCCGTAGGGCTTCGATCGATGGCCGCCCCCGCTCGAGCAATCGCAGCCCAGATCCTTGGCCTTCATAGCCAGGGAGGCCAACGGTTCGTCGGCGTGGGTACGGCAAAGACGAGAGGACGAGAAGAAGAGAATGACGGAAACCAATGTTGTAGAAGCCGAAGAGGGCGTCTACGAGGCAACTGCCGTGATCGACAACGGCACCTATGGCAAGCGCAGCATCCGTTTCGAGACCGGTCGCCTTGCTCAACAGGCCGCAGGCGCAGTCGCCGCCTACCTCGACGAAGACACCATGCTGCTGTCGGCAACGACTGCAGGTAAGCACCCCCGCGAAGGATTCGACTTCTTTCCCTTGACGGTGGATGTCGAAGAGCGCATGTACGCCGCAGGACGTATCCCCGGATCGTTCTTCCGCCGTGAAGGACGTCCGTCCACCGACGCCATCCTCACCTGCCGCCTCATCGACCGGCCGTTGCGTCCGACGTTCGTCGACGGATTGCGCAACGAGATCCAGGTCGTCATCACGGTTCTCAGCCTCAATCCGGCCGACCTGTACGACGTCGTTGCAATCAACGCGGCCTCGGCGTCCACTCAGATCGCCGGCCTGCCGTTCGCCGGACCGATCGGCGGCGTTCGCGTTGCTCTGATCGACAAGCAGTGGGTGGCGTTCCCGACCAACGAGCAGCTCGAAAAGGCTGTGTTCAACATGGTCGTCGCCGGCCGCATCGTTTCCGGTTCCGGAGCCGATGCAGACGTCGCCATCATGATGGTCGAAGCAGAAGCCACCGAGAACGTCATCGAGCTCATCGAAGGTGGCGCAACTGCACCCAATGAGGGAGTCGTCGCCGAGGGCATCGAAGCATCGAAGCCGTTCATCGCGGCTCTGTGCACCGCACAGCAGGAACTTGCATCGAAGGCATCGAAGCCGACCGGTGACTTCCCGGTGTTTCCGGCGTACCAGTCGGACGTCTTCGAGGCCGTTGAATCGGCAGCTCAGATCCCGCTGAACGAGGCTCTGACGATCGCAGGCAAGGCCGAGCGCGAGAGCAAGCTCGACGAGGTCAAGGCGCAGGTTCTGGAGCAGGTCGCAGACCGGTTCTCCGGCCGTGAGAAGGAAATCGGCGCAGCGTTCCGTGCGCTCACCAAGAAGTCGGTTCGTCAGCGCATCCTTACCGATCACTTCCGCATCGACGGCCGCGGAGTCACCGACATCCGTTCGCTGTCGGCCGAGGTAGCGATCATCCCGCGCACGCACGGCAGCGCACTGTTCGAGCGTGGCGAGACTCAAATTCTCGGAGTCACGACGCTCGACATGGTGAAGATGGCTCAGCAGGTGGACTCGCTCGGCCCCGAGACATCCAAGCGTTACATGCATCATTACAACTTCCCGCCGTACTCCACCGGTGAGACGGGCCGCGTCGGTTCGCCGAAGCGTCGCGAGATCGGCCACGGCGCGCTTGCCGAGCGCGCACTCCTGCCGGTTCTGCCGAGCCAGGCGGAGTTCCCGTACGCCATCCGACAGGTCTCCGAGGCGCTGAGCTCCAACGGTTCCACGTCCATGGGATCTGTGTGCGCATCGACTCTGTCGCTGCTCAATGCCGGTGTGCCACTGCGTGCCCCGGTCGCGGGTATCGCGATGGGCCTCGTGTCCGACGAGGTCGACGGCGAAACCCGTTACGTCGCACTGACGGACATCCTCGGTGCCGAGGATGCCTTCGGCGACATGGACTTCAAGGTCGCAGGCACGAAGGACTTCGTCACAGCTCTCCAGCTCGACACGAAGCTCGACGGCATTCCGTCCAAGGTGCTCGCCGGCGCTCTGGCGCAGGCCAAGGATGCTCGTACGACGATTCTCGAGGTGATGGCCGAGGCTATCGACACACCCGACGAGATGAGTCCGTACGCGCCTCGCGTCACCGCGATCAAGGTCCCGGTCGACAAAATCGGTGAGGTCATCGGACCCAAGGGCAAGATGATCAACTCCATCACCGAGCAGACCGGCGCCAACATCTCGATCGAAGATGACGGCACCGTCTACGTCGGTGCAGCGGACGGCCCGTCCGCTCAGGCCGCGATCGACATGATCAACGCCATCGCCAACCCACAGTTGCCGAAGGTCGGCGAGCGTTTCCTCGGAACTGTGGTCAAGACAACGGCGTTCGGTGCGTTCGTCTCGCTCCTTCCGGGGCGTGACGGCTTGGTTCACATCTCGAAGCTCGGTGGCGGCAAGCGCATCAACAAGGTCGAGGACGTCGTGAGCATCGGTTCGAAGCTCCGCGTGGAGATCGCCGACATCGACAACCGCGGCAAGATCAGCCTCGTTCCCGTCGAGGAGGACGGTGCCGCTGCTGCTGTAGTCGACGCTCCCTCCGACGCACCTGCCGAGGCCAACGCTGAGTAAGAACACTCCAGGCAGAACGGTACGTCCTCTCGGGACGTACCGTTCTGGCGTTTCGGATCACACCGGGCAGGAAGTGGGCGTTCAGCGCACCACCTTGCCCGGTGGTCTTCGTGTGGTCACGGAGTTCGTTCCCGGTGTCCGTTCTGCCTCCGTCGGAGTGTGGGTCGGGGTCGGGTCACGCGACGAACAGCCGAGCGTGGCCGGAGCGGCGCATTTCCTGGAGCATCTGCTCTTCAAATCGACGCCGACGCGAAGCGCACTCGAAATCGCTCAGGTGATGGACGGGGTCGGCGGCGAACTGAATGCCTTCACTTCCAAGGAGAGCACGTGCTTCTACGCGCACGTTCTCGACGATGACCTGGGATTGGCGATCGATCTCGTCAGTGACGTCGTACTGCGAGGTCGCTGTCGGTCGGTGGATGTCGATGTCGAGCGCCAAGTGGTGCTCGAAGAGATATCCATGCGAGACGACGATCCCGAGGATCTTCTCGGCGACCTGTTTCTCGAAGCAATGTTCGGCGATCACCCGGTGGGGCGTCCGATAATCGGCACCGTCGAGTCCATCGAAGAAATGACGCGAGCTCAACTTCGCTCGTTCCATACTCGCCGCTACACACCTGATCGCATGGTGATCGCCGTGGCGGGCAATGTGGATCATCGACAGACTGTTGCGTTGGTCCGGCGCGCGTTCGCCGGGCACCTGACCAAGGGCGTGAAGCCGGTACCTCGTCGCGAAGGTACTGTGCGTCTGACCAATCGGCCGGAGCTCCGATTCGTTCGACGCGACAGCGAGCAGGCTCACCTGTCGCTCGGCGTGCGCGCGTTCGGCAGGCACGAAGGTCATCGGTGGGCTCTGTCCATTCTCAACACTGCGGTCGGCGGCGGATTGTCCTCCCGGTTGTTCCAGGAGATTCGTGAAGAGCGGGGCCTGGCTTACTCCGTGTACTCCTCGGTGGACACTTTCGCCGACTCAGGAGCATTCTCGGTGTACGCGGGTTGCCAACCCGAGAACCTCGCGGAGGTCACCACGGTGATCCGTGAGGTTCTCGCAAATGTCGCGGCCGACGGAATCACCGCGGACGAGTGTGCCCGCGCCAAGGGTTCGCTCCGCGGCGGACTCGTTCTCGGCCTCGAGGATTCCGGCTCGAGAATGAATCGGATCGGTCGCAGCGAGCTCAACTACGGCAATCATCGCGACGTATCCGACACCCTTGCCAGAATCGATGAGGTCTCGGTGGACGAGGTGCGCGAGGTCGCGCGCGTTCTGCTCGGTCGTCCGTTCGGCGCTGCGGTAGTCGGACCGTACAAGAGCGCTCGTCAGCTTCCGGCTTCGGTGAAGTCACTAGTCGTCTGATCGGCCATCTTCTCGATCGGTCCCCACGATCGAGAAGATCGCCGCGTCGACCAAATCGGTGGGGTCGACATCGGTGATTGCGCCGAGCGCCGCTGTCGAACTCAGCGCCGCGATTCCATGGACTGCGGTCCAGATTTGCACGGCGCGCACATCGGAGTCGTGCCCCGCCAGCGGTCGGATCAGCGCTGTCACGAAAGCAAACAGTGGCAACGATGTACCCCGCAGGTGTGCCCCGGAACTCTCCAGTACGTCGTGGCGGAACATCAGCGCAAACATTTCAGGCCGGTCGACGGCGAACCGAACATACTCGAGCGCGGCGGCGCGCACGCGAGACCGAGGACGGACGTCTCCTCCCACGGTCGCCTCTATGCGGTCTCTCATGTCCACGAATCCACGGCGAGCGACCTCGGCGTGAATGGAGTGCAGGGTGGGGAAGTAGCGACGAGGCGCTCCGTGCGACATTCCAGCAGCTCGCGCGACGTTTCGCACGGTAACCCTGGACAGTCCGTCGGACTCCAGCAGATTCACGGCTGCATCGATCAGCCGTGAAGATGAGCTGTCCTGTGCGGTCATGGAGGTCAGTGTCTACTATGAGCGTAGACACCGTCTACGTCAGGGGCTGCTCGTGTGGTACTGGATTTTCAAGTACATACTCATCGGACCGATCCTCAGGCTGATGGGCCGTCCGCGCATCGAGGGCGCCGAACATCTGCCCGATACCGGCCCGATCATTCTCGCCGGCAATCATCTGACCGTTGTCGACTCTTTCTTTCTCGTCCTCGTGGTTCCGAGGCGAGTCAGATTCGTTGCCAAGAGTGAATACTTCTCAGGCGGAGGCCTCAAGGGTGCTCTGATTCGCTGGTTCTACACCAGTGCCGGGCAGGTTCCGATCGATCGATCGGGCAGCGAGGCGGCAGAGCCCGCGCTCGACGCGGCGCGAAAGATCATCGCAGACAATGCGATCTGGGCAATCTATCCCGAAGGCACTCGCTCGCCGGACGGGCGGCTCTACAAGGGCAAGACCGGAATGGCGAGAGTCGCGCTCGAGACTGGCGCTCCGGTCGTTCCCGTTGTCATGTTCGGTACCGAGAAATTCAATCCGGTCGGCAGTCGGATGTGGCGTCCGGCAAGGATTGTCGTGAGATTCGGTCCCGCGCTGGACTTTTCGCGGTATCGAGAGCTGGCCGCGCATCGAGCAGTGGTCCGCAGTGCGACCGACGAAGTGATGGCCGCACTGCGGACACTGTCGGGCCAGGAATACGTCGATACCTATGCAGCGACACAAAAAGCCGCAGATTCACAGGCCGCAGCCTGATCCGTATTGTGTGGAAACTGTGAGAGTCCGCGGAGAGAACTGTGTGAAAGTCTTTGTGTGGCAACGATAGCTAGTTTCCATTTGCTAGCTTCGGTTGATGAAATTCGGAATATCGATGCTGCTCGCAGCCTCCGCCGTAGGCCTCGTTGTCAGCTGCAGTTTCGCTGGTACCGAGCCGGTGCCCCCGACTCCGCCGGTTGTGACCACGGAAGCTGACCCGGCCTACCCGCCGCTGCCGACGGTGGCGGAGCTCAACGAAGCGTTGAGACGTGGCTTCGATCCTGCAGTCCCAATCGACGAAAAGGCAGCATTCGTGCAAGGGGCAGAGGAGGACCAAGGGCTCATCGATCAAGTTGTCGCGGCTGCGGTGGCAAATTCGGCATCCGTCGAGATCACCAGCGTCGACGACCTCGGTGACGGAAGCCTCAACGCAGGCGCGACGTTGTCGATCGGAGGTCAGCCGAATCCAGGGACGATGATCTTCGTCGCCGAGGACGGTGTGTGGAAACTCAGCCGCGACAACGCATGTGCTTTCGTCGACCTTGCGGGGCTGACCACCCCGGCGTGCCCGGTCTGAACGGTCAGTGCTTCTTGCCGAGGAGAAGCTTCCACGGAACGAGTGCCGACTCGAGCTGGACCGACAGGCTCATCTTCGATTCGCCGTCGTTCCGCTCCTCGAACTTGATCGGCACTTCGGCAATTCTCAGCCCTCGACGCGCGGTGCGATAGTTCATCTCGACCTGGAACGCATAACCGTTGCTCTCGACCGAGCCGACATCGATGGTGCGGAGAGTCTGCGCGTGCCAGGCCTTGAATCCAGCCGTGGCATCCTTCACTTTCAGCCGGAGGATGGCATTGACGTAGAAGTTGGCCCACGCCGACAGTGCTTTGCGGTGCCACGGCCAGTCACTGGCCACAGCGCCGCCCGGGACGTATCGAGAACCCAGCACGACGGCGGCGTCGGTGCTGGTCAGCGTCTTGACCATGGTGGGGATCACGTCGGCGGGGTGCGAGAGGTCGGCATCCATCTGGACAACGATGTCTGCGCCCTCGTCGAGGGCCTTCGTGATACCTGCCACGTAAGCACGGCCGAGGCCGTTCTTCTCGGTGCGATGCAAAACAGTGAGCGGAAGCGGCCCGGTCTCGGCCAACTCGTCCGCGAGCTTTCCAGTGCCATCGGGCGAGTTGTCGTCGACGACAAGAACGTGCACGTTCTCGAGATCGATACCCGCAAGAAGCTCGATGAGCCTGGGGAGGTTCTCGCGTTCGTTGTACGTAGGTACGACGACGGTCGTCTTCGGGGCGACACTCGGATTGCTCACGCTCGTATGATCCGTGATCGGGGTGTCAACAACCAAATAACGGACACGTTCGTTGAGCCCTCACGGAGAGTTTCCGCTGTTCGAGCCCCTGATCGGGCACTCGAAGTGTTGCCTGAGTCACACCCCGGGCACCGCGGCAGCGTCAGTGAACTCTCCGGATTCGAGCACCGGAACCGTTGAACTCGAGTTCACCTCGCCGGCGATATCGACATCCACGCGATAGCCGGTGTCAATCAGCTCTCTACCCGATGCGGACTCGGCGAGTTCGGCAGGCACTCGCGTGCGGACCGCCGTCCACGCATCTCGAGCCATTCGCGCTTCGGGAGACAGTGTGCGCCCACTGCAGAGTCGGTCGAGTTCGGCAATCACAAATCCGGCGCCCCACAGATCCTCGATGCTCGGGCGAAGCCCGTCGTCGGGCCACCTTTCGCCTGCGGCGACAACGGACACGACATCTGTCGGCGGTCGATTCTCTTTAATCCAGGACGCCACCGCTGGTGCATTGCGCAGTGATGCTCCGACGCACACCGATGTACCGGAGGCGAGGTATGCGGAGATGGTCGATCCGTTGGGTGACGGAAGAACCAAACGGGTGGGAGGACGTCCGATCCGGAGAGTCGCAGGAGAGAGGCTGACGTCACCGGCGACTGCTTCGCTCCGTCTCACGGCGAGGTCTGCGTCATGGCGGCGGGCGTAGGTTGCGGCCGAATCGTCGCGAACGGTCCACGGCACAACTGTCGCGCCCACATCGAGCGCGACGGACAGGGTGGTCGTGAACGAAAGGACATCCACAACGACGGCGACGTCGGAGCCCATCGCGATCGCCTCGGCGCCGGAAAGCCCCCAGTCGAATCGGATCGAGTACGGCAACTGGTGATGCGGAGAACTCGACGTCACTCGGGCGAAGACTGGCTTGTCGAGATCGAAGGTGTGTCGTATGGCGACGGTCCTTCGGGCGGGCCGAGAATCTGTCGGACGATCAATGTCACCACGGCAGCCAGCAAGGTAACCACGACGATCACCGCAACTACGGTCAGCAGTCGCTTGGGGCCTCCGAAGAGATCGCTCGAACTCATTGCTCAATCATGGGCCATGGCGCTCTCGACAGGTATGGCGGGCCGTGCGATCAGAACACTGTTCGATCAGATCATCACCGCTGATCCATCGGGGACCGACGCTACGATTTCAGCTCGAGGTCGGCTATGAGACCGTGATGATCGGAGCCGGGAATCGTCACGCGCCGCAGCGCCGTCGCGGTCGCTCCGCGGGTGAGTACATGGTCGATCCCGACCACGGCCGGATACGGCTTGTCGGTCGGATACGTCGCGAGCAATCCACTCCCCGAGGTATCGGCTGCGTCGACGAACCCATCGCTCAGGATGTCCCGGAAGCGGCTGTGTGAGCGAGTGGAGTTGAAGTCGCCGCTGACGACGACGTTCGCTGTTTCCGATGACCTCGACAGGTCGTGTCGTAGCAACTCCATCTCCGAAGCCCACAGTGTCGCTGGAGTCGGGTACGGCGGTACCGGATGCACCGTGTAGAGGCGGACCGGGTCCCGTGCGCCCACGTCGAGATCGACGACAAGGTTCGACAGGACGAATTCCGGCAACTGCTGTTCTGCGGACAGGGGGAACCGGCTGTAGATTCCTGCGCCGCCACCGCCGCCCACGGTGGGTTCGGTGAAGTGATACGGAAGTAGCTGTGCGATTCCCGAGGCGTCGAGTGCCCTCTCGGCGTCGTGCGTGAGCTCCTGAACTGTCAACACGTCCACAGCGTTGGCGTCGGCCAGTCGGACGACTTCGTTCGGGTCGGCGAGTCCGAGCATCAAGTTGGACTGCATCACGCGGAGAGTCCGCGGTGATGATTCTGCCGTAGAGGTGGCTGTGGACGACTCGGCGCGGGTATCCGACACGTACAGCGGTCCGAAAAGTGCGACTCCGACTGCGGCCGCGGTAACCGATGCCGCCAGCAGGATCCACCGACGTCCCAGCGCCGCCGCAACTGCTCCGACCAGCGAAGACGTGAGCAGAATCGGTGCAAAGGACGCCAGGGCCACGACGTACTGATTCTGTGTGTGCGAAAAGTAGGCGAACATTCCGAGTGCGCTCGCGGCGAAACACAGGAAGGCGAGGATGCCTGCTGCGGTGCGCCAGCGGTGTGTCGGTCTATCTGGTGTGTCCGGCATCGAAAAGAGCTTAGCGGCCCTGGATCCGCGCGGGAACTACCGTCAGCTCGGATCGATTCGGTGAAGCATGACTCCGTCTTCACCGGGTCGGGCGACCTCACACTGATCTTCGTCGTCACTCGGTCCGGTCAGCGCAGAAAGACTGCAGCACTCTCTGCCAGGTTCAGCAGCGGCTGGGGGAACAATCCGAAAACAATGGTCGCGACGACGCCGACGCCGATGGCCGACCACGTTGCGAAACCCGGCGCGATGACGGTGGGAATCCCGGCGTCGCCACCAGTGCTTGCTTGGTCCGCGAAGAACATCAGCACGATCACCCGGACATAGAAGATGGCGGCGACTGCGCTGCTCGATACCCCGACGATCACCAGGGGAGTGGCGCCGGATCCGGCAGCCGCCTGGAACACCGCGAACTTTCCGATGAACCCACTCGTCAACGGAATTCCGGCGAACGAGAGAAGCAGCAGTGCGAACATCACTGCGATCGCCGGTGATGTTCGCCCAATTCCGGCCCACCGCGATATATCGGTGACTTCGCCGTTCGCGTCGCGGACGACGGTGACGATCGCGAATGCCGACACCGTGCCGAGGCCGTACACGAAGAGGTAGAACAACGTCGCGGACAGTCCGTTGCCGTCCAGTGCTATGACTCCGGTCAGAATGAAACCGGCATGGGTGATCGACGAGTACGCCAGCATCCGTTTGATGTCGGTCTGAGTGACGGCCAGGATCGCACCGATCAACATCGTCGCGATCGCTACTGCCCAGAGAGCAGGACGCCAGTCGTCACGCAGATCGGGTAGCGCGACATAGAACAATCGCAGCATCGCACCGAACGCCGCGATCTTGGTGGCTGCCGCCATGAAAGCAGTGACCGGTGTCGGCGCACCCTGGTAGACGTCGGGGATCCAGGAATGGAAGGGAACGGCGCCGATTTTGAAGAGCAGGCCTACACCGACGAGTGCGGTTCCGAGCACAGCCAGTGCGTCGTTGCCGTCACCGATCGCGATCGCATCACCGATGGCTCCCAGTTCCAGCGTTCCCGAGTAGCCATACAACATTGCCGTTCCGAACAAGAAGAACGCCGAGGAGAATGCTCCCAGCAGGAAGTACTTCATCGATGCTTCCTGCGACAGCAGTCGGCGTCGCCGAGCCAGACCGCACAGCACATACAGTGGAAGCGAGAAAACCTCGAGTGCAACGAACATCGTCAGAAGATCGTTCGACGCCGGGAAGAGCAGGAGCCCGCCGAGCGCGAACATGGTCAGTGGAAACACTTCGGTCTGCGCGGATCCGGCCTGGGTGGCCTGCTGTTCGGCCAGAGAACCTGGAACGGTGGATGCTTGTGGGGCAAAAGAATCGGCTTTTTCGCGGTCGAGAGAGCGTTCACCGACCATCAACAGGGAGGGAATCGCGACGAGTGCCAGAGTCCCCTGCAGGAAAAGTGTGGGCTTGTCGATTGCGACCGCGCCCATGACGGCTCTGGTACCGACGGTGCCCGTGGTGGACACAGCGAGTGCTATCACCGATCCGAGCGCCGCGACGGACCCACCGAGCGCCAATGTCAGCTGAGCCCGAAAACGCATCGCGGGTGGTGCGAACGCTTCTACCAGAACTCCCGCCACAGCGACGGCGAACACGACCAACATCGGTGACAGCTGCGAATATTCGATGCCCGGTGGGGTAAGGATCCCGTCGTTCATCACTGACCTCCGGTTCCGGTCGATTCCACGGCCGTGATCGTCGTCTCCA
The DNA here is from genome assembly GCF_030063335.1 of Rhodococcus sp. G-MC3. Lineage (GTDB taxonomy): Bacteria > Actinomycetota > Actinomycetes > Mycobacteriales > Mycobacteriaceae > Rhodococcoides. The sequence goes on along the minus strand of NZ_JASISW010000001.1, from coordinate 132,347 downwards.
CCGCAGGCGAGACGATGTCCAGCAGAGGTTTGGGATAGACACCCAGAAGGATCAACAGCGCGATCAACGGCACCATCACCACGAGCTCGCGGGGGACCAAATCTTTCATCCCCTCGTTCTCGGTGCGGCTCGGGCCCGTCATCACCCGCTGGTAGAGCCACAGGATGTAGACGGCCGAGAGCACCAACGCGATCGAGGCAACGACGGCGGCAACGTGATACTTCGCGAATGTTCCTATGAGGACCAAGAATTCACTGATGAAAGGTGCGAGACCCGGTAGCGACAGTGTTGCGAGGCCGGCGATCAAGAAGGTGCCTGCCAGAACCGGCGCAACCTTCTGCACCCCGCCGTAGTGCGAAATGACACGGGTGCCGCGGCGGGAGACCAGGAATCCGGCCACAAGGAACAGAGCGGCGGTCGAGATTCCGTGATTGACCATGTAGAGAGTCGAACCTGCCTGACCCTGGCTTGTCATCGCGAAGATCCCCAGGATGATGAAACCGAAATGCGAGATCGAGGTGTATGCGATCAACCTCATGACGTCGGTCTGCGCGATCGCCAGCACTGCACCGTAGAGAATGCCGATGACCGCGAGAGTGATGATCACCGGTGCGAAATACTTCGACGCCTCGGGGAACAGCTGCAGACAATATCGAAGCATTCCAAACGTACCGACCTTGTCCACGACGGCCATCATCAGCACTGCCGTTGCGGGCGTCGATTCGACTGCGGCGTCAGGTAGCCAGGAATGGAACGGCCACAACGGCGCCTTGACCGCGAAGGCGAACATGAAACCCAGAAACAGCGCGTTGAGTATTCCTGGGCTCACCCCGAGGTCGCCTGCAGTGGCGGCGGCGGCTATCTCACGGAAACCGAAGGTACCGGAGTCGAATACGTTCGACTGGGCGGTGGCGACGTACAGTCCGATCACCGCGGCGAGCATCACCAGACCGCCGACGAGGTTGTACAGCAGAAACTTCACCGCCGCCGCTGCTCGTGCCGGTCCGCCGAATCCACCGATGAGGAAGTACATCGGGATCAGCATTGCCTCGAAGAAGACATAGAACAGAAGAATGTCCAACGCGCAGAAGGACATCAGCACCATCGACTCGACCAGCAGCATCGAGGCAACGTAGACATGCGCGGACTCGCCGAGCCGAGGATCGTTCCACCCCGCAATGAGCAGTAGCGGAAGAAGCACCGCGGTGAGCAGGACGAGGACGAGTGCGATGCCGTCGACCCCCAGTTCGTATCTGGCGCCGAACGACTCTATCCACCAGTGGGATTCGACGAACTGAAAGGAATCGCCGCCGGGCTCGAACTGCACGACGAGTGCCACCGCCACGGCGAGTGTGAGTAGCGACGCTGCGAGCGCCGCCGCCTTGGCGGCAGTCGGACGAGCCCGTGGCATCACGACTGCCACCACGGCGCCCACCAGGGGGACAAGCCACAACGTCGTCAACCAGGGAAACGAGTTCACCACACCATCACCGCCACCATCATTGCAACGAGAACCGCGGTGCCGGCGAGCATGGTCAGCGCGTACGACCGGACGTAGCCGGTCTGGACGTTCCTGATTCGAGTCGACAGGATGGCCACACTGCCCGCGACCGCCCGGGTCGCCCCGGCGATGGCGACGTCGTCGAATCGCTCCGCCGCCTGGGTGAGCTGTGCACCCGGCCTCATCAGAAGAGCTTCGTTCACAGCGTCGCCGTAGAGATCGCGCCGGGCAGCAGCAGTGAGAGCGGATACCGGCACCGGCGCGGCTGCCGGGATGGGCTTGGTGGCATATCGGCGACAGGCGACCGCAACTCCGACCGCCACCACGGTGAGTGCAAGGGGTGTGACGACCCAGGCCGGAATCGCGTGCGCGTCCTCAGCCTCGCCGACCACGGGTTCGAGCCAGTGGGTCAACGATCCACCGACGGTGAACAGCGCTCCAGCCGCCACCGATCCAACAGCGAGAACGATCATGGGTGCAGTCATGATCGACGGGGATTCGTGGGGGTGCACATCTGGCTCCCACCGGGCCTTGCCGAAGAACGTCATCAGCATCACTCGGGTCATGTAGAACGCGGTAAGGCCTGCACCGATCAACGTCACCGCCCCGAGGATCGCTCCCTGAACGCCCCCCGCGGCGAATGCCACCTCGATAATCTTGTCTTTCGCGAAAAATCCGGAGAACGGCGGAACTCCGATGATCGCAAGGTAACCGAGTCCGAACGTGACGAAGGTGATCGGCATAACGGTGCGCAGCGCTCCGTACTTTCGCATGTCGACCTCGTCGTTCATTCCGTGCATCACCGAGCCTGCACCGAGGAACAACCCTGCCTTGAAGAATCCGTGTGCGAGAAGCAGCATGATCGCGAACGTGTACCCGGCGGGACCCAGGCCTGCGGCGAGAAACATATAGCCGATCTGGCTCATCGTCGACGCTGCCAGGGCCTTCTTGATGTCGTCTTTGGCGCAACCAATGATCGCACCGAACAGGAGAGTGACGGCGCCGACGACGACCACCGCAGTCTGGGCTGCCGGAGCGGATTCGAAGATCGGACCGGATCGGACGATCAAGTAGACACCGGCGGTGACCATGGTCGCGGCATGGATCAACGCCGACACAGGGGTCGGGCCCTCCATGGCGTCACCGAGCCAGGACTGAAGCGGCACCTGCGCCGATTTTCCACAGGCCGCAAGCAGTAATACGAATCCGAGTGCGGTCAGCGTGCCGTTGGTCGCAGTCTCGGTGCCTGCGAACACGTCGGCAAAAGAGACGCTGCGAAAAGAGGAGAACATGATCATGAGCGCGACCATGAGCCCGATGTCACCGACACGATTGACGACGAACGCCTTCTTCGCCGCGGTCGCGGCCGACGGTTTGTGCTGCCAGAACCCGATGAGCAGGTACGAGGCGAGCCCGACACCTTCCCAGCCGACGTAGAGTCCGAGGAAATTGTCGGCTGTGACCAGTAGCAGCATCGCAGCGAGGAACAGGTTGAGGTACCCGAAGAACTTCCGGCGATCAGGATCCTCGGCCATGTACCCGACCGCGTAGAGATGAATCAACGTTCCGACGCCGGTGATCAGTAGGACGAAGCACATCGACAGCTGGTCCAGTCGAAATCCGAAGTCCACCTGAAGTTCTGCGACCGGAACCCAGCGAAACAGTGTGTCCGACACTGCTCGCTCGTCGACGGATCGCCCGAGCATCCCGACGAACAGAGCTACCGCGAAAGCGAACGACAACGCAGCCGTGGCAGTGCCGAGGAGATGGCCCCATCGATCACTTCTCCTGCCGAGTAGGAGAAGTACGACAGCGCCGAGGAGCGGCAGTGCGGGAAGAATCCAGATGGCGTCCATGTCAATTCTTCAGCAGGTTGGCGTCGTCGACCGAGGCCGAGCGGCGAGTGCGGAAAATCGTCATGATGATGGCCAGTCCCACAACGACTTCGGCGGCCGCGACCACCATGGTGAAGAATGCGAACACCTGGCCATCGAGGTTTCCGTGCATTCTGGCGAACGTGACGAAAGCAAGATTCGCGGCATTGAGCATCAGTTCGATGCACATGAACACCACGATCGCGTTGCGGCGAAGGAGAACTCCGGCAGCGCCGATCGAGAAGAGCAGAACCGACAGGTAGAGGTAGTTCTCGGGATTCATCTCTGACCGTCCCGGTGGCCGCGGTGCATGGGGTTGACCGACAGCTCCGATGGTGAGCCGTCGGGTAGTCGTGCAGGCCAGTCGACGGCATTGTGCCTGGCATAGACACCAGGGCTGGGCATCGGAGTGACGTGTGTGCCGTCCCTGAAGCGCTGCTCGGACAATGCCCGTTGACCTTTTCGTTCCTCGAAGCGCTCGCGGTGCGCCAGGATCATGGCGCCGATGGTGGCGATGATGAGTAGCGCCCCGGTCAGCTCGAACGCCCACAGGTACCGGATAAAGATCAGTTCGGCGAGCCCCTCGACGTTTCCTGCTGCATTGGCTGCGTCGAGTCCGACGAATTCCGGCCGCCCGGACTCGACGGATGCGTTGCCGATCGCGCCGATGACGACGAGCCCGAAGCCGACGCCGGCGATCACCGCAGCCGGTCGCTGACCCTTCAAGGTCTCGGTAAGTGAGTCGGCAGAGTCCACACCCACCAGCATCAGCACGAACAGGAACAGCATCATCACCGCGCCCGTATAGACCACTACCTGGACGACTCCGAGAAAGACCGCTCCTTGAGCGATATAGAAGACCGCGAAGATGATCATCGTGACCGCGAGGAACAACGCCGAGTAGACGGCCTTCGTCGCGCACACCATCGCGATCGCGCCGATCACCGACAGCCCGCCGAGAAGCCAGAACTGTACGGCCTCGGCGGTGGAGGTGGTCACTGCACCGTTCCTCGGTAGTAATCTGCCGCAGTGGTGTTCTCGGCCATAGGGTGCGGCGCCGCTTCCATGCCCGGTTCCATCGGTGCGAGCAGTCGGTCCTTCTCGTAGATCAGATCGGCGCGGTTGTCGTCGGCGAGTTCGTATTCGTTGGTCATGGTGAGTGCACGCGTCGGGCATGCTTCGATGCAGAGTCCGCACCCGATGCACCGTAGGTAGTTGATCTGGTACACCTGGCCGTATCGCTCGCCCGGTGAGAACCGCTCCTCTTCGGTGTTGTCCGCGCCCTCGACGTAAATCGCGTCGGCTGGGCATGCCCACGCGCACAGCTCGCAGCCGATGCATTTCTCCAGGCCGTCGGCGTACCGATTGAGTTGGTGGCGACCGTGATAGCGCTCAGCTGTAGGAACCTTGTTCTCGGGGTAGAACTCGGTTCCCGGCTTCTTGAACATGGTGGCGAACGTGACACCGAACCCTGCTATCGGGCCGAGAAATTCAGGCATCGCTGCGCTCCTTCACGGATTTTGGAGGGGTCTGTCCTGGAGGGGTCGGTCCGGGGAGGATCTGACCTGGCAGGGGAGGAACCGGGAATCCACCGGCCATAGGATCGAATGGCAGCGGATCGGAGGGCAGCGGATCGGATGGAGGGGGATCGACGTGCGGGCGCGACTCGGTCGGGCGTCCGGGTAGTTCTGCCCTTCGGTGGCTGCGTCGCCACAGCAGCGCCGCTACGAGAACGGCCACAAGCACACTGACCACGACAAGCGCGAAGGCGAACGAACCGTAGCCTTCGAGTCGAAGTGCTCGAACGGCGGCGACCAGCACGATCCACACCAGTGACACCGGGATGAGTACTTTCCATCCCAAATTCATGAACTGGTCGTACCGCAGGCGGGGGAGAGTTGCTCGTAACCAGATGAAGACGAACAGGAATCCCCACACCTTGAAGGTGAACCACAGGACCGGCCACCAGCCGGAGTTCGCACCGTCCCACAGGCTGAGCGGGAACGGAGCATGCCACCCTCCCATGAACAATGTGGTCGCCAAAGCGGACACCGTCACCATGTTGACGTATTCGGCGAGCATGAACATCGCGAAATTCAGCGACGAATATTCGGTGTGGAAACCGCCGACCAATTCGCCCTCGGCCTCGGGCAGATCGAACGGTGCTCGGTTGGTTTCACCGACCATCGACGTGACATAAATCAGAAACGATGGAAAGAGTAAGAAGATGTACCAGGTATTCGACTGTGCAGCAACAATTCCCGACGTCGACATGGTTCCGGCGTAAAGGAAGACGGCAGTGAACGACAATCCCATCGCGATTTCGTAAGAAATGACCTGGGCAGTGGAGCGAAGGCCGCCGAGAAGCGGATACGTCGATCCCGACGCCCAACCAGCCAGCACGATTCCGTACACACCGACGGAGGTGACTGCCAAAATGTACAGCACCCCCACCGGGAAATCGGTCAACTGCAACGGTGTTCGGGTTCCGAAGATGGAGACTTCCGGGCCGAAGGGGATAACCGCGAATGCCATGAACGCAGGCACTGCAGCGATCACCGGCGCAAGAAGATAGATCGGTTTGTCGACTCCCTTCGGGACGATGCCTTCCTTGAGCGCCAACTTGACACCGTCCGCGAGGCTTTGCAGCATTCCGCCCGGCCCTACCCGGTTGGGTCCGACGCGCATCTGCATACGAGCCATCACTTTGCGCTCCGCGAGGATGGCGATGAGGGGTGTCAGGATGAGAAAGACGAAGACGGCAACGGCTTTGCCGACCACCAGCCACCAGGGATCGGTGCCGAATCCGGCGATCACGACTCTGCTCCGACGGTAATCGAGATCCGAACGAGGCTCCCGTTGCCGACGCCCAGAGCTGCGTTCACTTCCGAACCGGGTGAGCGAAGCGGAAGCCACACCACACGATCCGGTAAAGGGGTGATGGCCAGGGGCAGGGTGAGCTTCCCCTCGTCTGAACTCACCGTCACCCAGTCGCCTTGGACCGCGCCGATTTCGTGAGCTGTCGATGCCGACAACCGAGCCACGGGAGTACGCGATGTTCCCGCGAGGTGCGGCTCACCGTCCTGCATGCGTCCTGAATCCAGCAGCATGCGCCAGGTCGAAAGGAGAGCCTCACCGGCTGCGGGAGTGGGTATCGCACCGTGCTGCCGGGATACGAAGTCAATGCGGCTGCCCGACCATACCGAGAGTGCAGCGATCTCGCTCCTGGCGGTCGCAACGTCGGGCAGATCGATGGGGAAGTCCATTTCGGCAGCAAGTGCATGCAGCACACGGCCGTCGGACAGCGAACGTGCGCTGGAAATCGCCGAGTCGAACGATCTGGGCCTGCCTTCCCAGTCCACGAACGTGCCCGCTTTTTCTGCGACGGGGGCAACAGGAAACACGACGTCTGCGCGGTCCGTGACGCTGCTCTGTCTGATTTCGAGACTGACGACGAAAGACGCAACGTCGATGGCTGCGGCGGCACCTGCCGGATCAGGCAGGTCCGCAAGTTCCACACCGCCGATAACCAGGGCCGAGCCCGACCGCGCGGCCTCGAGGATCGCGGATGTGCACAGGCCGGTTTTGTCGGGAAGTTCGGACACTTCCCAGTGCTGCGCCAATTCGGTCCGAGCCGACTTGTCTCCTACCGGACGGCCACCCGGTAGGAGATTCGGCAGTACGCCCATGTCGAGTGCGCCACGATCGCCCGCGCGGCGAGGGATCCACGCAACGGTCGCCTCTGTCCTGGCCGCGAATTGCGCCACCGCAGAGAGGCCACCCGGTGTTTCGGCCAGCCGCTCACCGATGAGGACAATCGTGCCGGGACCCATGTTGTCCAGTTGGTCAAGAACGGCAGCCTCGCCTGTGGGAAGGCACTGAATCAACGTGGCGCCGAGCTTGGTGACTCCGGGAGAGGCGAACGGCGCGATGGCATGAACCTTCTGATTGTTGATACGCACGGCCTTGCGGAGTCGAAGGAAGACAATGGGGGATTCTTCCTCGGGCTCGAAGCCGACGAGGAGCACAATGGGTGCCTGCTCCAGGCGTTGGTAGGTGACGTCCATTTCACGACCGGCGACGTGCGCCGCAAGGAATGCGGTCTCCTCGTCGCTGTGTGCTCGGGCCCGGAAGTCGATGTTGTTGGTGCCGAGCGTGACTCGGGCGAACTTCGAGTACGCGTACGCATCCTCTAGTGTCGATCGGCCGCCGACGAGTACACCGACGTCGCGACCTGCCGCGGATAGTCCTGCCGCGGCAGCCGCCATCGCTTCGGACCACGAGGCCGGTGCGAGTACGCCGTCGGATCCGCGAACGAGAGGCCCAGTAAGGCGATCACGTTCGGTGGCATAGGTGAATGCCCACCGTCCTTTATCGCAGTTCCACTCTTCATTGACTGCCGGATCGTCTCCCGCCAGGCGGCGTAGAACCTTGCCGCGGCGGTGGTCGGTCCGTTGCGCGCATCCGCTTGCACAGTGCTCGCAGGCGCTCGGTGTCGACACCAGATCGTACGGTCGCGCGCGGAATCGGTAGGCAGCGCCAGTGAGCGCGCCAACGGGGCAAATCTGGACCGTGTTGCCGGAGAAGTACGACTCGAACGGTTCGTTCTCGTAGATGCCGACCTGTTGCAGCGCCCCGCGTTCGATAAGTTCGATGAACGGGTCACCTGCTATCTGCTGTGAAAAACGGGTACATCTGGCGCACAGCACACATCTCTCTCGGTCCAGAAGAACTTCCGAGGACAGAGGTATCGGCTTGGGATAGGTGCGCTTGACGTCGGTGAACCGCGATTCCGACCGACCGGAGGACATCGCCTGGTTCTGGAGCGGGCACTCGCCGCCCTTGTCACAGATCGGACAGTCGAGGGGGTGATTGATCAGAAGGAGTTCCATCACCCCTTCCTGAGCTTTCGCCGCCGCGGGTGAACTGACCTGGGTGTGAATCACCATTCCGGCGGCCACCGTGGTCGTGCACGATGCCACTGGCTTTCGCTGACCCTCGACTTCGACGAGGCACTGGCGGCACGCGCCAACAGGCTCCAGCAACGGGTGATCGCAGAACCTGGGGATCTGAATGCCGCTCATCTCGGCAGCTCTGATCACGAGAGTGCCTGACGGTACCTGGACTTCGGCTCCGTCGATGGTGACGGTGACAGTCTCGATTTCGCCGTTCATGAGGTGAGTTCTCCCGCCATCAGGGTGGAACGATGTGGGTCGAACGGGCACGGCGCGCCGATATGCGCGACGTACTCGTCACGAAAGTGCTTCAGCGACGAAGTGATCGGGCTGACGGCGCCGTCGCCGAGTGCGCAGAAGGACTTGCCGAGAATGCTGTCCGCAATATCGAGAAGGGTATCGAGATCGGCTTCCGTGCCGCGGCCGGTTTCGAGCCGCTCGTAGATCTGGACCAGCCAGTATGTCCCCTCGCGACAGGGTGTGCATTTGCCGCACGACTCGTGAGCGTAGAACTCCGTCCAACGGCGGACCGCGCGGACGACGCACGTGGTGTCGTCGAAGATCTGAAGCGCCTTCGTTCCGAGCATCGACCCCGCGGCGCCGACACCCTCGTAGTCCAACGGAACATCGAGATGCTCGTCGGTGAAAATTGGCGTTGACGAGCCACCGGGCGTCCAGAATTTCAGCGAGTGCCCCGCCCGAACGCCGCCTGCGTACCCGAGGAGTTCACGCAGCGTGATCCCTAGTGGTGCTTCGTACTGGCCGGGTGTTGTGACGTGGCCGGACAATGAGTAGAGCGTGAAACCGGGAGATTTCTCGCTGCCCATCGAGCGAAACCAGTCGACGCCGTTCCTGAGGATGGCCGGCACGCTGGCTATCGATTCGACGTTGTTCACCACTGTCGGGCACGCATAGAGACCGGCAACAGCCGGAAAAGGTGGACGCAGGCGGGGTTGTCCCCGACGGCCTTCGAGAGAATCGAGCTGCGCCGTCTCTTCTCCACAGATGTATGCGCCGGCGCCCGCATGGACAACGACGTCCAGATCGAACCCACTCCCCATGATGTCTGCACCGAGGTAGCCGGCAGCGTAGGCGTCGGCGACGGCAGCATGCACCCGCCTCAGGACCGGAACCACTTCGCCGCGCAGATAGATGTAGGCGCGGTGTGCGCGGATTGCGTACGCCGCGATGATGATTCCCTCCAGCAGCACTTGAGGGGTTGCGAGTAGTAGCGGCATATCCTTGCACGTGCCGGGCTCGGACTCGTCGGCGTTGACGACAAGATAGTGCGGCTTGCCGTCGCCTTGCGGGATGAAGCTCCACTTCATGCCAGTGGGGAAGCCGGCCCCACCTCGCCCGCGTAGACCAGCATCCTTGACGAGCGCAATGATGTCGTCGGGCGCCATCTCGAATGCGCGCCGCAGACCGACGTAACCGCCATGGCGCTCATAGGTTTCCAGTGTCCAGGACTCTGGATCGTCCCAATAGCTGCTCAGTACCGGCGTCAATGGCACGTCAGTTTCCCTTCTCGGGCGGAACGGATTCTTCGGGTGCCGGAGCAGGCTTGTCCTTGGTCGTGGCTGCCGCGTTCGCTTCCTCCGAACCCAGCGGCGCCGAACCGGTATCGCTCGGCGTCGATGCCACCGGCGCGCTCATTCCGGACTGCTGTGCGATGCGCAATCCGGCCAGGGTCGGCGCGCCTGCGGTACCGCCTGCGTGGACAGCTCCGAGTCGGTCGTCGGGGAAGCCTGCGAGAATTCGTTCCGTCTCCCTGAACGTGCACAGCGACGCTCCACGAGTAGGAACCACCGCCTCATCGGAGCGCAACGCATCGACCAGCGAACGTGCCGATTCAGGTGTCTGGTTGTCGAAGAACTCCCAATTCACCATCACGACCGGTGCGTAGTCGCATGCGGCGTTGCACTCGATGTGAGTCAATGTCACCGCGTTGTCCGAAGGGTCGAGATGATCCTCCAGTGCCTCGAGGATCGCGTCCCCGCCCATCACAGCGCACAGTGTGTTGGTGCATACCCCGACCAAATAGTCGCCGGTCGGTTCACGGCGGTACATGGAGTAGAACGTTGCGACTGCTGTGACCTCGGCACCCGTGAGTCCCAATTTCGCTGCGCAGAATTCGATCCCGGCCGGGGAGACGTAGCCATCTTCCGATTGAACGAGATGGAGAAGGGGCAGCAGGGCCGACCGTGCCATCTCCGGATCGGGCGAGTCAGGAGGTGAGTACCGCGCAACTATCGCTGTAGCGTCGTGATCCAGTCGCGCTCGCACGTCGTCGGGATACGGAATCGGGCGGGTTCCGAGCTGTAAGTACACCTTCTCGCTCACCGGTCCACTCCGCCCATGACGGGATCGATGCTCGCAACGGCCGCGATGACGTCGGCGACCATCCCTCCCTCGCAGGTGGCGGCGACAGCTTGAAGATTGGTGAACGACGGATCGCGGTAGTGGACTCGGAACGGCCGGGTTCCTCCGTCACTGACCATGTGGACGCCGAGTTCACCTCGAGGCGATTCCACCGCCACGTACACCTGTCCCGGCGGCACCCTGAACCCCTCGGTGACCAGCTTGAAGTGATGTATCAGCGATTCCATCGACGTGTTCATGATGTCGCGGACGTGCTCGGTCGAGTTACCCATTCCGTCGGGCCCGACGGAGAGGTCTGCAGGCCAGGCGATTTTCTTGTCGTCCACCATGATCGGGCCGGGTCGAAGTCGATCCAGAGCTTGCTCGACAATTTTGAGGGACTCCTTCATCTCCGCTACGCGAATGATGTAGCGGCCGTACGCATCACATCCGGAGTCGACGCAGACATCGAATTCGTAGTCTTCGTAGCCGCAATATGGCTGCGACACACGGAGATCGTGAGGAAGGCCCGTGGATCGGAGCATCGGGCCGGTGATCCCAAGTGCCATACAGCCGGTGAGATCGAGATATCCGATTCCTTTGGTGCGGGCCTTCCAGATTCGGTTGTCGTCGAGCAGATTCGACATGTCCTGCAGCCTGCCAGGGAGGACCTTCAATAGTTCTCGAATCTTCGGTACAGCGTCGTCGGGAAGATCCTGGGCCAGCCCGCCCGGCCTGATGTAGGCGTGATTCATGCGGAGGCCGGTGATTGTCTCGAATACATCGAGTATCAACTCGCGTTCACGGAACCCGAACAGCATCGCCGTGACGGCTCCGAGTTCCATTCCGCCTGTAGCCAATGCGACGAGGTGCGAGGAGATCCGGTTGAGCTCCATCAACATCACCCGTACGACGGTCGCTCGTTCGGGGACCTCGTCGGTGATGTCGAGTAGCTTCTCGACGCCGAGGCAGTACGCGGTCTCGTTGAAGAACGGGGACAGGTAATCCATTCGGGTGACGAACGTGACCCCCTGGGTCCAATTACGGAACTCCAGATTTTTCTCGATGCCGGTGTGTAGGTAGCCGATTCCACACCTGGCCTCGGTGACCGTCTCGGCCTCGATCTCCAGGATGAGCCTCAGTACACCGTGCGTCGAGGGGTGCTGCGGCCCCATGTTGACGACGATGCGTTCCTCGGCCGAACTTGCGGAAGTCTCGGCCGCCGCCGCGACAATGTCGTCCCAGTCCTGCCCCGACACGGTGAAAGCCTTTTCACTACCTGCGATGTGGTTGCCCGCGAAGTCGGTCATCTAGTTGTACTCCCGCCGTCGATCGGGTGGAGGAATGCTGGCGCCTTTGTACTCGACCGGTATTCCGCCGAGGGGATAGTCCTTGCGTTGGGGATGGCCGACCCAATCGTCGGGCATCTGAATTCGAGTGAGCGAGGGATGACCGTCGAACTGGATGCCGAAGAAGTCGTAGGTCTCGCGCTCGTGCCAGTCGTTCGTGGGGTAAATTCCGACCAAGCTTGGTATGTGCGGATCCGATTCGGGCACAGAGACTTCCAACCGAATACGGCGATTGTGGGTGATCGACAGCAACGGATACGACGCATGGAGCTCGCGTCCTTCGTTCTGTGGGTAATGAACCCCGTTCACCCCCAGGCACATTTCGAAGCGAAGTTCGGGCTGGTTTCGCAGGGTCGTCGCTACACGAAGTAGATGTTCTCGCCGAACGTGCAGAGTGAACTCGCCGCGAAATACGATGACTGCCTCGATCGCATCGTCGAATTCCACTCCGGCCGAGTGCAACGAGCCTTCGAGATCGTCCGCCACTGCATCGAAGTATCCGCCGAACGGGCGCGCTGAACTACCCTGGGCGAGAACTGGAACGACCAATCTGCCATAGCCCGACGTGTCGCCGGAACCGTGCACACCGAACATTCCCCGTCGATCGGCGGTCACCGCAGCAACCCTTTCAGCTCGATGGTCGGCCGAGACTTGAGTGCGGCTTCTTCCGCGGCACGGGCAACTTTCTCGCGGTCCACGCCGAGTGGCATCTCTTGGATTTTCTCGTGCAACTTCAGAATCGCGTCGAGCAGCATTTCTGGCCGGGGTGGGCACCCTGGTAGATAAATGTCGACCGGCACGACATGGTCGACGCCCTGAACTATCGCGTAATTGTTGAACATTCCGCCCGAGGACGCGCACACACCCATCGCGAGAACCCATTTCGGTTCCGCCATCTGGTCGTAGATCTGCCGGAGTACCGGCGCCATTTTTTGACTCACCCGCCCCGCGACGATCATCAGGTCTGCCTGTCTCGGTGACGCCCGGAAGGCCTCCATTCCGAAGCGCGCGATGTCGAATCGCCCGGAGCTGGTAGCCATCATTTCGATTGCGCAGCATGCGAGACCGAACGTGGCAGGCCACAGTGAGCCCTTACGGACGTAACCGGCGAGCCCTTCCACTGTGCTCAGTAGAAAGCCGCTCGGAAGCTTCTCCTCGAGACCCATGTCAGACCCTTCTGTTTCTCTTGCGGCGACAGTCTTGTGCGCCTCAGTCCCAGCTCAACCCGCCTCGACGCCATTCGTAGGCGTACGCCACGGCGGCGCTGACGATGAACATTCCCATCGCGAGCAGGCCAAAGATTCCGAGAGCGTCGAAATGAACGGCCCACGGATAGAGGAAGACGATTTCGATGTCGAAGATGATGAACAGCATCGCCGTCAGGTAGAACTTCACCGGATACCGGCCGGCGCCCATCGGCTGCGCGGTCGGTTCGATTCCGCACTCGTAGGCATCCAACTTCGCGCGGTTGTAGCGCTTGGGGCCTACGAATGCAGCGATGACCACTGACACGAGAGCGAAGACGACGGCGACAGCGCCCAAGACCAGAATAGGGATGTACTCGTTCAACCTGTTCGCCTCTCCGCGCCTGCCTTGTGGGCATCTGAAGGAGCTCCGTCGGCCAAGAGGTACTTAGCCAATATATAAATGTGAGCTGAAACATAGCCTACCGGTGCGATGCCCCGCCTTGTCATGGTTTTCGGCCTGCAACGTGAGTGTGTTGCCGATAAAGTTGATCTTGCCCCCGTCGGGGCCCTCGGCCAGTCAGAATCGCTTGTGACCGACGGGTTTCGATCAGTTTCGTAGCAGCTCGGTGACCGCGCGAGTGAGCACGAATGGGTCTATCGGGTGTGACACGGCAGCCTCGGCCCCTGACCAATCCGCCAGCCACCTGTCGTCCGGACGACCGGTGAGAACTACGAGCGGGGGGCAGTGCTCGATTTCGTCCTTCAATTGCTTTGCGACGCCCATGCCGCCGGCCGGTGTGGCCTCGCCGTCAAGGATCGCCAGGTCGATGCCGCCGGTGTCCAGGTGATGAATCACCATCGGTTCACTTGCAACCTCGATGTACTCGAACTCCGGGAGCGCTGAATCGGGATGCTTTCCGATCGCGGTGGTGACCTCGGCGCGCGTGTTGGTGTTGCTGCTGTACACGAGGATGCGCAACGGGGCGGTCACGTGGGCGATGCTACGTCGCTATCCGCAGTGTCGTAGAGGTTTCGGGATGTTAGGTAATCCTCTGTCGGTCAACAGAACCGTCCTGCTCCTTGCATAGTTCGTGGGGCGCGTTCGGCGGGAGGGGACATTGCAGCCCGGCGGGCCGCAATCGTCAGCGAAGAGCGGCAAGCGCGAGGACGACGGGTGTCGACTGTCCCGGCCAGGTTCCGGACAGGTCCGGGTCGGCCGGCGCTCGTGCATGAGCGGTCGACGAGACGAGGTACGTCGAGCCGAAGGCGATCCGATTCGATTCTCGCTACAGTGCCGGCCGACTCGAAAGTAACCGAAGTGATTGCGGGAGCATCTTTGTCGCCGCTTCCCCTCACTCGTGTGGTTACCTTCAGCTTCTCGGTCGGTACCGGATGGTCGTAATTCAAGTCTGCCTGCACGCCGCCGGTCAAAATTGTCCTCGCCAGCGCCTGCGCGTACACAACATCGGCCACACCGTCGTATACCCATCGCCGGCCGAGTGCCGAATGCTCCATCACGCAGATCAGGGATTCCTCGACTCCGGGGAGCGGCGCTGCACGGTGCTGGGCGATATTTCGGCATCGTGGATGGGGCCATGCCTCGAACGCTACCGAGCCCTCCGTCTCGGTTCGCGGTTTCGTTTCGGATCAAGGTGTAACGGATCGTGCAGACGGGTTGATTAGTTATTCAACTCCGGTGTGCGGTGCCGCAGACCCCCGACTCGGCACCGCCCCGGAGTCCTATCGGACGGCAGTAGGAAGGAATTCGATGCGCGACTACGTGAGCGACCGGTTTCCGCATGGAGACGGACTCAGCGATGACGTGTTGACGGAGTTCGGTGTCAGTCGACAAGGCTTCGTGGGGAGGCTGCGAGAGATTCTTCTCCAGAACCCGCCGCCCGAAGGGCTCGATGAAGCCGACGTCGCGCACTTGCTCGCTGTCTGCTCCTGATTCATTTGATTCCGTAACTCAGTATTGCGTTTCCTGCGCTGGTCATCCGCGAGCACTGCAGTTCGAGCCTCGTCAGGGGATCTCCCGTTTGGAAGATCCGTCGACCCCTACCCACGACGACCGGATGCGTCATGAGGGTCAGGGAATCGATCAACCCGGCGAAGAACAGGCTTCGTACCACGGTGATCCCTGCACAGACTGCGATATCACCGCCTGTGGACTGCTTCAGCGATGCCACGAATTCGTGCACATCCGACTCGATGAGCGTCGAGTTCTCCCAGGCGAGGTCGCCGGTCAAGGTGGATGACGCGACAAACTTGGGCACCGGGTTGATGAACGCGGCGAAGTCGCTCACGGTCGTCGGCCAGTAACCGGACCACTCCTGGTAACCGACGCGCCCGAGGATGACCGTGTCCACTCGCTCCATCATTGCTGTCAGCCCTTCGCCCATTTCTGAATCGAAACTGTCGAACTGCCATTCGTTCGGCGCTTCGACCACTCCATCGACCGAATGAAACAGTCCGGCTGTCACCTTGCGCATGTCGTCTCCTTCTATTGCTGGGTTGCACAAATTTGGACCCGTCGGGTTCTAGGAACTCATCGCGGGATTACCGTTGTCATCTGAAGTCTCCATGTCGGAAGCGAGAAGGGTGCCACCGTGTCGGAAGCAGGCAACGCAGCAATCGAACGAGCAAACCTCCGTCCCTCGCTCCTGATCGATGGACAGTGGTCGGGGGCATCGGACGGGGGAACCCGCGAGATCATCGATCCTGCCACCGGAGGAGTCGTCGTCGCGGTGGACGAGGCAACGCCGGACGACGCCCGCCGGGCGGTTGCCGCTGCGCGAAGAACGTTCGACGACGGAGCTTGGTCTGCGAAGCCGGTCGCAGAACGTACCGCGCTGTTGTCGACCATTGCCGATCTGCTGCAACGCGACAAGGAGCAACTCGCTCGGATCGAGACGCTCGATACCGGAAAGACGTTGGCCGAGAGTCGAATCGACATCGACGACGTCACATCTGTCTTTCGCTATTACGCGGAGCTCGCCGCTGTGCACGTCGACCGATTGGTCGACGTCGGTCGCCCCGAAGTGATCAGCCGCGTCGTCCACGAACCCATCGGTGTGTGCGTGATGATCGCGCCCTGGAACTATCCGCTTCTGCAGATTTCGTGGAAGATTGCGCCTGCGTTGGCAACCGGATGCACGATGGTGCTCAAGCCGAGTGAGGTCACACCTCTCAGCACCATCGCATTCGCAAAACTCGCCGAGGAAGCCGGAGTGCCGAGCGGAGTCATCAACCTCCTCCAAGGCAGTGGTGCCGTTCTGGGAGAGGCGTTGACCGCGAACCCCGACGTCGACTTCATCTCGTTCACCGGTGGACTGGCAACGGGTCGCGTCATCCTCGCGTCCGCAGCGGCCAACGTCACCAAAGTTGCCGTTGAACTGGGCGGCAAAAATCCGCACATCGTCTTCGCCGACGCCGTGGCCGATCAACAAGCGTTCGACAACTCGGTGGATCACGTCCTCACCGGAGTATTTCTCCACTCGGGGCAGGTGTGCTCGGCAGGAACCAGGCTGATCATCGAGGAGTCGATCGCCGACCGGTTCGTCGAAGCGGTTGCCGACAGGGCGCGTGGAATACGGATGGGATCGGGACTGGAGGAGACGAGCGAAACCGGCCCACTCGTGTCCGAGGCTCAGCGGACGAAGATCGAAGGGTTCGTCGCGCTGGGTGTCGAGGAAGGCGCGGAACTCGTCGTCGGCGGCGTTCGCCCGGACGACCCGACGCTCGCCGACGGCAGTTACTTCCTGCCTACCATCTTCGACAAATGTGACAGGACGATGAAAATCGTGCAAGAGGAGACATTCGGCCCCATACTCACTGTTGAGCGTTTCACAACCGAGGAGGAGGCATTGCGACTCGGCAACGACACGAACTACGGCCTCGCTGCGGGTGTCCGAACGTCGGACAGTGCACGAGGCGAGCGGATGGTGCGCGGTCTCCGTCATGGGACGGTGTGGCTCAACGATTTCGGCATTTATACAGCCGCTGCGGAATGGGGCGGCTTCAAGCGTTCGGGTAACGGGCGAGAACTCGGCCCGTCCGGTTTGTCCGAGTATCAAGAAGCGAAGCACATTTGGCACAACACCTCGCCAACGGCGGCAGGTTGGTTCGAAACCCGATAGTTACCCTTGGTTCTGCCACAGAGAGGCAGTGCACAATATGACACTCAATACCGACAGCGGTATGGACGATTTCGGATACAAGGAATCGCTCGATCGAAGCCTGGGAAAATTCGCTAGTTTTGCGGCAGGCGTAAGTTACATCTCGATCCTCACCGGAACGTTCCAGCTGTTCTATTTCGGATTCGGTACCGCGGGCCCGGCATATCTCTGGTCGTGGCCGATGGTGTTCGTCGGCCAACTCTGTGTCGCACTGTGTTTCATGGAGCTGGCAGCGAAGTACCCGGTAGCGGGGTCGGTGTACAACTGGTCCAAACTGCTTGGTCGTCGTATCGTCGGTTGGTCGGCAGGGTGGCTGATGTTGACCGCCTCGATCGTGACTCTCTCCGCCGTCGTGCTGGCGCTGCAGTTGAACCTTCCCAGGATCTGGAGTGGATTCCAGATAATCGGCGATGGGAGCGGCGACAACGACTTCGCCACCAATGCAGTTCTACTCGGCGCGATCATGATCGCAATCACCACGACGATCAACGCTCTCGGGGTCAAACTCATGGCGATGATCAACAGCACCGGGGTGTTCATCGAGCTCATCGCGGCAGTCCTCATCGCGATCATTCTCGCAGCCAACATCACACGTGGACCTGAGGTGTTCTTCTCGACGAACGGTTACGGCGCAGGCGAAAGCGGTGGGTTCCTCGGGGCGTTCCTCGTCTCATCCCTGGCTTCCGGCTACGTCATGTACGGATTCGACACGGCGAGTTCGCTCGGGGAGGAGACCGTCGAACCGAGGCGCACCGCTCCCAAGGCAATTTTGCGGGCAATCCTTGCATCGTTCGTGATCGGTGGTGCCATCCTGGTATTTGCAGTCATGGCAGCACCGGATCTGGAGGATCCGGCGCTCGGTACACCCGAGGGGAGTCTTCAATCGATCGTCGAATCGGTGATGGGAGGACCGCTGGGCACGATCTTCCTGATCTGCATCGTGATTGCCGTGATCGTCTGCTCGCTGGCCGTGCACACAGCCGCGATCAGACTGACGTTCGCAATGGCCCGAGATAACGCGCTGCCGTTCGGCGAAAGCCTGGCCAGGGTCAACCCCAAGACTCAGACGCCCGTCGTGCCTGCGATCACGATCGGGGTCCTTGCAATTTTGATCCTGGTGGTCAACGTCGGTCAGCCGCAGATCTTCACGGTGTTGACCTCGATCGCAATCATCATGATCTACCTCGCGTACCTGATGGTCACCGGACCGCTCCTCGTCAAGCGATTCAAGGGTGAGTGGCCACCGAAGGATCTGAAGCCGGGCGGCTACTTCACCATGGGGAAATTCGGCATGTTCGTGAACATTGTCGCCGTCGTTTGGGGAGCCGCCATGGCACTCAATCTGGCTTGGCCACGGGTCGCGGTATACGGCAGCCCCTGGTACAACACGTGGGGTGCATTCGTCTACATCGGCGCCATTCTTCTACTGGGCCTGGCCTGGTACGGGATCAAGGGTCGTCACCATATCGGTACGTTGAAGTCGCACGCATCCACCGGTGAGGAGAGGAGCACAGCGTGACCGATACGGTCTTCGATTACGTCATAGCAGGAGGCGGCACGGCGGGATGCGTTCTCGCGGCCCGGTTGAGCGAGGACCTCGACGTGACAGTGTGTCTCGTCGAAGCAGGCCCCACCGACGTCGGCGACGACAACATTCTCGAACTCTCCGAATGGATGCATTTGCTCGACTCCGGCTACGACTGGGACTATCCCATCGAGCCGCAGGAACATGGCAACAGCTTCATGCGCCACGCCCGAGCGAAAGTGCTCGGTGGATGCTCGTCGCACAACTCGTGCATCGCATTTCATCCACCGGCCGCAACCCTGGACGACTGGGAAGCAGCAGGCGCAACCGGGTGGGGGTCGAAGGACATCCTCCCGTTCGTGGCGCGGGTCGAGAACAACGACACCGGACGCGGGCACGCTGGCCCGGTGCGGATCAGGGACATTCCGCCCGAGGATCCTTGCGGTGCAGCAGTGTTGCAGTCCGCTGCGAAAGTCGGTCTGCCGACCGTTCGGTTCAACCGCGGCGACACTGTTCTCAACGGCGCCGGATGGTTTCAGATCAATGCAGGTGAAGACGGTAAGCGCATGTCCACCTCGCATGCTTACCTGCATCCGATCCTGGGTTCACGCCCCAACTTGGAGGTGCGAACCAACTGTTGGATCAGTGAGATCCTCATCGACGAGTCCGTGACAGCGACCGGAGTCCGCTACCAGCGGCCTGACCTCACTGGGTACGACACCGTCACTGCTCGCCGCGAGGTCATCGTCACTGCCGGCGCAATCGATACCCCGAAGCTGTTGATGTTGTCCGGTATCGGACCGGCGGAGCAATTGCGCAGTATGGGTATTCAGGTGCGCGTCGATTCGCCCGGAGTCGGTGAGAATCTCGACGACCACGTCGAAGGCCTCGTGTTCTGGGAGGCGTCGCGGCCGATGGTGACAACGTCCTCGCAATGGTGGGAGATCGGCGTCTTCGCCACGACCGAACCGAACCTGAATTATCCGGACCTGATGATGCATTACGGCAGTGTTCCGTTCGACATGAACACACTGCGGTGGGGATACCCGACCACCGACAATGGATTCTGCCTGACGCCCAACGTCACTCAGGGACAATCGAGAGGAACCGTCAGACTACGAAGCCTCGACTTCCGGGATCGCGCGAAGGTCGATCCGCGATATTTCACGGATCCGGACGGGCACGACGACGCAGTGATGCTTGCCGGACTGAAGTTGGCCAGAAAAATCGCAGCAGAAGATCCAATGGCCTCGTGGATCGAACGCGAACTAGCGCCAGGTCCCGACGCTGTCACCGACGACGACCTCCTCGATTACGTTCACAAGACACACAACACGGTGTATCACCCGGCAGGTACTGCGCGCATGGGCGCACTCGACGACGCAATGGCGGTGCTGGACCCCGAACTCAGAGTCAAAGGCGTCAAAAATCTACGCGTGGTGGATGCATCGGCGATGCCGAAGCTACCGTCGGTCAATCCCAACATCACCGTCATGACGAT
This sequence comes from Rhodococcus sp. G-MC3, assembly GCF_030063335.1. Lineage (GTDB taxonomy): Bacteria > Actinomycetota > Actinomycetes > Mycobacteriales > Mycobacteriaceae > Rhodococcoides. Next base: position 111,916 of record NZ_JASISW010000001.1, on the reverse strand, counting down.
GGCGGAGAAATGTGCAGATCTGGTTCGTGGACGACGCAGCTGAATTCCTGAGCCGGTACCCGCCGTTCCTCACGGCAACTCCCGGCGAGCTTACCGAGCTCGCCGGGAGTGCACAACGAGTCGAATATCCGACGGGCGCGAAGATTCTCGACGTCGACATGCGTGACGTAGATTCCGTGTGGGTGGTTCGAAGCGGCCGAGTGGTGGTTCTGCAGCCCGACGAATCATCGCCGACAGCGATTCCCATCGACGTTATCGAGACGGGCGGGGTTTTCGGCTTCTCGGCCATGCTGTCGGGTGCGACAATCGGATTCGTCGCTCGCACAAGCGAACCCAGTGTGATATTTCAGCTTCCCGGCGCACTGATGCGCCCGTTGTTTGCGAAGCCGGCAGGGCTGGCGTTCCTCGCCGACGCTGTGGCCTCGGCGACGGCGCAACTCGGTGGCCCGACCGACAAGACGACCAAGAGAACCGTTGGCGAATTGATCGCGGGACCCGCGGTTGTGGTCGACACCGACACCTCGGTCCGCGATGCGGTACGAGAGATGACCGAGCGTGGTGCCTCCTGCGTCGTCGTACCTCTTCGCGACGGCTCCTTGGGGATTTTCACCGACAGTGACCTTCGTATTCGAGTGGTAGCAGCAGGAATAGGCGTCGACACCCCGATTTCGGCGGTGATGTCCGCCCCGGCCGAGACGGTCACCCCGGATCGGCTGGCCGCAACCGTGCTGGTGGACATGCTCGAACGGGGACTCCGGCACATGCCCGTCGTGAGTGCGCGTGGGGAAGTTCTCGGCGTCATCGAAGACGCCGAATTGCACGCGGCTTCGACGCGGCGGAGCTTCGTCCTCCGTCGATCGGTGGCGCTTGCTGAAAACTCGGGCGATCTGATCGAGGCCGCGCGCCGAATTCCGCGCCTGGCCGTCGACCTGTTTCGGGGTGGAACCGAAGCCCTCGCAGTCAGCGCCATCCTCTCGGTGGTGATCGACAGTGTTGTACGACGTGCCTTGGAACTGGAATGGTCCGCCCATCCCGAAGTGCCTCGTAGCGAGGTGGCGTGGCTGACGCTCGGCAGCGTCGCTCGCCGTGAGGCCATGCCGTCCTCGGATGTGGACAGCGCGCTGACGTGGTCGGATCGGTTACCGGATCCGGCCGACGGTGATCGCACGAGGGATACCGCTCTGATGGACCTGGCGGCCAGAGTGCATCGGACTCTCGACTCGTGCGGACTGCCTGCCGACTCCAACGGGGCTGTGGCCAGCTCGCCCAGGTTCGCGAGGTCGGCTGAACAGTGGCGATCAGCAGCACGGCACTGGCTCAGCACCCCCTTCGGCGACCGAAGTAATCCAGCGAGTGACTCCGGCCTGATCATGTCCTCGCTTCTCGTCGACGGCAGAGTCGTGTGGGGAAATCGCGAATTGCACACGGTGCCGCAGGTGTACCGATCGATGGCGTTGGATCACCCGGATGCACTCCGTCTTCAATTGCGCGCCGCGCTCGCGGCGCGTGCGCGGCTCCGATCGATGCGCGACGTGCTGGCCCGACGCGGCGGGACCTTCGATCTGAAGTCTCATGCGATCACCCCGATCGTCAACCTCGCTCGTTGGGGCGGACTGTCCGTCGGTGTCGCCTCGGCGTCGACGCCCGCCAGGCTCGCGGCAGCGTCGGGTAATGGGCTGGTGACGGACCGAGACGTGGAGATACTGACCGAGGTCTTCGACTTGCTGCAACGGTTGAGGCTCGGGCACCAGATCAAGCAGGTCGAAGCGGGAGTGCCTCCCGGGGACGTGGTGGTGATGGCCGAGCTTTCTGCGCTCGAGCGGAGCCTGCTCGGCGATGGAGTCCGTGAAATCGCCGCTGTCCAACGACGCGTCGGCTTCCTGGCGAGCAACGTCGGCGTGCGACTGTGAGCTCGGGATAGCAGACTGATGCCGTGACCGACGCCGCTGACACGACCGCACCATCGCCGACGACAGAGCATTCGCGGCTCGCCGAATCGCCAGGCGTCAGTGGACCGTGGCGACAATGGGGCCCGTACCTGGCTGGCCGGCAGTGGGGGACCGTCCGCGAGGACTACTCCGCGGACGGAGATGCTTGGGAGTCCTTCCCGTTCGATCAGGCCAATGCCCGTGCCTATCGGTGGGGTGAAGACGGTCTCGGAGGCATCAGTGACCGCTTCGGGTTCCTGAATTTCGCGTTCGCGCTGTGGAACCGAAAGGACCCGATCCTCAAGGAACGGCTCTTCGGGCTGACCAACGGTGAAGGCAATCACGGCGAGGATGCCAAGGAATATTGGTGGGTCGTCGACGGGACCCCGACACACAGTTGGATGCAGTGGCTCTACCGGTACCCCCACGCCGAGTACCCGTACCAGCAGCTTCGTGAGGAGAACGCGAAACGTGGACGTGACGAGCGTGAATACGAACTTTCGGACACCGGAATCCTCGCCGAGAACAGATTTTTCGACGTTCAGGTGACCTACGCGAAAGCGTCTCCCGACGATATCTGCATCGTCATCTCGATCACCAATCACGGTCCCGAGGCCGCATCGGTGGATCTTCTTCCGCATCTGTGGCTGCGGAACACCTGGGCGTGGGGGCGCGACGAACGTGGCGGTCTGCTGAGCGAAGTGGTTCCTCCCCAATTGCAGTCGGGGGGTATCAAGGCTGTCGAAGCCGTGCACAGCTTCCTTGGAAAGTACTTCCTGAGTGCCGAGGGCAAGCCCGACGTCCTCTTCTGCGACAACGAGACCAACGCTGCCGAACTGTGGGGCCAGGAGAATCGCACGGGCTACAGCAAGGATGGCATCGGCCACCGAGTGATCGACGGCGACGGCACCACCGTAAATCCGGACAAGACGGGGACCAAAGCAGCATTCTGGTTCAGCTTCGACGATATTGCGCCCGGTGCCACCGTCGAAGTGAAATTGCGCCTGTCCACCAACGAACCGGATGAGCAGACGTTCGGACGCGGATTCGACGCAGTGGTTGCCGATCGCCGGGCCGAGGCCGACGAGTTCTACGGGGCCGTCATCGGTGCCGATATCGATGAGAGCGATCGCCACATCGCGCGCCGCGCCTATGCCGGTTTGCTCTGGACGAAACAGCTGTACCGTTACGACGTCGAACAGTGGCTCGAGGGCGACAAGGTCGGTGTACCTGCCCCCGATTCGAGACGCGGGCCAGGAGCTAGGAACACACACTGGCAGCACCTCTCGCTTGCCGACGTCATCTCCATGCCCGACGAGTGGGAGTATCCCTGGTTCGCGGCTTGGGACCTGGCCTTTCACACGATTCCGCTCGCGCATGTCGATCCGGACTTCGCCAAGGAGCAGCTTGTACTGATGTGCCGCGAGTGGTCGATGCATCCCAACGGACAACTGCCGGCCTACGAGTGGGAGTTCGGTGACGTCAACCCACCGGTGCACGCGTGGGCGGCATGGCACGTCTATCGCATCGACGGATATCGTGACCGCGAATTCTTGGTCCGGGTCTTCACCAAATTGCTGCTCAACTTCGCATGGTGGGTCAATCGGAAGGACTCCGAGGGCTCGAATATCTTCGAGGGAGGCTTCCTCGGTATGGACAACATCGGCCTGTTCAACCGTTCTGCACCGTTGCCCCCTGGATTCCGGCTGGAGCAGTCGGATGCGACGAGTTGGATGGCCTTCTACTGCCAACAGATGTTCAAGATTTCGCTCGAACTCGCGCGTCACGACCGCGCGTGGGACGACGTCGCCACCAAGTTCTTCGTGCACTTCCTTTCCATTGCTCGTGCCGTCAAATCCTTCGGTTCGCAACATATCTCGCTGTGGCACGAGGAAGACGGGTTCTTCTATGACGTCCTCGTGCCGCCGCAGGGGGATGCGGTGCCTTTGCGGGTGCGATCGATGGTGGGATTGTTGCCGATCCTCGGTGCTACCGAGATTCCGTCGTGGGTGGAGAAGGAGTGCCCCGATTTGACGGCCCGGCTGCGCTGGATTCAACGTCGCAGGCCCGAGATGGTCTCGCCGCTGCTGGCTCGCAAGGACGGCGACGAAGTGCGCATCCTGCTCTCGCTCGTCGAACCCGAACGCCTCAGACGAGTGCTCGCGCGGATGTTCGACTCCGAGGAGTTCTTGTCGCAGTTCGGTATTCGGTCGTTGTCGGCGTCGTATCGCGATGGTGTCACGTATGAAATCGACGGCCGTAGCTTGTCCATCGAGTACGAGCCGGGCGAGTCGCGGACCGGCATGTTCGGTGGTAACTCGAACTGGCGAGGTCCCATCTGGTTCCCGGTCAATGTGCTCTTGGCTGACAAGCTGCGAGCGTATGGCCGTCACTACGGCAATTCGTTCACTATCGAGATCCCGACCGGCTCCGGTAATCACTGCACCTTGACCGACGCCGCCGATCTCATCGACAACGGGTTGTCGGCGTTGTTCCGGCCCGTCGACGGCAAACGACCCGCTGACGGGCAACGGATCGAGTCCAGTGACGATCCGCTGTGGAGCGTCCACCCGACGTTCAACGAGTACTTCGACGGCGATACCGGGGAGGGACTCGGCGCGTCCCACCAGACCGGATGGACGGGGCTGGTGGCCCATCTGTTGCATCCGCGCCTTCCGCTGTAAACGACTTTCCGTGCTCACCTAGAGTGATGTCATGAAGATCCGCGGCGCAGTACTCGAGGAAATCGGACGATCCAGGCCCTTCGCAGAATCTCGGCCGATTTCGATTTCGGAACTCGAACTCTCACCCCCCGGAGACGGTGAGCTCCTGGTCCGCATCGAGGCTGCCGGGCTGTGCCATTCGGACCTGTCGGTAGTCGACGGCAATCGCGTTCGGCCCGTGCCGATGCTGCTGGGTCACGAAGCAGCGGGGCGCGTCGAATCGGTCGGCGCCGGTGTCGACGACCTGCCCGTAGGGACCAGAGTGGTGATGACGTTCCTCCCCAGATGCGGCGAATGCGCAGGCTGTCTGACCGACGGTCAGATGCCCTGTGTTCCGGGCAGTGCGGCGAACAACGTCGGCACTCTCCTCGGTGGCGGCGAACGGCTGACCCGCGACGGACACGATGTCAAACACCATCTCGGCGTATCCGGCTTCGCCACCTATGCCGTGGTGAGCCGTAAGTCCGTCGTTCCGGTCGGCGACGACATTCCTGCCGATGTTGCTGCCGTCCTCGGCTGCGCGGTGCTGACGGGCGGGGGAGCAGTGCTCAACGCAGGGCAGCCTCGCGAAGGTCAGTCGATCATGGTCGTCGGTCTCGGAGGCGTCGGGATGGCTGCCGTTCTGACCGCGGTATCCGTCGGCGTCGGCGAGGTCATCGGTGTAGACGGAGTGCCCGCCAAGCTCGCGACGGCTCGTGAACTCGGTGCAACACAAACGTATTCGCCTGCCGAGCGCGAGGAGAAGGGAATCAAGGCGGACATCGTCATCGAAGCCGCGGGTAACGCACGCGCATTCGAGGCCGCGGTGGCAGCAACGGCACCCGGTGGCAAGACAATCACTGTCGGTCTGCCGGCACCGGATGCCCGGTCGTCGATTTCGCCACTCGGGCTGGTAGCGGAAGCTCGCACCATCATCGGAAGTTACCTGGGTTCGGCGGTACCGGCTCGCGACATTCCGAAGTACGCCCAAATGTGGCGCGAGGGCCGATTGCCGGTGGAGAAGCTGATAAGTTCACGCATCGGTCTCGACGAGATCAACCGCGGCATGGACGAACTCGCCGACGGCAATGCCATCCGTCAGGTCATCACGTTCGATCAGTGAGCTCTAGCTGGCCGTTGCGATCCATCTACCTCCCACACGGCTGATGTCGATCGGGTGATCGAAGCACTGGCTGATGTTCTCGGTTGTGATGACGTCATCGACGTGTCCCTTGGCAGTGATTCGGCCCCCACGGATGAGCACCGCATGTGTTGTCGAGGTCGGTATCTCCTCGAGATGGTGGGTGACGAGAATGCTGGCGAGGGTCTCGTGGTTGGCGCGCAGGCTGTCCAGGGCTGTCAGAAGTTGTTCTCGCGCAGCGAGATCCAATCCGGTGGATGGCTCGTCGAGCAACAGTAGTGCCGGGTTCGAAAGTTGTGCCCGCGCGATGAGTGCCCTGCCGCGCTCACCCTGGGACAGGGTGTACCAAGGTGATTGCAACCGGTGTTCGACACCGAGCGAGCAGATCAGTGCATGGGCCCGTTCCCTTTCTTCGTCGGTCGCGGACCAGCGTGGAATCAGGTCCGGGGTGTTCGTGAGGCCGGTCAACACCGTCTCGAACAAAGTCAGTGACGGCTCGACCCGAAGGCGTGGGTCCACGTGACCGATGTGGGTACGCAACTCCCTCATATCGACGCGTCCGAGCCTGTGGCCGAGCACATGCACGCTTCCGTGGGTCGGGTGGACGAATGCGCCGAGCAAGCTGAGCAGGGTGCTCTTGCCTGCACCGTTCGCGCCGAGGAGAACCCAATGTTCGCCCTGCTCGACGCGAACCGATGCATCTCGCAGAAGGTAGCGCCCGTTTCTCATGAGGTCGACATTGTCGGCGCGCAGAACGGTCTTGGTCTCGGTACTCACAGATCGACCGTATCGCCGTCCGTCGATCCCGCCGGGCTAGGGCGCACAGTGTGAGTCAGGTCGGCGCGGCGAAGTCGGAATCCGCACAACGATCTCGACCGATCCGTTACCGCCGTACTGGGGATCCACCGAAGTCAGTAAGATTGGGCCGGTGTCAGGAGAGTCGCAGAACGAGAGTGGAGCAGTCGTGAGTTCAGAAGGATCCATCCGAGTCGGTGTGCTCGGTGCCCGAGGCAAGGTTGGGCAAGCGATCACCGCCGCCGTCGAAGCAGCGGACGGACTCGAACTCGTGGCTTCGGTGGATCAGGGCGATCCGCTGTCGACTTTCATCGACGCATCGACTCAGGTAGTAGTCGACTTCACGCATCCTGATGTCGTCATGAACAACCTGCAGTTCCTCATCGAGAACGGCATTCATGCGGTTGTCGGCACCACCGGTTTCGACGACGAGCGATTGGCGACGGTTCGGTCGTGGCTTGAATCTTCGCCCGAAACCGGGGTACTGATTGCGCCGAACTTTGCGATCGGTGCAGTCCTGTCCATGCGTTTCGCGCAGCAGGCCGCCCGGTTCTTCGATTCGGTCGAAGTCATCGAACTCCATCACCCGAACAAGGCCGACGCTCCGTCCGGCACGGCATATCGGACGGCCGAACTCATTGCCGAAGCGAGAGCGGAAGCAGGCGTCGCCAAGAGTCCGGATGCCACCACCGTGGAATTCGACGGGGCGCGCGGCGCCGACGTCGACGGCGTGCGCGTCCATTCGATCCGCCTCGCCGGACTCGTGGCCCATCAAGAAGTCATTCTCGGCACGCTCGGTGAGACGTTGACCATTCGTCACGATTCACTGGACCGCACGTCGTTCGCCCCCGGCGTGCTCCTCGGTGTGCGCAAGATAGCCGGACGGCCTGGCCTGACCGTCGGCCTCGATTCGTTCCTCGATCTGTGATCGCAATGAACAAAGCAACCAAGGTCGTGTGCATCATCGGCGTGATGGTGCTGGTGCTCGGCTTCTACTTCTACCTGCTGGGGAGCCGCGGAGTCTCGTTGATCCAGACTGGTGGGCCGGTGAGCATCGGTCTGGGCATCGGTGTGATCCTGCTCCCGATCATCGGCATCTGGATCGTGTGGGCAACACTGAAGGCCGGATTCGATCATCAGCATCTTGCTCGCAGAATTCACGACGAAGATCTCGAGTTGGACGTCTCGGAGATGCCGAAGATGCCGTCGGGCAGGATATCTCGCGAGGCAGCGGACACGATGTTCGAGCAGGTCAAGGGCGAGTGGGAAAAGGACCCCGACAACTGGCGGAGTTCCTACCGACTGGCCCGGGCATACGACTACGCGGGTGACCGAGGTCGTGCGCGCGAGACGATGAAGCGCGCAGTGGCGCTCGAACGCGACGAGTCCGCTTCCTGAGATGCCCACACTCCTCGTGGTCCATCACACTCCGTCCCCGGCCACCCGGGAACTCCTCGAGTCGGTTCTGGCAGGTGCCGGGGATCCGGACATCGAAGGAGTGACCGTCCGGAGTGTCCCGGCACTCGGAGCAACGATCCCTGATGTACTCGGCGCCGACGGTTACCTGTTCGGAACGTCCGCGAATTTCGGCTACATGAGCGGCGCTTTGAAGCATTTCTTCGACACCACCTACTACCCGTGCTTCGGCGCCGTCGCCGGGCGGCCGTACGGAGTCTGGGTGCACGGAAACAACGACACGGTGGGTGCAGTATCTGCGGTAGCGAAGATCGCGGTGGGGTGGGGGCTCGACCAAGCCTGTGCCGCAGTGGAACTGACGTCAGTCGACAAAGTTGCCCGCGAAGCCTGTTACGAGCTCGGCGGCACGCTCGCGGCGACGCTGATGGGCTGAAGCTGGTGTGAAAGGCGCGCCGCGGGATTCTGTCGGTGCGCCGTGGCAAGGTTGCCACATGCGCGAGATGAGTGCGGCGATGGCGCGGCGGACAGCTTTGGCCGCTCAGGGTTTGGCGTCGCCACATTCGGTTACCGAGCAGGGTGCATCCTCGCGTGCGGTCCACGCGGCTATCGACCGCACAAAGCTGCTTCAGATCGACTCGGTGTCGGTGCTGGTCCGAGCGCATTATGCGCCGATATTCAGCCGCGTCGGCAAGTACGACCGCGCTGTGCTGGACAGAGCGGCATGGACGGACACCGCGCGCAGGCCTCGCAAGATGGTCGAATACTGGGCCCACGAGGCCGCATTGATCCCGGTTGAGGACTGGCCGTTGATGCGGTGGCGCACCGAACTGTACGAGCACGGACGGTGGGGCGGAGCCAAGTCGATTCTCGAACGCAATCCCACGCTGACCGACGACGTGCTCGACGTGATCGCCGATGGCGGACCGGCGAGCGCCGGTGAGATCGAACGAGCCCTCGAGGTGGAACAACCGGGACGCAAAGGACTGTGGTGGGATCGGAGCGAGGTCAAGGTCGTCTGCGAGCAGCTGTTCGCAGCGGGTGTGGTGTCGGTTGCGACGCGCGTCGGCTTCGTTCGACACTATGACCTGACCGAGCGGGTAATTCCTGCAGAGGTCCTTGCGCAGAAAGTATCCGAGCCCGATGCGGTGCGCAGCTTGATCCGTCGTTCGGCCGTTGCGCTCGGTATCGCGACCGAACCGGATCTACGTGACTACTACCGGCTCTCGCAGAAGCAGGCCAAGCGAGCGGTCGCCGAACTCGTGGAAGAGGGCGCGCTCGAACCCGTCGAAGTTCGAGGCTGGGGTGTACCGGCGTACCTGCACACCGACGCTCGAATCCCACGAATGGCTCGCGGCGCAGCTCTGCTGTGCCCGTTCGACCCGATGATCTTCTTTCGGCCGCGAGTGGAACGAATCTTCGACTTCCACTACCGCATCGAGATCTACACGCCGCAGCCCAAACGTATCCACGGGTATTACGTCTTCCCGTTTTTACTCGACGGCGAGCTCGTCGCCAGAGTAGATCTCAAACAAGATCGGGTGCGGTCCGAACTTCAGGTTCTCGGGGCCTTCGTCGAGGGTGATCGAGACGCGGCAATCATCGCCCAGGCGCTCAGTCCGGTGCTTCGTGAAATGGCCGACTGGCTCGAACTCGAGACAGTCGTACCAGGGGAGCGTGGAGATCTGATACCTGCTCTCGTCTCGATGGGTGAGCTTTTCTGAGTTCGTTCAGCAAGAATCGTTTCCAGGTGACACCATCGCTTATGTGACCTCGCGTGTGTCTGAGCAGTCGAACGAACTTCCGCCTCAGGTTGTGGTGCTCTTCGGAGCCACAGGCGATCTTGCCCGCCGAAAGCTGCTGTCCGGCATGATGCATCTCGCGTTGTCGGACCTGGCCCCGCGTATACGCGTTGTCGGAACCTCGCTCGAAGAGATGAGCAGTGACGAGTTTCGTCAGATGGCTCTCGAAGCGATCGACGAGTATTCCACCCGAAAAGTGTCCGAGGATCAGTGGCGCCAATTCGCGAGCAAGCTGACCTACGTCTCGCAGAAAGCGGGCCCTGCGGCTCTCGGTGAGGCAGTTTCGCTCGCCGAACTCGAGCTGGGACCGGGAACGAAACGGCTTCACTATCTGAGTGTTCCGCCGAAGGCCGCGTTGGCAGTGGTGGAAATGCTCGGTGCTGCCGATCTGGTCAAACGGTCGCGGATCATCATGGAGAAGCCGTTCGGTACCGATCTGGCAAGTGCGATCGCGTTGAACGCCAAGGTGCACGAAACGTTCGACGAAGATCAGATCTTCCGTATCGATCACTTCCTCGGCAAGGAACCGGCCCAGAACATTCTGGCGTTCAGATTCGCGAACGGTCTCTTCGAGCCCATCTGGAATCGAAACTTCATCGACCATATCCAGATCGACATCCCGGAGAAGCTGACGCTCGATGGCAGAGCGAACTTCTACGAGTCGACTGGCGCCTTCAAAGACATGGTCGTCACACCTGTTCCAGGTACTCGCATTCATGGCAATGGAACCGCCCACGGCGCTCGAACCTCGCGCGATCAGCGAGGAAAAGAACAAGGTATTCCGTTCGATGCTTCCGCTCGATCCACGAAACGTGGTGCGCGGCCAGTACTCCGGCTACAAGTCCGAACCGGGCGTGGCGCCGGACTCCGACACGGATACGTTCGTCGCCCTTCGATGTGAGATCGACAACTGGCGATGGGCCGGGGTGCCGTTCTACCTCAGAACCGGCAAACGACTCGCCGAAGGCCAGCGCATCATCTCGATCGCATTCAGGGAACCACCCAAAAGCATGTTCCCCACCGGGTCGGGTGTCGGGGCCCAGGGCCCCGATCACCTCACTTTCGATCTCGCCGACGCATCGAAAGTGTCGTTGTCGTTCTACGGTAAGCGGCCCGGCCCCGGTATGAGGCTGGACAAGCTGAGCATGCAGTTCGCGATCCAGGAGACCGAAGGCGTATCCGACGTGCTCGAAGCCTACGAACGGTTGATTCTCGACGCGATGCACGGCGACCACACTCTGTTCACCACAGCCGAAGGCATCGAGCGGCTGTGGGAAGTGTCCGCACCGTTGCTGGCCGACCCACCGCCCGTACGTCAGTACACACCGGGGTCGTGGGGGCCGAATGCGATCCACCAGTTGATCGCGCCGAACGCGTGGCGGTTGCCCTTCGAGCGAGCCTGGCGGGAAAGGAAGTAGGTCAGTACGGACGTTCCTTGCGCATCTGATCGCGCAGAGCGCCTTGGACGGCCTGCGACAGCCACGAATTGAGGGAGATGCCGTTCGCCCCGGCCGCTTCCTCCGCACGCTCCTTGACGTGTTCGACCATGCGCAGAGTGACCCGGCGCATTTCACCGGTGACATCGTCCATCGTCGGATACTCGTCCGCAAAGTCCGGCCCGACCTTGTCGGAGCCGAGTTTCCCTGCGCCCACCTCGTCGGAATTGACGTCACGGGTGACGTCAGCGATGGCTCCTGTTCCTGTCAGCCGTAGGTGGACTGAATGACCGTCGAAATTTTCCGAAATCTCGTCCGCGAAGTCGGAGAGTGCCTGGAGCAACATGAGCCTGGCCGACGCTTGGGCAGCGGCGCCCAACGCTTCGGCCGTCGCTCGTGTGTGCTCATCGCCGAGAGCGGCGGCAGCGAGAAGGTCGGCACGCAGCGACGCGGTGTACTTGTCTAGTTCCATGACGCCAGTGTGACGTCATATGTGGCGTCATGCAAGCAGTGTTCGACGCACCGATAGAGTCGGTCGGAAGGTTTCAGCAGCTCGAGGGGAGGACGACGGTGTCGAACACGGTGTCACTGAAGGTGCAGTTGGTTGCGAAGACCGAATTCAACACACCGCAGGACATTCCCTGGGATACCGATGCCGATGGTGGCCAGGCGCTCGTCGAGTTCGCCGGCCGCGCATGCTATCAAAGCTGGTCGAAGCCGAATCCCCGAACTGCGACAAACGGCTCGTACTTGCGGCACCTGCTCGACGTCGGCCATCTGTCGGTGCTCGAGCACGCGTCCGTCAGTTTTTATATAACCGGCATCTCGCGATCGTGCACGCACGAGTTGATCCGGCATCGACACTTTTCTTACTCTCAACTGTCGCAGCGTTTCGTACCCGAGCGAGACGCAAAAGTGATCGTTCCTCCTGCTGTCGATGGTGATCCCGAGTTAGAAGCGCTGTTCGAGAAGGCAACGGATGCGAGTCGGGCGGCGTACGTCGAACTCCTCACAGCGCTCGAACACAAACTCGACGCCGTCACGAACGCTGCGCTACGCGGCAAACAGGCGCGCCAAGCGGCACGGTCGGTACTGCCGAACGCAACCGAGACCAAGGTTGTGGTCAGCGGCAACTACCGGGCGTGGCGTCACTTCGTGTCGATGCGAGCGTCGGAGCACGCCGACATCGAAATCCGACGCGTGGCGGTCGAATGTCTGCGTCAACTCGCGGTCGTGGCTCCCGACGTATTCGGCGACTTCGAGATTTCGGCACTGCCCGACGGCTCCGAGGTCGCCCACAGTCCGTTCGTCACGGAGGTCTGATGCAGGTCCTGGTGTCGTCGGTCACGGCGACGGAGTCCCACCGGCAGAGTGACCCCGTTGCACCGGGTAACCTTTCTGACCATGACATACGGTGACGCTGCTCCTCCGGTCCAGTTGCCGTTCGGCACGGTGCTCACCGCCATGGTCACCCCGTTCACCGCAGATGGAAAGCTGGACATCGACGCGGGAGTGCGCGTGGCTCATCACCTCGTGGAGCAGGGTCACGACGGACTGGTACTGGCAGGCACCACCGGTGAATCGCCCACCACGACCGAGAACGAAAAGCTTGAACTGATGCGCGCTGTCATTGCCGCCGTCGGTCACCGAGCGCGAATCATCGCGGGTGCCGGCAGCAACGACACCGCACACAGTGTCGAACTGGCCCGCGATGCCGCACGCGCGGGAGCTCACGGACTCCTCGTCGTCACCCCCTATTACTCGCGACCGCCGCAGGCGGGTTTGTACGCCCATTTCACCGCAGTCGCCGACGCAACCGATCTCCCGGTGATGCTGTACGACATTCCGCCACGCTCGGTTGTGCCGATCGAAACGGAGACGCTGCGTAGACTGGCCGAACACCCGCGAATCCGTGCAGTCAAGGACGCAAAAGGTGACCTGAACGCCGGCGCCGAATTGATCGCATCGACGGGATTGCAGTTTTTTTCGGGGGACGACCCATTGAACCTCCCGTGGTTGTCCGTCGGTGCCACCGGCTTCGTGAGCGTGATCGGGCACCTCGTGCCTGCTCGGCTCCGCGAATTGCACACCGCATTCATGGTGGGCGATATAGCACGCGCCCAGGCCATCAACGTAAGCCTGATCCCGGTGATCAGATCGGTGGCGCGCCTCGGCGGCGTCACCGCCGCGAAAGCGGGACTACGACTCATCGGACTCGACGTCGGTGAACCCAGACTTCCCCAGGTGCCACCGAGCATCGACCAAATCGAATTGCTTGCAGCAGATCTGCGAGCAGCAGGAGTACTTGTATGAGCAGACCAGCACGATCACGCGGCCGCGCAACACGAAGCGCAGGCCCTCCAGCAGACAAGCCTGCACAGGCTTCCAAACCCGCACAGGGCTCCAAGCCCGTCGTGCAGAATTCGGCGCGCACCCAGCGTCCGGACCCTCGCCGCGATCAAACACGGAAAGAGTTCGACCCGACCGACCGCCTCGGCAGCCCGCCGAAGGCGCCGTTCAAGGGCCTGCGAATCGTGGCCCTCGGTGGCATCGGCGAGATCGGCCGCAACATGACGGTCTTCGAGCATCAGGGCAAGATCCTGATCGTCGACTGCGGTGTGCTCTTCCCCGAGGATCAACAGCCAGGTGTGGATCTGATCCTGCCCGACTTCAGGCATATCGAGAACCGTATGGCCGACGTTGAAGCTGTGGTTCTGACGCATGGTCACGAGGACCACATCGGCGCCGTGCCGTTCCTGCTTCGTTTGCGTCCTGACCTGCCCGTCATCGGGTCCAAGTTCACACTCGCTCTGGTCGCAGCAAAGTGCCGCGAACACCGCCTTCGCCCCAACCTCGTCGAGGTCATCGAAGGCCAAAAAACCACGCATGGCCCATTCGAGTGCGAGTACTTCGCGGTCAACCACTCCATTCCCGATGCCTTGGCTATCGCGATCAGGACCGAAGCCGGACTCGCTCTGCACACTGGCGACATCAAGCTCGATCAGCTGCCGCTCGACGGACGACTGACCGATCTCGCCGGGTTCTCGCGACTCGGTGACGAAGGGGTGGACCTGTTCTTGGTGGACTCCACCAACGCGGAGGTTCCCGGATTCGTCACGCCCGAGCGTGAAATCGGTGGAGTGCTCGACACCGTTATCGGCAAGGCCAAGCAGCGCGTGATCGTGGCGTCGTTCGCCAGCCATGTTCACCGAATCCAGCAGGTCATCGACGTCGCGGAGCGCTACAACCGCCGAATCGCTTTCGTCGGTCGATCGATGGTAAGAAACATGCAGATCGCTCAGGACCTCGGCTACCTCCGCGTGCCCGAGGGCCTCGAGGTCAACGTCGACACGGCAGCAACGCTGCCCGACGACCGACTCGTGCTGATCTCGACCGGATCTCAGGGAGAGCCGCTGTCCGCATTGTCGAGGATGGCACGCGGCGAACACCGCCAGATCAACGTGAAGGCGAACGACCTGGTAGTGCTGGCGTCCTCGCTGATCCCCGGCAACGAGAACTCCGTGTTCGCGGTGGTCAACGGCTTGGCCAAGCGCGGCGCCACGGTGGTGACGCAGCAGAACGCGAAGGTCCACGTCTCGGGGCACGCGTCCGCAGGCGAACTGTTGTACCTGTACAACGCCGTCCGCCCGACCAACGCCATGCCGGTGCACGGCGAGTGGCGGCATTTGCGCGCCAACGCTGCGCTCGCCAAGGCGACCGGTGTCGCCGAGGACCGCGTCGTGCTGGCCGAGGACGGCGTCGTCGTCGACATGGTCGACGGTCTTGCGCGCATCACTGGACAGGTGCCGGTGGGGCATGTGTACGTGGACGGTCTGTCGGTCGGTGACGTCGGAGATTCCACACTCTCGGATCGTCTGGTGCTGGGGGAGGGCGGATTCATCGCCATCACCGTCGCCGTCGATTCGACGACGGGCCGAGCGATCACCGCTCCCGAGGTGTCCGGTCGCGGCTTCTCCGACGATCCGGCCGCGCTCAAGGAAGCCGGGCAACTCGTCGAG
Organism: Rhodococcus sp. G-MC3; assembly: GCF_030063335.1. Taxonomy (GTDB): domain Bacteria; phylum Actinomycetota; class Actinomycetes; order Mycobacteriales; family Mycobacteriaceae; genus Rhodococcoides. The sequence continues at coordinate 96,680 of NZ_JASISW010000001.1, read as the reverse complement.
TCGGAATTGCAGCGCCTTGCATCCGACGGTGTCACCGACACCCATCGCATCGCCCAGGCAGTGCGCCGGGTGGTCGGCCGTTGGGTCGCGGACAAGTACCGACGCAAGCCGATGATCGTACCGACGATCATGGCGGTCAAGCAGAAGTAGGTTCTTGATCTCTCACCCCGTCTCATACACGTGAGGCGGGGTGAGCTGTGTGAGCGTCGAGTCGTTCCCTCCCTAGGTGGCGAGCAGGCGCCACAGACCGATCAGGCCGATCACGACAATGGTGCCGCGAAGGGCCCACGGGGACAGCCGCCTGCCGTAGCGGGCGCCGACCGAACCGCCGACCAGCGAGCCTGCGGCAATCAAACCTGCGGCCGCCCAACTGATGTCGTCGAACGCGACGATTGTGTACGTCACTGCCGCGACGACGTTGACGATGAGAGACAGCAAGTTTTTGGCCGCGTTCATCCGCTGCATCGAGTCCGATAGCAACACTCCCATGACACCGACCAGTAGAATTCCCTGTGCTGCAGTGAAATAGCCGCCGTAAATTCCGACAGCAAACGTGCCGAATACCAAGAGCGACAGCTTCGTTCGGCTGACGTGGTCGACCGCCACTCCCGCCGCCTCGGATCTGCGTTTGGCCCACGCTTGAATCCGGGGTTGTGCCACAACGAGAATCAGTGCACCGATCAACAGCACCGGTACCACTGCAGTGAACACCGACGGCGGTAGATGCAGCAGCAGCCACGCACCGAGAAGTGCGCCGAAGAAGGAGGCAGGCATCTGCCACTTCAGTTGGTCCATTTGACCGCGCAGCTCGCGGCGATAACCCCACGTGCCGGAGATGCTGCCCGCGACGAGGCCTATCGCATTGGACATGGTGGCGATTTGAGGTGGGTATCCGAACGCCACCAATGTAGGAAACGTGATCAGTGTCCCGGAGCCGACGACCGCGTTGATCGCGCCTGCGCCGAATCCTGCAACGAGAATGACGAGAATTTCAGAGATCGGCACTGATCCGAGATTACGGATCGCCGCGCGACACATCGTGCACGGGTCACCTTCCGCGCACGGGGCACGTACCGTGGATCGATGTGAGCCTTGCACAGGACGAACGCGCCGAATTAGTACTGACCCTGACAGCGGTGGGGGAGTCCGCTCCCACACTCTGCGGAAACTGGACAGCCCGTGATCTCGCGGCGCACCTGGTCGTCCGCGAGCGAAGGCTGGACGCAGCACCGGGGATACTTCTTCCATTTCTATCCAGCTACACGAACAAGGTTCAGGAGCGCGTCGCGCAGCGACCGTTCGCAGACCTCGTCGACGACGTTCGTTCGGGTCCTCCGCTGTGGTCGCCGCTCAAGATCGTCGATCCGTTGATCAATGTCGGTGAGATGTTCGTCCATCACGAGGATCTACGACGGGCCGGTCCCGAATGGTCTCCGCGGATGGTGTCGATGGATCTGCAGAACCGGCTGTGGTTCTTGGCCGGGTTGATCGGCAGACGGGCGTACCGAGCTTCTCCGGTCGGGGTGGACCTGTTGACTCTGGACGGCCGAACTGCATCGGTGAAAAGAGGCCGAGGTAAGCATGTCGTTCTGACCGGACGACCGTCCGAACTGCTGTTATATGCATTCGGCCGCAGTGCTGTGGAGATCGACTTCGAAGGCGAACCCGGCGATGTCGACGCTGTTCAGGCGCTCGATCGGAGCTTCTGAGAGGTCTCGGACCCGTTGTTCGGGCAACTCGGATGCGCTGTTACTCGTGTTGCGGATGGTTATGAAGGTGCCGTTGCGACTAGCCTGAGGCCATGGCAGGAAGAACCAGCACCCGAAGTTCGAGAGCCGGCAGCGCCGGTGGCTCGTCGACATCGCGTGCGTCGGGGGGATCGACCAAGCCTTCCGGAGGGCGTACCGCACGGACGGTGACCACTCCGAAAAAGCCTACTGCGCCCCGCAAGGCGCCCTCACGCGCCGCACCCACGCGATCCGCGGCAGCACGCAGGCCCGGCAAGAAGAAGAACGGTGGCGCCCTGTCTGCAGTCGGACGGGGTATTTCCTCGTCGTGGTCGATGGCCGCCAAAGGCGTCGGTGCGACCACCCGCACCGTCTCCAAAGCGAAGGACATCGAGCATGGTCATCGCCGTGACGGCCTTGCCCTCGGTCTTCTCGCCTTCGGTGTCATCGTGGCCGCCGCCGTATGGTTCAGCGCAGGCGGTCCGGTGGGCGGCGGCATCGAGATCGCGGTACGCGGCGTCGTCGGCGGGGCTGGCTACCTCGTCCCAGTGCTCGCGGTAGGCATTGCGGTGCTCTTGATGCGTTCCGAACCGAACCCCGAGATTCGTCCCCGTCTGGTGCTCGGATCGATTCTGGTGACGTTGCCGATCCTCGGGCTCTGGCACATGGCAGCAGGTTCGCCTGCCGATGCAAAGGGACGCTCCACGGCGGGCGGCTTCGTCGGCTATGTAGCCGGAGGACCGATCGCTGACGGTCTGACCGTGTGGTTGGCTGTGCCTCTGCTACTGCTCGCCGGCCTGTTCGGCGTGCTGCTACTGACCGGGACCACTGTCCGCGACGTACCCGATCGACTTCGCTCGTTGTTCGGCACGGACAGTCGCGGCGACGAGTACGGCGAGTACGACCCGGCGGACTACGGATCGGACTTCGGAGACGACGACAACGGCGAGTACGACGCCGCACGATTCGATGCCGACGGGTACCCCGTGGACAGCCGAGGCACGGACCCTTACGGCAACTACCCGACCGAGGAGTACGTCCCGGTCAAGAAGCCCCGCGCCCGGAGGACTCCGCCGCCCGAGGCTCCGACCGAGGTAATGGAATCTGCTGCCGCTGTGGTTCCTGCTGCCGCTGTGGTTCCTGCTGGCGCTGTGGTTCCTGCTGGCGCAGCGGCACCTTCCGCGCCGCGACCGAAGCCCAAGCCGATCGTCAAGGCAGCGGAACTCAAGCCTGCCGAGGACGACAAGATCGTTGTCGATCGCGTCGTCGACGGGGACTACACGCTGCCGTCGCTGTCGCTGCTGATCGAAGGTGACCCGCCCAAGACTCGCAGCCAGGCGAACGACACGATGATCGAGGCCATTTCCGAGGTTCTCGAACAGTTCAAGATCGACGCTGCGGTCACCGGATTCACGCGTGGGCCGACGGTAACCCGCTACGAGGTCGAGCTCGGGCCGGGAGTCAAGGTCGAGAAGATCACCGCGCTGCACCGAAACATCGCGTACGCCGTCGCCACCGACAATGTGCGGTTGCTGGCACCTATTCCTGGCAAGTCTGCAGTCGGGATCGAGGTGCCCAACTCGGACCGCGAGATGGTGCGGCTCGCCGACGTGCTGACCGCATCGTCGACACGCAAGGATCACCACCCTCTGGTGATCGGTCTCGGAAAGGACATCGAGGGCAATTTCGTCAGTGCCAACCTCGCCAAGATGCCCCACCTTCTGGTGGCCGGTTCGACGGGTTCCGGTAAGTCGAGCTTCGTGAACTCGATGCTTGTGTCGTTGCTCGCTCGTGCGACGCCGGACGAGGTTCGAATGATCCTCATCGACCCGAAGATGGTCGAGCTGACGCCCTATGAGGGCATTCCACACCTCATCACTCCCATCATCACTCAACCGAAGAAGGCTGCGGCGGCGTTGGCGTGGCTCGTCGAGGAGATGGAGCAGCGCTACCAGGACATGCAGGTCAACAAGGTTCGCCACATCGACGACTTCAACAAGAAGGTTCGCTCGGGCGATATTTCCGCGCCGCTCGGTAGCGAACGCGTCTACCGGCCGTACCCGTACATCCTCGCCATCGTCGACGAGCTCGCCGACCTCATGATGACCGCACCACGTGACGTCGAGGACGCCATCGTGCGTATCACGCAGAAGGCCCGAGCCGCGGGTATCCACCTGGTGTTGGCAACGCAGAGGCCATCGGTCGATGTCGTCACTGGTCTGATCAAGACCAACGTGCCGTCGCGACTGGCGTTTGCGACGTCGTCGCTGACCGACTCGCGAGTCATTCTCGACCAGCCCGGTGCCGAGAAGCTGATCGGCATGGGCGACGCATTGTTCCTGCCGATGGGTGCGGGTAAACCGACGCGTCTGCAGGGTGCATTCATCACGGACGAGGAGATCTCGGCAGTCGTCGACTTCGCCAAGAATCAGGCGGAGCCCGAGTACAACGAGACCGTCACCGCAGCCAAGGCTTCGGAGAAGAAGGATGTCGATCCGGATATCGGCGACGATCTGGACGTGCTGTTGCAGGCGGTCGAGCTGGTGGTGTCAAGTCAATTCGGGTCGACGTCGATGCTGCAGCGAAAGCTTCGGGTCGGATTCGCGAAAGCAGGCAGACTGATGGACCTGATGGAGAACCGGGGTGTCGTGGGCCCGAGCGAAGGGTCCAAGGCCCGCGAGGTGTTCGTCAAACCGGACGAACTCGACGGTCTGCTGTGGTCCATCAAGGGCGGAGACCCTGACGCTGCGCCGTCGAACGACGAATGATCCGGTCGTGGGTGGGCAGTGGGTCTCAGAACCACCCATCTACCCACTCACGTGCGGCGAAGCTGGATCAGGCGAACGCGCCCATGACCGGGTTCCATTCGGCAATGTTGGAGCTTTCGACCAAGTTCTCGACGGCGAACGGATCCTGAGCAAATAGCCCCCGAACGGATTCCACGTCGGTGCCCTCCACGATGATCAGCGCACCGCTCCCATCCACGTACGGCCCGCTCGAGACCAGGACCTTCTGTTCGAGAAGATTGGCGAGCCAGGCGCGATGACTCGCGCGGTGGGCGTCGCGTCCGTCTGTGGTGCTGGGCGAGTAGGTGTAGTGAACGGCAAACAGTGCCATGAAAGCTTCCTTCTTCAAGTCGAGGACGTGAGGACATCCGAAATCTTGTCAGAGAGAGAGCAACATTCTTGTGTTGCCCAGGGTGTTCGGCTTCACAAAGCTCAGGTCGAGGAATTCGGCGACGCCGGTGTCATAGGACCGGCACATTTCCGCGTACACCTCTGCGGTGACCGGTGTCCCCTCGATCTCCGCGAATCCATGGCGTGCGAAGAAATCGATTTCGAACGTCAGCACGAAAAGCTTTTGCAATGCTAGCTCGCGTGCGACCCGAACCAACGTGTCCACGATGAGGTGGCCCGCTCCATGACCTTTGGCGGACGGGTCAACAGCAACGGTGCGGACCTCGCCGAGGTCGGCCCACAGTACGTGCAGCGCGCCGCAACCGAGCACCGTTCCGGCGCGTTCGGCCACCCAGAACTCCTGAACGGCCTCGTACAGCGTGACGAGGTTCTTCTCGAGAAGAATTTTGCCCGCATAGATGTCGATGAGCCGCTTGATCTCGGGGATGTCCGAGGTACGTGCTCGTCTGACGACCAACTCGTCGCCGCCGCGTACGGCCGAGGTGATGTCCGGAGCTGGGTCGTCGGCCGCGTCGACGTCGTGTCGACTCGCCCGATTCGGCGCAGAAGTCATGTGGTGAACAGTAACCAACGAGCCAACCGATATTCTTCTCGTGTGTCCCTCACCGAACTCGCCGCCGTCCACCTTCGGCAGTCCAGTCGGTGTGCGGTCGAGGGCGAGTCGCTATGACCGAACGTGGGCCCCAGTCGCCGCAGCTTCCGCACGGTAACTCTGCTACGGGCGCTACCGAACCGGTTCCGATCGTCAACATCGCCAATATCTTGACCGTCCTACGCATTGCCTTGGTTCCGGTGTTTCTCGTTGTCCTCTTTGTCGGCGACGGCCATGACACCTGGTGGCGAGTAGGAGCGACGGTCGTGTTCGCGGTGGCAGCGATCACCGATCGCATCGACGGCCAACTGGCACGCAAGTACGGCCTCGTCACCGATTTCGGAAAAATGGCGGACCCGATCGCCGACAAAGCGCTCATCGGCGCTGCGCTCGTCGGGCTCTCGATACTCGGGGACCTGCCGTGGTGGGTAACCATCGTCATCGCAGCCAGGGAGATTGGAATCACGCTGGCTCGTTTCGCCGTGATCAGGCACGGCGTCATTCCAGCGGGGCGCGGGGGAAAGGTGAAGACACTTGTTCAGAGTGTCGCCATCGGGATGTATCTGTTGCCGCTTCCCGACGACGTTCGTTTCGCCTCGGTGACGCTGATGGGCCTCGCCGTCCTCCTGACGGTCTACACCGGATTGGACTACTTGGTGCAAGCCATTCGTCTGCGGCGAGGCGTGAGCTCATGAGCGATCCGCTCGTGGGCGGTACGTCGCTCCACCAGCTTGCTGTCGGGAGACCGCTGGACCATTCGGCGCGATACAGTCCGCGAAGCCGTGTCGTTACTGCTTCGACGGGTGGGTGTCCCCACAGCCGTATAAGGTCGGGAACCAATCGAACCCTGTCCCGCGTTGTAGCTGAAGATGGTCGATAAAGAAGTACGAGAACACGGTCGAAACATGATTTCGGACAAAATGGTTTCGAGCAGGACGATGTCGAATGGTTCGTTCGTGAATGAGGAGGAGCGAGATGGCGCTGTTACTGCGTGAAGCGCTCGGCGACAGTCTGCGGCGCACTCGCGTCGCGCAGAGTCGTACGCTGCGCGAGGTCTCCAATACTGCACGTGTCAGCCTGGGATACTTGTCCGAGGTCGAGCGTGGACGCAAAGAGGCGTCGAGTGAATTGCTCGCCGCGATTTGCGAGGCCTTGGCGGTTCCGCTGGCCGATGTGATGAGTGACGTCAGCGAATCTTTGTCGGTGTCCACGAGCGAAACGGCAAAGCCGTCGCCGCGTATCGACGGCGACACCCGTGTGGTGATCCCTGCTCCCGCGCGCGCCCTTGCGGCTGCCTGAGCGGGAGCGAAGGTGCTACCACTAGGGTGGAAGCAGTTCTCACGTCAAACCGACTCGGCCAGTATCCTCGTGACACGGGCAGTTCATCGATGGTCGCTGCACACGTCAGCCGACCCCCTACGCGTGTAATGGCGCTCAAGATGGAGGCAGGATCAACCCATGGCTAATCCTTTCGTCAAAGCCTGGAAATACATGATGGCGCTCTTCAATTCCAAGATCGACGAGAAGGCTGACCCCAAGGTTCAGATTCAGCAGGCGATCGAGGACGCGCAGCGACAGCACCAGGCGCTGTCACAGCAGGCCGCGTCGGTGATCGGCAACCAGCGCCAGCTGGAGATGAAACTGAGTCGCCAGTTGGACGAGGTGGAAAAGCTCAATGCCAACGCTCGGCAGGCAGTCACTCTCGCCGATCAGGCAGCGAACGCAGGCGACGTCGAGAAGGCAACCCAATACACCAATGCTGCAGAAGCATTTGCGGCGCAACTTGTCACTGCCGAGCAGGGAGTCGAAGACCTGAAGGTTCTTCACGACCAGTCGCTGCAGGCGGCATCCCAGGCGAAGAAGGCCGTCGAGCAGAACGCGATGGCGCTCCAGGCCAAGGTCGCCGAGCGAACCAAGCTCCTGAGCCAGCTCGAGCAGGCCAAGATGCAGGAGAAGGTCAGCGAGTCTCTGCGTTCCATGGACAGCACTCTGTCGGCGCCGGGAAACACCCCGAGCCTCGATGCGGTACGCGACAAGATCGAGCGTCGTTATGCCGATGCCCTTGGTTCGGCGGAGCTGGCACAGAACACTGTGTCGGGCCGCATGATGGAGGTCCAGCAGGCATCCGTGCAGATGGCAGGCCACAGCCGCCTCGAACAGATCCGTGCGTCGATGGCAGGCGATTCACTTCCGTCGGGCAACTCGGCGGCTCCCAAGCCGTCTATCGCCAAGTCCCCGAACGCAACCCCCGAACCTCCCGCGCAGAACTGACGCAGGACGTTCCGGAGCGGGAAAATGACGAACGAACAGCATGGCCGACCACGGACGTGGTCGGCCATGCCCGTTTCGGAGTCAGTATCGGTGGTACGCGACGCGGCAGGCAACGCCAGGCGGATCGGCGAATCTGCAGCGGCGGCCGTGAGCCGTTGGAACGACCCGCGGCAGAAGCAGATTCGGCGAATCCGTCGTGCTCGGCGCCGGGGGTCATGGTTCGGGTCTGCCTCGGGAGTCTCGGCAGTATCGACGGCAGGACTCGCCGCAGCATCAGCTCCGGAGTGGACGATGCTGGCAACCGGAGGTACCGCAGCGGTGTTCGCGATACCAGCAGTGTTCGCGTTCAATAGGTTTCGGCGCCTGCGGGGGCAACCACTTCCCGTCGAGAGGCCGAGGAAAACGGTCTTGCCCTCTAGATCGTCGGCGGCGTACGAGCCGATCAATCGGCTCGTCGGTGCTCAGCAGAGCCTGTTCGAACTGTCCGGCATTCTTGCTCGATCGGAATTCGTCGATCAAGTAGAGCTGACCGAAACCAACGATGTGGCCGCCGCCGCCGCACGTGCCCTCACCGAGATGGCCTCCGATATCGTCGCCATGGAACGCGCAGCGGATGCGAACGCCCGGGCCGGTGCACACCTTGTGACCACCATCGCCGGCGCTGCCGGTGAACTTCTCTCGGGTGTCGATCAGTACGAGGACTTGGTGGCTGCCGCTGCTCGACTCACCAGCCCCGGCGGCGTGCCGTCGACCGCGGTAGACCGACGCAGAGCCGAGCTCGTCTCGGCAACGGATCGACTCGACGGATGGGCCAGCGCATTGGCTGAACTGGCCGAGATTCGCGGCCGACACATGTAAGTCGTTTCCCTCAGGGTGTTCACCCATCTTTCCCTGAAATCACCGGCGACCTGGTCATTTCACGGTCCGCTCGTGCCACGATCGGAAGTGACACAAGGGAAAGGGAAACGAATGATCTGGAAAATCCTGGGCATCATCGTCCTCGTTTGGCTCGCGTTCGCCGTCCTGGGAGCCGTGATCAAGGGGCTGTTCTGGGTCGCAGTGGCCGGTGCCATCGTGTTCGGCATCTACTGGCTCTACAAGGCGATCACTGCGGGCGAGAAAAGGGACCTGACCACTCTGTGAATCGACGCGGGATTCATGCGAGCGGCGACGAACGGCCCACAAGTACGTTGGCGGCACGAGAAACGGACTCGATGCGGACGGGGAGCGCGGAGAAACGCTCACCGTCCGCGTAGGCGGTCATCCCCGGGGCAGCAAGCAGGACCGATTTCGCCCTATGGGTCTCCACTTCGGGCAGCGATACGTGAGTGCCCTGGAACAAGGTGGGGGAACGTCGAACAAGCCGGGTGCGGCTCGACGCCACGACGATCGTGACATCGAGCAATCCGTCGTCGACGGCAGCTGCAGGGCAGATGGCCAAGCCGCCGCCGTACGTCGGGCCGTTGCCGACGGTGACCAGGGTCGCGTCGAATTCGAGCACCCGGCCGTCGATTTCCATCCGGTAAGCAATCGGCCGTAACTTGGTCAGCTCCAACATCACTGCCAGGGCGTACCGCAGTGGACCGGTCGGCCACCGCATTCTGTTGGCTCGCTCGGTGACGAGACTGTCGAATCCAGTCGAAAGCACTGTCGCGAACCACCGATCCTGGGCCCGGCCCAAATCAATCGAACGCACTGTGTGGTCCATGACGATGTCGGCCGCCGCAGACGGAGAGTCGAGCGGTACCCCGAGCAGTCGTGCGAAGTCGTTGCCGGTACCCGCTGGGGCGACAGCGAGAGCTGTCGCCGTAGTGGCGACGGCTTGAAGCGCGAGATTGACCAGCCCGTCGCCACCGACAGCGACAAGAGCCTCGCAACCCGCCCGAACGGCGCGTCTCGTTGACTCCAGCGCATCTCCCGGAGTTCGACCCTCGATAGTAGTGACGTGCGCTCCACGTTCGCGCAGTCGCGCGATCACTGCTTCCGACACTCTCGGGGCGCGCCCGTTGCCTGCCGTCGGATTGGTCAGGACCGTCACTGCAGTCATCGGTTTCGACGGCTTCGGACCCGCGAATTTCGGTTCACGGCATCAGCTTGCCAGGGTTCGGCACAACGCCCGGGTCTACCGCAATTTTCATAGATCGTAGGTGCCGTTCCGACCTGGGCCCGACGCCGACGGGATGTTGGTTTCCGCGGTGCCTCACGAATTCCATGTCATCGTCGGTGACGACGCACCGAGCAGGTCCACCGGCACTCTTCACGCATGATCTATGGTGTTACAAAACTTGCATGTGTGTAACCCGGTCTCCGGTTGCCTGTTTCGTTGACCGACAGCTACGTGAACGGGGTGTGGCAGTGAACGAGGTGTGGCAGACCGAGCAGGCCGTGGCCTCTCCCGACCCTTCCAATCCCGCGGCCTCTCCCGACCCTGCGGCCTCTCCCGACCCTGTGCCCTCTCCAGACGCAGGGGCCGTCTCCGTCGAAGACCAAGTCCTCGATGCCGCCCGATCGTGCATTCTGGAATACGGCGTTCGGCGCACCACGTTGGCAGAGATCGCTCGGCATGCCAAGGTGAGTCGCCCCACGGTGTACCGGCGTTGGGCGGACACACGAGCGGTCGTTTCAAGCCTGCTCACCCGCGAAATCGGATCTCTCATGCCGTCGTTTGCTCCTGTTCCGTCTGCGCGCCTGCAGATCTCTTCTGCGGCGGGTGCCGCGGCCGACGCAATTCGAACGCATCCGTTGTTCGTGAAGATCCTGCAGTCCGACCCCGACATACTTGCGACCTACATCCTGCACCGACTCGGAACGAGTCAGTCCTCGATCATCGATGCCTTGTTACCTGTAATCGAACGAGGACAGCGAGATTCGTCGGTCCGTGACGGCGATCCGATTCACCTCGCCACTGTGGTGCTGTTGATGGTGCAGTCGGCAACACAGTCCGCGGGCATGGTCGCTGCGCGTATCCCCGGAGACGAACTCGTCACCGAAATCACCTATGCCGTCGACGCATATCTGCGGCCGCGTGCTTCGTGACATCCCGGTTCGACTCCGGACTCGACGCAGTGGGGCGCCGGGATCGCAAGCGTTGCAACGACCAGAGGGTTGCGACCCCCTCGCCTCAGGTCGATGGTGGTCGCACGTGAAAGCGCGGTCGCTCGAGGCATCCTGACCACGCGGTCCGCTCGTATCGCAGGTGTATCGAGCGATGGCAGTTCGTTGATTCGGGACCAGGCACGGTTGATCGAACAGTTGTCCGCGGCGATTACTGATGGTTTCGATTCCATCGCCGACGTCATCGACGTGTGCGTATCAAGACCGGCTATCGATTCGACAATCGGTGAACTGTGGCACGCTGAGCGCGTGCGAGTAGCGGTCGTAGCCGGTCCCGACCCCGGACATGCCTTTCCAGCAATAGCGCTGTGTCTCGCGTTCATCGCAGCGGGAGATACAGCGGTGCTGTTCACCGGTGCGCGGTGGATCGAGGGTGCGACCAAAGCAGGGATCGACACCCGACTCCTCAAGGGTCTGACGCCCCGGCCCGAGGACGACGACATGGACGCTGGCCAACGAATTCACTCGCGAGCGGCATTCATCGCGACCGAACTGCTGCCGGACCTCGTGGAGGTCGATGCCGACCTGGTGGTGTCGGACATTCTCACTGCAGGCGGCGGTTTGGCGGCAGAGCGGTTGGGAGTTCCGTGGGTGGAGCTGTCGCCACACCCGCTGTATGCGCCGTCGCGAGGGTTACCGCCCATCGGCAGCGGACTTGCCCCTGGCACCGGCATCCGTGGCCGGCTCAGGGACACGTTGATGCGCGCAGCGACGGGACGATCTATCGCGCAGGGAAAGGCGCAACGCAGCGCCGCGCGGGTCGGTATCGGCTTGCCTGCCGAGGACCCGGGACCGGTGGCGCGATTGATCGCAACCATCCCGGCGCTCGAAGTGCCGCGGCCTGACTGGCCTGCCGAAGCATTCGTTGTCGGGCCATTGCTGTGGGAGCCGACCGACGCCGTTCTCACGCCGCCGCCAGGCGCGGGACCAGTGGTGATGGTCGCCCCCTCGACCGCGTTCACCGGCGCAGAAGGAATGCTCGAGTGCACGCTCGAAGGGTTGGAGGGCAGTGGTACCCGTCTCGTGGCTTCGATGCTCGACACACCGCCCGCGGAACTGCCCGACTGGGCCTCCGCGGGGCTCGGCAGGCAAGACCATCTACTTCGTCACGCCGATGTCGTCGTCTGCGGAAGTGGTCATGGCCTTCTGGCCAAGGCCCTCATGCATGGAGTTCCCGTCGTCGCCGTTCCAGGCGGCGGTGACCAATGGGAGCTGGCCAACCGGGCGCAGCGGCAGGGGAGCGCGGTGCTTGTTCGTCCGCCCAGCTCGAAGTCGATCGGTGATGCGGTCATGAAGGTGTTGTCGGACCCCGCATACGCGAAGGCAGCGGCTGCGGCGTCTGCCAGCGGGAGCAACGTGGAGGACCCCGTCGCCATCTGCCGCCGTGTGCTGAGCTGAGCGGTGTTCGGTACGGTTGCGCCGTGCGCTTGACTGAATTTCGGGAACTGCTCGTGGACGAGTTCGGCGGAATGCAGGGGGATTCGATCCTTGTGGACCACGTCATCACCAGTCTGAACGGCCTCACAGGTGCCCAGGCGATCGAAGCTGGTGTCGATCCGCGTGAGGTATGGCGCGCGCTGTGCCGGGAATTCGACGTTCCCCGTTCTCGGTGGTGAACATGGGCCTGTGGTTGTTCCCGCAGGCTCCTCCTTTCTTTTACGGCGTGTCGGTTCCGTAGTCGAACAGGTGTTCCCCTATGCTCGTGTCATTCGGTGATTCTGCGTGAGCGGAAATAGCTGGAGCGAGTGACCAGGACACGCGGGAGCGAAGCCTGCGAAGTGACCGTAAAAATGCGGGAGCGGAGCCTGCGAAGTGACCGGAGAACAGAGTCTGTCGGTACCTCGCTCTAGCGTTACCGCCACACGCTGAACGAGACCACACAAGGAGATCACGATGGCTGCATACGATCGCGACAAAGCGCTCGACCTCGCACTTGCTCAGATCGACAAGAACTTCGGCAAGGGATCGGTGATGCGGCTCGGCGACGAAGTTCGTCAGCCGATCGCGGTCATCCCCACCGGCTCCATTGCGCTGGACGTCGCACTCGGCATCGGAGGGTTGCCGCGTGGACGTGTCGTCGAGGTCTACGGCCCTGAGTCCTCGGGTAAAACGACCGTCGCACTACATGCAGTGGCCAGTGCCCAGCGGGCAGGCGGAATCGCCGCATTCATCGACGCGGAGCACGCTCTCGACCCGGACTACGCCCAGAAGTTGGGCGTCGACACCGACGCATTGCTGGTCTCACAGCCCGATACCGGTGAGCAGGCTCTCGAGATCGCGGACATGTTGATCCGATCGGGCGCCCTAGACATCCTGGTCATCGACTCGGTGGCAGCACTGGTGCCCCGCGCCGAGATCGAGGGCGAAATGGGTGACAGTCACGTAGGTCTGCAGGCTCGTCTGATGAGTCAGGCGCTGCGCAAGATGACCGGTGCCATGAGCAACTCCGGCACCACGGTCATTTTCATCAATCAGCTGCGCGAGAAGATCGGCGTCATGTTCGGTTCACCCGAGACCACGACCGGTGGTAAGGCTCTCAAGTTCTACGCCTCTGTTCGCCTCGACATTCGTCGTATCGAGACGCTCAAGGACGGCACCGATGCAATCGGTAACCGCACCCGCGTCAAGGTCGTCAAGAACAAGGTTGCGCCGCCGTTCAAGCAGGCAGAATTCGACATCATCTACGGCAAGGGGATCAGCCGCGAGGGCTCGTTGATCGACATGGGTGTCGAGCACGGATTCATCCGCAAGTCCGGCTCGTGGTTCACCTACGACGGTGATCAGCTCGGTCAGGGCAAGGAAAATGCCCGCAAGTTCATGCTCGAGAACCCTGATGTCCGCGACGAGATCGAGAAGAAGATCATGGAGAAGCTGCAGATCGGTGCCGATGTCACGGCTACCGAGGACGCAGCAGCGCCAGTCGAGTTCTAAGCGGCCCTCATGGTGGAAAAGCCCACCGAAGGCGGCGGCACCGAAGCTCAGGCCAAAGACGCTTGCCTTCGGCTGCTGGCCGCCCGAGCGCGCAGTAGGTACGAGCTCGAGTCCAGACTGGCACAGAAGGGTTTCACTCCCGACGTAGCAGCAGTGGTGTTGGATCGCTTGGCAGTCGCCAATCTGGTCGACGATGCCGCATTCGCCGAGCAGTGGGTGCATTCTCGACATACCTACTCGGGCAAAGGCAAACAGGCTCTGAGTCGAGAGCTCCGTACCAAGGGTGTCAGTAACGAGGATGCGGTTGCAGCACTGGATCAGATCGACGCCGAGGACGAGCGTGAGCGGGCAGCAGAATTGGTCCAGAAGCGTTGTCGCACTCTGATGTTGCCGGATCCATCTCATCCGGATGCGCGCTCCGAGCGAGACAAGATCGTTCGCAAGCTGGTCGGTATGCTTGCCCGCCGTGGTTACTCGCAGGGAATGGCCTTCGGTGTCGTGAAGTCGGAGCTCGACCGTGCAGGAGCCGATACCGAAGACTTCGATGGCAGCGACCTCGGGTGATCGTCCACTCGAAGTAGGTAGCCGTCGAACAGCCGAGGCCCGCAACACCTTCACGGTGTTGCGGGCCTCGTCGTGTGTTCGTCCGAAAGCAAGCGGGGGAGATCAGACGGGGTGTGATCAAGCCCCGGCAGGATCGGCGCCAACCTCCTGCAGCGCCACAACCCCGCCGCCGGTCTTGCGCTTCTTCTGCCGCATCCGTCCCTCGACCACTGTCGCGAGCTTGGTCAACAGCGAGTTGATGACGATCATGATGATCGCGACGATCATCAGGGACGGCAGGTAGTTGCCGTAGAACGCGCCGACCTGCTGACCAGCACGAACAACTTCGACGTACCCGATGAGGTAACCGAGTGCAGAGTCCTTCAGCGCAACGACCATCTGAGAGATGATGGCCGGCAGCATCGCGGTCACGGCCTGCGGAAGAAGCACGATCGTCATGACCTGGCCCTTGCGCATGCCGAGCGCGGACGCGGCCTCGGTTTGGCCCTTCGGTAGCGAATTGACCCCTGCTCGAACAATTTCCGCGATGACCGATCCGTTGTACAGCGTCAGGCCAGTCACGACCGCTGCCAGTGCGAGGTACTTGACCTTGAAGACTTCGTACTCGGCATACACCGCGTAGAGAAAGATCATCAGGATCAGAACCGGCACCGCACGGAACAGTTCGACGAAAATGCCGCTGATGATTCGAACAGATCGGTGGTCCGACAGTCGGCCGATGCCGAGCACCGCACCCAGGACGAGTGCCAACACGATCGAGAGCGCTGCCGCGACCAGAGTGCCTTGGATTCCCGGCAGTAGATACGTCGTCCACGTGCTCGCGGTGACGAACGGCTCCCATTTGGCGGCCGTGATCTGGCCCTTCGAATCGAGCGCGAGGTACACCAGCACGGCGATTCCGAGCGAGACCAGGAGAACGACACCGGACAGAATTCGGTAGCGAACCTTGGCCTTCGGGCCGGGAACGTCGTAGAGAACAGCTACGGCGTCACTCATCACTTCACCGCCAATCGCTTGCTGAGGTACCCGAACAGCAGTCCGGTCGGAAGCGTCAGGACGACGAAGCCGAGGGCGAAGATTCCACCGACAGTGAAGATTGCCGCCTCGTTCTCGATCATCGTCTTCATGAGCAACGATGCCTCGGCGACGCCGATCACCGACGCGATGGTGGTGTTCTTGGTGAGGGCGATCAACACACTTCCCAGTGGTCCGATCACCGCGCGGAAAGCCTGGGGGAGTACGACGATGGTGATGTTCTGGGTGAAGGTCATCCCTAGCGATCGGCCGGCTTCTGCTTGCCCGACAGGCACAGTATTGATGCCCGACCGTAGTGACTCGGCCACGAACGAGGCCGTGTAGATACTCAAGCCGAGGATCGCGAGCCGGAAGTTGTTGTCGACGAGGAAGGTCGGCGAGTCCTCCGGCGCCAACGCAACACCCATCGTCTGGTAAAGCCCGAACGAGGTGAACAAGATGATGAGAGTCAGCGGGGTGTTACGGAAGATCGTGACGTAACCGGTAGCGAGGGCACGGGCGACCGGAATCGGTGAGACGCGCATCGCGGCAATGATCGTGCCGATGATCAGCGCGCCGATCGCGGACAGAACCGTCAGTTTCAACGTCATGATGAACGCGTCGACGATTTGATCGCCGTACTTGCTCAAAAGGTTCAAGGTAAGGGTGTCCAATCGGCTGGAACGGGCCGGTCACCGTGGTCGAGTGTCGAAGAAATGACACTCGACCACGGTTGGGGCGAAGCGTCAGTAACGGTCGACGGTGGGTGCCGCAGGCAACTGGTAGCCGGAGGCGCCGACGGTCTCGTCGAACGACTTCTCCCATGCGCCGCTGGACACCATTTCCTCGATCGCATCATTGATCTTGTTGCGACCATCGGTGTCGTCTTTGGCAAGGCCGATCCCGTAGTTCTCGGTGGTGAAGGGCTCGCCGACAACCTTCAGCTCGCCCGGGTACTGCGCGGCATAGCCGGCCAGGATTATGTCGTCGGTGGTAACGGCGTCGATAGCGCCGTTGCGGAGCGACTCGACGCAAGCGGAGTAGGTGTCGAACGGCTGCAACTGCACGTCCGGGTATTCGTCGGCGATCTTCTGAGCCGGTGTCGAGCCTGTGACCGAGCACAGCTTCTTGCCTGCAAGCGAGTCGGGACCGGTGATGTCGGTGTTCCCATCCGCGACCAGAAGTGACTGTCCGGCAACGAAGTACGGCCCGGCGAAACCGACCTTCTCCTTGCGGCTGTCGGTGATCGAGTAGGTGGCGACGACGTAGTCGACCTCGCCGTTCTGGATCAGTGTCTCGCGCTGCGCGGACGGTGCTTCCTTGAATGTGATCTTGTCGGCCGGTACGCCGAGCTTGTCGGCGACGTACTTGGCGACCTCGACGTCGAACCCGCTGAACGATCCGTCCGGGTTGCGCAGTCCGAGGCCCGGCTGGTCGTACTTGATGCCGACGATGAGGCTGCCGTTCTCCGCGCTGGAGGTGACACTGCGTTCTTCGTTACCGCCACACGCCGAAGCGACGACGGCCAGTGCGGCGAGACCGATGCCGAGACGTACTGAGCGGTGACGGAGCGAGCGATTGAGATTCACTGAAAGTTCCTCCATGTTGTGGTGCGGTGCCGGTGATTGTGCGAGCGAAACAAGCTGGTCAGTGCCCGAGAATCTTGCCGAGGAAGTCCTTGGCGCGTGCGGATTCGGGTGCGGTGAAGAAGGACTCCGGATCGGTGTCCTCGACGATGGCGCCATCGGCCATGAAGATCACTCGGTCGCCTGCTTTGCGGGCGAAGCCCATCTCGTGGGTGACGACGAGCATGGTCATGCCTTCCTTGGCGAGCGAGGTCATGACGTCGAGCACCTCGTTGACCATCTCGGGGTCGAGCGCCGACGTCGGCTCGTCGAACAACATCACCTTGGGGTTCATGGCGAGCGAGCGCGCGATGGCAACGCGCTGCTGCTGCCCGCCAGAGAGTTGTGCTGGGTACTTGTCCGCCTGGTTGGCGATGCCGACGCGTTCGAGGAGGCCCTGTGCGGTCTTGCGTACCTCGTCCTTCTTGAGCTTGCGCACCTTCTGCGGCGCGAGCATGACGTTCTCGAGAATTGTCTTGTGCGCGAACAGGTTGAACGATTGGAAAACCATGCCGACGTCGGCGCGCAATGCAGCGAGCGCCTTTCCTTCGGCGGGTAGAACCGCTCCGTCGACCTCGATGGAACCCGAATCGATGGGTTCGAGCCGGTTGATGGTCCGGCACAGGGTGGACTTGCCCGACCCGGACGGTCCGACAACGATGACAACCTGCCCGGCAGGAACTTCGAGGTTGATGTCTTTCAAGACGTGCAGATCGCCGAAGTGCTTGTCTACCGATTTGAGGAAAATCATGGGGGGTCGATCGGCGAGAGCGCCGGAAGCCGGCGCGTCGGTGGCGTGCGTCATAGGGCAGAACCCTATTCGTAGTTTGGTTGTCGACAGCGCTTTTCACCCGACAATTCGGATTATGTAATGGAAACTTTACTGTGGGTCTGTATTGGCCCAGGACGGGCGAGGTCCCGGGCGTTCGGCGGAAGTGCCGGGCCGTACCCTGGTGGGGTGGAAACGAGTGACCCGAACACCCCGCGGAGCTACGAGGTACGAACGCACGGATGCCAGATGAACGTGCACGACTCGGAGCGACTTGCCGGTCTGCTCGAAGAAGCCGGATATATTCCTGCCGAATCGGGTGCCGACGCCGACCTGGTCGTGTTCAACACCTGCGCGGTGCGCGAGAACGCGGATAACAAGTTGTACGGCAACCTCGGCATGTTGCGTCCGGCAAAAGGGCGCAATCCTCGCATGCAGATCGCGGTCGGCGGGTGTCTGGCGCAGAAGGATCGCGACACGGTCGTGAAGAAGGCTCCCTGGGTCGACGTCGTATTCGGAACCCACAACATCGGATCGTTACCGGTTCTGCTCGAACGCGCCCGCCACAACGAGGAAGCTCAGGTCGAGATCCTCGAATCGCTGGATGCGTTCCCGTCGACGCTGCCCGCGAAGCGGGAATCGCCTTACGCGGGCTGGGTGTCCATCTCGGTCGGCTGCAACAACACCTGCACGTTCTGCATCGTGCCTGCCCTACGCGGCAAGGAAATCGACCGAAGGCCGGATGACATCCTGGCCGAGGTACAGGCCCTGGTGGATCAGGGAGTCCTGGAGGTCACTCTTCTGGGCCAGAACGTCAATGCGTACGGCGCATCGTTCGCAGATCCCGCGATGCCACGTGATCGCGGCGCCTTCGCATCGCTGCTCAAGGCGTGTGGAGCCATCGACGGACTGGAGCGAGTGCGCTTCACTTCGCCACATCCGGCCGAGTTCACCGACGATGTCATCGACGCCATGGCGAGCACTGCAAATATTTGCCCGACACTGCACATGCCGCTGCAGTCGGGTTCCGATCGGGTACTCAAGGCCATGCGCCGCTCATACCGGCAGAGCAAGTTTCTCGGCATCATCGACAAAGTGCGTGCGGTAATGCCCGATGCCGCAATAACCACCGACATCATCGTCGGGTTCCCCGGGGAGACGGAGGAAGACTTCGAGCAGACGCTGGAGGTCATGCGCCGAGCGAAGTTCTCGAATGCTTACACGTTCCAGTACTCGAAGCGCCCCGGCACGCCGGCTGCCGACATGCCGGATCAGATACCGAAGGAGATTGTTCAGGAACGGTACCTCCGGTTGATTGCGCTCCAGGAAGAGATCGTGCTCGAAGCGAACCGCAATCTGATCGGTACCGAGGTCGAGGTTCTCGTTGCGACCGGCGAGGGCCGAAAGAATGCTGCGACGCACCGCAAGAGCGGACGTGCGCGCGACGGACGGTTGGTGCACTTTCGGGCCGAGGAACATCAACTGGCCGCGATCCGGCCCGGAGACGTCGTGACCACCAGCATCACCGCTGCCGCGCCCTATCACCTCATCGCCGATGCGGGCGTTGCCTCACATCGCCGTACTGCGGCAGGCGATGCCTACGAGCGTGGAATCCTTCCGAAAACCCCTCCCATCGGCGTTGGGCTCGGGCTGCCGTCGATCGGCGCTCCCGCACCCATACCAGTCACGACAGGATGCTCCGTATGACCGACTCCGCTGCAGGCAACACCGATTCCGAATCGGCGGCTCATCGCCCGGGGCATGATCACGCTGCGCCTGATCATGCTGCGCCGGATTACGACGTCGCCGAGAAGCTCATCGACTCCGAGATCGATCCTGGTGTCCGCGCGGTCGTGGTCGCAGTGTTGGTGATGCTGCTTCTGCTGACGCTCGCTCTTCCACACACGGGTTCGGTGAACGGATTCGACGTGCTCTCCGGCAACGGCGACGCATTGGCAGATTCGGTGGCACTGCCGTCACGTATTTTCGTGTGGTTCGTGGTGGTGTTCGGGGTGATCATGTCGGTGCTGGCACTCGTGACGAGGGTCTGGGCACTGGCGTGGATTGCACTCGCCGGCTCGGCGATCGCAACGGTGTTCGGCATGCTGTCCATTTGGTCGAGGCAGACGTTGCCTGCTGATTCGACGGCAAGCGGCCCCGGTATCGGTTTGATCATCGGCTGGATACTGGTTGCTGCCCTGACCTTCCACTGGCTCAGAGCCGTCTGGGACAAGACCACTGCGCAACTCGACGCTCAGGAGCGACGACGGGCTGCGTCGGTGGACGCAGAGAAGAACTCGCAGTGGGCCGGACCTGTTCTCGGACGTCCGACCGACCGCAAGCGCTGACCTCTTACAGTTCTCCGACAGCCCCTTCGGCGGCTTCTGCCCATTCGCGCCACTGCTGCGCTTGGTCCAGAGCACGCTTGGCGTCCTTGTCCTTGCCCGCAGCGGTGGCCTTGGCGGCCTGCTCCTCGAACTGAGCGACCCGCTCACGGAACTGAGCAGCACGCGCAAGCGCTTCGGGGTCGGTGCGGCGCCACTGAGCGTCGACCGCATCGCGGACGGACTTCTCGATGGCGCGCAGGCGACCTTCGAGGTCTTGCATCTTCTCGCGCGGCACCTTGCCCTGGGCGTCCCATTTTTCCTGCAGGTCTCGAAGCGCAGCACGAGCAGCATCGAGGTCTGCGCTCGCGTCTATGCTGCCGTACTTCGCAAGCAGAGCCTCTTTCGCTTCAGCGTTGGAATCGAACTCGGCATCTCGCTCGTGTGTAGCGGAGTTGCGCGCCGCGAAAAACACGTCCTGAGCTGCTTTGAAGTCTTTCCACAAGGCATCGTCGGCGTCTCGCGGCGCCCGGCCCGCTGCTTTCCACTCGACCAGAAGATCTCGGAATGCTGCGGCCGTCGGGCCCCAATCCGTCGACGACGACAGACCCTCGGCTCGAGTGACGAGTTCTTCCTTGCGTGTTTTCGCTGCGCCGCGTTCACGGTCGAGGTCCGCGAAGTGTGCCCCGCGCCGGCGGTTGAAGTTTTCGCGAGCCTTGGAGTAGCGCTTCCACAATGCGTCGTCGACCTTGCGATCGACGCCGCGAATTGTCTTCCACTCGTCGAGGATCTCTCGAAGCCGATCGCCCGCGTGTTTCCATTGAGTGGAATCGCTGCCGATCTGCTCCGCCTCCGCCGCCAACTCCTCCTTGCGGGCAGTGTGCGCGGCGCGTTCCTGCTCTTTTTCCTGGCGGGCCGCAATCGCTGCGGTCTCCGAATGTTCGATCACCAGGGTCAGCCGGGCAGCGAGAGCATCGATGTCGCCGATGACCGCTGCATTCGGCAGCGTCTCGGCCAGCGTCTCGGCGGCAGTCTTAGTCTTCTTCGCATCTCCCGAGCCAGCCGTCAGCCGCGCCTCGAGCAGCGCGATCTCGGTCGAAAGGTCATCGTAGCGGCGCCCGAAATGTGCAAGGCCCTCGGCGGCGTCGCCTGCCTGCCATGAACCGACCTGGCGGTCGCCGTCGGCTGTGGTCACCCACGCGGTGCCGTCTTCGTCCACGCGACCGAACTTGCTGGGATCGCTCGGTGGTGCCACCGCGGGGGTGACAGAGGCGACGTGAGACGACACAGGGTGTGGTTTGACCGAACCGCGTGGCCCCGGTGTTGCCGACCCGCCCGGCCTCAGACCTCCAGGCTTGGGTGCGCCGGGCTTGGGTCCGCCGGGCTTGGGTGCTCCGGATTCGGACGCGTCCGGGGAGGGGCTGGAGGTGGGCGTGCCTGCGCTGGTGCTCTCGGGGGCGCTGGCGCCCTCGGAGGCACGGGCGCCCTCGGAGGCGCTGGTGCTCTCGGAGGCGCTGGTGCTCTCGGTGCTGGTGCTCTCGGGGGTGCTGGTGCCGCTGGGGTCGGTCATCGGTTCCTCATCTCTGCCGCGCGTCACGGCTGCCTCTATCGCGCAAGTAATAGCTCTCGGGTGACATCGTCGAAGTCGATGTCTCGGCCGATCGGACCATTCAAACAGGTGCAGCGCAGATTGGTGTGGCCGTCCGCAGATTCAGGCCTGGTGTGTCTGTCTCGGTCGGCCATCTCGGCCGTGTCGGGAATGCTCGATGCGGACCGGCTAGCGTTGGCCCGGTGTTTCGTGCTGTCGCCCTTGTACCGTCCCCGCCCCTGCTGGTTCCCGAGTTGACCGGACGAGGGTCCGGCGCCGACTCGCTGATTCGAGAATCGGGGTTGCTTCGCGACGCTGCGCTGGCGGTGGCCGCCGAGTTGGGTTCGGTGGCGGACAGGTGGATCGCGGTCGGATCCGCCGAGAAGACAACCAGGATCTCCTCGCGTGCGAGTGGTAGTTTCGCAGGCTTCGGGGTCGATGTGCCGGTGCGGTTGTCTCCCGCCGCGTCGGAGCGCGACGAAGCTCTTCCGCTTGCAGCGTTGATCGCCGGATGGCTCAGAGGCGAGGTCGCGCCGCGCGCCGTGGTGGACGTCGTACTCGTCGGCGCGAACGCTTCTCTACTGCAGTGCCGTGACCTCGGTGCATCGTTGCGATCTGAGATGGACGCGGAGCCGAGCAACTGGGGGCTGCTGGTCGTCGGAGACGGCGCAACCACGCTCACCGCGAAGGCGCCCGGTTCCTTCGACCAACGCGCCGTGAGCGTGCAGAAGCGAATCGACGATGCACTTGCATTCGCCGACGTCGAGGCGCTGGCATCTCTCGATCGTGACGTGTGTGCAGAGTTGGGTGTTCGAGGATGGGCAGCGTGGCAGGCTCTCGCCGGCCTCGTCGGCGACGATCGCATCTCGGCCAAGACCTTGTACCGCGGAGCCCCCTTCGGAGTGGGTTATTTCGTCGGCAGCTGGGAGCCACAGCCATGACCGACACTGATGCAAGCAGCCCCGACACGATCCGCCCCATTGCCGTCATCGGCCCGACCGCAACGGGCAAATCCGATCTCGGGCTCGATCTCGCCGAGAGCCTGGGCGGCGAGATCGTCAACATCGACGCGATGCAGCAGTACCGCGGCATGGATATCGGAACTGCCAAGTTGACCGTCGACGAGCGGCGCGGGATCCCGCATCACCGTCTGGACGTTCTCGACGTCACCGAAACGGCAACGGTCGCGCGCTACCAGGAGGCCGCGGTTCGCGACGTCGAGAACATCATCGCGCGGGGGAAGGTCCCGGTGATCGTCGGCGGTTCGATGATGTACGTCCAGTCGCTGCTCGACGAGTGGGCATTCCCCGCCACGGATCCTCTCGTTCGGGCGAGGTGGGAGCAGGTGCTGGCCGACGGCGGCACCGACGCGGTGCGCGCAGCGTTGGTCGTTCGCGATCCGGCTGCGGCCGCAGCGATCCTTCCGACCGACGGAAGACGGATGGTCCGAGCACTCGAAGTAGTCGAGATCACGGGACTTCCGTTCGCGGCGTCGGCGCCTCGGATAGGTGAGCCGCGCTGGGGGACCGTGCTTCTCGGGGTCGACCGAGAGACCGCTGAACTGGACGAGCGGATTGCGCGGCGAACCGAGACGATGTTCGACGGCGGACTGGTGGACGAGGTGAGGGCATTGCTCGAGGTCGGGCTGAAAGGCGGCGTAACGGCCTCTCGTGCCATCGGGTACGCCCAAGTGCTCGACTATTTCGATGGCGGTTCCGATCTGGATCATGCGCGCGAACGCACGTTCATCGGGACGAGGCGCTATGTGCGCAGGCAACGATCGTGGTTTCGGCGCGATCCCCGCGTGCGCTGGCTCGACGGTGGGGATCCCAGTCTGTTGGAATCGGCGCGCGCGGCGCTGAGCGCATAGTTCCCGCGTTCCCCCCGTAGAATTCGCAGAATGCATTTCGCGAAAGGCCACGGAACCCAGAACGACTTCGTCGTCCTTCCAGATCTGGACGTGAAGATCGAACTTCTTCGTTCCCGGGTGGCGGCGCTGTGCGACCGCCGTCGCGGGCTCGGCGCCGACGGCGTCCTGCGGGTGGCAAGGGCGGGCGCACTCCGCGATGCGGGCGTGCTGGACAGACTGCCGGTCGGTGTCGGCATCGAAGATTGGTTCATGGATTACCGCAACGGCGACGGAAGCATCGCGGAAATGTGCGGCAACGGCGTCCGTGTCTTCGCGCACTATCTGCGTGCGTGCGGACTCGAAACCGAAGACCGTTTCGTCGTCGGATCCCGTGCGGGCGCGAGGCCGGTGACTGTGCACTCGTTCGACGAGACCACTGCCGACGTCACGGTCGACATGGGCGATGTGCGGCTGATGGGCTCTAGTGCAACCACCCTCGGCGGCAGATCATTCGAAGGTATCGGAATCGACGTCGGAAATCCGCACTTGGCGTGTGTCGATCCGATGATCGACATCGACTCGCTCCGCGCACTCGATCTGTCGGTTGCCCCCGGCCTCGACGAGGATTTTTTCACTGCAGGCGCCAACGTGGAGATCCTGACCAGGCTTCAATTCGGCCGAGTCGATATGCGAGTGTTCGAACGCGGTGTGGGCGAAACCAGGTCGTGTGGCACTGGGACTGTGGCGGCAGCAGCGGCGGCGCTGTCCTACGAGGGACTCGATTCCGGCCAGGTCGTCGTCGGCGTTCCCGGCGGTGAAGTCACCGTGTCGATCGACGACTCCGGTGCGGCGCTTCGTGGCCCGTCGGTGTTGCTGGCCCACGGCACGATCGGCGACGCGTGGTGGCGCGAACTGGCCTGATCGGACCTGGCCCGTCTGCCTGCAGTGAAACTCGCGTGCATGCGCCGGTCTTTTCGTGGATCATGAAGGTTGGAGACACACACCGTGAGTAATACACCCGTGCGAGCAGCACCGGCAGACGACTCCTACAACTAAGGATTGACGAAATAACGGATTCAGAACGTCAGAATTTGGAGTCGGACAGCGGCTCGGCATGGACTCGTGAAGAGTCCGAGGCCTGGTCGCGGCGCATCTCTCGCTCTCCGCTGCCGGCAGATGATTCGGTATCGATACCTGACGAAGATTCGCCGTCATCCGGCGATATGCAGCTCGAGGAGCGCACCGCCCTCCGGCGAGTCGCAGGGCTGTCCACCGAGCTCACCGACGTCACCGAAGTCGAATACCGCCAGCTGCGCCTGGAACGGGTGGTATTGGTCGGCGTCTGGACCACCGGCACGGCCGCCCAAGCAGAGAGCAGTATGACCGAGCTCGCTGCGTTGGCCGAGACTGCAGGTTCCGAAGTGCTCGATGCGCTCGTGCAGCGTCGTGACAAACCGGACACGGCGACGTATATCGGTTCGGGTAAGGCAAAGGAACTTCGCGATGTTGTGCTGGCGAGCGGTGCCGACACCGTCGTCTGCGACGGTGAGCTCACGCCTGCTCAGCTCAATGCTCTCGAAAAGGTCGTCAAGGTCAAGGTCATCGACCGGACGGCCCTGATCCTCGATATTTTCGCTCAGCATGCGACCTCTCGTGAAGGCAAGGCACAGGTCGCGTTCGCGCAGATGGAATACATGCTCCCGCGTCTACGCGGCTGGGGTGAGTCGATGTCCAGGCAGGCCGGTGGCCGAGCTGGCAGCAACGGCGGCGTCGGTCTGCGCGGTCCCGGTGAAACGAAGATCGAAACCGACCGTCGCCGTATCCGCGAGCGGATGGCCAAGTTGCGTCGCGAAATCAAGGGAATGAAGCAGGCCCGCGACACCAAGCGTGAACGTCGGCTCGAGAGCACCGTTCCCTCGATCGCGATCGTCGGTTACACCAACGCAGGTAAGTCCAGCTTGCTCAATGCGCTGACCGGTTCGGGGGTTCTGGTTCAGAATGCCCTTTTCGCGACGTTGGACCCGACCTCACGCAAGTCCACGCTCGAAGACGGTCGTGCGATTGTCCTGACCGACACCGTTGGGTTCGTCCGACATCTGCCGACACAGTTGATCGAAGCGTTTCGCTCGACGCTGGAAGAAGTGACCGACGCGGACTTGCTGTTGCACGTCGTCGATGGATCGGATCCACTCCCGGTCGATCAGATCAAGGCTGTGCGAGAGGTAGTCGTCGATGTCGTCAAGGAACGTGAATCGACGATGCCACCGGAACTCATCGTGGTGAACAAGATCGACGCTGCGGATCCGGTTCAGCTGACCCAGTTGCGTGGTCTTCTGCCGGGCGCTCGATTCGTCTCGGCCCGCACCGGGGAGGGAATCGACGAGCTTCGCGACCATCTGGGGGAGATCCTCGCGTGGCCGGAGGCCGAGGTCGACGTCCTCGTTCCATACACCAGGGGCGATTTGGTTGCCCGAATCCATACCGAGGGGCGAATCTCGAAGTCCTCGCACGAGCCTGACGGCACACGGGTCGAGGCACGCGTGCCCACCGCGCTGGCGTCGGTGTTGACGGAGTTCGCGTACGACGCCGTCACTGCCTGACGGATGCGTAGGTTTGCTGTTTCCGTAGTGGTCGGTGCACTTACTCTGATAGGAGCACCGGCTGCCGCGGCACCGGAGATTCAACAAGCGCAATTCGAGACGTACTGCACTCCACAGGATTCCGGGCTCGAAGAACTTTCGGGGTTGACGTCGATCGACGGCGTTCTCTACGCGATCGGAGACAGCGGAACAGATCATCGGCTCGCAGTACTCGGCGAAAACTGCTCGGTCGCGAGATGGATCGACGTCCCTGTCGATCCTTACGACGTCGAGGATTTGAGCTCGTACGGCAGTCAGCTGTGGCTCGCCGACACGGGGGACAACCTCGCCCGGCGTGACACCGTTGCGTTGACCCGGATGGATCCTGCCGGCGGCGAGGGCGAACTGCATCGCTTCACATATCCCGATGGTCCGCACGATGCCGAGACGCTGCTGATCGAGCCGGGTGGCCGACCGGTGATCGTTACCAAGGAAGTCTCGGGTGCGAGCGGAATCTATGTTCCGAGCGAAGATGAAAGCGTAGACCAACTCCCATCGCCTGGGCCGACTCCGCTGAAGAAGGTGGGGGAGTTCGCATTCGAGCGCACCCCGACCGTGGGCGGGCCTGCATTCATCACCGGGTCGATCCTTGCCACCGGGGGAGCGGTGAGCCGCGATGGTTCGGTCGCGGCGCTTCGCACGTACAACGATATCTACCTGTTTCCCGTCCCCGGCGGAAACGTCGCGAAGGCTCTGACTGCCGAACCGACCGTCATCGCGCTACCCCCGCAGCCGCAGGGGGAAGCAATCACGTTCGACGACGACGGGAATCTCCTGGTCGCCTCGGAAGCAGCGGATGGACCGCTGCCGCCGATCCAACTTCTCCCCGGCGCGCAGTCCTTGGTCCCTACGAC
Source organism: Rhodococcus sp. G-MC3 (assembly GCF_030063335.1). Taxonomy (GTDB): domain Bacteria; phylum Actinomycetota; class Actinomycetes; order Mycobacteriales; family Mycobacteriaceae; genus Rhodococcoides. The sequence continues at coordinate 69,622 of NZ_JASISW010000001.1, read as the reverse complement.
ACCGGCGGCGGTACCGCCCGAGTCGCCATCGGGTGGTCGATGGCTGCTCGGCGCGATAGCCGCCGCCGGTGTTCTTGCGTTGGTGTCGATCGTTTACGTCTTCGGACTGGCGCGAAGGCGTGGTTGACGAAAGCCCTGGTTGACGAAAGCCCTGGTTGACGAAAGCCGTGGTTGACCGAGGTCTCAGGCGTCGAGATCGGCAGCGACGAGTGCCGCGACCTTGTCCAGTGCCGCCTGGTCTTCGCTTTCGACGGTGACTTCGGTTCCCTTGACGGCGCCGAGGGTCATGATCATGAGCGCGGATCCGGCGTCGACCGGTTCCTCACCGTCGACTGCGAGTGTCACGTCGACTCCTGCGTCGGCTACTGCTTCGGCGATCAACGCTGCGGGACGTGCGTGCAGGCCGACCGCGGATCCGACGGTGACTGTGGTGCTGGGCATTCGGGTCTCCTTCTGAAGTGGTGATGATGTACCGGGGTGAATCAGACGGCGACGACGTCGGGATCGAGCGCTGCCTCGCTAGGAGAGTTCTTACCCTTGATGAACTGCTTGGCAAACACGACGAGGAAGGCCGAGACGATTGTGCCGACTGCCAGGGCAACGAGGAACCAGACCAGTTGTCCGATGGCGAAGAACACGAAGATTCCTCCGTGCGGTGCACTCAGCGTGACATCGGTGGCCATGATGAGAGCGCCGGTCACTGCTCCGCCGGCCATCATCGAGGGGATCACGCGCAGCGGGTCGGCTGCGGCGAACGGGATCGCGCCTTCGGAAATGAACGCGGCACCGAGGAACCATGCTGCCTTGCCGTTCTCGCGTTCCGCTTCGGTGAAGATCCTCGGGCGCACAGCCGAAGCCAGAGCAAGCGCGAGTGGGGGAACCATACCGGCGGCCATGACGGCGGCCATGATGCGAAGTGACGCAGTGTCGGTGACCGACAGGCCTGCCGTTGCGAAGGCATAAGCTGCTTTGTTGACCGGTCCGCCGAGGTCGAAGCACATCATCAGGCCAAGGATGATGCCGAGGATGATGACCGAGCTTCCGCTGAGACTGTTGAGCCAGTTGGTGAGACCACTGGTGATCGCGGCGAGTGGCTTGCCGAGAACCAGGAACATGATGCCGCCGACGATCAGGGTGGCGAAGAGCGGGATGATCACGACCGGCATGAGGCCGCGGAGGACTGCGGGGATTTTCCACTTGCTTATCCACAGAGCCACGAAGCCTGCGATCAGACCACCGACAAGACCACCGATGAAACCTGCGCCGACCAGAACAGCTACGGCACCTGCGGTGAATCCTGGTGCCAAGCCCGGTCTATCGGCAATGGCATACGAAATATAGCCGGCCAGCGCGGGGACCAGGAAGCTGAACGACAGCGCGCCGATTTCGAACAGTACTGCGCCGAGATACGCAGCGAGCCCACCGTCCGGAAGCGCGGTAAGCGAATTGTTGACGACTATGTCCTCGGCGACGTCCTTGATCTCGTATCCGCCGAGCAGAAAGCCAAGTGCGATGAGCAGGCCGCCGGCCGCGACGAACGGAATCATGTAGCTGACGCCGGTGAGCAGGATCTGACGGATCCGCGTTCCCCAGCCCAACTCACCTGTACCAGAGTTCGAGCCGCCTGCCTCCGCGGCGGTTCCCGATACCCGTGATGCGTTGGGGTCGTTCGCTGCACGCAAAGCTTCGGTGACCATGACGTCGGGCTCGTTGATGGCACGCTTGACGCCCGAGGAGATGACGGGCTTGCCTGCGAACCGCTCCTTGCCTTTGACTCCGACGTCGGTGGCGAAGATGACAGCCTCGGCGCTGGCGATCAGGGCTGGGTCGAGCGGGGTGCTGCCGCTGGATCCCTGGGTCTCGACGTGGACGGTGACGCCTGCTCGATCGCCCGCTGCCACGAGTGAATCCGCTGCCATGTACGTGTGAGCGATGCCTGTCGTGCATGCCGTGACGGCGACGATGTGCTTCGGGGCGGACGCCGCGGCCGATGCAGCTGCGGCGGGAACCGCAGCTTTCGTCGTGCTCACGTCTTTCTTCGGGCTGGCAGCGGCCGGGTTGATGACGCCGGCGACGAGCGCAACCACGTCGGCTGCTGTCGGCGCATTACGCAGGGACGTCACGAATTCCGGCTTGACGAGGGCGCGGGCCAGGCTCGAGAGCAGCTTCATGTGTGCCGAGCCGGCGCCTGCGGGCGCCGCGATGAGGAAGACGAGATCTGCGGGGCCGTCCGGAGCTCCGAAATCGACCTTGGGGCGAAGTCGAGCGAACCCGAGGGATGCAGACGTGACTGCCTCGGCACGGCAGTGGGGGATGGCGATTCCGCCGGGTAGGCCGGTCGCGGACTGTGCCTCGCGGGCGAGGGCTGCCTCGCGCAGGGGTGCGGCCTCGCTTGCGCGGCCCGCAGCTGCGAGCAGTTCGGAGAGCCGTTCGATGACAGCATCTTTGGTGTCGCCGAGGTCCGCATCGAGGAGGATGAGATCCTCCGCGATGATCGCGGGATCGTTGGTGGGTGTGGACATCACGGCTCCTAGGAGAGTGTCTGAGTGTCGAACGGAGTGGAACTGGGAAGTGAACTCAATTGTGCGGGTAGAGATGTCGGACCGGGCAAGTCGAGTGCTCTCACCGTCACCGCGTCGGGGTGGGTTTGGTCGGGAGTGGGAAGTGTGGTGCCGGGAAGTGCTGTCGCGGCAGTTCCGTAGGCGACTGCCCGGCGGATCCGGTCCCCGGGCGCGCATCTCTCGATGTCGGCGAGGATGTAGCCGGCCAGAGACGAGTCACCCGCACCGACAGTGCTGATCGCATCGATAGACGGCGGACTCGCGAACCATGCGCCCTCGTCGGTCACGAGTACGGCCCCGGCGCTGCCCAAGGTCGCCAGTACCGCTCCGACGCCACGTGCCAGCAGGATTCGGCTGGCCTCGACGGCGGCAGTCGGGTCTCCGGCTCGTGCTGCGCGCTCGAGTTCGCCGGCATCGGCGCCGGTGAGCTGAGCGAGCTCCTCGGAGTTCGGCTTGATCAGGTCGGGGGCGGACTCGGGAAAGGACGCAGCGAGCGCCAGCAAGGGCGCGTCCGAGGTGTCCACTGCCACCTTGCATGCAGTGCTGCGCAGCGCGCGCACCAGGTCGGCGTACCAGTGGGAGGGGACGCCAGGGGGGAGTGACCCGGAAAGCGCAACCCAGGTGGCATCTCTGCCCAGGTCGACGATCGTGTCGAACAGAGCGGTTTTAGTCGCTTCCGTGAGAGTGGCACCGGGTTCGTTGATTTTGGTTGTCGTTCCGCCGGGTTCGCTGATGGTGATGTTCGTCCTGGCGAGTCCGTCGGTGGGGACAGCGCAGTGGCGAACGCCCCTCGCGGTCAGAGCCTTCAGTAGCGGATCACCGTCGGAAACAGGCAGCACTGCCATCGCCTGCACACCCGCCTCGGTGAGTACGCGAGCGACGTTGACGCCTTTCCCTCCGGGGTCGCTCACGGAGGCACGTGCACGGTTCACGCCGCCGCAGATCAGTTCCGAGTCGAGCACGACGGTTCTGTCGATACTGGGGTTGGCCGTCAATGTGACGATCATGCGATCACCACCTCGATTCCGTTGTCGGTCAAGCTCTTGTGGTCGGTGTCGTCGATCTCTTCGTCGGTGACGAGTACGTCGATGTTGTTCAGGCGGGCGAAGCTCATGAGGTGCTCGCGCCCAATCTTGGTCGAATCGGCCAGTACCACCACGTGATTGGCGGTCTTGACCATGGCGCGTTTGACGGCTGCCTCGTCGCTGTCCGGTGTCGACAGGCCGTGGCCGACGCTGAGCGCGTTCGTGCCGATGAACGCCACGTCCACGCGCAGCCACTCGAGGGCTGCGAGTGCCTCCTCACCCACGGCTGCCTGTGTAGTGCCACGTACTCGTCCGCCGAGAATACGAAGAGCGATACCGTTCAAAGGCGCGACTCGTGCCGCGATTGGAATCGAATTGGTGATGAGCGTGAGTTCTCGGTCGCTTGTCAGCAGCGCAGCGAGGCGACCCGTGGTGGTGCCTGCGTCCAGCACTGCGCTACCACCGGAGGGCGGGAGAAATGCCAATGCAGCCGCTGCGATGGCGTCCTTCTGTTCGGCGCGGGTGTTTTCACGCTCGCCAACTCCTGGCTCGGAGGAGGTGAGTGCCGACGCCGGAACTGCGCCGCCGTGAACCCTGCGTACGACGCCGATCCGATCGAGTACAGCCAGATCGCGCCGCACTGTCTCGGTGGTGACACCGTAAGTTGAGGACAGATCGGCAACGGAGATACGGCCGCGGCTGCTGATCAGTTCTGCGATGGACTGCTGACGTTCTTCTGCGTACACCTGCGCCTCCCTCCGAATTAATGTTGTCTTATGTTGTTTTACGCCCGTATCTGTTGACATGTCAAGACCAAAGAGTAATCTTGATCACAACAAGTCGATTACAACCGGCTGGGCCACACCCGACTTTCAGGAGGACATATGACGGGAACGCTTCGAACCGAGACTCAGGGAACCGGCGCATCGCTATCGGGGCCCTCGGCACTGCGGGGCTCGTCGGTGTTGCGGGGCGCGCCGGTGGTTCCCGGCGTCGGCTACGGGCCTGTCATTCGGCCGGGTCGCCGCGCCGAGGTGCCCTCCGCCGCATCGGTGGTGGACGAACTCGATCGTGGCACCGAGCTGGAGCGATTCCGCGCCGCGGCCGCTGTCGTGGCAGGAAGACTGCGCGGTCGTGCGGAGTTGGCTACGGGAGCAGCGTCGGAGGTGCTCTCGGCCAATGCCGCCATGGCACAAGATCGTGGGTGGCTCAAAGCGGCCGAAAAGCTCATCGGAACGGGTAGCCCGGCGACCGCCGCTGCGGATGCCGCGACCGAGCAGTTCGCCGCGATGTTCGTCAAGGTAGGCGGATTGATGGCCGAACGAGTGACCGACCTACGCGACATCCGCGACCGTGTGGTCGCCGAGATTCTCGGCTCACCGGAGCCAGGCGTACCCACGCCTACGGTCCCGTCCGTACTGTTCGCCGACGATCTTGCACCCGCGGATACTGCGGGACTCGATGCGGAGTTGATCGTGGGACTTGCGACATCGCTCGGTGGCCCCACCAGCCACACGGCGATTATCGCGCGTCAGCTCGGAATTCCCTGTGTCGTCGCGGTAGTCGGACTCGACGACGTGCCGGAGGGGACCACAGCCGTGGTGGACGGAATCACCGGAGACATCGTCCTCGAACCCGATGCCGCACTCGCTGACGCTGCCGTGAAGACAGCTCGCGCCGAACTCGACCGCGTGTCGCAGTGGACGGGCCCCGGCAGAACTTCGGACGGACATTCCGTCGATATCCTTGCCAACGTGCAGGACGGTGCCGGTGCGCGCGCCGCTCGCATGACCGCCGCGGACGGTGTCGGTCTGTTTCGTACCGAACTGTGCTTTCTGGACCGAGACACGGAACCGACCGTCGACGAGCAGGCCGAAATATACGGACAGGTGCTCGACGCGTTCGCCGGCCACAAGGTGGTCATTCGAACCCTCGATGCGGGCTCGGACAAGCCACTGCGGTTTGCCAACCACGCGGCCGAAGCGAACCCCGCACTCGGAATCCGTGGAATACGGATCGCCGAGCAGGACAGAGGAATTCTCTATCGCCAGCTCGACGGTATCGCCGCCGCCGCAGCAGCCACCGGTTCAGCCCCGTGGGTGATGGCACCAATGATTGCGACAGCGGCCGAGGCCGAGGCCTTCGCCGCGGACACCCGCGCCCGCGGGCTCAAACCAGGCGTCATGATCGAGGTTCCGGCAGCGGCATTGCTCGCCGAGCACATTCTTCGGCATGTCGACTTTCTGTCCATCGGTACCAACGACCTGGCTCAGTACACGATGGCGGCCGACCGCATGTCCTCACAGCTCGCCGCGCTCACCGATCCGTGGCAGCCCGCTGTCATCGCGTTGGTGGCGCACACGGCAAAGGCTGGAGCTGCCGTGGGCAAGCCTGTCGGTGTCTGCGGGGAAGCGGCAGCAGATCCGCTGTTGGCCTGCGTCCTCGTCGGTCTCGGCATCACATCGCTGTCGGCGGCGTCGGCCGCGGTCGCTCATGTCGGCGCAAAGTTGTCCACAGTCAACCTCGCGCAGTGCAAAGAGGCGGCGGCAGCCGCGTTGAAGACGGACAGCTCTACCGCAGCACGAGCCGCCGTTGCTGCAATTCTGAACTGACCGCAAGCTCGGGACCGGGCTGGCTCTAGGATTCGATGCCGTGAGTCGAAATTTCGGATGGACCCTGCACGGCAACGGAAAAACACCAGCCGCGGGTGCTGTCGTGGCTCCCGACGAGCGACTGTCGTGGCCGCGGACCGTCGGGATCGGTATGCAGCACGTCATCGCCATGTTCGGTGCGACATTGCTCGTTCCGACGGTCACCGGCTTCCCCGTCACCACCACATTGCTGTTCTCGGGAATCGGAACCGCGCTGTTCCTGGTCATCACGCGGGGGAGGATCCCGAGCTACCTCGGCTCGTCCTTCGCGTTCATTGCGCCACTCGGTGCCGCGCAGGCCGACGGACCAGCAGCTCAACTGGGCGCCGTCATGTCCGTCGGAATCGTGCTCGCGGGAATCGGATTCATCGTCAAGTTCGCTGGCGGCCGGATTATCGAGGCGGTCATGCCCCCGGTAGTCACCGGTGCCGTCGTCGTATTGATCGGGCTCAATTTGGCGCCCGCGGCAACGTCGTCCTTCGAGGCGCAACCACTCGTCGCGGCCGTGACCTTGCTGGCGATTCTCGTCGTTACCATCGCCGGCCCAGGATTGCTCGGCCGTCTCGGCATCCTCGTCGGCGTCGTCATCGGCTGGGTGTTCGCCGCGGTGATCGGGCAGATCGACTCCGTCAAACTGGACGCCATGGCTGAGGCGGCATGGATAGGATTGCCCGAGTTTCGCGGACCGACGTTCGATCTGTCGGTGATCCTCATCGCCCTACCCGTCGTAATCGTGCTCGTCGCCGAAAACGTCGGGCACGTCAAAGCGGTATCGGCCATGACCGGCAAGTCCCTCGACGACCTCGCCGGCGACGCCCTGATCGCGGACGGCCTCGCCACCACCCTTGCCGGAGCTGCGGGCGGCTCGGGCACGACGACCTATGCCGAGAACATCGGCGTCATGGCCGCCACCCGCGTGTACTCGACCGCGGCGTATTGGGTTGCCGCCGCCACCGCAGTCGTACTGGCGTTCTCGCCGAAGTTCGGCGCTCTCGTCTTCACCGTCCCGTCGGGCGTCATCGGCGGAGCAACACTCGTGCTCTACGGCCTGATCGGCCTTCTGGGTGTTCGTATCTGGACGGACAACAAGGTGGACTTCACCGATCCGGTCAATCTCACCGTCGTTGCCGCCGCACTGGTGGCGGGTATCGGCGACCTGACGTTGACGGTCGGGTCCGTCGAACTCGGCGGAATCGCGTGGGGATCGGTGGGCATCCTCGTCGGCTATCCAGTGTTGAAAGCAGTTTCTCGCATCCGGAGTCGCTAGTTCGGTCACCGATCGCGCACGACTCGGTCATCGACTGGTGCGCTCTCACGGTCGTAGTGTCGAAGCAGGCATGACCAGCATTTCGAAGGAGAAAAAGTGGACCGCACACTGTTCGAAGCCGAGCACGACCTCTTTCGTGAGTCGTACCGCAAGTTTCTCGACCAGCACGTGGCCCCCAACCACGCGCAGTGGGAAGAGCAGAACATCGTCGACCGCGGCGTTTGGGTCGAGGCAGGCAAGCAAGGCTTCCTCGGTACCGCGGTACCCGAGGAGTACGGCGGCGGCGGCGTCAAGGACTTCCGCTACAACGCCATCGTCACCGAGGAGACCACTCGCGGCGGCTACAGCGGGATCGGTTTCACGCTTCACAACGATGTCGTGGCCCCTTACCTCATCGACCTGACGAACGAGGAGCAGAAGCAGCGTTGGCTCCCCGGATTCTGCTCCGGCGAAATCATCACCGCGATCGCCATGACCGAACCCGGAACCGGTAGCGACCTTCAGGGCATCAAAACCCGCGCAGTGCGCGACGGCGACGAGTGGGTACTCAACGGGTCGAAGACGTTCATCACCAACGGAATCAACGCCGACCTCGTCATCGTGGTTGCGTGCACCGACCCGGACAAGGGAGCCCAGGGCTTCAGTCTGCTCGTGGTCGAGCGGGACGCACCCGGGTTCGAGCGGGGGCGAAACCTCGACAAGATCGGCATGAAGGCGCAGGACACTGCCGAACTCAGCTTCACCGACGTCCGGGTGCCTGCAGCCAATCTCCTCGGCGAAGAGGGAATGGGCTTCATCTACCTCATGCAGAACCTTCCGCAGGAGCGCCTCTCGATTGCAGTCGTCGCAGCCGCCGCGATGGAATCGGCACTCGAGATGACGATTCAGTACTGCCGCGACCGGAAAGCATTCGGCAAGTCGATCGGGAAGTTCCAGAACACTCGCTTCGTGCTCGCGGAACTGGCGACCGAAACTACCGCCACTCGCATCATGGTCGACAAGTTCATCGAGTTGCTGAACGCCGGAACCTTGACGGTTCAGGAAGCAGCAATGGCGAAATGGTGGACGACCGAGAATCAGGTGAAGCTGATCGATCGCTGCTTGCAGTTGCACGGCGGCTACGGATACATGAAGGAATACCCGATCGCCAAGGCGTACATGGATTCTCGTGTACAGACGATCTACGGAGGTACGACCGAGATCATGAAGGAGATCATCGGCCGGGGCTTGAACCTGTAGAACACTTCGAGACCGACGAAAGGGCCCGCAACCACCACGAGGTTGCGGGCCCTTCTCGCTACTCCTGCGTTCGAATTTCGGAGTCTATATTTTGGGAGGCTCGATCGTCAGAGCTTGCGCATCACCGTGACAACCTTGCCCAGAATGGCGGCGTCGTTGCCGGGAATCGGTTCGAACAGGGCATTGTGTGGCAGCAGCCACACGTCGCCCTTGGTTCGCTTGAACGTCTTCACCGTGGCTTCGCCGTCGATCATCGCTGCAACGATGTCGCCGTTGTCAGCGACGCTCTGCTGACGAACCACGACCCAGTCACCGTCGCAGATGGCGGCATCGATCATCGACTCGCCGACCACCTTGAGTAGGAAGAGCGAGCCCTGGCCGACCAGCTCACGAGGAAGAGGGAAGACGTCCTCGACCGCCTGTTCGGCGAGAATCGGTCCACCTGCCGCGATACGGCCCAGCACCGGCACGAAGGTCGGGGTAGGCAACTGGTCCTCGGCCGCGGCCGACCCGTCTGCGACGGCCGCCGCATGATCGGCCTGTACCTCGTCCAGACCACGAACATCCACTGCGCGTGGCCGGTTCGGATCGCGGCGTAGAAAGCCCTTGCGTTCGAGAGTGCGCAGCTGATGCGCGACCGACGACGTCGAGGTCAGTCCCACTGCATCGCCGATCTCGCGGATACTCGGTGGGTAGCCGCGTTCGGTGACGGACGCGCGGATGACTTCGAGTACCTTGCGTTGGCGATCGGTGAGTCCCGCGTTGATGTCGGTGCCCTCGCCCTCGAACGCCTTCGCGGTCGGGACTGCAGCGGGCTTGCCCGCAGTCTTTCCTGTCGACTGTGCGCCCGATCTCGGCGTCGACTTCGTCGAACCGTCCGATCTCGGCGTCGACTTCGTCGAACCGTCCGATCTCGGCGTCGACTTCGTCGAACCGTCCGATCTCGGCGTCGACTTCGTCGAACCCGGCGAGGTGTCGTCCTTCATTTGTGCGTCCTCCTGAGTCCTGTGGGAACTGTCATCTGCGTCTGCGCCTGCCGTCTGTCTGTGTGCAGCCGTCTGTCTGCGGTTCTGTGATCCGGCTGTGTAGCTGGCAGGTGCGAAAGCACCGATGTCGGTGTACGTCGATCCCGATGTGAATGTCTCGGGATCGAACGCGTGGTGTGGATGTGACGTGTGGTTTCTGACACGAATCTAGCCCGTCAACGCTGTTCGATCAAACATCTGTTCGATCCGTGTCGCGTTTTCTGCTGACTTTGTCGGAGTGGCGTGATAGAACTTTCGAACAAGCGTTCATCGAACGCCTGATCGAATGAACCGAATATGCAGTGTTCGACTACTGCAATGTTCGAATACCCAGTGGAGGTTCCGATGAGCATCACGACCGAGCAGCCCGTCTCGACTCGAGAGTTTGCCGGTGTTCAGGCCCCGCGCCGGGACACAGCTCCGCGCCGGGACACAGCTGCCCAGCGGCGTGGCACAGCCCAGCGCAGGCGTTACGTGGGAGCTACGGCACCTCAGGGATTCCGTTTTGGCGAATTCGCCGATACCTGCACGGAGCAGTCCCATGCCGAGCAGCAGTCCGGTCCTGATCAGCAGATCTCGTGGAAGGCAACCGCCGTCGGCGTGTTGGCGACGGCGGTGGTCATGTTGGCGTTCGTCTTCGTTGCGAACGTGCGTGCCGAGTCGCTCGACGGTGCGTCGCAACCGGGGGCGGTCACTGTTCAGCAGGGCGAGACTCTCAGCGACGTTGCCGCGCGTGTCGCTCCCGGTGAGCCGGTGCAGCAGGTCGTGGACCGCATGCTCGCGCTCAACGACATGGACTCGGCGTCGGTGTCCGCCGGACAAGAGCTCGTCTCGCCCACCGAGCGCTGAGTTACCGAGTACTAGGTTTCCGTTCTCATGGCCGCGAGTGTCACGCCTGCGCGCAGTCGATCGCTGGAGCTGTTGGGTGATCGAGTGGCGTATGTGACGCTCCGAGTATCCTCGAAGCTTGCACCTCCCCAGCATCAACAGGGGGAATGCATCGGCTACGACGGAGGCTCCTTCATGCATTGCCCGTTCTGCAGGCACCCCGATTCTCGTGTGGTGGATTCGCGCGAGGCGGACGAGGGGCAGGCGATTCGTCGTCGGCGTTCGTGCCCGGAATGTGGGCGTCGGTTCACCACGGTGGAGACCGCGGTACTTGCCGTGGTCAAGCGTAGTGGCGTCACCGAACCGTTCAGCCGCGAAAAGGTTGTCAAAGGCGTCCGACGCGCGTGCCAGGGACGCGACGTGGACAACGATGCGCTGAACCTGTTGTCGCAGCAGGTCGAAGATGCCGTGCGCGCTTCGGGTTCGGCCGAGATTCCCAGCCACGAGGTGGGGCTCGCGATTCTGGGTCCGCTTCGCGATCTCGATGAGGTCGCCTATCTTCGGTTCGCGTCCGTGTACCGCTCGTTCAGCTCCGCAGAAGATTTCGAAAAGGAAATTCAGGACCTTCGCGCCCACCGAGAGACGACTGCCGTCGACTGACCCCGCCGCAGACTGAAATATCGGTGGTCGGCGCCCGAGTCAGCTCATCGGCGACCAGCGACGTCGATTGCTTTGAGTATGCGTTTCTCCGACACTGGGTAGGCGGTTCTGATTCCCTGCGCGAAGAGACCGATTCTGAGTTCCTCGATCATCCAGAACACGTCCTGGACGGCGGTGCTCTGGCGCCGAGCTTCCGGCAGCATCTTCAAGAGTCGGTCATAGGCGTCGTATACGCGGTCCAGCACGTCCATTCCCTGTTCGTCACGGGCGGCGCTGCTGGGTAGCGCTGTCAGTCTGGCCTTGGCGGCCTTGAGATAGCGAGGAAGGTCGGCGAGTCGGTCCGAACCGAATTCGAGGACGAACCCGTCGAAGACCAGGCCCGCGAGTTGTTCCCGTACGTCATCGGCGGCGTCGCCCCGTGTGCGTTCCAGCACGGCACGCAGATCGAGCGCGTCGGTCAAGATGGGACGAACCAGCGACACGATGCGCGAGGTGCGCTCGGTTGTGTCGGTGTTGACCGCTGTGGACAGGCGTGCGAAGTTGTCCGCAGATCGAACCGGGCCACCGTGCGCGTCCATGGACTCGTCCACCGCAGTCTTGCGACAGTCGTCGAGCATCGCATCGATGCTCCCGTACGGGTTCTGGCCGAGGGCAATACGTTCGCGCGTGGGAATTCCTGCTATGAGAGCTTTGGTGCCGCGCGGCGCGGATTCGAGAAGAAGTGCCCGCGTGCCCTCGCGCATGGCTGCCCGCTGTTGCGCCGACGTGCTGAGGATTCGGACTGCGACACCACCGTTTTCTGCAACCAGCGCCGGGTAACCGGTGACGGTCTGTCCGCCGACCTGGCTGGTCACGGTCTCGTCGATAGTGCCGAGGCTCGACGAAGTCCAGGCTAAAGTCGGCGCGCGTTCAGCGCCGCCGACCGCACTGGCAACCTCTTTGTTCACTCTGGGAGCTAATGTTCGACGCAATGCCGTGAGGTCTTTGTCGGAGCCCAGTACCTTCCCATCGATGTCGACGGCAACGAAAGTCATCCGCAAGTGCGGAGGGAGGCCGGCAAGGTCGAAGTCGTTCGGGTCGATTTGGCAGGAACCGAGCCGTGACAGCTCGCTGGCCAACGCCGTGATCACCGGCTCGGATCGAGGCTTCATCGAGGTCAGTGCTGCGGCCGCGAAGTCCGGCGCCGGGACTACGTTTCTCCGTTGCGCTTTGGGGAGAAGTTTGATCAACGTGGAGACGAGTTCGGCTCGCATACCGGGAACGAGCCAGTCGAAGCCGACCGGTTGTACCTGGGCGAGCAAGGCGATCGGTATCCGAGCAGTGACACCGTCGGCAGCAGTACCGGGCTCGAACTGGTAGGTGAGGGGGAACTGAACCTCGCCTTGGCGCCATGCATCGGGGTAGTCGCCGCCGAGGACCGACGCTGCACCCGGGTTGACGACGGTTGCAGTCGTGAAGTCCAGTAGGTCGGGCGTGCTGCGCCGAGCCTTCTTCCACCAGGTGTCGAAGTGTCGCGCGGACACCGATTCTGCGCCGATACGGGCGTCGTAGAAGTCGAACAATGCGTCGTCGTCGACGACGATGTCACGTCGCCTGGCTCTGTTCTCGAGTTCCGAGGCATCCTCTAGCAGTTCGCGATTCTTGTGGAAGAACGGATGCTGAGTCGTCCATTCGCCCTGTACCAGTGCGTGTCTGATGAACAGCTCGCGGGATACTTCGGGGTCGATGGTGTGGTAGTTCGTCTGCCGACCGGTAACCAGCGGGATGCCGTAGAGCGTGACACGTTCGTAAGCCATTGCCGATTGCCGTTTGGTGGACCAATGAGGTTCCGAGTACGTGCGTTTGACGAGGTGTGGCGCAAGCCGCTCGGCCCATTCGGGTTCGATTCGGGCAGCCATACGTCCCCAGAGTCGCCCGGTCTCGACGAGTTCGGCTGCCATCACCCACCGCGGTGGCTTCTTGAACAGACCGGAGCCGGGGAACACCGCGAAGTGCGTACCGCGGGCACCCAGAAACTCCCGCTTCTCACCCTCGCGCAGACCAATGTGCGAGAGCAGGCCTGACAGCAGGGACTGATGCAGTGCAGCCGGAGTGCTGGGGGCGTCGGGGACCGTCCATCCGAGACCTCGGGTGATCTGCCGGAGTTGCCCGTGCAGGTCCTGCCACTCCCTGATTCGTAGGTAGTGGAGGAATTCGTTGCGGCACATTCGGCGGAACTGATTCGAGGACAATTCGTTTCGCTGCTCTCGCAGGTAGTTCCACATTTCGATGTACGCGAGGAAATCGGAGTTCTCTACTGCGAACCGCGCGTGCTTCTCGTCGGCTGCCTGCTGATGCTCGGCGGGGCGTTCGCGTACGTCCTGGATGGACAGCGCGGAAACGACGACCAGAGCATCAGCGAGCGCACCGGTGGCGTTTGCCTCGACCAGCATACGGGCCATACGTGGATCGACTGGTAGTTGAGCGAGTTCGCGGCCGATGGCCGTCAATTCGAATTCGCCTGCAGTGGTGGAGGGCTTCACTGCGCCGAGTTCTTCGAGTAGTCCGATGCCGTCGCGAATACTCCGCGGATCGGGCGGTTCGACGAACGGGAACGCCTCGATCTTGCCTAGTCCGAGAGAGGTCATCTGCAGGATGACCGAAGCAAGGTTGGTTCGGAGAATTTCCGGTTCGGTGAACTGTGGGCGTGTGTCGAAGTCTTCCTCCGAATACAGGCGGATGCAGATTCCGTCCGCGACACGGCCGCATCGACCGGCCCGCTGGCGTGCCGACGCCTGCGAAATGGGTTCGATGGGGAGCCGTTGAACCTTCGTTCGTAGCGAGTAGCGCGAGATCCGCGCTGTGCCAGGGTCCACGACGTAACGGATTCCCGGGACCGTCAACGACGTCTCGGCGACATTGGTGGACAACACCACTCGTCTGCCCGTGTGCTGGGAGAACACTCGATGCTGTTCGGCTGCCGACAGACGAGCATAGAGGGGGACGATCTCGGTACCGCGAAGTTGCTTGTCTCGCAGCGCGTCCGCAGTGTCGCGGATCTCTCGCTCGCCGGACAGGAAGACCAGAATGTCGCCTTCGCCCTCGGCCGTCAGCTCCGCAACGGCATCGCAAGTTGCATCGACCGGATCGAGGTCGATCCTCGTGTCGCCGACGTCGACGCTCAATGGGCGATAACGCATTTCGACTGGGAATGTCCGCCCCGATACCTCGATGATCGGTGCTGCCACGCCGTCACGTGCAAAATGTGTTGCGAACCGTTCGGGATCGATCGTCGCTGAGGTGATAATCACCTTCAGATCCGGTCGACGGGGGAGCAGCTGCGCGAGATAACCCAGAATGAAGTCGATGTTGAGGCTGCGTTCGTGGGCCTCGTCGATAATCAGGGTGTCGTACTGTCGGAGCATCCGATCCCGCTGGATCTCTGCGAGCAGAATTCCGTCGGTCATCAATTTGACGAGAGTGGAGTCCGAGGACTGATCGGTGAACCTGACTTTGTAGCCGACCGATTCGCCGATGGTTTCACCGACTTCCTCGGCAATTCGTTCTGCGACAGTTCTGGCCGCAAGTCGACGCGGCTGAGTGTGCCCGATCGACCCGCGTATTCCGCGACCGAGTTCGAGGCAGATCTTGGGGATCTGTGTTGTTTTACCGGATCCGGTTTCACCCGCGACAATGACGACCTGGTGCGCCGCGATTGCCGCTGCGATGTCGTCTTTCCGCTGGCTGACCGGCAGTATCTCGGGATAGTCGATGTGCGGCAGCGCGGCTCGACGGTTCGCCACGACCGTCTCAGCGCGCGCGATGTCGCGCTCGACGGCGGTCAATGCATCGGCCGTCCGTGCGCGATCGAGCCGGCGACGAAGGCGATGCTCGTCCCGCAGGGTGGTCTCGGGCAGGCGTGAGGTGAGCGCGCGGCGGAGTTCGGTTGACGATGAAGTAGACATGCTGTTTTCCAGGATAGTGCCCGCGCTGCGTACGGTGCGGCGCGGACTGCATCGAAACGGCCGGTCGTTGTGCGAAGATCGGGCATGGCTGTCGACCCGCGGAACCGCACCAGTGTTGCGCTACGCGTACTTCGTGTTGGATTCGGTGTCCTGACGGCGTGTGCTCTCGGCACGATTCTGTTCGCGGGCCTCGATACCGAGGGCTTTTCGGTCGTGAACTACTTCAGTTACTTCACGGTGCTCAGCAATGTGATGACCGTGGTGGTGATGGGAGTCGGTGGACTGCTCGATCCCACCGGTCGGAGCTGGCAACTGTTTCGGGGCGCGGTGACGCTGTACATGGTCATCACCGGCATCATCTACGCCGTACTGCTGTCGAACATCGACGTCGGTGTCGCCGCCGACTGGACCAACGAAGTAGTACACCGAATCATGCCGGTGGTGATTCTTCTCGACTGGGTTCTCGTGCCTGCCAAGACGCGAATCACCGAATCGCAGTCGCTGATCTGGCTGACGTTCCCGCTGGTTTACGGGGCCTACAGTCTGATCCGTGGTCCGATCGTCGATTGGTACCCGTATCCATTCCTCGACCCTCGAGCTCAGGGATATCCGGCGATGATCATCGGTGTCCTCGTACTGACCGTGGCGTTCGTGCTCATGGCCCTCGCGGTGAACGCTGTGGGACGCCTTGGCGGCAGATGGCGACACGGGGCCGACGCCTCTGCGGCTGTTTGACTAAGCTCGCGTCATGTCTTCTGCAGAGCCGACGTACGAATCCACTCATTCCGCGCTGTGGCACGGTTTTGCCGATATGGGAGCCGTGACCAAGAACGGCCCATTCGTCGTATCGCGTGGTGAGGGCGCCTATATCTGGGATCGCGAGGGCAACAAGTATCTCGACGCCACCGCCGGTCTGTGGTTCACCAACGTCGGCCACGGCCGCACCGAGATCGCCGACGCCGTTGCAGCCCAGCTGGGTTCGTTGGCCCACTATTCGAACTTCGGCGACTTCGTTCCGGAGACGACACTGGCGTTGGCGGAACGTCTCGGTGAGATCGCGCCCGTCGCAGGGAGCAAGGTCTTCTTCACCTCAGGTGGGTCGGACTCGATCGATACTGCAGCCAAGCTTGCCAGGCGGTACTGGCACGAGGTCGGCCAGCCTGGAAAGACGATGATCGTCGGACGCCAGAAGGCCTACCACGGAATGCATGTCGCGGGTACTTCGTTGGCCGGCATCCCGGTCAATCACGAGAACTACGGCACGTTGATGGCGGACGCTCGCACCGTTTCGTGGGACGACGCGAAGAGTCTGCTGTCGCTCATCGAAGAGGTGGGTGCGGAGAAGATCGCTGCCTTCTTC
The DNA here is from genome assembly GCF_030063335.1 of Rhodococcus sp. G-MC3. Taxonomy (GTDB): domain Bacteria; phylum Actinomycetota; class Actinomycetes; order Mycobacteriales; family Mycobacteriaceae; genus Rhodococcoides. The sequence continues at coordinate 53,062 of NZ_JASISW010000001.1, read as the reverse complement.
TGCGAACCGATCATCGGTGCGGGTGGGGTATACCTCCCCCCCGAGGGCTATCTACAGGAAGTTCGGCAGATATGCCGCGACCACGACGTCCTGTTCGTCGCCGACGAGGTCGTCACAGGATTCGGCAGGATCGGCGGAGCCTGGTTCGCATCGACCAAATTCGACCTGCAGCCGGACTTGATGACCACGGCCAAAGGACTGACGTCGGGATACGTTCCGATGGGCGCCGTCTTCATCGCCCCGCATGTCGCCGAGCCCTTCTTCGCCGGCGGCGTCTGGTGGCGACACGGCTACACCTACGGCGGTCACGCCGGAGCTGCTGCTGCGGCGATGGCGACGCTCGACATCATGGAGCGCGAAAACCTACTTCAGGAGTCGGCTCGCCTCGAGACCTCGTTGCACACCCACCTGGCGCCGCTCGCCGAGCACCCGCGTGTACAGGAGGTTCGTAGCGGCCTCGGTGCGGTAGCGGCGGTGCAACTTGTCGACCCGGCCGAAGCACTTCCCTTAGTCGGAACGTTGCGTAGGCACGGCGTGTCCGGCCGCGCTGCCGGTCAGGGTGCTATGCAGATCTCGCCGTCGTTCGTGATGACCGACGCCGAGGTGGAAGATCTCGCCGGCCGAATTCTCAGCGCGCTCGGCTGAATCGTTCTTTGAGTCGCTGCATCCGGGTTCGCTCGGGTGCAGCGTCCACCTGCGGAGTCGCACCTGCTCGGGCGTAGCGATTGTGCAGCTGATCCCGGACTTCGTCCGGCGCATACGCCCGTCTCGTGCGCTCGGACTTCACGACGAGAGCTCCGGTAGCTGCCACGCCGACGACGCCTGCCATCCCAAGGATCTTCCACAGCTTCATCGCTACACCGTACTTGTCGCCGGTCACACTGCCCGACGATCTAGGCTGTGTCACATGAAAGAGTCGCGAATCGATCTGAACACAGCGGTGGATGCGACTCGCACCGGCGACATCTGGATCTTCCGCGGCCACTCTCCAGCTGATCGTGCGATCCAGACGTTGACGAACAGTCCGGTCAATCACGTCGGAATGGCCGTCGTCGTCGACGATCTCCCTCCGCTGATGTGGCACGCCGAGCTAGGAAAAACGTTGCAGGACATGTGGACCGGTAACTTTCAGCGCGGTGTTCAGCTGCATGATCTCCGCGCCGCGGTGATGCAGTGGACGAACAGGTACGAGCAGCGCTGCTGGCTCAGGCAGCTCGGCAGGTCGAATGCGGGCGAGGCGGTGACTCGCGAGCAGGAGGATGCGTTGATGCGCACCATCGCGCGAATGGACGGAACGGCGTTCCCGACTACGGCGACGCTTGCGGGCCGATGGTTCAAAGGCCGCGTGCCGAGCTTTCGCAGAAGCGGGCACAAGAGCGCTGCTTTGGAAACTGTCTATTGCGCGGAAGTGGTTGCCATGACGTACGACTCGATGGGTTTGCTGATCGGTAACAAGAAGGCGAACTGGTTCGATCCAGGGAGTTTTTGGAGCGGTGACCGGCTACCCCTCGCGGAGGGTGTCCACCTGGGCGACGAGATCGCAGTGGACGTGCCCGCGGGGGATGTGCACGCGGGGGATGTGCACGCCGGGGATGTGCACATGGGTTGATGGCTGCGCACGGGTGATCGCGCTCAGAGCGTGATGGTGCGATCGCCGACGGTACGGCCCCCGACTTCGATCCACTCGGTGCTGTAGCCGGTGAACAGCTGTGAGCCTGATCCCTGCCGAATCGCCAGGCTGCGGCTCAGTTCGGCGCTGATGCGAACGGCAGCAGACCCGGTTGCCTCGTCCTCGGTGATTCCCATGTCGGGTGCGAACATTCGCGATCGAATGGCACCGGCATCGCGATCTGTCCACGCCCACACGTAATGGTGACCCTCGGTGAAAGATGATGGATCGGCGGCATCGACTTCGTCGACTGACGCTACGGGGTGGATGTCGAATACCGGGGCCCACTCGGCCTTGGCGCGGATCCACGTGAGGTCGGCGTCGTAGCGGACGGCCAGATCGGCGGCTGGAACCGACAGGGTCTCGAGCGGAGTGCCGCGTTCACGAAGCCACCAGGACAGACCGACAGTGGGATGGCCCGCGAACGGCAAGGGGGCGGCCGGCGTGTAGATGGTTGCACTCGCGCGGGTCGAACCGTCCGATGAGTAGAAGATGGTCTCGCTGAATCCGAGATCGGTGGCGAGGGCCTGCCTGTCCCGAGTGGGAACTGCATCGGCCCAGACGATTCCGAGTTCGTTACCGTGTTGTCCGGTGTCGTCGGTGAACACCCGTACCACTGCGACTTCGAGGCTCATGGGCTCCAACCTACCGCCAGGCCGGACCGATGAGAACGGCCCCCATACCAATGTATGCGGGCCGTTCTCCTGAGGGTGAGCAGATCAGACGGTGACTCCGTCGAGCGTGCGGCTGGTCTCGATGGCCTGGCCGACGCCTGCGACGATGGACGCGACCCGGATCGATTCGAAGATGACCTCACGGTCGACACCTTCGCCGCGAAGGGTCTTTTCGTGCGCCTCCAGGCAGTGCCCACAGCCGTTGACGGCCGAAACTGCAAGAGACCACAGTTCGAAGTCGGCCTTCTCGACGCCAGGGTTACCGATGATGTTCATACGCAAACCTGCACGCAGGTCGTCGTATTGGCCATCCAGGTAACCTTTGGTGCGGTAGAAGACGTTGTTCATGCCCATGATCGACGCTGCACCGAGGGCCGCGTTGTAGGCCTCGGCGGACAGTGTGTCCGCAGCCTCCTCGGCGATTTCTTTCAGCGTCGTCGCCGACTTGGTAGCGGCGGCAGTAGCCAGGAGTGTGCCCCACAGCTGCTGCTCGTTCAGAACCGTCGTCCGCGCGATGGAACTCAGGTTGAGTTTGAGATCTTTGGCGTACTCGGGGAGAGCGTTCTTGAGATTGTCGACGCTCATGTCAGACGCTCGCCGTCAGAAGCTCGCCCGCGTCGATGGTCGGGTCGCCCTTCTTCCAGTTGCATGCGCACAGTTCGTCGGACTGCAGTGCATCCAGAACGCGGAGGACCTCGTCGACGTTACGGCCGACAGAGCCGGCTGTGACGGAGACGAACTGAATCTCGTTGTTGGGGTCGACGATGAACGTTGCGCGATCGGCGACACCGTCGGAATTGAGAACGCCTGCAGCAGAAGCAAGTTCACGCTTGAGGTCGGAAAGGATCGGGAAGGGGAGGGTTTTGAGGTCCTCGTGCTGTGCACGCCACTGGAAGTGCACGAACTCGTTGTCGACCGACGCGCCGAGAACCTGGGCATCGCGATCGGCGAACTCCTCCTCGAGCTTTCCGAACGCCGCGATCTCGGTGGGGCACACGAAGGTGAAGTCCTTCGGCCAGAAGAACACGATGCGCCACTTGCCTGCGTAGTCGTCGCTCGTGACAGTGGTGAAGTAGTCGTCGGGCTGCTGTGCGTTGACCTTCGAAAGGTCACCGCCGATCACTCCGGTGAGGTTGTAGGACGGGAATTGGTCGCCAATTGTCAACAGGGCCATAGGGTCCTCCTCTGTAGTGGTGCGTGCGCGCTTCGTCCCGCGCTGATGGTGGTGTGAGTCGCTGATGTTGGTATGTGAGTCACACAGACAGTGAGCCTGCAACTGCGATGCGGCTCCGACTAGTACGAGTGTGCCAAAGTAGGCGTGAAAGGTAAAGGTGATGGGTAGCACTACACTCATAGGCGTGCCTGATCAAAGCTATCAACCGACACTGTCACAGCTGCGTGCGTTCGTCGCGGTGGCCCAGCATCGCCATTTCGGCAGTGCCGCATCGATGTTGAATGTAAGCCAGCCCACATTGTCACAGGCGCTCGCGTCGCTCGAACACGGTCTCGGGGTCAAGCTCGTCGAGCGAAGCACTCGAAAGGTCTTGATGACGACGGCAGGAACGCAGCTTCTCGATCGCGCGCGGTCAACGATCGAGTCGGCCGACGGTTTCATGGCCGACGCGTCGGGACTCGGGGGCTCGCTGTCCGGCCCACTCCGCCTCGGTTTGATCCCGACCGTCGCGCCCTACGTCCTCCCGGCGCTGCTTCCTGCCCTGCGAGCCGAGTTCCCCGATGTGGCCCCGTTCATCGTGGAGGATCAGACCGAACGTCTACTGGCGTCTCTGCGGGCGGGAGAGATCGAAGCCGCCGTTCTCGCGCTGCCGTCGGGAGAACCGGGTCTCGTCGAGTTGCCGCTCTACACAGAGGAGTTCTTGCTCGTGGTCCCCGAAGGGCATGATCTCGATGGGCGCTCGGACCTTCCGTTGTCGGCGTTGGCGACCCTCCCCATTCTTCTGCTCGATGACGGCCACTGCCTCCGTGATCAGACGATCGACCTCTGCCGGTCCGTCAACGCGGCACACCCTGCCGGGGACACGCGCGCGACGTCGCTCGCCACGATCGTGCAGTGCGTCGCCGGTGGTCTCGGAGTTACGCTGATCCCGCGGTCCGCGGTATCGGTCGAAACAGGCAAGGGTGCGTTGGGGATTGTCGAATTCGCGCAGCCACGGCCCGGGCGAAAGATGGGCCTGGTTCACCGGTCGTCGAGTGCACGAGCGGACGAGTACGCGGCCGTCGCCGAGTTGATCGCCCGAGTCGGGGGCCTTGTGGGCGTCTGATCGGCGCCGAGCCTCAGCCTGCGATGATGGTCACGTCGTCGAAGACGATCTCGCCCAACGCATTCGACTCGTCCAGATCAATGACGGCGTTTACCGACCACCCTTGGTCGCCCGCCGGATCCTCGATGATCTGGCGAACCGACGTCTGATCCCGGCCTACCGACAGCTCGAACAACGCCGGGCCACGTGCAGACGGGCCGGTGCCGATCTCGCCGTACTCGTCGAAGTAGGGCTCCAAGTCCGACTCCCAGTCCGGGCCGTCGTCGAGATCGTCCAGCTCGTTCCATCGCCGTGCCGCGGCGAGCTCGATCCGCTTGAACATGGCATTGCGGACCAGGATTCGGAACGCGCGAAGGTTGGCCGTAATGGGCCTCGGCGTGTCGCCGCCATACGCCTCAGGCTTCGACTCCGGCTCTTCGCCGGGGTCCGTGAGATTCTCCCATTCGTCGAGCAAGCTCGAGTCGACCTGGCGAATCAGCTCACCCAGCCACTCGGTGATGTCCTGAACCTCCTCGGTGCGGGCTTCGGGCGGGACCGTTTGGCGCAGTGCACGGTACGCGTCCGCGAGATACCGAAGAACGAGACCCTCGGACCGCGTCAAACTGTCGTGACTGATCAGTTCGGCGAACGTCATCGCACGCTCGATCATGTCGCGGACCACCGACTTGGGCGACAGTGCAACTTCGTTGAGCCACGGATGCCCACCTCGGTAGATCTCGAACGCCGGAACAAGGAGCTCGACAAGAGGTTTCGGCCACGACACCTCTTCGAGCAGCTCCATGCGCTCCTCGTATTCGATGCCGTCCGCCTTCATCTGCGAGACCGCCTCGCCTCGCGCCGCGTGCTGCTGCGCCATCAGAATCTGGCGAGGATCGTCCAGCGTCGACTCGATGACGGACACCACATCGAGGGCATGGGTGGGCGACTCGACGTCGAGGAGTTCGAACGTGGCGAGGGCAAAAGGGGAGAGGGGTTGATTCAATGCGAAGTTGGGCTGCAGATCCATTGTCAACCGAGCATGGCGACCGTCGCCGTCCGGTTCACGGAGTTGCTCGACGATCCCGGCAGCGACGAGCCCCCGATACAGGGTGATCGCGCGCAAAATGTGCTTTCGCTGCGCGGGCCGCGCCTCGTGGTTGTCCTCCAGCAGATGCCGCATCGCGGTGAAGCAGTTCCCGGGCCGCGCAATGACGTTCAGAAGCATCGCGTTGCTGACCGAGAACCTCGACACCAGTGCCTCCGGGCTGGCGACGACAATTCGCTCGAAAGTCGGCTCGCCCCACGAGACGAACCCGTCGGGTGCTTTCTTGCGCTGGACTCGCTTGAGTTTCTTGGGATCGTCGCCTGCTTTGGCGACGAGTCGGGCATTTTCGATGTCGTGCTCGGGGGCTTCGACGACGACGGTGCCCAGGGTGTCGTAACCGGCCCGGCCGGCGCGGCCTGCGATTTGGTGAAACTCTCGCGCTCGAAGCTTGCGGGTGCGGATTCCGTCGTACTTCGTCAGTCCGGTGAACAGTACTGTCCTGATGGGAACGTTGATGCCGACGCCGAGAGTGTCCGTGCCACAAATGACCTTCAGCAAGCCGTCCTGTGCCAATTTCTCGACGAGCCGGCGGTATTTCGGCAGCATGCCCGCGTGATGTACGCCGATACCGTGGCGTACGAGGCGCGAGAGCGTCTTGCCGAATCCGGTCGTGAATCTGAACTGACCGATCGCTTCGGCGATCGCCTGCTTCTCCGGTTTGGACGCAACGTTCACACTCGTCAGTGCCTGCGCGCGTTCCAGCGCCGAAGCCTGCGTGAAATGAACAACGTACACCGGGGCGAGATGGGTGTTCACCAACTCCTCGATAGTTTCGCCGATCGGCGTCGTGACGTACGAGAACATCAGCGGGACCGGGCGATCGGTGCCCGATACGACGGTCGTCGGACGCCCGGTGCGGCGAGTCAGGTCGTCGCGAAAGAACGAAACGTCACCCAGCGTCGCGGACATGAGGAGGAACTGTGCGTTCGGCAGTTCGATCAGCGGGACCTGCCAGGCCCATCCGCGATCCGGTTCGGAGTAGTAGTGGAACTCATCCATCACGACCTGGCCGATATCGGAGTCCGCACCCTGACGCAGTGCCAAGTTCGCTACGATCTCCGCGGTCGCGCAGACGATCGGAGCCGACGAGTTCACCGATGCGTCGCCGGTCATCATCCCGACGTTCTGTGCGCCGAAGATGTCGCACAGCGCGAAGAACTTCTCGCTGACGAGTGCCTTGATCGGCGCGGTGTAGAACGTGCGCTTGCCGGCCGCCATGGCGGCGAAATGAGCACCGACCGCCACCATCGACTTTCCCGATCCCGTGGGTGTGGCAAGGATGACGTTGGAGCCCGACACCAGCTCGATCAGAGCTTCTTCCTGGGCCGGATACAACGCCAGTCCGCGTTCGGATGTCCATGTCGTGAAAATGTCGAACAGAGTATCCGGGTCCTGAGCCTCGTCGGTGGTGGGCGCTGGGACGAGTTCGGAGAGGAGCACGCCTACAAGGTTATGGGGCGAATGCCAGGTAGGCAGCATCGGCCTGTTCCTGACAACTGCGCTGATTGCTTATGTAGCACTGCGCTCGTCCGAGCCCATCGCGCCGAGAACTGCCAAGCGGGTAGTTGCGTTGCCCGTGATCATGTCCTCGCCGACGCCTGTGATGAGCAGGTGTCTCCAACGCGACTCGTCGAAATCGAGGGTCGGGGTGGACGCGCAGAACTCCTCCAACACGTGAAGGAAACGCATTGGGTCGTCGCGGAACGGGAAATGCCCGGACCTGCGGAACACGGAGAGGTGCGAACCTGGCATCGCGGAGTGCGCCAGATGCGCGTGGCTGACGGGTATGACGGAGTCCTCATCGCCCCACACGAGCAGCACCGGCAGATTTTCGGTCAGGTAACAGCGGTCCAGCATGGTGACGACCTGGCCGCGCCAATCTACGACGGCGCGCAGAGTTCTCAGATACGCCTCGTACGCGGTGGGATCGGGAAGTGCGCTCAGTACCCGGACCAAATCCGGAGTGTCGTGCAGAAGTGCGCCCGGACGCAGAGGTGAGCCGTTGAGTTTGCCGATCATCGCCCCTGCCAATTTCACCATGGGCATTGCGCCGGGGAGCCTGAGAAGCTTCACGAACTCGCTGGCCAAAGGGAGGGAGGCGAGTCGAAGCAGCGGGTGAACGTCCTTCGTGACGCCTCCCGACGAGACGAGAACGAGACGGTCGACCATGTGAGGGAACTGGTAGGAGAACTGCATTGCGACGCCGCCGCCGAGTGAATGGCCGACCACGGTCACATGTTCGATCCCCAGTACCGACAGTAAATCGCGCATTCCGTTCGCGTATGCGGCTACCGAGTAGTCCGCACGAGGCTTGTCCGAGCGGCCGTGACCGAGCAGATCCGGCGCGATGACAGTGTAATTCTGTGCGAGATGCGGGATGACGTCGTTCCATGTCTCGGAGTTGTCGCCGATACCGTGGATGAGCAGTAGGACTGGGCCCTCGCCCGCCATCCGGAATGCTCGCCGATAGCCGTGCACGGTTCTGAAGATCAGCCGTGGCTCGGCGTCGGGAACCGGCCTGAGCTTGCGGGCGCGTGGGTTGCTCATATCGCCTCCTGGTTCCCTACACGTGGGGCGTCTGAATCCGACGTTCATCATTGACTCTTGCACGACTGAGCGCGATCGGCGAGATATCAGAGTTACAGGTTTGTTTCGTCGCCGCGAGATCTGTGCGGGACCCTAAAGGAACCGGGCGGTTGTGTGAAGTTTCACACAACCGCCCGGTGACGCGTACACAGCCGTTACAGATCCGGTGTGGGATCTTCTGTTTCTGTTTCATCGGAGCCGTCTTCGCCGGTTCCGAAGCCGCCTTGCTCCGCCAAGAACTTCTCGAATTCGGCGCCGAGTTCGTCCCCGCTGGGCAGAGTTTCGTCTCCCGCGAGGAGGGTCGACTGTTGTTCCTGCGCGGCCACGTAGGTGTCGTACTGCCGTTCGAGTGCGTGGACGACCGACTGCACTTCCTCGTTACCGGTGATGTGCACGTCGACCTGCTCGCGGACGCGGGCCGCAGCTTGGCCGAGCGCGACGAGTGGAAGGTCGAGTCCGCCTGCTTCACCGACGTTCTCGAGCAAGGTCTCGGCTGCACTTGGGTAATCGGTCTGTGCAAGGTAGTGCGGCACGTGGACGGAGAAGCCCATCGACTCGTGTCCGTGCTGCGCCATCCGCAATTCGAGCAGCGACGATGCGCTGCCTGGCACCTGCAGTTCGCCGGACCAACTCTGATCCTCGGGAACCAGCTCCTTGTTGGAGGAGTGCGCGGTCACACCAAGTGGGCGCGTATGCGGAATCGCCATTGGTATGGAGCCGAGACCGATGGTCCTGCGCACTCCGAGTTGTTCGGCGAGCAGACGAACCGCGGTGCTGAACTTCTCCCAACGTAGATCCGGCTCCATTCCCGCGAGCAGGAGGAACGGGGTGCCGGAGTTGTCCTTGACGGCATAGAGGTTCAGTTCCGGGGCGTCGTAGTCGGAGAAGTGGTCCGACTTGAACGTCATGGTCGGGCGCCTGGACCGGTAGTCGATCAGTTCGTCGACGTCGAACGACGCCACCAGTTCGGTCTCCAGCGTCTCGCGCAGATGTTTCGTCGCGAGACGGACGGCGTGGCCGGCGTCGGAGAAGCCTTCGAGTCCGTGCACGAGTACGGGGCCGATGCCGTCGCTGGAGGACATCTGCGGCGCTGGAAACTCCAGCTCGTACATACTCGACTTGTCGTTCATGCCGGACCCCTTTCGTTGATTCGTCCATCGCACCGATTCCCGGTGGCGGAGACCGTGCGATACCGAGCCGAAACCGACGTGCAGTCAGAATACCCGCGCTCGAAAAGGCCGATCGCATCGAGACTCATCTGAACTCGATACCTACAACGAGCCAACACCGCCGGTCATCGGGTTAATTCCCGCTCAGTTCGAGAAGCTGTTCAATGCCCGAATCTTGTTGGTGACGTCCAAGGCCGCCACCTTGTATGCCTCGGACAGCGTCGGATAGTTGAATACGGCATCGACCAGGTATTCGACGGTTCCGCCGCATCCCATTACAGCCTGCCCGATGTGGATGAGATCGGTAGCACCCGATCCGAAGATATGGACGCCCAGGAGGGTGGCGTCCTCGGTCGAGACCAGGAGTTTGAGCATCCCGTACGAGTCTCCGGCGATCTGGCCGCGGGCAAGCTCGCGGTAGCGGGATACACCGACCTCGTAGGGGATCGAGTTCTTGGTCAGTTCCACCTCGGTCGCTCCGACGTACGACACCTCGGGGATCGAATAGATACCGATCGGCTGCAGGTCCGTCAGTCCTTTGCTCGGCTCGCCGAATGCGTGGTAGGCCGCCAGGCGACCCTGGTCCATCGACGTCGCGGCGAGCGCTGGGAAGCCGATGACGTCGCCGACCGCGTAGATGTGTTCGACCTTGGTCTGGAAGCTCTCGTCGACGAAGATCCGCCCGCGCGCATCGGCTTCGAGGCCTGCGTTATCGAGGTCCAACGACTCGGTCAGACCTTGCCTTCCCGCCGAGTACATCACGGTCTCCGCGGGAATGCGTTTGCCGCTGGCCAGCGTGGTGATGGTTCCGGACGGGCCGATATCCACCGCGGTGACTGCTTCCCCGAAGCGAAACGTGACCGCGAGGTCTCGTAGGTGGAACTGCAGCGAATCGACGATCTCGCGGTCGCAGAAGTCGAGCATGGTCTCGCGCTTCTCGACCACAGTCACCTTGGTCCCCAGAGCGGCGAACATCGAGGCGTACTCGATACCAATCACCCCCGCACCCACGACCACCATCGATGCCGGGATGAACTCCAGATGCAGGATGCCGTCGGAATCGAGTACGCGGTAGTCGTCGAATTCGACATCGGCGGGCCGTGCAGGTGCGGTCCCTGTCGCGATGACAACGTTCTTGGCCTTGACCGTGATCTGTTCCCCGCGCTGGTCGTCGTCGATGACGATCGTGTGCGCGTCGAGAAACTTACCGGTACCGGTGATGAGTTCGATCCGGTTGCGGAGCAGTTGCGAGCGGACCACCTCGATTTCCTTGCCGATCACATGGGTGGTTCGGGCGAGCAGGTCGGCAATGGTGATGTTGGCCTTCACTCGATAGCTCGCGCCGTACAGCTCGCGCTGATTCATTCCGGTCAGGTACAGGACGGCCTCACGCAACGTCTTCGACGGAATGGTCCCGGTGTTGACGCACACCCCGCCGAGCATCGTTCCCTTCTCGACGATCGCGACACGTTTACCCAGCTTCGCAGCCGCGATGGCCGCCTTCTGGCCGCCAGGGCCGGACCCGATCACAACAAGGTCGTATTCCATCGCAACAGACATGGCTCATAGTTACCCCGTCCGCGCGAAGTTCGTATGCCACGCCGGTCACAACCGCGTGAACAGCCGACCGTGCTTCGCGTGCGAATGTCACTACGGATGCATGGATTGTGGAAGTCTCGTGTGAAGACAAATATGTCGATACGAGTGGAGGAAACAATGCCGCAGCAGGTGCGTGCCGTCGTTGCCAAGGTCAAAGGCGAGCCGGTGTCGATCGAGTCGATCACCATTCCCGATCCGGGTCCCAACGATGTGGTGGTGAAGATCGCCGCGTGCGGGGTGTGTCATACCGATCTGCATTACCGCGAAGGCGGGATCAACGACGAGTTCCCGTTCCTGCTCGGGCATGAGGCAGCGGGCACTGTGGAGACGGTCGGGGATGCGGTCACGCACGTCGAGGTCGGCGACTTCGTGGTGCTGAACTGGCGCGCGGTGTGCGGGGAGTGCCGGGCGTGCAAGAGGGGTAAGCCTTGGTACTGCTTCGATACTCATAACGCGTCGAAGAAGATGACTCTCGAAGACGGCACCGAACTTTCGCCCGCCCTGGGTATCGGCGCGTTCGCGGACAAGACTCTCGTCCACGATGGCCAGTGCACGAAGGTGAACCCGCAGTCCGATCCTGCTGTGGTGGGGTTGCTGGGGTGCGGTGTGATGGCCGGTCTTGGTGCGGCGATGAACACAGGCAACGTTTCGCGTGGTGATTCGGTTGCAGTCATCGGGTGCGGCGGTGTCGGCAATGCTGCGATCGCGGGTGCAGCTCTGGCGGGTGCGACGACGATCATCGCAGTCGATCGCGACAGCAAGAAGTTGGAGTGGGCGAAGGATCTCGGAGCGACACATACCGTCGATGCCTCCGAGGTCGACGCAGTGGAAGCCGTCCAGGAGTTGACGGGTGGTTTCGGGGCGGATGTGGTGATCGATGCGGTAGGTCGTCCGGAGACGTGGAAGCAGGCGTTCTACGCCCGGGACCTGGCGGGAACCGTTGTTCTGGTCGGTGTCCCGACGCCGGAGATGATGCTCGAGATGCCGTTGATCGATTTCTTCTCCCGTGGTGGGTCGTTGAAGTCGTCGTGGTACGGCGATTGTTTGCCGGAGAGGGATTTCCCGTTGTTGGTGGATTTGTACGAGCAGGGCCGGTTGCCGCTCGAGAAGTTCGTGACCGAGCGGATCGGCATCGAGGGCGTCGAGGCTGCATTCGCCGCGATGCACGACGGCAAGGTACTGCGTTCGGTGGTGGAGCTGTGAGTATCCGTATCGACAAAGTCGTTACTTCGGGAACGTTCGCTCTCGATGGTGGTGAGTGGGACGTCGAGAACAACATTTGGTTGATCGGTGACGACAACGAGGTGGTGATCGTCGACGCCGCGCATGAGGCGCGGCCGATTATCGACGCCGTCGGAGGGCGGGTGGTGAGGGCGATCGTGTGTACGCACGGTCACAACGATCACGTCACGGTGGCTCCGGAGTTGTCGTCGGCGCTCGATGCGCCGGTGCTTCTGCATCCGGCCGACGAGATGCTGTGGGAGCAGACCCATCCCGGGGTCTCTCATGGATCGCTCGAAGACGGTCAGCGAATCTCGGTTGCGGGCACCGAAATTGTGGCGTTGCATACCCCGGGGCATTCGCCGGGGTCGACGTGTTTGTACGTGCCGGAGGCGGGGGAGCTGTTTTCCGGTGACACTTTGTTCTCGGGTGGGCCGGGTGCAACGGGTCGTTCGTTCTCGGATTTCCCCACGATCATCGGGTCGATTCGGGATCGGTTGTTCGTGCTGCCGGCGGAGACGAGAGTCAACACCGGTCACGGTGATGGCACCAGCATCGGTGGGGAGTCCCCGCACCTCGAAGAATGGATCAAACGGGGAAGTTGACGGTCGCTGGCGTGCCTACCGCCGCGTTCCACAGTCCGATGAGAAGGTGGAACCGGACATCGATCAGTCGGATCATCAACTGGAGGACCCCTGTGCTGCGCCGTTCCGAACCACGACGTCGACCTCTTCTTCTCGCGATCGGAGCGGCAGCAGCGTTGACGTTGACGGCCTGTAGTGGCGGCGATGTACAGGGGACTCCTGAGCCCGCTGCTGGTAGCGCGACGGCTGCTCCGAGCGGTTCGGAGGACCTCGATTCGCTGCTCATCGATCCGTCCGCGTTCCCCGGGAAGTACGACGCAATCGTTCTGCCGCCTCAGGCAATCGCGCAGGCCTCGCCTGATCTCACCGGCATACCCGCCGGTGCCGAGGTGTCACCGGCAGGTTGCAAGCCGAAGGACGTCGTTCCTGGCTCGGCGGCGTTGATCGTCGGGACCGACAACGCGAACCGTGCCACCATTTCGATCGAGCTGACGTCCGTCGACGAACCGTTGTCGGTCCGTGAAGACCAGTTGACTGAATGCGCAGAGGTCGAAGCGACCAAGTCGGGTGCGACGTCGAAAATCCGCTCCACTATTACTCCTGCACCGCCTATCGATGCCGACGAGACCCTGGCGGTACGCCAGACAGTGTCTTCAGGGACAGGAACCGAATCCGTAACGCAGTCGATGTTGACCCTGATGGCGCAGGTCGGAGGGGTTCGGATCGCTGCCACCCACATGTCTTTCGACGCTGCCACCCCCGATGCCGAGACACTCGACGAGTTGTTCACCGCTGCCGTACAGAAAGTGAAGGCGGGCTAGCACACACCCCCGACGTCGTCGATGGCCGCGGACCTCCGCCGTTGGGGCTTGTCCACAGGTTCCACTGTTGTCCACAGGGTTTCTGCTGCCCCTGGTCGGGGATTATTCGCGTGCACCGGTATGAGCACGATGTGGTTCATGACAACGCATTCCGACAACCGACCCCCGGCTGCGAGCACCGAGTGCATCGCCGGCGTCGGTGACTTGCTCGTTGCGATTCCAGCGCTGCTGGGTTTCGCTCCCCATCGATCGCTGATCTTGATCTGTATCCGGAGTACAGGCAGCGGCACTCCGAGTATCGGCACGATAATGCGGCACGACCTCATTCTGCCGCCCGGTAGCGGCGATATCGACGGCACAATTCGGATCTTCAGTCCTGCAATCGGGGTGGAGATGACCGAGGTGATCGATCGCTTTGCTGCCGTGTGCGCACAGAACGGTGAAGACGCCGCGCTGGGCGTGATCGTCGACGACCGCTGGGTTCCGCCGGTGCAGGGCAACGGTGGGGACCGTCGATTCCGCGCCCTCGCAACCCAACTGACCGAGAATCTGCGGGCCGTGGGGACCAGACTGCCTCAGGTGTTCGTCACGCAAGCGATCGTCGACGGCGGGCTGTGGCGATCGTTGACCGGTCTGCCGCAGCAAGGGGCATTGTCCGATCCTTCGATCTCGTCGGTTGCCCTGGCCTATGCGGTCGACGGCCGGACGGTCCATGAGTCACGCTCCGCGCTGGAGCAGGCCATGGAGCCGATCGATGATGAGCTGGCAGGCGATGTCGAGAGATGCATCGCAGTGGCAACGGAGATGGACTCTGGATCGGATCGAGTTCGAGTGGAAGCTGTTGTCGCGCAACTTCAATGGTGGTCATCCCGCTCGCGTGAGCGTCCGGCCGTCGTCGAACTGCTTCCTGCTCGCGCCGCGCAGTTCGGCGTGGCGCTGCGGAGCGTCATGGTGCGGGACAGTCTGCTCGCGATCGCACTGACCGACATGGCAGACATCGCCGAGCAGCTGTGGATGTTTCTGATGCGCACGTTACCTGCGTCCGAGCGTGCTTGCCCGGCAACACTCCTGGGGTTCTTCGCCTACGCCCGGGGTGACGGCGCGTTGGCGTCGGTCGCGATCGACATCGCTCTCGACGCCGATGCGAACTACTCGCTGGCGAAGCTTCTGGAGCGGTCGCTTCAGGCGGGCGCGCCCCCGGAGATGATTCGAGAGGTGGCACTGAGCGGATATCAGGTAGCCGAACTCTGCGGAGTTCGGCTACCTCCGCGGATCGACTAGTTCAGGACGCGGCGTGCGAGCGATCGCCGAGGTCTTTGAGGAAAGTCCATGCGTCCGAGACGATCACGTCCAGGTCCGTGAACTTCGGGGTCCAGCCGAGATCGACCACGGCCCGTTCACTCGATGCGATGAGTACTACGGGATCGCCTGCTCGCCGTGGTGCATTTTCGATGTGGATCGGTAATTGTGTCACGCGCGTGCAGGCTTCGATGACCTCCTTGACGGAGAAACCTGTGCCACTGCCGAGGTTGTAGATTCGATGCGCTCCGGCCGCCGACGATTCCAGTGCGAGGATGTGGGCCTCGGCCAGATCGAGAACGTGAATGTAGTCGCGAACCGCGGTGCCGTCGGGCGTCGGCCAATCCGTGCCGAAGACCGAGATCTTGTCCCGCTGACCGAGGGCAGTCTGCAGCACCAGCGGGATCAAATGTGTTTCCACGACCCGGTTTTCGCCGAATTCACGGTACGCCCCTGCCACGTTGAAGTAGCGGAGGCTTGTCGCGGCGAGGCCGTAGGCTGCCGCATAGGACGTGATTGCATGATCGATCGCGAGTTTGGTTGCGCCGTAAGGATTTGTGGGTGCAGTGGGCATCGACTCGGTGATCGGTGTCTGGGCGGGCTCGCCGTAGGTTGCAGCCGTGGAAGAGAATACCAACCGCGGCGTCCCCGACTCACGCATCGCATCGAGCAATGACAGCGTCGTGACGACGTTGCCCGACCAGTACTTGGCAGGCGCTACCACCGACTCTCCGACGAGAGACTGCGCCGCGAAGTGCAGGACGCCGTCGAAACCACCACCGTCGAGGAGTGAGTGCGCGACATCTTTGATATCGCCCTCGACGAACGTTGCTGCCGGCGGCACCGCATCGAGGTTGCCGGTGGACAGGTTGTCGACGACGACGACCTCGTGGCCACGTTCGGCCAGAACTGCGGCGCATACGCTGCCGACATACCCGGCACCGCCGGTCACCAAAAGCTTCACTTGTCGATCTCCTCATCGGGTGCGGGCCGCTCGGCGGCGGGCAGGCCCCGCGACCCGATGCGTCGGTGTTGCTAGACCTGCTTTACCTGAACGGCGTGAGCCATCTCTTCCGAAATATCGATTCCGCCGTGACCTGGCACGGTGATGGTGACCGTCCCAGGCTTCGCCTCGACTGTAACGCGCGCATCAGGAACAACGCCTGCATCACGCAATTGCGAGATAACCTCGGGATCGGACTGCACGTGCTCGGCCAGTCGCCGAACCACGACGTGCGTGGTCTGGCCGTGCGGCAGGTCGGTGAGCCGGACGAGATCCTCCGGCGCCGGCGCCGGCTGACCCAGACCCAGCTCTTCCAAGCCAGGGATCGGGTTGCCGTAGGGAGACGTCGTCGGGTTGTTCAAGACAGCCACGAGACGGCGTTCCACTTCCTCGCTCATCACATGCTCCCAGCGGCACGCTTCAGCGTGAACATCCTCCCACCGAAGGCCGATGACATCGACGAGCAGACGCTCTGCCAACCGGTGCTTACGCATGACGGCGACAGCTAAGCTGCGTCCCTTCTCGGTCAACTCCAGATGTCGGTCGCCTGCAACCGACAACAGTCCGTCCCGTTCCATTCTGGCGACTGTCTGGCTGACGGTGGGACCGCTCTGCTCCAGTCGTTCTGCGATACGTGCCCGCAACGGCACGACGCCCTCTTCTTCCAAATCGTAGATCGTCCGGAGATACATCTCCGTGGTGTCGACCAGATCCTTCACACTCAACCCCTTCGTCGTCGCCGATTCTACCGTTGATCGGCGCATATTGGCGCTGCAGGTCGCTTCCAAGGCGTGCCGTTGCCCTTACCCACCGGTAACCGAGTGCAACACCGAAGGGCTCTCGCACAGTCCCGGCGGGACAAGTAGCGTTGGCTCTCATGGCAGAACAAGCGATGCAGTCGCCGTCGACGAGCTCGGTGGTCGGCGACGACATCGTCGTCTGGAGCGCCGACTATCTCGCGTATCGATGGAGCGACGACCATCCGATGAATCCGACTCGTCTCGACCTGACGATGTCGCTGGCCACGCAGATCGGACTTCTCGACGGCGTCGAACTCGTCGAGCCGACTGCAGCCTCGGATGTCGAACTGCTCAGAATTCATACCCCGGCGTACATCGAGGCCGTCAAACGTGCGCCCGAGAAGGGGCTGGCAATCGTCCACCCCGACGATGTCGAGCACGGCCTCGGCTCGGAAGACAACCCGGTTTTCCGGCACATGCACGAGGCGAGTGCGATGCTGACGGGGGGATCGCTCACCGCGGCCAGGGAGATCGCGTCGGGGAGGGCGCGGCGTGCTGTCAGCATCGGCGGGGGCATGCACCATGCAATGCCGGACTGGGCATCGGGCTTCTGTGTCTACAACGATGCGGCAGTAGCGATTTCGTGGCTTCTGGACAACGGATTCGATCGCATCGCCTATATCGACGTCGATGCCCACCATGGCGATGGCGTGCAGCAGGCATTCATCGACGACCCGAGAGTTCTCACCGTGTCGCTGCATCAGCACCCGGCGACGCTGTGGCCCAACACCGGGTGGTCGAGCGAAGTGGGCAACGGTCCGGCCGAGGGCAGCGCAATCAACATTCCACTGCTCCCCGGTACCGGGGATCGACTGTGGTTGCGAGCATTTCACGCCATCGTGCCGGGTGCGATCGGAGCGTTCCATCCCCAGATCATCGTCAGCCAGTGCGGTGTGGACAGTCATCGCGAAGACCCACTGGCCGACCTCGCCCTGACGGTGGACGGCCAGAACGCAGCTTTCCTCGCCATGCGGGATCTGGCCGATACCTACGCAGAGGGCCGCTGGCTCGCAGTAGGGGGAGGTGGATATGGACTCGTTCGCGTGGTGCCCCGCGCATGGACCTATTTGATCGCGGCTGCTCTCGGCCGCGACATCGATCCACTGTCTCCGCTACCGGACACGTGGCGCGATCGCGTCCGTCAGATGGCCCCCAGCATCGACCTGCCGCAGTCCATGGGCGACGGCGGCGACGTCGACTTCCCTGCCTGGGACGGACCAGGTGGTGCCGTCCAGGGTTCGTCGGAGGCTGCCGATCGCGCACTCGAACGCGTCGACTCGGCCATCATCGCAACCAGGCGCGCCAGCTTCCCGCTGCTCGGGCTCGATCCGGAGGATCCTCGTGACTGAACCGACAGCGAAGCCAGGACCAGCAGCGAAGCCAGGACCAGCAGTGGAGCCCGAACTCACCGCGAAGGAACGCGAACGGGAGAAGGCCGAGACATCGTTCCCCAAGCATTGGGTGGCCGACGTACTCGCATCCGACGGCGGCGTCGTGCATCTGAGACCGATCGTGCCGTCCGACGCGGACGCACTCGTCGTATTTCACGGTCGACTGTCCGAACGAACACGGTATCTACGATATTTCGGTCCGTATCCGACGATGCCGCAACGCGACGTACTGAACTTCACGACCGTGGACCATCATGGCCGCGTCGCGTTCGTCGCAATTCTCGGCGACGACATCATCGCCGTCGGGCGGTACGAACGCCTTCCCGAGGGCGACGGCAACTCGGCCGAGGTCGCGTTCGTCGTGGCCGACGAGCATCAAGGACGCGGCCTCGGACCCATTCTGCTCGAACACCTGGCCGGTGCTGCTGCTGAAAACGGTGTGTCGATGTTCGTTGCGGAAGTACTCGCCGAAAACCGCAACATGGTGACTGTGTTTCGAGAGGCCGGCTATCAGGTCAGCCGGACCTTCGAAGGCGGCGTCCTCCGTTTGGAGTTCGCGATCGACCCGAGCGAAGCGCTTCTGTCGGTGCGTAATTCACGCGAACGAGCCGCTGAGGCTCGCAGCGTGCGAAACGTGCTCAGTCCTACTTCGGTAGCCGTGATCGGTGCATCGACCGACAGTTCCAAGGTTGGCAACGCAGTTCTTGCCAACCTGCTCGCCGGTGGCTTCACCGGCCCGGTGTATCCCGTGAACGCCGATCATCGATCGGTGCGGGGTGTGCGGGCATACCGAACCGTGCACGACATACCCGACCCGGTCGATCTCGCCATCGCCGCCGTACCTGCCGAGGCGATCGACGAGGTGCTCGACGCCTGCCTGGAGAAGGGGGTCAAGGCGCTCGTGGTCGTGTCGGGTGGGTTCGGGGAGACCGGTGCAGCGGGCCAGGAGAGCGAGCGCCGGTTGGTGCACGCCGCGCGTGCACACGGCATGAGACTCGTCGGCCCCAATGCGCTCGGGGTAGCGAACACCGATCCGGCTTTCGCATTGAACGCGACGCTTGCGCCGAATCTGCCGATGCCGGGACACGTAGGGTTCTTCTGCCAGTCGGGCGCTCTCGGTATCGCGATTCTCGACCAGGCTGCCAAGCGCAGCCTGGGATTGTCGACCTTTGTATCGGCAGGAAACCGCGCGGACGTTTCGGGCAACGACCTTCTGCAGTACTGGGATTCGGACCCGGCGACCGAAGTGGTTCTGCTGTACCTCGAGAGTTTCGGCAACCCGCGTAAGTTCACCCGAATTGCACGACGAGTGGCGCGTACGAAGCCGATCGTCGCTGTGAAGAGCGGCCGCGGTGCGGTACCGCCTGCACTGCGGACCGGACCGGACATCGACGATACGATCGTCAAGGCACTGTTCGAGCAGGCAGGGGTGATCCAGGTGGACACCATTGCGCAGCTTTTCGATTGCGCGATTCTGTTCGGCTACCAGCCGCTTCCTGCAGGCCCCCGAGTGGCGGTAGTAGGAAACTCGACTGCACTCGGTGTGCTCGCTGTCGACGCGGCACGGGCCGAAGGATTGCACGCCGGTTCGCCGATCGACGTCGGTCCGCAGGCCGGGCCGGCCGAGTTCGCGGCAGCGGTGTCCGGTGCGCTCGCGGCACCCGACGTCGATTCCGTGATCGTTGTGTTCGTGCCACCGGTGGCAGTGACCGTCGAACCCTTCGCCAAGGCGCTCGGTGATGCCGTGCGCGGAGGCGACAAGCCTGTACTGACGACATTCCTTGCTACTGAGGGCATTCCGGATGTACTCGCTGTCCGAGGTGACCAAGGTCAACCCATTCGTGGATCAGTGCCTTCCTATTCGAGTCCCGAGCGTGCGGTCGCCGCACTCGCAAAGGCGTGGAGATATTCGGCATGGCGGAGTCGGCCTGCTTCGCAGCCTGTTCGGCCCAACGGAATCGACTCCGAACGCGCAGTGGCACTGGTGCGCAGTTGGGCATCGCACCAAAGTGATCGATGGCTGTCCGACTTCGAGGCCGCCGAACTGCTTGCGTGCTATGGGATCGACGTTGTCGAATTTCGAACGGTCACCGATGAAGATGAAGCAGTATCGGCCGCAATCGAATTGGGATATCCCGTTGCAGTCAAAGCTATCGGCGAGCAATGGCGGCACCGGCCCGACCTCGGCGGTGTTCGACTGGACCTCGCAGGTGCCGACGCCGTACGTTTCGCCTACCGAACTCTGGCTGCCGATTCCGGTGAACCGCTTCTTCACGTTCAAAAAATGGCGGCAAAGGGCATCGGCTGCGTGGTTGGAGTCCAGGACGATCCATCGTTCGGATCCCTGGTGTCCTTCGGGCTTGCAGGCGTCATCTCGGATCTGCTGGGGGACCGGGCGTATCGCGTCCTGCCGTTGACCGAGGACGAGGCTGTTCAATTGATCGATGCGCCCAAGGCGGCGCCGTTACTGTCCGGGTACCGAAATGCCATTCCAGTAAACAAGAGTGCATTGGTCGACCTCGTACAGCGAGTGTCGGCCATGGCCGACGAGATCCCCGAAATCCGGGAACTCGCATGCGAGCCTGTTTTGGCGTCCGCGCACGGAGCCCAGATCACCGATGCGCGGTTGCGCCTCGGGCCCGAACCCAGCCGCAAAGATTTGGGACCTCGTCGGTTGAGGTGAGCGTCGGTTGTAGTGAGCGTCGTTTCAATTCACCGTCCGCGAGATAGGCCGGAGAATTTCAAGCGGCAGCCGAACCGGATTCCCAGAGGGGGGAGGAAGCCCGGCTCGGCCACCGCATGGGGTGACTCAGTAGGAGCGAATCGCTACTGGTTCACCTGTTTTGGGGGATCAGCTGGCGTAGGACCGCAGCTTCTCCGCGCGGTCGCCCTGACGGAGCTTGACCATTACCTCACGCTCGATCTGGCGGACACGCTCACGGGACAGACCGAACAGCTTTCCGATCTGATCGAGAGTCCTCGGCTGCCCGTCGTCCAAGCCATAGCGAAGGCGGATGACTTGCTGCTCACGCTCGTCGAGCGTGGCCAGTACCGTCCTGACATCGCTGTGCAGAAGTCCCGCGATGACCGCGTTCTCTGCCGACGTTGCTTCGGAGTCCTCGATGAAGTCGCCCAGGGGAGCTTCCTCGTCGCTGCCCACCGGCATGTCGAGGCTAACGGGGTCACGGCTGTGGTCTAGGAGGTCGGCGATCTTCTCGGCGGGAATACCGGATTCGTTGGACAGTTCCTCATCGGTGGCTTCGCGACCGAGCTGCTGGTGGAGCTCACGCTTGATTCGAGCCAATTTGTTGACCTGCTCGACAAGGTGGACAGGTAGCCGGATCGTGCGGCTCTGATCTGCCATGCCGCGCGTGATCGCTTGACGAATCCACCAGGTGGCGTAGGTCGAGAACTTGAATCCCTTTGCGTAGTCGAATTTCTCCATCGCTCGGATCAAACCGAGGTTGCCTTCCTGGATCAGGTCGAGGAGGGGCATCCCGCGACCGGTGTATCGCTTGGCGAGCGAAACGACCAGGCGAAGGTTCGCTTCCAGCAGGTGGCTACGGGCTGCACTTCCGTCGCGCACGATGATGGCCAGGTTGCGCTTCTTCACCGCCGTGAGGCGCTTGGTGTTCTCCAGCACGTTCTTCGCGTACAACCCGGCTTCGATCCGCTTGGCGAGGTCCACTTCTTCTTCGGCGGTCAGCAGCGCGGTGCGGCCGATTCCGTTGAGGTAGACGCGGACGAGGTCTGCGGCCGGACTCTGGGCGTCGAGGTCGGCGTCGCTGGGGCGCGGGCGGGTCGTGGTGCTGGGGCTGGTCATGACTTGCCTCCTGATCGGTGGTGTCTCATAGAGCTCAACGTCCGGGCGGACAAGAAAAGTTCCCGCGCTCCACCCTCTGATACCCGCCTGACCAGGCTCTATCCCTTGCTTGTCCTGAGAAGTTGCTGAGAAGGTTCGGGGAGGAACTCAGCTGGGAACTGCAGCTGGATGTATCAGACCGTGCCGCTGCAAACCGACTACCAACAAGGTTGCTGCGTCCAAGAGTGCGTCCTCGTCCAGGTCGTGCGCGGCTGCCAGGATTCGCACGAGTTCGGCGAGCACGAGGCGGCCGGGGCGCATAGCGCCGAGGAGAAGCGCGCCCAGTTCGTCGATCTCGTGCTGCCAGTGCGGGCCGTTACCGCGGTGCACCCGTGTCACCTCGCTCGACCAGCCCTCGTCGCCCGGAAGATAGACGCGTTCGAGCGCGGTCGACGCGTCGAGTAGATAGACGGTTTCGGCCGGGTCGTTCTCGCGCAACCACGCCACGCGATCGAAGTACGCCATGGCCTCGTTGCCGAGCGGATCCTCGAAGGCCTGCGTGAGATCTTCTGCCAACACATCGGTGGGGGAGTCGGTTCTTCTGAGGTAGACGAAGCCGAAACCGATTCCCCTCACCTCGGCTGCAGCGAAATGCTCCAGCCACGCTGTCGCCTGTTCTGCTCCAGCCTCGTCCCGCGGGTCGACGCCGCCGTCGCGCATCCACGTTCCTACGTACAGAGCCGGGTCGGCGACATCGCGCTGCAGGATCCACGCGTCCACACCATGATCGGGAAGCCACGACGCCACTCTGGCTCGCCAATCCTCGCCGTCCACGTGGACCCAGGACGCGAGAATGGCAGCGGTTCCTCCTGGCTTCAGATGAGCCGGTGCCTGCTCGATCATCAACTTGCTGGCTCCGTCGAGATCGAGTCCCGAGTCGCGATAGCTGTGGTTGACGGCGCCGAGGCCGACGACGAACGGAGGGTTTGCCACGATGCGGTCGAATGTTCTACCGGCCACCGGTTCGAACCACGAACCCTGAATCAGTTCCACGTCCATCCGGTTGAGCGCTGTCGTCGCAGCAGCCAGAAGCATCGAACGTTCGCTGATATCGGTCGCGGTCACACTGCGCCCGTAACCCGCAGCGTGCACCGCTTGAACTCCGCACCCTGTGCCGACGTCGAGGACGGTGTCGGCGGGGGTCGTCGGGGTGCCGCGTAACAACGAGAGCGACGCCTGCCCGACGCCCAGTACATGATCTTCGGCAGTGGGGGCTGGGCGCATGCTGCCGTCGAGGTCGGAAATCACCCACCGGGTGCCGTCCCCGGTGTCGAGCGGCCTGACGTCGAGTGCAGCGCGCACGGTGGCACGTCCGACTCTCACGAGGAGTCCCGCATCGATGGCATCTATGACGAGTAGTGGATGCAACGCTGCTGCTGCTCGATCTTCGGCGACGTCGTCCACCAGCAGGAACATCGTGACCAGGGTGCCTGGTGACCCCTGCCCCTTGCAGGCGAGACGCACTGGCGCCGGTTCACTCCTACCGAGTGCTGCATGCGCATCGTCACCGAGCATCTTCAGTACAGCATCGGCGTTGTAGTCGTTCCGGACGAATGCCTCGCGCAGGCGTGGACAGACGGAAAGGAGGGTCGCAGTCACCGACCCAGTCTCTCAGTCGAGCGTGCGGTCAATCGTCAGCGGCGTCGATCACATGGTGAGTACGCGACTCGATCGGTGCCTGTTCACTGCGGCGCCCGTCGTAGCGGCTGATCTCGTCCTGTGTGCGCGGCGGCCTGTCGTTCGCGATCAATACCGCCATCCATGGCAGCGGAATGGACACTCCGACAATCGCCATGGCGATCCATGGGTTGGCCCACAGGCTGTAGGAGATCGCGGCCAGCACCAATGCGGGGATGCGGAAGGACATGATGAACATGTACTTACGGACGCGTGCCTTGTGCTGTTCCTCGACCGAGCTCTGTGCTTCGGTGATCAACGCAGGGTGACGGGCCGAGCCGCTCTCGGCAGAGCCGGAAAACCCCGGAGTTCTCGTCATGACTCCACTGTGTCACTACGTCACGACTATTGCATCCGTCGATGTATTTCGTCACTCGGCACTCTGTGCGGAATAATCTCGAAGCATGAGCACTCAGACGAAGGATCGTCCCGATATCGCACCGGATGAAACCACCGATGACGACAGGCCGAAGTTCTTTCACTACGTCAAGAAGAACAAGATCGCCGAAAGTGCGGTCATGGGAACGCACGTCGTCGCCCTGTGCGGTGAGGTGTTCCCGGTGACGAAATCGGCGAAACCAGGTTCGCCGGTATGCCCCGATTGCAAAAAGGTCTACGAAGGTCTGAAAAAGGGCGAATGACCGCCAGGGGTTGCCTTCGGGGGTTGGGGTTTCGCCTGCGGTTGCTCGGTCTTCCCCGCTGCCGGTGATGTCGTTGCCGGGACACCCGCAGCCTGGGTTGTCGGTGCGGCAGGGTCCTCAGGCGGCGTCGCGGCCTTCGCGCGGTCAGCCGAGAGCCGGATCGGACCAGTCGCGAGCCTCCACGCAACGGCGGAGACCGGACCGGATTCCTCGTCGGTCGCCTGCGCGCTCAGCCACTCCTTCATTTGCTCGATTCTGGTGGCACGTGCCGGGAAGAATTCTTGGATAGTGGCGTTGAACTCTGCGCCGAGCACCACCGCGAATCCGAGGAAGAACGTGAACAGCAAGAACGCGATCGGCGTTGCCAGTGCACCGTAGGTGTAGCCGGTGCCGGTGATCCACGTCAGGTAGAAGCGCAGCACCGCACTGGCGATCATGAAGAACACTCCGGCAAGCAACGCGCCGCTGAGCAGTCGGTGCCAGGGCAACGAGGTGTGAAGGGCCACCTTGTAGAGGGTCGTCAACCCGACGATGAGCAGCAATCCGACGGCCGGGTAGTAGAGAACGTCGATCAGTTCACTGCCGATTTCGAACCACGAGTCGGGGAGTAACCGCTGAACGTAGGTAGGACCGAGGGCGACGAGCGGCAGCACGAATACCGCCACGATGAGGAAACCGACGTACAGAAGCAGGGCGAATATTCTTTGCCACACCGGGTTTCGTGCGTCCTGCTGTCCGTGTGCTTCGACGATCGAGTCGACGAACGTGGAGATCGCGGATGACCCTGCCCATAGTGAGAGTAGGAAACCTGCGGACACGATCTCGCCGCGACCCTGCTGCAGGATGTCCTGCACGGTGGGCTCGATGATGCCGTCGACAACGCTGCTGCTGAACAGAGTGTTGCTGAAGGTGATGATCTTCGACTCGATGATGTCGATGGTGTTCGGTCCGAACCAGCCGGCCACGAATCCGAGGCTGCCCAGTACGCCGAGTAGAAGTGGTGGGAGTGAGAGCGTCTGCCAGAAAGCAGCGGTTGCCGATTTGCTGAAGATCGAGTCGTCCCACGCCTTGCTGAGTGTGCGTAGCGTCACAACGGCGGCGAGACGGAACGGTCTGCGGGCGGACAATTGTCCGGCGCGCTCTGTTTCGCCAGCGGATTCACTCATGGTCCCTCCAGCATTCCTGACGGAGAGTGAGTGCGCTCGTTCCGCCCCGCCGACAGGCCGTCGGCGTGTCGTTTCGGGGTCGGAAGAGTCACACCCGCGGCGATGCGGAATCAGTCGGTGCGGAGCGATAGGCTCCACGGCGGACACTGCAGGGCTACCGAGAGCGCGAGGAATTCGATCGATGCCAGGAACCGGCGGCCAGTGAGCGCTGATATGACCGAAACCACACACCCGACGAACGATCCCGCGGCCCCGGCGGCCGCAGCACCGCTGCGCGCATGGCAGAGGCGGGCGCTGACCAAATACCTCGTCGCAGCACCCAAAGATTTTCTCGCGGTCGCTACTCCTGGTGCGGGAAAGACGACGTTTGCGCTTCGGGTCGCCGCCGAGTTATTGGCGCATCGCACCGTGGATCAGGTGACTGTCGTCGCACCGACCGAGCATCTCAAGCATCAGTGGGCGGAAGCGGCCGCCAGAGTAGGCATCGCGCTCGATTCGCGGTTCTCGAACTCGACCGGACAGACCTCGAGCGACTATCACGGCGTCGTGGTCACCTACGCCCAGATCGCGGCACACCCGTTCCGGCACCGTGTGCGCACCGAATCCAGGAAGACGCTGGTCATCCTGGACGAGATCCACCACGGCGGTGACGCCAAGAGTTGGGGCGAGGGAATCCGAGAAGCATTCTCGGACGCAACCCGTCGACTTGCATTGACCGGTACCCCATTCCGTAGCGACGACAGTCCGATTCCGTTCGTCAACTACGAGCCGGACCAGGAAGGTCTGATGCGCTCGCGCGCGGACCACTCGTACGGCTACTCCGAAGCACTCGCCGACGGTGTCGTCCGTCCCGTGGTCTTTCTGGCCTATTCGGGTGAAGCGCGATGGCGAGACAACGCAGGTGAGGAGTTCACGGCCCGACTGGGCGAGCCGCTGAGCGCGGAACAGACGGGGCGCGCGTGGCGTACGGCCCTCGATCCGCAGGGTGACTGGATGCCTGCGGTACTGCATGCCGCCAACACTCGACTGGGTCAGCTTCGCAGCGGCGGAATGCCCGATGCCGGCGGCTTGGTCATTGCGACCGATCAGACCGTGGCACGGGCATACGCGAAGTTGATCGAGGTGATCACCGGAGAGACACCGTGCATCGTGTTGTCCGACGATCCGACCTCGTCGTCCCGTATTGCCGAATTCGGCAGAAGTGACCAAAAGTGGATGGTAGCTGTCCGCATGGTGTCCGAGGGCGTCGACGTTCCGCGTCTGGCGGTCGGTGTCTACGCCACGAGTGCGTCGACACCTTTGTACTTCGCCCAGGCGATCGGTCGCTTCGTGCGGTCGCGTCGCCCGGGGGAAACGGCAAGCGTGTTCTTGCCGTCCGTGCCGGTCCTGTTGGACCTCGCCAGTCAGCTGGAAGCGCAGCGCGATCACATTCTTGGAAAGCCTCACCGTGAAACGGACGGGCTCGACGACCAGCTGCTGGCCGACGCCAACAAGCAGAAGGACGAGCTCGGCGACGAGGAGAAGGCCTACACCTCGCTCGGTGCCGACGCGGAACTGGATCAGGTCATCTACGACGGTTCCTCGTTCGGGACGGCGACCTTCTCCGGCAGCGACGAAGAAGCCGACTATCTCGGCCTGCCGGGACTGCTCGACGCCAAGCAGATGCGGGATCTGTTGCGTCAGCGTCAACAGGAACAGCTGGAGAAGCCAGCTGTGGCCGCGTCGAGCGTCCCTGCGCCTGCAGCCTCCGAACGAGTCTCAACAGCAGCCCAGCTGGCCACTCTGCGCCGTGAACTGAATAGTTTGGTTGCGGTGTACCACCACCGCACCGGGAAGCCGCACGGTGTCATTCACGGCGATCTACGACGGGTCTGCGGTGGGCCTCCCACGGCCATGGCGACGACCGATCAACTGAGCGAACGAATCACTCAACTGCGCAAAATGTGACGGCGTAATAGTCGTGAATCAAAGAAGAGCGGGTGACCACTGAAGTGGTCACCCGCTCTTCTACGAGCGTTACGCGTGCGAGCCGGTTACACCGTGGAGTCCGATTCGGTCACTACCGTTGCGTTCACTTCGCGCAATCGGTCTTCGTGCTCCTTGGCGTGATGACCGCAGAAGAGGAGCTCTCCTCCGGTCGAGAGCACTACACGTGCGCGAGCCCCTGCACCGCACCGGTCGCACCGGTCGGCAGCTGTCAACTGTGGGCTGGTCAATGTTCCGGGCATGACTCCTCCGTACTGGCGTTTCGGTGTCACCCGATTGCCTGGGGCCGGTCCGCCGCGTCGGTATGGCGCGGTCCGTACACTCTTTCAGACGTTCGGCGGTCATGCGTTGTTCCCGCGGGTGTGTCTTTGTGTTGTCACTGACATGGAACGCTATGGAAAGCTGCTGGCAGCGGGTCTGCATCCAAAAAGCTGTTCGCTCACAGCTGATTCGTTCGAGGGGCAGACGGCCGACTAGAGTCGACCGGTGGCACGAGGTAAGGCCGAAGCGGCGGGCGTCGACCGCATGGGCTCGTTTCCGGGAGCGAGCATCCCCGCGCTGTTCGTCGCAGGTGGGCTCTGTCAATATCTCGGTGCTGCGATCGGAATTTTCCTCTTCGACATTCTCGATCCGGCGGCAGTCGCATGGTTGAGGGCACTCGGTGCGGGCATGGTGTTGCTCCTGTGGCGCAGACCGTGGGTTCGTCGCACCGACTCGCGCCGTTGGACCGGCCGAAAAGTGATGATTGCCACACTGTTCGGGCTGGCAACGGTCGGAATGAACGTCATGTTCTACGAAGCAATCGCGCGAATCCCACTGGGTGCGGCCGTCGCGATCGAGTTCCTCGGCCCGGTGACGGTGG
Organism: Rhodococcus sp. G-MC3; assembly: GCF_030063335.1. GTDB lineage: Bacteria > Actinomycetota > Actinomycetes > Mycobacteriales > Mycobacteriaceae > Rhodococcoides. Next base: position 24,689 of record NZ_JASISW010000001.1, on the reverse strand, counting down.
CTGCCTTCGGCTCGCGCAGACCCCGAGATGTGTGCGCTCTCGTTCTCGTCGTCGCGGGCGTTCTCGCCATCGCAGGCTCTCAGTTCGACGGGGGCTCGGTCGGGCTGCCAGGAGTGGGATTCGCGCTCGCCTCGGCGGCACTCTGGGCGGCATACATCCTGTTGGGTAAGCGCGTCGCCGACTCGGGCGATGGGATCGACGACCTAGCAGTCGGTATGGCGGCCGGTGCACTGCTCCTGTCGCCGCTGCTGCTCGGTCCGGTGTTGGGCGCGGATGCAAGCGTCTTTTTGGAGCCGCGAGTATGGATCCTCGGCCTCGGAGTCGGCCTGATGTCGAGCGTGATTCCCTATGTGCTGGATCAGATCGTCCTCGCCAAAATCGGCCGCGCTCGATTCGCTCTGCTCCTCGCGCTACTGCCGACGACCGCAACCGTCGTCGGCGCCGTCGTGCTCACCCAACTGCCTACACTCGCCGAAGCGGCGGGGATCGTCGCAGTCGTCGGGGCAGTCGTGCTGGGTGGCAGCGGTACGCGTGCAGACGCAGCGCGTAGCGACGGGTCCGACGAGATACCCCCGCCGTGAAAAGGTCGAGGCGCGATCGATCACACTCGGGTGAGACCCGAACGACGTCCGAGAGGCGCTGTGCCGTGAATGAATCCGCAGTGAACGAAGATGACGGCGTACTGCTGCACATCTGCTCCGCCGGGGAGTGGGAGTCAGCTCGAAGAGTCGGTGAAGTCAGACCCCTCTCTTTCGAGAGCATCGGTTTCGTCCACCTGTCCTCGGCCAAGCAGATTCATCTCCCCGCCAACCGGTTGTTCGCCGGTCGAACGGATTTACTTCTGCTGGTGCTCGATCCGCGTCAGCTCGGTGCGCCGCTCAGATGGGAGCCAGGAGTGCCAGGGGACCCCGAGTCGATGTTGTTCCCTCACCTGTATGGGCCGCTTCCCCTGTGCGCGGTTTCAGCGGTGGTGCCGTATCGCCCAGGCGTAGACGGAAAATTCTCGTCTCCGGAGCTGTAACCAACACCGGCGTCCCCGGCGCCGAATGTTTCACATGCCGTGAAGTCCACAAGCGAGAAGCCGCTGTCTCCTCGGAGGATGAGCAGCGGCTTCTCGTGTTGTGCGAATCCGGGACGATCTAGTCGAGGTAGTCGCGGAGAACCTGTGAGCGTGACGGGTGGCGAAGTTTCGACATCGTCTTCGACTCGATCTGACGAATGCGTTCGCGTGTCACTCCGTAGACCTGACCGATCTCGTCGAGTGTGCGCGGCTGACCGTCGGTGAGACCGAAACGGAGGCGAACCACTCCCGCTTCGCGCTCGGAAAGCGTTTCGAGGACCGACTGAAGCTGATCCTGGAGCAACGTGAACGACACGGCATCGACTGCAACGACGGCTTCCGAGTCTTCGATGAAGTCTCCGAGCTGACTGTCGCCTTCGTCGCCGATGGTCTGGTCCAAGGAAATCGGCTCACGCGCGTACTGCTGGATCTCCAGAACTTTCTCCGGCGTGATGTCCATTTCTTTCGCGAGCTCCTCGGGAGTGGGCTCGCGGCCCAAATCCTGGAGAAGTTCGCGCTGAATACGACCGAGCTTATTGATGACCTCGACCATGTGTACCGGAATACGGATGGTACGGGCCTGGTCGGCCATCGCGCGGGTGATCGCCTGACGGATCCACCAAGTGGCATACGTCGAGAACTTGTAACCCTTGGTGTAGTCGAACTTCTCGACGGCGCGGATGAGACCCAGATTGCCTTCCTGGATCAAATCGAGGAAGGCCATGCCGCGGCCGGTGTAGCGCTTCGCGAGCGAGACGACGAGGCGGAGGTTGGCTTCGAGGAGGTGATTTTTGGCGCGGTTTCCGTCGCGGCAGATCCAGGTGAAATCACGGCGAGCCGCGACAGGCAGTTTGTCACCCTTCTCCGCGAACTCTCGCATCTTTTCCGTGGCGAAAAGCCCGGCTTCGATGCGCTTGGCCAGTTCGACTTCTTCTTCAGCGTTGAGAAGTGCGACCTTGCCGATTTGCTTGAGGTAGGCGCGAACCGAGTCGGCCGAAGCGGTGAGCTCGGCGTCCTTGCGTGCCTGACGAAGGGCCTCGGACTCCTCTTCGTCCCAGACGAAGTCGCCGGAGGCCTTGTCCTCGGCGGTCGGCTCGGAAGTTGCATCCTCTTCGGTGTCGTCGCCCGCAGCGACGACCTCTACGACGTCGCCCGCTGCTGCCGCGATGTCACCGTCGGAGACGTCGATCTCGTCGATGCCGGGAGCATTGTCGTCGCCTTCGGCGGTGGAGCCGGAATCGGTCGCCTTCTTGCCCGCAGCTTTCTTTGCGGGAGCTTTCTTCGCTGCCGCGCGCTTGGCCGGTGCCTTTTTGGCCGCGGCCTTCTTGGCAGGTGCGGCAACCTTTGCTGCGGGTGCTGCGTCGACCTCTCGGATCGTGTCGTTCGGTGCCTCCGCAGCAGGTGCAGGGGACGCAGACTCTGTTGCTGAATCTACGGTCTGACGGATATCGGTGGCTGCCACGTACGCCCTTTCGTGACGGTGTCGTGCGGCGTCACGCCAGAGTGGTTTCCGGCGGAGAGGTCTTGTCGATTGTGCCGGCGTGCAGACCGGCAACAACCATTGTAACGACCGCCGAGAAGTTTGTTACCCAGCCTTGCCCGTTTGGCCCGCTGTGTCGGCCGCGAGGGCAGCGCCGACGATGCCCGCAGTGTTCAACAATGTGGCTGCCACCACTGGAGTTCTATTGGTCAGGTGCGGAATCCACTTGTCACTCTTGCGGCTGATTCCACCGCCCGCGATGAACAGATCGGGCCACAAAAGCGCTTCGAGTGTCTCGAGAACCGTCGACACCTCTTTTGCCCACTCCCGGTAGGACAGGTCCTTGTTCTCCTTCACCGACGACGCGGCGCGGTGCTCGGCTTCCTTGCCCCCCACCTCCAGATGCCCGAACTCGGTATTCGGAAGCAGGACGCCGTCGTGCAGAACGGCGGAGCCGATACCGGTACCGAACGTCAGGAGAACCACGACTCCGCTCTTGTCCTTGCCGCCGCCGTAACGATCCTCTGCGACGCCCGCCGCATCGGCGTCGTTGAGGACGGTGATGTTCTCGTGCCCGATCGCCGCCGCGAACAATGCTCTCGCATCCGTCCCAATCCAGGACTTGTCGATGTTGGCCGCCGAGCGCGCCACCCCATTGGTGACGACGGCAGGCAGCGTCACGCCCACCGGACCCGTCCATTCGAAGTGCGTCACGATCTCGGCGACGACGGCGGCAATCGCGTCGGGAGTGGACGGTTGAGGCGTCTCGATCTTGTACCGGTCGCCGACGAGGTCACCGGTGAGGAGGTCGACGATTCCACCCTTGATTCCACTGCCACCCACGTCGACGCCGAATCCGCGGTGTTGTCCTGCATCGATCGTGGTCGATTCCGAGCCTGCCTGTGTCATGGACCCTGCCTGTGTCATGGATAAAGACTAATGCGCCTTCGCGGGATGCGGTGGACGATGAGATGTACACACTTTGTCCGACTGGTGTGTGCGGCGCATCGTGTGATGCGATGGTGCGGTGCCGAACCCACGAGTTGACGCCCAAGTTTCGTCCGAGGATTTCCACCGAAATCTGTCCCGTGCGCTGCTGGAGGTCGCCGAGGATGTGGCTCGTGCAGCAGCGGCGCACGTGCGCGTCCGACGACCCGAAGTGTTCGGTCCCGACGCCGTTTCCGACGTCCAGGGTGGCCGAAGTGCAGTGACGACCAAGAGCACCCCTACCGACCCGGTGACCATCGTCGACACCGAAACCGAGGAGGTGCTCCGGGGGCTTCTCGCCGAGCGGCGACCCGGCGACGCCATCCTCGGCGAGGAGGGCGGAGGTTCGACCGGATCCACGGCCGGAGTGCGTTGGGTTCTCGACCCGATCGACGGAACCGTCAACTTTCTCTACGGCATTCCTGCGTACGCCATCTCGGTTGCCGCACAGGTGGACGGTGTGAGCGTTGCCGGAGTCGTGGTCGATGTAGCACGTGACATCGTCTACAGCGCGTTGCGTGGCGGCGGTGCCACGGCAACGGAATCCGACGGCAGCACAAGGAAACTGAGCTGCAACCCAGTCGCGGACGTCTCACTGGCGTTGGTGGCGACAGGGTTCGGTTATGGTGCGCTTCGCCGTACCGGGCAGGGGCGGATCATCGGGGAACTTCTTCCGCTGATTCGGGACATCAGACGGATCGGATCCGCTGCACTGGATCTGTGCATGGTCGCCTCGGGTGCTGTCGACGCGCACTTCGAACATGGACTGAGCCCGTGGGACTGGGCTGCGGGCTCGTTGATCGCCGAGGAAGCCGGCGCCGCGGTCGTGCTTCCACTTCCCACGTCGTCCAGCGGCGAGGGGGCAGTCACAGTTGCAGTAGCACCGGGAATCGAACGCGAATTTCTGGAGCTACTGCAGACCGTCGGCGCAATGGATCCGATTCCATCGGACTGAACGATCGACAGTCGGACTGAACGATCGACAGTCGGACTGAACTATCGACAGGAGGACGAGGCTCGCCGGCAAGGCGTGCGTCAGCAGCGAGCTGTACGGGCCGCTTCGAGGAGATCGATGTCCAGTGCTGCCGGAGTAGCGCCCGGCGTGACACCGGCAAGGGACTGGAGCACCGATTCGGCGTCGGAGTTGGGTTGAAGGGCCTTGAAGTAAGTACCGAGGGCCAGGTCCACGGTGTCGTCGCCTCTACCGTCCTGGATCAATTCCATGCACGGAGCAGCGAGCCATACTGCGCTCGCCGCAGCGGTGCCAGTGGCGCCGAACCGGATCTGGCCTTGGCACTGCATGTTTTGATCGAGGTAGACCGGATCGTTGCCGACCTGGACGTCCGGCGCGCTGGCGAAGCCGAATTCGCTGAGGTCGGCCGCAACGGTCGCGGCCTGCCCCCGTTCACCGTTCGCGTTGTAGACACGTACCTTCGTCGCCGAGAGGGCAGCGGGCTCCACGTCGAGAAGATCCGATTCGTCGATGCGGTCGCCCAGCGGCGCAGGCACCGTGCCGTCGGCCGCGGGTGTGGTGGACGGTGCGTTGCACTCGACTGTGGCCGACATCGTTTCACCTCCGGTGAACACCCGAATCCAGGTGAACACTCCGAGAAGAGCCAGAACCAGCAGCACGATCACTATGGGGAGAGCACGCCTGCGACGAAAGGGCTTGCCGCGATCGTCGAACGATGAGCCTTCGGTGATCAGAGAAACCACGGTGCGGATACGCCTTTCTTCGGCATGGTGGGACGCGAGCCATGCTCTGCTAGGAGCGTCGGCGTCCGCTCACTGTAGATGGCCCGGTGCCGGCATCGCTCGTCCACTGGTCGTGTTGTTGGCTCGAACACGGCCGGACCGCCCTCGAGCTGTATGGAATGACTCAGGCATCGGTGTTGTTCAACGGGATTGTCAGATCAACAACGGCATAAGGGTGGTCCGGTTTCGCCAAAGTCTCAAGGTTCGGCTATTGTCTGGCGGCCCCGGTGGTTTCAGAACAGAGACACATCCGCGGCGGTCGACAGTGGACGATGAGGTATCGATCGGGTTTCAACCTTGATGTTTCGGGCATGAACCGGGGTAGTTTCTCGGGCACCTCCAGGCATCATCGTCCGTTGAACTTATTGTCCGTCGAATACATGAGCTGGACCAGCAAAGAAGACGGTGGGAGCACAGCGCAGCGCCCTCCCTAGCAGCCTCACGTCCTTTCGAGGGCGAGTACGAGGCAGCTATCCACCGGTAAAACACGCACGAAGACGAGGGGTTAGAGGAAATAATGGCAACCGACTACGACGCACCGAGAAGAACAGAATCCGACGATGTTTCAGAGGATTCGCTCGAGGAGCTGAAGGCGCGCCGCAACGAGGCGCAGTCTGCAGTGGTCGACGTGGACGAGGCCGACACGGCCGAGTCCTTCGAGCTCCCCGGCGCGGATCTTTCCGGAGAAGAGCTGTCCGTTCGAGTGGTCCCCAAGCAGGCCGACGAGTTCACATGTTCCAGCTGCTTCCTGGTGCATCACAGGAGCCGTCTGGCGAGCGACGCGAGCGGAGTCCTCATCTGCCGAGACTGCGCTGCGTGAGACTGGGCAGCTCGCGAGGGAGCTGTTCGCGAGAGACTGCGCTGATTTCGTGAGCGCTCGTTCGTGTGCGCTCGTTTCGTGATCGCAGCCCGAACGGTAAAGATGCGGACCGGCTGCGTGAGGCCGAGCTCGCTTTAGCTGCGAGCTCCGGGGGTGGGCCGAGCCAGCGCCGCAACCAGATCTTCGGGACGTTTCGTGCTGACCAGCCAATAGGGGGTGGGGTCGTCGGGATCGTCGAGAACTATCAGAACCATTTGTTTGACCCAGGTGCGGTGTTGCACGAAGGCAAGGGGATCCAGCTGCCTTCCCAACGCCGCACTTTTTGCTGTCCCTGGTATGACGGCCGCATTCGAGATCACAGACAGGGGTAGGTGTGCTCGTCCGACTCGTAGCTCACCGCCGCTCGCCTCCGCACAGTCGACCTCGACGATCATGCGACTGAGCCAGTAGAGAGCCCATAGCGGGAAAGGGAGCAGGAGCAGGTACGGCAGCCAGGCCCGCAACCCCGGCGCACCCATGTGGACCTCGGCGGCCAGAAGGGCGGCGATGGCGAGCCCAGCAGGCCACCACCACAGGGGCACCCAAAGTTTTTCCGAGAAGACGACGGCGTTGTTGATCGGCTCATCGCCCTCGCTCGGTGTGGTGGCGGGATCCAAGTCGTTGTGTGAGTCCTGTGGCACGTACTCCAGAGTAGCTGCAGGCGGAGCAGGCTCCATGGGTAGCCGCAGGCGGAGCAGGCTCCAGGGGTAGCTGCACGCCCAACAGGCCCGGCATGTCGGGGTGCGACGTGGACACCCGGCGGTGTGAGCAGGCAGCGTAGTCTCGGAGCACGTGAGCGACCATTCAATCGACGCAGTACGTACAACGGACGCCGCCGCTGTCGGCGCAGCCGGACCTCCGGCGGTTCGTGTGACACGCCTCGACCCTGATCTTCCGTTGCCTACCCGTGCGCACGAAGGTGACGCGGGTGTCGATCTGCACATCACGGCAGATGCATCGATTGCTCCGGGCGAACGAATCGTGGTGGGTACAGGCATCGCGGTTGCACTGCCGATGGGCACGGTGGGTCTCGTACATCCCCGATCGGGCCTGGCGGCACGATCGGGCCTGTCGATCGTGAACTCGCCCGGGACTATCGACGCCGGGTACCGAGGTGAGATCAAAGTGTGCTTGATCAACCTGGATCCGCGCGAGACGATCGAGTTGGTTCGGGGCGATCGAATTGCGCAGTTACTGGTTCAGCGAGTCGAGTTGGTCACCTTCGTCGAAGTGAACGCACTCGACGATACGTCGAGGGGCAGTGGTGGGTACGGCTCCAGCGGCGGACACGCAAGCCTGACGTCGGCACCGACACACACGCACTGACCGAGAGAAAGAGAACACGATCATGTTCGGACGTCGCAAGAAGTCTGCAGAGCAGCACGACGACCACGACGGTGGATTTTTCGGTGACGAGACCGGTACCGATACGGACGCCGGGTCAGCGAGGGCCGACCGGCCCCACGGGGCCGACTCCGACCCCGACTTGGGCCCGTTCGACCTGAGTGAACTCGACGATGACCGCGAGTCGCTCGCCGAGACCCGACTCGACCTGGGTTCGGTTCTGGTACCTCTGCCCGAAGGGGGTCAGCTCCAGGTCGAGATGACGCAGGCAGGTGCGCCGCAAGCTGTCCACGTGGTCACTCAGTACGGCCGCATCACGATCGCGGCGTACGCGGCGCCGAAGTCGCCCGGCCAATGGCGTGAAGTTGCTGCCGACCTTGCAGGTTCGTTGCGAGGCGACCAGTCCGAGGTAAGCGTGGAGACCGGGCCGTGGGGCCGTGAACTGCATGGAGTCACAGCCAACGCGGACCTGCGCTTCATCGGCGTCGACGGATACCGGTGGATGGTGCGCTGTGTGCTGGCCGGACCCGCCGGAGCAGTGAACAACGACTCACCGCTCGTAAAGATCGCACGGGATGTTCTGTCACAGACGGTCGTGGACCGCGGATCGGAACCGCACCCGGTTCGCACGCCGTTGCCGGTGGTGCTTCCTGCCGCTCTCAGTGCTCAATTGGCAGCAGCACAAGAGCAGCAGGCCCAGCCGACCGATCAGCAAGCGCCCGCACCTGCCCAGCCTTCACCTGCCCAGCCTTCACCTGCCCAGCCGGCTTCCGTACAGCCGTCAGGGCCTACCGAAGGTCCGCGGCGCGGTTCGTCTGGGTCGGCCATGCAGCAGCTCGGAGGTTGAACAGCAACCAGATCAGCCGATCAGCCGATCAGCGACAGTAGGTCTGCGACCGCAAGGTTGCCGAGGATCGATGGATCGGCTCCGATGTCGTCGAGAGTGACCGTCGAGAGAGTGGCGCGAGGAACGGCACGCTGCCATAGCTCGGCAACGGCGAACGGATGCACCGGGTCGTCGACGCATCCGACGATCGCGGTGGGGGCGCCGAGGCTGCGTAGCGCCGGTTCGTCCGGAGCTGCATATGCGGCCGCCTCCAGCAGTGCCGACGGTAGATTCGGCCACTGAGCTGCCCAGGATCGACGGAGGGCGGCGGCCAACCAAGAGGGGGTGGACGCGGCCATCGCCTCGGTCACCGCGGCCAGGCCGTCCTCGGTCAACTGCTGCGCTGTGATTCTGGCGCTCGCCGCGGCCGGAGCGTCCAGAGAGTCTCCCAGCCACGGTGGTAACGCGGCCAACACGCCTGTCACCCGATCCGGATGTTCGATCGCCCAGGCGACCGCTACAACGGCTCCGATGGATATTCCTCCGACAATGATTCGGCCATGCACGTGGGCGGCGGCGTCCAGTGCGTGCTTGTACCCCGCAACGACACCGGACGGTTCGGGTTCCACCGCCTGCATGCTGATTCTGGCAGCCGTCAACGCTGATTCGAACGCGTCGGCCGCGAAGCGTGCGTCCGATCCTGTCCCTGGCAGAACCACTGCGTGCGGCGAACGAATACTCATTCCGAGCATTGTGCCCGCGTGAGGCTCGGGTGCGATTGGCCGCACCGCATCAGCGGGTCTACAGTGGCGTTCGTACACGCCGAACTAGTGGCAAACCCGTCGTAAATGCTCCAGGAGCGCACCATGGCACCCGCTGCCGCAGGATATTTTCGCAAACTCACGCGAAAGTTGACCGAGGACGTCGATCAACTCGACGCCGAAGAAATGGCGGAATCGTCGGAGGCATCCGGCGCTCAACGCGCGTGCGACTGCTCGCGCGGTGACGAGGTCACCATGTTGGGTCGTCTCCGCAGCGTGGAGGCGTGCTCGAAGGCCGCCAATGCCAACATCGAAGCAGAGTTCTTCGACGGCACCGATCCGGTGACACTGGTGTGGATCGGCCGCAGAAAGATTCCGGGAATCGAGCCGGGGAAGACAGTTCTGATCCGCGGCCGCGTCGGAGAACGCAACGGCCGCAAGATCGTCTACAACCCGTACTACGAACTGCGTGACGATTCCTGACGCACCCATCTCGCATTCGCTTCGGTGTGGCACCCTCGATAGGTGACCGATAGCGACGGCAGTGCCACAGATAGCAGTGCCACAGACAGCAGTGCAGCAGAGCGCAATGCCACAGACAGCAGTGCAGCAGAGCGCAATGCGTCAGGAGACCGATCGGCCGAGAAGGTGGCGCCCACCATTCTCGAGCAGATGGGTGGTCTGAGTGGTGTCGTGGCGTCGACGCTGCCGGTAATAGCGTTCGTGCCTGTAAACAGTTTCTTCAACTTGTCCGCAGCAATTTGGTCAGCACTGGGCGTTGCGCTGGCGGTGATGGTGTGGCGCCTTGTACAGCGGGCGCCTATTCAGCCGGCCATATCTGGATTCTTCGGTGTCGGAATCTGTGCGTTCATCGCGTACCGGACCGGAGATGCCAAGGGCTATTTTCTGTTCGGGATCTACACCTCACTCGCATACGCCGGGGTCTTCGTGATCTCGATGATCGCGCGGTGGCCTCTGGTCGGTGTCGCGTGGGGTTATCTCAACAGCAAGGGCACGTCGTGGCGAACCGTCCCCAGGGCCGTGAGGTCCTACGACATCGCGACCCTAGCGTGGGCAGTAGTGTTCGGCGCACGCTATGTCGTGCAATCACAGCTCTACGACGCCGATCAGACGGGATGGCTGGCAGCGGCTCGTATCGGTATGGGCTGGCCGCTCACCGGCGTCGCGCTGTTGGTGACATTTTGGGCAGTTCGCCGAGCCGACAGTGCCATCGAGGAAGCCTCGAAAGACCACGCCGGTGCTGTTACGCCACGAGATCCTGATACTCGGGATGCTCTATGAGAAAGCTCACCACGTAACGACATTCGGTCGGACACGTCGACCTCGAGCCTCTCCCGATGCAGACCGGATCAACGTGCTCGCAAGACCGACACCGGTGAACGTCACGACAGGCCTACTGCAGCGCGGAGTTCACCTTCGACCTCCACGGATGCCACGAACAGTAGCTCGTCGCCGCCCTCCAGCGGGTCGTCTTGCTGAGGGACGATGACGCGCCCTCCGCGCAGAATCGTCACGAGCGCCGCATCTCTGGGTAGCGACAACTTCTTGACGGGTTTGCCTGCGAGGGGAGTGTTCTCGGGGAGTGTGATCTCGACCAGGTTGGCCTGTCCCTTTCGGAACGTCATGAGGTGGACAAGATCTCCGACCGACACTGCTTCCTCGACGAGGGAGGCGAGCATGCGCGGTGTCGACACCGCGACGTCCACTCCCCATGAAGAGTCGAACAGCCATTCGTTTCGCGGATCATTGACGCGTGCCACCACACGGTCGACGCCGAATTCGGTCTTCGCGAGCAAGCTCAGCACCAGGTTGGCCTTGTCGTCGCCGGTCGCTGCGATCACCACGTCGTAGGTCTCGAGGTGGGAAGCCTCCAGAAGCGTGAGCTCGCACGCATCGGCGAGAATCCAGTCGGCTTCGGGGATTGCATCCCGATCGACGTGGTCCACTTTTCGCTCGATCAGCATCACCGAGTGATCACTGCGAATCAGTTCGCGGGCAATGGATCTACCGACTGCACCGGCGCCGGCGATTGCGACTCTCATGATTTCCCGTTCGTTTCGATACCGGTTTTCAGTTCATTCATCGGATGCTGTTCATTCATCGGACGGTGGTGGGTTGGAGGCAAGTGCGATGGCTTCGGCGACCGTGCCTGACACGGCTGCGACATAAATTTCGTCGTCGGATTGGATGACGGTCTTCTTGTCGGGGAGCAAACCGGTACCAAAACGGATGACGAACGCTACGCGCGCATGGGTCGACTCCTCCAGTAGCGACACCCTTTTGCCGATCCACCCTCCGTGGATGTCGAGCAACACCACCGCCACACTGCCGGATGGGTCGCGCCACTTCGTCGTGGGGTCGTCGCGCAGGAGATTGTGAAGAAAGCGATCAGTAGCCCATGGAACGGTCGCCACCGTGGGGATACCGAGTCGCTCGTATACAGCGGCGCGTTTGGCGTCGTAGATGCGGGCGACTACTTTTTCGACTCCGAACGTTTCGCGTGCGACGCGCGCAGCGATGATGTTCGAATTGTCTCCGGAGGACACCGCGGCGAAGGCTTCGGCTTTTTCGATTCCGGCCTTCACCAGAACATCGCGGTCGAAACCCATGCCGACAACTCGATGACCGTCGAACTTCGGGTCCAACCTCAGAAACGCGCTTTCGTCACGATCGATCACTGCGACTTCGTGCCCGATCCTTTGCAAAGCACCCGCCAGCGATGCGCCTACTCGGCCACACCCCATCACCACTACGTACACAGGTCCAGCTCCATTCGAGTCTCATCGCGTGCAAGGGAACGGGTCGGCACGTTCCTGCACCAAGGTATCGGGCCGGAGAACAGTAATCGACTCGCATCCGCTGTCCGGGCGAGAAGTCGGGCAAATCGCCCGCCATCGGTTACTCGTTCGGCGCGTTTCCACGCTCCGGTGTTCCGTCTCGAATTGGACGGCCTACTCTTTCGTTGTGTCCAAGCTTTCGACCGCCGCCAAGCGGCTCGTGCTCGGTAGGCCGTTCCGCAGCGACAAGCTCGGGAACACACTCCTACCGAAGCGCATTGCACTACCCGTCTTCGCATCGGATGCCATGTCCTCGGTTGCCTACGCGCCGGAGGAGATTTTTCTCGTCTTGTCCGTGGCAGGCATTTCGGCGCTTGCGTTCACGCCATGGATCGGGTTGGCGGTCTGCATCGTGATGGCAGTGGTCGTTGCGAGCTACCGCCAAAACGTTCACGCCTACCCATCGGGCGGCGGTGACTACGAAGTCGCGACTGTGAATCTCGGTCCGACCGCAGGCCTGACAGTCGGCAGCGCCCTATTGGTGGATTACGTACTCACCGTTGCGGTGTCGATCTCGGCGGCAGCGTCGAACATCGGATCGGCCGTGCCGATCGTCGCGAATCACAAGGTGCTCTTCGCCGTGGTCGCAATTGTGCTGATCACCTCGGTCAACCTGCGCGGAATCCGAGAATCGGGCACTGCATTCGCCATTCCCACCTACGCCTTCATGGTCGGGATGGTCCTGATGTTGGTGTGGGGCTTGCTCCGGGTCTATGCATTCGGGGAGGATCTGCACGCCGAATCTGCTGGATTCGAACTCAAAGCCGAGGACTCGCACCTGTATGGCATTGCGTTTGCCTTCCTGGTCGCGCGGGCGTTCTCCTCCGGCTGCGCCGCGTTGACCGGAGTCGAAGCGATCAGCAATGGTGTGCCCGCATTCCAGAAGCCGAAGTCACGCAATGCCGCGACCACGCTGCTGCTGCTCGGCTCTATCGGCATCACGTTGCTGATGGGGATCATCATCTTGGCCCAGAAACTAGGGATCAAGTACGCAATGGATCCGACCGAACAGCTGATCGGCGCGCCGGCTGGATACCAGCAGAAAACGCTGATCGCGCAGCTGGCCGAGACGGTGTTCTCCGGGTTCCCGATCGGGTTCTTCTTCATCACTATCGTTACTGCCCTTATCCTCGTTCTCGCTGCGAACACTGCGTTCAACGGGTTTCCGGTGCTCGGCTCGGTGCTGGCTCAGGATCGTTACCTGCCCCGCCAGTTGCACACACGCGGAGATCGGCTCGCGTTCAGCAACGGGATCCTGTTCCTGTCCGGCGCAGCAATAGCATTCGTCGTGGTGTTCGGCGCTGAGGTGACCAAGCTGATCCAGCTCTACATCGTCGGGGTGTTCGTCTCGTTCACGTTGAGTCAGACCGGCATGCTTCGACACTGGACGCGATTGCTGCGCGAGGAGAAAGATCCGGACTTACGTCGACAAATGTTCCGCTCGCGCATTGTCAACAGCGTCGGTCTGGCGATGACCGCCACCGTGCTCGTGATCGTGTTGATTACCAAGTTCGCGGCAGGAGCCTGGATCGCTATCGTCGCGATGATCGCCATCTTCATTCTGATGCGCATGATCCGCAAGCACTACGACACGGTCGCCCGCGAGCTCGAGAACGAGGAATGGGACGGAGTTCTGCCGAGCCGTACACATTCGATCGTGTTGGTGTCCAAGCTGCACATGCCCACGATGAGAGCGCTCGCCTACGCGCGCGCCAGCCGGCCCGACACGTTGGAGGCGATCACGGTCAACGTCGACGAGGCGGACACCCGATCGCTCGTCCGAGAATGGGAACACAGCGACGTTTCGGTGCCTCTCAAGGTCGTCGAGTCGCCCTACCGCGAAATCACCAAGCCTGTCCTGGACTACGTCAAACGCGTTCGGCGCGATTCGCCACGTGACGTGGTGACTGTCTTCATCCCGGAATACGTCGTAGGGCACTGGTGGGAGCAAATTCTGCACAATCAGAGTGCACTGCGCCTCAAGAGTCGATTGCTCTTTCAGCCCGGAGTGATGGTGACCAGCGTGCCGTGGCAATTGCATTCTTCGGAGAAGGCGAAGCGCGAGACCCGCGAGAATGCCCCCGGTGCATCGCGACGCGGCTACGAACCGCCGTCGGGTAGGTGAGATGACCGAGAGCTGGTTCGGAAAAACCTTCGAACTCACCCTCGGGGCGCCCGGTCACGGAGGATTTTGTGTGGCACGTCACGACGGACGAGTCGTCTTCGTGCGGCATGGATTGCCAGGGGAAGTGGTGCGCGCCCGAATCACCGAAGATCGAGGCGGTTCGTTTTGCCGCGCCGACGCCGTCGAAATCGTGTCCGCGTCACCGGACCGAGTTGAGCCAGTATGCCCGGTGTCCGGGCCCGGGGGGTCGGGATGTTGCGACTACTCCCACGCAACCGTAGCGGCCGGCCGCGCCATGAAAGCCGACGTCGTGGCCGAGCAACTTCGCAGAATTGCACGGATCGAGCGTGACGTCGTCGTGGAGGAACTACCATTCTCCGGCGATGGCACCGGCTGGCGAAGCCGTATTCGTCTGGCGGTGGACAATTCCGGACGCGCGGGATTTCACCGGTATCGCAGCACGACCATCATCCCCGAACCCGCGTGTCCGCAGGCCGTGACCGGTGTCTACGACGGTATCGCCGAAGCGCGATGGCGGCCGGGTGCAGAACTGGTGATTGCCGTCGACGGCTCAGGAGAGCGGCACGTAGTCGAAATCGCCCCGGCCGCGGTGTCTCGAACCGGTCGTCGTTCGCCCGGGCGACGGGGTGCCTCCGCCCGGCGAGCAGCATCGGCACAGCCGCGAACCGAAAAAGCGGTCATGGGAAGCGGGCGGGCGCACGAAATCGTATCCGGCACCGAGTGGGAACTCGATGCCACCGGCTTCTGGCAGGCGCACCGTGGGGCCGCGCAGGTGTACAGCGACGTTGTTACGGAATGCTCAGGGGTCGAGGCAGGCTCGGTGGCATGGGACCTCTACGGCGGTGTCGGCGTGTTCGCCGCAGGACTTGCAGGAGGCGTCGGTGCCCGTGGCCAGGTAGTGAGTGTCGAGTTCTCCCGGCGGGCGTCGTCGGACGGCGTTTCGGCGCTGACCGGAGTTGGGCAGGTGCGGTTCGTACCGGGCCGCGTCGAGCGGGTGATCGAGTCCTTGCCGTCGCCCGATGTCGTGATACTCGACCCACCGCGTTCGGGTGCCGGGAAAGACGTCGTGACGGCTGTGGTCGCGCGCGAGCCGCGTCGAATCGTCCACATCGGTTGCGATCCAGCATCGTTTGCGCGCGACGCAAGCCTCTATCGCGAGGCGGGATTCGAACTGGAATCCGTTCGCGCGTTCGATGCTTTTCCCCTGAGTCATCATGTGGAGTGCATCGGCGTGTTCGTGAAATAGCTGGCTGCCACGTGCTCGACACGGCCGTACCTGCAGTCTCAGCGTTCTCCGATAGCGCGGGCACTTGTCATCGGCGGTAGTCCACATGAGCAATTGTTGTCCGATGAGCCACGGCGCTGGTGTGGGGAGTGGCATTGGTGGTGATGCGCTGAGATCCGCACGCACAGTGTTGGTAGCTGATGGTCCCTTCGCTCGTGCTGTGTCGGCTGGTCGTGTTCCAACCGTGTGAGTGTTCGTGTGTGCTCATGGTCATTACTCTGATGTAATGGTCTTATGCACATCAACCCTTACGGAACGTATGCGGTTCAGCTGGGCGTGGATCTGTTCAACTCGCCGCCGCGCACCGCCGAGGAACTCGGCCGACGGTGCGTCGACGCGGGGCTGGTCGTCGATAGTGTTCCCACGGACGCGGACCTGGTGGATGCCCGTGCGTTTCTCGACGAGTGGGTCGCCATCGTCGACGCCGAAACCGACGAAGGACGGGCCCAGATCCTGAACGGGCTGCTCGCTCGGGCGTCGGCGTACCCGCGGTTGACCAACCACGCCGACGATGGTTGGCACATGCACTACCGTGACCCCAACATCGAACTCGGATCGGTGGTGCGTGCTCTGGTGAGCGTCGGTACCGCTCTGCATCTGTCCGGCCGAGGCATGTCACGGCTCGGCCGTTGCGCAGCCGAGGACTGCGACACCGTATTCGCCGACGTGTCGCGCACCGGCCGTCAACGCTACTGCGGAACCGTCTGCTCCAACCGGGATGCCGTGCGGCGGCACCGCGCCCGCGCTGCTATTGCCGGATGAGGCGCCGAGCCGTTTGATCAGGCAAACGTCTCGATCGACAGCACGTGTCCAATTCCCTAAAATTGTCCGATTTCCGCCCGAGACGCAATTCATTTTGCCTCGCAGCCATCCTTTCCAGGGCGTGTACCGAATATGTTGTGCGGCGGGAAAACGCGGAGGTTTCGGTGTGAGAGCTACATGAGCACTACTCTCTTGATCAATGAACGTGATCAGAGTCGAATCTGTTGGGACCTTGACCCGGTGAGCACACCCCAGAACTCGGGTTCGCCATATCAGGGCACACCAGATTCAGAAGTCGACCCGTCGGTAGCCGATGACGCGGATGGCGCTGCGTGCGCGGTACCCAGCGCACAGTTGCGAAATCTGCGTGCGGACGAGGCCGAGCGGCTTCGTCGGCTGATGGCCGCGGTCGCCGGTGGCGATCAGCGCGCATTTGCCGAGTTGTACGACGCTACGAGCGCCCGCGTCTACGGCATGGTTCTACGAGTACTCCGAGACCCTGGTTACAGCGAGGAGACCACTCAGGAGGTCTTCCTGCAGATCTGGCGCTCAGCTCCGAACTACGATCCGAACCAGGGGAGTCCTCTCGCCTGGATCATGACGCTTGCCCATCGGCGAGCGGTCGATCGGGTTCGGTCCGAGCAGTCGGGTACAGATCGTGAAGCTGCCTACGGAGCGATCAGTCATTCGCCCGAGCACGACGAGGTACTCGAAGCTGTGACGCAGCGACTCGAGTCGGATGCCGTAATTGCGTGTTTGGACACACTGACCGATACGCAACGCGAATCGGTACGAATGGCTTATTACAGCGGTTGGACATACCGCGAAGTGGCGGAACGGCTAGGCGTTGCCGTTCCGACCATCAAATCACGCATACGGGACGGACTGATCAAGTTGAAGACATGTCTGGGGGTGACACCTTCATGAGTGAAGCATCACGACAGCGATTGCTGGACGTCGCGGAGGTATATGCCCTCCATGCGGTCGATTCGGTTGAGACAGCTGAGATCGAACAACATCTTGCCTCGGTCGACGACACGGCTCGTGTTCAGTTCAACATCCTCGTCAGCGAGATCCAGGAGACGCTGGCCCTGATGTCGGTATTCGATGCAGTGGATGCACCGGCCGAGATGAAAGCTCGAGTTCTGCAGGAACTACCGGGTGTCGCGCAGGCGACCCCGATGCCCTCGACCCCGATGCCCTCGACCGCGTCGAACGTCTCCAGCATGTCGCTACACCGCGACCGCAAGAGCAACCGATGGCGATCCGCGATGATGGCCGCCGCGGCAGCCGTAGTGGTATTGGTCGGCGGCGGGGTGGTTGCGACGCAGGTGATCGGCAACGATCCGACACCTACACAAGCCGAACAAATCGCTGCTGCGCCGGACATCGAGGAAGTCACTGCAGACTTTCCCGGCGGCGGAACAGCCACTGTTTCGTATTCCCGAGGCTCCGATTCGGCGTTGGTGAAGCTGGACGGAGTCGCAACACCCGCAGCGGGCAAGGACTATCAGATGTGGTTCGTCGACGGGACGCCACGTTCGGTCGGTCTGGTCACTGCCGAGCAGCTTGCAGGCGGCGACGGAACCGTCATCGGCGGTATGGGTGCTGCGACGAATTTCGCATTCTCGCTCGAACCCACAGGCGGATCACCGCAGCCGACCGAGGTGCTCACGATGGTGACTCTCGCGGCCTAGACGTGCGCACGGTGCTCAGGCAGTTCGACGTCGGACGAATCATCGTCCGACGTCGAACTGTCCCAGCGACTTGATTGCGGTATTCATCTGCAGGTAGGCGCCTGCCGCAAGGTTCTTCAGCAATTCGAGCTTCACCGGCGGGGCCGTCTCGGTCAAAGATTCGAAGTCCGTTGTTGTCATCACGGCAACGGTGAGCGGGGTGTCCGCACAGAAATCCAAGAGAAACTTCGTCTGTGCGAGCAGTGGCATCTCGCCGAAACTCATACCGGGGGACAGCGTCGAAATCCGATGACGGGACCCGTCGGCAGCTTGGTATGTGGAGCTGACTTCGCCGGCGAGCACGAGAAACAGGCCCATTGCGGCGTCGCCGCTGCGCACTATCACCTCACCCCGGGCGAAGTGTCTGCTCTCGATCAACCGTTCGATTTCCTCGAACTGCTCGTCGGTGAGACCGCTCAACACTGGATGCTCCCGAGTGGTGATTTTCGGAGGCTGCCTCGGCCCGACGCAGTAGCGGTCGAGAATCAGCTCTTCGGCCCATCCGATCGCCGAGCCCAGATCGCCGAACGCGCGCCCCGACGGATCGCTGGGATCGACGCTGGACGACACCATCCCCAGCACGCCTCGCGGATCAACAAGGGAAGCACGGCATCCGTTTGTGGCGAGCTGAGTGCGCAGCTCATCGATCATGCTGCGGGCGATCGCACTGACCTCGTCGACGCCGCGAACATCGAGTATCAACGCGTCCAGATTCGCATCGAGGTTTCCGATTTCGCGCACCACCGTTTCCGCACCGGAGAACAGCAAATCGCCATGCAGCTCGTAGATGCGACCGCGAGTGCCGAACCGTGCCAACGCGTCCTGTTCGATCTCGCTGCGTCGCTTTCGCGACGGTGTTTCGGCAACCGTGTATCGACCGCGGATGGCAGATCGTGACGCCCGGGTCACGTGCAGAAAATGCAATTCCAGCTTCCTGGACAGTTCGCGGCATGCGTCGACCCCTCGAACACTGTTCCCGTGACTGTCGAGGCGCGGCGAGTACACCGCGATACCCATCTGTCCGGGTAGCACCGCCACAATTCCTCCTCCGACGCCGCTCTTGGCGGGCATGCCCACTCGTGCAACCCAGTCACCCGCGCTGTCGTACATCCCGCACGTCGTCATCACGCTCAGCACCCGCTCGATCAGTGCTGGGGACAACGCACGCTCACGCGTGCGCGGGTTGACACCGTTGTTGGCCATCGTCGCAGCCATGACGGCAAGATCGGCGGCGGTGACGTCGATCGAACACTGACGGAAGTACAGATCGACGGCAGCGTCCGGATCGTTCTCGATGATGTCGAAACTTCGTAGCATGTAGCCGATCGCACGGTTGCGGTTTCCCGTTCGCGCCTCAGATTCGTAGACAGCTCGGTTGAACGTCAGTTCTCGCCCTGCGTACCGGGAGTAGGACTGGCGGATCCGCTCGAATCGTTCTTCGATCGTGCGCCCGGCAACCAACGACGCAGAGGTGATCGCGCCTGCGTTGATCATCGGGTTCCTGGGACGTTCGGTGATCGGATCGAGGCTGATCTCGTTGAACGGTTCACCTGAGGGCTCGATGTCGATCTTGCTCGCCACGACATCCTCGCCGCGGTCCGCAAGGGCAAGTCCATAGGTGAACGGTTTCGAAATCGACTGGATGGTGAAAGGTATCGAGGTGTCGCCGACCTCGTAGACATATCCATCGCTCGTCGCGAGAGCAATGCCGAATCCGTCGGGTGCCACTGCCGCGAGTTCCGGTATGTAGTCGGCGACGGCACCTGCAGTGTTGTCCCGACAGATATCGAACACGTGCCGGAGAATGTTGTCCACGACGGTTGGCATGGAGGTCACCCTATGCGCCGACCTCGGCTTTCTCCTGTGAACAGCCGTAGGTTTCTCGTGTGATCAGAGACGCGTCGCGGTTGTTGGGAACCGCGGCACCGCAGCAGTAGTGTCGTCAGGAGTAGCGCTGATGGACCAGCCGACACGAAGTTCGTGAGGGCAGTACGGCAGTCTACGTAGACTGTGCTGATCGAGTGTTCGTGTCGATGACAAATGTGCAGGGTAGACCGAAATTTTCCGGCCGGAGGGAGCGATCTCGTTGGGTGTCCTAGCTCGAGTTCAGACGCCTGAGGATCTGCGCCGTCTGGCCCCGTCCGAGGTGACAGAACTAGCCGGAGAAATCCGTGATTTCCTGGTGGAGACCGTATCCGCTACAGGCGGACATTTGGGGCCCAACCTCGGTGTCGTCGAGCTGACTCTTGCGGTTCACCGAACCTTCTCGTCTCCCCACGACCCCATCATCTGGGACACGGGCCATCAGGCATACGTGCACAAGATGATCACCGGTCGCACCAGTTCGTTCGATTCGCTACGCAAGCAGGGCGGGCTGTCGGGCTACCCGTCGCGGGCCGAGAGCGAGCACGACTGGGTCGAGTCCTCGCACGCGTCTGCGTCGTTGTCCTACGCGGACGGCTTGGCCAAGGCCTTCGAACTGACCGATCAGAAGGACCGCCACGTCGTCGCCGTCGTTGGAGATGGAGCATTGACCGGCGGGATGTGTTGGGAAGCGCTCAACAATATCGCGGCAGGCAAAGACCGCTCGGTCGTCATCGTGGTCAACGACAACGGTCGTTCGTATGCGCCGACCATCGGCGGACTCGCCGAGCACCTTGCGGCACTGCGGTTGCAGCCGGGGTACGAGCGGATCCTCGACAACGGACGACGCATGGTTCGGAATATTCCGCTGGTCGGCAAGACGGCGTATGCGATGTTGCACGGAATGAAGGCGGGCGTGAAAGACGCCCTCAGTCCTCAGGTTCTGTTCACCGATCTCGGTATCAAATACCTAGGCCCGGTCGACGGCCATGACGAGCTGGCCCTGGAATCCGCGTTGCGCCGAGCCAAGGCATACGGCGGCCCGGTTATCGTCCACGCAGTCACTCGGAAGGGTATGGGGTACGCGCACGCCGAGAACAATGTTGCCGACCAGATGCACGCCACCGGTGTGATCGATCCACTGACCGGTCGCTCTCGCTCGATCGCGGCACCGGACTGGACGTCGGTCTTCTCGCAGGAGCTCATCGATCTTGCTGCCGAGCGGGAGGATGTCGTCGCCATCACCGCCGCGATGGCCGGACCGACCGGCCTTGCGGCGTTCGGCGAAAAATACCCGGACCGGATGTTCGACGTGGGGATCGCCGAGCAACACGCGATGACGTCTGCCGCAGGTCTTGCACTCGGGGGTCTGCATCCGGTCGTCGCTATATATTCGACGTTTCTCAACCGTGCGTTCGATCAACTGCTGATGGACGTCGCGCTGCTCAAACTTCCCGTCACGGTAGTGCTGGACCGAGCGGGAGTCACCGGCGCCGACGGTGCGAGCCACAATGGGATGTGGGACATGTCGCTTCTGGGCATCGTGCCCGGCATGCGTGTTGCCGCACCGCGGGACTGCGCATCTCTGCGCGAGGAGCTCGCCGAAGCGCTCGCAATCGACGACGGACCCACTGCATTGAGGTTCCCCAAGGGCTCGGTTACGGAAGATATTCCTGCGATTCGACGCCTCGACGGAGTTGTCGACGTGCTGGCAGAGCCTACCGTCGGCGGTCACGACGTACTGATTGTTGCTGTGGGTGTCTTCGCAGGACTGGCTCTGGAGACTGCAGAAATCTTGACCGAGCAGGGCCTCGCGGTGGCAGTGGTGGATCCGCGTTGGGTGCTGCCAGTGCCGGAGCCGCTGCTGAAGATGGCGGAGGATTACAAGCTCGTCGTGACGCTGGAGGACTCGGGCGTTCATGGCGGTGTGGGATCGACGGTGTCGGCTGCCATCCGCGCTGTCGGCGTCGACACGGTCTGCCGGGACGTCGGCGTGCCCCAGCGATTCTTGGATCATGCGTCTCGCGAGCAGATCCATCGTGAACTCGGTTTGACGTCGGGGGATCTCGCGAAGCGAATCGCCGGATGGGCCGAAGCGCTGTAGACCTGATCGGTAGCTTGCATTGGATGCTCAGCCAGACCCCTCACGTAGGGCCGCATCGCCCGCTGTCGGATGCCACTCGGCGATGCGAACCGACTCGACGAGGCCGGCCCGTGCAAACGGGTCGCGAGCGAACATTCTGGCGACGGTGTCCGCATCGACGGACTGGACGATGAACATGGCACCACTGTGGTCGGCCAAGGGCCCCGAAGACCGAATGGTGTGTCGGCGGACCATTTCTTGGATCCACGCACGATGGTCGGTGCGGTGATCGTCTCGGCCGGACGATGTTTCGGGAGTGTAGGAATACTCGACGACGAACATCGGCATGGGACTTCCTCCTGACGGCTAGAGAGTCATGCTGCTAGAGAATCATGTCCTCGAGCTCCATGCCCTTCGTCTCACGGATCTTGAACTTGACGAAGAAGAACGAGACGAGTGCGAAGAACGCGAAGAACGCATAGATGAAACCGAGCCCGATCGTCTCGGTCAGTGGTGGGAATGCGAGGGTGATGGCAAAGTTTGCTACCCAGTTCGCAGCTGTGCTCACGCCGAGCGCGACTGCCCGCATATTGTTGGGGAACATCTCGCCGAGCATGACCCACATGATCGGGCCCCAGGTCGCGGCGAAAAAGATCACGAAGAGGTTCGCGCCGACCAACGCTACTGGGCCCCACGGACTCGGAAGAGTCAGGTCGTCTCCCGATCCCACCGCCTGTGTGAACGACACGGCAGCGAGCACGAGACCGACGAACATGCCGATCGAACCGATCTGCAGCAGATTTTTTCGTCCGAACCGGTCGACGAATATGATGGCCACGAAGGTCATCGACACGTTGATGATCGATGTGATCACGGACGTGACGAACGATTGATTCTCGCTGAAGCCCACCGACTTCCACAGCGTCGTCGAGTAGTAGAAGATCGCATTGATACCGACGAATTGCTGCAGTATGGCCATCGTGATGCCGACCCACACAATCGGTTGCAATCCGAACTTCGGCCCACGAATATCCGAGAACGAAGATTTCGCATCCTTTTTCAACGTCAGCCGGATTTCTTTGACGCGTTCGGCCGGATTCACCTCGCCGGAGATCTCCCCGAGGATGCGTGCAGCCTCTTCGTCGAGGTGCTTGCCTACCAGGTAGCGGGGTGATTCCGGGATCAACGTGGCCAAGAAACCGTAGACCAGTGCGGGCACAACGCCGACGAGGAACATCCATCGCCATGCCTCCATACCGAACCACAAGTCGTTGGACGGCCCACCAGCAGCGTTCTGCAACACCGCATCCGACAGGAGCGCAGCGAATATGCCGATGGTGATCGCTAGTTGCTGCAGCGACGCCAGCCCACCGCGATATCGAGCAGGAGCGATTTCAGAGATGTATGCGGGGGCAATCACCGATGCAATGCCGATTCCGAGGCCACCGAGGACGCGCCAGAGCATCAGATCGGGGATGCTGAACGCGAACCCCGACCCGATCGATGAGATGGTGAACAGAGCGGATCCGAGCATCATGACCCGTTTGCGACCCCAACTGTCCGCCAGCCGGCCCGCGAACCATGCGCCGACAGCGCATCCCAACAGTGCGATCGCGACGGCAAAGCCCGTCACGAACGAACTCAATCCGAAGTTCTCCTGGATCGAATCCACTGCTCCGTTGACGACGGAGCTGTCGAAGCCGAAGAGGAAGCCGCCTACGGCGGCGGCGACAGTTACCCCGATGACTTTCGCAGTATGGCGTTCTGCAGGTTGCGTCATAGCGAAACCAGCTTTCTCGGTACCAGCAGCGATGATGGTCTTGATCGACATCATGGACCTGGATCGGGCCGAAATAGTGGAGTTCCGCGGATTTCACCCGAAGAGTTATCCAGCGGGGGAGTTCAGACGAGCCAGTCTGCGAATGTCTGGTCGCCACGATCGGCATCCGCCTCGGTCAGCAGCGATCCGTTGCGCAGTGCTCTTCCGTAGGCGCCTGGCACAGGCAACTCGACAATGCGTACGCGGGAGTGGATCGCCGACGCGTAGCCGCGGACCATGTCGGCCATCCGTTCCTCGCGCGGACCACCGAGATCTCGTGTCCGTCCTTCCGGTGTTCCTTCGGCAAGGTCGACGAGTCGTTCAGCGACCTCGCGCGCGGCGACTGGTTGCGAGCGCATCGTCGGCACGATCACGAACGGGCCAACCTTGAGCTGGCCATAGATCTGCGAAGCGAATTCATGAAATTGCGTGGACCGCAGAATGGTCCAGGGAACAGAGCCTTCGCTCACTGCCTTCTCCTGGGCGGCCTTACCCGCGTAGTACGCCTTGGGAGCGGCGTCGATCCCGACGATCGACAACGTGACGTGGTGCGCCACGCCCACTGACTTCTCGGTGGCGAGAAGGTTCTCGGTAACAGATCGAAAAAATGAAACGGACCCTCTCGCCGACATCGTCTGCGTGGATGAGACGTCTACAACGACGTCCACACCCTCGAGCGCGATGGACAGGCCATTGCCGTCGCGGAGGTCGACGCCGGTTGCCCGCGACAGTACGACGATTTCGTGTCCCCGCATCCGAGCCACCCTCACGACATGGGTTCCGACAGTTCCCGTTCCACCTGCCACTGCAATTTTCATCGTGCATCCTTTCGTTGTCCTATGGATACGACGAGGTAGGAGTGGCGTGTCCCCGGTGAACGGGGCCATTTTGTTTTAGAGTCTTGTTGCCCGTGAACTGGGCGGATAGGACGACGGAGAAACATGGCTGGACGAAAGCGCAACTCTGCTGAAGACATCGTGCGCAAATTGCGCCGTGCCGATGAGCTCACCGCTGCAGGCAAGACGCAGGAGGAGATTGCCGCGGACCTCGAGGTGTCGGCGGCAA
>NZ_JASISW010000019.1 GCF_030063335.1 Rhodococcus sp. G-MC3 | reverse complement strand
CTCCGACACACGTCAAGGCAGAATTCGATGCAGCTCGCACCCGACTACGCACCCGCCCCTGAATCACCGGTAGAGATCTACGATGCCTATCTGGTGCATCTGCAGCGACGGCATCGAGGCAACCCCGCCTACACCCAAGCTGCCCGATCCTTCCTGCGCCGATGGCCCAATGTCGCAGACTGGACCACGATCTCGCTCGCAGAGAAGTTATCCGCGAACGGTTCTACCAGGCCGTTCATCACCTTCCTCATGATCAGCCGCCGACTACAACCCGGTTACGACTATCTCGTGCACCGCAAACTCTCCAGCCTGTGGCACGAGCTGACCGACAGCTGCCTACAACCGGACCTCGATCAGTTCATCACCGCTGCAACAGAACTAGGATTCTCCGAGCGCGTCGCCTCCGCGATCGGATCCCAGATCATCACCCGCGTCCTCATCCAAACCAGTCGACCACTGCTGGATCTGAGCGAACGAGACCTACAAGATCTGCTGCGGGCCTGCGACACTCGTGAGGAGGAGACGGGTCGAGGTGCCAAGCACTACCGAAACACCAGCCGCAGTGCCCGCCAGATCCTCTTCCACCTCGGTGTCGTCGATTCGCCGGCGCCACCATCGGTGGTTGCGGTGACCCTGGAGCAACGCATGGCCGACGTTCCGGCGACGCTGCGACCGGCGTTCGTGGCCTACCTCAAGCGCAAACACGCCACCTGCACCGTCAAGACCGTCAGCAGTCTCGCGACCAGGCTCGCGCACTTCGGACGATACCTCTCCGCCGTCGACCCCGACATCGCATCGCTGAACTCATTGGACCGACGTCGACACATCGAACCGTTCATCACCTCACTGACCACCACCGTCAACTCCGTCACCGGCGCACCCATCACCGTCGCCGACCGGATCAGACGAGTACACGCTGTCGGTAACTTCCTCGCCGAGATCACCGAATGGGGATGGGACGACGTGCCGCCGCGTCGGCTGATCTTCCGAGACGACCTCCCCCGGCAGCAACGGTTCCTGCCGCGCTACCTGCCTGTTGATTCTGACCGCAAACTCTCTGCTGCACTGTCGAATTCGACCTATCGACTCGCCGCTGACGCACTACTGGTGCAGCGAGCCTGCGGACTACGAATCGGTGAACTACTCGACCTCGAGCTCGATTGCGTTCACGAAATACCGGGACACGGGTCCTGGCTGAAAGTGCCGCTCGGCAAACTCGACTCCGAACGCATGGTTTCCCTCGATGAGGAAGTTCTCACCCTCGTCGACCGCATCACCGCCATCCGCTCGCCGGGCCGTCCGATGACCCATCCCCGCACCGGAGCACCCACCGATTTCCTGTTCACCCACCATGGAAAACGGCTGTCGCAGAACGCGGTACGAGCAGAGCTGAACCGTGCTGCCGATACCGCCGGCCTCGGCCACGTCACCCCGCACCAACTCCGGCACACCTACGCCACCGCCCTCATCAACGCAGGCGTGTCCTTGCAAGCATTGATGGCGCTGCTCGGTCACGTCTCGACCCAGATGAGTCTGCGCTACGCGCACCTCTTCGACAGCACAGTCCGCACCGAATACGAACGAGCCCTCGGCCTGGCGAAAAGCCACATCGGCCCCATACCCACCGACAAGCTGCACCTTCCGATCACCGACGTCAGCGGCGGCGCATGGAAAGACACTCCGGCAATCAAGTCGAGACTGTCCGGCGGCTACTGTCTTCGAGCCCCCGCGCAGGGATCATGCCCCTACGCCAACATCTGCGAGAACTGTCCCAGCTTCCACACCGACGCAACACATCTCGCAGTTCTTTCTGCTCAACGAATCGATGCCGCCGACCTCGCAGCCGATGCAGAGAAGCGAGGATGGATCGAGGAAGCGACCCGGCACCACGCCCTCGTCGCACGACTGGACACGCTCATTTCCCGATCGGAGACCGCATGAACAACACCCCACTGCTCCGCGTCGAACAAGTCTGCATCGACCTCACCACCGCCGGATCACCGGTCACGTTCACCGCAGTCGCAGAGGCTACGCAGATCGCACGAGCATCGCTCTACCGGAACAAGCAACTACGCGCTGTCATCGACGAGCACAGGGCCCGCCAAACCAATGCCCGCACTCTCACCGGCCTCGCTACTGAAGTCGCTCACCTACGCACCATCGTCGAAACGCTCGCCACCGCCGTCACCGCCCACGAAGAACGACTCCGTCGCCTCACCCCGCGACACTGATGAACCATTCAGCCCGCCCACGGCGGAGCCGCACCCATTATTAGCCGGTCAATGCGTAGACAATGCTGCAATGGAGTCGTTTTTCGCCCTGCTGCAGATGAACGTTCTCGACCGCCAGCGCTGGTCCACGCGGGCGCAACTGCGGCTGGCGATCGTGACCTGGATCGAGCGGACCTACCACCGCAAGCGCCGCCAACGACGCCTCGGCAAACTCACGCCGATCGAGTTTGAGACAATCAACCGGGCCGCACACGCGGCCTGAATCACTCAACCCCACGAGTCAACTGAAGTGGGGGCAGTCCCGAACGGTCACCGGCAAGGCTGTGACGCCAGTAGAGGCAGGTTCGAGTACATGTCTGTCGGCGTGATTAGCAGCGCCGATAATCGAGAGGTGTCTACCTCGATCAGCGAAGCCGGATTGCGAAACCTGTAAGTTCATCCTGGCCGAGGAACTGGCCAACCGCAGCATCATCAAATGGAGGTGCAGTCACCATCGGCGGCGTAGTCCAGTCGGGAACTTTCTTGATGTGGATCTGATTGCCGAGTCGTACTGGGAACTTTTCACCAACAGTCACGCGAAGGAAATGCTTTACACGCCTGCATCGTCGGGGCAGCGGCCAAGTCATTTTTCAGCGGATCTGCACTGCAGTGGTGCGGATTGAAGCCCTCGCTACCCGCTCGATCGTGAGCCGTCCGGCATGCGACTCCTATCGGTGGGCGGTGGAGGTGAATTGATATGTTGCCGCATCGACGATCTCGTCAGGGGTGATGGCGATCTCGTCGTTCAACCATGCGGTGACCAACTCGGCCAGGCCGCCCACAAACAGCAATCCGTTGATTTCTCCCTGATGTGGTGGCCATGCCTGGTCGCCGTACATGCGGGTGGCTTCGTCGGCCACCATCTGAGCGAAGCCCCGCAGTGCTGTACGTCGGTGGGTGCGCAAAGGTTCGAACGCGGCGGATTCGATCATCGCAACACGTCCCTTGCGTGGATCGTCGGTCAAAATGGTGACGAATGACGCGATGGCATTTCGTACGCGCCGCTCGAGCGTTTCGCCGCTCGCTCGAAGTGCGTCCAGACCGGCCTCGCGGACTTCGTCGGCGATTCCGTCCAGGACCTTCTGCAGGACTTCGTCTCTGCTGGTGAAGCTTTCGTAGAAATATCGCTCCGTCAACTTGGCGTGCGCGCAGATAGCGGTCATGGTGGCGCCGCTCTTGCCTGTGGCAGCAAAGACTTCCAGTGCGGCCTCAAGCAAGCTCTCACGCCGCAGTGCTGCGCGCTCGTCGCCGCTCAGGCCCGCGTATCGACGCGGCGTAGGAGAAGTCATAGGTTGATATTGACAGATCCGATCACTGTGACGCAGACTACCCATATCTGACAGAGTACACAGTCAGATCGAAAAGGAAGGCGAGGTTCATCCATGTCCAAGATTCTGGCCGATCCACCAGCACAGTCACAGTTACTCCCAATTTCGGGTCGATCGGGGCTCCCCGGCGTCGGGCACGCACTCGAATACGTCCGAGATCCACTGGCATTGATGCAAAAGCACTGGGACCGTTACGGTGAGGTCTCCTGGTTTTCGATGATCGGGCGACGTTGGGTCGCGGTCCTCGGACCCGATGCGTGCCAAGAAGTGCTGCAGAACAAGGATCGGGCTTTCGTCAACGGCGACGGTTGGTCGGTGCTGATCGGCCCCTTCTTCCACGGTGGTCTCATGCTTCTCGACTCGGAAGAACATCTACGGCACCGCCGGATCATGCAACAGGCGTTCACACGATCGCGCCTGGAAAAAACAGTTGACGTTCTTAACCCGGCGATAACCTCGGCGCTCGACGCCTGGACTCCCACCGACGGATTCCGCGCCTACACCGCACTCAAATCACTCACCCTCGATCTCGCCACCGACATCTTCATGGGAGGCGCGGAAGGATCCACCGAGAGCGAAATCGACTCGGTGAAAAAAGCTTTCGTCGATTGTGTACAGGCAGCCACCTCAGTGGTCCGCTACAGCGTCCCGGGAACCAGGTGGAAGCGAGGACTCGACGGACGCCGAGTCCTGGAAGACTTCTTCCGGCAGTACCTACCGGCACGTCGGTCACACGAAACCGATGACCTGTTCTCCGTGCTCTGCCACATCGAATCCGAAGCAGGACAACGCTTCAGCGACGACGAAGTCGTCGACCACATGATCTTCCTCCTAATGGCCGCGCACGACACCTCCACCATCACCATCTCCACGATGATGCAGTACCTGGGCCAGCACCCACAATGGCAGGACAGGTGCCGGGCGGAGTCCCTCGCGTTGGGAACAGCGTCACCGAGTTATGCCGATCTCGACGGACTCGTCAGCCTCGATCTGGTCATGAAGGAATGCCTCCGGATCGTCTCTCCGGTACCGGTGATGGCGCGCCGGGCGGTCCGCGACACCGAAGTGCAGGGACATTTCGTGCCTGCGGGAACGTACGCGGCGGTGGTGCCGCATTTCACCCATCACATGTCGCAGTACTGGCCCGAACCAGAACGCTTCGATCCCGAGCGCTTCGCGGAGCACCGACGCGAAGACAAGGTGCACCGATACGCGTGGGAGCCGTTCGGTGGTGGTGTGCACAAATGCCTCGGCATGCACTTCGCCGGCGCCGAGATCAAAGCGATCATGCATCATCTCCTTCTGCGCTTCGACTGGCGCGTCGACGCCGACTACGTCGCCCCGCTCAACTTCACGTCCCTGCCGTTCCCCTCCGACGGACAACCGGTCGATCTACATTTTCTCGAGCAGTGAGGATACGCCAGAAAGTTTGTTCTGCAGGCGGATGCAGTCACCGATCCTGATCGCTCACATCATCGACGAATGCTCTGACGAGTTCGTACTGTCCTACGACAGTACGAACGGACGCAACGAAATTCAGTTTGTCCACAAAACATCGACGTAGTAGGAGTTGGCGTGGAACGTTCCCTGTTCGAACCGGAGCATGATCTTTTCCGGGAGTCCATCCAGAAGTTCTTTGAACCGTCCCAGGTTTCTTGCCGCTCCTACGCTTGCAACATCTCCGGGCGGAGTGGCGATTCTTGACTGTAGTAGACCTCCTCGAACTCTTCTGGTGTGAGGTAGTCGAGGGTGCTGTGGAGTCGGCGTTGGTTGAACCAGTCGACCCACCCCATCGTGGCAAACTCGACATCGTCGATGGTCTTCATCGGCCCGTTCAGGAACGGGCTCCGCTTCGATACCGCCTCGGTCTTGAATAACCCAATTGTGCTCTCCGCCAACGCATTGTCGTAGGCATCCCCGACACTTCCGATCGATGCCGCAATGCCCTCGAGCACAAGCGTTTCCGCGAACGCGATCGAGGTGTATTGACCTTGGCTGCCGGCGTCGCTGTGATGAATGAGGCCGGGTCCGACGCGGTGTCCACCGTGATCTCGTCGCCACAGCGCCATCTTCAACGCGGTGGTGACCATAGTGGTGTCTTTGACCGTCGAGGCGTGCCAACCGACGATCGCTCGGGAGAAGCAGTCGATGACGAACGCGACGTAGACGAACCCCGCCCACGTCCTGGTGTACGTGAAGTCGGTGACCCACTTCCGATTCGGGGCCTCGGAAGTGAAATCACGGTCGAGCAGGTCAGGGGCCCGTGTGGAATTCTTACCGCCCTGAATCGTGGTGCGGTGCCGCCTGCCTCGGACAACGCCGGACATACCCTCGTCGCCCATCAGTCGGTCGACTGTGCAGGCAGCCGCGCTATGGCCCTTCCTGCGCAGGTGGCGATACATCTTGCGGCGGCCGTAGAGCTCTTCAGGTTCGCCGACCGTGTCGCGGAGCGCGGCGGTGAGGTACGCGTCGGAGATCGTGCGGGCCGATGGTGGTGCGCTCTTCCAGTTGCGGTACGTGCGTGGGGCGACCTGCACGCCGTGCTCGGTGAGCACGCGGCAGATCGACTCGACCCGGTAGTTCTGTGCATGCATCTGATCGATGAACTGGACTATCTGCGGCGGCGAGGGTCGAGCTCCCTCGCGAAGAAAATCGATGCCGACTTCAGAATTTCGTTGGCTTCCTTGAGATCTCGGTTCTCACGCTCGAGTTCCTTGATGCGCTGTTGCTCCTCGGTCGTTGCACCGGGAGCTTGGTTGGCATCGATCTGAGCTTGGCGTGTCCAGAGCCGGAGTGACTCCGCGCCGACACCCAATTTCGGTTCGATCGCCTTGCACGCGCCGTACACGGAGTTGTACTCGTGGAGATGGTCGAGGACCATCCTCACCGCACGCTCACGTTGCTCGGCCGGGTAACGCTTCGACATGTGCTTCATCCTTCACAAAGAACGAAGCGGCATCAAACCCGGGACGGATCACTTGGCACAGCACGTGGCGCCCTTCCACGACAAGTGGGAAGAGCAGAACATCGTCGATCGCGACGTCTGGGTGGAAGCCGGCAAGCAAGGTTTTCTGGGAATGGCCGTTCCCGAGGAATTCGGTGGCGGAGGTGTCAAAGACTTTCGATACAACGTCGTCATCACGGAGGAAGCCACCAAGGGTGGTTACAGCGGTATCGGTTTCATGCTCCACAACGACGTCGTGGCGCCGTATCTGGTCGATCTGTGTAACGACGAGCAGAAGCAGCGTTGGCTGCCGGGATTCGCCTCGGGAGAACTGATCTCAGCGATCGCAATGACCGAACCCGGAACCGGCAGCGACATCCAGGGAATCAAGACCAGGGCTGTCCGTGACGGTGATGACTGGATTCTCAACGGGTCCAAGACGTTCATCACCAACGGCATCAACGCCGATATCGTCATCGTCGTTGCGTGCACTGATCCCGACATCGGGGCGCAAGGCTTCAGCCTCTTTGTAGTCGAGCGCGGAATGCCAGGCTTCGAACGCGGGCGCAACCTCGACAAGATCGGGTTAAACCTGAATGCACCGATCCGGTGACGGATGGTCGCGTGCCGTAGACATGAAATGCCCTGTAGTGGTGAAGAATAAGACTTCTCACAGAACAAATTCTGACCACTACGAAGGGCATCTCGCAGATGCAACTATCTCACACCCGACCTGTCGCTGCCGCATCCTTCGACGACCCCAATCTGGTGTCCGCGGTCGGGTTGGTTCCAGTGATGGCGCTGGCTCACAGGTCAGGGCTGCACGCCCTGGTCGATGAGCATCTGAGCGTGCCGACGGACAAAGGCGCGAACGCCGGCCGCAAGATCGGAGCCCTCGTCGCGGGCATGGTCGCGGGTGCGGACAGCATCTCCGACATGGCGATCCTGCGGCACGGGGCGATGCACATCCTGTTCGAGCGGCCCTACGCACCCTCGACGT
Source organism: Rhodococcus sp. G-MC3 (assembly GCF_030063335.1). Lineage (GTDB taxonomy): Bacteria > Actinomycetota > Actinomycetes > Mycobacteriales > Mycobacteriaceae > Rhodococcoides. Next base: position 107,167 of record NZ_JASISW010000019.1, on the reverse strand, counting down.
TGGGATCGTTTCTTCGCCAGTTCCGGTTCGGGCACGTCCGACAGCTCGACGCCGTCGCCTCCCGGCTACTGCAGGCTCTCACTGAGCGCACCCCGCTGCTGGCAGGTATCGATACCGAACGGGTGATGATCGACATCGACGACTCCATCATCGAAGTCCACGGACACGGCAAACAAGGCTCCGGCTACGGCTACTCCGGCGTCCGCGGCCTCAACTCCCTGATCGCCACCGTCACCACCGAGACCGCGGCACCGGTCATCACCGCCCAACGGCTCCGCAAAGGTGCCTGCGGGTCCGCCCGCGGAGCAGCACGCATGATCGCCGATACCCTCACCACCCTCGACCGACTCCGCACGAATGCAGCGGCCGGCGACACCGGCAACCCCGGGGCACCACCGAAGCCGTTGCTGCGGGCCGATTCGGCGTATTTCGGATACCCGAGCATCGGCGCAGCGATCCGAGGCGGGGTGGACGTTTCGATCACCACCGGACTGAACTCGGTGATCAAGACCGCAATCAGCTCGATCGACGACGGCGCCTGGACACCGATCCGATACACCAACGCCCTCTACGACGACACCACCGCGCAGTGGATCTCCGTCGCGGAAGTCGCCGAGATACCGTTCACTACGTTCGCCTCCCAGAAGAAAGCTCATCACGTTCCCGGCCGGCTCGTCGTGCGCCGCATCCCCGATCTACGCCCGAAGAAAGACCAGGGCCAAGGCGAGTTGTTCGACGTGTGGCGCTTCCACGCTTTCTTCACCACCACCGACCCTGCCGACCTCGATACCGTCGCCGCCGACCAAACCCATCGCCGGCACGCGGTCATCGAACAGGTCCACGCCGACCTGAAGAACTCCGCCCTCGCCCACATGCCCTCAGGTCACTTCAACGCCAACGCCGCTTGGCTGGTCTGCGCGGTGATGGCGTTCAATCTCACCCGCGCCGCCGCGACATTGACCGGCGAAGACAAGCTCGCGAAAGCTACGACCGGGACCATCCGGCGCACGCTGATCTCGGTGCCCGCACGGATCGCCTCTTCGGCCCGGAAAATCACCCTGCACCTACCGGAGAAGTGGCCCTGGGAAGCAAGCTGGACTGCGTTGTTCGACAGCATGTTCGGCCGCAACGCTTACATCCTCGCCTAACCGAACAGATCCAGCCCGCCCACAACGCGAAAGATCCAGTGGAACAACCCGACACCCGAGATCGGGCACTCCGCCACGCCCATAGCCAAGCCCACACTGCGCAACATGATTCAAGGTCACGCACTCAGCCCATCGGTGAATTCAGGCTTAGTGACGCCGGCCGAGTTGTTCGGTGAGAAACCGGGGCGAGATGACGATCGCGGCGGAGACCAGAACGACCGCGAACAGCACGGTGAACATGCACAGCGCTCCGGTTACGACGGTGCCGAGGGTGGCCGCGTTGTACATCCGTCGGTCGGTAGCCGAGGGCCGAAAGGACCGGCGTTCCCACAGTCCGTGGGGAAGGATCAACCACGCGGTGATGGCGACCATTGCAGCGACCCCCACCAGGACCAGACGTGTGCCGGTCATCGAAGCCGCCATCTGCCAGATGTTGGCATAGAAGACACCGAACGCCGACGCAGCGCTTGCGGCAGCGAGCGCAGTGGACAAGGTGGGGACCAGACGCCAGGGCCGATTGCATCGAATCATGCCCATCACCAGACGTAGTCGTCCGAGCATGCCGGGGGTGAGTAGCACGCGCTCTCCGCCGTTGTCGGCGTCGGGGCCAGGTGCCCACGTCGACATGGTGCGCCGAAGTCGCGGACGTGAATCGGTGTCGGTGTCGAGCAGGTCGTGAACAATGGCGACCGCGGTGGCCACCGCGCGGCGCCGCACTGCGATGGTTCCGAACGAGGGGACGTACAGCACGGCGGTCGTTCCAGCATGAAGCTCGGCGACGACAGGATGAGCTCCGAGGCGCCGCGGCACCTCGGAAATGCAGAGCACGATGTCGTATGTGTTGGTTGCTTGGACGGATTCGAGCCATTGGCCCGGAGGTGTGGAACCAGTAGCTGTCGGCGGCAAAGTCACTGCTGCGCGGTCGACTTCGAGGTCGACCTCCTCCCCGTCGATGATGATTGTCAGCGATAGCGCATTCTCTATCGCTGATGCGATCGCCGTAGCGAAACCGGAGTCCGCCACCAACCCAACGGTCACCGTGCGGCGATCGTCCGGACCTGCGCGGTGGTCGTCACCGCGGAGTGTCCCTGAGCTTCCATACATTTGTCGTACCCCGGTTCGGCGGCGGCGACACCGCGACCCGGGATCTGTAGGGATCTCGAATTGGATCAGACATGCCGGATTCCTCTGGACGGTGCGCTCGCTGCGGATTCGTCATCGCTCACTTACCTGTGCGTATGTTCCGACAAGACAGCGGTCACTGCAGTACGGTGTAGTGGCGGTCCACACCATCGCGTTGGCTCGATATCGCGCCATGTCGGCACGGGCGAAACAGTCGAACAATATTTCTGAGGGCCGCTCGGAATTCTCCCTAGCCACTTAGTATTTGCGCAGTCTGGCGACGAATCGCCCCTCGATGTCGTCGATGGATTCCATGTGCAGGCCTGCGGCGGCAGCGAGTTCGGTGATCGCCCCGGTTCCGACGCTGGCCCAGGGGAACCAGCCGCTGACGGCAGTGTCGGTTTCCCACCGCACGAGCTCGTATCGGAGCGCCGTTGTGGGCGGGTCGATTTCGGTGATGACAGTGCCGCCGGCCGCGATAAGATCGCGGGCCTTACAGAGTAGGCGGAGGGGGTCTCCGCCGATGCCGATGTTGCCGTCGGCGAGCAGGACGTGCGCCCAGCGCCCGGCGTCGGGAAGGGTGTCGAAAATGTCCTGTCGGATAGCTTTCCCACCGCGGCGGATGGTCATCGCCACCGCGGTGGCGGATCTGTCGACTCCCAGTGAGGACACTCCTCTGGCGGTCAGGGCAGCGGTGAGCCGGCCCGGCCCGCAGCCGAGGTCGAGGGTCGGACCGGTACACGGCGCAAGCAGGGCATGATCGGCGAACCGGTCCGCTGCGCTTGCCGTCCAACCCATCCAACGTTCGACCGGTAGTGGGCGACGGACGCCGCTGGTATCGCGGATCCAGCACGGCAAACCTGCCTCCGCCCGTTTGAACAGGTCGTCGGCGGTGAGTGCGTCGAAAGACTCTACGGCCCCGTCGAATTCGTTATCCGCCGCATCATGGATCGAATGCAGTGTCGGGCCTTCATGCTGTGTGGTCTGTTCTGCGTCCGGTAGCTGCGTCACCCTCGGGGCCCCGCGTCCGACGGCCGGTCACCGGCTCGAACCACCGGCTCCGGCCCAGCCTGGGCGGGGCGGCGGTGGTCGTGCAAAGCGAGCCGTACCGCGTACGCGAGTGCGCTGACGGCGAAGATCACGGCCGTCAACACCAGGAACCGGCGCAGGTATGGCTCCTGGGTGAAGCCGGTTGCCTCGACGAAGGTCTCGCTGCCTTGCTCGATGATCCCGGGAAAGAACAGCAGCAACAGCACAGCGGTGGCGAGTGCGGGAATCCGAACATAGTTCAGTGGTGAGATATGCGGCGGTGATGTCTTCCTCCGGCTATTGACAGCGGCGGACCCGGCGGTCAAGGTGCGGTCGGCGAGAGCGTACAGCGGAAAGAGCAGAAGGTCGTGGGCGATCACGGCTCCGAGGAACCAGACGAGGATTGACTGCCACCAGGCGGCGCTGTTCCACAGCGCCGCCGGCCCGACGACGCCGACGGTGTAGATCGCCAGAGCGAACGAGAACAGGACAACGAGCAGGTGTAGCGGGTGTGAGCCGTAGAACTGGCGGAAACGGGTTCCGATCGTATTCATCTCACATACTCCTGAATTCGATGGACTGCACCCATTTGGTGTTGTGCACCCCGGGCAACGCGGGGACGATGATGCGGGCCGGATATCCGTGGTCGAGGGAGAGCTCTGCGCCGTTGACCTTCAAAGCGAGCAACGAATCGGGGGAAAAAATCTGGTTGGCCTGCAGGGTGGCCCGGTTGAAGGCTCCCGCCTTTTCCAGAGAGGACACGGCCGCGGATTCGATACTCGCAACCCCGGCCAGAGCGGCGAGATCACTCAGCCGCACACCCGTCCAGGTCTGGGTGGTGGACCATCCTTCGACACACGCGATCGGGAGTACGGCGGTGTGCTGGGTCATCGCCTCGAGTGCGGCGCGGTCGAGTGTGACCGGCTGCGGCCCACCTAGTAGCGACAGTGTCCACTCGGGCCCGGTGAGAGCGGGGTCTATCTGCGCGGCTGCTGCGGTGCGGTTGATTTGAAAGTCGTTGGGATCGGAGCCTTCTGCGCGGCCGCGGGGTAACAGCAGCGCGGCCCGGCGGGTAACCCCGCCGAGCGTTTGCCCCACCGTCAGCACGGTCACCAGTAGAGCGCCGCCGCCCACAAGCGCCAATGCGCCGCGCCGGCTCAGCGTCGCCGGGGCGGGATCGGCTGCCACCAGGCCTGAGTCGTCGGGTGCTTCCGGCTCGGTATCGGCCCGGGAAATACGCAAAACCTGACGCAGTGAGCGTGAGCGCAGGCTTTTGATCATCAAGGGCAGCTTCAAGATGACGTGTGCGACGAATCCAGCGATGAACACCCAGCCGCCGTAGTAATGGGCGGTGTAGAAGTCGAACCCGAAGATGTAGTCGTACTGGATGTTGAGCACGCCGGTCGCGATTTCGAACAAGATGCCCCCGACGAGCATGAGCAGGGAGATACGTTCGAGGACCTGGGCGATCGAGCGCGCCGGCGGCCAGGTGAACAGTTTCGGCACCACCGACCACAGCTTCGCGAGCACCACCGGGATCAGGATCAAGCCGAGACCGACATGCAATCCCTGGGTGAGCCGATACAGCCAGGACGGGCGGGTGGGCCAGTCGAAGTTCGGTAACCGCAGGAACCCGACGTCGGCGGGTAGGGCCTGCCCGAACTGCGGCCCATACGCGATGTAGGAGAGCAGTCCGGTAATGATGACGACCGGCAGTCCCACCAGCAGTACTGATCCGAAGATCGAGGTCAGCCACCGCCCGCGCAGCGGGCTGCGGAACCTGCGGCTCAGGTCAGCACCGGGGGGCCGTCGGCGTTCGAGCGTGCGCCACAGGGCGGCGGGGAAGCCGTACACCTGCTCGTCACCCTCGAGGACCTCACCGCGGGCGGTGTCAGGGCGAGCTGGCAGTCCGGCCCCATCCGCCTGATCGGACGGTGTGGAGGCCGCCTCGGTGGGAGCGGAGTCAGGTGGGACCGGGCTGACTGCGCCGTGATCATCGTGGGGTGGGGTGGGGTGGGGTGGGGTGGGCCCGGCCATGAGGTGCTCCGCTCACAAAACTCGAAATGGTGCGCGCGTACAGGGCAGCGCACGCAACCCCAACATGTGCGCGCCACCTGCAGTGCACTTTCGTATCGGAGATTACCGCGTCGAGTTCCCGAACATCGCCAAACTCCTCCCCAGCCTGTACTCGAACGTTTTGAACAACCTCGCCGGATCAACAAAACCGCACGCCGACCTCGTCGTCTCCTTGCTGACCGGCATCCCCGACGGAGTCGTCCCGTTCTTCCTGAACTACATATCACCACCATGACTCTGCAAGCGGTCGCAGGGTTGACGATCCCGTTGGTCGATAAGCCTGGATGCACCGATGATGTGATTGATCAACGCGAGTGTTAGACGCGAAATGCCCTGCCGTGGTGAAAGAATCGAACTTATCTAAGGAAAGATTCGGCCACAACGAAGGGCATCTCGCAGATGCAACTATCCCATACCCGACCTGTCACCACCGCGAGGTTCGACGATCCGAATCTCGTGTCCACCGCGGGGCTGGTTCCGGTGATGGCGTTGGCGCAGCGATCTGGGCTGCTCGCCCTGGCCGATGAGCACCTGAGCGTGTCGACGGACAAAGGTGCCAACGCCGGGCGGAAGGTCGGATCGTTGGTCGCCGGTATGGTCGCGGGAGCGGACAGTATCGCCGACATGGCGATCCTTCGACACGGCGCGATGAACACCCTCTTTGATCACCCGTACTCACCATCGACGTTGGGTTCGTTTCTACGCCAGTTTCGATTCGGGCACGTACGCCAACTCGACGCCGTCGCCTCCCGCCTGCTATCGGGGCTCGCCGAACACACCCCACTGCTGGCCGGCATCGACACCGGCCGGGTGATGGTCGACATCGACGATTCGATCATCGAAGTCCATGGCCACAGCAAACAAGGATCTGGCTACGGCTACTCCGGCATCCGAGGCCTCAACTCGTTGATCACCACAGTCACCACCGACAGTGCGGCACCGGTGATCACCGGGCAACGACTGCGGAAAGGCTCGTGTGGCTCCGCGCGCGGTGCAGCACGGATGATCGCCGACCCCTTGCGCACGGTACGCCGAGTCCGCACGGCAGCCACCTCGACAGTGACCGAGTCTGCTGCACCGCAGCAGATGTCGGCCCCATTGGTGCGTGCCGATTCGGCGTTCTTCGGCTATCCGACGATCGGTGCCGCGATGCGCGGCGGCGCAGATGTCTCGATCACCACCGGACTGAACTCGCTGATCCGCACCGCGATCAGCTCGATCCCGGCCGATGCATGGACACCGATCCGCTACACAAACGCAATCTTCGACGACGACACCGGGCAGTGGGTCTCGACGGCAGAAGTCGCCGAGATCGAGTTCACCGCGTTCGCCTCCCAGAAGAAAGCGCACCACATTCCCGGCCGACTCGTCGTACGCCGCATCCCCGACCTGCGACCGAAGAAAGACCAAGGTTAGTGGGTCTTGTCGTACTGCTCCCTGACGGTCTTCGTCGCCTTGCCACGCCACGCCTCGATCAGGAGTTCTTTCAATTCACCGGGATCAACGAGATCGAGGTCGACGAGAATCGAACCGTAGCCGTCGTAGTGCGGGGTGGTGAAGAACGCCTGCTCCCCCGAGCCGAGCAGTGCGGCTTTCTCGTCCATACTGCACATGACGACGAGAGACCCCTCCGCCTCCGTGCGCAATCGAGCGATCAACTTACCGGACGCCTTCAGTGCGGGTGTGTTGTAGGACGTCGATACCTCGACCTTCGGAAGTTCGATTGCGAGTGCGACGACGTCTTCCCAGCTCAGTGCCATTCACCCAGTGTCGCGCAGTCCTGGTCGTGTGGCTTGTAAAAATGCGCTTCAGGTGTCAGACCGTGCGCAGTCGCCTCTGTGCACCGTGGCGAGCAAGCTCATCGAGAGCTTGCTGAGATTGTTCGTCCGCGGCCCGATAGACGATGAGACGTAAGTCCGGATCTCCGAGAGGGTTGAGCACGTCGAACGTTACGGTCAAACTTCCTACGATGGGATGCTTCATCGGCTTGTCGCCGCGAGCCCGCACCGACACCTCCCGCGATTGCCAGTATCGCGTGAACTCGTCGCTCCCGGCTTCGAGTTCGCGAATCAGATCCGCCAACTCGACGTCGTGCGCGTGATCGGCCCATGCCGCGCGCAGATCTGCGACAGCGCCACGTACTACTTCGTCTCGATCTCCGTAGAACCCCTCGAAACGGCTGTCCAGAAAGCACATTCGAAGGACGTTGAGCATGCGGGCGGGCCGACCGTCGAGGCCGAGGAGCAACGCAGACATGCTGCCGTTCCAGGCCAGAATGTCGAGCCTGTGGTTGAGCACCATCGCGGGAAGCGGGCTGACGTCGATGATCAGCTGCGCCAAGCCCTCGGGAACCTCCGAGCGACTGTTCCGCTCCGGGCAACGATGACCGGCCAGGGTGTACAGGTAAACGGTCTGATCGTTGGACAGTTTCAACGCACCGGACAGTGATCGCACGACCTGTGCAGACGGACGCACATCGCGAGCCTGCTCGAGCCTGATGAGGTAGTCGACGCTCACTCCCGCGAGTGCTGCGACCTCTTCGCGTCGTAGTCCGGGAGTTCGGGACGATCCGATCCGTGGCGGAAGCCCGACGTCTGCAGGTTTCAGCGTTTCGCGTCGAGCACGCAGAAACACAGCCAGCTCCTGGCTGGCAATCGGTGAAGGCGTCGAATTCACATGCTCCAGGCTAAGTGAGCCGCGCCGAAACAGCCTGGTAACGCTCTTCCCAGGATGTTCTGTACCTTCACCTCGCTCGGCGGCAGTGGCACAGTCGGTTGCACCGACACGACGAAAGGGCAAGTGCAATGACAACATTGGACGAATACCGACTTCTGGGGCGATCCGGACTACGTGTGTCTCCGTTCTCACTCGGCGCTATGACGTTCGGCGACGCGTGGGGTTGGGGCGCCGACAAGGCGACGTCTCGGCGCATCTTCGACGCATATCTCGAGGCGGGCGGAAACTGTGTCGATACCGCCAACATCTATACCGACGGTCAGTCGGAGCAGTACATCGGCGAGTTCGTTCGGGGGCGGCGAGAGTCCGTCGTCATCGCCACCAAATACGCGGGAACGCGAAATCCTCTCGATCCGAATGCGGGCGGAGGTAACCGGAAAAGTTTGATCGCATCGGTCGAGGCCAGTCTGCGCGCCCTTGGAACGGACTACATCGATCTGTTCTATCTTCACGTATGGGACGGCCTCACGCCTGCGGACGAGATCATCGCCGCGTTGGGCGAGCTGGTCCGGACCGGAAAAGTGCTCTATCTCGGTATTTCGGACACTCCGGCATGGGAGATATCCCGAATGCAAACAATCGCCGAACTGCGAGGTTGGCCTGCGTTCGCAGCACTACAGGTGGAGTACAGCCTGATCGAGCGGACAACCGAGCGCGACTTGATTCCGATGGCCACCGAACTGGGACTCGGTGTGATCCCGTGGTCTCCGCTGGGCGGTGGAGTGCTCACCGGCAAATACAGCGCGGCCAGTCTGGAAATTCAGGCATCTGCCGGGAGCCGACGGGACCACGCGGTGGCACACCGAACACTTAACACCCGCGGGTTGACGATCGCTGACGTCGCGGCCGATGTCGCCCGGGACATCGGTGCGACGGCTGCCCAAGTAGCCCTCGCGTGGACACTCCACAATCCCGCGGTGGTGAGCCCACTGGTGGGTGCGCGAACGCCGGAACAACTGCAGCACAATCTCGGCGCGCTGGACGTCCATCTCGAAGACGAACACCTACGCCGGCTGGACGACGTGAGTTCCACCGATCCGGGATTTCCACACGAATTCCTCACGCGACCGATGGTGCGCGGGGTGATGCACGGCGCCACCCGAAGCCGTCCGCGTAATCCGGTTCGGTGGTGAATTTGCGCCCTGTCGCGGACGCGAACGGAACTGTTGCCTGGCTCCATCTCTCCGGGCCGCATGTACATCGAATCCAGTGGGTCCACGCTGCGACTCCGAAACCCGCGATCCGGATCGTAAGGTGAGCTGAGGTTTGACCTCGAGTTCACTTCAGGTTCTACGGTCGACAACATGACAACCAAGAAGCCAATGCAGTCGCCAGCGACCCAACCCATCGGCTTCTGGACAGTCCGAGCGGGTGAAGCTATCCGTACACGCACACGAGGAGCCCTCCACCGGATCGGTGTCAGTCAGCCCGAATGGTGGGTGCTACACCAACTCTCACTCCATCCAACCGGCGTCGAACGATCGACCGTCGTCGACACGATCGGCCCGAACGACACACCCGCGATTATCAACACAGCAATCGATTCGGCCGTCGACAAAAGATGGATCGACGACGAAGAAGAACGCCTGACGTACACGGAACTGGGCGAAAAGCAGTTCCGTCGAGCCTTCGACCTACAGCAAGAACTCCAAGCTGAACGCATGCAGGGCATCAGCGCTGACGACTATGTCACCACGATTCGCGTTCTCCAGCGGACAACCGCCAATGTCGGCGGCAGCGCTTGGCATTGGTGAGGTAGCCAGAATCTAGTCGACGGGCCGCTGCAGTGCCGCGAAGAACATCGCGTCCGTTCCATGACGATGCGGCCACAGCTGCACCGACGGGCCGTCCCCGATCTGTGGGACGTCCGGCACCAGGGTCCTGGCGTCCAGCTGCACTGCGCCGTACCGGCGAACAGCGTCGGCAACCACCGCCATCGTCTCGGACAGATGCGGCGAGCACGTCGAATACACCACAACGCCGCCCGGACGAACGAGGTTCAATGCGGACGCCAACAGTTCCTTCTGTAGCGTCACCAACTCGGCGAGGTCCTTCGGCGAGCGACGCCAACGTGCTTCGGGGCGCCTGCGGAGCGCGCCGAGACCAGTGCAGGGTGCGTCGACAAGAACTCTGTCGTAGCCGCCGTCGAGCCCTGTATCGCGGCCGTCGACGATGTGCACCGTCACCGGCAGCGCCTTCGTTGTCTTGCGCACCAAGTCGGCTCGGTGTGGCGTGGGTTCGACAGCGTCGAGGTGTGCGCCGTCGATTTCGGCCAGCGCACCGAGCAATGCGGCCTTGCCGCCCGGCCCGGCGCACAGGTCGAGCCAGCGTCCCGCGTCGGGTCCTTGAAGGGGAGCCAGCGTCAATGCCCGCGCTACGAGTTGACTGCCCTCGTCCTGAACGCCCGCGAGGCCGTCGCGCACTGCGTCGAGCTTGCCGGGATCCCCACCGTCGAGATACACTGCGTAGGGCGAGTAGTTGCCCTCGTCACCTCCCGTGACCAGCGCAAGCTCCTCCGCTGAAATTTCGCCGGGGCGTGCCACGAGGTGTACCGCGGGACGCGTGTCGTCGGCTTCGAGGACAGCAGCGAGTTCCCCAGCGTCCGCGCCGAGCGCGTCAGCGAATGCCTGCGCGATCCATTTGGGATGTGCATGTTCGAATGCCAGTCTGCCCACCGGATCTTCGGCCGCTGCAGGGGCCAGTTCCTCGACCCACTGCGCAGCCGTCTTCTCCGATACTCGCCGCAACACGGCGTTCACGAAACCTGCTTTACCACTTCCGAATTCGGCACGCGTCAAGTCCACGGAAGTGGCAACGGCCGCATGTGGCGCAACCCGGGTCCGGAGTAACTGGTATGCACCGAGTCGAAGAATGTCCAGAAGTCCGCCGTCGATATCGGAGATCGCTCTGCCCGAACCACTTTCGATCACTGCGTCGAGCAAACCCCTGGCTCGCGACGCACCGTACGCGAGCTCTGTTGCCAGCGCCGCATCGCGGGTGTCGAGCTTGCGCTCACGAAGGAGGCCCGGCAGCACCAGGTTCGCGTACGCATCACGTTCTCGAACAGCCTTCAGAACGTCTCGGGCTGCGAGCCTGGCCGGGTCGATCGGCGGGGTGGACGCAGGCCCACCGCCTCGCGGCGGGCGTGAACCCTGACCACTTCGAGGCCCTGGACTGCGCTGCGGACGCTTGCCCTGCGCGCTCTTGCCTTTTCCAGGTCCACCGCCGGTACGGCGCCGTGGCGAATCGTTGTGCTCCGAGTTCATTGCGCTACCGCCGCATCTGTGAGGCGGGCGCCACGCGCCCAGTCCAAAGCTTTCATCAACTTCTTACCTTGAGGTTGTACGTCACCGAGCCGGACCGCCCGATCTGCGGTTCCGACGAAGACGCCGTCCTTGCGAACGACAATGTGTCCTGAGTCGAGGATCTCCTCCGAGGTATCGATCGGAGCGACCTTCAATCGCACGTCGCCGATTCTCGTCCAGGCTCCAGGGGCAGGAGTCACCGATCGGATGTGCCTGCCCACCGCTGCGGACGACCTCGACCAGTCGATGCGAGCAGCATCCACTGTCACCTTGGCCGCGTGCGAAATTCCTTCCGACGACTGTGCAACCGCCGATGCCTCACCTGACTCGATGGCGTCGAGCGTGGCCTCGAGAAGTGCTGCGCCACTGATGGCGAGCCTTTCGAGCAGGTCGCCTGCAGTATCGGTCGACCGGATGGTCTCGGTGACAACACCGAGAACTGGGCCGGTGTCCATTCCTTCCTCGAGAAGGAATGTTGTTGCGCCGGTGATGTCGTCGCCTGCCGCGATCGCAGCTTGCACCGGCGCAGCTCCGCGCCATGCCGGCAGCAACGAGAAGTGGAGGTTGATCCAACCGAAGCGCGGGATGTTCAGCACTGGCCTCGGCAACAGCGCTCCGTAGGCCACGACGGGGCACACGTCGGGCTGCAGCGCTGCGAGAGCGTCGAGAAACTCGGGCTCCGAGGGCCGCCGCGGCGTCAGGACCGGAATTCCGTGGGCGTCGGCAAGCTCGCCTACCGGCGATCGACTGACCTTTCGCCCGCGGCCTGCGGCTGCATCAGGACGAGTCACCACCGCAATCACGTCGTGCTTGGTCGACTCGATCAGCCGCTCCAACGACGGAACGGCCGGATCAGGCGTTCCTGCGAACACAACTCGCACCAGTGAGCTCCCACGAATAGGTATTTCGGATACTTACGACGAAATACCTATTCTAGGGATCGGGTCTGGTGTCCGAAGACACCCATCGATCATGCGTCGTCCTGAGCAGCCTCAGGCGCAGACCCTTGGGCGTCGTCCTCTTCCCCGAGAATGCGATACAACCTTCTGCGCGCATCGGTCAGAACGTCGCCGGCGGCTTTCACCTGTACAGGCGTTCCGACGGCGGCAACCTGGCCCGCAGCGCCCATGAGTTGCGCGATCAGACCTCGAAGGTCCATCGCGCCGCCGCCGACGCTGCTTCTGACGTCGTCCCACGGGGCACCCAGATCTGCTCGGTGCTCGTCGACGAAGGCTTTGCCCTGGTCGGTGAGTTGGGCTGTCTTTCGGCCCTCGACCTTTTCGATCATGACGAGACCCTCGTCTTCGAGTTGCGAGAGTGCCGGGTAGATCGAACCGGGGCTCGGCTTCCACGCGCCATCACTCTTGGCAACGATCTGTTGGATCAATTCGTATCCGTGCATGGGCGAGTCGGCGAGCAGCAGCAGAACAGCCGCCCTGACGTCCCCTCGCCGTCCACGACCGCCGCGCCCTCTTCCGCGACCCAGTTCACCACCCGGACCGAATCCGCCCCGTCCGAAACCCCCGGGCCCGAATCCCCCGGGCCCGAATCCCCCGGGCCCGAATCCCCCGGCCGGGCCCGCTCCACCACGTGTGTGAGGTTCGCCACGGCCGCCCCGTACGTGGCCTTCTCCTGCCCCGCGGCGGCTGTGAGGGCGATGCGATTCGTCTCCGGGACCGGCCACATCTTGTGGGGTCCACATCTCGAACGACTGCCGCCGTCGTGCCCGTTGACCGAGCGCATGTTCATAAAAGCCCAACCAGGGCCAACGCTGCTTTTCGTAATGGTTTTCCATGTACTTGCTCCTTCTGTGTTTGTTGGACGTATTGACGATATATCGACAATGTATCTTTGACAAGGTCGAGTTCGAAGTCTTGATTCCGGGAAGCAGTACAGGGAGCCAGGACCGGATAGCCTGTTCGGACCCACGTTTCTCGGTTCACCGTGCGGGTGCCGATTCCGATCGACGGCGCCGAAGCCGAGAATCCGGTCTGAACGCAGTGTTACCGCTGCCCGATTCGCGAGCCTGCGGATCGACGCACCCACCCACCCGCCGGACGAGGGGGCCCGTATGGCTACGCAACTGAGCAGGCGCACCATCGCCTCGCTCAGTGCTGTGGTCGTCGTGGTCGCGGTCATAACGCTAGGCATAGTCCCGAACGCCTTCGCCGTGGCTCTCGACGATGCCGCTCAACTGGCCGGGGGGCTCGTCGCCACGTTGACCTGCTGGTACACCGGGCGACGGAGATCAGGACCCGAACGACGCTGGCGAGTGCTCATGGCAGCAGGAATGGCGTGTTGGTCGGGGGGAGTTCTGTTCTGGGGGTTGTATCGGTCGGTACTCCACATACCGCTGCCGTCACCCTCCTTCGCAGACGTCGGGTTCTTCCTCTTTCCGGTATTCGCAGTGCCCGCACTGCGGTCGCTGGTCACCAGTACGTCGCGTCGATCCAAGTTCAGCAGCGCCCACGCCTGGATCACCTCCCTTCTCGACGGGATGGTGGTTGTCGGATCTCTCTTCGTGCTGTCGTGGGCAACCGTCCTCGGCCAGGTCGCACGGTCCGGGGAGACCGATTCACTGCAGTTCATGCTGGCGCTGATGTACCCCGTAACCGATCTGGTGCTTGTGGCCATGGTGGGACTACTCGCCGTGGTCCCTCGGATTCTGCGGCGCTACCGCACCCAACTGGTCCTGCTCGGCGCAGGACTCGTCTCGCTCTCCGTCTCCGACAGCCTCTACGCATACCTGGTGGCAACGGGTGCCGAGGAGATGCCCCTGGTCGCGGATGCCGGATTCATCGCGGGCCCGATCCTCATCGCGTTGGCTGCGTCGGCACCAAGCCTCGAACAACGATCGAGCGGTACATTCGCCGCTCGCACCGCCGAACGACGACTGCGGGGGTGGAGCGCAAGCGACCGCACTCAGCTCCTGGTCCCGTACGCGTTGATGGTCGTCATCGCTGTCGCTGTCGCCGCTCAGTGGATCGCGACGGGTTCGGTGGACCCGGTGGTGCTCGTGCTTTTCTTCACCGTCGTGGTGCTCTCCCTGGTGCGCCAGGTCCTCACCTTGCTGCAGAACGACGCGCTGCTGCGCGAGCTTTCAGCCGCCCAGACCGAACTCAGTTACCGCGCACATCACGACGGCCTGACCGGGTTGCTGAACCGCTCCGCTTTCGACGATCACCTCGCCAGCGCAATCGATCGACACAACCGGCTCGGCGAGGTGGGCGTGCTGCTGTTGATCGATCTGGACGATTTCAAGGCGATCAACGACCGTCTCGGCCACGGCGCGGGCGACCGATCGCTGAAGACTCTCTCCCGCAGGTTGACGGAATCGGTGAACGGAGCAGGCAACGGAGGAATCGTCGCGCGTTTCGGCGGCGACGAGTTCACCGTGCTGATCCCTGCTGGGATCGATGCCGGCTGCAGGACGGCCAAATCGATCGTCGACACGCTTCGGCTCCCGCAGGAGATCGAGGGCCACACGGTATCGATCGGAGCCAGCGTCGGGGTCGTCGAACTGGATACCTTCGAAAAGGCAGTCACCGCCGACACGCTTCTTCGTAACGCAGACCGGGCAATGTACGAGGCAAAGAAGAACGGCAAGGCCGGAGTCTTCGCCTACGACTCCGACGGCAGTCTGCGAATGGTCTACAACCTCGGCGAGCGCAGTGCGCCCTTCGCGTGGTGGGGCGAAGAGCGCACCAGGCGCGAACGTCACGGCAAGCGCGGAATCACCCCGAATATCGTTGCGGGCGAACCTGATCCCGCTCGATTGATAGCGCCACCGACGAGAACATAAGCTCCCGTGGTCGGCAACGCTGCAAGATTGCGCAGGTTCTCGAGACTGATGCGGTGCTGGTCGTACAACTTGACCGACACCGGGTAGGTCTCGTCGTTGCCGACATCGGGTCCGAACGTGTCGGTTCCGAGCGCACCTCGCGCCGCCAGTCGGCCGTTGTCGATCAACCACTGCGCCGCTTCCGCAGAGAATCCGGGCTGGTGTGTCACGCCGTCGGGATCGGCGTTGACGTATGCATCTGTGCCCCAGCGTGATTCCCATCCGGTCCACAGGACGACTGCCGCTCCGGACGGAATCCTGCCGTTCGCCGATTCCCATGCCTGCAGGTCTGCGACCGTGACCGCATAGTCTGCGTCGGCCGCCGACTGCTCACGAATGTCGATCTTGACGGCAGGGAGGAACAGGTCCTCGGGAACGAGTTGGTCGGCTGTGAGACCGCCTTCCTGAAAGTGCGCCGGAGCACCCCAATGCGAACCCGTATGCTCACCTTCCTTCACGTTCTGAAGGTAGTACCCGTCTTCGGCCACCGTGGCCGCCGTCTCGAGAACGAACTCGGGATCCCCGGGAAAAATTGGTGTCGTCGCTGGATCGTTGATGTGAGACAACGACACGATCTTCAACAACCGGTCGAGCGGGATGCCGAACCCCGGCAGATCGGCAGAACCTGTACCGGGGGCGGCCTGCGCCACGGCTGGGCCGGCGAGCCGCGCGCCTGCCACGACCGCCAATGCCGTTCCCACACGGCGAATCAACTGCCTACGTTTCATTTCCCGACCCCTTAGCTTGCTGTGAGCGAACCCTCTTCGAGACTCTAGGCCCAGACCATCGCCGTGTGGGTTTCGACTTCTCCTACCCGATTCGAATCGGGTCGATCTGCACTCGTACCGCTACGGTGTTCTTCTTGGCGCTCCGCACGGCCTGGGCATCAGCCAACGCACGGGCGAGAGCTCCCCCGGCGCTGCGAGGAACCCTGAGCAGCATCCGTTGCACATCACCCCGCTGCAATTCACTGTGCAGCGGATCGTCTCCCCCTCCGGCAGGGCGGCGTTGCCCTTCGGGGAGTTCGACCGGCCCGAGTATTTCCACGTCGTCGGGCAACTCCGCGGCCTCCACCAGTTCCACCACCGAAGCCGTCGGCCCGTCGACCGCGGCAACGTGCACTGCCGGCGGGAACCGCACCTCCACCCGCTCGTCCAGCTGACTTCGTGCGTGCCCGACTGGATCCCAACGCACCAGCGCCTGCACGGTCGGAATGTCCGATTCGGCCACCACGACCACGCGTCCACCGTCGCTACCCGCACGCACCAGCGCCCCTGCCGTCATCCACCGTCGCAGTGTCTCCTCCGCCGCCCGTAGGTCGGCTCTACCCAGAAGAGCCCACCCGTCGAGAAGCAGCGCAGCACCGTACCCACCCTCGATCGAGGGTTCGGCGCCCACAGTAGAGATCACCAGACTTGCGCCTGACGGAACAGAATTCAAAACGCTTGCACCCCCCGACGTATGAACGGGCACACCGGGGAATGCCCGGCCCAGCTCCTCGGCTGTGCGATGGGCGCCTATCACGACGGCTCGCAACGTCCGCGAACCACAGACCGTGCATCGATGATTGGTGTCCGCGATCCCACACCACCGGCAGGTCGGACTTCCCGCTCCGTCGGCACCGGCAGCCGACGGAAGCGACAGCGGGCCGTTGCATCGCCGACATCGTGCTGGATTACGACACTTCCCGCACGCCAACGATGGAACATAGCCGCCGCGTGGAACCTGGACCAGGACACCGAGTCCGTCTTTCAACGCCGCTCGCGCAGCATCGAAAGCGATCGCCGGTAGGCGAGCCGCCCGGGCTCCCGGATCCCGCGCCAGAGCGTGGTCGCTGTCCGCCAGCGCCACGACATGTGGCTGACGCGCGCGGACGACGTCGCGCGATGCGATCAAGTCGTGTGCCCACCCGGAATCGACGAGAGCCTCGGCCTCCGCTGTTCTGGCATGACCTGCGAGCACGACCGAGCAGTCGGTGCCGTAGGACCGGAGCAGGGCCACCTCGCGCGCATGTGGATACGGCGATCGTGGTTCGGCGTAGCCGTCGTCACCGTCATCCCACAACACCACGAGACCCAAGTTTCGAACAGGAGCGAACACAGCGCTGCGAGTCCCTACAACGATGCTCACCTCGCGCCTGAGCGCAGCGAGCCACCGACGATAACGCTTGGCAGGTCCGAGACCCGCGGCGAGAGCCACCACGGTGTCGGGTCCGGCTTTCGCTTCGCAGGCTGCATGAACTCGATCCAAGTCGCGCTGGTCCGGAACGACGATCAACGCGCTTCGACCCGACGACGCCGTTGCCACCGCGAGTTCGGCTATCCGCGACGGCCAATCCTCTCCCGGTAGCGCCTGCCACACAGCTCGTGG
This sequence comes from Rhodococcus sp. G-MC3, assembly GCF_030063335.1. Lineage (GTDB taxonomy): Bacteria > Actinomycetota > Actinomycetes > Mycobacteriales > Mycobacteriaceae > Rhodococcoides. The sequence continues at coordinate 89,540 of NZ_JASISW010000019.1, read as the reverse complement.
CGTGCGGCCCGCGAGGATAGCGTCGATGAAAGCCCGCCCGTGAACGTACGAATCCCAGGCTGATGCGTCGACGTCGGGCGCTGCGATCACGGGCGACTCCGGCACCGGTTCGCCTTCCACCTTCGCGTGGCGAGGTGGAATGGCCAGCCGCAACACATCTGCTCTTGTGCCTGCATAGCGATGTGCCACTGCAGTGACGAGGGCGCTTACCTCCGGGGTCAGCACCTGCTCTCCGGACACGACTCGATCGAGAAAGCCGAGTTTTCCGGTGTGCTCACTCGATGCCACTCGCTCGACGATGTATCCGTCGACGAGCCGACCTGCGAACCGGATCCGAACGCGGACACCGACTTTGGCGTCATCATCCATCTCGACGGGCACAAGGTAGTCGAATTCTCGGTCGAGATGAGGCAACGGCAAAAGCGGCAGCACCCGAGCTACAGGTAGCTCGGGTGCCGCCGCTTTCGACGCCCCGCTCAGGTCTTCACCGTTAACTGCCTGCTGTTGAGTGAGTGGGCGACTGAATCAGAGGCCCGCGGCAGCACGCAGCTTGTCGGCGCGGTCGGTCGACTCCCACGGCAGATCGATGTCGGTGCGACCGAAATGGCCATATGCAGCGGTCTGAGCGTAGATCGGACGAAGTAGGTCGAGGTCGCGAATGATCGCACCGGGGCGTAAATCGAACACCTCGGAGATGGCGGCCTGAATACGTATCGGGTCGGTCTTCTCGGTCCCGAACGTCTCGACGAACAAACCGACAGGAGCAGCCTTGCCGATCGCGTAGGCGACCTGGACCTCGATGCGGTCCGCGAGGCCTGCAGCCACGGCGTTCTTCGCAACCCACCGCATCGCGTACGCCGCACTGCGGTCGACCTTCGACGGGTCCTTGCCCGAGAACGCCCCGCCGCCGTGTCGCGCCATTCCGCCGTAGGTGTCGACGATGATCTTGCGACCGGTGAGGCCTGCGTCACCCATCGGCCCCCCGAGAACGAACTTGCCTGTGGGGTTGACCAGCAGCCGCACGTCCGAAGTGTCGAGAGTCGGAACGTCGAGCTCAGCGAGAACCGATCCCAGCACCTTCTCCCGGATGTCGGGTGTCAGCAGGTTGTCGAGATCGATGTCGGCGGCATGCTGCGTCGAGATCACGACAGTGTCCAGACGTACTGCGTTGTCGCCGTCGTATTCGATGGTGACCTGAGTCTTGCCGTCGGGACGCAGGTACGGCAGCACGCCGGACTTGCGTACCTCGGTCAGCCGACGCGCAAGCCGGTGCGCCAACGCAATCGGGAGTGGCATGAATTCAGGAGTGTCGGTGTTGGCATAGCCGAACATCAGACCCTGGTCGCCCGCGCCCTGACGATCGATCTCGTCGTCGGACAGCCCTTCGACGCGTGCCTCGTGCGAATGGTCGACGCCCTGGGCGATCTCGGGCGACTGGGCTCCGATGGCGACGTTGACGCCGCAGGAGTTTCCGTCGAAACCCTTGGCCGACGAGTCGTATCCGATTTCGAGGACCTTCTCGCGCACGATCCGTGGGATATCTGCCCACGCGGTCGTGTTGACCTCGCCTGCGACATGAACCTGGCCGGTGGTGACGAGTGTCTCCACGGCTACGCGGGAGCGTGGATCCTCGGTGAGCAACGCGTCGAGAATCGAATCGCTGATCGCGTCACAGATTTTGTCGGGGTGGCCCTCTGTTACCGACTCACTGGTGAAGAGCCGACTGCCGGACTTGCTCACGAATTTCCTCTCGACGTGTGTCTAATGGCCGGTATGTAAGGCCATGCTCTACGAACTCATCGCATTCAGCCAAGCTGTTCTTTCAAGGGCGATGCCCAGGGATGCTCGGAAATCGACTCTTACAAACACTGGGCCCCTGCCCTACGAAACTTCGACCTCACGAGCACTTGACCCCGAGCGCACTTGGCCCCACCGACTCCAAGCGCAGATCGACACTAGTCGAGCAGACCGTGGGTGTGCACCCTTTGGGATCACTACTGATTCGAAGCCGGCGACAAGACGCCGACCACGGCGTCGAGGACACGGCCTGCGAGTAGAGCTTTCGATCCCTCGCCCAACGCGGACTCGGAGCCGTCGGCGCCGAGCAACCAACCGTCATTGTGGTCCACCTCGAACGCTTTGCCGTCGCCGACGGCATTGACGACCAACAGATCGCAGCCCTTGCGAGCAAGCTTGGCCCGCGCGTAAGTGAGCACATCGCCGTGTTCGTCGCCGGTCTCCGCCGCGAAACCGACTATCACGGTGGAGGATTCGATCTCGCCTGCTCGGCGAGCTTCGACAAGACCGGCCAGGATGTCGTCGTTGCGCACGAGCGGAATCGAATCGGGCTCGTTGGCGCCCTTCTTGATCTTGCTACCGGCCACGGTGGTAGGTCGGAAGTCGGCCACGGCGGCGGCCATTACTATGGCATCGGCTTCCGGCGCGAACTTACGGACCGCGACCTGCATCTGTTGGGCAGTCTTGACGTGCACCACCTCGACCGCCGCAGGATCGGGCAATTCGGTGGTGAACCCTGCGATCAACGTAACGTCGGCGCCGCGCTGCGCAGCAACCCTGGCAAGCGCGTATCCCTGCTTCCCCGAGCTTCGATTGCCCAGGAAGCGCACCGGATCGAGCGGCTCACGCGTCCCGCCCGCCGTGACGACGAGCTTTCTGCCTTCCAGATCCCGCGGCAGAGCGTCTGTGCGCTCGGACAACAGCATCGCAAGGCCGAAGATCTCGTCCGGTTCGGGCAGCCTGCCCGCACCGGTGTCGCGGCCGGTGAGGCGCCCGGATGCGGGTTCGAGAACCGTCACGCCCCGGCTTCGCAGAGTCGCGACATTGGAAGCGGTGGCCGGGTGCTCCCACATCTCGGTGTGCATGGCGGGTGCGAGAAGGACAGGACACCGCGCGGTCAGGAGCGTGGCAGTCAGGAGATCGTCTGCGCGACCGCCTGCGATGCGCGCCATGAGGTCTGCCGTCGCAGGCGCCACGACAACAAGGTCCGCCTCTTGCCCGAGCCGGACATGCGGAACTTCTGGGACGTCCGTGAAGACATCGGTGTGGACCGGGCTTCCCGACAACGCCTCGAACGTCGCGCGCCCAACGAACTCCAACGCCGACTCGGTTGGGATCACGCGTACATGATGACCGTTCTCGGTGAAGCTACGGATCAGCGAACAACTCTTGTAAGCGGCAATACCGCCGCCCACTCCGACGACTACGCGCAACGGCTGATTCCTTATCGGTTCTTATTCGCCTTCGGTGTGCTCGAGGAGGTCCGCGTGAATCTCGCGGAGTGCGATCGACAGCGGCTTCTCCTGGAGACCCGGCTCGACGAGGGGGCCGACGTATTCGAGAATGCCATCACCGAGCTGGTTGTAGTAGTCGTTGATCTGACGCGCACGCTTGGCCGCATAGATCACGAGGGCGTACTTCGACGACGTGCGAGCTAGCAGCTCGTCGATCGGAGGATTGGTGATACCGAGAGGCGTGTCGTAAGCCGGAAGAACGCTGCGGCCGTCGACGTCGGAAACGGCCGCTGGAATGCTGCTCACTGGTGATCTCCTGAAATTGCATCGTTTGTGCTGCGTAACCGCTGTTCGGCGGGCAATCTTTGTACTGAGAAGGCCACGGTCAACCGACCGACGACCTACCGACCAACAAGGATACCAACTCTTCGCACGAATGCGCGACATCGGTATTGACAATCACCGTGTCGAACTCCTCTTGAGCCGCCAATTCGACTTTCGCAGTCTCCAGGCGACGCTCGGTTGCCGCTGATTCTTCCGTCGCACGCGAGGTGAGGCGTTGAACCAGATCATCCCAGGTAGGCGGAGCCATGAACACCAACGTGGCTTCCGGCTTGGATGCCCGCACCGCCCGTGCTCCTGCTAGATCGAGTTCGAGTAACACGGGCTTACCGTGATCGAGGGCCTCGTCGACCGCTTCGGCGGGCGTGCCGGAACGATGCAGACCACCGTGCACGCTCGCCCATTCGAGCAACTCACCATCGGTGACCATTCGATCGAACTCGTCGGCGGTGACGAAGTGGTAGTCCTCGCCATCGACTTCGCCAGGCCTCGGATCCCGCGTGGTGACCGACACGCTGAACCACAATTCCGGCAACACCTGCCGTACGAGACGAACAACACTGGACTTGCCGACACCGGAGGGACCGGCCAAAACGATCAGCCGGCCCCTCCGGTGGGGTGACGCGTCACTGTCGGACACGTGTAATACCTCCGCGATCACTGTTGTACGTCAGGCTTCGAAATCGAACTTGGTCAACAGAGCTTTACGCTGGCGATCACCCAGACCGCGAAGACGGCGTGACGACGCGATCTCCAACTCGGTCATGAGTTCCTGTGCCTTGACCTTACCGACCTTGGGTAGGGCCTCCAGCAAAGCCGACACTTTCATCTTGCCGAGAATTTCGTCCGTCTCGGCATCTTTGAGAACCTGCGCGAGATCAGTACCGCCTCGCTTGAGGCGCTCTTTGAGCTCGGCCCTCACCTTGCGAGCGACAGCCGCCTTTTCCAGCGCGGCTGTGCGCTGCTCCGGGGTCAATTGGGGAAGCGCCACGTTTCCTCCGTACGTTTCGGTCGTCGGTGAACAGTGCGCGGATCGCTGCCCGCACACGCTGTTGTTGCCATCGCTGCGAGAAATACAGCTTCAACCAGCAACGTCAGCGACGCTACCGACGGGACGGCCCGATCGCTAACCCACCCCCGGCGTCGAGGGCGGTTACCGATGGTTTATGCGAGGCCGGCTTCGATCTCGTCGCGCAACGCCTTCGCAGCATCTTGCAGCGCCACCACCGACGGACCGACGCCGAGGATTCCGCGCGAAGAATTGGGGAGCAACAGCTCGGTCGATCCCTCGAAAATCTGTGCCAGATCCGCAACGCTCGCTCCCTGCGCGCCGAGGCCGGGCGCCAAGATCGGGCCGGCGAACCCGGACAGGTCGAGACCGTGATCACGCGTCGCGCCGACGACGAGTCCGACGGTGGCAAGTCCGTTCGAGTTGGCAGCAGCGGCGCCGTCGACGACGGACTGGGCGACGGAACGACCGTCCCCCGAATCACCTCGCAAACCAGCACCTTGCAGCGAAGCACCTTCGGGATTGGACGTGCGAGCAAGGACGAATACTCCCCTGCCGTTGTGCTCGGCGAGGCCGAACGTCTCGGTCAACGAGTCGAACCCGAGATATGGCGACACCGTCACCGCGTCCGAGGACAACGGCGTGTCGGCGCCGAGCCAAGACTGTGCGTAGGCAGCCATGGTGCTACCGATATCGCCGCGCTTGGCATCGGCAATCACCAGCGTGCCGGCATCACGTAGAACGGTAATGGTTCGTTCCAGGACCGCATACCCTGCGCTGCCGTACGCCTCGAAGAAAGCGACCTGCGGTTTGATCACCGCTATCTCACCAACGAACGCTTCGACACAGATCTCGGCGAACTTCTCCAGGCCGTCGGCGTCACGCGTCAGCCCCCACGCATCGAGCAGACCGGGGTGCGGATCGATTCCGACACAGAGACGTCCACGAGAGGACGTAGCTGCGCGGAGGCGATCCAGCCAGCCGTCGGGGTGGTTCATGCCGAAGCGTTTCGGCCTGTGAGTGCCGCATGTAGATCCTGCAATGAACGGACGCCGATGCCACCTGCGATGCCTGCTTCGATGCCCTGAACTGCCGCCGAGGCACCCTGCACGGTAGTGATGCACGGGATGTTCTGCGCCACTGCCGCACTTCTGATCTCGTAACCATCGACGCGCGGTCCGGAATTTCCGTACGGCGTATTGATGACCATCGCGATGTCCCCGGCCAGAATGCGGTCGACGATGGTGCTCCGGCCCTCTGGAACTTCTTCACCGGATTGTTTGTAGACCTGCTCACAGGCTATGCCGTTGCGCCGGAGCACCTCGGCGGTGCCCTCGGTGGCGAGGATCGTGAAACCGAGATCGGCCAGACGCTTGACCGGGAAGATCAGCGAACGCTTGTCTTTGTTGGCCACCGACACGAACACCGCACCGGACGCAGGCAACGATCCGTAAGCCGCAGTCTGGCTCTTGGCGAACGCGGTACCGAAGTTTGCGTCGATACCCATCACCTCACCAGTCGACTTCATCTCCGGGCTCAGCAGCGTGTCCACCCCGGTCCCGTCCGCGCGGCGGAAACGGTTGAACGGAAGCACGGCTTCCTTCACCGCAATCGGTGCGTCGTGCGGCGTTGTGCCGCCGTCGCCCTGAGCGGGCAGCATGCCACTGACACGAAGATCGGCGATCGACTCACCCAGCATGACGCGAGCGCACGCTTTGGCCAGCTGAACCGCAGTTGCCTTGGAAACGAACGGAACCGTTCGACTGGCCCTCGGATTTGCCTCGAGGACATACAGGATGTCGTCCTTCAGGGCGTACTGGACGTTGAGCAGTCCCTTGACCCCGATGCCCTTGGCGAGCAGTTCGGTGGACCGTCGGACGTTGTCGATGTCGGCGCGGCCCAACGTGATCGGCGGGAGCGCGCACGCGGAGTCACCGGAGTGAATTCCGGCCTCCTCGATGTGCTCCATCACTCCGCCGAGGTAGACCTCGGTCCCGTCGCACAATGCGTCGACGTCGATCTCCACCGCGTCCTCGAGGAACCGGTCCACGAGAACGGGCCGGTCGTGCGAGATCTCGGTCGCCCGAGAGATGTAGTCGGCGAGGGAAGACTCGTCGTAGACGATCTCCATGCCTCGTCCCCCGAGTACGTAGGACGGGCGCACCAGTACGGGATAGCCGATACCATTCGCGATCTCGCGGGCACCGTCGAACGTGGTCGCCGTACCGAATTTCGGTGCGGGCAACCCTGCTTCGGTGAGGACGCGGCCGAATTCACCGCGATCCTCGGCAAGGTCGATTGCTTCGGGGCTGGTGCCGACGATCGGCACACCTGCGGCCTTCAGACGCTTCGCGAGGCCGAGAGGAGTCTGACCACCGAGCTGCACAATGACACCAGCGACTGTGCCGGACTGTGCCTCGGCGCGGTAGACCTCGAGGACATCCTCGAACGTCAGCGGTTCGAAGTAGAGACGGTCGGCCGTGTCGTAATCGGTGGAGACGGTCTCGGGGTTGCAGTTGACCATGACGGTCTCGTAACCCGCCTCCGACAGCGTCTGAGCCGCATGAACACACGAGTAGTCGAACTCGATGCCCTGACCGATGCGGTTCGGGCCCGATCCGAGAATAAGGACCTTCTCACGCACTCGCTGCTCGGCGACCTCGGACTCGGCCTCGGGATCGAGCTCGTACGTGCCGTAGTGGTAAGGCGTCTTCGCTTCGAACTCCGCGGCGCAGGTATCGACGGTCTTGTAGACCGGGTGAACCCCGAGCTCGTCGCGTAGCGCACGCACGCCGTCTTCATCGCCGAGTTCGGGCCGCAGTGCGGCGATCTGACGGTCCGACAAGCCGTGGTACTTCGCCTGACGAAGCAGAACCTCGTCGAACTTCTCGGCCGCTCGTACCTCGTTGCCGAGTTCGTGGATCTGCTGGAACTGATCGAGGAACCACGGGTCGATCTTCGTGGACTCGAAGAGCTGCTCGATGGTGGCGCCGAGCGCGAATGCCTTCTCGATGCCGTACATGCGGCCGTCTTGAGGAACGGACAGGTCGTGTAGGAGCGCATCGAGGCTCTCGGTCTCGACCTCAGGACCGGTCCAGTATCCAGCGCGCTTCGTCTCGAGCGAACGCATGACCTTGCCGAATGCCTCGGTGAAGTTGCGTCCGATCGACATTGCCTCGCCGACGGACTTCATCGTGGTCGTCAGTGTGCCGTCGGCACCGGGGAACTTTTCGAAGGCGAACCGCGGGGCCTTGACCACGACGTAGTCGAGCGTCGGTTCGAAGCACGCCGGAGTTTCCTTGGTGATGTCGTTGACGATCTCGTCGAGCGTGTAGCCGATGGCCAGCTTGGCCGCCATCTTTGCGATCGGGTAGCCGGTCGCCTTCGACGCCAGCGCCGAGGAACGCGACACCCGTGGATTCATCTCGATGACGACGAGTCGGCCGTCGGCAGGATCCATCGCGAACTGAATGTTGCAGCCGCCGGTATCGACACCGACCTCACGGAGGATGTCGATGGATAGATCGCGCATGGCCTGGTATTCGCGATCGGTCAGAGTCATTGCCGGCGCAACCGTCACGGAGTCGCCCGTGTGCACGCCGACCGGATCCACATTCTCGATGGAGCACACGATGACCACATTGTCGCGGCTGTCGCGCATGAGTTCGAGCTCATATTCCTTCCAACCGAGAATGGACTCCTCGATCAGTACGTTCGCCGACGGTGATGCGGCGAGTCCGCCGCCTGCGATACGAGTCAGGTCGGTGTCGTTGTACGCCATTCCCGAGCCGAGGCCGCCCATCGTGAACGACGGACGGACGACGACGGGGAATCCAAGTTCGTCGACCGTCGCGCGGACCTCGTCCATCGTGTAACACACTGCTGACTTGGCGGATTCGCCGCCGACCTTGGCGACGATGTCCTTGAACTTCTGGCGATCTTCGCCACGTTGGATGGCGTCGAAGTCGGCGCCGATCAGTTCCACGTCGTACTTCTCGAGAATTCCCTGCTCGTGCAATGCGACTGCGGCGTTCAGTGCAGTCTGACCGCCGAGCGTGGCCAACACAGCGTCGATCGGATGCCCTTGTAGCGCCTCGCGGGCAAAGATCTTTTCGATGAATTCTGCGGTGATCGGCTCGACATACGTGGCGTCGGCGAACTCGGGGTCGGTCATGATCGTCGCCGGGTTCGAGTTGACGAGGCTCACGCGCAGCCCCTCCTCACGAAGTACCCGGCATGCCTGGGTTCCCGAGTAGTCGAACTCACAGGCCTGTCCGATGACGATCGGTCCCGATCCGATGACCAGGACATGTCCAAGATCGCTGCGGCGTGGCATTACTTGTCAACTCCCTCGAGCACTGATGTGAACCGATCGAAGAGATACGCGGCGTCGTGTGGGCCTGCCGCGGCCTCGGGGTGGTACTGAACCGAGAACGCACGGCCGTCGAGCAGTTCGACGCCCTCGACGGTGCCGTCGTTGGCGCACGTGTGGCTCACGCGGGCGCGCCCGAAGTCGGTGTCGAATTCCTCGCCTGCTTCACCTTCGAGTGCAAACCCATGGTTCTGGGCGGTGATGGCGATGCGTCCGGTGGTGTGTTCGACGACCGGGATATTCATGCCGCGATGACCGAACTTCATCTTGTACGTGCTGCGTCCGAGCGCGCGGCCCAGAATCTGATTTCCGAAGCAGATACCGAACAACGGCAACTCACGTCCCAGAACCTCGCGGGTGAGCGCGACGTTCGCATCAGCGGTCGCAGGATCGCCTGGCCCGTTCGAGAGGAAGACTCCGTCGGGTTTCAGGTCGAGAATCTGCTCGATACTGGTGGCGGACGGCACGACGTGCACGCGGATCCCGCGCTCGGCGAACATGCGCGGCGTGTTCGTCTTGATTCCCAGATCAACCGCGACGACGGTGAAACGGGGATCACCAGCAGGTTCGATCGTGTAACCGGCTGTGGTCGTGACCTCGCTCGCGAGATCGGCACCCAACATCGACGGCTGACCGAGCACCTGCTCCAGCATCTCGTCCTGTGTCCCCAGCGCATCTCCCGAGAACACTCCTGCGCGCATCGACCCGCGGGTGCGCAGATGACGGACGAGAGCACGGGTGTCGATTCCTGCAATCCCGACGACGTCCTGTGCTTCCAACTGGTCTTGCAACGTACCGGTGGCGCGCCAGCTCGACGTGCGGCGTGCGGGATCGCGGACCACGTAACCGGCTACCCAGATCTTGTTCGGATCCTGGGCGCTCGCCGCTTCTCCGTCTTCCTGGTTCCATCCGGTGTTTCCGATCTGCGGCGCGGTGGCGACGACGATCTGACGGTGGTAGCTGGGGTCGGTCAGTGTCTCCTGGTACCCGGTCATGCCGGTGCAGAAGACCGCCTCGCCGAGAGTCCGGCCTTCCGCTCCGAAGGTGGTGCCGCGAAACGTTCGGCCGTCCTCCAGAACAAGAACTGCGCTGCTCACGCTGTTGTCTCCTTCGAATCGTTCGTGTCTGTGTCTGGCTCGACCCACGTGGGGTAGATCTGCTTGTCGTCGGCGCGGAAGCCTGTGTCGATCTCGGTGCCGGTCGGGAGCACCCAACGGATGACGAGGAGGCCGTCCCGGCTCATGACCTTCCCTGCCAGCGCGCGCTCCGTTCGGATGGCACGCACCGATTCCTGCGGGATCCAGATGGTGGACTCTGCCGTGCGCGTGAGCAGGATGCCCTTCTCGTGGCGAGAAAGTTCGGCGGTTGCACGGTGACCGATGTCGCCGACTGCGATGCGGTCCTGCCAGCTCGGCGCGATGGTGCTGCCTACATACAAACCGGTCGAGGCCTCCAGCAGCGTCGCACCGAGGTCTGCCGGCGTTTCGGGGAAGGTGCCGATGGAGTCGGCTTGGCGTTTCTGACGACCGCGCCAGCCCCGGAAGATCAACGCGATCATTGCAACCCAGAAGATGATGAACCCGATGACGATGAGAACTCTGTCCATGTGCTTATGCCTCTCCCACTACCCGAACGGCACCGTCACGTGCGGTGATGCGACCTCGCAGGAGCGTTGTCGTCACCTTGGCCTTGAAGGTCATCGATTCGAACGGTGTGTTGTCGGAAATGCTGGCCAGGCCCTTGCCGCTCACTGTCCATGCGGCATCGGGATCCACGACGACGAGGTTGGCGATCTCACCGACCTCGATCGGTCGACCCTGGTCCGGCAACCCGACGATCTGGGCCGGACGCTCGCTCATCACTCGGGCAACGCCGCGCCAGTCCAGTAGCCCGGGCTCGACCATCGTCTCGGCAACGATGGCCAACGCGGTCTCCAGTCCCAGCATCCCTGGACGCGCCTGCGAGAACTCGCAGCACTTGTCCTGTTCGGCGTGAGGCGCGTGGTCGGTAGCTACGCAGTCGACCGTTCCATCTGCGAGTCCGCGGCGTAGCGCCGCCACATCGGAGACCTCTCGAAGCGGGGGATTGACCTTGTTGATCGGGTCGTAGGTTTCGAGACGTGAATCGTCGAGCAGCAGGTGGTGAGGAGTTACCTCGGCAGAGATCAAGATCCCCTGTCCGCGTGCCCATTTCAGTAGCTCAACGGTTCCTGCCGTCGATGCGTGGCAGATGTGCACCCTGGCGCCTGCGTCACGGGCGAGCAACGCATCGCGAGCGACGATCGATTCTTCGGCGGCCCTCGGCCAGCCCGCGAGCCCGAGCCTCGCCGCAGTAGGTCCTTCGTGTGCGATAGCGCCGACGGTGAGCCTGGGCTCCTCGGCGTGCTGCGCGATGAGGACTCCGAGCGAACTGGAGTATTCGAGTGCTCGGCGCATGATCAGTGGATCGTCCACGCACTTGCCGTCGTCGGAGAACATCCGGACCTTGCCGACGCCTGCTGCCATCGTCGCCATTTCGGCGAGCTGCTTGCCACCGAGCCCGACGGTGACGGCACCGACCGGGTGTACGTCCACGAGGCCGACTTCCTGACCCCGGCGCCACACGTGATCGGTGATGACCACCGAATCGGCGACCGGCGAAGTGTTGGCCATCGCGAACACCGCGGTGTATCCACCGAGTGCGGCTGCAGCGGAACCGGTTTCGATGGTCTCGGTGTCCTCACGCCCCGGTTCACGCAGATGCGTGTGCAGGTCCACCAATCCGGGAAGCAGTATCTGGCCGGCCGCCTCCACGATTTCTGCATCGCCTGCGTCGAGATCGGTTCCGATGGCTGCGATCTGGCCGTCGTCGATCAAGACGTCGGTAGCGGGCTCCTCGCCGTAGAGGAGGACTCCTCGGATCATTACGCTCATTCCGCTCCCCCGCCCACACCGACGAGCAACCGGAACAGAACCGCCATCCGCACGTGAACTCCATTCGTAACCTGCTGCAGTACTGCAGTTCTGGGGGAATCGGCGACCGAGGATGCAATCTCCATACCGCGCAGCATCGGCCCGGGATGCAGTACTACGGCGTGTTCGGGAAGCAGATCCATCCGCTTCTGGGATAGGCCGTAGGTGATGGAATATTCCTTCGGCGACGGAAAGAAGCCGCCGTTCATACGCTCGGCCTGCACGCGAAGCATCAGCACGGCGTCGAGCGTCGGCAGTTCGGCGTCGATGTTGTGCGACACCCGAACCGGCCAGGTGGACGCTCCGATCGGAAGCAGGGTCGGCGGCGCGATGAGCACCACTTCGGCACCGAGCGTTGCCAGCAGAATCGCGTTGGAGCGAGCAACTCGACTGTGCAGGATGTCCCCGACGATTCCGACGCGCTTGCCCTCGATTGACCCGAGACGCTGACGCAGCGTGAGCGCGTCGAGCAGTGCCTGAGTTGGATGCTCGTGAGTGCCGTCGCCTGCATTGATGACGGCTGGACCGGAGCCTTCGCCCTGCCCGGCCGTCCACGCCGCGATCTGGTGGGCGGCACCCGAGGCGGGATGTCGGACGATCAGGGCGTCGGCGCCTGCGGCACGCAGTGTCATGGCGGTATCGCGCAGCGACTCGCCCTTCGAGACCGACGAACTGCCGGCGCTCACGTTGATGACGTCCGCGCTCATCCATTTCCCGGCAACCTCGAAAGACACGCGAGTTCTGGTCGAGTTCTCGAAGAAGACGGTCATAATGGTGCGTCCGCGAAGCGTGGGGAGTTTTTTGACTTCGCGGCCGAGCAGAGCCTGCTGGAACCGGTCTGCCTCGTCGAGTAGTTCGATTGCCGATTCGGCAGTCAGGTCGGCGACGGAGAGAAGATGCTTCACTTCGCTCTCTCCCCCGCGGAGAGACTGACGCCATCGTGACCATCGTGTTCGACCAATTGAACCGACACGTCCTCGGTCCGCGCAGTAGGGACGTTCTTGCCCACGTAGTCGGCTCGAAGCGGAAGTTCCCGGTGACCACGATCGATCAATACCGCGAGTTGAACCGCTCGGGGGCGCCCGAGATCGCGGAGAGCGTCGAGAGCCGACCGAACGGTGCGACCCGAAAAGAGAACGTCGTCGACGAGTACGACCACAGCACCGTCGACCCCGCCGGACGGTACCGAGGTGCGCTCGAGGGGTCGATGCGGCTTGCCCCGAAGATCGTCACGGTAGAGCGTGATGTCGAGGGAACCCACCGGGGGCCTGACCCCGGAGAACACCTCGATCCGATCCGCCAGCCGCTCGGCGAGAATGGTGCCGCGAGTCGGGATGCCGAGAAGGACGACGCGGGGAGCATTGGCCGAGTCGAGTGCCGACTTTTCGATGATCTGATGCGCCATGCGCGCAATGGTCCGGCCGACATCGGCTGCAGAGAGGAGTTCGCGGGACAAGCTCGGGTCTACCGAGGTCGTCGATTTCGACGGTGAGGCGGGTTCGGGCGGTACTTCGGACGCAGGCAAACTACGACCTCCTTCTCCGCCTCTCTGGACGGATCGTTAAAGGATGTCTGACGGTGTAACAGCCTAGCAACGACGCGCCCCGATCGTGTCATCCGGGGAGCGCCGCGTGAGCCGGATTACTCGCCCAGCTCGCCCGGGTTCGGTGAGCCGGTTGCGTCGATATCGTCGGTGCGGGAAGACACCGCTGCGGCGGCGGCGCGAACCTGCGGTGCAACGAGCACGATCTGGCCGAGCACCCCGTTGACGAACGACGGTGAATCGTCGGTCGAGAGCTGCTTGGCGAGCTCCACAGCCTCGTCGACTGCAACAACAGGCGGGACGTCGATTGCGTGGAAGAGCTCCCACACTGCAACCCGCAGAATTGCGCGATCGACGGCAGGCAGCCGCCGCAGCGTCCAGTCGTTCAAGTGATCGGAAATCACACTGTCGAGACGATCGAGGTTCTCGGCGACACCGACCACCAGGGTCTCGGTGTACTCACTGACCGGTGCGATGGAGTCGTCGCCGCGTGCAAGCTCGATCCGTTCCTTGGCCAGATCGACTGGATCGGCGTCGCGTGCCTCTGCCTCGAACAGGAAATCCACGGCCCGCTTGCGGGCCTTGTGCCGTGCACCGAGCTTTTTGGGCGTGTCGGTACGCCCGGAGGACGAGCGCTCTGATGGCTTCTTCGACGACACGTTAGGAGTTCACACGCCCGAGGTAGTTTCCGTCGCGAGAATCGACCTTGAGCTTGTCGCCGGTGTTGATGAACAGCGGAACCGAGATCTCGGCGCCGGTCTCGAGCGTTGCAGGCTTGGTGCCGCCGGTTGAGCGATCACCCTGCAGGCCCGGGTCGGTGTGGCTGACCACCAGCTCGACCGTGACAGGAAGTTCGACGTACAGCGGAGCGTCCTCGTGCGTCGCGACCTGTACCTGGATGTTCTCAAGCATGAAGCGCGCACTGTCGCCGACGACCGCTTCACTGATCGAGATCTGGTCGTAGGTGTCACCGTCCATGAACACATAGTCGGAGCCGTCGTGGTAGAGGTAGGTCATGTCGCGCCGGTCGACAATGGCCGTCTCGACTTTCACACCGGCGTTGAACGTCTTGTCGACGACCTTGCCCGACAGCACGTTCTTGAGCTTGGTGCGCACGAATGCGGGACCCTTACCCGGCTTGACATGCTGGAACTCGATGATCGACCACAGCTGGTTATCGATGCTGAGGACAAGTCCGTTCTTGAAATCACTCGTGGAAGCCACTGGTGCCTACGTCTCCTCGTATTCTTGTGCGCGTTCGTGCGCGATGACAGTCTTGCTCGGGTCGTGTGTGCTCGGTCCTTCTCGACCAGGATCTCGTCGTGGCGGCCCACTCGGCGCGGACGTCAGACGAGAACAAGTTCCTTGGTAGTCATGGTCAGCAGCTCGGGACCACCATCACGAACGATGAGTGTGTCTTCGATCCGGACGCCTCCGCGGCCAGAGAAGTACACGCCCGGTTCGACGGTCACGGCTGCACCGCTCAGCAGTGTACCGGTGCTCGACTTGGCGATTCCCGGCGCTTCATGGATTTCGAGTCCGACGCCGTGGCCGAGCCCGTGCAGGAAGTAATCGCCGTATCCTGCGTCCTCGATGACCGAGCGTGACGCAGCGTCCACAGCCGCGGTGCTCACACCGGGCGCGAGCGCTCCACGGCCCGCGGTCTGCGCGTGCAATACCAGCGCGTACAGGTCTCTCTGCCAGGCCTGCGGTGTACCGATCACCACGGTGCGTGTCATATCGGAGTGGTATCCGCCGACAAGGGCACCGAAGTCGAACTTGACGAAATCGCCGTCGGCGAGCACCGCTGCCGTCGGACGGTGATGCGGAACGGCCGAGTTCGCCCCTGCCGCGACAATGGTCTCGAAGGAGATTCCGTCGGCTCCGTTCTCGATCATGAGGGCTTCGAGTTCGCGCGCGACCTCGAGCTCGGTGCGACCCGAAGAAATACCGCCACGTTCGATCAGGACCGCGAACGCGTCGTCCGCTGCGCGACAGGCGTCGCGAAGCAGCGCCACTTCGTGCTCGTCCTTCACCATTCGGAGATCCTCGACCAGGCCGGGTGCCCGAACGAGGTGTGGTCCGTCGTCGAGCGCAGTCCACGCACGGTGCTGATCGACCGTCACCACGTGCGATTCGAACCCGACCGATCCCGACCTCGGTGTCACGTTGCTGCGGAGCAGGTACGACGCCGAGGACCTGTCGATCACGGCGCGAAGATCGGGAACCTGTTCGGCAATCTGGGTCACGTATCGACCGTCGGTGCAGACGACGGTGTTGTCCTCACGTCCGGGCGAATCGTTCGCCGACACGATCAGCGCTGCGTTGGACCCGGTGAACCCGGTCAGATAGCGGATATTGAGGAGGTCGGTGACCAGGATGGCTGCGAGATCGTCGCCTTCGATCCTGCGACGAAGCGCGGCACGTCGGCCGCCGAAATCTACGGGCATTTCTACAACGTACCGCTGTCGACAATCACGCTCCGATCAACGCGCGCGCACCACAAATCTGTGGGGTCGGCCACACCTACTACGGAGTACGGATAGGCTGTCCCCATGACAGGGTGGGTGGTACGCGGAATCGGTATGGGACTGATCAACGTGGGGGTCCGGATCCTTTTGGGAGTGGCGGTCACACAGTGGCCGCTGCACGGCTCTCAGCTTCGATGGCTGGGCATGGCAGCAGTGCTCCTTGCAGTGATCGTCTGGGCAGGCGTGGACGGAATACGGGATCGCCGAGCGAACCCCGATCCCGAGTACGGCACAGACCTCACAATGGTATGGCTCAAGGCCGCAGTACTCGGCGGACTCGGCGCCGGTCTGGCGACGTGGCTGGTGCAGATGTTGGTCGACTTCAGCCTCGGGCAGAACTCGTTGTTCTTCGAGCTGACCTCGGGTGCGGCATTCACGATCCTGGTGATCTTCATCCCAGCGACCGTCGCCGTCTTCCTCGGCAGATTGCTAGCCGGGCGCGAGGCGAAGAAAAAGCTCGCGGTCACCGACGCAGCACGCGACAAGGACCGGCACGACCGACACGAGGGCCCGCTCGTCGGCGCGAACTCACCTCGGGCGACGCCTGCCGCGAACCCGAACCAGTCGGAATGGTCGGGCGACAACTCCGATACCGAGGTCTTTCAGGCAGTCGATGCCGACAGAGATCCTCGCGAGACCACGAAGAAACACCGCGACAACTCCTGACCTCGCTGAACCGAGCTCGTCGAAAAGAACACCGAAGCCGCATGTGACAGACGATCACATGCGGCTTCGGTATTCCCAACGCGACTTCTCGGCCTTTCTAGAGCAAAATCCCCGTAGTCGAGGACCCGGTGTCGTCCTTCGCGATGGCCGAATACGCGGCAATGAGCAGCGACGGATCCGGCCCTTCGAGGCGTCCCGGCTTCGCTAGACCGTCGAGAACGACGAACCTGAGCATTCCAGCCCGGTTCTTCTTGTCCGTCTGCATGCCCTTGAGCAAGTCGCCGAAGGCATCGCCGTCGTAGCCGACAGGTAAGCCGACGAGTTCGAGAATCGAACGGTGGCGATCCGCCGTGGCGTCGTCGAGGCGTCCAGCAAGCCTGCCGAGTTCGGCGGCATACACGAGGCCTACTGCCACCGCAGCTCCGTGACGCCACCGGTAACGCTCACGACGCTCGATCGCGTGTGCGAGGGTGTGGCCGTAATTCAGGATTTCGCGTAAGTCCGACTCACGCAGATCCGCCGCGACGACGCGCGCCTTGACCTCGACGGAGCGGCGGATCAGTTCGGGTAGCACAGTGCCTGCAGGATCCAGGGCGGCTTCGGGATCGGCCTCGATGAGGTCGAGAATTACCGGGTCGGCGATGAAGCCGGTCTTGATGACCTCGGCCAACCCGGCGACGATCTCGTTCTTCGGCACCGTTTCCAGTGTGGCGAGATCGATGAGGACCGCTGATGGCTCGTGAAACGATCCGACGAGGTTCTTGCCTGCCTCGGTGTTGATTCCGGTCTTGCCGCCGACTGCGGCATCGACCATCGCCAGCAGCGTCGTCGGGACGTGCACGATCTTGACTCCGCGCATCCAGGTCGCGGCCACGAAGCCGGCGAGGTCTGTTGCGGCTCCACCACCGAGACTCACGACGGCGTCGCTACGAGTCAGCCCGATACGGCCGAGCACCTCCCAGCAAAACCCTGCGACCGCAAGTTCTTTGCCGTCCTCGGCGTCGGGAATTTCGATACGGTGGGCATCGACTCCGTTGGCTGCCAGTGCTTCTCGTACCGCTTCCGCAGTATCGGCGAGAGGCGGCTGATGGAAGATCGCGACGGTCCTCGTCCCGTCGAGTTCGGCCACCAGATCGGTCAGCAGTCCCCTGCCGATGATCACCGGGTACGGCGCGGCCGTCTCGACCATGACACGTACTGGCTCGGTCATCGATTCACCTCATCCACTCGATTCGTTGTGTCCTGTGTGTGCTTCGTGTCCTGTGTGTGCTTCGGGTGGAACACCATCGGCCTGCTGGTAATACTGCTTCAACTTTGCAACAACCTGACCGACCACTCGTGCCGGACTGCGGCCGTCGGTACGAACGCGGATGGTCGCGGTCGACCGATAGAGTGGTCGCCTGGTTCGCATCAGTGTCTGATACTTCGCCCTTGGGTCGGGGCCGGCAAGCAAAGGCCTTGCGGTATTCGCTCCGGTCCGCCGAAGTCCTTCGGCCACACTGATTTCCAGGTACACCACGATCTGCGATGCCAACAGGGCTCGCGTCCGCTCGGACAGGATCGATCCGCCGCCAAGCGAGACGATACCGCTGTGCGACGCCAATGCACCTGCCACGACATCTTCCTCGATGGCCCGAAACGCAGGTTCGCCGTCGTGAGTGAAGATGTCCGGGATCGTTCGCCCGGTGCTGCGCTCGATTTCGACGTCGGTGTCCATCAGATCCAGCTCGAGCGCCGCCGCCACTCGACGACCGATCGTCGACTTGCCTGCGCCGGGAGGACCGATGAGCACCGCGTACGGCGTCATCGCCGCGGTCGGGCAGCTGCGCCCTTCACGTAATGGTCGACGTTGCTCACTGTCTCCGCGAGCGAGTCGCCACCGAACTTCTCCAGAGCGGCTTGTGCGACGACGAGTGCAACCATGGTCTCGGCTACGACGCCCGCAGCGGGTACCGCGCACACGTCGGAGCGCTGGTGGATCGCCACGGCTTCCTCACCGGTCGACATGTCGACCGTTGCCAGTGCACGCGGAACGGTGGAGATGGGCTTCATCGCCGCCCGAACTCGAAGCGCTTCGCCGTTGGTCATGCCGCCTTCGATACCGCCTGCACGGTTGGTCGAGCGCAGGACTCCGTTCGGTCCAGGTGTCATCTCGTCGTGCGCCGCGCTGCCGCGCCTGCGTGCGGTCTCGAACCCGTCGCCGACCTCGACCCCCTTGATCGCTTGAATTCCCATCAGCGCCGCGGCAAGACGCGAATCCAGGCGCCTCTCACCACTGACGAACGATCCGAGACCGACCGGAAGACCGTGCACAACCACCTCGACGACTCCGCCGAGGGTGTCGCCGTCCCGCTTGGCAGCTTCGATCTCGGCGATCATCGACTTCTCGCCGGCTTCGTCGTACGCGCGGACCGGGCTGGCATCGATCGCATCCAGATCGGACCCGGTGGGCGGGGGCCCGACGTACGGATCCGAGGCACCGATGGAGATGACGTGCGATACCACCTCAACACCGAACGCCTGCCTCAGGAAGTGGCGCGCAACGGTACCGATGGCGACACGTGCAGCGGTTTCTCGTGCGCTGGCACGCTCGAGGACGGGACGAGCATCGTCGAACCCATATTTGAGCATGCCGGAGTAGTCGGCGTGGCCCGGTCGTGGCCGCGTCAACGGAGAGTTTCGTGCCAGGTCGGCCAAGACGCTCTCGTCGACGGGGTCCGCGGACATGACCTGTTCCCACTTGGGCCACTCGGTATTGCCGACCTCGATAGCGATCGGACCGCCGAGGGTGCGCCCGTGACGAAGTCCGCCGACGAAGGTGACCTTGTCGGCCTCGAACTTCATGCGAGCGCCACGGCCGTAACCGAGTCGTCGCCTGGCAAGTTGAGTAGCAATGTCATCGGAGGTCACCTCTACGCCCGCGACCATGCCTTCGAGGATGGACACGAGGGCGGGGCCGTGAGATTCTCCGGCAGTTATCCAGCGCAGCACCGGATCATCGTTTCACGCCGGGACAGCCGCAAGTGCGAGCAGGGTCGCCAGTGCCATCGACGGCCCGTGTGGCACCGTCGGTCGGGCACGAGCGAACAGCGTCAACGCGAGACCGAGCACACCGGTCAACAGTGGCGCGAGCACGGCCGCCGATACCCAGGTGTCCCCGCCTGCGAGAGCGGTGACACCTCCGGTGGTGAAGGCCAACTTCACATCTCCGGCGCCAAACGCCGCAGGCACGCACAGATGCACCACGAGATAGCAGAGGAACAAGGCGAGCGCACCCGTCAGCGCCGTGCCGACGTGCCGCACGGCAATCGCGTAGACGAGCATCGCCAGCGCACCCGACGCAGTGAGTGCGTTCGGTAGTCTTCTCGATCCCATGTCGACTCCTGCCGACACCGCACACCACAAGGTCAGCGGGTAGATGACAGCGCCGGCGCCCATGAATGCCGCGACCGTCCATGCCGACGCCACCATCGGCGGAAGTAGACGCGGCGTCAGACCCTCTCGGAATCGGCGGACGAGCGCTGTGATCATGTGTCCCGCCGCCAGTCCGGCACCGCACGCAATTCCGATCTGAAATGTCTCCATGCTTGCCGATCGTGAGCTATCGACACCGACGTGGAACTGCAGACTTGCAGGTCATGATTCGACCTGTGGACAAGTGCCCACCCTGTGCACAACTACCCGGCCTGCCTGCCTGCCTGCGGATTGTGCTGGGAACTCGAGTCAGGCGATCGCGAAACGCATGACGTCCTGCGGCGCGGGCCTGCCGGTGAACTGTTCGACCTGACCGAAGGCTTGATTCAGCAGCATCTCGAGACCCGACACGATGGTCCCACCGGCAGAAACTACGGCGATAGCCAACGGCGTCGGCCAGGGGTCGTAGATCGCGTCCAGAACAACGGGAGCACACGCGAGCGCCGAAGCGATGGATGCCGACCCGGCGGAGGGAACCGTCGAGACGAGGACCGATGCGTCGGCGGCAACGGCCGCGAGGGCGGGATCGCCCACGTCGAGAAACGCGATGTCCAGACCCGCAGCCGTCCCGCAGTTCATGGTGTTGCGGGCTCGATCGATCGACCGTGCCACCACGGTTGCCGACTTGGCACCGAGTTCGGCCAACGCGACCAAAGCAGGCCGCGAGGTTCCGCCTGCGCCGACCACCACCGCGGACGTTCCGGACAGATCGACGACGCCCGCACCGCGGAGTGCGCCCGTCACGCCGTCGACGTCCGTGCAGTCCGCCCGCCATCCGGCCGCAGTTCGCACGAGCGTGTTCGCGGACCCGGCAAGCACCGCCCGATCGGTCCTTTCGTCGGCGAACTCCAACGCAGCAACTTTGCCCGGCATGGTGACCGAAAGGCCGACCCACTCCTCTCCAAGTGACCTCACCAGATCCGGAAGTTGTTCACCGGTGCACCGAATTCGCTCGTAGGTCCAATCACTCAATCCCAACGCCGCATATGCCGCGAGGTGCAGCTGAGGGGATCTGGAGTGTTCGATCGGACTCCCCAACACGGCTGCCCGCATCGTCAGCGACCGCTCTCGAGGAAACCGTCTTCCACCTTGCCGATATTGGCAAGATGCTCGTTGTAGTCGCGCGTGAACAGAGTGTTGCCGGCCTGGTTGATCGTCACGAAGTACAGCCAATCGCCCTCGGCTGGTGACTCCACCGCTTCGACGGCTCCGACGCTCGGCGCTGCGATGGGTGTGGCAGGAAGCCCCTCCATCGCGTAGGTGTTCCACGGCGTCACCGCGGCCCTGTCCGCGTCGGTGGTCGCGACTTCCGTTGTGTCCAGGGCGTAGTTGACAGTGGAATCGAACTCGAGTTTCTGGGGTGCGGCCAGACGGTTCACAATTACCCGTGCGACCTTGCTGAAGTCCGCGGGGAGGGACTCACGCTCGACGAGTGACGCCGCAACCAGCGTCTGGTACGGATCGAGCCCCGACTTGGTGCCCGCATCCAAGATCCCTGTGCTCTCGTATGTTGCCGCGCTCTCGGAAACGAGTTGGCCGAGTACGTCGCTCGGCGATGCCGTCGGATCGAAGTCCCAGCTTCCGGCTGCGATCAAGCCCTCTAGCTGCCGGTCCCGATCGGGTACTCCGCGAACCTGGCTGATTGCCCAGTCCGGAACCCCGAGCGCCGACGGATCATCGACACCTCCTGCCGAGTCGAAATCCTCGTACGAAATGCAGGTGGGCGATCCGCCGCCCGTCGTATCGATGCAACTGGCTTCCGAGAGCAGGGTGTAGATGCCCTTCTTTACCGCGCCGGTGTTGACGTCGCGTGAATCGTGCAGTTGGCGTCCCTCAGAGATGACGACGCTTCCGACTCTCGCCGACGGATCAACCAGTGCGCCGACGGCCTGTGTGGCCGGAACCCTGCTCGGCAGCAAGTAGAACCCGGGCTGTACCGACGCGATCGACGTGTTCTGCACAGCCGCGCCCATGAATGCCCCGCTACTGGCAACTACGCCCTTCTCGACTGCCTCGGCGCCGATCTGCTCCGCAGTATCGCCGGCATGGACTCTGACGACGACCGAATTGCCCTGGCTCCCCGCGGCGAAATCCTCGGGCGCGGCCGGTCCGCCGGTCAGCCTGTCGAAGACGTAATAACCTCCGCCCGCCAGCGCCAGCAGGAGAACGAGGCCAAGCACGAGACCGACGATCCGTCCGCGCTTGCGACGAGTATTGGCAACTCGTGCTTGACGTGTCTTTGCCCGGCTTCGGCCCACTTCCTGCGGCACGGCTACCGCTGGCTCGGCGTCGGCCCGCTCGGCTGCGTGGACGGCACGGTGGAACTCGCTACCCTCACCGGCGGAATACCCGATCGGGTCGGTGTGCGCCTCGTCCTCGTAGTGCCTGTAACTCACTCGCCGACCTCCGGATTTCGACCTTGCTGCTCGGACGGGGTGATGCTCTGATGTGGTTCGCAGATGCCGAGACGGGTGGAGCGCTCATCGAGCCAGCCTTGAAGTATCGCGACCGCTGCGGCTTGATCGATCACCGACCGCTGCGACCTGGCGCGAACTCCGCTGTCTCGAAGCGCCCGCGTCGCGCTGACGGTAGTCAATCTTTCGTCCGCCATGCGTATCGGCACGCCGGGGACATGTTTCGCGAGAACACGCACGAAGCCCTCCGCGGCTTTCACCGCCGAACCGCTCTCGCCGCGCAGGGTACGCGGAAGGCCAACGATGATTTCCACTGCTTCGTACTCGGCCACCAGGGCTGCCACACGTGCGACGTCGGTCGGATCGGCGCCTCGGGCTTTCGACCGAGCCACAGTCTCCACCGGTGTCGCCAGTACACAGCCAGGATCGCTGGAGGCGATTCCGATCCGCACACTCCCGACGTCGATGCCGAGTCGGCGGCCCGGCCCTGGATCGTCGACACCGGGACGGTCGGGTTCGCGATGCCTGCGCGCCGTCCGCTCTGTTGAATCAGTCACGTCAGGCGGAGGCCGACTCGGAAATTTGGTTGCGCACAGCAGTCAGAGCTTCAGCGATACCGCCGGCGTTCGAGCCGGACCCCTGAGCGGAATCTGCTTTACCCCCGCCGCGGCCGCCGATCGCAGGACCGAAGCTGGCAACGAGTTCGCCTGCCTTGATCCCTACATCCTGGGCACCCTTGTTGGCGACGACGACGAACGGCACCTTGCCGTCGACGGATCCGAGCAGCACGACCACTGCCGGGTCACTACCGAGTCGGCCGCGTACGTCCGCAGCGAGTCCACGGAGATCGTTTCCGCCGACGCCATCGGGTGCGCGAGCAATGACCGCTCGAACAGCACCGAGGCGTTCGGCCTTGTCTGCAAGGTCCCCAGCCGACGACAACACCGCTGCGGCCTTGGCCGCGTCGAGTTCTTTCTCCGCCATCCGAAGCTTCTCGACGAGCGTTTCGATTCGAGCAGGCACCTCGTCGGTCGGTACCTTCAGGGAGGACGCGACGCCTGCGAGCAGTGCACGTTCCTTGGCGAGGTACCGGTAGGAATCGAGCCCGACGAACGCTTCGACGCGTCGTACACCCGAACCGACGGACGACTCACCGAGCAGAGTAACCGGTCCGATCTGCGACGAATGCGACACGTGCGTACCGCCGCAGAGCTCCATCGAGAACGGGCCGCCGATCTCCACGACACGAACCTCGTCGCCGTAGTTCTCGCCGAACAGCGCCATCGCGCCCATCGCCTTCGCGCTGTCGAGGTCGGTGACCGAGGTGTTGACGTCGAAGTCGGCACCGATCGCATCGTTGGCCACAGCCTCGATGTCGTCGCGCTGTGACTGCGACAATCCGCCCTGCCAGGAGAAGTCGAACCGCAGGTAGCCGGGCTTGTTCAGCGAGCCTGCCTGGGTCGCATTCGGGCCGAGCACCTGACGAAGCGCCGCGTGCACCATGTGTGTTCCTGAGTGGCCTTGCGTTGCGCCCTTGCGCCACGAGGGATCCACATCCACGCGGACCACGTCGCCCTCGGTGATCTGACCGGTCTCGACGGTGACCTTGTGGGTCCACACCTTCTTGGCGATCTTCTGAACGTCGTCGACCTTCACCCGAAGCCCTGGAGCAGTGATCGAGCCGATATCGGCGATCTGACCGCCCGACTCCGCATACAGCGGACTTCGATCGAGGATCACCTCTACGGATTCGCCCGCAGTGGCCGTCGGGACTCGGACACCGCCGGAGATCAGCGCGAGAACGTTCGCCTCGGAGGACAGCTCGTCGAATCCGGTGAACTCGGTGGCGCCGCGGTCGACGAAGTCCTTGTATACGGACAGGTCGGTGTGCGCGTGCTTGCGCGCCCGTGCGTCGTCCTTGGCGCGCTGGCGCTGTTCGGCCATCAAAGTTCGGAAGCCGTCCTCGTCCACCTTCAGTCCGGCTTCGGACGCCATCTCGAGGGTCAAGTCGATCGGGAACCCGTAAGTGTCGTGAAGCGCGAAGGCTTCTGCTCCCCCGATGGTCGACTTCCCGGATGACTTGACAGTCTCGGCTGCCGTGTCGAACAACTTCGAACCCGACGTCAGGGTCTTGAGGAACGCGGTCTCTTCACCGACCGACACGTTGAGGATGCGATCGAACCCGCCGACGAGTTCCGGGTAGGACTGCGCCATCGTGTCGCGAACGACCGTGATGAACTGGGCCATCGTCCGGTCCGGTGCCCCCAGCAGACGCGCCGAGCGCACTATTCGGCGCAGCAGTCGTCTCAGGACGTATCCGCGACCGTCGTTACCGGGATTGACGCCGTCGGAAATCAGTAGCGCTGCGGTGCGGGCGTGGTCAGCAATGACGCGAAAACGGACGTCATCGTCGTGATTCGTCCCGTATGCCCGCCCACTCAGTTCCTCGGCCTTGGCGATGACGGGACGCACGAGGTCCGTCTCGTAGACGTTGTCGACACCCTGCAGTAGAAATGCCACCCGCTCGACGCCCATGCCGGTATCGATGTTCTGCCTCGGCAGTGGACCGAGGATCTCGAAGTCATCCTTGCTGATTCCCTGACCGCGCTCGTTCTGCATGAAAACGAGATTCCAGATCTCGATGTAGCGGTCCTCGTCGGCTTCGGGGCCACCGTCGATGCCGTATTCGGGTCCGCGGTCGTAGTAGATCTCCGAACACGGACCACATGGGCCGGGGATCCCCATCGACCAGTAGTTGTCTGCCATGCCGCGACGCTGGATGCGTTCGTCGGGCATGCCTGCGAGTTCCTTCCACAGCGCAATGGCCTCGTCGTCGTCGAGATATGCAGTGACCCAAATACGTTCGGGATCGAAGCCATAACCACCGTCGTCGACGCTCGAGGTAAGCAACGACCAGGCGTGCCTGATGGCGTCGCGCTTGAAGTAGTCACCGAACGAGAAGTTGCCAGCCATCTGGAAGAAGGTGTTGTGCCTGGTGGTGATGCCGACATTCTCGATATCCAGTGTGCGAACGCACTTCTGGACACTGGTTGCCGTGGCGTACGGCGGGGTCTGTTGACCGAGGAAGTACGGCACGAACTGCACCATGCCCGCGTTGACGAACAGCAGGTTCGGATCGTCGAGCACCAACGAGGCACTGGGCACTTCGGTGTGCCCTGCTTTTACGAAGTGGTCGAGGAAACGCCTACGAATGTCATGGGTCTGCACTGGTACAGGTTAACGCCCCGGGGAAGCAGCCCGCGCAATCCCTTCGACCTGCGCAATCGACAACCCTGCTCGGGTCTATCCGCCCCTGACAATGCGGCGTAACTTTCCGACTCGTGTCCGGATCTCGCGTTCGGCCCCGTGATCGGTCGGCTCGTAGTAATCAACTCCCACCAGTTCGTCCGGCGGGTATTGCTGGCGTAGGACTCCGGACGGATCACCGTGTGGGTACTTGTATCCGACTGCATTACCGAGAGCCTCGGCCCCTTTGTAATGGCCATCGCGCAGATGCGGTGGCACCGAACCGGACTTTCCAGCAGCGACATCGGCCATCGCAGCACCCAGCGCGGCGATGACCGCACCGGATTTCGGGGCAGTCGCCAGGTGAATCGTGGCCTGCGCCAACGCCAAACGGGCCTCCGGCATACCGATGAGCTGTACGGCGGTTGCAGCAGCGGTAGCCGTCTGCAGCGCGGTCGGATCGGCCATCCCGATGTCCTCGCTGGCATGAACGACGAGTCTGCGGGCAATGAACCGGGCATCTTCACCTGCGGTGATCATTCTGGCCAGGTAATGCAGAGCCGAGTCGACGTCGGACCCTCGGATCGATTTGATGAACGCGCTGATGACGTCGTAGTGCTGGTCTCCGTCACGGTCGTATCGGACGGCAGCCTTGTCGACGCTCGCCTCGACTGTCGCCAGATCCAGGACCGGGCCGGCAGCTGCCCCAGCAGCCGCTTCGAGTGCGGTCAGCGCGCGACGAGCATCACCTGCGGCAAGCCGAACCAGATGAGCCATAGCGTCGTCGTCGATGGACACGGCACCATCGAGTCCGCGCGCGTCGGCGGCGGCTCGGGTGAGGAGAAGCTCGATGTCTGCCGAGCCGAGTGGTTGAAGCTGCAGTACCAACGATCTGGACAGCAACGGCGACACCACCGAGAACGACGGATTCTCGGTGGTTGCGGCTACGAGTAAAACGATTCGATTCTCGACGGCTGCGAGAAGAGCATCCTGTTGCGTCTTGGAGAAGCGATGCACCTCGTCGATGAACAGCACTGTCTGCTCGCCCGCAGTGAGGCGCCGACGAGCGAGATCGATGACGCCGCGGACCTCTTTCACCCCTGCGGACAACGCAGACAGCGATTCGAACTTGCGCCCTGTAGCCCCTGAGATCAGCGACGCCAACGTGGTCTTGCCGGTCCCCGGCGGGCCATAGAGCATTACCGAGGACGCACCCGAGCCGTCCACGAGACGACGGAGCGGTGAACCGGGTGCCAGCAGGTGACTCTGCCCGACGACCTCGTCCAGAGTCCTCGGCCGCATCCGCACGGCCAACGGTGCCTCCGGGGCCGCGTACGACCTGGAGGGCACTACCTCGACTTCGTTGGGGTCTACTGGACTATCGAACAAACCGCTCTCGTCTGCGTCGTCGTCGAACCCTGATCCGAACCCTGTACTCACAGCTCAGACGCTATCGGAGATGCCGGCTCGGCTGATCAGCGATCCCATTTGGTTTCGAGAGCGCCCACGACGCGGAGCGCGAAAGCGGCGACATCCGCATCCCCGGTTCGGGTTGCCTGCTCGACGAGGACCTTCCACCGCGAGATGAGTGCATCCGAGCGCGGAACGGACAGATGGTGCGCCCTTGCTGCGGCAATTCGCGTGTGGTCGTTCGGGAGGAACCAAAAAGTCGTCAGCCAAACCCAGATCAGTTGCGCATCGAGGATTTTCGACGCGAGCACCGTGTCGTCGGCGAGGTGTGGCCAAATTCCGACAACTTCGGACCGCCAGGCATCGATCATCGCCTGCGCGCGGTCGGAGGAGAGGTCGAAGTGGCAGAGACAGCCGGGGAACGACGCGAGTGCATAGGTGATGTCGAGAGTGGCGTCGCGAAATCCGCCCCATTCGTAGTCGAGGAATCGAACGCCCGCTTCATTGACGATGATGTTGTCAGGGCACAGGTCGGACGGGCTGAATGCGCGAAACGCACCGTGGGCGAAGAGTCTGCCACTGCGCTCTACTCGTTCGATGAGCGAGGCGGGCACGCTTTCGATTCCGAGATCGGATTTCAGCATGCGCGGGACAGCGGTCAGTGCGTCGGGAATCTGCGCAGAGATGCCATCGGCAGAGTTGGGTTGCCCGACACGGCGAAGCAGTGCGGCGAAGTCCGCTTCCCTTCCCACGGTGGCGGCGTGCATGCGTCCGAGCGCCTGGGCCATCGCCATCAACGAGTTGGTAACCGATGCGGCGTCGGAGTGCTTGAGAAGCGCCGTGATGGGGCTCGCGTCACCGAGGTCGCTCAGGATCAGCAATCTCGCACCGAGGTCGTAGGCAAGAAGATCAGGTCCGGGCCTACTGTCGGTGGCCAGGGCAGTGGCGAACTGGTAAGACGCAGCCTCCCGAAGGAATGCCGCGTGCCCTCCCTCATCGATGGCGGCGTCCGAACCAGCCGAGTCACGAACCTGCTTGATCACCAGGGTTCGAGGGAGTTGGAAAGGATTTTCCGATACACGCACACGAAGGACCGTCGCTTGCCCGCTGCCGCCGAGATCGACTGGATCTACAAGGGTGACCGGTGCGCCGGTACGCCTGGTGAGCAGCCGCTGAGCGGCCGCCACTACCTCGGATACAGGGTCTGCCAATGTCGCGGTCATCGGATACCAAGGTACCTGGTCGGTACGACAGATGGTGCGCCCGAAACGGACCTTGTGAGTTCCTACAGGTAAATGCCTGGTACCGATTTCGCATCGTTACCGTTGTGCAGCAACACACATACCTGCAGCAACACAGACACCTGCAGCAACACGGGTGCCGGGCGAGAGTGAGTGTTCAGTCGACGGGAGCGACGTCCACGGACACCGAGATGGTGCTTTCCTCCGCCTCGGTATAGATCACGCCGCGGAGCGGCGGCACGTCCGCGTAATCACGGCCCCAAGCCACAGTGGTGTAGCGCTCGTCGACGAGCTGGTCGTTGGTGGGATCGAACGCAAGCCACGTGTTCTCCGGCGTCCACACCGCGGCCCAGGCGTGAGTGGCGTCGACCCCGATCATGCGCTCCTTGCCGGGAGGCGGCTCGGTCGCGAGGTAACCGGACACGTAGCGCGCAGCCAGCCCGTTGGCTCGCAATGCAGCGATGGCGAGGCGTGCGAAGTCCTGACACACCCCCGATCGCGCCTCCACAACGTCGGCAACTTTGGTCGACACCGTCGTCGAGCCGGACTGATACGTGAAATCGGTGAAGATGCGGTGCGTCAGATCGACGATGACGTCGCGGAGTGGCCGACCTGGTACGAAACTGACATCGGCGTACCCGCGGACTGCATCGGTGATCTCCGGGTGATCGAGGTCGAGCACGAATTCCACTGCAGCGGCGCGGTCGCCGGCCGCGGTGTACTCACCTGGCTGTTGCGGTCGAGCGTTCTCCCACGCAGTCGCACGGCCGAGCTCGTTGTCCGCAGCAGAGGGCGCATCCACTTCGACGAGCGAATCGGCAGTGACGACGAGCGTCTCGTGGTCGGTGGTCACATGAAAGTAGACGTCTTCGTTTCCGTAGACATCGACCCCGAACGACTGGTCGGTCGGAGAGGGTTGTACCTCGACAGTTTTCTCCAGGCACCGTTGCACGTCGGTCTCCCGCGGAGCTAGAAATCCCCTGCCGTACGACGACGACACACGGTCGGAGTACGTGTAGGTCGTGATATGCCTGATCCGATAACGCCTGCTCATGCTCTATCACCGTTCTTCGATCCACTGCCGTTCTTGTTGGATGCCTGCACACGCTGATTGGCTCGGCGTCCAGCCGTTCCCCACAGCGGCTGCGTTCCACCAGGAAGGACCATGTGGGTGGCAAGAATGACCTTCGACAAGTCCTCCAACTGCGCGTGAATTCCGTCGACGAGTTCCACCAGTTCCACGCGACGTCCGGACGGATCGACCGATTCCAGGTCACCGGGGTCGACCCGACGAAGCCGCGCCGTGATTTGCTCGACGAGTTGTTCGCCGCGCGAGGTGCCCGACGCATCGGGTAGGGCACCGAGGTCGTCTTTGAGCCGGTCGAGTTGGTAGACGAGAGAGCGTGGATTGCCCTCGTCGAACAGGAGAAGCTCGGCCACGGCTGCGATACGGGCTCGTCCCCGATTGCGTCGACGGTAGATTACCGACGACTCCGCGGCCGAGAGCACCGAGTCGATGACAGCCTGTTCGGTCGACGGCGTCAACGCATGACTGAGGGTCGCGGACAGCAGTGCTGTCAGCTGGAGACCGCGCTCGATGCGCTTGCCGGAATCCATGAGGTACCACCCAGGATCGCGGACCATGGACTCCGAGGCCAAGCCGGTCAGCGAGAGGAGACCACGGAGCACGGCGGATTGCGAGGATGCGAGCTGAGCGCCGTTTCCCGGACTGGAATCGGCAAGTTCCTCCAATGCGGTGTCTATTCGGTTGAGTACCGCCCACGTGTCGTTGGACAGCTGATCGCGAACTCCTCGTGCTGCCTGCTGCAGTCGATCGACCGACTGAGCTAGGGAGCCGAGGCGATTCACCGACAACGTCAGCGAGCGGAACTCCGCAAGAGCGCTGTCTCGGATGCTCTCGTCGAGAAATCCCGGTCCGGTAACCGACACTCGCGTCACCGCTTCGAGCAGGATCGGGAGGCTGTCGCTACCGTCGATCCAAGGCATCGAGCGGTAGTCCTGGTGCCGCTCGCGCGCGGCGATCAGCAGTCTCGTCATGTCCTCGGCGCGTTCGCTGTACCTTCCGAACCAGAACAGGTCGCCTAGCACGCGCGGGCTGCTGACATCGTCGATCGCTGTGGCCGCCGCGTACTGCGGTAGCTCTTCCACCGAAGCAGGCGGTGTGTGCGGGGCCGAGTCGGCGGGAGTCACTCTCTCGACCGATCGGACCCAGACGTCCTTGGATGCCACGGTGGTCAAGGGCTCGGCAACCGGCGAGGTCACCAAGACCTGGCCGAGCCCGCCGGCCATTGGCGTGTACCCGACGCGCTGCGCCACGGTGAACAACCTGATGCCGACTTCGGCGCCGCCGACGTCTCCCCCGAAACCAGAGCCCGACGGGGCGACCCCGAACTCGGGGACGTCCTGGCCCACCCACGCCCACGGCTGCGACTGCAATCGCGCGGCGAACCGTTCTGCAGCAGCATCGTCGAGATCGTGCCCGACGACGGTCTCCCGAGTGGAAACCGACCGAAAGACCAGCGAACGCACGCGCGAGATCAAGTGCGACAGTCCGTTCGCCTCGCCTCCCCATACCGACGGAGTCGACTCGAGCAGGAGATCCTCGTCGAGCAATGCACGGCTCAGCGCAGGCAACAGCGAATGCAGCGCGGGATTTTCCAGCACTCCGCTTCCCATGGTGTTCACCACCGTCACCGCTCCGCGCCGGAGCACCTCCACGAGGCCGACCACACCGAGCCTGGTGTCGGGGCGCAAATCGAGTGGGTCGATGAATCCTGCGTCGACCCGCCGAAGTACCACATCGACTCGGCGAAGCTTCCCGAGCGAACGCATCCAAAGGCAACCGTCGCGTACGACGAGATCGGCGTTCTCGACAAGTGGGAATCCGAGCACTGTCGCCAGATATGCCTGATCGAATGCCGTCTCGGAATGGCTTCCAGGACTGAGCACGACGACGACCGGGTCCTCCGCCGATGCAGGCGCGGCATCGATCAGGGCCAACCGAACAGCGCGCGCAAAGGTCGAGAGGGGTCTCGGATTCGTGTCCTGGAACAGTTCGGGAGTTGCACGCGACATCACGCGGCGATCAGCAAGTGCATAGCCGATTCCCGACGGTGCTTGGGTGCGATCGGCCACTACCCGGAATTGCCCGTCGGAGCCGCGGCCGACGTCAGCCGCATGGATGAAGAGTTGGCGCGGCCCGGGAATGGTGATGCCGTGCGCCGCTCGAACGTAGCCGGGGTCGGCAAATATCAATTCAGGCGGGACGAGACCCTTCCTGACGGTCTGCATCGGACCGTAGATGTCGGTCAGAAGGGCGTCGAGCAAACCGGAGCGCTGAACGAGTCCGGCTTCGAGTCGGTCCCAGTCGTCGGCGGCGAGCACCAACGGAATCCCGTCGAGACCCCATCGAACCGGCGTGACGACGCTGTCCGACCCGTCGGCCGGGATCGGGTTGTACGTGATTCCGTGGTCGTCGACGAGCCTGCGGACACGCGATTGAAGCGCGCGCTCGCCGCCTCGTCCGCTCTCGTCGAGACCCGCCACGAGTTCGGCCCACTGTGGGCGTACGACGCCGGCGTCGTCGAGGAGTTCGTCGTGGCGAACCGCGTCCCACGGCAGAGATCCCCGGCGGTTTCGATATTCGGAGATCACCTGGACCGATGCCTGCCGTGGGCCGCCGGGCCGGCCAGCACCGGACTCACCACCGCCCGCTCCGGGACTGCCCAGTGCAGCACCGGATCCGGAGTCCCTTGCATCCACGGGCACCATCGAGTCGTCATTCCTTCCGTAGGGCGATTCCATGCCGGGTTGCGCCACCTCGCGGTGAGTACGCAGGAACGGCCGGTAATCGTCACCGGTTCGACTCGCTGTTCGATCGCGCCACTGCTATCCGGAGTAGACGCCCGTGCGACGGAGGTCCAACATGCCGGGCGCGGTGACGTCGATCGATTGTCGAGCATGCATCTCGAGCAATCTTGCTATGTCGACCTTCCCTGCGGTGAACCCGCCCTCTTCGAACCGTCCGTTTCGGCGTGCTTCGGCTTCCACCGAGTTGACCGGAGGGCCGTCGTAGGACCTGCCACCAGGGTGAACAACGTGATAGCTGCACCCGCCGACCGCACGGCCGGTCTGCTTTTCGATGAGATCGAAGCGGAGTGGGCTCTGTACCGCGATGGTCGGGTGAAGCGCGCTCGGTGGTTGCCACGCCCGATACCGGACACCAGCAACCTGTTCGTCCTGGCGTTCCGTTCGTAGCATCGGCACCGGTACCCCGTTGCAGGTCACCATGTAGCGGCCTTCGTCGGCAGCGGTGATCTTCACCTGGATGCGTTCGACGGACGAATCCACGTAGCGCGCAGTGCCCGAGGAAGTCGACTCTTCGCCGAGAGTGTTCCAGGGTTCGATGGCTCCGCGTAACTCCATTTCAGCGTCACCGATCACGGTGGTCCCGAGACGCGGGAACCGGAACTCGGTGAAGGGCTCGAGCCAGCTGGTGTCGAAGTCGATATCGTGCTCGCGCAGATCTTCGGCAACGCGTCCGATGTCGCTGATGACGAAGTGCGGGAGCATATATCGGCCGTGAAGGTTCGCACCGTGTCGGATGAGCGGCGCTTTCAATGGTTCGTCCCAGAACCTCGACACCAGAGACCGAACGAGAAGCGATTGCACCATCGCCATCTGGTGGTGTGGT
Organism: Rhodococcus sp. G-MC3; assembly: GCF_030063335.1. Taxonomy (GTDB): domain Bacteria; phylum Actinomycetota; class Actinomycetes; order Mycobacteriales; family Mycobacteriaceae; genus Rhodococcoides. Next base: position 56,376 of record NZ_JASISW010000019.1, on the reverse strand, counting down.
GGCATCTCGAAGCCTCGCAGCTCGAGAAGTCCGAGCCGTCCCCGGGTGCTGTCGGGGCTGTAGAGCTTGTCGATGCAGAACTCGGCGCGGTGCGTGTTGCCGGTGATGTCGGTCAGAAGATGCCGAAGCGCGCGATCGACGATCCAGGGAGAGGCCGTGCGATCAGGACCGGTCAGTCGCTCGATCTCACTGAACGCCACCTCGAGTTCGTACAGTGATTCTTCTCTGCCCTCATCGGCGCGGGGAGCCTGAGATGTGGTTCCGATGAATCGTCCCGAAAACAGGTAGGAGAGCGACGGGTGCCGCTGCCAGTGGGTGAGCATCGAGACGAGTAGATCCGGCCTTCGCAGCACCGGGGAATCCGACGGCGTCACTCCGCCGAGAGTGATGTGGTTGCCGCCCCCGGTACCGCGGGTGGTGCCGTCGTTGTCGAATCCTTCTGTGGTCAAACGAGATTGGCGGGCCTCCCGGTAGAGGGTTTCCATCAATTCGTTCTGCTCCGCCCACGAGGACGACGGTTGTAGGTTGACCTCGATGACGCCCGGGTCGGGCGTGACCGTCAGGGTTTGAATGCGCGGATCCGACGGCGGCCCGTACCCCTCGATGACGACGGGCGTGTCGATTGCCGACGCTGCGTTCTCCACCCGTTCGACGAGTTCCGCGAAGTCCTCCAGCCGATCCATCGGAGGCATGAACACATGCAGGATGCCATCGCGGACTTCAGCGACCAATGCGGTGACGTCGTTGCCACCGACTGCGCCTGCGACATTCGACTCGACCAGACGTGCGTAGCGGGCTTCCACCGGATCCACCGGTCGAGGTGGCCGCTGGGTCAACTGCTGCGCATGTAGCGGTTCTGTCGGCGCCGTCGGGTCGGCAGGGTTCGCAGGGGGGCCGCCGGTCCAGGAAATCGCGCTCAACGGCAGGCGAAGTCCTGCGGGTGAGTCGCCTTCGAGCAGCACGAGGCGGCCTCGGCGCAGCCGCCAGTCCGCGCTCTGCCACCCGGTTCCGTCGGGCGTGCGGCTGATCGGTAGGACGAACGCCGCGGGCTCGTCCGTGGTGGAATCGAGTTTGGCCAACAACGCTGCTCGGGCGTCGGCGGTGTCGACGCCCGGCTCCAGATCGTCACCGTCTGCAGGAGGGTCACCGTAGGGTGCGCGCACCAGATCGAGTAGCCGAACCAACGGATCCTCGTAGGCCGGACGCGCTTGCTCTGGTGGCAACCCGAGACTCTCGACCAGCGTGGCCACCAGGTCACGCGATGCCGTGGACGCCACCGCGGCCGGGCGCTCGCCGTCGGGGAGCCAGGGATCGGCGATGAGATCGGCGTCACGCCAGAGGGATTCGCCGTCCGTTCGCCAGAACATTCCGACTTGCCACCGAGGCAAGGGCTCTCCCGGGTACCACTTTCCTTGGCTGCGTTGAACCAATCCGTCCGGAGCGTAGATGGTGCGCATGCGTTCGGCGAGCGCACTCGCGAGGAGACGTTTGTGCGGACCGTCGGCAGTGGTGTTCCACTCGGGCGAATCCTGATTCTCGATTGCAACGAACGTGGGCTCCCCTCCGACGGTCAGGCGAATGTCTTGGCCCGCCATCTTCTTGTCCAACACCGACGCCGTTGCCAGGATCGACTCCCACTGTTCCGGGGTGTACGGCAGCGTGGTGCGTGGGTCTTCGTGCACACGCACCACGGTGTTCGAGAAATCCAGCTCGGCCTTGCATTTGCTCGTCGCGCCGGAAATCGCTGCTGCGGTGGATGGATGAGGGGTTGCCGAGAGCGGAATGTGGCCTTCGCCGGCGAAGAGACCGGATGTCGGGTCCATCCCGACCCACCCTGCGCCGGGTAGGTACACCTCGGTCCACGCATGTAGATCGGTGAAGTCTGCTGCCGGTCCGGACGGTCCGTCCAAGGACTTGATGTCCGACGCAAGTTGCACGAGATATCCGGAGACGAAGCGTGCTGCCAGGCCCATCTGCCGCAGAATCGACACCAGCAACCATGCTGAGTCGCGGCACGAACCGACAGCACTGGTAAGGGTGTGATCGGGCGTTTGAACGCCGGGCTCCATACGAACGGAATAGCCGATGTCGGACATGACAGCGTGATTGGCCATCACCAGGAAATCGATCGTGCGCAGCTTGTCGCCGCGCTCACGCGCTGCGGCCTCGAGCTTCTCGACCCACGCAGTGACGATCGGTCCAGGTCCGCTACCGACACCGTCCTCGTCCACCGGTCGCAGGTACGGCTCCAGATCGGGGAGATCGTCCGCCTCGTACGCGAACCCGAAGTGTTCCGCCCAGTCCTCGACGAAAAAGTCCAGCGGGTTGATCACTGCCATATCGGCGACGAGACCCACGGTGATCGACATGTGGTCGGTTCGCTCGGGGAAGACGACACGAGCCAGAAAGTTTCCGAAAACATCCTGCTGCCAGTTGATGAAATGCTCTGCAGGTTCGATCTTCAGTGAATAGGCTTCGATCGGTGTCCGCGAGTGCGGCGCGGGCCGAAGCCGAATCTCGTGCGGGTACACCTGCACCATTCGATCGAACGCATAGCCTGTTCGGTGTTCCAGTGCGACTTTGATGCCCACGGCGAGCCCCTTACATATCCCGGTATGGGTAAGAAACTTCAACCTTAGAGGTCGCTCGTCACGCTCGCTCAGTGAGATCGTGTCCGAATCGTGCATGCCAGCGACGCGCGTAATGCTTGACACACCCCGTCGAGTGCGGTTCGCTCAGCCTGAAAATAAGGTGTTCGTACATGCACAGCCAAACTCCAGTCGAGGGGACATTCCGTGAGCGAAAACCCACCAAACGGGCCGCAGTACGGTTCCGATCCGAACCAGCCGCAGTACCCGCAGAATCCGGCTGGTGGGTACCCACCTCCCGGCAGCTACCCACCGCCCGGTAATTCCCCACCGCCCGGCAACTACCCACCGCCCGGCAACTACCCACCGCCCGGCAATTACCCACCGCCGCCTGCAGCGGGCAACGCGGCTTACGGTGCCGGTTCTCAGCTGCCAGGCGGAGGTCAACCCGGTACCCTGCTGAAGCGATTTTTGGCACGCCTGGTCGATGGAATCATCGTCGCGATCGTTGCAGCCATCGTCTACGCCGTTTCTCCGAGCGGATTCGTCGGGCAGTTCATCTTCGGACTGGTTTCGGCTGTTCTAGGCTTTGCGTACTTTGTCTTCCTCGAATCGAGCCGAGGACAGACCTTCGGCAAACAGCTCCTCGGTCTTCGGACTCTCGGCGCTGCGGGCGGCCACCCGACCCAGGCCGAGGCCGCCAAGCGCAATGCCTTCCTGCTACTGAACATCATTCCGATTCTCGGTGGCTTACTGGTATTCATCGCCGAAATCGTCATTGCAGTCACCATCAATTCCAGCCCTACCAAGCAGGGCAAGCATGACGAACTCGCGGGCGGAACGCAGGTCGTCTCCACCAAGTGATCCCATAGTTCGACGCGAAGCGGGCCATCCAAGAACTACCTGGATGGCCCGCTTCGCATATTTGACCCGCTGCCGTTCGGCACGGCAGATCAGACTGTGCGGTATCCAACGTATCGCCTCTGGCCGTAAGGTTCTGGCTCGACCGAGTCGGAACAGCAAGCGAGGGGGCAATGGTGAACGACCAACCGAGCGGGGCCGGTGGCCACGATCCACAGCAGGGCGGGAATCCGGATCTCGGTGGGTTCACCCAGCCCACCAACTACCAATCGTCGCAGTCGAATTACCCGCCGCCGGGCGCGTATCCGCCTGGGAGCTTCCTTCCCCCGGCAGGCAACTTCACCCAGTACCCACAGCAAGACCCATGGGGCTATACCGGCCCCCCGATGAATGCAGCGCCGGCTGCTCTACGCGCGGGCGAGGCGATCAAGTACGGGTGGAAAAAATTCGTCGCCAACATCGGTGTATGGCTTGGCTTCATGGGCCTGTACGCTGCCGTGCTGGTCGTCCTCTACATCATCGCCATCGTCGTCGTCCTCACGGCCCTGTTCTCGTCCAGCGCTCTCGAAAACTCGAGTTACGGTGCCGAATTCGACAACGCCGGTGTGACCTGGTCCGTGACGATCGGAACCGCCGCCATCGGAGTCGTCGGATATTTCGCCGGCGCTGTGCTCGTACGAGGGTCCCTTCTCGAATTGGACGGATTGAGACCACACTTCGGATCGTTCTGGCGGCTGCGTAACGTAGGCAACATCGCGATCTCTGCCGTTCTGCTTTCGGTCGTGAATGCCGCAACGTCGCTACTCGACAATTATTTTTTCTCGATCGCAATCGGTCTCGTGATCGGCATCATGTTCTGGTTCGTGCTCCAACTGTTGCTCGATCGTGGGCTGGCCTTCCACACCGCTGTCATCACGAATGCGAGCCTCATCGCACGCGCACCCGTGCAACTGGCACTGCTGTTCTTGGCACTCGCGGCAATCAATGTCGTCGGGGCGATCCCCTGCGGCCTCGGCCTCATTTTCACGGTGCCGATGTCTCTCATTGCGATGACCTATGCATACCGCGTTCTGTCGGGCGGATTTGTCTCGCCCGCAACCTGATTCATCGTCGACACGTAGTCGACAGCGCGATCGATGCAGAGACAGCCCCCGCCGTGGAGTCGCGGCGGGGGCTGTCTCGAACATCGGGCGACGCTACTCCGCGTCTGCCTCGATCTGCTTGTCTTCCTTCTTCTCCGGCTTTGCATCGATACCGGATTCTTTGCGCTGGTGCGGGGTGATCGGCGCGGGCGCATCCGTCAGCGGGTCGACACCGCCACCGGACTTCGGAAACGCAATGACCTCGCGGATCGAATCGACACCGGCGAGCAATGCTGTGATGCGGTCCCAGCCGAATGCAATTCCGCCGTGTGGCGGTGCGCCGTAGCTGAAGGCGTCGAGAAGAAAGCCGAACTTCTCCTGCGCTTCTTCCACGCCGATTCCCATGACCGCGAAGACACGTTCCTGAATGTCCTTCCGGTGGATACGAATACTGCCGCCACCGATTTCGTTGCCGTTGCAGACGATGTCGTAGGCATACGCAAGCGCTTTCCCTGGCTCGGTGTCGAAGTTCTCCATCGACTCGGGCTTCGGTGAGGTGAATGCGTGGTGGACCGCGGTCCAGGCACCGGAACCCACGGCGACATCTCCGCTGGCGGTGGCGTCGGATGTCGGCTCGAAGAGCGGCGCGTCGACAACCCATACGAAGGCCCATGCCTTCGGGTCGATCAGATCGAGCTTGCGGGCGATTTCGCCACGAACCGCGCCGAGCAGACCACGCGAGGCCTTGATCGGTCCTGCGGAGAAGAAGATCGCGTCGCCGGGCTTCGCGCCGACATGCGTTGCGATACCGTCACGCTCGGCGTCGGTGAGGTTCTTTGCGACAGGTCCACCCAGTGTGCCGTCCTCGGCCACAAGAACGTAGGCCAGTCCCTTGTGCCCGCGCTGCTTGGCGAACTCCTGCCACTTGTCGAGTTGCTTACGCGGCTGCGACGCACCTCCCGGCATGACCACGGCGCCAACGTAAGGTGCCTGGAACACTCGGAACGCGGTGTCGGAGAAAAAGTCTGTGCACTCGACCAACTCGATGTCGAATCGGAGGTCGGGCTTGTCGGAGCCGTAACGACGCATCGCCTCGGCGTACGTGATCCGCGGAATTTTGCCCTCGAACTCGTAGCCGACGAGCTTCCACAGCGCTGCGAGGATTTCCTCGGCAAGCAAGATGATGTCGTCCTGCGTCACGAAGCTCATCTCCACGTCGAGCTGAGTGAACTCCGGCTGACGATCCGCGCGAAAATCCTCGTCTCGGTAGCAACGTGCGATCTGGTAATACCGCTCGATGCCGCCGACCATCAGCAGTTGCTTGAACAGCTGCGGACTCTGCGGAAGTGCGTAGAAGCTCCCCGGCTGCAACCGTGCGGGCACCAGGAAGTCGCGGGCGCCCTCGGGGGTCGAGCGGGTGAGAGTCGGTGTTTCCACCTCGACGAACTCGTGATGAGCCATCACTCCCCGCGCTGCGGCATTGACCTGCGAGCGAAGCCGGATCGCATGACCTGGTCCGGCGCGACGAAGATCGAGGTATCGGTACTTCAGTCGCGCTTCTTCGCCGGGCTGGTCATCGAGCTGGAATGGGAGCGGAGCGCTTTCGGACAGAACCTCGATGTCGGAAGCGTCGACCTCGATCGCACCGGTCGGGATCTCGAAATTCTGGTTTCCCTCCGGGCGCTGCTCTACTTTGCCGGTGACCTTGACGACATACTCGGCGCGCAGGCGGTGCGCCTTCTCGGCAACTTCGCCATCACGAAACACCACTTGTGCGACGCCGGAGGCATCTCGCAGGTCGATGAAGATGACACCGCCATGATCGCGGCGACGCGCAACCCAACCCGTCAGAGTGACTGTTCGGTCGACGTGCTCGGATCGAAGCGAGCCGGCGAGGTGGGTGCGCAGCACTGGTTTCCTTTCACAAAAATTCCAAAAAACGTGTTCGTCGGTCACTAATCTTACGGAGAGCTTCCACAGACGGGAAACGCGATACCACCGCGGCGTGCGAAGCTAGTGCTCGATCAACCAAATGTGGACCTTTGCCCAGGTGTTCGCGGCAGCGCGACGCCAGGAGTCGAACGTGCCAAAACGACCCGCCCGAAAGGATTCGACGATGACGTTCAACGAGGGCGCACGCCTGGATTCAGGAAGGGTCAAGTCCGGTGGCGGAGGAGGTGGACGCGGCGGGAAGCTTGCACTCGGCGGTGGTGCAGGCGGTCTGATCGTGCTGGTTCTCGCGTTGCTGTTCGGCGGCGGTGACGCTGAATCGATCCTTGGGCAACTCAGCGGAGCCTCGGACACCTCGAATCAGTCCGGCGGTAGTGAGGGCCTCGAAAATTGCAAGACCGGCCTCGACGCAAATACGAACGTGGACTGCCTTGTTGTCGGAACGGTGCAAAGCTTGGACGACGTCTGGGCCTCACAGTTGGGCTCGCAGACGGGCGTCGCTTATGTCCGGCCTGAGGTTCAGTTGTTCTCGGGCTCGACCAACACCGGCTGTGGCAACGCCACCAGTGCGGTCGGACCTTTCTATTGTCCAGCCGACGCCACGGCGTACTTCGACACCAGCTTCTTCCAAGTTTTGGTCGATCGTTTCGGATCCAGCGGAGGGCAACTCGCGCAGGAGTATGTGGTCGCACACGAGGTGGGTCACCACATCCAGAATCAGCTCGGTGATATCGGCAGAGCGCAGCAGGATCCGCAGGGGGCAGAGTCTGGAGCAGTTCGGGTGGAACTGCAGGCCGACTGCTACGCCGGAATCTGGGCCAGCCAGGCAGCGGTCATCCCTGACCCGAACACCGGCCTACCGTTCTTGGCACCTCTCACTCAAACCGATATCGATGACGCCCTGTCGGCCGCATCGTCCGTGGGCGACGACCGGATCCAACAGGCTTCCAGCGGCCGGGTCAATCCCGAGGGCTGGACACATGGTTCGTCGGAGCAGCGCCAGAGTTGGTTTGCCACCGGATACCGAACAGGGCAGGTGTCGGCGTGCGATACCTTCTCGGCGCGCGACCTGAACAACCCGCCCGCGCTCACCCGGTAGACCCTCCAAGCAAGGCCATCAAAACAGGGTCATCGCGGGGGTTCGGTCCTGAGGAGCCGCCGCGGGCTCGGCTGGCACGTTCTCGGGCATCGATCTTGTGTCGTCGACCCCGAATCCGTGACGGTCCAGCAGTGGGTCGATGCGGCCGCGCAGCCACCGCTTGTACTCGGGAGTGACGTAGGCGCCCTGACCGTACAACGTTCGGTAGCGGCGAACGAGCGCAGGATGATTTTCCGACAGCCAGGACATGAACCAGTCCTTCGTCGACGATCGAAGATGCATCGGCATGGCCGTCACCGATGTCGCACCGGCATCGGCGAGTGCCTCGAACAACCCGTCGAGTTGCCGTGCGCCGTCCGTGAGGAACGGGATCACCGGCGCCACCATCACGCTGCACGGTAGACCAGCATCACGCACTGCCCGAATGAGATCGAGACGAGCGCGCGGACTGGGTGTGCCCGGTTCGATCTGCTTCTGCAGATCGGCGTCATGGATGGCAAGGCTCACGCTGATGTGAATGTCGACCTGCCGAGCCGCGAGAGTGAGCAGCGGAAGGTCGCGCCGGAGCAGCGTTCCCTTCGTCAGGATGGAAAACGGTGTCCCCGACTCGGCCAGCGCTCGAATGATGCTCGGCATCAATCGATACCTTCCCTCGGCCCGCTGGTAAGGATCAGTGTTCGTCCCGAGCGCTACCGGCTCGCGTTTCCATGATCGACGCGCAAGTTCCTTGCGGAGAACTGCTCCGATGTTGGTCTTCACCACGATCTGCGAATCGAAGTCGTTGCCGGAGTTCAGATCCAGATATTCGTGTGTCGGTCGCGCGAAGCAGTAGCGGCACCCGTGCGAGCACCCACGCGTCGGGTTGATGGTCCAGGTGAACGGAAGCGACGCATCCCCCGAAATTTTGTTGAGCGCGCTTTTGCACAGCACCTCGTGGAAGGTGATGCCCTCGAACTCCGGCGTCTGTACGCTTCGGACCAGACCTGAACGTTCGAGGCCGGGCAATGCGCCGTCGTCCGCGGCGTCGAGTGATTGACCGGCCCATCGCATACACATAGTCGAACATGTGTTCTATGGCATGTCAAGGCGGTGCCAGCGGTGCGAGATCACGTGCCGTACAGCAGATAGCGTGTAGGGGTACAGAGCCCACCACTGCCAAGGAGCGTTCCCCCACGTGACTGCACCCATCGCGCCGACTCTCGAACCCATCCTCCGTCTCGGGCTGACTCTGGGCGTGCCGATCAAGGTTGGTTCCGTCCCTGCGGGCGAACGTGTTGTGACGCCGATTCTCGGCGGCGCCGCACCCGGTCCCGACATCGAGGGAACGCTCGCCGGTGCGTCGTCGATCATTGGAGTGACCAGGCAAGACGGGTGCACCGAGTTCACCGCCGACATGACGCTGGAACTGACTGTCGGCGGCTACCTTTCGCTCGCCTACCGCGGCGTCCAGTTCGGCCCGGCCGAGGTGATCGAGTCCTTGGACGGCACCGAAGAAGTAGATCCGGCGGCGTATTACTTTCGTGGCACGCTCGCCATCACCACGGCGGTGCCACAATTGACGTACCTCAATCGGGCACTCGTCGTGACATCCGGCTCGCGATCAGCCGAATCGGTGGTCATCGATGCCTTCCTGGTCACCTGAAAGGCTTACCCCGTCAGCGCAGCGACTTCCCGATCGGTCAACGTGGCCAAGGGCGTTCGACCTGCATCGCGTACCAATTCGATTGCTCGGTACAGCGGGCGTTCGTTCAGTCCGGCGTCGCGTGCTTCCGCTTTCAGTTGATCGACCAATACCGAGGCAATTGCGGCCGCGGGCACCAACTCGCTCGTCCACAAGGCGTCGGCGAGTTTTCTCAGCGACAAGATCGGCAATTCGCGGCCACCGCCTTTCGTGTAAAGCGCAAGCGCGATGGTGACGCGAGAGTTGCCGTCGTACAGGCGAAGCGAAATCTGATCGATCCGCGCTGTACGCACCTGAACTTCGGCACTGACCACCTTCGCCACTGCCAACTGCTTCGTCCGAAACCCGCCCCGCGCATGGATGATGTTGTCGCTGAGCCATGTTCGACGCCTCAGCCCCACCCATGCAGATCCAGCGGTCGGCACCGCCACGACAGCCCCGAGCACTGATGCCACCGCGACCGGCAGGAAGAAACTCGCAACGACCGCGAGCAATATTCCGATCACCACCGCACCAAGGGCGACCTTCTTCAGTCGCGGCGCGATCAACTCGACCGGAACGAGATCGAGTTCGACGCGCGCAGAACTGTCAGCCGGCAAGACCGGCCCCTGGGTTCGAACCAACGTCGGCAAGACCGGCCTCTGAGTTCGAACCAACGTCGGCAAGACCGGCCTCCAACGCGGAGACCACTTCGGCGAGTGGAACATCGCGCTGCTCCCCAGTCGCGAGTTCTTTCACCACGGCGTTGCCCTCGGCAAGTTCCTTGTCGCCGAGGACCAGAGCGAAGCGTGCACCAGACCGGTCGGCAGCCTTCATTGCGCCTTTCACCCCACGATTTCCGTAGGCCATATCGACGCTTATGCCTTTGCCGCGCAGCTCCCCGGCGATGGCGACGATCTTCGCTTTGGCATCCGCCCCGAGCGGAACGCCGAAGACTGCGCACCGAGCGGTAGAGCCCGCAGACTTACCTTCGGCGACCAGCGCGAGCATCGTACGGTCGACTCCGAGCCCGAACCCGATGCCGGACAGTTCCTGTCCGCCGAGTTGGGCCATCAGACCGTCGTACCTACCGCCGCCGCCGATTCCGGACTGCGCTCCGAGGCCGTCGTGCACGAATTCGAATGTCGTTTTGGTGTAGTAGTCGAGGCCACGCACCATACGCGGATTGACCACGTAGGGAACCTTCAATGCATCGAGGTGCGCGAGTACCTCGTCGAAGTGGGCCTTGGCCGTCTCCGACAGGTGATCGAGCATCAGCGGCGCATCCGCAGTCATCTCGCGAACCTCAGGACGCTTGTCGTCGAGCACCCGGAGTGGATTGATCTCCGCGCGCTTCTTCGTTTCGTCGTCGAGCGGCAGCGCAAAAAGAAACTGCTGGAGGAGTTCGCGGTACCGAGGACGGCACGTGTCGTCGCCGAGAGAGGTGATCTCGAGACGGAAGTCGGTCAGACCCAGACTGCGAAACCCGGTGTCCGCGACGGCGATGACCTCGGCATCGAGAGCCGGATCATCGACACCGATTGCTTCGACACCGACCTGCTGCAACTGGCGGTAGCGACCTGCCTGCGGGCGTTCGTAGCGGAAGAACGGGCCGGCATAGGCAAGCTTGACCGGCAAAGCTCCGCGGTCGAGGCCATGTTCTATGACGGCACGCATGACACCGGCGGTTCCCTCGGGTCGCAGCGTCACCGAACGGTCTCCTCGATCGGCGAACGTATACATCTCCTTGCTGACCACATCGGTCGATTCGCCGACGCCTCGCGCGAACAAACCGGTGTCCTCGAAGACCGGGAGCTCGATGTGGCCGTACCCAGCATTGCGAGCCGCGGTCAGCAGCCCTTCTCTAACGGCAACGAACTCCGCCGAGTTCGGGGGTACGTAGTCAGGGATGCCCTTGGGCGCAGAAAAAGTGCTGGTCTTGCTCACGGTCACAGTTTTCCTTGTTCGGGTGCCGACAGTCCAACGAGAAATGGATTGGAGGCTCGCTCCTGGCCGATCGAGCTCTGCGCGCCGTGGCCGGGAAGGATCACGGTGTCGTCGGCGAGCGGTAGAAGTCTCGATGCAACCGACGACAGCAGCTGCTCGTGGTTTCCCCCTGGCAGATCGGTGCGCCCGATGGAACCGGCGAACAGTGTGTCACCGGTGAGCGCAACAGCGAGGGTTCCATCGGGAGTCTCGACGTCGATGGTGAACGCCACCGATCCCTGGGTGTGTCCAGGAGTATGCACGACGCCGATCTCGATGCCCGCCAACACAAGAGTGTCCTCGTGCGCGAGATCGACGACCTCGTCGGGCTCGTGGAACTCGGAGTCGCCCAGCAGGGCCGCCAGCTGCGGTCCGGTTCCCCGGAGCGGGTCGGAGAGCATGTAGCGGTCGTCGGGATGAATATAGGCAGGAATCCCGAACTTCTCGCACACAGGAGCAACCGACCAGGTGTGATCGAGGTGCCCATGAGTGAGGAGTACCGCCACCGGCGTGGTGTTCGATTCGCTCAAGAACCGGAACAGCGGCTCGGTGGCATCCTGGCCAGGATCGACGACGACACATGTGTCGGAGCCATCGTGGGCGAGCACATAGCAATTGGTCTGGAACATTCCCGCCGGGAATCCGGTGACGAGCACGGCTGCAGCTCCTGTATTCGGTACGGCCAAGTCGAGAACCAGACTAGTTGTTCATCGTTCATCTGCTCGTCGCCAGTGCCTACAGGCGAGAATCCGCGAGGCCGTCAGATGGTTCTCAGGATGTAATGGCACACTCACTCACGGCCGGTGACAGCTCTACACAAGCCCGTTCTTAACAGGCACGTCAAATTCAGGACAAGCAGGAGGACACGTCAATTGCCCAGCAACGAGCAGCGACGCGCGGCAGCGAAACGGAAACTCGAGCGCCAGCTCGAACATCGAGCCGACCGCGCCAAGAAGCGCAAGCAGATGACGATCGCCGGATCTGTTCTCGGTCTGGTCGTAGTGGTAGGCGCCGTGGCAGTCGTGTTCGCACTCACTCGCGGCAGTGACGAGCCGGACGCGACCGCGGCTAGCACGTCCGCGGCAAGCTCAACCAGCGGCGACACCCTGATCGCCGACGGTCGGGCCGAATCCCTACCCGAGACCGTAAATTGCTCCTACCCGGCGGCCGCTCAGCCCGCAGCGAAGGCCAACACTCCTCCTCGCACCGACGGCGTGCCGACGAGCGACGAAGCGCTGAGCTACAGCATGGAAACCACACAGGGCAACATCGGTCTGACGTTGAACAACCCGCAGTCGCCGTGCACGGTCAACAGCTTCGTCTCGCTCGCCAACCAGGGCTACTTCGACGGGACCACCTGCCATCGCCTCACCACCGGCGCGGGTCTGCAGGTTCTGCAGTGCGGTGATCCGGCCGGTACCGGTATGGGCGGACCCGGCTACCAGTTCGCCGACGAGTTCCCGGCCGACCAGTACGCCGAAGGCGATCCCGCGGCCAGCGAGCCGATCTCGTATCCGCGCGGGACCATCGCGATGGCCAATGCCGGACCAGGCACCAACGGCAGCCAGTTCTTCCTCGTCTACGGCGACTCGACTCTGCCTCCGGCGTACACGGCGTTCGGCACCATCGACGAGACAGGTCTCCAGACGTTGGACAAGGTTGCTGCAGCAGGCGCCGAAGGGGGCGCAGCAGACGGCACGCCGGCACTGCCCGTGGACATCACGAGCATGGTAAGCGATCTGTGAGGCGCGCCGTAGCACTGAGTGCGGTTGCCGGAGCAGCGGCGGTGCTCGTCGCAGGATGCTCGTCGGGCTCGTCCGACACCGCTGCGTCCGATACCACTGCATCCGATACCACTGCATCCGATACCACTGTGTCCACGACGGAGGCCGCATCGAGCTCGGCGACCACGTCGCAGACACCACTCGACCTGTCTCAATTCGGCGTGCTTCCTGCCGTTCCTGCTGCCGAGGCATCCACTGCCAGTTGTGAGTACCCCGAGGCAGCCCCGGCGATCAAGGAGAACACCCCACCGGGAACGGAGGGTGTGTCCACCGCAGGCACCGTCGACGTGGCGATCACGACCAGCCAGGGAGCGATCGGATTGACGCTCGACCGGTCCGAGGCGCCGTGCACTGTCAACAGCTTCACATCGTTGGCATCGCAGAGTTACTTCGACAACACCGTGTGCCATCGCCTCACCACGACAGAGGGACTGGCGGTGCTACAGTGCGGCGATCCGTCGGGCAAGGGCAACCGCGGACCCGGCTACGAGTTCGCAAACGAGTACCCCAGCACGGCGTACCCGGCCGGAGACCCCGCGCTGTCGCGCCCCATCGTCTACCCCCGCGGCACCGTCGCGATGGCCAATGCCGGACCTGACACCAATGGAAGCCAGTTCTTCCTGGTGTATGCCGACTCGGTGTTGCCACCGCAGTACACGGTCTTCGGCACGATCTCCGACGAAGGCCTCGACACCCTCGATGCCGTTGCCGCCGGAGGCGTGTCGACGCCCGGTGACGACGGAGCACCGAAACTGCCGGTCGTGCTCGAGACTGTCAGCTCGTAGGCGCTCTGCGCATGTGCGCGGTAATACGTCCCAGGGGAGGTATTACCGCACACATGCGCCGGAGCCGCCTAGGCAGCCGACGTGAGCCGGTAGACGTCGTAGACGCCTTCCACGTTGCGGACAACGTTCAGCACATGTCCCAGGTGCTTCGGATCACCCATCTCGAACGTGAACTTGCTTATCGCTACCCGATCCCCTGACGTCGCCACCGATGCCGAGAGGATGTTCACCTTCTCGTCCGCCAACGCCTTGGTGACGTCGGAGAGCAAGCGGTGGCGATCGAGCGCCTCGATCTGGATCGCTACGAGGAACACCGACGACGCGGACGGCGCCCATTGCACGTCGACGAAGCGTTCGGACTGATCGCCGAGTGACTTCGCGTTGGTGCAGTCGGTGCGGTGCACACTGACCGATCCACCGCGGGTCACGAATCCGAGAATCTCGTCGCCCGGCACAGGAGTGCAGCACTTCGCCAGCTTTGCGACGACCCCTGTCGCACCTGACACCAGCACTCCGGCGTCTCCGACATGACGGGGACGTGTCGGGATGGTGGACGGTGTCGAGCGCTCCGCCAGCTCTTCCTCGACGTCTCCGACGCCGCCGAGGTGCGCCACCAGTCGCTGCACGACGTGCTGAGCAGAGACATGGCTCTCCCCCACCGCCGTGTACAGCGCCGAGACGTCGACATATCTCAACTCGTGCGCGATCGCCGACATCGATTCGGCATTCATCAGACGTTGCAGAGGAAGTCCGCCGCGACGGACTTCTTTCGCGATGGCATCCTTGCCCGCTTCGAGTGCCTCTTCGCGGCGCTCCTTGGCGAACCATTGACGGATCTTGGTCTTCGCGCGCGGCGAGACGACGAATCCTTGCCAGTCTCGGCTGGGACCTGCAGTGACCGCTTTCGAGGTGAACACCTCGACCACTTCACCGTTCTCGAGCGTGCGCTCCAGAGCGACGAGCCTGCCGTTGACCCTGGCGCCGATACATCGGTGCCCCACCTCGGTGTGTACGGCGTACGCGAAGTCCACCGGACACGATCCGGCGGGAAGCGTCACCACGTCGCCTTTCGGGGTGAACACGAAGATCTCCTTGACCGCCAGGTCGTAGCGTAGCGATTCGAGGAATTCACCGGGGTCCGCGGCCTCACGCTGCCAGTCCAGAAGCTGGCGCATCCACGCCATGTCGTCGACCTCGGCGTTGTCGTTGCCGTGCTTGCCGCGCGTTTCCTTGTAACGCCAGTGCGCAGCAATGCCGAACTCGGCAGTGCGGTGCATATCCCTGGTTCTGATCTGAACCTCTAGCGGTTTGCCCTCGGGACCGATGACGGTGGTGTGCAACGACTGATACACCCCGTAGCGCGGTTGGGCGATGTAGTCCTTGAACCGGCCCGCCATGGGCTGCCACAACGAGTGCACGACGCCCACCGCGGCATAGCAGTCTCGGATCTCGTCGCACAGAATGCGCATGCCGACGAGATCGTGGATGTCGTCGAAATCGCGGCCCTTGACGATCATCTTCTGATAAATCGACCAGTAGTGCTTCGGCCGTCCCTCGACCGCGGCACTGATTCGCGAAGCGGACAGCGACGCGTTGATCTCGGCGCGCACTTTCTCGAGGTACGTGTCGCGTGAAGGCGCGCGATCCGCGACCAGCCGCACGATCTCGTCGTACTTCTTCGGGTGCAGGATCGCGAAGGCGAGGTCTTCGAGTTCCCACTTCACCGTGGCCATACCCAGGCGGTGGGCTAGCGGTGCAATGACCTCCAGTGTCTCCTTCGCCTTGCGTGCCTGCTTCTCCGGCGGCAGGAACCGCATGGTGCGCATGTTATGGAGACGGTCGGCAACCTTGATCACCAACACACGAGGATCGCGCGCCATCGCGATGATCATCTTGCGGATGGTTTCGCCCTCGGCCGCTGTTCCCAGCACCACCTTGTCCAGCTTGGTCACACCGTCGACGAGATGCGCGACCTCCTCACCGAATTCCTCGGTGAGCTGGGTCAGCGAGTAGCCGGTGTCCTCGACAGTGTCGTGGAGCAGTGCCGCGACCAAGGTCGTGGTGTCCATGCCTAGCTCTGCGAGAATATTCGCGACCGCCAACGGGTGCGTGATGTACGGATCGCCGGACTTGCGCATCTGAGTGGCATGGCGTTCGTCGGCGACGTCGTAGGCGCGCTGCAACAGCGCCAAATCGGCCTTCGGATGCAGCTCGCGATGAAGACTGACCAAAGGTTCGAGGACTGGCTTCACTGCCGCTGTGCGACCCGCCGTGATTCGGCGCGCCAACCGGGCGCGCACCCGCCTGGACGCCGACGTCGGCACTGCAACCGAACCGCGTCCGACTACGAGTGGTTCCTGCTCGGGTGTTGCTGTGGCGGACGGCTCCGCAGAGCTGTCCTCGGCGCTGTCGGGCTCGGGCCGCTCAGGCAAGGGTTGGTCGACATAACTGGTCACTGCGATCGCCTCCTGCCGCGTTGTCTGCATCGCGCACGATTCGGTGAGCCAAAGAACCACTCACGTGCTTGTCGAACCTCTCGTGCCGTCCGGGACGCAGTATGTATGGACTTTAGTCCTCATACTTGCCGGAGGCAGGCGAGCGGGTACCCGGCACATCTCTCGCGTCCACCGAGCGCCGCGATCTCGAGAACCACCGCGGCACCGAGAACTTTCGCACCGCGCGCACGCAGAAGTTCTGCCGTCGCAGCGATGGTGCCGCCGGTGGCGAGCACGTCGTCGACGATCAAGATCTTTCGACCTACGATGTCGATGTCCTCCGGTATCTCGAGAACGGCTGACCCGTATTCGAGGTCGTAGCTCTGCGACACGACCGGTGGAGGCAGCTTTCCCGCTTTGCGGACTGCAAGAACACCCGATTCGAGTGCAAGCGCGACGCCTGCTCCAAGAAGAAATCCTCGTGCGTCGATACCAGCGACCAGATCGGCACCGGTGCCCGCTTCCGCAAGCGCCCCGATCACTGTCTTCAGCCCGTCGGCGTCGGCGAAGACCGGTGTCAGATCGGCGAAACGCACGCCCTCCACCGGAAAATCGTTCGCCCAGCGGACGTGCTTGTCGATGTTGACTGCCGCCCGTGCGGCGAGATCGGATTGAGGTGACGAGACGTTGGTACTCACCGAAGAAGTATCCACCGATCCATGTTCCAACCCGCGCCCGAGGTCGTCGGGTTGGCGACGACGTTGCTCATGCCATCGGCAACAGCAAGACTCCGAGGCTGATTGAACAGTGGCAGCGACGGCATGTCGTTCCAGAGGATATTCTCGCCTTCCGTCGCGATCGACAGGGCTGTTGCATCCGACGTCTCGACGGCAAGTTGATCGACGATGGCGTCGATACGGCCGTTCGCATAACCACCGACGTTGCTGCCGATGCCGCTGTGCAAGCTGTACCTGGCTGCCGCGTCGGATGCGGCACCGGATGGCCCGGAAGCGGAACCGGTGGAGGCGAGCACTGCATCCACCGCACCCGCGCGAAGGGCTTCGGGCCCGAAATCCTCCGAACTTGCGTCCGTGATGGTGATTCCTGCAGGTGAACAGGCGGCGGCGATATCGGCGACGATGCTCGCACGTCGAGGGTCGGGAGCTAGGTAACCGATTCTGACCGTCACAGCACCGAGACTTGCGTCCTTCAACGCGGCCTGGGCCGCCGGGGTATCCGCCTGGCGGTAGCGGCCGCTCGCGGTGCCTGCTACCGGGCCGTATATCAGTGCGTTCGGCTGCACCAGACGAGAATCGACCACATCTGCACCAATCCCGTTCGGGCGGTCGTAACCCTGATGTCCGTACTGTTCGAAGAGTTGCTCGCGCGCGGTGCACAGTGCCACAGCGCGACGGGCCGCTGAAGAAGAGAGTGATCCACTCGTCGCAAAAGTCAGTTGCTCGACCCCGTGCGAGGGAAAATTCGTCGCCGTGAATGCGTCGGGCAATGTGCCGCCGACACCCTGATCGACGATGTCGAGATCTCCGGCGTCAGCACGCGCGGCCAGATCGGTACCTTTCGGCCAGATCACCACTCGCTCGGTCTCGGGCGGGATGCCCCACCATTTGTCGTTGGCGACGAGAACGAGTCCGCCGTCGACGGTGTAAGAATCGACTCGGTACGGACCGTTCGACGGCAGCAGCGATGTGTCCACCGCTCCCGGCGTGAGAGTCCAACCGGTGTTCCAGAAATCGGCGATACGCCGCACCGCGGCCACGTCCCCGGCGAGGATCGGTTCGACGACGTCGGGTACGTTCGCCGCTCTCGACACCACATGCGCGGGAAGGAGATCGGTAGCACCGAACAGACTGCGCCACCCCTCGTAATCGCGGCCGGCCTTGAACGTGACAGTGGCATCCTTGCTGCCACTCACACAGTCGACACGGTCGATATCGGAATACCCCGCGCTCGACGCTGAGTCGAACAGCGGCTGATTGTCGGTTCCCGACACGAAACGTCCACTGTTGGCAGCCCAGGTGAGCACGAGATCGTCACACGTCATCGGTACTCCGTCGGAGTACGTGGCCTGGGGCGCGATCATGAACGCCACGGTCAGGACGTCCGCGGGTACTACCGAGACGCCACCGATATCGTTGTCCGACAGCGACTCCCCTTCGGGCCCGAGATAACTGAACCCCGTCTGGACCCTCGGAAACGCTTGTCTGGCACCAGATGCGGCGCCGGCGACGGTCTGCGCGTTATAAGTGGGCACAGTGTTGTCCACTGCGTATCCGATGGACGGCACCGGGTCCTCCGGCGACGAGCATCCGTTGAGTACGCCTGCGCCGACGGTGGCAACCACTGCGGCTGCCACCGCTCGATACACTCCGGCTCGTACAGTCATCAGCGCCTCTTCTTGGCGCGCTTTCCGGTCGGTCGCGAACCCACCTGGGGCGTTGCCGGAGCATTCGCGACCGAACTGGCACCTGCGGCGGTCTTCACCAAGTTGGTCGAGCCGACACGACCAGCCGCTTCGGCGCGCTTGGCGAGCACCTTCTTGGTGTGTGCGGCTACCGGGCCCCACTTCTCCTTGATGGTGACGAGCAACGGCGTCGCGAAGAAGATCGACGAGTACGCGCCGACGATCATGCCGACCAGCTGCACCAGCGCGAGGTCCTTCAGTGTTCCGACCCCGAGCAGCCACACTGCGACGATCATCAGTGCCAGCACTGGGAGTACACCGATGACAGTGGTGTTGATCGAGCGCATAAGCGTCTGGTTGACGGCAAGGTTCGCCTGTTCCGCATAGGTTTTGCGGTTCAGGTGCAGAATTCCGCGGGTGTTCTCCTCGACCTTGTCGAACACAACCACCGAGTCGTACAGCGAGAACCCGAGAATGGTGAGCAGTCCGATAACTGTGGCAGGGGTTACCTCGAATCCGACCAGCGAATACACACCGGCAGTGACGAGCAAGTCGAAGAACAATGCAGCCAATGCAGCAAGTGCCATGTCTCGCTCGTAGCGAATCGCGATGTAAATGCTCACGATCACCAGGAACACAAGCAGCGCAATCAGAGCCTTTTGCGTGATCTGGCCGCCCCAGGTCTCACTGACGTCGGAGAAGCTGATCGCGTTCGGCGTCGCCGTACCGGTACTGTCTTCGGGCTGGAAGGCGTCGAACAGAGCGGTCTTGACCTGGTCTACCTGCCTCGCATCCAGAGCCTCTGACCTGACCTGAACGGTGGCCGCAGCGCCTGACCCGACGGTCTGCACCGCCTCCGGACCGAATCCGAGCGAGTCGGTGAACACGGTTTCGACCTGCTCGGTGGTGACGTCTGCGGCGGCGGGCACCTGGATCTTGGTTCCGCCTTCGAAGTCGATCCCCAGAGTGAAGCCCCTGAACACCATGCTGAGCAGGCAGATCAACACGATCACACCGGTCAGGATGTAGTAGAACTTGCGACGGCCGATGATCTCGAAGGCACCCGTTCCCGTGTACAGCCTGCTGAGCCAACTGTGCTTGGGCTGCGCATTCTGGTCGACACGGGAATCCTCCAGCAACGTCGAACCGCTCTCCAAAGAGGCCGTGTTGTCAGGCGAATCGGTCATATCAGGCCCCCTTCGTAGATGCGTTGGCTGCTGCCTTGCCCGCCGTGGTTCGAGCGGCGGCGCGCCTGCGTTCCTGTGCGATCTCGGCAACTGCTCCGAGACCGTTCACCCCGGGCTTGGACCAGAACTTGGATCGGGATGCAAGGTTGACCAACGGCCACGTCACCAGGAAGACGACGAGAACGTCGAGGATCGTGGTCAGACCGAGGGTGAATGCGAATCCCTGAACCTGCCCGGCGGCCAGCGCATACAGCACCGCAGCTGCAATAAAGCTCACGGCGTTACCGGACAGGATGGTCTTGCGGGCTCGTGTCCAACCGCGCGGCACAGCAGAGCGGAAGCTTCTGCCCTCCCTGATCTCATCCTTGATACGTTCGAAGAAGACGACGAACGAGTCGGCAGTCATTCCGATTCCGATGATCAGACCGGCGATTCCGGCGAGGTCGAGCGTGAAGTTGATCCATCGACCCAGAAGCACAAGGATGCCGTAGACCATCAGACCCGCGAGAATCAGCGAGAGCGCGGTCAGGAAGCCCAGCGCGCGGTAGTAGACCAGGCAGTAGACGAGGACGAGCACAAGACCGATCGCGCCGGCGAGCAGTCCGGCCTCGAGCGATGCAAGTCCGAGCGTGGCGGAGACCGTCTCGGCCTCGGACGAGGCAAACGAGAGCGGCAGCGATCCGTACTTCAATGTGTTGGCCAACTCCGACGCGCTCTGTGCCGTGAACTGACCGGTGATCGACGTCGCGCTGCCAGCAGGTGTGGCTCCCTGAATCTGGGGAGCGCTGACAACCTTCGAGTCGAGCGTGAACGCGGCCTGCTTGCCGATGTTGGACCCGGTGAACTGAGCCCAGGTATTGCTGCCCGAGGAGTCGAAGGTCAAGCTGACCTCGTGGCGTGACTGCTGTGAGTTGAATCCTGAGGATGCGTCGGCGATCTGCTGGCCGTCGATGATGCTCGGACCGAGGAGATACACGGACGTTCCATCGGTGCTGCACGCCACCAGGGGAAGCGCTGGATCGTCGTTACCTTGCAGTGGATCGGGCGCATTGCAATCGATGGTCGCCGACGCGACCTGCTGAACCTGCGGGTCCTCGCTCTGGCGCAGCGCCTTGGCCTCGGTTATCTGGTCTGCAGCTTGCTCGGCTTCGGTGCCGGTAGCCGATGGAGCCGCGGGATCGTCGGTGGCCGTCGCGGCAGGGTCGAGCGTCTGGGTGGCCGCTGGATCCCCCGGTGCCGGACTCGCAGGACTGGTATCGACCGTGCTCGGATCCTGCGCCGGGAACGGGCGTCCCTGCGGAACCGCGTCACCGGCGGGAGCCGGGGTCTCGGCCGCGGGCGCATCACCCGTCGGAGTGGCTTCGGTGCCCGCGGACGGCTGGCCCGCCGCCGGCTGGCCCGCGGACGGCTGGCCCGCGGACGGCTGGCCCGCGGACGGCTGGCCCGCGGACGGCTGGGTCGCAGAAATGACCGGCCTGATGAACAGGCGTGCTGTCTGGCCGAGGGTCCGAGCCTGGGAGCTGTCGTCACCGGGAACTGTGATCACGAGGTTGTCGCCATCGATGAGCACCTCGGACCCGGCGACTCCGAGACCGTCGACGCGGGTGGTGATGATCTGCTGCGCTTGCTCGAGGCTGTCCTTGCTCGGCGCGCTGCCGTCCGGGGTACGCGCAGTCAGCGTCACTCTCGTGCCGCCCTCGAGGTCGATTCCGAGTTTGGGCTCGGGCGACTTGTCTCCGGTGAAGAAGACCAGCGCAAACACGACTGCCATCAGCACCCCGAACAGGGCCAGATAGCGGGATGGATGCACCGATCCGCTTGAAGGTGCCACGGTGTGTGATTCTCCTCTTGGCAGTTGATGAACGTGCAATCCGAACAGCGAGCATGTCCGAACCGGTCACGTCGACGTATTCCAGACGAACCGGACGACTTGACCCCGGCACGCGAAACCGCTGCCGGAATTTTCTCCGACAGCGGCGGCGGTCATTTTCGGATCACTCTTTTTCTAGACGACGCGCAGTCTGCTCGACGGTCTCGTCAACGGGCGCTTTATCGAGATTCGTCTTCTCGAGAGACGGCGATGCGGTGCCCGCGCCTTCGATTCCGGACAGGTCGTCGGGGGCAGTGAACTCTTCTTCGCTCTCCGGCGGCAGGACCTCGCGAACGACGGCGAGTGACCACGTGGTGATGACACCGTCGGCGATTTCGAGGTCCACGGTGTCGTCCTCGACCAGAACGACACGCGCATACAGTCCTGCGGTGGTAACTACCTCATCACCGATCTTCAGCGAATTCTGCAGCGACTGGGTACTGGCCAGCGCTCTCTTCTGCTTGCGCACGTTGAGGAACATCGGCACGAGCAATGCCACGATCAGCAGCGGGAATAGCAGTTCCATCTTCTACGTCAGTCCTAAAAGTGTCGGTGTCGAAAAGGTTGCGGCGGTCTATCGGTGCCACGCGTTCGTCCCAGTGTGCCATTACTCCGCACTCGATCTATCCGCCAACTGCCGATTATCAGCAGATTATTCGAATAAGTCCTGCTGAGCTTCGTTGGTTCGGACGGAAATACCACCGATGGCAAGGTCCGGAGGCGGGACGAGACGAAGATGTTTCCATGCGGCGGCGGTTGCCACACGCCCCCGAGGCGTTCGCGCCACCATGCCTGCCCGAACGAGGAATGGCTCGCACACCTCTTCCACCGTCGCAGGCTCTTCGCCCACCGCGACGGCCAACGTGGACACTCCTACGGGGCCTCCGCCGAAACTTCTGATCAGAGCACTGAGTACCGCTCGGTCCAGTCGGTCGAGACCCAAATGGTCTACGTCGTAGACAATGAGCGCTTCCTGCGCTGTCTGTTTCGTGACGGTGCCGTCGCCGCGGACTTCGGCGTAGTCACGAACCCGACGCAGCAGACGGTTGGCGATGCGGGGCGTGCCACGCGATCGACCCGCGATCTCGGCGCAGCCCGCCTTGTCGATGGGAACGCCGAGGATCCCCGCTGACCGCAGCAGAATCCGTTCCAGCTCCTCGGGCTCGTAGAAATCCATGTGCGCAACGAATCCGAAGCGATCTCGCAGCGGGCCGGTGAGCGCCCCCGATCGGGTAGTAGCTCCGACCAGGGTGAACGGCGCAACCTCCAGTGGGATGGATGTGGCACCCGGTCCCTTGCCGACAATGACGTCGACCCTGAAGTCCTCCATCGCCAGGTAAAGCATTTCCTCCGCGGGCCTGGCGATGCGGTGTATCTCGTCGATGAACAGCACGTCACCCTCGACGAGGTTGCTGAGCATCGCCGCCAGATCGCCTGCGCGTTCCAGCGCCGGTCCCGATGTGAGCCGCAGCGACGTTCCCAGCTCTTGCGCGATGATCATCGCCATCGACGTCTTTCCCAGCCCGGGTGGGCCGGACATCAGAATGTGATCCGGGGTTCCACCTCGGAGTTTTGCGCCGGTCAGGACCAGCTGCAACTGCTCGCGTACCCGCGGCTGACCGATGAAGTCGGTAAGCGATTTCGGACGCAGGCTCGTCTCGACGTCGAGATCTTCCGGGATGGCCTCGGCACTCACCCCAGAGTGATCGACGCCGGAGTTCTCGAACTCCGATTCTTCTGTCATCTGCTTTTGCCCAGAGAGGCCAGAGCTGATCGCAGTGCTGCCGACGTCGACACGTCCGGTTGCGCTGCGAGCACTGCGTCCGTGGCATCTTCCGCCTGCTTCGCGGGGAACCCCAGGCCGGTAAGTGCCTCGACAATCTGCTCACGCACCGGATTGGCGACGACGGACCCCGACGTGAACGACGCTCCCCCACCGCTACCGAAAATGGCATCGACCTTGTCCCGCAGTTCCACCACCATTCGCTCAGCACCGCGCTTTCCGATGCCGGGCACACGGGTGAGTGCGGTGATGTTCCCGTCGGCCAGCGCGGACCTCAGCGCGGTCGGATCGAGAACAGCCAAGGTCGCCATCGCAATGCGCGGTCCGACGCCGGAGACGCTGAGCAACAGCGAGAACAGGTCCCTCGATTCACTGTCCTCGAAGCCGTACAGCGTCATCGAGTCCTCACGCACGATCATCGTCGTCAAGAGCCGCGATTCGCAGCCGCGACTGAGAGTTCCGAGCGTGGCAGGGGTTGCGTTCACCCGATATCCGACACCGGAGGCCTCGAGGACGGCGTGATCGAGTGCGATGTCGAGAACTTCGCCGCGTATCGACGCAATCATCGGGCACCTGCCTCTCTCTTGACGCTGCCGGCCTTCGCGCTGCTGGCCTTGGCACGTTCGAGCTTCTTGGCCGCAGCAGCGCGCGCTTTTCGCTCCTCGGCCAGGCGCGCCTCGTACTTACGTTTCTGTTCCGCCGCCATCGCCTCGGCCTTGGCCATTCGCGCGATCATCGGGGCTCTCCAGCAGTGACAGATCCCCAACGCCAACGCATCGGCAGCATCAGCGGGGGTGGGAGCGGTCTGCAGACCGAGGATACGCATAACCATCGCGGTGACCTGGGCTTTGTCGGCGCTGCCGTTACCGGTGACGGCAGCCTTCACCTCGCTCGGCGTATGGAAGCACACATCGATTCCGCGTCGCGCAGCTGCCAGAGCGATAACTCCCCCCGCCTGAGCCGTACCCATGGCTGTGCGGACATTCTGCTGCGCGAACACTCGCTCGATCGCGACGACGGTCGGCTTGTGCGTGTCCAACCAGTACTCGGCAGCCTCCGAGATCCGAAGCAGTCTCTGCGCGAGGTCCATGTCGGCGGGCGTACGCACGACATCGACATCGAGCGCGATGACACTACGACCCGCCCCACCTTCGATCAAGCTCAGTCCGCACCGGGTGAGACCGGGGTCGACGCCCATCACTCGCACACTTGTCTCCCATTCGCTTACGAACTGTTGTTCGATAGCGTATCGGAATCAGCAACGAGTTCCCGCGTGCGACACCCCCGCCGGGATCATTCCTCGTCGAGCTCGGCCATCACTTCGTCGGAGAGATCGACGTTCGACCACACGTTCTGAACGTCGTCGCTGTCCTCGAGCGCGTCGATGAGCTTGAACACCTTGCGTGCCCCGTCGGCATCGACTGGGATACTGACCGACGCCTGGAAGCTGGCTTCGGCGGAGTCGTAGTCGATGCCTGCCTCTTGCAATGCTGTTCGAACGGCGACCAGGTCGGTGGGCTCACTGACGATTTCGAAGGTGTCACCGTTGTCGTTGACGTCCTCGGCACCGGCGTCGAGGACCGCCATGAGGACGTCGTCCTCGCTCTGGCCGTTCTTCTCCAGCGTCACGACACCCTTACGGGAGAACAGGTAGGACACCGATCCCGGGTCAGCCATGTTGCCGCCGTTGCGGGTCATCGCGATACGAACCTCGCCTGCGGCGCGATTACGGTTGTCGGTGAGGCACTCGATCAGCACAGCGACACCGTTGGGTCCGTAGCCCTCGTACATGATGGTCTGCCAGTCGGCGCCCCCGGCTTCCTCTCCTGCGCCGCGCTTACGGGCGCGCTCGATATTGTCGTTGGGAACGGACGTCTTCTTCGCCTTCTGGATAGCGTCGAACAACGTCGGGTTACCCACCGGATCGCCGCCACCGGTGCGAGCCGCCACCTCGATGTTCTTGACGAGCTTGGCGAACGACTTGCCGCGTCTTGCATCGACCACCGCCTTCTTGTGCTTGGTGGTGGCCCATTTGGAGTGGCCGCTCATACGATGGAGCCCCTTTCGTACCGAACAGATCAAAGTGTTTTCGTAGTTTACGCGTGCACAACCGTAGTGAGTTGCAGGTAGCGCTTCAGAGGTTCGATGGTCTCGATGAGTCCGCGGGATCTCGCAAGCGCGTCACCGGCACATCGCTTACCTGGAACGAACCAGGTCGACGAACAATTCGTGAACGCGGCTGTCGCCTGTCACTTCGGGATGGAAGCTGGTTGCCATGATCGCACCCTGCCGCACTGCCACCACGCGCCCCGCTGCGGGTCCGTCCGGAACCTCGGCCAAAACCTCGACGCCGTGACCGACCCGTTCCACCCACGGCGCTCGAATGAACACCGCGCGGACCGGGTCGCCGACGATGCCCGCGAACTCCAGGTCGGTCTCGAACGAGTCCACCTGCCGGCCGAATGCATTGCGACGCACGGTGATGTCGAGACCGTCGAGATGCTGCGCGTCGGGTCTGGTGTCGAGTACTTCGCTCGCGAGAAGAATCATGCCCGCGCACGAGCCGTAGGCGGGAAGCCCGTCCTTCAACCGGGCGCGCAACGGTTCGAGGAGATCGAACACCGACAGCAAATTGCTCATGGTCGTGGACTCCCCGCCGGGAATGATCAGCCCGTCGACCGCATCCAGTTCCTGCGGTCGACGCACCGCGACACCGGTCGCCCCGCTCGACCTCAGCGCCGCCAGGTGTTCGCGCACATCGCCCTGTAATGCAAGGACACCGATGGTCGGACCGGTCACTTCGGCACGAACGGGTCGGAGATCGTCTTGGTCTTGTCGCGTTCGATACGCATGAGCCCTTCCTGGACCAC
The DNA here is from genome assembly GCF_030063335.1 of Rhodococcus sp. G-MC3. Classification (GTDB taxonomy): domain Bacteria; phylum Actinomycetota; class Actinomycetes; order Mycobacteriales; family Mycobacteriaceae; genus Rhodococcoides. Next base: position 30,014 of record NZ_JASISW010000019.1, on the reverse strand, counting down.
TGCCGCAACCATCCGACCCTGCTGATCGAAGATGCGACCTTGAGCCAGCGCTCGACCGAAGTCCGCAGACGGCGACGTCTGGTCGTACAGCAACCACTCGTCGGCGCGGAAGGGCCGCAGAAACCACAAGGCGTGGTCGAGCGACGCCGTCTGAGTCACCACACCCGGATGCGGCACCTTCGCAGATCCGATCAGAGTCATATCCGACATGTAAGCCAACGTGCAGACGTGGAAGACCTGACTGTCCGGAAGGCGATCTCGGTAGCGAAACCACACGCGCTGCTGAGCCGCGAAGCTCGGGTGCTTCTCGGTTTGATGGTCGGGAATCCTCCGGATATCCCATTCGTTCCATTCCTCGTAGAAGGAATTGTCGAAGTCCGGCAGGTCACGCGGATCGGGAAGGCTTTCCGGGTCGACCACTCTCGGCATCGTGTCCTGATGAGAAATACCCTCGTCCTCGACGTGAAACGACGCGGACATTGTGAAAATTGCTTTGCCGTCCTGCAGTCCGGTGACACGCCGAGTGCAGAACGAGCGGCCGTCGCGGATACGGTCGACCAGATAGACCGTCGGCTCCGTCGGGTTACCGGGACGGAGAAAATACCCGTGCAGAGAGTGAACCCGAAAGTCCTCGCTCACGGTGTTCACGGCGGACGCGAGTGCTTGGCCTGCGACCTGACCACCGAATGTGCGCTGAAGCAGACTCGGAAACGTTCTACCGCGAAAGATGTCGTTCTCGATGCGTTCGAGTTCGAGTATGTCCTCGATGCTGGCCATGGTGCACCTTTCTTGTCGCTGCCGGTGAAGGCTAACAACACCCCCGGGCTGACAAGATGGACCGGTGCTCAACTCCGATCCCCCGCGCCCGGATTTCACGGCTCCCCTGCCGATCTTTCCCGACGTGCTCGTCGAGAGCGTCGTCGATCGAATTCCGGTCCGAGAGCGGTCCATTGCGGTTGTCGACGGCGCAGACGCCGCCGACCCCGTCGAGTTCGCGCACCGCGTCAGCCGACGTGTACAGAGCACCGGCCGGGCATGTGACGTAATCGATCTTCATGATTTCGTGCGCCCGGCGTCACTGCGCTTCGAATACTCCCATACCGATGAGTTGTCTTATCGCACAGCATGGTTCGACTTCAACGCAGTGCATCGGGAAATCGTCTCGCCGCTCGCATCGAACGGGCGAGGCAGCTATCTTCCACGATTGTGGGACGAAGCAGCAGACCGATCTGCCCGAGCAAAATTGGTGGTCGCCGCATCGGACCAGGTCCTGATCATTGCCGGACCGATGATGCTGGGGCGCATCGCCGACCCCTCGGCCGTAGTGCACCTGCAGCTCAGTCCAGGTGCACTACGACGGCAGACTCGAGGCGATCAGCACTGGACGATCGAGCCGCTCCTACGGTTCTACGAGGAGTACTCCGACGCACGTGAGGGGCCCGAACCCGACTTCACCGTGCGCTGGGACCATCCGGAGCGGCCCGCGATACTGCCGCGCTCTCGAACCTGATCAGTTCGGTCACCAACCGCGCTCGGCCAGGCGATGGCCTACCGGAAGGTCGTCGACGTTGATGCCGACCATGGCCTCACCGAGTCCGCGCGAGATCTTCGCAAGCACATCGGGGTCGTCGTGGAACGTGGTTGCCTTGACGATAGCCTCGGCACGCTCCTTCGGATTGCCGGACTTGAAGATGCCGGATCCGACGAACACGCCTTCGGCGCCGAGCTGCATCATCATCGCGGCGTCGGCAGGTGTGGCGATACCTCCGGCGGTGAACAGGGTGACCGGGAGCTTGCCCGCGCGGGCAACTTCGACGACGAGATCGTACGGCGCCTGCAACTCCTTGGCTGCCACATACAGTTCGTCTTCGGGAAGCGACGTCAATCGGCGGATCTCTCCGCGAATCTTGCGCATGTGGGTAGTGGCGTTGGATACGTCACCGGTACCGGCCTCGCCCTTGGACCTGATCATCGCGGCTCCTTCGGTGATCCGACGCAGCGCCTCACCGAGATTGGTTGCACCACAGACGAACGGAACGGTGAAATTCCACTTCTCGATGTGGTTCGCGTAATCCGCGGGTGTGAGCACCTCGGATTCGTCGATGTAATCGACACCGAGACTCTGCAGGATCTGCGCTTCGACGAAGTGTCCGATGCGAGCCTTGGCCATCACGGGAATGCTGACCGAGGAGATGATGCTGTCGATCATGTCCGGGTCGCTCATCCGGGACACGCCACCCTGTGCGCGAATGTCGGCGGGGACCCTCTCGAGGGCCATGACAGCGACAGCTCCGGCGTCCTCGGCGATCTTTGCCTGATCGGCGGTGACGACGTCCATGATCACGCCGCCCTTGAGCATTTCTGCCATACCGCGCTTGACGCGGGCGGTTCCGGTTCCGCTCACAGAATCACCGCTCGCAGATTCGTTGGATGCAGGCACGATGGGGGTACTCAAGGCAAACTCCTGATGTGTGGGAACAGTGCTGCGCAGGCATTCGATGCGATACTGCGCGCGATCGATGGTAGGCGGCAGTGGTCTTCGTTTCCATAGCCAATCGGCAATGCCTGGACCCCTTTTACCTCGGCCCTCACACTTTCAGCGGATGGCGCGGACTTCGGGCTCGACTCGCCTTGCGAGAACGATGTTCACCTCGTCGAGCAATTCCGCGAGATCCTGCGGATACACGGTCTCACCGGTTGCGGCGAGGAGACGGATATCGTCCTCGGTACACCATCGATGTCCGGTGACCGTCCGGCGTTCCAGATCGGTGAATCCACTGTGCTCCGGTTCGAACTCCTGAGTGCGAAAGGCGAAGAACAGCTCCTCCGAGCGCAGCAATGTGCCGTTGAAAGGGAAAGTCGCAACACGCCTCCACAGCGGACCTCTGAGCGCGGCCGGGTCGACCGTCAAACCGGTTTCCTCACGCACTTCACGGGCGGCAGCGTCGCGCAGGTTCTCCCCTGATTCGACGGCACCACCGATCGTGAACCAGAAGTAGATTTCCGGCACAGTGGGATCGTGCCCGCGTAGAAGCAGCACCCGCCCGCGTTCGTCGACCAACACGACGCGCGACGACGTGCGCTGCACGGCTCTGTCCTCGTGTCCGAACGTTTCCGAGGCCGATCGTTCGGCGATCTCGAAGTACGTCGGTAATGGCGCAGTTCCGCCGAGATGAAGGATCCGCACCGGCAGGGTGGTCCGTAGCGCCAACGTGTCTCGAACCGCATCGTTGTGGAACCGACGCGCGATGAGTACACGGGCCTCCGCGTCTGCGAGCTCGGCGACAAGTTGAGGCGGCAGATCTGCGGAATCGAGTGACGCCAACGCAACTGACACGTCGTTTTCGGCACCCTCACGGTGAACTCGGTCCGCACGTTCGGCGGCATCGGCCAACGAGGCGAGCTTCCGACTCCGGTCGACACTGGCGCGAACGGCGGCAGAGACCGCGCGCGCGACCACTGCGCGCCGCGCGAGTGCCGAATCGAGCGACTGCCAGGCCAGGTCGGTACGAACATGCAAACGGTCGAGCCTGTTCGCTGTTCCGTACGCCCACAGTCCGACAATCAGGACGAGAACCGCTATCAGTCCGACAATCAACACGGTCAACGCAGACAACGTCATCAGTTGGCCGCCCGGACTTTGCGACCGATGACGGTCACCGTCTCGTAGACACGCATGATCTGTTCAGCGACGACCGGCCAGTCGTAGTCCGCCACCGCCCTCCTCGCCGACTCGACGAGACCTGCCCTGACCTCGTCTGACGACAGAACCGTGTCCAGCGCTGACGCAAGCGCTTCGGAATCGTCGATGGGTACGAGCACTCCGGCAGCGCCGTCCCGCAGCACCCGACGGAAAGCGTCCAGTTCGCTTGCTACCACCGCCGTTCCCGACGCCATCGCCTCGACGAGCACGATCCCGAAGCTTTCGCCCCCGAGGTTGGGTGCGCAGTACACGTCGGCGCTACGCATTGCCGAGGCCTTGACCTTGTCGTCGACCTGACCGAGGAACGTCAAATGCGAGGCGAGAGGGCCCGCTTCTTTACGAAGCTTGTCTTCCTCGCCGCGGCCTACGACCAGGATCTCGATGTCCGGATGCTTCGTCGCGAGCGTCGGCAGTGCGCCGAGCAGAACAGCCATCCCCTTGCGCGGCTCGTCGAACCGTCCGAGGAACAACACCGTTCCGCCCTGACGTGGATAGCCGGGAAGCATCGGCGCCCTGGCGAAGAACTGCACATCGACGCCGTTGGGTATCTCGACAGCATCGCTTCCCAGAGACTCGACCTGCCACCGCCGCGCCAGTTCGGAGACGGCGATCCGTCCACTGATTTTTTCGTGATAGGGCCGCAGTACACCCTGAAATGTACTCAGTACCAACGATTTCGTCGTGGACGTGTGGAATGTTGCCACGATCGGGCCGTCGGCGGCCTTGAGTGCGAGCATCGACAGGCTCGGCGCGTTCGGTTCGTGTATGTGCAGGACGTCGAAGTCGTTCTCGGCGATCCACTTTCGTATCCGCGAATAGGTGACGGGCCCGAACCGCAGCCGAGCTACGGATCCGTTGTACGGAATCGCCAGTGCCTCACCAGCGGACACCACGAAATCGGGAAGGACGGTGTCATCGGATGCAGGCGCCAGCACGCTGACACGATGTCCACGCTCGATGAACACACGGGCGAGCTGCTCCACGTGGGCCTGAACGCCGCCCGGCACGTCGAAGGAATACGGGCAGACCATGCCGATCTTCATGTGCCCTCGATTCGAGCGCGCCGCGAATCCGACAGGTCCGACAGCCACAGCGGCTGCAGCATGTGCCAATCAGCCGGATGCTCGGCGATTTTGGAGGCAAATGTGTCGGCAAGCAGCTGCGTTGCGCCCTCCACTCCCCCGCCGACGTCGATCCGCGGTGAGATGGTGAATCCCCATCCGTCACCGTCGAAGTAGCAGTGCACGGGGAGTAGGTGGGCACCTGTATCGATCGCAAGCTTCGCCGGACCTGCTGCCATCCTGGTCGGCTCACCGAAGAACGTGACCGGCACACCGTGTTTCGCAAGGTCGCGTTCGCTGAGCAGGCACACGACCTTGTTCTCGCGCAGCCGCTCCGACAATGCCGCGAACGGCGGCACTTCGCCGCCACTGAGCGGAAATATCTCGAAACCGAGGCTTTCCCGATAATCGACGAATCGTTGATACAGCGACTCCGGCTTCAGCCGTTCTGCCACCGTCGAGAACTGTCCGTAGTAGCGCACGAGCCACATCCCGGCCATGTCCCAGTTTCCACTGTGCGGGAGCGCTAGTACGGCGCCGACGCCCTCGTCGATGGCTGCGTCGAGATGCTCACGCCCGTGCACACACCCGTCGATGACCGCGGCCTGCGAGTCGAGATCCATCGAGGGCAGCCGGAACGCCTCGCGCCAATAACGAGCGTAGGAGCGAACACTCGCTTTCACCAGATCGTCGGGCACATCTTTCGGCGCCACACCGAGCACACGAGCCAGATTCCGGCGCAGTTGCTGTGGTCCACCGCCGCGCGCGGCAGCCTTGTCGGCGCCGAAATCGAACAGTCGCCGGGCCATACCGTCGGGCAATCCCCGAACCAATCGCCACCCTGCGGCATACCCTGCGTCGCTGGCGCGTTCGGCGAAGTTCATGAAGCCTCGGGTTCGCTGCTCGGCGGAGACTCTGCCTTGAAGATGATGTCGCGCGCACCCTCGGAACGGCGCACCGCAAGAACACGCTGAAAGACGGTCACGACGCTGAGGACGGCGAGCACCCACATCGCGGGATAGATGACACTGTCGAGCCACGGTACGTCGAAATGACGACCGGCACCGGTGAGGCCCGCCCCCACCAGCACGATCACAAGCCGATCCGGCCGTTCGATCCAGCCGCCGTCGGCGGAGAGGCCGCTCGCTTCGGCGCGAGCCTTCGCGTACGAAATCACCTGTGAGGTGACCAAGCAGATCAGCGTGGCTACCAACAGCAGCTTGTTGTCCTCGCTGTATACGGCCCACCAGGCGAGGCCACCGAAGATCGCACCATCGGCAACGCGGTCACAGGTGGCATCGAGAACTGCACCGTATTTCGTGCCTCCACCACGCGCTCGCGCCATCGCACCATCGAGCATGTCGAAGAGCACGAACAGCGTGATGACGATGGAGCCCCACCAGAGATAGCCCGCGGGGAACATGGTGATCGCCGCGGCAACGGAGGCCACAGTTCCGATCACCGTTACCGAGTTCGGAGTCAGACCTGTGCTGTTCAGCGCTTTGCCGAGAGGTGCTGTGACCTTCGACATCGGCGCCCGCCCGAACACGCTCAGCACCGCGGACCCCCTTGTCGTGTTCTGTTCATTCGTTCCAGGCCGATGCCAACAATGCCCGCGTGTCACGAAGCAACTGCGGCATCACCTTGACTCCGCCCACGACCGTGATGAAGTTGGCGTCGCCGCCCCACCGCGGCACGATGTGCTGGTGCAAATGCTCCGCGAGTGAACCACCTGCTGCAGCACCGAGATTGAGCCCCACGTTGAATCCATGTGGACGTGAGACCTTTTTGATCGTCCGAATCACGTGCTGGGTGAACGACATCAACTCATCGCTCTCCGCTCGGGTGAGATCTTCCAGAGCTGCCACTCGGCGATACGGCACGATCATGGTGTGTCCAGGGTTGTACGGGTACAAGTTGAGTACCGCATAGACCTCTTCACCGCGTGCAACCACCAGTCCGTCCTCGTCGCTCATCTTCGGGATGTCGGAGAACGGTTCGCTGGAATGATTCTTGGAGCCCGGAGCCTCGGCAATGTACGACATCCGATGCGGAGTCCACAACCTCTGCAGACGATCGGGGTCACCGAGCCCGGTGTCGACGATCGCCGCGTCCTGTTCGGCCATGGTCAGCTCACTCCTGATCTTCGGTGACGAGGGCGGCAGTATTTTCTGTGAAATCCGTGGCAGTGGGAGATGCGTTGTTGCGGCAGGAGATCCAGCCAGCGACCAACTCGATCGCTCTCGCAGTCGGTACTCCGTTGACCTGCGTGCCGTCACGGAAGCGGAAGCTGACAGCCCCTGCTTCGACGTCGCGTTCGCCTGCAAGAAGCATGAACGGAACTTTCTGCGCAGTCTGGTTGAATATCTTCTTCTGCATGCGGTCATCGCTCGCGTCGACCTCGGCTCTGATGCCGCGCTTCTTCAGCTCTGCGACAACCGCGAACAAGTGGTCCTGGTGGACCTCGGCAACGGGAATGCCGACAACCTGAACCGGCGAAAGCCAGGCCGGGAACGCGCCCGCATAGTGCTCGGTGAGCACGCCGAAGAACCGCTCGATGGACCCGAACAAAGCTCGGTGGATCATCACCGGACGCTCCTTGACGCCCCCGGACGCGGTGTATTCGAGTTCGAATCTTTCGGGAAGGTTGAAGTCGAGCTGAATGGTCGACATCTGCCAGGTGCGGCCGAGTGCGTCCTTCGCCTGCACGGAAATCTTCGGTCCGTAGAAGGCGGCGCCGCCCGGGTCGGGAACCAGGTCGAGGCCGGACGCAGCCGCAACCCCGGCGAGTGTGTTGGTCGCTTCTTCCCAGACCTCGTCGCTACCGACCGACTTCTCGGGATTACGAGTCGACAGTTCGAGGTAGAAGTCGTCGAGGCCGTAGTCCTTCAACAAACCGAGCACGAACTCGAGTGCTCTGGTCAATTCGCCGTGCATCTGATCGCGTGTGCAGAAGATGTGAGCGTCGTCCTGGGTCATACCGCGCACACGGGTCAGCCCGTGGATGACGCCCGACTTCTCGTAGCGGTAGACCGTGCCGAACTCGAAGAGTCGCAACGGGAGCTCGCGGTACGAGCGACCACGCGAACGGAAGATCAGGTTGTGCATCGGGCAGTTCATCGGCTTCAGGTAGTAGTCCTGACCGGGCTTACGGACTTCGCCGTTCTCGTCGAGTTCGGCGTCGAGATGCATCGCCGGGAACATGCCGTCGCGGTACCAGTCGAGGTGACCGGACACCTCGTAAAGATGGCCCTTGGTGATGTGCGGGGTGTTGACGAACTCGTAGCCCTCTTCGATGTGCCGCTGGCGCGAGTAGTTCTCCAGCTCGTTCCTGATCACGCCGCCCTTGGGGTGGAACACCGGAAGACCAGAGCCGAGTTCGTCGGGGAAACTGAACAGATCGAGCTCGGAGCCGAGCTTGCGGTGATCGCGGCGTTCCGCCTCGGCCAGCAGCTCCATGTGGTTGTCGAGGGCCTCTGTCGATTCCCAGGCGGTGCCGTAGATACGTTGCAGATCGGCGTTGTCCTGGTTACCGCGCCAATACGCAGCCGAGCTGCGAGTCAGTTTGAAGGCAGGAACGTACTTGGTCGTCGGGATGTGCGGGCCGCGGCACAGATCGCCCCAGATTCGCTCACCCGTGCGCGGATTGAGGTTGTCGTAGGCCGTCAGCTCGCCGCCGCCGATTTCCATGATTTCCGGGTCGTCGATGCCGGACTTGTCGTTGACCAGTTCGAGCTTGTACGGCTCGTTCGCCAATTCCTCGCGCGCCTGCTCGATAGATTGGTACACCCGACGCGAGAAGCGCTGGCCCGCCTTGACTATCTGCTTCATCTTCTTCTCGAGCGCCGTCAGATCCTCGGGAGTGAATGGATTCGACACATCGAAGTCGTAGTAGAAGCCGTCCTTGATGAACGGTCCGATGCCCAGCTTGGCATCGGGGAACAACTCCTGCACGGCCTGCGCGAGCACGTGCGCGGCCGAGTGCCGGATGACACTGCGACCGTCTTCGGTGTTCGCGGCGACGGGCTCGACCTCGACATCGGCGTCGGGCGCCCACGACAGATCCCGCAGTGTTCCGTCGGCGTCCCGAACGACGACGATCGCGTCGGGTCCCTTGTTGGGAAGTCCCGTGTCCCGAAGCGCCGTGCCGGCGGTCGTTCCTGCCGGCACCATGATGCGGGCGGGCGAGACGGCGGTTGCGGGCATGGTCACGGCTGTGTACTCCTCGATTGTCATTCGCGGTCGGTAAGACCGATGACAGCCTATCGGCTGTACACAACGAACTCGCCGTCACATCGCCCGGCACGGCGCGAGGTTGTGTTCGAACTACAGCGGACTGGCCAGCCAACTCCACTCGAGACCGAACCAACCACCGGCGAGCGAAAAAGTGCCGAGGAGCCAGAGCGTCGCAAGTACTACGGCGGTGGTGAGCAGAACCCCGACACCTTTGACGACGAGAGATTGGCGTGAGAACCAGTCCATGAACCTCTCGTAATACCTACGCGCGAACTTCAACAGTCGATGTGCCCACGTGAACTCCGACGCCAGAATGCCAAGACCTGCGAAAACGACCACCCAGCCGGGCCCCGGATACGGAACCAAGACGATGCCGACGCCGAGCACGAGCACCCCCACCACCGCAACGGCTATCCGATACACGAGGTCGACCGTGGGGTTAGAGGCAATCCGCGCGCGAACCTGACGTCTGCGCTCGGCGAGGCGATCGAGAACACCGTCACCGGACCTGTCATCGTCACGGGACTTCACACTGTCACTGGACTTCACGCTGTCACTGGACTTCTGTTCGGTGCGGGCGTCGTCTGAGGTCACTGCATCAGGTTACCGACGAAAAAAAGCCCCACGCATGCACTGCGTGAGGCTTTCTTCTTTCGGTGGTCCCGGCTGGGATCGAACCAGCGACCTTCCGCGTGTGAAGCGGACGCTCTTCCACTGAGCCACGGGACCGAACGAGGCAAAACATTAACACGCGCCCCAACGGGAACTCGAATCGGCCCGTTCCGGATTTCGCAACCCGCCGCTGTGCCGCAATTCGAGCTCCACGACCATGGAAAATCACCAAAGAACAGGCTTGACCACGCGATTTGTGAGTTCGTCAGAAGTTAGTCTAATGTTTTCAACGCACCACGGAGACAGCAACTGCTTCCGAGGCGCATGCGGATGTGGCGCAGTGGTAGCGCATCACCTTGCCAAGGTGAGGGTCGCGGGTTCGAATCCCGTCATCCGCTCGAGGACCAGGGTAGACGGAATGCACCGGGCCCATGGTGGAGTGGCCGAGTGGTGAGGCAACGGCCTGCAAAGCCGTGCACACGGGTTCGATTCCCGTCTCCACCTCGCAGAAGAAGCGAAGGTTCCCAACCTTCCCTTTTTGTACCTGCGCGATTAGCTCAGCGGGAGAGCGCTTCCCTGACACGGAAGAGGTCACTGGTTCAATCCCAGTATCGCGCACCAAGAAAGCGGTTTCAGCCACGTGCTGGAGCCGCTTTTTTCGTTTCCCGAGTAATCCGCGGTGGTGATTTACGTCATAAACGTGCACTCTTGGAGGCATAGCCCACGATCGGAAGGAACAGCCACGATGGCCGAAGAGACCGCCACCACCGAACCTGACACCACCGAACCTGAGACCACCGAACCTGACACCGCCGAGCCCGAGATCGATGAGAAAGCCGAACACGAGGCCGAGGAAAAGGCCGCAGAAATCGATTCGAAGTACGAACCGGGCTCCCGGCCCACAGTGACGCTGCCCGGCACCGGCGGAATGGTCTCCGGCACCGCGTTTGCGGACATGGTCGACGAGAACGGCGAGTTGAAGGACGACACGTCCTCGGATGACTGACCTTCCGACCCAGGAGATTGCCGACGGCGGGGTACGTGGTTACCTCCACACCCCGCGCGGCGAGTCTCTTGTGTCTCTCGCGCTCACCCACGGCGCAGGCGGAAACTGTTCGGCGAAACTTCTCGTCGATGTGGCCGAACTGTTTGCGCAACACGGCGTGACAGTTCTGCGATTCGATCTTGCGTTCCGACAGGCGAGATCATCGGGTCCCCCGCATCCATCCCGGGCTGCCGCTGACAGGGACAGCGTGCGGGCAGCGGTCGATGTGCTCCGGGCGCGAACCGCGGCGCCGATCTTGATCGGCGGACATTCCTACGGTGGTCGCCAAGCTTCCATGGTGGCCGCCGAAGACGGCGCCATCGCCGCGGGCCTCGTGCTGATGTCGTATCCCCTTCACCCGCCCGGTAAGCCCGAGAAGGCACGCACAGCGCATCTACCCGACATCACGATGACCAGCCTGTTCGTTTCGGGAACCAAGGATCCTTTCGGTACGCCGGCGGAACTCGAAGACGCCATTGCAATGGTGCCGGGCACGACAGGATTCGAGCAGATCACCGGCGCCGGCCACGACTTGTCGCCGGCTCGACATCGGGCGGCCGAGCGCACCCTTGCCGCCGCGTCCGAGTTGTTCTCACTCCCCACCCGAATCGGTCCCAGAATCTGAAAATCGTGCCACTCGCGGGCATGTAACCAGTCAAGTGTTCTACTTGATTCATGCCCACCTGGGGATGGTTCATCGTCGCATTGGTCCTCATCGATGCAGCGGTTCTCGCTGCCTGGTTCCTCGCCCGCAAGAATCCACGCAAGAACCCCGCTGCCACAGCACAACTCATGCTTGCGGGCCTCGACAGCTCAGCACGAGACGAGATCTACCGGCTCGTCGGCGAGAAGAAAAAGATCCACGCCATCAAATTGTTTCGCGAACGAACCGGCGCCGGGTTGACCGAAGCCAAGGACATTGTCGAATCGGTTGGGAGCGGCAATCTGCTGCCGACCTTGGGCGCCTACCGAGCAGGCAATGGTCTCGACAGCGGGGCGTGGGAGGACATCGTTCCGAAGCTGCGCTCTCTCAAGGCCGAGGGGAAAGCGATCACCGCCATCAAGCTGCTGCGCGCCAGAACCGACCTGCCACTGCGTGAAGCCAAGGAAGCGGTGGACCGCCTATGACTGTCACCGTGGGACCGGCTGGACTCTGGGAGGCGGAACAACTCGCGGACGTCGCAGCTGTCACGTTCCCATTGGCGTGCCCACCTGGCTCGACGCGAGAGTCGATCGAAGCGTTCATCGACGACGTGCTCTCCCAGGAAAAGTTCGGCGATTATCTGGACGACCCGATGCGCACTATTCTCGCGGCGCGAGAAGACGACTCGATCGTCGGATACGCGATGACGATTCACGGCGAGCCCGCCGATCCGGACATTGCTCGGGCACTCACGCGTTCACCGACGATGGAACTGTCGAAGATGTATGTACTCCCCGGACACCACGGTCGCCAAGTTTCCACCGAACTCATGAAGGCCGTACTGGCACTGGCTTCGGAAAACCAGTGCGCGGGCGTGTGGCTCGGCGTGAACCAGGAGAACGTCAGAGCACAGCGGTTCTACGCCAAACAGGGATTCGAACAGGTCGGTACCAAAACGTTCACCGTCGGAGCCGAGGTACACGACGACTTCGTGATGGAACGCGCAGTGTAGGAACTTCAGCCGACAGCGGCGAAACGCGAGAGCGCAAGCAAGCGCGAGGTTGCACGAAGGTACTTCTTGCGGTAGCCACCGGCGAGCATCTCCTCGGTGAAGATTTCATCGAGCTTGCCACCCGACGAGGTCACCGGGATGCTGGCGTCGTACAGCCGGTCTGCCAAGACGACCAGACGCAGCGCCACCGACTGATCCGCCGCGGGGTGCACGTTCTTCAGGAACACCGAGCTGACGCCTTCGAGCAATTTGCCATAGCGCGAGGGATGCAGCGTGCTCAGGTGCGCGAGCAACTCGTCGAAATCGTCGAGGGTAGCGCCGTCGGTGTTTCCGGCCCGCTCGATCAGCTCGGGCTCGGATGTCGGGTCAGGTGCTGGTGGAAGGTCGCGGTGACGATAGTCGGGCCCGTCGACACGAATGGACTCGAAGATGGAACCCAGTTTCTTGATCTCGCGCATGAAGTCCGCTGCCGCGAATCGCCCTTCACCGAGCTGCCCTGGCAGCGTGTTGGACGTCGCGACTATGGATACGCCACGCTCGGAGAGCTCCGAGAGCAGCCGAGACACGAGCATGGTGTCGCCCGGATCGTCCAGCTCGAACTCGTCGATGCACAGGATGCTGTGGTTCGAGAATTCTTCGAGCGCCTTGTTGAAGCCGAGTGCACCGACGACATGAGTCAATTCGACGAAGGTGCCGAAAGCCTTCGGACTGGGAACGCTGTGGAAGATCGATGCGAGGAGATGGGTCTTTCCGACACCGAAACCGCCGTCGAGGTACAGGCCCGCACCGGTCGCGGGCGTCTTCTTGCCGAAGAGCCCACGCTTGCCTCCGTTACCGCGGATCTTGACGACTCGCTGGGCGAACGCCTCGGCTTTGGCGACGGCCTCCGCCTGGCTGGGCTCGTTCGGGTCCGGAATATACGAGGCAAAGCTGACGTCGTCGAACATGGCCGGTGGCACCATCTGCGCGATCAATTGATCGGATGGAACGACGGGATTGCGGTCGACAAGACGTGCGGGCATTGGAAGAGCCTAACGACGTGGTCTTATCTATCTTATGCAGCTATTGGATATTGCGACCTACTTCACATCCGAGAGCGACGTGTCGCGTGTGAGGAAAGGCCCGCTCGCTGATGCGGACCTGCAGCGTCTGTACGCATATCCCCCACGACCGCGGCGGCCGTGGATCCGCGCGAACTTCGTCTCCAGCATCGACGGCGCGGTCACTGCCGGCGGCCTCTCCGCCGGCCTTGGAACTCCCGCCGACCAGGCTGTGTTCACTGTTCTGCGTACCCTTGCCGATGCTGTCCTCGTCGGAGCAGGCACGGTCCGTGCAGAGAATTACGGCGGTGTTCGGTTCTCCACCGACGAACAAGAACGAAGATCGGCACTCGGGCTCGCACCGATTCCGCCCGTCGTAGTGGTCACGGCCTCGGCGCACATTTCGCCGGACGCCCGTATCTTCACCGACACCGAAGTCCCTCCGATCGTCGTCACCGCGGCATCGGCGTCGCCCGATGCACGCCGCGCACTGGCGACTACAGGTGCACGCGTCGTCGAAACACCGGGGGACAACGTCTCGACCGCTGCGATTCTCGCCGCGCTCGACGATCTCGGCCTGCACCGAGTCCTCTGCGAGGGAGGGCCAGGATTGTTCGGCCAGTTGCTGAACGACGACGCAGTCGACGACGTCTGTCTCACCACGGCGCCGCTTCTCGTCGCCGGTGGTGCAGGACGGATTTCGCACTCGTCCACGTCGTCGATGCGCCGCATGACCCGGGCGCACGTAGTGGCCGATGACGACGGGACGCTGTTGACGAGGTGGGTCAAACACCGGCCGTCGGCGTGAGGTCGACGATAAAAGATAGCCTCGCAGCGTGACGCAGAATCGAACGTTGCTCGCAATGACGGTGTGCCTGGCTATGACGGCCGCAGCCTGTGCTGCGGGCCCATCCCAGCGCCCCGACGTTGCAGTGGAGCAGAACTCCCCCGGGCAACCGGCGCAGAACACGGCAGATGCTGCGCCCGAAATACCGGACCTTCAGGTTCCCGTGACAGATTTGCCCTGGTCCGACTGCACCGGAACTACTCTGAACAACTACGGGTTGACGGCTCGGTCGCCGGGATTGATTCTCGAATGCTCAGATTTCGAGGCGCCGGTCGATGCGTCGGGTCAGATGTTCGGGTCGTTCTCGGTGGGCGCTATGCGTGCGCGCTTCGACCGCACTCCCGCGGATGCTGCGCCGCTCGTCCTCACCTCGGGATCGGACATGGCGTCGATCGAGACTCTCGCCGACATGGCCGCCGGCCAGAGTTCGACCCTGCTGGCCGCTCACCCGATCGTGGCGATCGATCGTCGAGGCATCGGTCGATCCACTGCGGTCGACTGCATCAAAGCCGAGGCCCGAGACCCACTCGCCGACCTCGGGCAGTTCGAACGCACCGGCGGGGACGCGGTTGACCGTGCCGTTGCTGCCGGTCGAGACGCGACCATCGAGTGCACCGATATCTTGCAGCCTCAAGAACTCGCGTTCTCCACTCGCTTCGCCGCAGACGACCTCGAACAGTTGCGCACGGCGTGGGGCGTCGACGCGCTCGGAATCGTCGGCACCGGAAACGGTGCATCGACAGCGTTGGCCTACGCAGCCGCCTACCCCGATCGCCTCGCACGCCTGGTACTCGATTCGCCGGCAGGAATCGGTGTCGACGAGATGACGCGTGCCGAGCAGAAGACGCAGGGCCGCGAGGCTGCGTTTGCGGCGTTCACGCAGCGATGTGTCGCGTTGAACTGCTCGCTGGGTGGCGATCCTCTGGCATTGGTGAAGAGTGTGATCGCGTCTGCGAATGCGGGAGCTTTCGCTCCTGTCTCCTCGCATGCCGTGGTCGACGGCATCGCATACGAATTGGCATCGTCGGACGGCGATCCGTCCCAGCGCGCTTTGGCGCTGGCCGACACGCTTTCTGCTGCATCGAATGGCGATCCGGCGAGTCTACGGTCGCTCGCCACGAAGGCAGCTGCAGCGTACGGAAGCGACGGGCAATTCGTCGCACGCTGCACCGACGGTCAGCAATGGCCGTCGCCGCAGGCCGTCCGCGACGCGGCATCGTCTTGGAACGAGCGGTACCCGGTCTTCGGCACAGACGCGGCCTTGGCTGCATTGACGTGCTCGTCGTGGCCAACGGCTCCGGCCTCCCCGCTGCCCTCCGATCTCGCCATTCCGGTGCTGCAGCTCAGTGGCGCGGCCGATCCAGTGGTCGGCAACGGCGGATTCCCAAGCATCACCGGTCTGCTCGCGTCGACGGGTACCCGCGCAGCAGCGATGACATGGCAGGGAGCTGGCCACCCAGTACTCGGCGGGTCGCAGTGTGCGCAATCCGCAGCGGTCGCCTACGCGAGCGATGCGGCGCTGCCGCCCGACGGGAGCGCCTGCCCGGCCTAGCCCTGCGTACCCATCACAGACCACTGCCGATCGGTGAGGACCGGCGCGGGTTCGCGGTGTGTCTCGGTTCTCGCTGCGTGGCGGTCAAGGTACCGTTCTGCGGGTGTCACTAAGCTTCCTCGAGCCGCGTAACGGTCGATCCACTGCAGATGTCGTGAAGTTCGCTCTGTGGCCGTTCGCCATCATGACGGTGCTCAATCGTGTGCTCGTACGGGCGGTGAACGGCGATATCACCGACGACTTCACTCCGGTGTACCGCGCGGGCCTCGCGTTCCTGAACCAGGAACCTGTATACAACGCCAACTTCGACTCGGTCGACCCGCATTATCTATATCCGCCTGGCGCGACGATGATGCTGTCCCCCGTTGCTCTGATCGACCCCGAGCGAGCTCGGTGGTTGTTCATCCTCGCCAGCGCCGTCGCGATCATTGCCGCGCTCTACATCCTGCTCAGGATCTTCGGCTACGGTATGAACTCCGTTGCAGCGCCGGTCCTTCTGTTCGCCGCGTTCGCAAGTGAAACGGTCACGAATACCCTCGTATTCACCAATTTCAACGGATTCGTTCTCCTCGGTGAGGTCGCCTTCATCGGATTCATGCTTTCACGCAAAGACCTCTGGGCGGGTGTTGCGATTGGCCTTACCATCGTCGTGAAGCCCATACTGGCGCCGCTTCTGATCATTCCTTTGATGACCAGGCAGTGGAAGGTGTTCATCACAGCACTCGGTGTGCCCGTAGTCGTCACTGCCATCGCGTGGCCGCTCTCGGTGGATCCCATGGACTTCGTACGACGTACCGCGCCCTACCTACTCCAATCACGCGACTACTTCAACAGTGCCGTGGTCGGCAACGGCCGTTACTACGGCCTGCCGGAGTTCCTCATTCTCGGCATACGCGGAGTGCTCGGCATCATGGTTCTTGCGTCCCTGTGGATTCTGTACAAATACTGCCGTGAGGACCGACTGTTCTTCATCGCCACCACCTCCGGGTTGGTTCTTACAGCTCACTGGCTGCTGGGGTCCCTCGGCCAGATGTACTACTCGATGTTGCTGTTCCCGTTGCTGATGACGGTGGTTCTGAAGAATTCAGTGCTGCGCAACTGGCCTGCCTGGCTAGCGATCTACGGCTTCACCTGTTACGACCGATGGCTGTCCGGCCGTTTCGACACGGCTGGACGTGCATTCGACTACATGCGCACCACCTTCGGATGGAGCTTGCTCATCATCGTCATTTTCGGCGTACTTCTCGGGCGTTATCTCGCAGCAAAGAAGGACGGCAGGCTGGGAGAGGGAATCGAACCGGAAGACCTGATTCTGCCTCTCCCGTCTGACAGCAGTGCGCACGCTGGGAAAACGACGAAGACCGCCGGATCGTATTAGCGTGGTGATATGACTTCAGCGACCGACAAGAATTCCGACCCTACCGTCCAGCTGACCGACTCGCAGTGGCGCGAGAAGCTGACACCCGAGGAGTACGCCGTCCTGCGTGAAGCGGGTACGGAACGTCCGTTCGTCGGTGAGTACACCGATACCTCGACCGAAGGCGTCTACGAGTGCCGCGCGTGTGGCGCCGAAGTGTTTCGCAGCACCGAGAAGTTCGAATCTCACTGCGGTTGGCCGTCGTTCTTCGACCCAGCCGACAGCGACGCCGTAATCCTGAACGAAGACATTTCGCTCGGCATGCGCCGGGTCGAGGTCATCTGCAAGAGCTGCCACAGCCACCTCGGCCACGTCTTCGAGGGCGAGGGTTACCCGACCCCGACGGATCAGCGGTACTGCATCAACTCGATTTCGCTGGTCCTCGCGCCGAAGGCCTGACGGCTGCCGGTGTCCCGGGACTGGAGTGTCGGACACACTGCCATACTGTGACCATGCGCACCTTCACATCAGCAGAGCAGCTGAAAGCAGCAGTCGGCGAGGATCTCGGGTCGAGCGATTGGCTACAGATCACTCAGGAACGAGTCAACACGTTCGCCGATGCGACCGGTGACCACCAATGGATTCATGTCGACGTAGAACGCGCAACAAGGGAGAGCCCGTTCGGTGCACCCATTGCACACGGGTTCCTGAGCCTGTCGTTGGTCTCGATGCTGAATTGGCAGATCTACACCATCGAGAACACCAAACTCGGCATCAACTACGGCTCCAACAAGGTCCGCTTCATCAACCCGGTCAAAGTCGGCTCGCACGTCCGTCTGCAGACCACGCTGACGTCCGTCGAGGACGCATCGGGCGGGGCGTTGCAGATCCTCGCCACATGCACCCTCGAGATCGAGGGCGAGGACAAACCAGCGCTGGTGGCGGAGATCATCAGCCGAATCGTCTTCTGAGCGCCTCACTGTCAGTGAATGGAGGTGGATCGAACGCGGTGATCGACGGCAATTCGCCGTCGTAGCGTTCGATCTGCACCAGCACGTGCTGCCCAGTGCACCCCTGCGACAGCGACGAGGCACCGACGTCCCGCGTCAGCACGTTCGGATTTCCGTGCTTGCACAGTGACCCACTGTCCTTCGGGTCCAGCGGGTCGTACCAGGCGCCGGTCGAGAGTTGCACGACCTCGGCGAGCATGCCGTCGTCGACGACCACTCCGGCGAGACACGCTCCGCGGTCATTGAAGACCCGCACGACATCTCCGTCGAGGAGTCCGCGAGTCGACGCTGCAGCCGAGTGCATACGAATTGGTTCGCGCCCTTGAACTTTCGACTCTTGACTAGTCGCGCCGTGGTCCAGCTGACTGTGCAATCGCGTTCGTGGCTGGTTCGCGATGAGGTGCAGGGGAAACAGCTCGGCACGCGGGCCGTTCAGCCATTCCTCGGGTTCGTACCATGCCGGGTGTCCGACGCAGTCGTCGTAGCCGAACCCGTCGACGACCTCCGAGAATATCTCGATTTTGCCGCTCGGCGTTCTGAGGGCGTTTCGAACGGGATCTTCGCGATAGTCGGCAAAAAACGTCAGACCATCCTCGGTGTCCATGCGCACCGATCCGGCCTCCCAGAATTCGCCGAACGTGGGCGTTGCAACACCCGAGGCGCCCAGGTAACCCTGCCACTCCGCGTAGAGATGTTCGAGCCACTCCCCCGAGGTCCGGCCCTCGGTGAATTCCTGCCCCACGCCCATCTTCTCGGCAACTGAAGAGAATGTGTCGTAGTCGTCCCGTGCGTGTGCGTAGCGGCGCACCGCAGGTGCCATAGCGACGAGAAGCGGATCGTTTCGAGTGCAGCTGATGTCGCTTCGTTCGAGGGACGTGGTCGACGGCACCACGATATCGGCGTGCTTGGCCATCGGAGTCCAGTAGGGATCGTGCACGACGATGGTGTCCGGGCGCGCGAGTGCCCGGCGCAAACGGCCGAGGTCCTGATGATGATGAAATGGATTTCCACCCGCCCAGTGCACCAACCTGATGTCGGGGTAACGGAGCCGAGCGCCGTTGTAGTCGAACGCCGTGCCCGGGTTCAGGAGCATGTCCGAGATCGCTGCCACCGGAATGTGCGTCGCGACAGGATTGAATCCCTGGGGCAGTGTCGGCAACGGATACGGCACCGGCGCCAAACCTGGCTCGTTCATCGAGCCGTACCCATGGCCGAACCCGCCGCCGGGTATACCGATCTGGCCAAGCATGGACGCGAGCGTCAGCCCCATCCACGGTGCCTGCTCGCCGTTCTTGATCCTCTGCATGGACCAGGTGACAGTCACGAGAGTGCGTTGCGACGCCATCGACCGCGCCAGCTCGACGATGACCTTCGGGCTCAGTCCCGATTTGTCGGCGGCCCATTCCGGCGTCTTGGCAATGCCGTCGGACGTGCCGAGCAGATACTGCTCGAAGATGTCGTAGCCGGTGCAGTACTTGTCGAGAAATGCTGCGTCGTGCAGATTTTCGGACCTGAGCACGTATGCGAGACCCAGCATCACTGCAACATCGGACCCCGGCTTCGGCGCCAGCCAGGTCGCCGCGCCGGTCATATCGTCACGCAGCGGACTGATCGTGACGATTCTTCCGCCCCTGTCCCGCAGCGACCGCAACGCCGACTCGGTCGGATGATTCGAAGTGCCGCCGTGATTGACGGAGGTGTTCTTCACCGGCACGCCGCCGAACGCGACGAGAAGGTCGGTCTTTTGTGCGATGACGTCCCAAGACGTGGACCGCGAGAACATCTTCCAATGCGCACCCAATACGTGCGGCATGATGACGCTGGTCGCGCCGGTGGAATAACTGTTCACCGAGCGTGTGTAGCCGCCGATGCAGTTGAGGAAGCGGTGAACTTGACTCTGCGCGTGATGAAATCGTCCCGCACTGCCCCATCCGTACGACCCGCCGTAGATCGCCTCGTTGCCGTGACGATCGATTACGCGCCGTAGTTCGCCCGCCAACAGCTCGGCGAGCTCCTCCCACGTGACCTCGACGAACTCGTCGCTACCGCGTTCGTTCGAGGGGCCTGGACCGTTCTCCAGCCAGCCACGACGCACGGCAGGGCCGGTTATCCGCGAACGATGACGAACCGACCCTGGGATGTTCCCCAACACCGGTGACGGCGCCACATCACCCGCGTCCGGATGGACCTCGGTGACTTCACCATCGACCGAAGACGCGCGGTACATACCCCAGTGCGCCATGTGCTGAGCGGGACTCATATACCGTTGCGCTCCAGCGCTTTCCGCAGAGCATCTGGGCGCAGCGACGTGTGAACCGGCTCGACGAGAGCGAATGCGCAACCGATATCGCGTGCAGCGCCATCGGCTTCCTCACTATCGCCGACCATCAGCGTGCGGCTCGGAACGACGCCTAGTTTTTCGGTGGCATACCGAAATATCTCCTGCTGTGGTTTGACGAATCCGACCTCGTACGACAACACGAACTCCGAGATGTACTCGCTCACACCGAGAGCGTCGAACGCTGGACGGATATCGAAAGCGATGTTGCTCAGCACTGCAACCGGAATGGACTTGGCCGCCAACAATTTCAGCACCTCGGCGGTGTCGGGGTACGGCGTCCAGCAGAACGGATCGAGAACCCGTCCGTACACGGCGTCCGCCTGGGCCGGATCGTCGATTCCCGACTCGCGCAGTACATGCAGGTACGCCTGACGATGCAATGCCGGATCGAGATCCCGGTTGCGCCACGCGTACCTGCTGGCATCGTCGAACTCTACGACCTCACCGACCGGCGCCGTCAACCTCCGCATCAGCTCCGCAGCATGATGACCGTCGACCGGGGTTCCGTCGCTGTGCGTCACACCGTCGAACCAGGAGTCGTCCTCGTCCAGGCGAAAGAGCGTCCCGGAAAAATCGAAAATTACAGCCTGAATATCTGAACTTCCCGCGGTCACGGAAGAGAAGCCACGAGCGCTTCGACATCCACGCGAGGACCGGTGAAGAACGGAATCTCCTCCCGCACATGGCGTCGCGCTTCGGTGGCACGCAGGTCGCGCATCAGGTCGACGATGCGATCGAGCTCGGGTGCCTCGAACGCAAGGATCCACTCGTAATCCCCGAGTGCGAACGACGGAACGGTGTTGGCGCGCACGTCCTTGTAGCCGCGGGCGGCCATACCGTGATCGGCGAGCATCTGGCGACGCTCGTCGTCGGGGAGCAGGTACCAGTCGATGGAGCGGACGAAGGGGTACACGCAGATGTACGCACCGGGATCTTCACCCGCGATGAATGCAGGTACGTGACTCTTGTTGAACTCGGCCGGCCGATGCAGCGCGGAGTTGCTCCACACCGGAGTGCTGGCCTTGCCGAGCGCGGTGGTGCGCCGAAAATCGGAGTACGTCGCTTGCAGATCCTCGATGCGCTCCGCATGGGTCCACACCATGAAGTCGGCATCGGCGCGCATACCGGCAATGTCGTAGACGCCACGCACTGCAACGCCCTTCTCTTCCTGGCTTTCGAAGAACGCACGAGCTTCCTTCGCTGCTTCGGCCCGGTCCTCGCCCAGAACACCGGGTGTGACCTTGTATACCGAGAACATCAGGTAGCGGAGCGTGGAGTTGAGCGTGGAATAGTCGAGGCGTGCCATAGCCCCTATCGTGCCACCTCGCACACGGCGGCCGCAGCTCTGGTGGCCGATGCGATACACGCGGGGACTCCGACGCCGTGACTCCAAGCACCTGCGACGGCAACGCCGGGAACGTCCTTCACGGCTTCTTCGATCTCGGCGACTCGGTTCAAGTGCCCTGGAGCGTATTGCGGGAGTCCCCCGCGCCAGCGCGCAACGAAGGTTCCGGTCGGCGGGACGTCGATGCCGGTGACGGTTCGCAGGTCGGCCAGGGCTGTCTCGACCAGCTGTTCGTCGGTCCAACCAAGGGCCTCGGTGTCGCCGAACCGTCCGAGCGACGCGCGCAGCACCGGTCCGCTGCGGTCAGCGAGATGCGTCCACTTACGACTGGACAGGGTGAATGCTTTGACCGAAAGCCCTGCGTCGGTTGCGACGAGAACCCCTGAGTTGTCGGGCAGTTCGGTGCCCGCAGGAAGCGAGCAGGCGACCACCACAGAGGATGCGAGCTCGATGCCTGCGGCAGCATCGGCAGCGTCGGGAACGGTGTCTGCCAGGATCTGCGACAGCGCCGGCGCGGGCACTGCGAGGACGACGACATCAACGTGACCGATCGGGTCCACTCTCCACCCTTTGCGCTCGCCGCAGATCGAGACCACCGAAGTCCCCATCACCGTTCGGGCTCCGGCTACGGCCACCAGTGCGTCGACGAGCACGCCGTATCCACCGCGCAATGCGCCGAACACCGGCGCCGAACTGGGAGCGGGAATCGCACTCTCGACCGCGGCGGTCAATGACAGCGCGCCCGCATCGAGAGCCGCGGCGAGTGTGGGTACAGCCGCCCGTACGCCGATGGAGTCCGACAGCCCCGAATAGACACCGCCGAGAAGCGGATCCACCGATCGACGAAGCACTTGTTCGCCGAAACGCCCGCCGACCAGATCGGCGACGCTCATGTCGCTGCCTCGATCCCAATGCAGGTCGACGCTCTGCTCGGCGGCGATCCGCCGCAGGGTCGCATCGTCCACGAGACCCGCCACCGACTCAGCGTTGGACGGAATCCCCATCAAGGTGCCTGCAGGCATCGCATGCAGAGCGCCCGCCGAGTAGATCAGAGGGCGTTTGCCTGCCGGATGAACCAATTGATCAGCTAGACCGAGCTCTGCCATCAGCGCAGGCACTTCCGGCCTTCTACCGATGAACGCTTCGGCTCCCACATCGAGCGGACCGCCTGCGAGATCGACCGTACGGAGTGTGCCTCCGAGCCGTTCCGACGCTTCGACGACGGTGATCTCGGCGTCGGGCCCGAGCGCTGTACGCAGCCGGTAGGCGGCCACCAGCCCGGTGATTCCGCCGCCGACCACTGCTGCCCTCGGGGCTGTCGCCCTGCGCGAGAGATTCGTCACAGCGAGTGCACCAGCTCCACTACTCGGGTCAGCACCGCGGGGTCGGTATCGGGCAGGACTCCGTGACCGAGGTTGAATACGTGCCCCGTTGCTCCGGCCTTCACAGCACGGTCGCCCTCGGCGACGATCCGTCGAACCTCGGACTCCACCGCGTCCCATCCTGCAAAAAGGACGGCGGGGTCGAGATTGCCTTGCAACGCTTTACCCGGGCCGACGCGACGGAATGCGTCGTCGAGCGGAATTCGCCAGTCGACTCCGACCACGTCGGCGCCTGCTTCGCCCATCGCACCGAGCAATTCTCCGGTGCCCACACCGAAGTGAATCTTCGGCACTCCCGCCCCGCTGACCGAGTCGAGGACCTTGGTCGAGTGCGGCAACACAAATTCTCGGTAGTCCCGCAGTGACAGCGCTCCCGCCCAAGAATCGAACAGTTGGATCGCGTCGACACCTGCGGCGAGTTGGGCCTGCAGGAATGTGATCGTGGTGTCTGCGAGGCCATCGAGTAATGCGTGCCATGTGGCCGGGTCCGAGCGCATCAACGCCTTCGTCTTCTCGTGGTTGCGGCTCGGTCCCCCTTCGACAAGGTAGGACGCGAGGGTGAAGGGTGCTCCTGCGAAACCGATGAGAGCCGTCTGCCCCAACTCCTTCGTCAGCAGCTCGATCGCGTCGGATACCGGTTGCACCTGATCGGCATCGAGCTTGGGCAGGGCAGCCACGTCGGCTGCCGACCTCACCGGATTCGCCACAACCGGACCGGTACCAGCAACGATGTCGAGGTCCAACCCTGCGGCCTTCAGCGGCACCACGATGTCGGAGAACAGAATCGCAGCATCCACGTCGTGCCGCCGCACCGGCTGAAGGGTGATCTCGGCCACCAGTTCGGCATCGAAGCAGGAGTCGAGCATGCCGATGCCTGCCCGGATCTTCCGGTATTCCGGAAGGGATCGGCCGGCCTGGCGCATGAACCACACCGGACGACGCGACGTGGGCCGCCCTGCGATGGCGGCAAGCAGCGGTGCGTCAGGAAGAAGGCGACGGGACGAAGGCGTGTCGGTGTTCATCGGTCTCCATGCTGCCACGCGAGCGCCGTGACGCTTCTATGCAGGTCCGACACATCTTCTCAGGACGGGGGTGCGGCGTGTCGCGGGTTGGTGTCGAGTCGGCGCGCCTGCGGCGAACCCGAACGTGATGCGTCTAACGTCCGATGTCGTGACCAAACCCGGACCCTCTGCCGAGCCCGCGCCGTTTCGATCGGCGATCGAGGCTATGCACCGGGCCGTCGTACACCCGGCCATCGAGATCGGGCCGATTCGACCGCCGCAGCGCCTGGCCCCTTACAGCTACGCCATCGGGGCGGAAGTGAAACACCCCAACTCCGAGGACATCAGCGAGCAATCGGACGGCGACGCCTTCGGCCGCCTGATTCTGCTGTACGACCCAGACGGCGACGAAGCCTGGAACGGAACGATGCGCCTCGTCGCGTACATCCAGGCCGACGTCGACGAGTCGCTCGCATCCGATCCGCTGCTCCCCGAGGTGGGTTGGAGCTGGTTGGTCGACGCTCTGGAAAGCGGTTCAGAGCCCTTCACCGCGCTCGGCGGCACGGTCACGTCGACGAGTTCTGTCCGCTACGGGGACATAGCAGGCCCTCCGAAGGCGCACCAGCTCGAACTTCGTGCGTCGTGGACAGCTGGGTCCGTCGAACTGGCGTCCCACGTCCAAGCCTTCTGTGAGGTACTCGCCTACGCCGCTGGATTACCGCCCGCAGGTATCACCGCGCTCCGCGGAGGCGAGTAGAACCGGACGTAGTCCGCACACTGCTGACAGGAGAGGGCTTAGAGTCACCTCTCATGTCAGCGACCAATTCCGACGAACCGCCCTACGCATCGGAGTCGAAAGCAATGGAGTCCGCTGTTGTGGGCGCCGAAGTAGTGGACTCGGACACGACCGCGGTTGCGCCGACCGCGATACCTTTGCTCGCCCCGGCCGACGGCGTACCTACGGTCGTCGACACGCCGGAGGCCGTCGCCGTCGCAGCGCGCATGCTGGCAGGCGGACACGGGCCGCTCGCTGTCGACGCCGAACGGGCGTCAGGATTTCGCTACTCTCAACGGGCCTACCTCCTTCAGTTCCGACGTCGCGGGGCGGGAACCGTGCTGCTCGATCCGATCCCAGTGGCGGCGGCGCTCGGTCCGCTTGCCGAGGTCATCAATCCTCTCGAATGGGTTCTCCATTCCGCCGATCAGGATTTGCCGGGACTCGCCGAACTCGGGTTGGAGCCGGCAACGCTGTACGACACCGAACTCGCCGGTCGTCTGGCTGGTTTCGAACGAGTCGGTCTCGGACCGATCGTGGAACGAACTCTCGGCCTCTCCCTTCAAAAAGGCCACGGTGCCGCAGACTGGTCGACGCGTCCGCTCCCCGATACGTGGCTCAACTACGCAGCGTTGGACGTCGAGGTTCTCCTCGAACTCCGTGACGCGATGGCGGCCGAACTGGAAAGTCAAGGGAAGACCGCCTGGGCGGCACAGGAGTTCGCGCACATCCTCTCCCTTGGACCGCCGAAGCCGAAGGCGGACCGCTGGCGGCGCACGTCCGGAATTCATGCGGTCAAGTCTTCGAGAGTGCTCGCGTCGATCCGCGAGCTGTGGCAGGCCCGAGACGAACTGGCCCAGCGGCGCGACATCGCTCCATCGAGAGTGCTGCCTGACTCGGCGATCGTTGCAGCAGCATCGGCAGACCCGAAGACCGAGGGTGAACTGCGCGCACTGCCTGTTTTCGGAGGCCCCCGCCAGCGCAGGTCGACGAGTATGTGGCTGTCAGCTCTAGAACGCGCACGCAGGCTGCCTACAACCGAACTGCCTCCGAAGTCGGCACCGTTCGACGGTCCTCCACCGGTCAATCGGTGGGCTCGCCGGGACCCGGAGGCCGCGGAACGTCTTGCGACAGCGAGGACAGCGATGACCGAGCTGAGCGAGAGCGTGTCCGTGCCGGTGGAAAATTTGCTGCTGCCCGACGTCCTGCGACGGTTGGTTTGGGATTGGCGATCTGTGGCCGCGGCGGATGCTCCCGCGATCATCGAGGCGACGCTCAGCGAAGGTCGCGCGCGACCCTGGCAACTCGAGCTGACCGTTTCCGTGCTCGCCAAGGCTTTGACCCCTACTCAAGTTACCGACGAGTAATACCGGCTAGAGTGGGCAGCAACCCGGCGTCGGCCGGGAATCAAGTCCGCACCTGTCGGGAGGATCGAAGCGTGTCTGTACCCGCGTCCACCAGCTCACAGCGAAATGTCGTGTTCGTCGACGGCATCCGCACACCGTTCGGCAAAGCAGGCCCCAAGGGCATCTACGCCGACACCCGCGCAGACGACCTCGTCGTCAAAGCAATTCGCGAACTTCTACGCAAGAACCCTGCTCTACCTCCCGAGCGAGTCGACGAGGTCGCCATTGCCGCGACCACGCAGACCGGCGACCAGGGATTGACCATCGGCCGCACGTCCGCTCTGCTCGCTGGACTGCCCATCAGCGTCCCGGGCTTCGCCATCGACCGCATGTGCGCCGGCGCGATGACCTCGGTCACCACCACCGGCTCCGGCATCGGCTTCGGCCAGTATGACGTCGTCATCGCGGGTGGCGTCGAGCATATGGGTCGTCACCCGATGGGTGAGGGCGTCGATCCGAACCCGAGGTTCCTTGCCGACCGTCTCGTCGATCCGAGTGCGCTCGTCATGGGCAACACTGCGGAGAATCTGCACGACCGTTTCCCGGCCATCACCAAGGACCGCACCGACGCGTATGCCGTTGCGAGCCAGGACAAGTACGAAGCCGCCAAGAAGGCCGGCTACATCGCCGACACCCTCGTTCCCGTCGCCACGAAGTCCGCAGCAGGTTGGGGCTTGGCCACCGAGGACGAGCCGCCGCGCCCCGGTACCACCATCGAGGATCTTGCGAAGCTCAAGACCCCGTTCCGTCCGGCAGGCCGCGTGACAGCGGGCAACGCTGCCGGCCTCAACGACGGCGCTACGGCTGCGATCCTCGCCGGTGAAGACACCGCGCACGAGCTGGGCCTCAACATCGGCATGCGTATGGTCGGCTTCTCATTCGCTGGAGTCGATCCGGCAGTGATGGGTATCGGCCCTGTGCCTGCTACCGAAAAGCTTCTGGGCCGTACTGGTTTGAGCATCTCCGACATCGGCCTCTTCGAGATCAACGAAGCCTTCGCCATCCAGGTTCTGGCGTTCCTAGATCACTACGGGATAGCCGACGACGACCCACGCGTCAACCAGTGGGGCGGCGCCATCGCCTGTGGCCACCCTCTCGCATCCTCTGGCGTACGCCTGATGACGCAGCTGAGCCGTCAGTTCACCGAGCGCCCCGACGTTCGCTACGGCCTGACCACCATGTGCATCGGTCTCGGCATGGGTGGCACCGTCATCTGGGAGAACCCGAACCACTCCGACTACTCGGGAGCAGTCAAATGAGCGACATCACCACAGCGTTCACCGACGAGGTAGTCACGAACGCGTTCACCAAGATCATCTCCGTACCCGGACTCGAGGGCTCGATCGCTCTCGTCACCCTCGACAACGGATACGACCACACCAAGCCGTCGACCTTCGGCCCTGCTGGGCTTGCACAGTTCGACGCGGCGCTCGACGAAGCGTTTGCCGCCAACCCGGTTGCCATCGCGGTTACCGGAAAGCCGTTCATCTTCGCTGTCGGCGCGGACCTCAACGGTGTTCCGAATATCAAGACCAAGGACGAGGCGCTGCAGATCGGGCAACTCGGTCACAAGGTGTTTCGCCGCCTTCGCGAGTCCGGGGTCCCGACGTTCGCGTTCATCAACGGCGCTGCGCTCGGCGGCGGCTTGGAGGTAGGGCTGCACTCGCACTACCGGACCGTCGCGGACAACGCAGCAGCACTCGGCCTACCCGAAGCATTCCTCGGGATGGTCCCGGGATGGGGCGGAACACAGTTGCTGCCCAACATCGTCGGCGCATCGAATGCAGTCACCGTGGTCATCGAGAATTCACTCAACCAGAACCGCACGCTGAAGCCGCAGCAGGCATTGGACCTCGGTATCGCCGACGCAGTCTTCGGCGGAGCGGACTTCATCGAGCAGTCGCTCGCCTGGGCGGTGAAAGTCATCAATGGTGAGATCACTCCTGCTCGCCCCGAGATCGATCGGGGCCAGGCCTGGGACGACGCCATCGCTCGTGCCAGGGGAATCGTCGCGGGCAAGACCGGCAACTTCGCCCCCGGCCCCGTCGCCGCTGTCGAGCTGCTCGAACTTGCGAAGTCCACCGACATCACCGATTCGGCATCTCTCGACACAGCATTCGCCGCCGAGGACGAGGCACTGTCGACGTTGCTGGTCAAGGATGAGCTCCGCGCCGGCCTGTACGCGTTCGACCTAGTCCAGAAGCGTGCGAAGCGTCCGGCAGGCGCACCCGACAAGTCGTTGGCGCGCAAGATCTCCGGAGTCGGCATCGTCGGCGCAGGCCTGATGGCCAGCCAGCTTGCGCTTCTCTTCGTCCGTCAGCTGAAGGTGCCGGTGATCCTGACCGACATCGATCAGGAGCGCATCGACAAGGGCGTCGGCTACGTTCACAGCGAGATCGACAAGCTGCTCGGCAAGAAACGTCTGTCTCCTGACGCAGCAAACCGCCTGAAGGCCTTGGTTTCCGGTTCGATCGACAAGTCGGCGTTCGCGAAGACGGACTTCGTTATCGAGGCCGTGTTCGAGAACCTCGATGTCAAGAAGAAGGTGTTCGCCGAGGTCGAGGAATTCGTCTCTCCCGAAACGATTCTTGCCACCAACACATCGTCGCTGTCCATCACCAAGATGGCCGCCGAGTTGAAGCACCCCGAGCGCGTGGTGGGCTTCCACTTCTTCAACCCTGTCGCTGTACTTCCGCTTCTGGAGGTCGTCAAGGGTGAGAAGACCGATGATGCCACCCTTGCAACTGCTTTCGCCACCGCGAAGACGCTCAAGAAGTCGGCTGTGCTCTCCGCCGACCTTCCCGGATTCGTCTTCAACCGTCTCGTCACTCGTGCCTCCAACGAGATCATCAGTGCGATCGACGAGGGCACCCCGTTCGACGTCGCCGACGGCGCCGTGGGCGAACTCGGAATGCCGATGAGCCCTCTGACGTTGTTGGCCCTCGTAGGACCGGCGGTGGCGCTGCACACTGCCGAGACGCTCGCCGAGGCATACCCGGAGCGGTTCAAGGACTCCCCCGGCTTCCGCGCTCTGGTCGAGGCGAAGAAGCCCGGCGTGTGGACGTACGGCCCCGAGGGTCAGGTGGTCGATCCCGAGGTAGCCGCACTGTGGCCGCAGGGCGATTCACCGTCGACTGCAGAACAGGTGCTCGATCGCACTCGTCGTGCGTTCGCTGACGAGATCCGCATCATGCTCGACGAGGGTGTAGTCGCGGCTCCCGAGGACATCGACCTCTGCCTGCTCCTTGGCGGTGGCTTCGGTTTCTGGAATGGCGGTATCACGCCATATCTCGACCGCACCGGCGCGTCCGAGGCTGCAACCGGCAAGCGGTTCCTCGCTTCCGGCGTCGCAAACGTCTAATTTTCTCGGTTCCATCCCACAGCCGGCACTCGATTCGAGTGCCGGCTGTGGCATTTCCGGCATTACGCTCTGGCGCCGAATTCCCTACTGGGGGTTCGTTTGTGGAGGAAGGGGTTCGTTTGTCAGACCCCTAGACAGCAGCGCTTCCAGAGCACTACTCTCGAACACATGTTCGACTACGGGGATTCAGCAGCGACAGTCGCACGCCTGGCGATCACCGACATCCACCACAGCTGGGACTACCACCAGAACTGGGACAGCGACACCACCGTCGCCGGACTCCTC
>NZ_JASISW010000018.1 GCF_030063335.1 Rhodococcus sp. G-MC3 | reverse complement strand
ATCTGCGAGATGCCCTTCGTAGTGGCCGAATCTTTCCCTAGACAAGATTGATTCTTTCACCACGACAGGGCATTTCGTATTCACAACTCGCGCTCAGTTGTCACTTCATCGGTGTATTCAGGTTAAGGGAGTTCGGCTACCAGGAGGACCGTGGGGTCGGCGAGACCACTGCTCGTGCTCGCGAGATGGCGGCGAACTGTTCTCCTCCGTTTCCGGCTGGCTTGGTCTACGAGAAGGTCCGGTCGGCACTGACCTACGTCGAGACCCACGAGCTGCAACGTCGAACCGACGACGGCAATGCATTGTTGTTCGTGGAGCTGCACGGCCAGGATGTGCGATACGCGACCGACGCGAAACAGTGGTACGCCTGGGACGGTCAGCGTTGGCACGCAAGTGGGGACACGCTGGTCCTCAATCGGGCGCGCTCAACAGCACGAACACTGATGGACCTCGCTATGGATATCGAGGACGATCAACAGAAGCTCGCCGCCGTTCGATACGCCGCGTCATCACTGAGCAAGAACCGCATCAAGGCCATACCTGAACTGGCGCTCGCAGACTCGCGAATCGGCGTCCAGACTCGGAGCTTCGACGCGAACCCGTACGTTCTGAATACGCCGACGGGCATCCTCGATCTGCGGACGGGCGTTGAGACGCCGCACGTGCGTGATGCGTACCTCTCCAAGATGACGAACGTCGGATACAGCGACTCAGTCGACGCACCCGAATGGAGGGGGTTCGTCAGCTGGGCCATGGGTGGAGATCCCGCGATGGTCGAGTTTCTGCAACGGTCAGTCGGTTATGCCCTTTTCGGTGAGACTCAAGAGAACGTGCTGTTCCTTCTGCATGGTGGCGGTGCGAACGGCAAGACCACGTTCTTGAACGTCTGGGAGCGCATCCTTGGGGACTACGCGTTACACGCTGAGGCCGACCTCTTGACTCCGAAGGACGGAGGTAGTACCACCGGCCAGGCTGATCTGTTCGGCAAGCGGTTCGTCGTCGCATCGGAGACCAAGGCGGGAAAGACGCTCGATGAGCGAACCGTGAAGCAGCTCACGGGTGGCGACACGATTACCGCGCGGAAGCTCTACAAGGACAACTTTTCGTTCGTGCCGTCCCACACGATCTTCTTCGCGATGAACGACCGTCCGACCATCTCGGACTCGTCGTACGGCATGTGGCGTCGCGTGCTGTTGGTGCCGTGGGAGCAACGTGTCGAACCGGGGAGGCAGGATAAGGACAAGGCCCAGCGGATCGTTGAGAAGGAAGGCCCTGGTGTCCTCGCGTGGGCCGTCGAAGGATTCCAGAAGTGGCACCGAGATAGCGACCTTGTCGTTCCTTCGGCGGTACGTGCTGCCACGGACTCCTATCGGACAGAGGAAGATTCGCTGGGTCTGTTCATCGAAGAGAACCTTGAGATCGGAGGAGCTGACGACTACGTGAACGTGGCGTCGATCAGTTCGCGCTACTCGCTCTGGTGCAGCGAGCAAAGCATCGGAGAGAAGAATCGAATCTCTCCTCGGAAGGTGCTCCACGCTGTGGCTGAGCGTCAAGGTTTGGAGGAGTCCTCGCGGATGATCAACGGCGATCGGTCGAAGAAGATCGTTGGATATCAGCTCACGGGTCGTGGCACCCAGTGGGGGTGACATAGCCGGTGCATCGAATTCGCTGTAATCTACCAACTCCCTACGTAAGGGACCCTATAGAGGAAAGTCTCGAAATTACAGCGAATTCGTTGCACCTATGAAAATGGAACAACGTATCTACCTAGCGAACGGTATTGCGGATTCCGACGACGTTTCGCCAGGAGCGCTCCGTCTCAAGCCAGCACGCGCAGACCGAACACCCTCCTAGCCGGCCAGGTAGGCCAAACACGAAGAGAGACAACCATGATTACCTGCTTCCTCTGCCGACGCGAGTGGCCGAAAGAGAAGGCCCACCATGTCGAGCGCGACTTCTGGGCATGTGGCGAACCGCGCCACTGCCATCAGTACATCAACTCTGCTGCCGCGACAAGACTGCTTCACCGAGGTCGAGGACCGTTGTATCTGACTGATCCTGCTGCGTACCGACGTGAGCTTGCGTCGCGCAGGCTCTGAGTCCCGCTGTCGCAGTCGATCTCGTCCCGCGCGACAACCAGCAACGGGCACTGCCAGATTTCGCCTCTGCCGATCAGTCCTGATCCTGTTGCGCGACAGACCACTAACGGTAGGCACTCCTAATCCTGCTGCCGCGCAACGTGATCGAGAGTAGCTAACTGCCTGTGTTTGGTTCCGAACCTATGGACTGGTCGACGGGTCAGGCGCTAGCTCTATGGACGTGCCTCCGGGCAGCCTAGATCGAAGATCAGCGACATAACATCATCAACGTCGCCGCCACCTGACGGCAGATTGAGCAACTGCGCGACGCCGCTGGAGAGTTCGCCGTAGTTCTGACCGGTGCCCGCCAGACGGCACGTGTTGGTCACCACGAAACTGATCTCCTGGTCCGGCTGCGTGAATCCACGTTCGCGCATCTGCGCCACGAAATCGTCTATCGCCTCGATTGGCACGGCCACCATGCTCGCCACCGTCTTGGGCAGCGTGACGTCGTAGTCGGAGGCGTACTCGGGGCACGCCGTTTGGATTGCCAAAGCAACTACGTTGTCGACCTCTGCGCCGCCGGTGTTGATGTCCACGCCGAGGTACGCGGCGACAACGTTTCCGACGTTACTGCCGTTCTTGGAACCGCGTGTTGGGTCATCGCACACCGCTTTCACGATTGCCTCGTTGTCGTGTCCCACGATGTTTGCCCGGTTCATCTCAGTGGCGAACTGTTCGGCTTCGGCGTCTGTGACACCACCGGACGATCCGCCGCACGCCGCAGTAAGTGCCAGAGAAGCAAGGGCAATGGGCAGGAACTGTCGAATGTTACTCATAGTCTGTAGACCTATAGTCGTCATCGAGGCGAATGTCTATAGCGATGCCTCGGATCTCGCAGAAGCCGCACCGGATCGCCTTTGGCGACCGGGTTCGAGCGCTGCGCTCTGACCGGGGACTTTCACAAGAGAAGCTGGCCGAGCTGTCAGGTCTACACCGGACCTACGTCAGCAGCGTCGAACGCGGCGAGCGAAACATTGCGCTCGACAACATTCACCAGATCGCCGACGCGCTGGACGTGCCAGTGACAGAACTGTTCGTCACGCACGCCATTTGACCTTGACGCGCGCCTCCAGAACCGCGAGCTGATGCGCGCGTTTGCGGCCGTCGAACTCGTCCGCTGCCTCAGTCTTGCGCCGCGTCAGGTTCGTCGTGACGCCCTTCGGATAGGTCGTGACTGTGACGGTCTCGATCACCGAGCTGAGCACTTGGCGCTTCCACACTGCGTCCTTGGTCTGCCACAGCTCGCGCAGTCGTTCGCCACGCGGGATATTCGCGCTGACGTGCTGCGCTGCAAGCTCTGTCAGCTTCTCCTCGGCGGCTGCGCTCGCCTTCTCGATACGCGATTGCTCGACCTTGACGTCACGAGCCGACAGGATGCCCTCGACATAGCCTTCCTTGACGCGCGCCAACTGCCGACCGAGCTTGTCCAACTCTGCGTGCAGCTCGTTCTCTGCGACCTGCGCACTGTTGTCCACGGGAGGATCCAACCGCGGCGTGTCCAGACGAGCGAATACCTGCTCGCGTAGGTAGTCCTCCAACGGCTGGTGCGAGATACGAACCTTGCCGCAACCGTTGTACGGGATCTTCGCGCAGACAAACGAGTGGCCGCGCAGCCGAGACGCAGTCATGCTGGTCAGCGTCGAACCGCAGAGCGCGCACGTCAATACGCCCGACAGCGGATACTTACGAGCTGTCCCGAAGTTCTTGCCACGTTCCTTGCGAGCGGGATCAGACAGCAGCGCAACGACACGTTCCCAGTCCTGCAGGTTGACGATTGGTTCCCACACAGCGTCATGCAGCACACCTTGATGCGAGCGCTTGCCGATCAACGCGGGATTGGTCAGCACACCGCGCAGCGTCTTCGGACTCCAATGCGCGCCGTCTTTGTTGTTCGACCGACCACGGGTACGTCGACCGAGCGCGTTCCACGAGGTACAGATGCCGTACAACGTCTCGCCTGCGAGCAGACGATCTGTCGCTTCAACGAGCCAGTCTGCGTGCACAGCGTGCCTCTGGAGGTCGACAACCTTGCCAGTAGCGGGATCCTTGACTGGCTCGAATCCGAACGGGCCGATGTTCCCGTGGAACTGGCCCGCCTGCGCGCGCTGCAACGCTGCACGCGAGACTCGCTCGGAGATGACGTCCGATTCCATCTCGTCGTTCGTCGCCAGGATCTGCGCGACTTGCCGCCCGGCTGCTGTGTTCAGATCGAAGCTCGGCGACATAACGTAGTGAAACTGGATGCCGTGATCGCGAGCAAGCGCGACCAGCTCGACCGTCTGCGCCATCCGACGGGTCAACCGCGACGTCGTGTACGCGATGATTGCGTCGAACTCCCCTGCGCGAGCAGCACGCAACATCTCCTCGTACTGCGGACGTGGCTTCGGACGACTACGGGTCGACGCGCCGACGTCGTTGTCCGAGTAGACATTCGCCACGTCGAAACCTAGGCGCTCAGCGAGCGCACGACTATCCTCGAGCTGGCGCTTGATGCCGAGCTCTTTACCTTCACTGTCGCGGCTGATCCGCGTGTAGATCGCTGCACGTTTTGGTTCCATGTACCACAATCGTAGCCGCTGTTTGGTTTGCGGTTGTTGACAAGGTCCACCACCTCCGCACCGCGTACCTCCCCCACCACCAACCGGTCCGGTCTCATACGTAGCGCCTGGCGAACCAGCTGGCGCACAGTCACTTCGCCGACGCCCTCGATGTTGGGAGCACGTGCGACCATCCGAACGACGTGTGGATGCGCAGGAGCGAGCTCCGCCGCGTCTTCCACACAGATGATGCGCTCCCTGCGATCCACTTCCCCCAGCAGTGCAGCGAGCAGCGTGGTTTTACCTGCGCCCGTACCGCCTACGACGAGGAAAGCGAGCCGTGCGGCGACGATTCTTCGCAACAAATCGAGCGCTACGGGTTCGATGGCCCCGCGCACAGCCAAGGCGTCGAGCCCCTGCGTCGTCGGACGCAGCACCCGCAGGGACAGACACGTTCCTCCACGCGCCACAGGGGCCAGCACCGCGTGCAACCTGACCCCGAACGTGCCGTCGCCGACTCCGGGAAGCTGACCGTCCACCCAGGGCTGCGCGTCGTCCAGTCTTCGGCCGGCCGAGAGTGCCAACCGTTGGCACAGCCGTCGCACCGAAGCCTCGTCGACGAATCTGATCGACGTCCGCTCCAGCCCGGCGCCGCGGTCGACCCACACCTCGTCCGGCGCGGTGACGAGTACGTCGGCGACGGATGGGTCGCCCAGCAGCGGCTCCAGCGGCCCCGCGCCTGTCAGCTCGGTCTCGAGCTCACGCAGGGCAGCGAGTAGGTCGGTGTCGCTGAGCACGCCGCCCGCCTCGATACGAATAGCGGCTGCGACCATCGTCGGCGTTGGTTCTTCCGCCGATTGCGCCAGCCGGTCGCGCACCCGGTCCAGGAGTGCGCCCGTGACGACCGCACTCACGCTGCACGACTCGTCTGTGGTTTGCGGGCGAACGTGGAGAGGATCGCGTGTGCGACCGAACCGATCGGGGAACGCCGTCCGAGCCGTAGCCCTCCGCGTTCCACCTGTCTGGCCAACCCCGGCTCAGGTCTCATGGTGGCCAACAACGGCAGCTGCACCGCGTCGGCGATCTCGGAACTGCGAAGCCCACCAGGCGCAGGCCCCCGGACGACGAGTCCCACATTCGAGTTGCGTGAGGTCAGGTAGCCGGCGATGTTCTCGGCGGCCGCGACCGAGCCGAGATCTGCCTGGGCGAGAAGAATCACGAGGTCGGCCGCGTCGTGAAAGGCGTCGGACAAAGCGCCCGGAAGCCGCGGCACGTCGCAGATCACGAGGTCGCCCGAACGGCGGCCGGCGTCGACGACGGCAGCCACCGCAGTGACGTCGAGGCCACCGGCGGACATCTGGTCGCGCACCCTGCCCGCCGACAACACCGAGAGCATTCCGCGCGAGGGCAGCGCTCCGTGCAGTGCGTCGCCCGAAATCCTGCCTGCTTCGACGACGATCCCCGGCCACCGCAGCCCCGGTTCTTCTTCCCATCCGAGCAGTAGGTCCAACCCACCGCCGTACGCATCGCCGTCGATCAGAAGTGTTCGAGCATTGGAGGATGCCGTGAGGGCTGTAGCCGTGGCTAGCGTCGACGCGCCTGCGCCGCCGCGCGCCCCGACGATTGCGATGACGCCGCCATCGCCGCGGTCGTCGTTCGCGCCGCTCGCGAGGATACGGATCAGGACCTCCTCATCAGAGGGAAGGCGCAGCACGTCCGCGGCTCCGACGGCAGTGGCGGCTCGCCAATGATCCACAGTCGCCTCGTCTCGCGTGAGAATCACGACGCCAAGCCGTCTGGTCGGCCGGAGAGCGAGAATCTCTACCGCAGTATCGACGTCCAGCAATACGACCCCCGCGCGCTCCCACTCCAGCCGGAACCTAGAGACGTCGTCAACTAACTTACCGACCGGTAGGTCGCGTTCCAGGACAACGCAATCCGCAGCCGCAGCAACCCTGAGTGCATCGGCACGCACACGTGCATCGGTCGCGACCAGTAGACATGGCTGCGGCGCGTACCGCTCGAATCCGTCGAATTCCATGGCGAGAGCCTGCGCTCAATCCCGCTACGCCGAAAGACCGTTCACGAAAATGTGGATGAATCGAGGGGGTGTGGATGAATTCCTGGACTGCAGTACCAGAATTTTGCTTCAGAAAGAGGACGACCCTCGCCAGGGGGGGAGGAGGCGAGGGTCGTCTGGTTCAGCCCCGGGGGGTCGGGCTGAACACATCCGAACTGAATCGGACTGTGCCAATACTACACCTGGCGCACGCGCTGTTTGCAAGTTCAACATTCGGAAATCGCGGGGTCGAACGCAGGTGAGACATCGAAGAGACATGTTCGGCCTCTATTGTGAGAACCGTGACCCCCAGCGCCAGCACAGACGCCGCCGAATCCGCACAGCCCACCGGAACAATTGCAGCGTTCTTCGACCTGGACAAGACAATTATCGCCAAGTCGAGCACCCTCGCATTCTCCAAACCATTCTTCGATCAAGGGCTGATAAACCGCCGCGCGGTATTGAAGAGCAGCTATGCCCAGTTTCTTTTCCTACTCTCCGGCGCAGACCACGATCAGATGGAGCGAATGCGGGCCCACATCGCGAGCATGTGCGCCGGTTGGGACGTCGAACAAGTCCGATCGATCGTTGCAGAAACGTTGCACGACATAGTCGATCCGCTCGTGTTCGCGGAAGCCGCTGACTTGATCGCCGACCACAAACTTCGCGGCCACGACATCGTTGTCGTATCGGCGTCGGGCGAAGAAATCGTCGGCCCTATCGCCGAAGCCCTCGGCGCGGACATCAGCACCGCGACACGCATGGAGGTGGAGAACGGACGCTACAACGGAACAGTCGAGTTCTACTGCTACGGCGAAGGAAAGGTCGAGGCAATGAACACGCTTGCCACGTCACGAAACTACGACCTGTCGCAGTCGTTCGCCTACTCCGATTCCATGACCGATCTCCCCATGCTGCATGCTGTCGGCCATCCGACAGCGGTCAACCCCGATCGCGCTCTACGTAAAGAAGCGGCTTCTCTCGGCTGGCCGATTTTGACGTTCTCCAACCCCGTGTCGCTGCGGTCACGCCTACAGAAACCTTCTGGAACAGCCGTAGCGGCAAGTGCCGCAGTCGGTTTGAGCGCTCTGGCCGCCGGCGCGATCACCTACGGACTGCTTCGCGGAAAACGCTGACCCCAAACCCTTGATGTGAGCGCCGTCACGGGGTACAAAGGACATACGGAAGAACGGAAGGCCAAGATCGAACCGGAAGAGAAGGTTCGTTTCTCCCGACCAGGATTCCCAGCACGGACATCAGGCACCCACGCGGAGCGCGCCGCTGACAGGGCAGAAGCGCTGTGGGCCTGCGAGTTTCGGTAAGCAGCAGCAAGAACCCTGCACCGGTTGCAGGGATGACCTCCTACTTCACCGAAACTACGCCGAGGCCTCGCGATCACACAGATCGCCACAGCCCACCTTTGCACGCTTGGTAACCGGTTAGTCCGTGCTAACGGGCGGCGAAGTCGACTCACCTCGACGACGCCGCCCTTTTACGTGCCGCCACCCAGCCGGACCGCAGTTACTTATCCGCTACTGCAGCCTCGGCGATCGACGTCGCTTCCATCGCACCCGCTTCGATCGCGCCGCAGCAGTAGATGACCCAGCTGCCGACTCCAGACGCGGTACCGGAAGCGAAGCCGGCGGCGCCATCGCGATACGCCTGTGCGCGACGCATCCAACTTACTTCGGGGACCCCCAGATTGTGCGGATCGAGTCCCGACGACGTCGCCACCAATCGGGATGCGGCACGGGCGACTATTCCGTCGGCCGAACCGAACGGTGTCAACGTCAATATTTCTCCGTGCACGATCGCCGCGATAACGGGAGCGGGTGCCGCAGTTCCGCCGGTGACCAGTTGAGCCAGGAAGTCGAGGCGCTCTCCTATGCCTGCATCGGACCTAGGACGCCCGAGGGAAGCTTCGTCGGCCACCAGATCGGCCGCAGCGAGAAGGTGAAGACGCGCGAGCGCCTGGAGCGGCGCCCGCTTCCAGATGGGCAACATGTTTTGCAGTGCGTCACCGTCCAGGGCAGACGCCACGCGGAGCGACCCCGCGAGAATCGGATCGCCGTCCTCCCCCTCGCGAGGGAAATCCATCGAACCGCCTTCGAGAGCGGACGACGAACGCGCGGCACGGACGGCGGCTTCGGCGGCCGTCGCAGGCCATCCGCGACGATTGGCTTTGTGGCGGTGGACTGCGCCGAGAGCATCACGTGCCCGTTCGGCCGCGTCGACGACGCCGGGAAGTTCGAGCAAGGGTGCGAGGGGGTCCGTCACGGAAAACGACGGTACCCCCTCGAACCGGTCAAGCTCCGAGCGGAATGGACCCACCGGGGATTGCCGAGAGCAAACGCTGGGTGTATTCCTGCTGCGGGTTCTGGAAGACCTCGTCGGTCTTCGCTGCCTCGACGATCTCACCCGACCGCATGACCAGGACATCGTCGGCGATCTGCCGGACGACGGCAAGGTCGTGAGTGATGAACAGGTACGTAAGTCCCAGCTCTGCCTGCAGATCGTTGAGCAGCTCGAGGATCTGAGCCTGAACGAGAACGTCCAATGCGGACACGGCCTCGTCGCAGATGACCATCTCGGGTTGCAACGCCAGTGCACGCGCGATGGCGACACGCTGACGCTGACCTCCGGACAGCTCGTTCGGGAATCGGCGCATCACCGAAGCAGGCAATGACACCTTATCGAGCAGATCGCGGACCCGCGCTTCGCGCTCCTGCTTCGAACCGACCTTGTGGGTGCGAAGCGGTTCTTCGATGGTGCGATAGATCGAATACATCGGGTCCAGTGAGCCATAGGGATTCTGGAAGATCGGCTGCACTCGGCGACGGAACGCGAACGCATCCCTGTTGCTCAATCCGGCGACGTCGCGGCCGTCGAACTGCACGGCACCCTCGGTGGGATCGAGCAAGCCCAGAACCATCTGCGCTACAGTCGATTTGCCTGATCCAGACTCACCGACGATTGCAGTTGTGGTACCACGTGTCACCTTGAAGGAGACATCCTTGACCGCAGTGAACAGCGTCGACTTGAACGGGCCGCCGCCACGCAGTTTGAACTGCTTGGTCAGCTTGTCGACGACGAGTACGGTATCGATGGCCGGCTCGAATGCCGCGTCGACCTCTACCGCGACGACCTCCTCGGCCACCTCCCTGGCCTGGGCGACGATCTCCTTGCGGGCGACCGAGGACGTCAGGCGCTGAGATGCCAGCGAGGGTGCAGCCGATACCAATTTCTTGGTGTACGGATGCTGCGGATTCTGCAGGATCTCCAGCGCCGGACCAGATTCCACAATTCGGCCCTTGCTCATGACCACCAGATGCGATGCCCGCTCAGCGGCGAGACCGAGATCGTGAGTGATGAGCAGGACCGCCGTGCCGAGTTCCTTGGTCAGACCTTCGAGGTGATCGAGAATCTGACGCTGCACCGTCACGTCGAGGGCTGATGTCGGCTCGTCGGCGATGAGCAACTTCGGCCGGGCAGCCAGACCGATCGCGATGAGTGCACGTTGCCGCATACCGCCGGAGAACTCGTGCGGATACTGATTGACGCGCTTCTCCGAGTCTGAGAGACCAGCCTCTTCGAGGAGTTCGATGGCGCGAGTCTTCGCGGCCTTGCCCTTCGCAATTCCGTTGGCCGTCAACGCCTCCTCGATTTGGTACCCGATCTTCCACACCGGATTGAGGTTGGACATCGGGTCCTGCGGAACCAGGCCGATCTGGTTTCCGCGGACGTCGACGAATTCCTTCTCCTTCGCCTTCGCCAGGTCCTTGCCGTCGAACCAGATTTCTCCGGCGGTCACCGTTCCGGTGCCCGGAAGGAGA
Organism: Rhodococcus sp. G-MC3; assembly: GCF_030063335.1. Classification (GTDB taxonomy): domain Bacteria; phylum Actinomycetota; class Actinomycetes; order Mycobacteriales; family Mycobacteriaceae; genus Rhodococcoides. Next base: position 109,654 of record NZ_JASISW010000018.1, on the reverse strand, counting down.
TTGATGATGGCGTGTGCCGTCGTCGACTTGCCGGAACCCGACTCACCGACGATCGCAACGGTTTGGCCCGGGTAGACGGTCAGGCTGACACCTCGAACCGCCGGTACCGGACCGGCGTTCGAGGTGAAAGCCACTTCGAGGTTCTTGATGTCCAGCAGTGGCTGTTCCACCGCGCTCGAATCGATACTCATCGCTTCCTCATTCATGCGGTCGCTCACCGCTTCCGGGCTTTGGGGTCGAGGGCGTCGCGCAAGGCGTCGCCCATCATGATGAAGCCGAGGACGGTGATTGCCAGTGCCGCGGCGGGATAGAACAGAATGGTGGACCCTGAACGGAGGGTCACCTGAGCGGCACTGATGTCACCTCCCCACGAGACCTCGGTGGGCGGAAGGCCAATACCGAGGAACGAGAGAGTCGCCTCGGCGACGATGAACGTGCCGAGGGAGATCGTCGTGACGACGATGATCGGAGCCATCGAGTTCGGCAGGACGTGTCGAATCAATGTGCGCACCCGCGATACACCGAGGGCGCGGGATGCCATCACGTAGTCGTTGTTCTTCGCCGAAAGCACAGCACCTCGCGTGATGCGAGCCATCTGCGGCCAACCGAACAGCGAAAGAACAAGCACCACTGTCCAGATCGTGCGGTCGGTGAACAGCTGCATCAGGACAATTGCCGCAAGGATCAGCGGGACACCGAAGAAGATGTCCGTCAGACGCGACAGAAGCGAATCTGCCCATCCACCATAGAATCCCGCGAAGGCGCCGAAGAGAACGCCGATCACGACGACGAGGAATGTCGTGCCGACACCTGTCAGCACCGATGCCCGTGCACCGAAGATGGTGCGGGCGTATATGTCGCAACCCTGGCGATCGAACCCGAAGATGTGTCCACCACCCGGTCCCTGCATGCTGAAATCCAGGTTGCAGTAGCGCGGGTCGGTGCTCGTGAACAGACTCGGGAACGCCGCAACGACGAGCACCGTGAGAATTATGACCGCCGAGACGATGAAGATCGGACGCGTACGCAGGCTGCGCCAAGCGTCTTTCCAGATACTGGCCGGGGCCTCGTCGATGTTCACAGCGTCGGTCTGGCTGACGTCGATCACCTCGTCGGACTCGACGAAATGCGCTTGCCGGACATCGCGTCCGGACTTCGAAGTGGGCTCAGGCATAGCGAATCCTTGGGTCGAGCGCTGCATAAAGAAGATCGACGACGAGGTTGGCAACGAGGTACACCACGATCAGGACCGTCACGAACGAGACGACGGTCGGGGCCTCGCCTCGAATGACGGCTTGGTAGATCGTGCCCCCGACGCCGTTGATGTTGAAGATTCCCTCGGTGATGATCGCGCCTGCCATGAGGCCCGCGAGGTCGGCACCGAGGAACGTGACGACCGGGATCAAGGAGTTGCGCAGAACGTGCGCGTTGACTACTCGCCTACGTGAAAGGCCCTTTGCCGTAGCAGTTCTGACGAAGTCTGCGCTGAGGTTCTCGGCCACCGAAGTGCGCGTGAGCCTGACGATGTACGCGAAGGACACCGACGCGAGAACGAACGCAGGCAGCAACAGATTCTTGAAACTCGTGTTGCCACCGACCGTCGGGGGGACGATGCCCCACTTGATGCCGACAAAGTACTGGGCGAGGAAGCCGATGACGAAGATCGGAATCGCGATGAGCACGAGGCTTACGACGAGGACCGAGCTGTCGAAAAGCTTTCCCTTACGCAGACCCGCGATCAGACCGAATCCGATCCCGAATACCGCTTCGATGACCAGCGCCATCGATGCCAGCTTGATCGTGATCGGAAACGCCTGTGCGAGAACTTCGCTGACTGGTCTGCCGGAGAATGACATACCGAAGTCGAGAGTGAAGATGCCCTTCAGATACAGCAGATACTGCACGATGAACGGCTGGTCGAGGTTGTAGCGGGCACGAAGCTGATCGGCGACGGCCGGGCTGATGGCTTTGTCTCCGGCGAGCGCGGCGATGGGATCGCCCGGCAGCAGGAAGACCATGGCGTAGATCAAGAATGTAGCCCCGATGAATACGGGGATCATCTGAAGTATTCGGCGTCCGATGTACCAGAGCACCGGATCACCTCCTTAGGAGGAAGGTGGACATCACCGCCGCGTTCAACTATCGAGCGCAGTCGGACGTCAAGAAGTGTGGGGGCAAGCAAACGAGCAGGACGGTAGGTGAAAGACCCACCGCCCTGCTCGGTCTCATGAAGGTGTGAAGAAGGGGATCAGTTCTTCTCGATCTCGTTGTAGATCGGGATTCCGTCCCAGCCGATCTTCACGTTGGTCACGTTCTCGGACCATCCGCTGGCTGCATTGCGGTACCAGTTCGGCACTGCGGGCAGATCGTTCAGCAGGATTTCCTGGGCCTGGTTGACCAGGTCCTGCGCTTTGCCCTTGTCCGTTTCGCCTGCAGACTCGCGAAGCAGACGGTCGAACTCGGGGTTCGAGTAGTCGCCGTCGTTGGAGCTGCCACCGGTCTGGTAGTTCTGTGCGAGGAAACCGTACTGCTGCGGGTAGTCGCCCTGCCAGCCCGAGCGGAACGCGGTCTGGATGGTGCGATTGGTCGCCTCGGTACGGAGCTGCGCGAACGTCGGGTATGGAGCGCCCTGTGCCTCGATGCCGAGGGTGTTGCGGATGCTGTTGGTGACAGCGTCGACCCATTCCTGGTGTCCACCATCGGAGTTGTACGCGATGGCGAAGCTGCCGGTCCACGGCGCGATGGCGTCGGCCTTGGCCCACAGTGCCTTTGCCGCGTCGGGATCGTATTCGACGTTGGTGACGTCGCTCAGGTCACCGGACCAGCCTTCGATGGCGGGACTGGTGTAATCCTTTGCAGGCGTCCGGGTCTTGTTGAAGATCTGCTCGGTGATCTGGTCACGGTTGATCGACTTCGAAATTGCCTGACGACGCAGCACGCCTTCCTCTCCACCGAAGTGGGCGAGGCGGGACGGGATGGTGAACGTCTCGATGCTGGCCGACGGCTGGTTGACCGTGCGTCCGGGCAGATCGGTCTCGAACGTGGTCACAGCCGAGGGCGGGACGTTGTCGAGAACGTCGACGTTGTTCGACAGCAGGTCCGTGTACGCAGTGTCCAGGTTGCTGTAGAGGATGAAGCTGACGCCGCCGTTGGCCGGTTTGCGGTTTCCGTCGTAGTCCGGGTTGGTGATCAGATCGATGCGGACGTTGTGCTGCCACGCGCCGTCCGACGCGAACTTGTACGGACCGTTACCGATCGGGTTCTCGCCGAACGCTGCCATGTCGGTGTAGGCGACCTCGGGCAGCGGGTAGTAAGCGGCAAAGCCGAGACGATCAGGGAACGCTGCCTCTGGTTGCTTGAGCGCGATGGTGAACGTCTTGTCGTCGACGACCTTCAGTCCGGACATCGTCTGGACGGAAGGGTTCTCGGCGGCAACCTCGTCGTATCCCTGGATCGGATCGAAGAACGAGCCCTGCAGCTGTGCATTGGTCGACAGTGCGCCGTAGTTCCACGCGTCGACGAACGACTTCGCTGTGACAGGCGTGCCGTTGGTGAAGGTCCAACCGTCCTTCAGCGTGATGGTGTAATTTTGACCGTCGGTCGAGTCGATGGACTCGGCAACCTCGTTCTCGACGCCACCCTCCGGGGTGTACGAAACGAGACCCGCGAAGACCGAGTCAACGACCCGTCCACCGGTGTTCTCGCTGGTGTTGGTCGGAACAAGCGGATTCTGGGGCTCGCCGCTCCATGCGTTGACGATTGCGGAGCCGTCTCCGGATCCGCCTCCGCTGCTGTCGGAGCCGCTGCTGCACGCAGCAATCAGGGACAAGCCGAGGACTGACGCTACTGCGACAGTCGCTATGCGTTTGACACGCAAAATAACCCTCCATCTCAGGTGCGGGCACGGCTGTGGCCGTGTCCGATCCCTTCAGGCGCGACGCCCGAGGGATTCATGGGCGACCGCAAGCCTCGGCGTAGTTTGCCGTGGCAACGATCTCAATAACGAGGACTTTAGACACATCCCGATACGAACATGTGAACTCCCCCATGTTTCTGTCGACCATCGCGTCGTACGAAACACGTTCGAAACTTTTCGGCAAGTCATTTCCCGAGGGATGGGAGGCCCTCCGGCAGGACCGGTCCAACCGGAGAGCCCTCGGTACCGCCCACCGCGTCAAACCAACCGATCACCGCAGATCAGAGGGTTGCACCGCGATGCAACGATGCGATCGCACTCACATGTGACTACCCTCACAAGGGCTGCAAGAGGGCCGATACGTGTGGCCCGTGGTGGCATTGAAAGGCCCCACATTCACGGATGAGAGAGAGCTATTCGAGATGACGACCAGTACCTCTGGAGCCCCCGACAGTGTGGCGGACTCCTACCCACCCTCAGCGGAGTTCGCCGCGCAGGCGAACGCCACGGCTGACCTCTACGCCGAAGCCGAGAAGGATCCTCTGGCGTTCTGGGCCGAGCAAGCACGCCGCCTGCACTGGCACACCCCGTTCACCGAGGTACTGGACTGGTCCGACGCTCCCGTCGCCAAATGGTTCGCCGACGGAGAACTCAACGTCGCCTACAACTGCGTCGACCGCCACGTCCTCGACGGACACGGCGACCAGGTAGCCATCCACTGGGAGGGTGAGCCAGGCGACAGCCGCGACGTCACCTACTCCGACCTGCTAGCCGAGGTCAGCCAAGCCGCGAACACCCTCACCGAACTGGGCCTCGTCTCCGGCGACCGCGTCGCGATCTACATGCCGATGATCCCCGAAGCCATCGTCTCCATCCTCGCGTGCGCACGCCTGGGCCTGACCCACTCCGTCGTCTTCGCCGGCTTCTCCGCCACCGCGCTGCGCTCACGCATCGACGACGCCGAAGCCAAACTCGTCATCACCACCGACGGCCAGTGGCGACGTGGCAAGCCCGCCCCGATCAAGGACACCGTCGACCAGGCTGTCGACGGCGCGGAGTCCATCCAGAACGTCCTTGTGGTCAAGCGCACCGATTCCGAAGTCTCCTGGACCGAAGGCCGCGACCTCTGGTGGCACGAGAGCGTCGCGAACGCATCCAAGGAACACGAGGCCCAGCCGTTCCCGGCCGAGCACCCCCTCTTCATCCTTTACACCTCCGGCACCACCGGTAAGCCCAAGGGCATCATCCACACCTCCGGCGGCTACCTGACGCAAACCTCGTACACCCACCACAACGTCTTCGACCACAAGCCAGGCAAGGACGTCTACTGGTGCACCGCCGACATCGGTTGGGTCACAGGACATTCCTACATCGTCTACGGACCGCTCTCCAACCGCGCCACGCAGGTCGTCTACGAGGGCACCCCCAATTCCCCCGACGAGCACCGCCATTGGAACGTCATCGAGAAGTACAAGGTGTCGATCTACTACACCTCCCCCACTCTGGTTCGTACGTTCATGAAGTGGGGCAAGGAAATTCCCGAGGCCCACGACCTCACCAGCATTCGTCTTCTCGGATCCGTCGGCGAACCCATCAACCCCGAGGCGTGGCGTTGGTTCCGCGACGTCGTCGGCGGTGGCACCGCACCGATCGTCGACACCTGGTGGCAGACCGAGACCGGTGCGATCATGATCTCCCCGCTCCCCGGCGTCACCTCCACCAAACCAGGTTCGGCAATGACACCGCTTCCCGGGATTTCAGCGAAGATCGTCGACGACGACGCCAAGCCACTCGGCAACGGCGGCAACGGTTATCTCGTCCTCGACCAGCCGTGGCCTGCGATGCTCCGCGGCATCTGGGGCGACATGGAACGCTACAAGGACACCTACTGGTCCCGTTACGCCGAAGAGGGCTGGTACTTCGCAGGCGATGGCGCCAAGTACGACGACGACGGTGCCCTGTGGGTACTCGGACGCGTCGACGACGTCATGAATGTCTCCGGTCACCGCATCTCCACCTCAGAGGTGGAATCGGCACTCGTGAGCCACCACGGCGTCGCCGAAGCCGCTGTCGTCGGTGCTGCCGACGAGACCACCGGGCAGGGCATCGTCGCATTCGTCATCCTGCGTGCCGGGGTGGAGAACACCGGCGACGATCTCATCAAAGAGCTCAAAGCTCAAGTCTCCAACGAGATTTCACCGATCGCACGCCCGCGTGAGATCTCGATCGTCCCCGAACTCCCCAAGACCCGATCCGGCAAGATCATGCGACGCCTGCTCCGCGACGTCGCCGAAGGCCGCGACCTGGGCGACACCTCAACCCTCGTCGACCCGAAGGTCTTCGAGTCGATCAAGAAGGGCCGCTAGCGGCCAGAGAAATACCCCCGAGTTGCGTGCAACTCGGGGGTATTTCTATCTCGATGGCGCTCAGAGGTTTTCGAGCTGCTCGTCCCGCGTCTCTTTCATGACGATCAACGCGATCAGCGTCAGCGCTGCCGCGATTGCCAGGTACACACCGACCCAGCCGACGCCGTAGCTACTCACGAGCCAGGTCGCGATGAATGGGGCAACGGCGGCGCCGAGAATCGACGCCGTGTTGTACGAGATCCCCGATCCGGTGTAGCGCACGTTCGTCGCGAAGAGCTCGGGCAGAACGGCACTCATCGGGCCGAACGTCAGACCCATCAGGCCGAGACCGATGCACATGAACACCAGCATGCGCCCCGCTGTTGCACTCTCGGGAGCTGCGAGCCAGTTGAACGAGAGCCCGAAGACGACGATGGCCGTCGTGATGACGATGAGCGTGGGACGCCGTCCGTACTTGTCGGCAAGGAGTCCGGCGACCGGAATCAGGGCGGCGAAGAACAGCACGGCGATCAGCTGAAGTTCGAGGAAGTCGGTATACGCGATGGTGATCTTCGGGCCATTTACGTCGGAGACCTTGCCGGTTCCGTAGCTGACCACCCACGTAGTCATGATGTAGAAGAGTGTGTACGTGGCGAGCATGACGAACGTTCCGATGATCAGCTGACGCCAGCTTGTCTTGAAGACCTCGGCGAGCGGTGTCTTGACCTTCTGGCCACGCTCGACTGCGAGCTTGAACACGGGTGTCTCTTCCAGCTTCAGGCGCACATACAGGCCGATGATCACCATGACCGCGCTGAGCAAGAACGGAACACGCCAGCCCCACGTGAGGAACGCGTGGTCGGTGCCCGAGTTCGCGGAATCGTAGCCGGTGATCTGAACGATGAGCAAGAAGATGCCGTTGGCGAAGAAGAAGCCGATCGGCGCACCCAGCTGCGGGTACATGGCGGCCCAGGCGCGCTTGCCGGGCTTCGCGGTTTCCGTGGCCAGCAGTGCTGCCCCGCTCCACTCGCCGCCGAGGCCGACGCCCTGGGTGAAGCGCATTATCGCCAGCAGCGCGGGCGCCCACAGGCCCGCCGCCGCGTACGTCGGCAGCAAGCCGATGGCGAACGTCGCGATACCCATCGTCAACAACGAACCGACGAGTGTCGCCTTTCGGCCGATGCGATCGCCGAAGTGACCGAACAGGATCGAGCCGATGGGCCGTGCGACGAATGCGAGACCGAACGTGGCGAACGAGGCAAGCAGCGCAGTCGTGTCGTTGCCTGCGGGGAAGAACAGCTTGGGGAAGACGAGTACGGCGGCGGTCGCGTAGATGTAGAAGTCGAAGAACTCGATCGACGTTCCGACCATGGAGGCAACGACGATACGAGACCGTGGTACCTCCGGGGCCGCCACACGTGTGCCGTCGCCCGGGACGGCGGAGGTAGTACTCACGGTTGTGCTCCTGCGGTTGCACTCAAAGAAAAAGGGTATGTACGAGGAGGAAAATTACCTGACGAGAGCCTGAGAATTTCAGCGGATGCCCAAATAGAGCATCCAATCGTCAGGCGCACAGCACCGCCGGTTGGTTCGGCACTAGTGTTACTGCGAAGAACCGGACGAGAACTACCAGCACCAGCAAGTGGAGGGGTCGAGAAGTTGAGCGAGACCAATCGCGGCAATGGCACATACCCGGACGGGGTACCGAACACCATCTCGTCCATCCCGCTCTCGGACGTGGACTATCGCGCGCCGGGCACCGGAAGCATTGGACATCTCGTCAAGGACGCGACGACCCAGGTATCGACTCTGGTCCGCGCCGAAGTCGAACTCGCCAAGGCCGAGGTAACCGGTGAGATCAAGAAGGGCCTGCAGGGCAGCCTCTTCTTCATTCTCGCGCTCGCGGTCGTCATCTTCAGCGCCTTCTTCTTCTTCTTCTTCCTCGCTGAAACTCTGGATATCTGGTTACCGCGCTGGGCCGCGTTCCTGATCGTCTTCGTATTCATGCTGGTGGTCGCAGCGATCCTGGGGTTGCTCGGTTACCTGCGAGTGAAGAAACTGCGCAAGCCGGAGAAGACAATCGATTCGCTCAAGCAGGCGTCGAGCGTCCTCCCGAACCAGCACGAGTCGACGCCCAGCATTACCGGCTACAAGCAGTAGAACGCATTTCCGGTCGGCATGATCTCGCCAGATCCATCCACAGTCCGGTTCGCCGGGCCCTGGACACACCGTGACATCCACGCGAACGGCATTCGGTTCCACGTAGTCGAATCTTCGGACGCACCTGCCGATGCTCCGCTCGTCGTTCTGCTCCACGGTTTCGCAGACTTCTGGTGGTCGTGGCGGCACCAACTCACAGCGTTGACGGAAGCCGGTCATCGAGCTGTTGCCGTCGACCTCCGCGGTTACGGCGACACCGACAAACCGCCTCGCGGCTACGACGGGTGGACCCTCGCCGGTGACGTGGTTGGGCTCATCCGCGCTCTCGGGTACGGCCAAGCGACGTTGATCGGTCACGCAGACGGCGGCTTGGTGTGCTGGGCCACGGCAGCTCTTCATCCGAGAATGGTGCGATCGATCGGATTGATCGGGTCTCCGCACCCGAAGGCGCTGCGGCAGGCTGTACTGAGGAACAAGGCACAGCGGCGCGCTCTTCTACCGTCCTTTCTGCGGTATCAGGTCCCGCTCGTGCCCGAGCGTGCCCTGACGAAGAACGCAGGCGATGCCGTCGAGCAGCTACTTCGACTACGCACGAGTCCTGCCTGGCACGGCACCGAGGAATTCGCCGATGCTGCGCGCCAAATGCGATCCGCCATTCGCATCGCGGGCGCGGCTCACAGCGCCCTGGAATACCAGCGCTGGGCCTTCCGCAGCCAGTTCCGCGGGGAGGGCAGGCGTTTCATGAGGGCGATGTCCAAGGAACTCACCATTCCGGTGCTGCAGATCCGCGGTGAACTCGACCCGTACGTGCTGGCACGGACTGTCGACGCGGACACCTCGTGGGCACCGGAGCGGCGACTGCACACCGTCCACGGCGTCGGCCACTACGCACATCAGGAAGCGCCCGACGAAGTGACGGAGCAGTTGCTCGCCCTCTGTCGTCCGTGAGTGGTTATACGTCCCCTGGGACGTATAACCACGCACATGCGGCGGAGCCGCTCACACTATGCAGGCTCCCGTACCGACGGCCACGGGACTGTTGTAACTCTGGGTCAGCTCTTCGGAAATCTCGGATGCCGTAAGCACGAAACCTGTGTCGGGATCGTCGACGGCTGCACCGAACACCAGTCCGAGGACTTGGCCGTCCTCGGCGACGAGCGGTCCGCCGGAGTTACCCTGACGAACGGTGCCGCGGACGGTGTAGACCTGCCGCTCGACGGTGCCCGTTCGGTAGATGTCTGGTCCGCTGAGGTTCAGCGTCTCACGCACGCGGGCCGGGCTCGCTGTGTACGGCCCGCCGCCTGGATAGCCGAGGACGATCGCGCTCTCCCCCGATACTGCCGCCTGCTGCGCGAAGTTGAGCACCGGTGCCTGCAGACCAGGAACGCGAAGTACGGCGACGTCTTCCTCTGGATCGAACAGCACAACCTCGGCGTCGAGCACAGTGCCGAGGGAATCGACGGTCACGCCTTCGGTTCCCGCGACGACGTGAGCGTTGGTCATCACCGTTTCTGGACCGACAACGAAACCGGATCCTTCGAGTGCTTTCTGGCAACTCGGCGCGACGCCGCTGATCTTGAGGACACTCTCGTGCAGCTGGTCGACGACGGGGCTTGCCTGCAATGCTGGATCGGGTGCTTCGACATTTGCGACGGGAGTGCGACCGAACGGCCCGATGACGTCGGGAAGCCCTGACGTGTCGAGCAGTGCAGAGAATTCTTTCGGGACCTCGCGAAGCCATTGCGGCGCAACGTCGTCAACCTTGGTCAGCACCTGAGAACCGCGGACTGCGCTGGCAACTTCAGGTTGCGAGGACGATGTCAACGGAATTGCGAGCAACCACGCGGCGGCAAGGACCGCGACGGCCTGCAGGCAGGCTCCGACGACACTGTCGACGGATCTGGCTCCGCGCGAGTGCATTCCACTGCGCAGTGCGCGGCCGAGCACCATCCCCGAGACTTCCCCGATGATCACCAACACCACGATGAGGGCAATCCCGACGAACACACGCAGTCGTGAACCGTCGACGTGCGGCAACACGTGCGGAGCGATCAGGATGCCTGCAACCGCACCGAGAATTACGCCGAGAAATGCCATCGCCGACGCCACCGCGCCCTGACGCCATCCGGATGTGGCCGCCAGCAACGCAACTGCAACGACGCCGATGTCGACCCACGCAGAACCCGTCACCGGTCGAAGCCCCCAGACAACACATCTACTGCGGCCAAGCTCGCCTCCAGATCGCGAATGTCGTCGGTGTCCCACTCGGTTTCCCATCCGGAAACGGCGAGCAGGCCTGCAAGAATACCGCCGGTGAAGCCCCACACCAGCATTCCGTCGACGGCAAACGCCGGTCCCTGATAGCCGGCAGGGTGCCTGACCTGGAATCGGTTGTCCGGATTCAACAGTGTCTCGATTGGGACACGTACCACTCGCTCCGCCTCGGCCGTGTCGACAACACCGACGACGCTCGGCGTGCGCCAGTATGCGAGGACGGGCACGACGTCGAAGCGAGAGGGCGGAACGTAGATCCCGGGCATCGCGGCGAGCGGCTGTACACCTACGGGGTCCAGTCCTGTTTCCTCTTGCGCTTCGCGCAGAGCTGTCGCGATCGGCGAGTCGTCACCGGGATCGGTGGCGCCACCAGGAAACGCAACCTGGCCGCTGTGCTGACGCAATGTCGCGGCCCGCTGAGTCAGCAGAACGTCGGCGTCCGCGGGAAGGCCTCCGCGAGCGGATGGGTTCGCCTCTTCGGCTCCTCCGAACAAGACGAGAACCGACGCGGACCTCGTCTGCTCTCCGGCCGCGGCGGCGCGCTGCAGTACAGGATTGATGCCGCTGGTGTCCTCTAGGCCGCGCCCGGAGCCTGCTGCCTCGACGACGCGGCTCAGCCACTGCGGAGTGCTCATGCGGTGATCCCGAGGTTGGCGGCGACGGCATCGTCGATTTCCTCGACACTGCGAAATGGTTGCGGAAGCACCTTGGCGACATTGCCATCCGCATCGATCAATATCGACACCGGTAGGACGCTCGGCGCGCCGACGGCCGCTGCTATGGCGCCGGTTCCGTCCTGCACGCCCGGCAACGTGACCCCGTAATCGGCCAGTTTCGCCAGCCCGTTCGCTTCGTTGCGGTCCTGGTGGACGGTGAGCACCGTCAGACGTCCTTCCATTTGCCTGGCGTAGTCCTGCAGATGGGGCAGTTCCTCGGCGCACGGTCCGCACCAGTAGGCCCACAGGTTGATCAGCGTGGGACGACCGATGAGCGCGGCCCCGAGATCGACGCTGCTTCCGTCGCCGATGCACTCGAGCACGATACCTGCCAACGGTCCGGTCGATCCGCCCTCGGCGGTCGGCGTCGGGCATGGGGCGAGTCGAGCACGCTCGCGTAGCGGGGCGAGGGCTTCCGCGGTATCGCCCGCCCGACGATCCTCGACAATGGCGGTTCCTTGCCGCGGACCGGTGGCCTCAGTTTGTGGATCGTCACCTCGTGGCCAGATTGCGTAGATGAGCGCGGCGACAACCAGTAGAGCAGCCAACGACCAGCGCGCCGCAGAAGAATTCACGATTCGATTCCGGCCTGAGCCGATCGTTCCGCAGGCTCCACTCCGGCCTGACCCGGTCGTTCCGCAGGCTCCACTCCGGCGAGCGCAAGAAGGTGTTCGGTTTCAGGTCCCTTCACCAAAGCCGCTGCCGCACCCTTGTCGGTCGGCCCGAGTCCGTACGACGGGCAAGACTTCGCGAGTATGCAGACTCCGCAGGCCGGTTTGCGCGCGTGGCACACGCGTCTGCCGTGGAAGATGACGCGATGCGAGAGCAAGGTCCATTCCTTGCGTTCGATGAGCGCTCCGACCGCGTGCTCGACTTTGACCGGGTCTTCTTCGTCTGTCCACTGCCAGCGCCTGACGAGCCTGCCGAAGTGAGTGTCGACGGTGATGCCGGGGACGTCGAACGCGTTGCCGAGGACGACGTTGGCGGTCTTGCGGCCGATGCCGGGAAGTGTCACCAGGTCTTTCAGGTTTGCGGGCACTTCACCGTCGAACTTCTCCAGTAGTGCCGTGCCGAGACCGATCAACGAGTTCGTCTTGTTTCGGTAGAAGCCGGTAGTGCGAATGTATTCCTCGAGTTCGGTCCTGTCCGCTTCGGCGTAGTCCTTCGCAGTGCGATATCTCACGAAGAGAGCGGGCGTCACCATGTTCACCCGTTTGTCGGTGCACTGAGCCGACAGGATGGTCGCGACGGCAAGCTCGAGAGGATTTGTGAAGTCGAGTTCGCAGTAGACGTGCGGAAATGCCGTCGCGAGCTCGCGGTTCATCCGCCTCGCTCGTCGAACGAGCCCCAAATTTGTCTCTTCGCGTTTGCGCACGTCGAGCGCGGGAGAGGCTGTCGATTTCACTCCACAACTGTACGGACAAGAATCGGCAACGAATCAGCCCTGTGTTCTTATCGAGACCTTCCCGGTGTTTACTGCTCGGTATGCAAGGACTCGCCGTAGTGCTCTTCCCTGTGCTCCTGATGCTGTTCGCGCTCGCCATGGAGCGCGTGGAGTTCCGCCTGAGCAAGTTCGGGGTCCGCGAACAAGAGGTGCAGGAATTCCTCGATCAGGCCAGCACGTCCGAGGTCGCGACACTCGCCAACGAAGGTTTTCCCCATGCTCTCGCCCGATTCAACAGCCGCAGGCGCCGCGTTCCGGCCGAGTCGGCGTTGACGGACCAACGCGCAAGCTGACACTGACGCCAGATTTGTCCTATTTACGTCAATTTTCGATGAACACAGACTTACGTGCGAAACCTTCACGACATCCCGGTGGCGTCGATCACTCGGTTTCCATCTCGGCGAAGTAGACTTCACCGAGATAATTGTCATGTTTTATTACTGGTGTGAATCGGGTGGGCCTTGCGGCTCGAACGTTCGCACCGCGAGAAACGCCTTTCGCCGACGCAGGAGACTGCGGCGACGACATCCCAAAAGGAGCGCAAGTGGACGACGTCCTGGCACGGGCCGGCATCTTCCAAGGAGTCGAGCCCTCTGCGGTAGCAGCGCTGACGAAGCAGTTGCAGCCGGTGGACTTCCCTCGAGGCCATGTGGTCTTCAACGAGGGAGAGCCAGGTGATCGGCTCTACATCATCGTCTCCGGCAAGATCAAGCTCGGTCGACGGTCGCCCGACGGCCGCGAAAACCTGCTGACCATCATGGGTCCGTCGGACATGTTCGGTGAGCTGTCGATCTTCGACCCCGGCCCCCGCACATCCACCGCGACGACGGTCACCGAGGTTCGCGCCGTCAGCATGGACCGCGACGCACTGAAGGCTTGGATCGATCAGCGCCCCGAGATCGCCGAGCAGTTGCTGCGTGTGTTGGCTCGCCGCTTGCGCCGCACCAACAACAACCTCGCCGACCTCATCTTCACGGATGTTCCCGGCCGTGTCGCAAAGGCTCTGCTGCAGCTCGCTCAGCGTTTCGGCACTCAGGAAGCCGGCTCGCTCCGCGTCACGCACGACCTCACGCAGGAAGAGATCGCACAGCTCGTCGGTGCATCGCGCGAAACCGTCAACAAGGCACTGGCCGACTTCGCACACCGCGGATGGCTGCGCCTCGAAGGCAAGAGCGTCCTGATCTCGGACTCCGAGCGTCTGGCGCGTCGCGCGCGCTAGTTTTCCCGCAGGTAGGTCAGCTGCGCTTTGACGGACATGCGCGCAGCTGGCCACAGCTTTTTGTCCACGTCCGAGTAGACGTGCCTGACAACCTGCATGGGTTTTGCGCCTTGGCCGAGCTCGTCCAGAGCGGCCCTTACCTGGGCCAGACGTGTCTGGCGGTGCCTTCGGTAGAAGCGCGCCACCTCAGCGGTGTCGGCCACTTCGGGGCCGTGCCCCGGTAGCGTGATTTTTCCTTCCCCAACGGCTTCGAGCCGGTCGAGCGAAGACATGTAGTCGGCGAGCGTTCCGTCCTTGGGGTCGAGCACCGTGGTTCCGCGGCCCAGAATCGTGTCTCCGGTCAACACGGCGTCGTCCAGCACGAAGCTCAGCGAATCGGCAGTGTGTCCCGGCGTCGCGAGCACGGCGATCGACAGTCCAGCTACCTCGACCACGTCACCGTCGGCCAGCGGAGTGCTGCCGTGCACGTACTTGCCCGACAGTGCACGCACCGGCGCCCCGGACTTCCTGTGGATCCGCTTCAACCCACCCGTGTGGTCCTTGTGCCGATGCGTCACGAGCACGAGAACCACATTGCCCACCGCGGCCACCGCATCGAGGTGTTGGGAATCCCTGGGACCGGGATCGACGACGACGATGTCCTCGCTCCCCGGCGCCCGAAGAATCCACGTGTTGGTGCCGTCGAGGGTCATCTTGCCCGGGTTATCGGCGAGCAGAACCGAAGCGGTGGGTGTGACCTGACGAAGCTGACCGTGAGCCGGGTGCGCGAGAGTCATAGTCGTACCTTAGGAGCATGAGAATCGGACTGATAGGTGCGGGCCCATGGGCAAGTGCCACGCACGCACCCTCGCTGGCCGCACACCCGGGCGTGGAGTTCGCCGGCGTGTGGGCGCGCCGCCCCGAAGCCGCAGTAGGCCTGGGCGCGCCCGTGTTCGAGACTGTCGATGCCTTGCTCGCCGAGGTCGACGCCGTCGCGTTCGCCGTCCCGCCCGAGGTGCAGGCAGGACTTGCGATCACCGCGGCGGAGGCCGGCAAGCATGTCCTGCTGGACAAGCCGATCGCATCGACGCTCGACGACGCCACCCGACTCGCAGATGCGGTCGGGCATGCGGGAGTGCAATCAATGGTTGCGCTGACGCGCAGGTTCGCGCCCGAGACACGGGCATTCCTCGACGAGGCACACGGAAAGAAGTGGAGCGCAGGCGTCGGGACGTGGTTGTCCGGGGCCATCTTGGGCGGCGCCTACTCGTATTCACCGTGGCGCCACCGTGACGGCGCTCTGTTCGATGTGGGGCCGCACGTGTTCGACCTGCTCGACGCGACACTCGGCTCGATCGCCGACGTCATTTTCTGTCGCCGCGACGACGCCGCGGACGCGTGGACGGTCATGTTGGAGCACGAGGGCGGGGCAATCAGCACCTCGCAGATGTCGCTGGCAACCCCGGTGCAACCGTCTTTGTTCAGGATCGAGTTGAGCGGGAGCGACGGGGTCGTGTCATTGGACGATCGATCCACACCGGCAACCGAATGCTTCCGTGTGCTGCTCGACGAGTTCCTCGAATCGGTGGAGTCCGGGATCGACCATGCCTGCTCGGTCCAGAGGGGCCTTGACCTGCAGGAGGTGCTCAGCGCATGTGAGCGAAAATGCGTCCCCTGAGACGTATTTCCGCACACATGCGCGTAGCGCCTAAACCTCGACGATCAGCTCGACCTCGACGGGCGCGCCGAGCGGCAATTCCGAAACGCCGACAGCGGAACGAGCGTGCCTACCTGCATCGCCGAAGATCTCACCGATGACGTTCGACGCCCCGTTGATCACCCCGGGTTGACCGGTGAAGCCAGGCGCCGAAGCCACGAACCCGACGACCTTGACGACACGCTTGATCGAATCGACGCCGACGAGCGAGTTGATCGCGGCGAGGGCGTTGAGCGCGCAGATCCTGGCGGCGTCTGCCGCATCCTCGGCAGTCACCTCGGCGCCGACCTTTCCGGTGGCCGTGAGCTCACCGGACACGAGAGGCAGCTGGCCCGAGGTGTAGACGAGTGATCCCGTCTGTACAGCCGGGATATAAGCCGCCAACGGCGGAACGACAGGGGGCAGCTCGATGCCGAGTTCGGCAAGCCGCTCACTCCATGCAGCCACTTACGATCAGGCTTTCGGACGCTTGAAGTACGCAACCAGCGTGTCTCCGCCGTTGGGGCCGGCCATGATCGTGACCAGTTCCCAGCCCTCGGAGCCGTAGTTGTCGAGGATCTGCTTGGTCGCGTGAATCAGGACCGGTGCGGTGAAGTATTCCCAGATGACTTTTTCGCTCATGGGCGCAAAGCCTAGTCGGCTGTCCCTTTGCAGTGCGTCCGCCTCGAGGTTCACCCGGTAAGCGAGCGGTCCACATCGTTGCGCACCCAGTGTCCTCGAATTGTGCGCAAGCACGATCGCATTCACCTAGGGACGGCTGATACTGCCGAAGGAACGATCGTTCGTCCGTGCTTCGAGCTCATCGCGACGAGATGGCACGAGCAGCACGGTGATGCGGGGACATCGCCATCTGTGAGAGAGTCGAATCCGTGAGCCGCCTGGACGTTATCGACGCGGCATTCCACTACGCGTCGAATCAAGTGTCGCGTGATCAGTATGTGCTCCTCGCTTTCGACTGCGACGGCAGAGTCGAGCCCACATTCGATGAGATCTCGGATTTCATTGTCGAACGTGCCGAATGCATCCCAGAACTCGGCAAGCGTCTGCTGGAAATTCCCGGAAACTTGGACTTCCCCCGATGGATCGCCGACGACGCATCCAAACATTCGAAAATCGTCGAGATCTTTGCTCACACCTGGGAGGACCTTCTGCGAACCCTCGACCACACGGTGCAGGAACCGGTGGATACCACGAGGGCTGCGTGGCGGGTGCATGTCGCCCACGACGTGCACGGAGTCCCCCATGCAAGAGGCAAGGCGATCGTCGTCGTATTTCAGGTCAGCCATGCGTTGGTAGACGGCCGCGGCGCGTCGCGCCTCGCGCGCCTTCTGTTCTCACCGGTGCCCGTCGCGCTCGAAGAAGCACCGGACCGACTGTTCGATCCTCGTGTGCGCCTGCCGGTCGCGGTCGGTGCTGCGCTCGCGCTCCCCTTCCGGCTCCTACGCGCGAGATTGTCCGCGGGGAAGGCGCGTCGCGCCTGTGCCCGAGCACAAGGATTCACCCGGCTCGACCTGGATATTTCGCGAGCCGGGATCACAGGCAACGCCGATCCGACGCCGGCCCGAGCAGTCCACGTTATCCCCTGTGCGCCAAAGCTGTTCGACATAACCCCGTTGTCGGTCACGTCGGCAGCACTCGCAGCAGTAGGCCTGGCAACCGCACGGTATCTCGACAGCGTGAGCGAACCTACCCCTACAACTCTCAATGCTCTTGTGCCAATGGCACTTCCGGACACTGCACGGTGGTCTGCCGTGAACCGCGTGGTCAACGGAACCGTCGATCTGCATCCTGAAGTCGAGGGCCTGCCCCAACGCGCAGCCGACATTCGCGCCTCACTCGCTGACTCTCGCAGGAAAGTCTGCGAACCGCTCCTGATCCGATGGATCAGTGCCGAAAACCTCATCCCCGCACCGATCTTTCTCGCGGTGAGTAAGCGCAGAACTCGAAAGGCCTGCACCGACCACACCGTGCCGAAGGCCGTTCAGTCCAACGTGACCGTCATCAGTGTCGATCGTGGCACCTCGGATGTGGAGTTGTGCGGCGCTGGGGCTCTGTTCTCCGGCGGGTTCCCCATGCTCGCTCCACGACGCTCGCTATCGCACGGCTTCTATGGTCTCGGCCACACCGTCACCGTGTGTGTCACTGCATGCCCTGACACGTTTCCCGACCACGCGCGCTATGCCGAGATCCTGCAGCAAGCAGTAGTAGACGTCGTGGAAGCCACGGCCGAACGCTCGTGAGACACCTACTCGTGGCAAGGCCGAGGAGGTGAGCCGCCTGGACAGATCCCAGACCATGAACGGGTACGCGCCGACAGCGACGACAGCCGTCCAAGATGTGACCGATGCGACCTCCGACGCATCGCCGAAGCGGTTCTTCCGAGCCTGTGCGCGATTCGTCTATAAGGTCGTGATGTGGGTACTTCGAGTTTTGACGGCTGGCCGGACAAGGCCGACGCGGCGCGACTGCACTTCGTCTCGGGCAAGGGTGGGACCGGAAAGTCGACGGTCTCCGCTGCGCTGGCGCTTGCACTGGCCGCCGACGGCCGGCGAGTTCTATTGGTGGAAGTCGAGGGGCGGCAGGGCATAGCCCAACTCTTCGATGTGCCACCACTGCCGCCGGTGGAGACGAGAGTCGCGACGGCGGACGGCGGCGGCGAAGTGTTTGCCCTTGCCATCGATATCGAGACGGCCTTCCTCGAGTACCTCGACATGTTCTACAACCTCGGGTTCGCGGGCCGCGCGATGCGCAAGATCGGCGCCATCGAGTTCGCGACAACCATCGCGCCCGGACTGCGGGATGTGCTGCTGACCGGCAAGGTCAAGGAGTGCGTCGTCCGCACCGACAAAGCAGGCAAGCGGGCATACGACGAGGTGGTTGTCGACTCCCCTCCGACCGGGCGTATCGGCAACTTCCTCGACGTCACCAAGGCAATGGCGGATCTCGCCAAGGGCGGACCTGTCCGGTCGCAGAGCGAGGGCGTCGTGCGGTTGTTGCATTCGGCAGACACCGTCGTGCATCTCGTGACTTTGTTGGAAGCGCTGCCAGTGCAGGAGACCGCAGACGCAGTTCGCGAGCTCGAAGCGGCCGACCTCAGGCTGGGAACCGTCATCGTCAATCGCACCGAACCGACGTACCTGCCCGCCGATGCACTGCAGGACGCCGCACACGGCACAGTGGATGTCGACGCATTGCGCAGCGGCCTGGAGAAGAGCGGTATTGCATTGTCGGACAATGACTTCGCCGGCCTGCTGACGGAGACCATCGAGCATGCCTCGACCCTTGCCGCGCAGGTGGACAGCGGTGCACAGCTGGACGAACTCGACACCGCACGGATGCATTTGCCGATGCTCGCCGACGGCGTCGACCTGGGCGGCCTTTACGAACTCGCCGCCGAACTCAGAGAACAGGGTGTGAAATGACGCGACCGGTGGCAGCGACTGTCCTCGACATTCAGAAGATCCTGTCCGACGAGTCCTCGCGCATCGTTGTCGTGTGCGGTGCCGGAGGCGTCGGCAAGACGACCACCGCTGCGTCGATGGCGCTGCGGGCCGCCGAGCAGGGCCGCAAGGTCGTAGTGCTCACCATCGACCCGGCCAGGCGCCTCGCGCAGGCTCTCGGCGTCGACGAACTCGACAACTCGCCTCAACCGGTGAAGCTTCCGGCCGGTGCGACAGGTGAACTGCACGCGATGATGCTCAACATGCGCCGGACGTTCGACGAGATGGTGATCGAACATTCCACGCCGGAGAAAGCCCAGCAGGTCCTCGCCAACCCGTTCTATCAAACCGTCGCGTCGTCGTTCTCCGGTACTCAGGAATACATGGCGATGGAAAAACTGGGTCAGCTGGCCGCGGATTCGACGTGGGATCTGATCGTCGTCGACACCCCGCCCTCACGCAACGCTCTGGACTTTCTCGATGCTCCGCAGCGGCTCGGGTCATTTCTCGACGGTCGGTTCATCAGGTTGCTGATGGCACCCGGCCGCGGCCTGACGCGAATGGTAACGAGCGCAATGGGGTTGGCTCTTCGCGGCGTCTCGACAGTCATCGGCAGCCAGATGCTCACGGATGCATCCGCTTTCGTGCAATCGCTGGATTCGATGTTCGGCGGCTTCCGTGAGCGTGCGACGCGTACGTATCAGCTTCTCCGGGAGAGCGGCACCAGTTTCATCGTGGTCGCCGCTGCCGAACCCGACGCACTGCGCGAAGCTGCGTTCTTCGTCGACCGACTCAGCAGTGAAGGCATGCCGCTCGCAGGCCTGATTTTGAACCGGACCCACCCCACGCTGTCCACGCTCCCCGCCGACCACGCTGTGACGGCAGCAGATCAGCTGAGTGAATCCGACGACGACGGCGCAGTGCTCACCGCTGCCGTCCTACGGATTCACGCGGCCAGGGCTGTCACCGCGGCGCGCGAGCTTCGGCTTTTACGGCGCTTCACCGCAGCGCATCCCCGGGTTCCGATCGTGGGTGTCCCGTCACTGCCGTTCGAGGTGTCGGACCTGCACGCATTGGGCGCGGTGGCGGACCAGCTGACCCGGTCCGCCTGACCCCACCCGAACAGGCCGCGTCAGATAGCGGTTTGCTGCTGGCGCTGCGACTCGAAGAACTCGGACCAGGAGTCGACCTCCGGGTGCTGCTTCAGCAGCGCACGCCGTTGCCGCTCCGTCATACCGCCCCACACCCCGAACTCGACGCGATTGTCGAGCGCATCTGCACCGCACTGCATGAGCACAGGGCAGTGCCTACAGATGGTTGCCGCCTTGCGCTGTGCTGCCCCCCGGACGAAAAGTTGGTCGGGGTCACTGCCTTTACACCTGGCCTGTGCCACCCACGCAATGCGTGCTTCTGCTTCTTCCACATCTAGCCGCGTCGGCGCTGCTGTCATGTGCATTGCGGATACCCCTTTGCAGTTCGAACGTCCTTGCTGAACGTTCCAGACGCTCTTCGACCCTGTGTTCCACTGCTCGAAGCACACGGACTTGGGAGCTGCCCCACATTCATATACAAGTGTTATGTGAATCACACCGTGCTCAATAATTTAGGTAAATCTGACGCCGAACGCAAGACGGAACGCGCAAATTTCTGGTACGGCCGTCTCGACCTGCGGTTCGACCGAAGGTTGAGAGCTTCCGCACGGCGTAGAAATCTCGGCAGCTCTCCGGTTCGTGAGCGTGCAGCCTGCTGAACGACCCGATCGAGAGGGTGCGCAGCTTCCATGACGACCTAGATTCTGGGAGTAATGCGTTAGCCCACGTACGCTGTGCGAGTGTCAGTTGGAAAAACCGTGGCGAAGCTCGCCGGATGTTCAGCACTCGCGGGTGCACTGTTGGCCGGCGTGATGTTTCCGTTGGCAGGTGGGTTCGGCTACGCGTCCAACCGTGCCGCCGACACCGTCGACAATGTGTCGGCCGAACTCGTCGAAGGCGCTGTTCCCGCCGTCTCCACGATGGTCGATTCCGCAGGCAACCCCATTGCGTGGTTGTACGAGCAGCGCCGATTCGAGGTGCCGAGCGACAAGATCTCCAACGAGATGAAGCTCGCGATCGTCTCCATCGAGGACAAGCGCTTCGCCGAGCATCAAGGCGTCGACTGGCAGGGCACACTGCGGGCGTTCCTGACCAACACCACGAGCGGCCAGGTGCAGCAAGGCGCATCGACACTCGATCAGCAGTATGTGAAGAACTACCAGCTCCTCGTCGTCGCCAAGACCGATGCAGAACGACGCGCGGCCATCGAGACCACGCCCGCTCGTAAGATCCGTGAGATCCGAATGGCGTTGACGCTCGACAAAGAACTGACGAAGGACGAGATCCTCACTCGGTACCTGAACCTCGTACCGTTCGGAAACTCCTCGTTCGGCATCCAGGACGCCGCTCAGACCTACTTCGGTATCGACGCGAGCCAGCTCGATGCGAAGCAGTCCGCAATGCTTGCGGGCATGGTGCAGTCCAGCTCCGCGCTGAACCCGTATACCAACGAGGAAGGCGTCGTCGAACGGCGCAACACCGTGCTCGACACGATGATCCAGAACATCCCCGAGCGCGCCGACGAGTTCCGCCAGGCGAAGACGGAACCGCTCGGCGTCCTGCCGGTTCCGCAGTCCCTCCCACGCGGCTGTATTGCCGCAGGCGATCGTGGCTTCTTCTGCGACTACGCACTGCAGTATCTGGCGAATGCGGGAATCAGCCGCGACCAGATCGACAAGGGCGGCTACCTGATCCGCACGACGCTCGATCCTGCGGTTCAGAACTCCACGAAGGCAGCGCTGGTGTCCAACACCAGCCCAGGCCTCAACGGAGTCGCGACCGCCATGAACGTCATCGCTCCCGGCCAGGACAACCATCGCATTCTGGCGATGGGCAGCAGCCGAACCTACGGTCTCGACGCCGATGCCGACGAGACGGTCCAGGCCCAGCCGTACTCGCTCGTCGGGCACGGTGCCGGGTCCATCTTCAAGATATTCACCACCGCCGCCGCCATGGAACGCGGTCTCGGGACAGCCGCGGTGCTGCAGGTACCGCGTCGCGCCGAGGTCAAGGGACTCGGCGACGGTGGCGCCGAGGGTTGTCCGGCCAATACTTACTGTGTGGAGAACGCAGGCAACTATCCGGCGTCGTTGCCCATTACCGATGCCCTCGCTCAGTCCCCTAACACGGCGTTCGTCAAGCTCATCGAATCGGTCGGCGTGACGCCCACCGTCGACATGGCGGTCCGGCTGGGGCTGCGCTCGTACGCGGACCCCAACTCGTCCGGTTTCGACGAGCGGAGCATGGCCGACTTCCAGAAGTCGCAGAACTTGGGCTCGTTCACCCTCGGACCGACATGGGTGAATCCGCTCGAGCTGTCGAACGTCGCCGCGACGCTCGCTTCCAGCGGCAAGTGGTGCCCCCCGACTCCGATCGACGGCGTCTTCGACCGTGAAGGCAAGCAGGTCTCCTTTACTCAGCAAGCCTGCGAGCAGGTCGTCGAGCCCGGGCTGGCCAACACTCTGGCAAACGCGATGAGCAAAGACGATCAACCAGGCGGCACCTCCGCGTCTGCCGCTGGATCTGTCGGCTGGTCGCTGCCGATGTCGGGTAAGACCGGTACGACGGAATCGCACATGTCGTCCGGCTTCTTCGGCTTCACCAACCACTACGCCGCTGCGGTGTACACCTACGGCGACTCGCCGACACCGGGCGAGATCTGCTCGTTCCCGCTGCGTCCGTGTGGATCAGGCAACCTGTACGGAGGTAACGAACCCGCCCGTACCTGGTACGACGCGATGCAACCGATCGCGAACAACTTCGGCCCCGTCGTATTGCCGCCGCTGGATCAAAAGTACGTGCGCGGTTCGGCCAACGGCCAGGTTCCCGACGTCACAGGTCAGACCCAGAGCTCCGCAACCTCGACCCTGCAGGCAGCGGGATTCCAGGTGACATCAGCAACGACAGCGAACTCCGCATCGCGCGGCACAGTGGTCAGCGTGTCGCCGTCGGGATCGGCGATTCCGGGGTCGATGATCACGATCTACGTGAGCGACGGTTCCGTGCGTGTGGCGCCTCCTGCGCCGTCGCTGCCCGCGTTGCCGAACATTCCGCTCCCGGCGTTACCGCCGAACCTGCAGATTCCGGCAATTCCGGGGCTGACCGTTCCGCGGTGAGCGGCTCCGCCGCTCGTGAGTGGAAATACGTCCCCTGCGACGTATTTCCACTCACGAGCGCGTAGCGCCTACAGACGGTCTCTTACGGCCTTCGACACCCTCGCGCCATCGGCCTTGCCCGCGGTCAGCGCCGATGCTGCCTTCATCACCAGGCCCATCTGCTTCATTCCCGGACGCTCTCCGAGTTCTTCTGCCACCTGGGCGATTGCCGTGTCCGCGGCATCCGCGAGTTCAGCGTCGGTGAGCGGGGTCGGCAGGTACTCGTCGATGATCTGAGCTTCCGCGCGCTCGGTTGCGGCGAGTTCACCTCGACCGTTCTCGGTGTAGATTTCCGCTGATTCGCCGCGCTTCTTCGATTCCTTCGCGAGGATCTTCAGCACCTGGTCGTCGGTCACCTCGTGCGCTTCCTTGCCGGAGACCTCTTCGGTCTGTATCGCAGCGAGGAGCATGCGTATGGTCGCCGTACGCAGCTTGTCCTTGGCTTTCATGGACGTGGTGAGGTCGGCTCTGAGCCTGGTCTTCATTTCGGACATGTCACAGAACGGTACGCGGACGTAGCTCGACCCCGCACGTCGATTACCTTTGCTGCCGTATCGTGGACCTGGTGTACGTGAAATACAGTGCCTCAGCAAGTCTTCTCGCGGCAGCAACTCGCGCCCGTGAGCACGCCGCGCAGGCTCCCGTCCAGACAGCAGCGCTCGCCACCGCCGGTGCAGCAGCGCTGGGTCTCGGATACGCCACACTCATCGAACGCAATGCATTCACACTGCGCGAGAGGTCCATGGCAGTGCTGGAGCCCGGCTCGGCGTCGCTGCGCGTGCTTCACATCAGCGACCTGCACATGATGCCCAACCAGCGACTCAAGCAGAACTGGCTTCGTGAGCTCGATCGCCTCGAGCCGGACCTCGTCGTCAACACCGGGGACAATCTCTCGCATCCGCGAGCGGTGCCCTCTGTGGTTCAGGCGCTCGGACCACTGCTCTCCCGGCCCGGTCTGTTCGTCTTCGGCAGCAACGACTACTTCGCACCGAAACCGAAGAACCCGCTGAAGTACTTCAAGAAGGACCACAAGCGCGTACTCGGTGAGTCGCTGCCGTGGCGTGATCTGCGGGCCGCGTTCTCCGAGCGCGGCTGGCACGACGTGACCCATGTTCGCCGCGAGCTCGAAGTCGCAGGCGTTCGCATCGCCTCAGCAGGCGTCGACGATCCCCACCTGAAGCGCGACCGCTACGACACCATCGCGGGCCAACCCAACCCCTTGGCAGACCTTCGCCTCGGCATCACCCACTCCCCCGAGCCGCGTGTCCTCGACAAGTTCGCCGACGACGGGTATGACCTCGTCCTCGCCGGCCACACTCACGGCGGCCAGCTGTGCCTGCCGTTCTACGGCGCGGTCGTCACGAACTGCGAGATCGATCGCTCACGCGTGAAGGGTCCGTCGAAGTGGGGTGCGCACACCCAGCTGCACGTATCGGCTGGAATCGGGACATCGCCGTATGCGCCTGCCCGGTTCTGCTGCAGGCCCGAAGCCACGTTGTTGACACTCACTCCTGCACCGCGAAAGGGACCGAGAGAGGGTTCCGACGAGGGCGTTTCGCGTTCCGAGGCAGTCGTAAGCTAGACTTTCGTACGCGGTGCACGGGGTGTGGCGCAGCTTGGTAGCGCGCTTCGTTCGGGACGAAGAGGTCGTGGGTTCGAATCCCGCCACCCCGACACACAAAAAACCCACTTGCTCGCGCAGGTGGGTTTTTTCGTGTTTTCGAGGGCTCAGGCGGACGCCGCGCGCAGCTTCTCCAGTAGCGGCCCAGCGGCCTCGGCGAGGAATCGTTCCTGGGTTTCGTCGCCTACTTGGACGAGTGCGACATCGGTGAAGCCAGCTTCCCAGTACGGCTTCACGGCTTCGACGATGGCATCGAGATCGGGTCCACACGGGATCGTTTCCGCGACGTCCTCTTTGCGAACGAACTGGGTCGCGCCTGCGAACCCGGCGGTTGTCGGGAGGTCGGCGTTGACTGCCCAGCCTCCGGCGAACCAGCGGAACCGGTCGTGGGCCCGGTCGATGGCCGCGTCCTTGTCGGGATCCCACGAGATCGGGATCTGACCGATGGCGCGGGCTGGTCCATCGTGGTTTTCGGCCCATGCCTTGACGAGGTCGGCGTCCGGCTCGGTGGCGATGAGATGGTCGCCATAGTCCGCGAACCGCGCTACAGCCTTCTCTCCACCTACCGCTATGCCGATCGGAACGCCGGCCTCCGGCAGATCCCAGATTCGGGCCGAGTCGACCCGGAAGTACTTGCCGTCGTAGGTGACCAGTCCGCCGGCGTGAAGCTTCCTGATGATCTCGAGCGCCTCGACGAACATGTCCTGACGCTTGTCGATCGACGGCCAGCCCTCGCCGACGACGTGTTCGTTCAGGTTCTCGCCGCTACCCAGTCCGAGCGTGAATCGACCGTCGGCGAGAATCTGCATCGTTGCTGCTTTCTGCGCGACGACAGCCGGGTGGTACCGAATGATCGGGCACGTCACGTACGTCATCAGCTCGACGCGCTCGGTGGCCTGCGCGACGGCGCCCAGCGTGGTCCAGGCGTACGGGGAGTGTCCCATCGAGGACAGCCACGGGGAGTAGTGATCGCTCGCGACCTCGAAGTCGAAGCCAACCTTCTCGGCGCCGACCGCATACTTCACGAGTTCCTTCGGGCCGCTCTGCTCGGTCATCAGTGTGTAGCCGAAATTGGTCATAAGTTCTCCTCAAATAGTGGAAGACGGGCCCGGAGTCCACGGGCCTTGTCGATCAAGTCGGTGATGACGACCGTGACACGTTCATCCCGCAAGCGTCGCAGCGGCATTCACGAGGGCCAGGTGGCTCAAGCCCTGAGGGAAATTACCGAGGAAGCTACCGTCGGAAGGGTCGATCATCTCGGAGTAGAGACCGACGTCGTTGGACAGTCCGACGAGCTGATTCATCAGGTGTTCCGCTTCGTCCTGTCTTCCCACCAAGGCCAGGGCGGAAACATTCCAGAATCCGCAGGCCACGAACGCTCCCTCTTCCTTCTGCATTCCGCTGTAGCGGTAGAGGAGCGGTCCGTCACCGAGTTCACCCCGCAACGCATCTATGGTCGACGACATGCGCTCGCCGGTATCGAAGCCCATCTCAGCGCCGAGGAGAACCGCGGCATCGAGACCGTCGCTCCCCGGGTAGGCGAGGTAGGTGCCGCGTTCGGGGGACCAGCAATGTTCGTCGACCCAGTTCCTGATGAGGGTGCGCTCGGCTTTCCACCGGTCGGGCGTACCCGGAATCTCGCCCAGCTCGTTGAGGTGGACCGCGCAGTCGAGTGCCTGCCAGCATCCGAGTTTCGATGCGGTGTAATGCTCCTCGTCTTCCAGTTCCCACATCCCCGCGTCTTTGCGTTGCCACCAGTCGCATGCACGGTCGGCGATCTCGGCGAGCAGTCGCCCGGTCTTGGCATCGAGAAGGTTCCCGGCGTCGACGTAGAGGCGCACGATCGAAAAGAGGTCCCCGAAGATGCCGAGCTGCAACTGACCCGACGCGCGGTTACCGTTGACGACCGGCCCGATACCGCGCCATCCGGGTACATCGGATTGTTCTGTTCCGCGAGGCATTTCGCCATCGAGTGTGTAGAAGACATTGACCAATGGATCGTTGAACCGGATGACCTTCAGTAGCCACGCAACAGCGGCGTGGACCTCTTCGCGCATTCCGAATCGGATCATTGCGCGCAACGTGTACGCGGTATCGCGCACCCACGCGTAGCGGTAGTCCCAGTTCTTACCGCCTTCGAGGTTCTCGGGGAGCGACGTCGTGGCCGCTGCCGCTATCGCCCCGGAAGGACTGTGCAACAGCAGTTTCAACGCCAGCGCACTCCGCGTCACGTCGTCGCGCCACGGACCGTCGTAAGTGACTATCTCGGACCAGCATCGCCAGTTCGCGACGGTCCGATCGACGCCTGCGTCGACTGATTCGGGATCGGGCAGCGGGAGCGGCTCGTCCTCGGTGCCGACGACAGCTACCAGATGCCTGGAGCCCAAGGCCGTCGCGAACGTTCCACCGATGTCCTTGGCGGTCAGTTCGGCGCCGTCGATTCCCAGGGTGCGTACCGCGAGCGTCAGTCCGTCGAGGCGGAGGACCGTGCCGTGAATAGAGTTGTGCGCCCACGGAGACGCGATGCCGAGGCATGTTCCCGGCACGACGCGCCATGCCATCGTGACGGCGCCGTCCAACCCGTCGATTCGGCGCGCCAGTTCGGCCCACGGCAGCCGTCCGGCCACGCCTGTGTTGAGCGAGTCGGTCACGCGTACGGAACCGGTCTGCGTCGAATAGGTGCTCTGCAGAACGTTCGTGCCGTCCACATAGCTCCGTGAGACCTCGTAGTCGCCCACCGGAGATAGTTCGATCCGCCCGCCGTCGACTGCATCGAGCAGTGCAGCGAAGGGCGGTGGTGAATCGAGATTGGGGATCGGCAGCCAGTCGATCCGGCCGTCGTCGGCCACGAGCGCAACCGTCCGGCCGTCGCCGATCGCAGCGTAGTCCTCGATTGCGCAGTAGCCTTCGCGGCGGCTCATGAGTGGTGAAGCGCGGCGATCGGGCTCTCGCTCAGATGCTCGATGATGTCGGCAGGATCGTCGTAGACAGCGACTGCTCCGGCCTCGCGCAGCTCGGCTTCGGAGACTCCGCCGGATCGGACGCCGATGCCGGTCACGCCAACCTTTCCGGCGGCCTTCATGTCCCACTCACTGTCGCCGATCATCACTGCGTCCTTCGGGTCGACGCCTGCGCGCCGCAGAGCGACTTCGACGATCTCCGGGCTCGGCTTCGCCATGTCGGCGTCCTCGGCGGACGTCACTACCGAAACCAAGTCCTCGACGTCGAGCAGGTCGCGCAACTTGGCAAGCTCGTCCTCAGGCGCCGACGTCGCCAGAACGACAGTGAGACCCAGATCCTCGATGCGCGCCAACAACTCTCGCGCCCCCGGCAGAATTTGCAGACGCGCACTCGCATCCTCGTAGTACGCGGTGTGGAGATCCTTCGCCTCCAGCGCCAACGCACTGTCCGCAGCACCGACCAGCGTCTCGAGTAGTTTGTCGCCGTCCATCCCGATACACCGATGGATCCTCCACGATGGGACCGTGACACCGGCGTCGGCGAAGGCCCTGGACCACGTATCGACGTGCACGTAGTTGGAGTCCACCAGCGTGCCGTCGATGTCGAACAGAACAGCGCCTGAGTTCGAAGTCATGAGTGTTCGTTACCCGTCGACACAGGTGACAAAACACGCACAGGCTCCCTCCACGTGGGAGGGAGCCTGTGCGCGCTTTTGTTCTAATCGATCTGAGCCTGCCACATCCAGTGCAACTGCTCGAGACGAGCTGTGATGGTGATCAGCAGATCCTGGGTCACCGGGTCGGCGGCTTCGGTGTCGGCGATACGTCCGCGCAGTCGATCGACCACGGCGGCGAGGTTGTCGACGATCGCGGCCGTGACCTGCTCGTCCTTGGTCCAGCCTTCGCCGAATCCCTTGGTGCCTGCGGTGGTGGACACTGTTGCCGCGCGCCCGTCGGGGCTGACGCCGATCGCGGTGGCGCGCTCGGCTGCGTCATCGGTGAAGTCGCGTGCCGCAGTAACCAATTCGTCGAGTGCGAGGTGGACGGATCGAAAGTTCTTTCCGATAACGTTCCAATGCGCCTGCTTCGCAATCAGCGACAGGTCGATGAGATCGACGACGGTACCCTGCAGGGCATCTCCGGCGATCTTCTGCTGGCCTGCATCGAGAGTGCTGGTGATGGGGTTGGTCATGAGATGTGCCTCCTTCAGGGTTTCGTGATGAACACAACCTATGGTTGCGGCCCGAATAGCTCCGGGCCGCAACGCAGGTCAGGTCGTTTAGACCTTTGCCGCTTCGTCGCCTGGAGTTGTGGGCGACTGACTGGTGGTCGGCGCGGCGTCATCCTGACCCGCCCTGACACCTTCCTCCACCTTCTTGCCGAGATCGGGATCCACGTTGGTCCAGTATTGGAAGACGCGCTGCAGCACCGGCTCGGTGACACCATTGAGCGCGTGTCCGACGATGTTGCCTACCAGGCGTTCGCGCTGATCATCGTCCATGACCTCACGGACGAGTTGTCCGGCCTGGACGAAGTCACCGTCTTCGGGGTGCTCGATGTAACCGGTACGCACGAATCGTGGCTCGAAGTCCCAGGACCCGTCGTTACCGTACTTCTCGGTGTCCGCATGTGGTCCGCCGTAGGAGTTCGGTGCGTACACCGGGGTGTCAGCGGAGTTGAACGAGTACCGCATCGACCCTTCCTTGGAGTACGTGTTCACCTCGGCCTTGGGTGCGTTGACCGGAAGCTGTGCGTAGTTGGTGCCGATCCGGTAACGGTGTGCGTCGGCGTAGGAGAAGATCCGACCGAGCAGCATCTTGTCCGGGCTCGCTCCGATTCCGGGAACCAGATTCGAGGGCTCGAACGAACTCTGCTCGATCTGCGCGAAGAAATTCTCCGGGTTGCGATTCAGGGTCAGCGTGCCGACCTTGATCTTCGGGTAATCCTTCTGCGACCAGACTTTGGTGAGGTCGAAGGGGTTGTACTTGTAGTTCTCGGCCTCGTCGTAGGGCATGATCTGCACGTAGAAGTCCCAGCTCGGGAACTCGCCCTTCTTGATGGCGCCGAACAGGTCCTGACGGTGATCGTCCGGGGAGGTTCCGGCAAGCTCGTCTGCCTTCTCCTGCGTCAGGAAGTCGATACCCTGGTTGGTCTTGAAGTGGAACTTGACCCAGGAGCGCTCGCCGGCGTCGTTGATGAACTGGTAAGTGTGTGAACCGAATCCGTCCATGTGACGGTAGCTGCGAGGAATTCCGCGATCTCCCATCAGCCAGGTGACCTGGTGAGCGGTCTCCGGGGAGAGCGTCCAGAAATCCCACTGCATGTTGTGATCGCGCAGTCCTGAATCCGGCATACGCTTCTGACTGCGGATGAAGTCCTGGAACTTGATCGGGTCCTTGACGAAGAAGACCGGCGTGTTGTTGCCGACGAGATCCCAGTTGCCCTCGGTGGTGTAGAACTTCAGCGAGAATCCGCGAGGATCGCGCCAGGTGTCAGGGCTTCCCTGCTCACCGGCGACGGTGGAGAAACGCGCCAAAGCCTCTGTTTTCACACCCTTCTGCAGGGCCGCGGCCTTGGTGTACTTCGAGATATCCTCGGTGATTTCGAGAACGCCGAACGCACCCGATCCCTTGGCGTGCACGACACGCTCCGGCACACGCTCGCGGTTGAACTGCGCCATCTTTTCGATGAGGTAATGATCCTGAAGCAGGATCGGGCCCTGCGTACCCGCGGTCAGAGACTGATCATCGCTGGGTACCGGAATGCCGGAGTTGCTGGTGGTGGGCTTGTTTGTGGTGGGCTCGGTCATTGGTGAAAGCCTCCTGTGTTTCGCTGGCTGGGGTGCGCGCCGAGGGGCTGGCTCAGCACGCGGGCTGGACGTACCGCGCTAGGCGGTGGATATAGCCGGTAAAGGTGCAGCTGAATCATCGAGTGCTGCGCACTCGGCGCACAGGCCCCAGAACACGACCTCTGCCTCGTCGACGACGAAGCCCTGCGTATCGGACGGTACGAAACACGGCGCTGCACCGATGACGCAATCGACGTCGACAACATTGCGACACCGACGGCACACCAGGTGGTGGTGATTGTCGCCGATGCGAGTTTCGTACAGAGCCGCCGAATTCGCCGGCTCGATGCGCCGAAGCAGCCCGGCGTTCACGCAGGCACGAAGTACGTCGTAGATCGCCTGCGTGGACACCGACCCAACGTCGGCACGAACCATCGCGGCCACGTCGTCGGCATCCGAGTGCGGCCGAGATGCGACCGCGTTCAGAACCGCCACTCGAGGACCGGTGACGCGAAGGCCAACGGAGCGCAGTTGCACAACCGGGTCTGTTCTCGCGTCGTCCAATGGCATGTTTTCGAGTATGCCCCTTTTCTGGAGTAAGTCAAGAAAAGGAAGGCTAACTACACCTCCAACGCGCTGAACAGTCGCGATGGCCCTGTGACCATCGATCCGCTCACAATCTGCAAACCACTGTGGGTGCCTGACTTCAGCCAGGACCCCAAGGTCGGTCCGGTCGCGTCCACCTTCACCCGGCACAACCGGGCTTTGCCGGACAACCGCGCGCCCGCAAGAAGGAACTCGTCGTCGACCGGCTGCGCGAATCCCAGCCCGCCCCTCATCGGGAACGACGGGCCTACCCCCTTCGCGTGGGCCTTCACCGACCAGTCGGTGTCCGAAGCGGAGGATTCGATGAGCACATCGCCGTCGAACTCGGCGAGGACCTTCGGGAGCTGCCAGTGGGTTCGCCCACCGTGCGCCGACACCTCGGAATCGACGGCAATGAACGGCACCGAGATCCTCGGCATCACACCGAGCCCATGACCGGGACGACGCAGCGTGGGACTGGCAAGGATCTCGCGATAAGGCCCGACCGGGGAAGAGAGGTAGTCGACCATCATCACCAGTGTCACCGGCACCGATCGGTCGGGCAGCAACTCACGCCCCGCGTCGGTGGCACGATGCCACCAGATAGTGGCCCTGACATCTGCGGGCCACGGCGGGGGCGGGCTCTGCGGCCAGTCTTCCCTGTCGGTCGTCGATTCGATGACACTCCACATTGTCACTGCCCTATCACCGTCAACGGCAACCGCAACGCACCGGGCGCCGATATCGGAACCACCGGTCTCGCGGGCTGGGTGGGCACGATCTCCCGGTAGGGCTCGCCGACGGCAGGGCGGTGGTCCTGCTCACCCTTGTTCGGCCACAGCGCCATCGCTCGTTCCGCCTGAGCAGTGATGGTGAGAGACGGATTGACCCCGAGGTTGGCGCTGACCGCCGAACCGTCGAGAACGTGAAGGCCCTCATACCCGAAAACGCGATGGTAGGCGTCGACGACGCCTTTCTCGGCCGATTCACCGATCGCACAGCCGCCCAGGAAGTGAGCGGTCATCGGGATGTTGACGATCTCGGCAATGGAACCGCCCGGATCGCCGCCGATTTTGTCCGCCAACAATCGAATTGCGTCGTGCCCCTGCGGGATCCACTGCGGTGGTGGATCACCAGCACCCGGCCTGCTGGTCAGGCGCCTACCGAAGAAGCCCTTCTTGGAACCGAGTTCGAGTGAATTGTCGTCGGTCTGCATGACCAGCGCGATGACGGTTCGCTCCGACCAATGGCGCACCGATAGGCTGCGCGCGGCTGCGCCCGGATGCCGCAGTGCGACCCCCAGCGTTTTGAGGACTCGGGGTGTTCGGCCGCCACCGTCGCTGAGCACGGTCTGGAGTAGACCGATTGCGTTGCTGCCCTTGCCGTATCGAACAGGCTCGATATGGGTGTGATCGTCGGGATGGAACGACGACGTGATGGCGACGCCCTCGGTGTAGTCGACATCGCGGCCGCGGGCCGTTGCAGCGAGAACGGCTTCGGAGTTGGTGCGAACGAGGCTTCCGATCCGCTCGGACAACCTGGGCAGTGCTCCCGTTTCCTTCATCGCAAGCAGCAACTTCTGGGTGCCGTACGTTCCCGCGGCGAACACGACCTGATTGGCGGTGATCACCTTTTCGCTCCGACGAAGTTTTCCACCGGTTCGGCGAGTGACCACCTCGTAGTGCTCGCCGCTCGGTCGCACCTCTACGACCGTGGTGAGCGGAAAGATTTCTGCGCCTGCCTGTTCCGCAAGATAGAGGTAGTTCTTCACGAGGGTGTTCTTCGCTCCGACACGGCATCCGGTCATGCAAGACCCACATTCGGTGCAGCCGGTCCGCGCCGGTCCCACTCCACCGAAGAACGGATCAGCCGACTCTCGGCCCGGCGTCCCGAAGAAGACCCCTACCGGGGTGCTGGTGAAGGTCTCACCGACACCCATGTCCTCGGCCACCTCCTTCATGACCTTGTCGGACGGTGTGATCGTCGGATTCGTCTCGACGCCGAGCATGCGCTTCGCCTGGTCGTAGTACGGAGCGAGCTCGCGATGCCAATCGGTGATGTGGCCCCATTGCGGATCCTCGAAGAACCGTTTCGGCGGCTGATACAACGTGTTCGCGTAGTTGAGCGATCCCCCGCCGACACCGGCTCCCGCCATCACCAACACGTCGGGCAGGAGGTGGATCCTCTGCACTCCGTAGCATCCGATCGCCGGTGCCCACAGGTACTTTCGAAGTCGCCAGCTCGTTTTCGGCAATTCGTCGTCGGCGAACCTGCGACCCGACTCGAGAATGCCGACGCGGTATCCCTTCTCCACTGCGCGCAATGCTGCGACGCTGCCGCCGAATCCCGATCCGATGACCAGAACGTCGAAGTCGCTCATACCTGAAGGCCTTTCGTTGCCGGAACGCTGCGATAGTGTTCGATGTCGAACGTCCTCGTTGAATTGCGGAATGTGAAGGTGTACGTCGGCCACATCACCGGGTTCTTCCCCTCCGAGTCGAGATACCAGCTCGAGCAGCCGCCCGAGTTCCACACGGTCCCGGAGAGCGAGTCATGGATCCACGAGTTGTACTGGTGCTGTGCATCTTCCGCTACATCGACCGAGGCCAGATCCCGCTCGTTCATCTGCCGCAGCGCCGAGACCACATAGTTTGCCTGCGACTCGAGCATGTAGACGATCGAACTGTGCCCGAGGTTCGTGTTGGGGCCGTACATGAGGAACAAGTTCGGGAAGCCATGCACCGTGGTCCCGCGGTAGGCGTTCGGGCTGCCACCCCATGCCTCGGCGAGTGTCCGACCGTCCGTGCCCACGAGAGTATGTGAGACAGGCGGTTTCGTCGGGGTGAACCCCGTCGCGAAGATGATGGTGTCGACGGGGTACAACTTTCCCCGCGAGTCGACGACGCCATCGGCGGTGACCGCGGCAAGACCACCGTCGACCAGATCGACGTCGTCACGATCGAGGGAGGACAACCAGTCGTTGGAGAGCAGCATGCGCTTGCACCCCAAGATGAAGTCCGGCGTCAGAGCAGCGCGCTTCTTCTTGTTCTTCACTTGCCGCCGAAGGTGAATCTTCGCGACAGCCGAAACCAGAGGAAGGACTTTCGGGTGGTGAGCGAGAGCAGTCACGTAGGCCTCGCGGTAGCCGTAGATAAATCCTCGCACTGCCTTCTGCGTAGCCGGGAAGCGGCGATACAGAGCCTTTTCGACCGTGCCGAGCGTGCGATCGAGCCGTGGAACCACCCAGGCAGGGGTGCGCTGGAAGACCGTGACGCGCTCGGCCTGCTCCACGATCTCAGGCACGAACTGCACCGCGGATGCGCCGGTGCCGATAACCGCAACCCGACGCCCGGCCAGGTCGTGCTCGTGGTTCCACGTCGCCGAGTGGAACATCGTGCCGCGAAAAGTCTCGATCCCCGGCACATCGGGCAATTTGGGGGTGGACAACGCACCCGTGGCAGCGACGATGACGTCGGCGGTCAGCGATCCCTTGGACGTCTCGACCTGCCACCGACTCTGCGCGGAATCCCAGGTGGCATTCACAAGTGCACACTCGGTGACGATCCGCTCGCCCAGTCCCGTCGTGTCGACGACGCCACGGAGGTAACGATGGATTTCGGGTTGGCGCGCAAAGGTATGCGTCCAATCGGGGCTCGGCGCAAACGAGAACGAATACAGCGACGTCGGCACGTCGCAGGCGCAGCCCGGATACGTATTGTCGCGCCATGTACCGCCGACATCTCCGGCGCGCTCGATGACGAGGACATCCGATGACGGGTCGTCGGCGAGAATCTTTGTTGCAGCGGCGATACCGGCGAAGCCTGCCCCCACCACCAGCACGTGCACGGACTCGGGCAGCGTCACCATTCCATCACTTTCTGCTCCCAGGCCGGCAGGAGTCGGGTTCGAAGTGCCGTATCGGCGTCGGGAGTCCGTAGCAGTGCGGACACCGCCAGACCGCGTGCAAGTTCTACGCTCAACTCGATGGACTCGGTCGACATCCGACTGCCCATGATCGCGGTGGCGCCGCCCATGATCGCCTCCGTCACTTTTCGCTCGAGCGGAAGCATGGCCTCGTGGAGTGCGGGATCGGTTCGTGCGGCGACCCACAGCTCGAGGGCTGCGTAGAACATGGGTCCCGAGAATGCCTCGCTCAGTACCTCGACGCCGCGTTCTGGATCCGGCTTCGTTTCGAGGATTTCGGCGAGCCGCCTGTCCACGAGGTGGCCGACAGCGGCGGTCACCAGGGACTCCTTCGTCGGGAAGTGGTGCAGCTGCGCGCCGCGCGACACCCCGGCTCGTCGGGCGATCTCTTGGGTGCTCGTCTTCGCGAAGCCGAGCTCGACGAGGCAGTCGATCGCGGCGTCAAGCAATTTCGCCTGCGTGCCTGCCGTGCGCTCGGCCTGGGTTCGCCGCTCCGGTATCTCAGTGCTCTGGGTCACAAAGCCGACAGTAGACCGAAATCAACAAACAGTCCAGACTGTCTTTAAATTGCTCACCGCACGGGCGTGTCAGCGCACGATTCGGTACCGCAGCATCATCTCGTGGTCCTCGTGGTCGAGCATGTGACAGTGCCACATGTAGCCCTGGAGCTCGGCGGGATCACCGTGGTGGCCGCCTGAACCCGCGGAGAAGGTGGCGTCCGGGTCGAAGCCCAGCTCGTCGGCAGTCGGGAACCGCACGAGAATCCGCGTTACGGTGCCGGGATAGGTATTGACGGTGTCCTTGGCACCCGACTCCCACGCAGCAGGCGCGTCGAACGGACCGGAGACGTATCGCTCGACCTCCGGTGCCCACTTGACTCCGACATCGGGTCGCGGATTGTCACGCATGTAGGCAGCGAGATCGACCGGCGCTCGCCCGAGGGTCCTGAAGTGAACGAGATGAAGGTGAATGGGATGCGGTTCCAGGGTGGTGTTGACGATATTCCACTGCTCGACGGTCCCCTGCGCAGGCATCTCGATATCGGCATCGGTGTAGCGCAGATTGTTCAGAGTCATCATCGGTGCATCCAGCGACAGCCCGGCCGACGGTTGATTCACCGTGACGGTTCGCTGGACCTGGGCCGGCGGGACTGCGGGCAGTAACGCGGGCTGACCCTTTCCGCCGCGGTACATCGTCATGACGTCGCCGACGAAACCGCTTCCGGGTGCCACCCTGAACTGACAGAACAGCGGCATCGGCACTGCACCCAGCGATGCGGCCTGAGCGGGCGGGGGTTCGTCGTTGCGGAGTTCGACGAGCTCACCCGGCTGCAAGGAACCGAAATCGACCAATACATCGACACGTTCGGCGGGCGCCAGTCTGATGCTGTCCGTCTGCACCGGGGCATCGAGCAATCCTCCGTCGTTTCCGATGACCCAGAACTTCATTCGGTTGCTCAGGAAAAGGTTCCACACGCTGTACGAGCCTGCATTGACGATCCGGAACCGATAGAGACCGCGTGCGACTTCCATCGTCGGCCAGATCTTCCCGTTGACGACGCCCACGTCTCCGGTGCCGCCGCCTTCCCACTTACCTTGCGGGACGGTAATATTCGAACGGATACTCATGGAACCGTCGGGATTCATAATCTTTTCCTGCAGCACGAGCGGCACTTCGAATTCGCCGAACGGCAGTCCGAGGGAATTGTCCGCAAGGCCCGAATCATGCTGATCGCGAACAATGTTCAAACCGACAAGGCCCGCGTAGACGTTGATACGCGTCATCGACATCGCGTGGTCGTGATACCACAGCCCGGCGGCCTCGTTCAGTCCTGGAAAGCTGTGCGTCAACGACTCCCCCGGGCGCACGAGCATCTCGGAGTGCCCGTCGCTCTCCGGCGGAGTGATGCTGCCGTGCAGATGCAACGACGTGGGCGTCATGTGCCGATCGTGTTCGCTCATCCCATGCAGCGACATATCGATGTCAGCCGCCAGCGGATTACCTTCGGTCCGGTTGGTGTATCGGAGCTTCCATGTCTGACCCTGCACACTCTCGATGGTCGGACCGAGGTAGTCGAGTTCGCCGTAGCCGAACGTGGGCCCTGGCGCGAGATCGGCGTGGAAAGCATGCATGGAGCTGCGGGCATCCAGCGAAATTTCGGTGCCCGATACGACGGGTAGACGCGGCAACTCGTCGCGAAAAGGTGGCAATGGTGGCGAGTGGAACAGGAGCGGGCTTCGACCGCCGAAGATGTCGTCGGCTGCGGCACGTCTGACGACCGAGGATGCGGACACCGACGCCGCTACGGCGCCCAATGCCGCGAGGCGAATGGCAGCCCTGCGAGACAACCCGTCCAAGCCGACCCTCCTGTTCGCAAGTGTGATCGCGCCCATACTATGGGCCCTCGTCGGCACCCGTCGATACCCATCACTCGGATCGTCCGGCACGTTCCTGCCGGTGGAGGGATCAATTCTCATGGCTTCGATCATGTTCGACCGCGCAACCAGGCTTTTCCCGGGCTCCGACACCCCT
Organism: Rhodococcus sp. G-MC3; assembly: GCF_030063335.1. Classification (GTDB taxonomy): domain Bacteria; phylum Actinomycetota; class Actinomycetes; order Mycobacteriales; family Mycobacteriaceae; genus Rhodococcoides. The sequence continues at coordinate 71,788 of NZ_JASISW010000018.1, read as the reverse complement.
GCGGTCGACTCCCTCGACCTCGAGATCGCCGACGGCGAATTTCTCGTTCTCGTTGGCCCGTCGGGCTGCGGCAAGTCCACCTCGCTCCGCATGCTCGCGGGACTAGAGGAGGTCGACCAGGGTCGCATCCTCATCGGTGGCAACGATGTCACCCATTCCGAACCCAAGGACCGGGACATCGCGATGGTGTTCCAGAACTACGCGCTGTATCCGCACATGAGCGTCGCCGAGAACATGGGCTTCGCACTCAAGCTCGCCAAGGCGAACAAGGAAGAGATCCGCACCCGCGTCCTCGAAGCGGCAAAGCTGCTGGACCTAGAGGATTACCTCGACCGTAAACCCAAGGCTCTGTCCGGCGGGCAGCGTCAGCGAGTTGCCATGGGACGAGCTATCGTTCGGCAGCCTCAGGTGTTCCTCATGGATGAGCCGCTGTCCAACCTCGATGCCAAACTTCGCGTGCAGACGCGAACCCAGATTGCCCAGCTCCAGCGTCGATTGGCAACAACGACGATGTATGTGACGCACGACCAGGTCGAGGCCATGACCATGGGCGATCGTGTGGCCGTGCTCAAGGGCGGCATTCTGCAGCAGTGCGCGACCCCGAGGGAGCTGTATCGGACACCGAAGAACGTGTTCGTCGCCGGGTTCATGGGATCGCCGTCGATGAATCTGTTCCGGGTGCCCGTCGCCGACGGCGGAGTGCGGATCGGCGATCAGATCATCCCGATCTCCCGCGATACCCTCGCGGGCTCGTCAGGCTCGGAGGTGACGTTCGGGATCCGTCCTGAGCACGTCGAGATCGCGTCGGACGGGGTGAAGCTCGAGATCGACGTGGTCGAGGAGCTCGGCTCGGAAGCGTTCGTATTCGGGCGCGCCGACATCAACGGTCAGGTGCAGACAATCGTCGCGCGCGCGGACTGGCGTGACCCGCCGCAGAAGGGCGACATCGTCAGCATCCGGTTCGACGAAGCGCATGCGCACCTCTTCGACGGATCGGGCGAAGGAAAAAGGTTGAGCGCAACGCGCATGTGAGCGGAAATACGTTGCAGGGGACGTATTTCGGCTCACATGCGGAGCCGCTACACCAGCAGTTCAGCAATCTGAATCGTGTTGAGCGCAGCACCCTTACGGAGGTTGTCGCCCGAGACGAACAGGGCGAGACCGCGGCCTTCCGGCACACCCGGATCCCGACGGATACGCCCGACGAGCGAGACATTCTTGCCTGCCGCCTGCAACGGGGTCGGGACGTCGACGAGCTCGACGCCCGGCGCCGAGGCCAGGATCTCGCGTGCACGCTCGACGGACAGCTCACGAGCGAACTCCGCGTTGATCGACAGCGAGTGCCCAGTGAAGACCGGAACACGCACGCAGGTTCCGCTCACCAAAAGATCCGGGAGTCCCAGGATCTTGCGCGACTCGTTGCGCAGCTTCTGGTCCTCGTCGGTCTCGAACGAGCCGTCGTCGACAATGGCTCCGGCGAGCGGCAACACGTTGAACGCGATGGGAGCGACGTACTTGTTCGGCGCCGGGAAATCCACCGACGAGCCGTCGTGCACCAACTTCTCGACGTCGTCGATGACGGCGCGCGCCTGGGTGGCGAGTTCTTCGACACCGGCGAGTCCGCTACCGGAGACAGCCTGGTAGCTGGAGATGATCAGGCGCTCGAGGCCGGCTTCGTCGTGCAGCACCTTCAGGACCGGCATTGCGGCCATCGTGGTGCAGTTCGGGTTCGCGATGATGCCCTTGGGCGGGTTCTTCGCTTCCTCGGGGTTGACCTCGCTGACCACGAGCGGAACGTCGGAGTCCTTGCGGAACGCCGACGAGTTGTCGATGACGACGGCTCCGGCCGCAGCGAAGCGGGGCGCCTGCTCACGGGAGAGCGTTGCGCCTGCGGAGAACAGCGCGATGTCGATACCGTCGAGGTCGGCGGTGGACGCATCCTCGACGATGATCTCCTGGCCGCGGAACGGCAGCTTCTTGCCCGCGGACCGAGCGGATGCGAAAAATCGCACGGTGTCGGCCGGAAAGTTGCGCTCTTCCAGCAAGGCTCGCATGACGGCACCGACCTGGCCGGTGGCTCCTACTACTGCGACTGTTGTCATGGTTATCGTCCTGTCCCTGCATGGACGACGGCTTCTTCGTCGCCGCCGAGATCGAAGGCAGCGTGCAGCACGCGCACGGCCTCGTCGAGCTGAGTGTCGTTGACCAGCACCGAAATACGGATCTCGGAGGTGCTGATCAGGTCGATGTTGACGCCTGCCTCGGCCAGCGCCTCACAGAAGGTCGCCGTGACGCCGGGATGGCTTTTCATGCCTGCGCCGACGAGGGAGACCTTGCCGATGTGATCGTCGTAGAGCACCTGAGCGAATCCGATGTCGGACTGCAGCTTGGTGAGCTTCTCCACTGCCGTCGGACCGTCGGATTTGGGGCAGGTGAACGTGATGTCCGTCTTGCCGGTGTCGATCTTGGAGACGTTCTGCAGCACCATGTCGATGTTGATCTCCGCGTCGGCGACGGCGCGGAAGATCTTGCCCGCGTATCCCGGCGAATCGGGAATGCCGACGACGGTGACCTTGGCTTCGCTGCGATCGTGTGCGACGCCGGTGAGAATGGCTTCTTCCACTGGAATGTCCTCCATAGATCCGGAGACGATGGTTCCGGGTTTCGTGGTGTACGAGGATCGAACGTGTACGGGAACGTTGTAGCGGCGTGCATATTCGACGCAGCGCAGCATGAGTACCTTCGCGCCGCAGGCAGCCATCTCCAACATCTCTTCGAACGAAACGGTGGCGAGGTGCCGCGCGTTGGGCACGATCCGAGGGTCGGCAGTGAAGATTCCGTCGACATCGGTGTAGATCTCGCAGACGTCGGCGTTCAGGGCGGCAGCGAGCGCGACGGCCGTCGTGTCCGAGCCACCACGACCGAGCGTGGTGACGTCCTTACTGTCCTGGCTGACGCCCTGGAAGCCTGCGACGAGGACGATCGATCCCTCGTCGAGAGCTTCGCGGACGCGGCCAGGGGTGACGTCGATGATCTTGGCGTTGCCGTGGACGCTGGTGGTGACGACGCCTGCCTGCGAACCGGTGAACGAGCGAGCCTCGGCACCGAGGGAGTGCACAGCCATCGCGACGAGTGCGTTGGAGATCCGTTCACCCGAGGTGAGCAGCATGTCCATCTCGCGGGCGGGAGGAGCTGGGCACACCTGCTGAGCCAAGTCGAGGAGCTCGTCGGTGGTGTCACCCATTGCGGAGACGACGACGACGACGTCGTTGCCCGCCTTCTTGGTCTCGACGATTCGTTCAGCGACGCGTCGGATGCGCTCGGCGGTAGCCACCGACGATCCACCGTACTTCTGGACGATGAGAGCCACGCGTGTGTACCTCCGCTGCTTGGGGTGCGTTTGTGGTGTAACTTGCCTGGCTACCTTACCGAGGTATGGGCCGCTCAGGTGCTGCGGGTACGTCTGGACCAGCTCTCACCTGCTGCGATCCAGCCTTCTTCGGGTGAGCTCATTCCCGCCCCATCCACGACTCACGGGCGCTGTTCGGGTTGCTGCGGCGAGGTTGCCGATACTGCACGCTCCGGACCAGTCCTCCCGTGAAACCCAAACCAGTTCCCGGTTTTCCGACTCCTCGGCAGGCAGCTTCCCCGCTGCGGGGGTAGAACCGGGTCAAATAACTTCAGCTGGTTGAAACGAAAGCGACCCGAAGGTACGTAGATGTTCTTTCTCTGCGCGAAATCGCAAGGAAGACATATTATTGGCCCGTCCATCCCATTGGGTGTGCCTTTCGTCGGGAGAGGGTCATATATGACCACGTTGCCCTTGTCTGTGCCTGCTCTCCGAAGTCGCATCCCCGCTCGCAGCGGTGCAACCATCACCAGACCTCGACTCCTCGACCTCATCGACGGCGACCTCATCGACGGCAACCTCATCGACGGCAGCGGCAATCCGGCGGCGGTCACCCTTCTCACAGCCCCGGCAGGGTCGGGGAAAACGATGTTGCTCGCCGACTGGGCGGAAACCCACTCCGGCCCCGACCGCGGACCGATCGCCTGGCTCACCGTCGACGAAGCCCACAACGACTTGGCCACACTCCGCGCGTGCATTGTCGCCACGTTCGCATACGCAGGATCCAGCGCCCTCGCCGATGCGATATCGATGTTGCCCACCGCAGAGGATCCGTCGTACGTCGACTTCAGCACCTTGCTCCTCGAGACACTCGAATCGGTCGACCACACCATCACGCTGATACTCGACGACATCCATCTGCTGCACGATCCCGACGCACTCGCCCTTCTCGGTACCTTCCTGCGCTGGCCACCTCGAAACGTTCGCACCATCATCTCCGGACGATTCGAACCTCAACTGGCACTCCAGAAATTGCGCCTGGAGGGTCGTGTTCACGACATCTCGGCATCGACGATCTCGTTCACCGCGGACGAGGCGAACGAGATGTTCGCCAGATCCGGAACCCTTCTGGGACAAGACGATCTGACGAAGGTGATGATCCGGACCGAAGGATGGGCTGCAGGCCTGCGACTGGCCGCCATGGCGCTGGCCGGGGCTCCTCGACCGAAGGCCGTCATCGACGCCTTCACCGGCACCCAACACAGCGTCGCCGATTATCTCGTCGACGAAGTACTTGCCTACCTCCCGACCGACGTTCGGGCGTTCTTGATCGAAACATCCGTGCCTGACTGGTTCACAACCGATCTCGCAGAACAGCTCACCGGCAACGTTCGCGCACAGGAGATCATCGAAGGCCTGCTGGCGCAGAACTTTCTCCTCGATCGAATTCCCGGCCCCGAGCCCACCTACCGGTACCACCCGCTCATGCGCGGCTATCTCCGTGCCGAGATCGCACGCCTCGGAGCAGGCCAGATTCGCAATCTCGAACGAGTCGCGTCTTCGTGGTTCAACAGCTATCGACAGCCGCTCCAGGCCCTGCAGCACAGCGTCCACGCCGGCGACGGCCCCACGATCATCGACATACTGAGCGAATCAGGGCTGGGCCTGGTCCTTCGCGGGCATTCTGCACAGGTACTGGTTGCGATCGAGCACAGCCCTGCCGATGTCCGGCGGCATATCACAGCTCAATTGGTCAGCGCCGCTGCTTTTCTCACCGATGGACACGTCGCCCCCGCAGTGTCGATTCTGTCCTCGTTGAGGCGCTCGGCCACGAACCCCGCCACTGCACAGACGTCGGCCGCAGCCCTGGACACCGAGATCCTGCGTCGTTCCCTCGAGGTACACGCGTCGATCCACGTCGGCGACATCTCCGCTGCCCTCACACGGGCCCAACAGATGGACCTGGGCCGCTCGGGGTCTCCCGAACTGGATTCGTATTCGCTCATGGTGGCCGGATTGGCCGAACTTCATCTCGGCCGCCGCGGTCCCGCCGCGCACGCTCTCGGCGACGCAATCGCGAATGCCCGCGCAGGCAACCTTCACCGGACCGCACTGATCTGCATGTCACTTCAGGCCGTAAGTCATTTTTTGGCAGCGCAATTGGACGATGCTCTCGATTCCGTCCGCGAATGCGCCGACTACGCGCAGCGTCACGAGATGGCCGCTGACGCCTCCTACTCGATCGTGCAATCGGTGGAACTCCTCGTCGGCGTTGTCAGGATGACCTCCACCTCGATCAGCGGACCGGGCGATGTGTGGAATGCCATGATCGGCTCGCACGATCCCGTCGTCGCCGATTACGGCCGTCGCGTCAGCTGGGCATTGCGCGCATCCGCCGAGAGAACCGGTCAGCAGGACAGGGAATGGTTCGAGATGGATCGGCCTGCGCTTCCGGCATTGGAGGGCCTCCTCGCGCCGATGGTGCAGCGGGGTTACCTGACATCCGGTGAGATCCACCGCGCGAGCGAGCTCGTCGACGTCACGGCCCGCAGGCTCGGCCGGGTCGGCGAGGTCTGTTTGCTCGCCGCCGAGATCCACCGACATCACCGGCGGTTCGACGCCGCCGACGCCGAACTCAGCGGGATCCTCGACGGCACCAGACGGTGTGTCAGCCCGGTGACACTGATCAGAGCTCTACTCGCATCGGCAAGCGTCGCGGCGAACCGCATGCACTCCGTCCGAGCATTCGAGATGGTCACACAGGCACTCGCGCGCGCCGCGCCGGAATCAATTCTGCTGCCGTTCGGTGAGGCCAGTGGCAGTGTCCGTGAGATTCTGGCGCACAACCATGGCCGATTCGGCACCTTGGAAGCGTTCGCCGACCGAGCCCGCGCCGCCGTTCCGCCCGAGGGACGAGAAGTCGACCCACGTGCGAGCAACACGCTGACCCGCCGAGAACTCGAACTGCTCAAGGAGCTGCCGTCCTGGCGGACCGCCGAACAGATTGCCGCCGATCACTTCGTGTCGGTCAACACCGTCAAGACCCATCTTCGCGGGATCTACCGTAAGTTGGAAGTTCGCTCGCGACGCCACGCAATCGAAGTCGCGCACGAGCTGGGGCTGCTCTAGTCCCTGCATCGATCACCTTCGTGTGATGCCGAGGCGATTGTCGACGTCGACGCTGGTTGATCACGCACAAGACGCGAACCGTCACCGGAACCCACCTGCAACGAAGTTCCCAACCCACCGGTAAAGACGCCATGCGCGGTAGTACACTGGCCTTCATGCAGCGCGCGCTTCTCCTCGATCGCCGCGGCGGGGTCTGATTCAGACTGGCTTCCCGTCGCGGGGTTTCATCGCGCCGGTCGTATCAACGATAGAGCCAGCAACCTCGGAGATTCAGACATGTCACCAGCCGACGCATTCACATCCGGTTCGCATACCCTCACCCCGCCGTCACGGCCTGCACCGAGCGATCAGCCCGTGTGGAACACACAGAAGAACTCGTCGATGCCGACCTACCGGTACCGCCCGTTCGCCGAAGAGGTCGAGCCGGTCACGCTCCCCGATCGAACCTGGCCGGACAAGACGATCGACCGGACGCCGCAATGGTGTGCCGTCGACCTCCGTGACGGAAACCAGGCACTGATCGATCCGATGAGCCCGGCGCGCAAGCGTCGCATGTTCGATCTGCTCGTTCGTATGGGCTACAAGCAGATAGAGGTCGGATTCCCTTCTGCGAGCCAGACCGACTTCGATTTTGTTCGCGAGATCATCGAAGACGGCGCCATTCCCGACGACGTCACCATTCAGGTTCTGACACAGTGCCGCCCCGAACTGATCGAGCGCACCTACCTGGCGTGTGAAGGTGCACGCAACGTCATCGTGCACTTCTACAACTCCACCTCGATCCTTCAGCGTCGCGTCGTGTTCCGCGCCGATCGCGACACCATCAAGAAGATCGCAACCGACGGTGCACGCAAATGCCTCGAGGTCGCAGCGAACTACCCAGACACGGACTGGCGCTACGAGTACTCTCCCGAGTCGTATACCGGTACCGAACTCGCCTACGCAAAAGAGGTGTGCGACGCGGTCGTCGACATCATCGATCCGACGCCGCAGAAGCCCATCATCCTGAACCTGCCTGCGACGGTCGAGATGGCAACGCCCAACGTTTACGCCGATTCAATCGAGTGGATGAGCCGTAATCTGGATCGTCGCGACAGCATCATCCTGTCGCTGCACCCACACAACGACCGCGGAACCGGCGTTGCCGCAGCAGAACTCGGCTATCTGGCCGGCGCCGACCGCATCGAGGGGTGCTTGTTCGGCAACGGCGAGCGCACCGGCAACGTGTGCCTGGTGACCTTGGGGCTCAACATGTTCACCCGAGGCGTCGACCCACAGATCGATTTTTCCAATATCGACGAGATACGCCGCACCGTCGAGTACTGCAACCAGCTGCCGGTCCCCGAGCGTCACCCGTACGGCGGAGATCTGGTCTACACCGCGTTCTCCGGAAGCCACCAGGACGCCATCAACAAGGGTCTCGACGCGATGAAAGTCGCTGCCGACGATCAGGGTTCGGATATAGGCGAGATCACCTGGCAGGTTCCCTACCTGCCGATCGACCCGAAGGATGTCGGCCGGACTTACGAAGCGGTCATCCGCGTCAACTCGCAGTCCGGCAAGGGCGGCGTCGCGTACATCATGAAGTCCGATCACGGCCTGGCACTTCCGCGTCGGCTGCAGATCGAGTTCTCCAAGGCCGTTCAGCGCATCACCGACGGTGAAGGCGGCGAGGTGTCACCGAAGGCCATGTGGGACGTCTTTGCCGAGGAGTACCTGGGTCCGATCCGTCCACTCGAGCGCATCAAGCAGCGCGTGACTGCAGCCGAGACCGACGGCGGCACGGACAGCATCGTGGCGACGGTCAAGGTCGACGGCGTCGAGCAGAACATCACCGGCTCCGGCAACGGTCCGCTCGCGGCGTTCGTCGACGCGCTGTCCACCGTCGGCTACGACGTCAGCGTGCTCGACTACTCCGAGCACGCGATGTCGGCAGGCGACGACGCCCAAGCCGCTGCCTACGTCGAAGCATCCGTCACCGGCCCTAACGGCACTGCGGTCACCGTCTGGGGTGCAGGAATCGCGACGTCGATCACCACGGCGTCGCTGCGAGCTGTCGTATCGGCTGTCAACCGCGCATTGAAGTAATCCGCGCCCTGAAAGGGGCTCAGGTATGCAGCGCGGTCCGCGCTACCCCTTTTCTCCATCGAAAAGGGGTGGCGCGGCTCCACCGCCCCCGGGGGGGTCAGTTCGCCCAGATCTCGCAGCCGCTTCACGGCGTGCGAGTTGCCCAGCACGGTTGATATTTCTCCTTGCGCACGGCGCACACCATCATCCGGCGAGGGTGAATTCACCTCTTTCGGATGATGATCTTGCTTTCACCGTGGTGCGACCATTGGCCGGAAGTTCTTTCACCAGCTGAAATGGAGCATCGAATCGTGGATTCCTTCTGGGATTTTCTGTGGCTGATAATCGTGAGTTTTGCATTCGTCGCGTATCTGATGGTGCTGTTCTCAATCATCGGTGACCTCTTCCGCGATCACAAGAGTTCGGGCTGGGTCAAGGCGATCTGGGTGTTCTTCTTGATCGTCGCGCCCTTCCTCACTGCGCTGGTCTACCTGATCGCGAAGGGCGGCGACATGACCAAGCGTCAGGTAGCTGCCGTCCAGCATGCGAAAGACCAGCAGGATCAGTACATCAAGCAGGTTGCGGGGCGCACGTCCGCCGAAGAAATCGGGCATGCGAAGGAGCTGCTGGACAACGGAACCATCAGCAACGAAGAGTTCGGCCAGCTGAAGGCAAAGGCACTCCGATAAATTTCGCTGGTCTAGTCCTTTGCTGCTTCGGCGACGAATGCATCGACCACCGCGGCGACGGCCGGGAGCCCGCGGGCTCCCGGCCTCGTCGCAAGTTCGTAGATCCGGCCGGCCTTCACACCGGCAAGCGGCAACCGCACGAGCCCGGGGTGCACGACGGCGTAACGCGGCATCAAAGCGACGCCGTGTCCACGAGCAACGAGTTCTTCGGTGACGCGGAAGTCGTTGATGCGCTGCACCACCCGCGGTTGTACTCCCGTGACCGCGGCAACGGATACCAGCACGTCATCGACTGGGAAGCCGCTGCGCACGCTGATCCAATGCTCGTCCGCCAGTTGGTGTAACTCCACAGAATCCTGCTTCGCGAGAGCGTGTTCCGGCGGCAGCACCAGGTCGATCGGTTCCCGCATCAACGCCAGTACCTCGATGCGGGGTCCAGAGGTGGACACAGCCATGTCGTCGCGATGGGTCAGTACAACGTCGTAGTCCGCCAGCAACGCCGTCACCGACGAGGCGGGCACGTCCTCGTCGCGCGCATCGACGCTTGTCCCACTCTCTCGCAGACGGTCGAGCACTCCTGGCAACAGCAGAGCGGCACCGGAGGGGAACAGCGCAACGCGCACACGACCCCGCGGAGACTCACCGTACGACGCCATTTCAGCGGTCGCCCTGTCGAGGGCTCCGAGGACCTCGTCGGCGCGCAGCACGAGCGCGGATCCCGCATCCGTGAGCCGAAGCCTGCGACCGTCCGGTTCGAGCAGTGGCACTCCCGCTTCCCTCGCGAGCAGCTTGAGCTGCTGTGACACCGCTGAGGGCGTCAACGACAGCGCGCCGGCAACGGCTCCGACGGTCCCGCGGTCGGCCAACTCCCGGAGAATTCGCAGACGCTCCACATTCATGTAGAAAATCTACATCGTTTGTGCGGATATATTCGATTGTGCTGATGGTTCACGGAGGTCAGGATTGTCGACGTGAGCACAAGAGATCGACTACTCGGCGTAACCGTCGCGGTGCTGTGGGGACTGAACTTCCTCGCCATCCGCGTGGGCCTCGACCATTTTCCACCGTTCTTCTTCGCTGGATTCCGCTTCCTGATCATCGCCGTGCCCGTCGTGCTCTTCGTTCGACGACCGAACGTCCCTCTGAAATGGTTGCTGCTGTACGGCTTCGGGTTCGGCTTCCTCCAGTTCGCGTTCCTGTTCGCTGCCATGAACGCCGGTATGCCCACCGGCCTCGCGTCACTCGTGTTGCAGTCCTCGGCGCCGTTCACCATCGTCCTGGGCGCACTACTGCTCCGCGAACGCGTGAACAGGCGCCAGATCATCGGGATCACGGTCGCAGTGACAGGCATGGCACTCATCGGCTACGACCGCGCCCAGGCAGCGTCCCTGATCCCCGTCGTGCTGACGTTGCTCGCCGGATTGGGTTGGGCCTTGGGCAATCTGGGCAACAAATTGGCCAAGTCCACCGAACCCATGCGACTGATGCTGTGGATGTGCGTCGTACCGCCGATTCCGATGCTGGCGTTGTCCGCCGCAGTCGAGGGCCCGACGACGGGATGGCACGCACTTGCGGGTTCGTTCAGCACCGACGGGTGGCCCGCACTGGTAGGACTCGCCTACATCGTACTGCTGGGGACGATCGCCGGGTCGGGCCTGTGGACCGTACTGATCAGCCGTCACCCCGCAGGCGTCGTCGCACCGTTCTCCCTGCTGGTGCCGGTGGTCGGCATCGCGGGCGCGTGGATCTTTCTGCGCGAGACACCGAGTGCGCTGTCCCTGATCGGCGCGGGCGTCGTCATCGCTGGATGCCTGGGCGGAATGACGAAGACGCGCCGGGTGACCGAGCCCAGTGACACAGCGGCTCGCCTTCGAGCGCAACCGGTCAGGGCACCGGTACCTGCACCAGATCCGCTTCACTCCAGTACGCACGCATCGACGTGATCTTGCCCTCGTCGTCGAATTCCATCACATCGATCACCGAAAGCTCGAACGTGTTCTCGCCGAAGTTCGTGGTCAGACCGAAGTGGAATGCGGCGGAGTTCGACGCGATCTTGATCGTGGACAGTTCAGCGGTCTGCTTCAACGGTTCGACGACGGCGTAGAACTCGCGTATCGACGCTTCGGTAGCCCTGACCGGGGTTCCGACCGGATCCTCGACCGTCGCGCCTTCGGCGTACAGCGACAGGACGTCGTCGACGGTGCCGTGCGCCACCGCCTGAACGTAGGCATCTACCGTCTTGCGGATGACATCGGCCGTCGGCGCCATTGTGCTCCCTTTACTAGAACATGTTTCAGTTGACGATAGCGCGCTTCGAACGATTCCAAGGAGAGTTCGGCAACGCGGTTGTGCCAGACTCGGCGCATGGTTCGAGCGGGTGAGCGCAGAGCGGCAATAGGCGCGCGCGGCCGGCTGGCGCTACGAGCAGCCGAGGCTGCCACGTGGGCGTCACGCACGGCAGGCAGAGGCAAAGGATCGATGATCGGGGGGCTCGTCGCCCTCAAGATCGATCCCGACATCCTGACCGGCCTCGGGTCAGGGCGTCGAACAGTCGTCGTCACCGGCACCAACGGGAAATCGACGACGACGCGTATGACCGCGGCCGCCCTTGCCACCCTCGGGGAGGTCGCGACCCAGGCGGACGGCGCCAACATGGACGCAGGCATCGTCGCGGCATTGCACGCGAATTTCGACGCTCCCCTTGCCGCGCTCGAGGTCGACGAGCTTCACGTCCCGCACGTCTGCGACGCCGTGTCGCCCGCCGCCGTCGTACTACTCAACCTCAGCCGCGACCAACTCGATCGCGTCGGTGAGATCAACATGATCGAACGCAGGCTTCGGGAAGGCCTCGCCAGGCACTCCGAAACCGTCGTGATCGCCAATTGCGACGACGTCCTCGTCACCTCCGCAGCATTCGACGCGCCCAACGTCGTGTGGGTGGCAGCAGGAGGCGGCTGGGCAGGCGATTCCGTCAGCTGCCCGAGGACCGGGGAACCGATCGTCCACGACGGCGACCACTGGTACAGCACCGCCAATTTCGACGGCGGCAAAGAATTCAAACGCCCGACGCCGGACTGGTGGCTCGACGACACACACCTCTACGGCCCCGACGGCGTGAAGATCCCGATGTCGCTCGCCCTGCCCGGCAAAGCCAACCGCGGCAACGCAGCTCAAGCGGTCGCGGCCGCCGTGACACTCGGCGTGACGCCAGAAGATGCCGTCGCCGCAGCATCGGCAGTCGACGAGGTTGCCGGCCGGTACTCGACCGTTCAGTACGGATCCCACTCCGTAAGAATGCTTCTCGCCAAAAACCCAGCGGGCTGGCAGGAAGCACTGTCGATGATCGACCCGACCGTCGACGGCCTCGTCATCGCTGTCAACGGGCAGGTGCCCGACGGTGAGGATCTCTCATGGCTGTGGGACGTACGTTTCGAACACTTCGAAAACGTCACCGTCGTCGCGGCAGGAGAAAGAGCCACCGACCTCGGAGTACGACTGTTGTATGCAGGCTCGCCGCACACCACCGTCGCGGATCCGTTGAAGGCCATCGCATCCTGCCCACCCGGCCGAGTGGAAGTGCTCGCCAACTACACCGCGTTCCGCGACCTGGGACGCGCACTCGCACGTGAGGTCAACGATGCCTGAGTCCACCGTCCGCATCGGCCTCGTCCTGCCCGACGTCATGGGCACCTACGGGGACAACGGCAACGCGCTGATACTTCGGCAGCGACTTCGTATGCGCGACATCGACGCCGAGATCGTCCAGATCACCTTGAACGACCCGGTGCCCGAATCGTTGGACGTCTACACACTCGGCGGCGCCGAGGATTTCGCTCAGCGACTCGCAACCCGCCATCTGACAAAATACCCCGGGCTGCAACGTGCGTCGGAGCGTGGCGCTCCGGTCCTGGCGATCTGCGCTGCCATTCAGGTGCTCGGGCACTGGTACGAGACTTCGGCGGGCGAGCGCGTCGACGGCATTTCGCTGTTCGACGTCACCACCTCGCCGCAGGCGACCCGGTCGATCGGCGAGGTCGTCACACGACCCACTCTCGACGGGCTCACTCAGAAGCTCAGCGGGTTCGAGAATCACCGCGGCGGAACGACACTCGGATCCGATGCGAAGGCACTGGCCACAGTCACCGCGGGCGTCGGCAACGGTGTCGGCGACAACAGCGAAGGCGTCGTGCAGGGATCGGTGATCGGAACGTACATGCACGGTCCGGTGCTTGCGAGGAATCCGGAGTTGGCCGACTACTTGTTGGAGCGCGCGCTGGGAACGTCTCTGCCGCCGCTCGAGCTCGCCGAAGTCTCGCAGCTGCGGAAGGAGCGGCTCCGCCGCACGTGAGCGGAAATACGTCCTAGGGGAAGTACTTTCACTCACAGGGAGCATCGATCACACGGAAACGACGCGTCATCCCATCCTTCTCGGACCAAGACATCCCGAACCTCGCGATACACCCCGCAGGGGTCGGCTGTTACCTCGTCCCATCCGTAGACGAGCCTCGGCACATCCCGAAGCTCAGCCGCATTGTCGCGTCGCCGATCACGGAATCGCCGCTGCTTGGCTGAGTGAAACGCCTGTCCGTCGAGACGAACGATGAGACCGCACACGTCGTACAGGACGTCCTCGAAGAGTTGGCGTCCATCCACATGCACGGGCGCTTGCCTGCGGCCGGTGGGTAGTCCGTGCGCCTGCTCGACATCGCGTACATATCGGTACTCGAGTACCGAATGAACCCCGTCGCGCAGCAGGGCGAGCGTGTCGAGGAGTGCCTTCTTGTACCTCCGAGGCCGCCGGAGCTCGATCTTTTGGTGGACGACGCCGACCTGCACTCCGCCAGAGGACATCGCCGAGACCAGAACGATCATCGCTGTCCTGACGGACGGTTCGGCCACCGCACAGTCGAGAACCGTATCGGCCAATCCTGTCCGCAGGGGTTCGGTTTCGACTCCGATGTGGCTCATCGCACGCGATCTGTGGACGATCACTCCCGGATGAATCCGTGCGTTGCTCTCCGAAGTGATGTTCTGCAGCGCGTGCCTGAACACCGATGGTTGCGATATCGCCGAACATCCGTAGGCCACCGTGACGTGTATCGGACCGTCCGTCTGCCGCATCACGCCCCACTCTTCGGCCGCAGTTCGGTGGCTCAGCAGGGCACCTCCGCCGCCGTAGAGTAGAGCCGCCGACAGCATCATCTCGCGGGTGAGCGGCCCATTGGTGACCGAGACAATGCCCCGGAACACTCTGAGCCACTGTCCAGTCTCGACGCGGTGAGAAATTTCCTGGCGCGTCATCCCGCACTTGTAGATCTGCGCGGTGGTCACGATCCCGTGTTGCGCATCCAGCAGTTGCTTCCAGTCAGGCTGCGCCTTGGTCTTCACAGTCCAGATCATGAACCGTCGCCAGTCGGGAATCGCCGAAAAATCGGCGGTTATCCACAGCCTGTGGATTAACTTTGTGAGTGAAAATACGTCGCCTGGGACGTATTTCCGCTCACGTGTCGCGGAGCGACCTACGACCCGTCAGCGCCCGCCCGAGCGTCAACTCATCGGCGAACTCGAGGTCCCCGCCCATCGGCAGTCCCGACGCCAGACGCGTGAGGGCCAACCCGGGGAAATCTCGCATCATGCGGACCAGGTAGGTCGCTGTTGCTTCCCCTTCGGTGTTGGGGTCGGTAGCGATAATGATTTCGGCGACGTCTACTCCGTCTTCTTGGTTTCCGACGCGGATCAACAACTCTCGGATGCGCAACTGGTCGGGTCCTACGCCGTTCAGCGGATCGAGCGCACCGCCCAGAACGTGGTAGCGCCCCTTGAATTCCCTCGTACGCTCCACTGCTTGAACGTCTTTGGGCTCTTCGACTACGCAGATGATGCTTCGATCCCGTCGCGGGTCGGAGCAGATTCTGCACATTTCCTTGTCCGACACCGTTCCGCACATCGTGCAGAACTGAACGCCGTCACGCACCCGCTGGAGCGCCTTGATCAATCTCTCGACCTCGGGCGGTTCGACGCCAAGGAGGTGAAAGGCGATGCGTTGCGCGCTTTTCGGGCCAACGCCAGGCATCTTGCCGAGCTCGTCGATCAGATCCTGGACAGGACCTTCGTACACGTGCCGGTCCTCAGAAGCCGGGGAGGCCGAGCGAGCCGCCGCCGAGTCCGCCAGCGAGCGGTCCGAGCTTTTCCGACGCTATCGCTTGTGCCGCCTTGGAAGCGTCGGCGATGGCGCCGATGATCAAATCCTGCAAAGTCTCGACGTCTTCGGGGTCCACGACCTTGGGATCGATGACGAGCCCGGTGACCTCGCCGGTTCCCGTCACCGTTGCGGTGACGAGTCCGCCGCCTGCTTGGCCGGTGACTTCGGCGGCCGCGATCTCTGCCTGCGCTGCCATCAACTGTTGCTGCATCTGTTGCGCCTGCTGCATGATCGAGGCGATGTCTGGCTGCTCACCGGGTTGCACTGTGGTGTCCTCTCGGGGTCGGGCACTGGCCACGTCGGGTCAGGCACTGCAACCCAGACTAGCCGCGTTGTCGAACCACTTCGTCAGACCAGTATCCGAACACTCTTGTGTCGTCCTCACCCAGCCCTGCCGCGTGGCACGTCGCCCTAATCGAATCCATCCGGGTGCGTTCCCCCGCCGCCCAGACGGTGGTCGTCTGATTCAAGTCGATTCGGCGCGCCACCGTAACGAGAGGATCGAAACCCATGTCGACGTGGAAGCTGAAGACTCCGACTCCGTCCACTACGGGCAATTCAGCGACCGCAGCCGCCGAGGGGGTGTCGATCCACACCATTCCGTGCGCTGATGCCGGCCACTTTTCGAGGATCGCATGTACCGCGACGACTGCGGACTCGTCGGCGAACATCAGCACCCGCCGCCCGCTGGCGAAATTGGGGAGATGACCGGTCCCGGGTTCGGCGATGCGAGTGCGAGATCCGACTTCGATGGTCTCGAGCCAAGCCTGCAGCATGACATTGCGGGTCGCCAGCACAAAGTCGATGTCGACGATCCCTCGCTCGGCATCGAACCTGCGGACCCGAAAATCGAACGGTGAGACCCCGGGGAACTGCAACCAGTCCGCAATGGTCGCGGCGTCCCACTCCGATCGGTCACCGCTGACGTCGAGCATCGACGTCACTCGGAGTACACCCGGCCTCGGCCGAGTAATCGCCAATGCGAGCATGGACGGCGCCGTCGAACCGACGAGCGGATCCGGTACCTCCATCGACACAACCTCCGAATCACCCCCACTACTTGAGTAAGGCTAAACTTTGCCAGAAGTTTGCCATGATTCGCCCCTCAGCGGGAAGTGGATGGCTCAGTGGAATCGACAGCTGCTGACTCCTACGCTGTTGGTATGCATGAGCAGCAGCGACCCGCTGCGGCGCGGCGCCGCCGAGTCACACCAGAGAATTTGATCGAGGCGGGTATCGGCCTCACTCTCGCGAAATTGACCGTCAAATCGATCGCCGACAAGTTGGGCGTCAGCATCGTTGCCGTGTACAACAACATCGACGATCTCGACTCCTTGAAGAAGTCGGTCGCCGAAGCGATCATGGACCGTTGGGATCTGCCGACACCACTCGAAGGCGACAGCTTCGAACAGTCGCTGACTTTGCTGTCGAACGCACTGAAAGACGTGGTGCAGAGCAACCAGGGCATCGCGACGTACCTGGCGAATCTAGACGAAACGTCTCCGGCATTGATCAGGGTCAACGATTGCCAGAAGGAATACGCAAGGATCTATGGACTGACGCCGAAGCAGACTTTGTGGGCGTTCCTCACCGTCACCGAGCACGCTATGGCGTTGGCCGATCTGCGAGACCGTGCCGGCGCAAGTGTGCGTATCGCCAGCACCCAACCACCACAGGACGATCGGCTGGATTTCCTCGCCGAGAATTTCGATCGGACGCACACCGAGGACGACTATTGGAACTGGTCGATGCGGGCGGTCATCGTAGGTGTCGACACCCTGATCAACGACCCGCAGTTCGACGACCTCTGACGAACTTGAATCCCTAGAGAACTTCCTTCTCCAGATTGGCGAGCGTCTGCGCCTGGATCTTCTTCAGTCCGAGTGGAGCGAACGTCTTCTCGAAGAATCCGCCGATGCCGCCTGCGCCCTTCCATTCGGTGGTGGTGCTCACCTGACTGCCTGCGCCGGACGGTGCGACGGACCACGTGGTGACCATCGAGGAATTCTCGTCTTTCTCGGTGATGGTCGATCCCTCGACGGTCACCGATGCCAGCACGTCCCGCGAACGCTTCGACGTCGCCTGAAGAGTCCACCGAGCGACGGTTCCGCTGCCCTGACCGCCTTCGACGACCGTGTAGTCGAGGTATTGCTCGGGCAGGATTCTCGGACGCACGGTCCCGTAGTCTGTGAGTGCAGCCAGCACCTGCTCGGGCACCTGAGCGATGACGATCGAACTGCTGGCGCTTACCTGTGCCACGTGGGTGTCTCCTTGTGTCGAAATGGCGGGGATGGAAGGTCGGTGTCGTCCATCCTGCCTTCTCCTGAGGGCACCGACCACGAGCAGGTAAGACGGTGTGACACGCCTCACCAAGAACTTCATTAGCTGGACAAATGACATGCGTGCATCATGCATTTGTCCGAAATGACCAGTTCACGGGGGCTCCGAACGCAACATTCTCGTGAAGTTTGATCATCGAGAGGGCTTTCTCGGTGGCTCTGATTGCGCCATGGATATAGCGTCTTCATGTGGCATCTGCGATTGCACTTCCGAGACGACGGCCATTACCGCGCGAGAGTGGGTACGCCGCCCATCGCGCAGGCGTAGATCTCCTGCTCGCGAGCTATCGTGCGATTCCGGAAGACGCAACAGTCAGGCTTGCCAAGAAGACCTCCAACCTGTTCCGTGCCCGCGCTCGGTCCACAGCACCGGGCCTCGACGTATCCGGTCTGGTGAGCGTCATCTCGGTCAACCCGCAGGACCGCACCGCAGATGTCGCAGGCATGTGCACCTACGAAGACCTCGTCGCCGCCACGCTCCCCTACGGTCTTGCCCCGATGGTCGTTCCCCAGCTGAAAACCATCACCCTCGGCGGCGCGGTCACCGGCCTCGGCATCGAGAGCACATCCTTCCGAAACGGGCTGCCTCACGAGTCGGTTCTCGAGATGGACATTCTGACCGGCGGTGGCGACATCGTGACCGCGACTCCCAATGGCGAGAATGCCGAACTCTTTTGGGGCTTCCCCAACTCGTACGGAACTCTGGGCTACGCGACGCGCCTGAAAATCGAACTGGAGCCGGTGCTGCCTTTCGTTGCTCTCCGCCACGTCAGGTTCGACGATCTCGATGTGATGCAGAACGCCATGGACGACATCGTCAATTCTCGCGAGTACGACGGCGTCGCCGTCCAGTATCTCGACGGCGTGGTCTTCTCGGCCACCGAGAGTTACCTGACACTCGGCGTCCAGACGGCCGAGCCGGGACCCGTCAGCAATTACATCTCCGGTTCGAGGATCTTCTACCGCTCCCTGCAGCACGACGGTGCGGCGCCCAAGACCGATCGACTCACCATCGGTGACTACCTGTGGCGCTGGGATACCGACTGGTTCTGGTGCTCCAGGGCATTCGGCACCCAGAATCCGAAGATCCGGCGCTTCTGGCCGACGAAGTATCGACGCTCCAGTGTCTACTGGAAGCTCATCGGTCTCGACCAGAAATACGACATCGCGGACCGACTGGAAGCCCGTAAGGGAAATCCTGCTCGCGAACGCGTCGTCCAGGACGTCGAGGTGCCCATCGAGAACACCGCACCGTTTCTTCGATGGTTCCTGGGCGAGGTCCCCATCGAGCCACTCTGGCTGTGTCCCCTTCGCCTTCGCGAGCCTGCTCCCCCCGGGGCCGATTCGGCGCGGCCGTGGCCGCTGTACCCGCTCGAGCCCAAGAGGACCTACGTCAACATCGGTTTCTGGTCATCGGTCCCGATCGTCGCGGGCACGGTCGACGGTGCCGCCAACCGTGCCATCGAAAACAAGGTCAGCGACTTCGACGGGCATAAATCTCTCTACTCGGACGCTTATTACACCGAGCAAGAGTTTTCGACGCTGTACGGCGGCGAGAAGTTCAAGGATCTCAAGAAACGCTATGACCCCGAATCCCGTTTGCTTGACATGTATTCGAAGGCGGTGCAAAGAAAATGACCACGTTCAAGGAATCTTCCACGAGAGACTCGAACCGTACTCACAAACTTACGATCTCGGAGATCCTCGAGATCCTCTCCGACGGCAACGTTCCGCTTCGCTTCACCGCGTACGACGGCAGTGCCGCCGGTCCCGAGAACGCGAAGCTCGGCCTCGATCTGAAGAGCCCGCGCGGAACTACCTATCTCGCAACAGCTCCGGGCGACCTCGGCATGGCTCGCGCATATGTGTCAGGCGATTTGGAGCCCGTGGGCGTCCACCCGGGTGACCCGTACGACATCCTTCGCGTAATGAGCGATGAACTGCACTTCAGGCGTCCCAACGCCTTGACACTGGCATCGATCACTCGCTCGCTCGGCTGGGACCTGCTCAGGCCCATCGCACCTCCCCCTCAGGAGGTCGTCCCGCGCTGGCGTCGAATCGCCGAAGGACTGCGCCACTCGAAGACCCGCGACGCCGATTCGATCTCTCACCACTACGACGTCTCGAACACGTTCTACGAGTATGTACTCGGAACATCGATGACGTACACGTGCGCCGCGTACACCTCCGAGGAGGACAACCTCGAAGCCGCTCAGGAGAACAAGTACCGCCTCGTGTTCGACAAGCTCGGCCTTCAAGAAGGCGATCGACTTCTCGACATCGGTTGCGGCTGGGGCGGAATGGTTCGCTATGCAGCACGGCGAGGCGTCAAGACTATCGGCGCGACGCTGTCCAAGGAGCAGGCAGCGTGGGCGCCGAAGGCGATCGCCGACGAAGGGCTGACCGATCTCGCCGAGGTTCGCTTCTCCGACTACCGCGACATCGTCGAATCCGAATTCGACGCCGTCTCGTCGATCGGCCTCACGGAACACATCGGCGTGAACAACTACCCGTCGTACTTCGGGGCGATCAAGTCCAAGCTTCGCGTCGGCGGACGGGTGCTCAACCACAGCATCACCCGTCCGGACAACCGGAGCCATGCGCGCGCAGGATCGTTCATCGACCGCTACGTCTTCCCCGACGGGGAGTTGACCGGTTCCGGCCGGATCATCACCGAGATGCAAGACGCCGGCCTCGAAGTGCGTCACGAGGAGAACCTCCGCGAGCACTACGCGCTCACACTGAAGGCGTGGTGCCAGAATCTCGTCGACAACTGGGACGACTGCGTCGCCGAGGCGGGCGAAGGCACCGCACGTGTGTGGGGTCTCTACATGGCTGGCTCACGACTCGGGTTCGAACGCAACGTCGTTCAGCTGCACCAGGTTCTGGGTGTCAAGCTCGGGTCCAAGGGTGAGGCGAATGTCCCGCTGCGTCCGTGGTGGATTGGGTAGACGCTTCGCGCATGTGAGCGGAAATACGTCCCCTGGAACGTATTTCCGCTCACATAGGGGGGCTGTAATGCTTCGAATTCCCACGCTCCGCGAGCGGCGGTAGATTGCGAGCAGGCGTCTGCGGCAACGACGAATCCGACGGCACCCTTCCAGTTGCTCGATCCCACCCGGCGCGTCCACGAGGGTGCATTCGGTACCGACGCGGGACAAGACCGAACGTCGCGTTCACGGCTTTGCCTACCAGCCGGTGCAGTCGCTCGTCTCGTGCGGACCACGTGTAGCCCAACAACTCTCGCACCGCGTTGTCGTACATCCCAACGGTGAGCCACACGAACCCGCGCGCTATCGGCACACGCATCAACGCCCACACGGGGCCTGGAATCCACGACGCATACGGCGGCGGTCCGAGTTTCGACAGATCCAGGACGTCACGGGTTGCTTTGTTGTCTTCGAGCACCTCGCAGCACATCCGCTTCCAATAGAGCTGGAAGTCTTCCCAGGTGGCAGGTACGGGCCGCATGCTCATGCCGTACAACCGATACCACTGAACGTGCTCGGTGAACAGTTGCCGTTTCTGAGATTCGGTAACGCCGCCCATGAAATGGTCGGCAGTGAGAATCGTGCCCATGAAGAACGTGGCGTGGGCCCAGTAGAAGGTCCCGGGATCAAGGGCGTTGTACCGCCGACCCTTGGCGTCGACACCTTTGATCTGCGAGTGATAACCCCGGACCTGCAGGGCTGTCTTTTCGGCGCGGTCGCCGTCGAACACGACTCCGCCGATCGGATACAGCGATCGGTAGAGGCGCTGCCAACGCTCGTCGAAAAATATCGAATGTTCTTCGACGCCTGCTCCGAGACCAGGATGCATGTTTTGCATCGACCCTGCCCAGACGCCTTGAAGCATCCCACGCCAGTCTCCGAAATACTTCCAGGTCAGTGAATCGGGACCTAGCGGCACGGGGTGCCCACTCGATTGACTACGCATGTTGTCACCCTAGAATCTGACATCATGCGTAGTCAATAGGAGGATCGTGAACATCGAAGAGAGACGGCGTCTCAGGTACGAGAAATTGCTCGCCGTAGGAATCGCGCTGCTCGGCGCGCCCGAAGGGCCATCGATCAGCGTCAGGGCAGCGTGCCGCGCCGCGGGCCTGACCGAGCGATATTTCTATGAGAGCTTCACCGACCGCAGCGAGTACGTCCGTGCCGTCTATGCCCACGTGGGCGAGCAGGCGCGCACGGTCATAGCCTCAGCGGTTCACTCGGCTGGCGGCCGAGAAAGAGCCGCGGCACCCGTCCGTGCGTTCGTCGAACTCGTCCTCGACAACCCCAGTGCGGGACGGGTCCTGCTGCTGGCTCCGTTGTCGGAACCCGCCATCGGGGGGAGCGGGGCCGCGCTCGTGCCGAGCTTCGTCGAACTCGTGCGAGCGCAACTGACAGGACTGGACCGCGACGAGCAGCACCTGCTCGCCGTCGGTGTGGTCGGCGCTCTGACCGCGTTGTTCGTGGGATACCTCGACGGTTCGATCACGACGCCGCGCGAGAAGTTTCTGGCGCACTGCGTGCGACTGGTCGCCGAAGCCGGAAGAAACTCGACGGCGCGCGTGCCATGATCAACTCGGTACCCACCGACATGAAGGAGCAGTAGATGTCCGATCTCGATCAGTCGTTCCAGCAGGCCCAGACCGATGTCAAGACCCTCACGTCCAAGCCGAGCAACGATGATCTGCTGAGCCTATACTCGCTGTTCAAGCAAGGTTCCAAAGGTGACGCCGAGGGTAAGCGTCCCGGAAGATTGGATATGGTGAACCGCGCCAAGTTCGACGCCTGGGCGAAACTCGAAGGACAGAGCCAGGATTCGGCCAAGCAGTCGTACGTCGATCTGGTAGCTCGACTGCTCGGCAAGTAGGTGGCGACGGCGCGGTTCCCGCTCGAGAAAGGGACACCGCGCGTGCGCGATTACGACGAATCCGACCTCCACATCGAAAAGCCGAAAACCCACGCCGCAGGCCCCGTCGCGGTCGCGGTGTCGCTGAAGCGAGCCCTCGGCCACATGGGGCCCGTCAGGACAGCGAAGACGCTCCTGGACCTCAATCAGGCCGAGGGCTTCGACTGTATGAGTTGCGCGTGGCCGGACCCGGATCCGGGCCACCGTCACGCGGCCGAGTTCTGCGAGAACGGCGCAAAAGCCGTCGCCGAAGAAGCCACCACGACGCGCGCGACACCGGAGTTCTTCGCCCGGCACAGCGTCGAAGAACTCGACTCCCACAGCGAGCACTGGCTCGGCCAGCAGGGCCGGATCACGCATCCCATGGTCAAGGTGGCGGGCGGAAGTCACTACGAGCCCATCGAATGGGACGACGCCTTCCGCCTGATCGGCGACGAACTGAAGTCACTGACCAGTCCCCACGAAGCCATCTTCTACACATCAGGACGTGCATCGAACGAGTCCGCCTTCGTCTACCAGCTCTTCGCGCGTGCGTTCGGCACCAACAATCTGCCCGACTGCTCCAACATGTGCCACGAGTCGACCTCGATCGCACTGCAGGAAACGATCGGCATCGGTAAGGCGAGCGTGACACTCGACGACGTCTACGACGCCGAGCTGATAGTTCTGGCGGGCCAGAACCCCGGCACGAACCACCCACGAATGCTGTCGGCGCTGGAGAAGGCGAAGCAGAACGGTGCGAAGATCCTCTCGATCAACCCACTCCGCGAAGCGGGGCTGGTGAACTTCAAGAACCCACAGACTCCGCGCGGGATGGTCGGGCCCGGTACCGATCTCTCCGATATGCACTTGCCGATCAAGCTCAACGGTGACCTCGCATTATTCCAGGCCATCGGCTCGCTGCTGGTCGAGTGGGATGCGCTCGACCACGAGTTCGCTCGGCAGTACACCGCAGGCTTCGACCAGTGGCGAGAGCACGTTCGGGCAGTCGACTGGAACGTCGTCGTGGCAGCGACCGGCCTGACCCGCGAGCAGATCACCGATGCCGCGAAGATGCTGCGAGACTCCAAGGCGACCGTGTTCTGCTGGGCGATGGGCCTCACGCAGCACCGCAACGCGGTCGCGACCATCAAGGAAGTCACCAATCTCGCTCTTGCACAGGGAAACATTGGCCGACCCGGCGCAGGTCTGCTGCCGGTACGCGGACACTCCAACGTGCAGGGCGATCGAACGATGGGCATCTGGGAACGCGTGCCGGAGCATTTCCTCGACGCCATCGAAAAGGAGTTCGGTTTCGATCCTCCGCGGGAGCATGGCCTCGACACCGTCGACTCCATCCGCGCGATGCGCGACGGCAAAGCCCACTTCTTTCTCGGACTCGGCGGCAACTTCGTTCAGGCGACGCCCGACTCCTCGGTGACGTTCGACGCCATGCGCGGGATGCGGATGACAGTACACATTTCGACGAAGATCAATCGTTCCCACCTGGTGACCGGCGACGTCGCGCTGATCCTTCCCACACTGGGCAGAACCGAGAAGGACGTCCAGAAAACGGGCCCGCAGTGGATTTCCGTCGAGGATTCTACGTGCTCGGTGCACTCGTCGCGCGGTCCGTTGAAGCCGGCGAGCGAGCACCTACGTTCCGAGGTCGCCATCCTCACCGGCATCGCCGAGGCAACACTCGGCGGTCGGCACGGCATCGCGTGGAAGTCGATGCGCGAGAACTATCGAAACATCCGGGCGCATATCTCCCGGGTCGTACCGGGGTGTGAGGGCTACGAGGTCAACGTGCGCAGGCCCGGCGGTTTCGTTCTACCGCACCCTCCGCGCGATTCGCGGACATTCGAAACCGATTCGGGGAGGGGTAATTTCACGACTTCGCCCATCGACGTCCTGCACGTGCCCGACGGCCACCTGCTCTTGCAGACTCTGCGAAGTCACGACCAGTTCAACACCACGATCTACGGTCTCAGTGACCGGTATCGCGGCATCGAGGGTGGTCGACGAGTGGTATTTGTCCATCGCGAGGACATCGCGGCACTGGGGTTCGAGAACGGGGACTTCGTCGATCTGGTGACGAGATGGGACGACGACGACGTCGATCGCTGTGCACCGAGCTTCCGCATCGTCGAGTACGACACACCTCGCGGGTGCGCTGCCGCCTACTACCCCGAGACCAATCCTCTGGTGCCACTCGATTCCACGGCAACCGACAGTAATTGTCCGACGTCGAAATCCGTCGTCGTACAGCTAGTTCCCGCTGGTAGCGCCGTCTCTACCGACAGCAACGGAACTCAGGACGAGGTGGGGTCGGACTGGTCGCACAAGTCGCACCCGCAGCCGCATCACCTGAGCTAGGACCATGTGAGTGCGAATACCTGACGGGCTGGGTATTCGCACTCACATGCGCGTAGCGCCTACACCAACGCCCGACCCAACCGCATTCTGGCTCGCACATCCCACAGCAGAATATTGAACGGCATCTCGCGGACCACCTGGGGCGTAACCTGATTCACCCGGGCTAGGGTCCGCATCAGCCGTTCGAATCTTTTCTGTTTGACCGGATCCCACGGCAATTCCATTTCGTCGCGGAACCGCTCGGGTAGGAAACCTGTCGTCACGAACCGCATGAACGGCCCGATCAACGGGTGCAGGATCTTGGGCTTCGCAAATGTCGCCGACGCGATTCCGTACAGATACTTCCTGATGGTCGGATCGATGTGAACGTCGTTCAACGCTGTGTTCCAGTACTTCTCGAACGTCACTCGATCCGGGGGCCACATCTCTCGCGGCATCTGCAGCGTCGATCCGAGCACATGGCTGCGCTGGTACATCTCGTTCAAGAATGCAGGAGCGGGCTTGTCGTAGAGCGCGTGGTAGACGTCCTCGAATCCCCGATAAAGGCATGCCGCGACCCACAGTTGGAGGTTCGGATCGAAGGCGTTGTACTTCACCGGACTATCCGCTGTGGACTTCACGACGGCGTGTGATCGATTGGTAGCCCTGCGATATGCAGCTTTCGCCTCGTCGTCGCCCATACCGGCAACGGCCAGATAAGACAGGGTCGTCCTTGTCCGCTTCACAGGATGGCGGTTGATCTGGCCGCTCTCGACACGGCTTTCGAAAACCCCGTACCCGACGGCCGGGTGCGCCAGCTGCATGATGACGTTCGCGCCGCCCGCGAGCAGGCCGACTCCAGTCATCGATTTGCGCAGCAGTTCGTTGTCGGCTGTCATAGCGAATCCCTCTGCTCGGATATCTGAATACAAGCGTGTTCAGATGACGCTAGGCGGGCCCGAGGGCACGTGTCAAGATGTGTCCATGCCCGATTCACCGCGCACCTACGGCGGAGTCGACGGATCGGCCAGGGTCGCCGAGCGCCGACGCATCCTCGTCGAGGCCGGCCTCGACCTGCTCGGCACAACCGAGCCCGAGTTGAGCGTGCGCGGCGTGTGCCGCCAGGCCGGGATCGTGTCGCGATATTTCTACGAGAGTTTCGCCGACAAGAACGCGTTGATGGAAGCCGTGTACGACCACGTGATCGGCGACATCACCACCACCACCCTCGCCGCAGTCACGGCCTCGCCCAACAGCGAACGCGAACGCGTCCATGCAGCGGTGCACGCGATCGTCCGGTTGATCGCCGAGGATCCCCGTCGCGGACGCCTGTTGTTCTCGGCGACCTTGAGCAACGACGTTCTCGCGGCGAAACGAACCGAGTCGACGAAGATGTTCGCAGGCCTGCTCGCCGCGCAGGCGAGCGAGTTCTACGGCACGGAGGGCAGCCGGCACCTTGGCCTCGCAACCCACTTCGCAGTCGGCGGGTTCGCCCAGGTGCTGACAACGTGGCTGGGCGGTGAACTCGATCTGGACGAGGATGCCGTGGTGACCCAGTGCACCGATTTGTTGTTGTCCGCGGCTCCCTATATGAGTGGAGATCGATAGCGCTCGCTGGTCACTCCGCAGGGCTGCGCTCCCGGCTGCTGTGGATTTCCGCTACATGGCGGCGGAGCCACCCAGCCCCAAATGCGCGACCAACCGCTGCGCCCCATCCACGAACTGTCGACGCATCAATTCACCGACGGCATCGAGGTCACCCCAGGTGAAGGCGGCGATCAGGGCGTCGTGACTTCGTACCGACTCTTCGCCCCACGCCGGGTCCGAGGCGTAGAGCCGAACAGGCGTGTAGCGAATGGCGCCGAAGAGGAACCATGCCAACTTCTTTCCGCCCGCGACCTTGTTGATGCACCGGTGAAATTCGAACTCGCAGGTCTCGATGGCTTCCGCGTCGGCACGCATTACCGCGTCGCGTAGCCGCGCGTTCAAGTCCACCAACTGCTCGATCTGCACCGGGGTGATGATCCGTGCTGCCCTCCGCGCCAGTTTGCTCGCGATGGTTCCTTGCAGCCAGAAGATGTCCTCGATGTCGCCGCGGTCCAGTTCCCCGACGCGATATCCGCGATGGGGTACCTGCTCGACGAGTCCCTCCCCGCGCAGAGTCACGAGCGCCTCACGGACCGGGGTGGCGCTGACTCCCAGTTCGGCTGCCGTCTCGTCGATCCGCACGAACACACCCGAGCACAGCACACCTGACATGATCTGGTCTCGAATGTGTGCGGCGACGTCCTCGGACAGCTGAGGTCGTCGCTTCAGACCTGAGGACGTCATAGTCCATATGTCTTGCCGATGATGTCGCGTTGAATCTCGTTGGTACCGCCGTAGATCGATGATACGAGCGTGGTCCGCACATGCTTTTCCATGTCGAACTCGGTGGCGTAGCCGTAGCCACCCATCATCTGCATGCCCTCCAGCGCTACCTTCTTCGCGGTCTCCGTCAACTTGAGCTTGGCCATCGATGCCTCCCGCGGGAACAGCTTCTTCGGGTTCTCGTCGACGAGCCGTGCGACGTGATAGACCAGTAGCCGTCCGCATTCGATCTCTGTCGCCAAATCGGCAACGCGATGCCTCAGCGCCTGAAATGTTCCGACGGGCCGTCCGAACTGCTTTCGCTGAGTGATGAATTCGAGGGTGTCGTCGAACGCTCTCTGCGCAGTTCCGAGCATCATTGCGGCCAGGATCAGGCGTTCGGTGTTCAGGCCCGTCATGAGTTGAGCCCACCCTTGCCCTTCGACTCCGATCACTGAATCCTCGGGCAGTGAGCAATCGGTGAAGTACAGGTCGTTGACCTCCTTGCCCCCCATCGTGTCGATTCCGACAATGTTCAGGCCCTCGATGTCGGCGGGCACGTCGAACATGGTCAGTCCCTCATGCTTCCCCTCACCACGGCCCGTGCGTGCGACGAGCAGGATGCGGTCTGCAAAGTGGGCGTTGGAACACCACGTCTTCTGGCCGTTGATCAGCCAACCACCGTCGGTCTTCTCCGCACGACAACTCAGGTTCCCGACGTCCGACCCGGCCTCGGGTTCCGACATCGAGATGGAGTAACTCCTGCCGGCGACGATTCCACCGAGCACCGTCTCCTTCTGTGACGCAGTACCGAACTTCTCGTAGGCGGCGCCGGTGATCAGTGTCGGGCCGATTCCGCCGATCGGTGCCATACCTTTGGCTGCCTGTTCGAGAAGGATGCACATGTCCACTGTGCTGCCGTCGGCGCCGCCGAACTCCTCGGGGATGGTCGCGCCGAGCCAGCCGAGTTTGGCCATCTTGTCGTACAGGGCCTGGCTGTGTGTGTGCTTGCCGTGGTCGGTGAGGCCGTCACGCTGCTCGCGTGTGCCGGCCTCTCGTGCACAGAATGCGGCAACAGCCCGGGCAAACGACGCTTGTTCCTCGTTGAGATCCATACTCATGAACTGCTCCAGACGATAGAGGGATGCGGTCGACGTTCGAATGGTTGTCTTCTACCGGATGCGACGCATAGTGTGAGCTCCACAACAGTAGATCACATCACATATATGTGATGTAACTCTGACGAGCCGGAGGATATGCCCATGACGGACCAGGTCGCACAGACGAGAGCCCGCACCTTCGACAGCCTCGATCCCCGGACTGGCGCCGTACTTGCCAGCTACCCCGTCACCGGGAAGGACGAGGTCCTCGCGGCCGTCGATCGCGCCCGCTCGGCCGCCAGATGGTGGGACGTTCAGGGCTTCACCGGACGCAAACGGTGGCTGCTCGAATTCAAGAGCGCCATCGCGAAGGATGCCAAAAGCCTCGCCGACGTCATTGCAGCCGAAAGCGGCAAGCCCGACGAGGATGCCCTGCTCGAGGTCATGATGGGTGTCGAACACATCGACTGGGCAGCACGCAATGCCGAGAAAATCCTGAAACAGCGGAAGGTGTCGTCCGGTCTGATCAGCGCTAACCAGCAGGCCTACGTCGGCTACCGGCCGTTCGGCGTCGTGGGCGTCATCGGGCCATGGAACTACCCGTTGTACACCCCGATGGGGTCTATCGCATACTCGCTCGCAGCGGGAAATACGGTGGTGTTCAAGCCGAGTGAGCTCACACCCGGCGTCGGTGTATGGCTGGCAGACAAATGGAACTCGCTTGCCGCGGCACACCCAGTCTTTCAGACCATTACCGGCGACGGATCGACCGGCACTGCCCTGTGTACGTCGGGCGTCGACAAAATTGCGTTCACCGGATCGACCGCAACAGCCAAGAAGGTCATGGCGACGTGCGCACAGTCCCTCACTCCCCTCGTCGCCGAATGCGGGGGCAAGGACGCGATGCTCGTCGACTCCGACGCGAATCTCGATGCGGCAGTGGAATTCGCGACGTTCGGCGCCATGGGTAACGCGGGTCAGACATGCGCAGGCGTCGAGCGTATCTACGTCGCAGCGCCGGTGTACGACGCTTTCATCAGCAAGCTCACGACGTCGGTGAAAGCATTGAAGCCCGGAGGGGACGCTACCTCGTCGTACGGCCCGATGACCCTCGAAAAGCAGAGCGGCATCGTCAAAGCCCAGATCGAGGATGCTCTCGCCAAGGGTGGCCGCGCAGTACTCGGCGGAGTCGAATCACTGCACGGCCCCTACATCGATCCCGTCATTCTTACCGATGTTCCGGAAAACTCCACTGCCATAACAGAAGAGACCTTCGGACCGACTGTGGTGGTCAACAAGGTCCGTGACCTCGACGAAGGAATCGAGCGGGCGAATGCATCGGCCTACGGTCTCGGTGCGTCGGTGTTCACCAAGGACAACGCAGCCGGACGCCGGGCTGCAGAGAAGCTCGACTGCGGCGTTGTAACGGTCAACTCGGTTCTCGGATTCGCCGGGATACCGGCGCTCCCGTTCGGCGGTACCGGGGACTCGGGCTTCGGGCGCATCCACGGCGCCGACGGCCTCCGTGAGTTCAGCACCGTGAAATCGCTTGCGGTGCAGAGGTTCGCTGCCCCGTTGAATCTACTGACGATGACCCGCAAGGCCCGCGACCTGAAGATCTCGGCGTACATGCTCAAGCTACGCCACGGGCGGGGCTGAACACGATGGAGATTGCACCGAAGAGCGGGCGTTACGGCTGGGTCCGACGCATCGAAGAACTCGACCCGGTGGCCGACTGCCACACGATCCACCGCATCACCGCCGGCTACGAGTTCCCCTGGGACTACCAGCGGGCACTCGAATTCGCGCTGTTCCGAACCTACTGTGTTCCGAGCATTTCCACATTGCTGGAAAAGACCGGCGAGTTCGAGAACCGCCCGCAGAAGCGGTACGACGACACCTCGCTGCTCATGGCCGAGATGCTCGAGCACGGGTATGACTCGGAACGCGGACGTGAATCGCTGCGGGTAGTCAATCGGATGCACTCGCAGTACTCCATCGACAACGACGACATGCTGTACGTCCTGACCACCTTCATCTACGAGCCGATCGAATGGATCGACACGTACGGGTGGCGAAGGCTTCATCCGAAGGAACGCCTTGCGACGTTCCATTTCTACCGCGAGGTCGGAATGCGGATGGGCATCAGAAATATTCCGGAGTCGTACACGGAGTTCGCGAAGTTCAAACTCGACTACGAAGAGCGAACGTTCCGGTACACCGAAGACAATCACAAGGTCGGTACCTACACCCTCGATCTGTTCTGCTCATGGTTTCCCACGCCTCTGCATCCGGCTGTCCGTCAAAGCGTGTACGCACTGATGGACAGCCGAATGGCCGGGGCATTCGGCTTCCCGGCCGGCTCACCGACACTCCGGCGCGTGGCGGTGGCGAGCTTGCGTCTCAAAGCCCGCGGCGAGCGCTACATGCCGATACGCCGACGCTCCCGCACCACCGACGACGCCCGAAACAAGACCTACCCCGGCTATCCGGGCACCTACCGGCCCACCGATCTCGGCGCTCTCGCATGTCCCAAATCACCCAAGAAATCAGCCGGAGGCGCGGTCGGGCCACGCGGGGAGCACTTCGTGAAACCCTGAAGACAGCTCCAGCGGGGATCGACTGGTTCCCTTCCGATCCTTGCGTCGGCACCATGCGAGAAGTGTCGACCACTCATCGTGCCCGAGGCGTTCCCTACGCGGGCGGTATCGTTCTTCGGAACGCTCTACACAAGAACTCGGGAGGCCAGTAATGGCAGGTGGACTCGTTGCCCTGTTGGACGACGTTGCCGCGCTCGCGCGAATGGCGGCCGCATCGATCGACGACGTCGGCGCCGCAACCGCCAAGGCCACCGCCAAGGCGGCGGGTGTGGTGATCGATGACGCCGCTGTGACGCCGCAGTACGTGCGCGGCCTCGCCGCCGAGCGTGAGCTTCCGATCATCAAGCGCATCGCGATCGGATCGCTACGCAACAAGTTGCTGATCATTCTTCCGATCGCCTTGCTGCTCAGCCAGTTCCTCCCCTGGCTACTGACGCCGATCCTGATGCTCGGCGGTTGTTACCTCGCCTACGAAGCTATGCACAAAATTTGGGGAGCCGTGTTCGGGCACGGAGCCCATGACGCCGCCGCCGAGGACGAACCCAAGGACGAGGACAGCGTCGTTTCCGGAGCTGTGCGCACCGACCTCATTCTCTCCGCGGAGATCATGGTCATCGCCCTCGACACGATCGCCTCCGAAGGGTTCTGGAACCGGCTGATCATTCTCGCTGTCGTCGGGGTTGTGATCACGATCGTGGTCTACGGCGTCGTCGGCCTGATCGTGAAGATGGACGACATCGGCCTTCGCCTCGCTGAGACATCCTCTGGCTTCATGGAGAAGTTCGGACGCGGTCTCGTCACGGCAATGCCGAAGGTCATGTCGGTTCTCGGAGTTGTCGGCACAGCAGCGATGCTGTGGGTCGGTGGCCACATCCTGCTCGTCGGCATCGATGAACTCGGCTTCCACGCGATGTACGATCTCGTGCACCACGGCGAAGAAGCTGTACGCGGCATCGCCGGTGTCGGCGGCATTCTCGCGTGGATCGTCAACACCCTCGCATCAGCGCTGTTGGGCCTGATCGTCGGAACCTTGATCGTCGCCGCTCAGCTGGGGATCACGAAGCTCCGAGGAAAGCGCAAGGCCTCGGTTCATTAGCCGAAGAGCGTTGTGAGCATCAGCTGACGGACTCGACCGGCCGGCCCCGGTGCAAGATCGAAGTGCACCAGCCGGCCCATGTCGAACACCAGACCCAATGCCGCGTGGACCAGGAATCTAGCCTGCATCGCCCCGATTTCCGGCCGGGCGTCACTCACGAGTTGCGCCCACTTCTCGATATTGAGTCGCTGCAGATTGCGCAGCGTCGAACGCTGATCTTTGGGGAGATTGCCGATCTCCGCGAAGTACACCGCCATGAGTTCACTTCGCTCGAAGGACAACTCGACGTACAAGTACACCAGCGTCTCAACCGCTTCCTCTGGTGTTCGAGATCGTGCGAGCGCTTCGTCGAGCGCCACCGTCAACCCATCGCTCGCACGATGGAAGGCTGCGGCCAGCAGATCGGCCTTGCTGGCGAAGTGCCGGTAGACGCTCGACGCATTGATCCCCGCGGCAGCTCCGATGTCCTCGATACTCACGCTGTGATAGCCGTGGCGATAGAACAGCAGAATTGCCTCGTGCAGCAGCGCTTCGCGTTTCGATCCGTGCACCACTTCAGCGATGTCCGGCGCAGGAGCATCGATACTTTCGGGCAGATCTGCCGCCAGCACGTTGCGCGCCGTGGACAGCATCAACGACTCGATCTGTTTGGCAGAGAGCATCGATCGGTGCGCGGTGATGCTCGCGACCACACTGATCGCTGCTGCCGCGATCGTCGACGCATCTGCTTCCGACAGTTCGGGGCGTAGTCGCAACAACGGCGTGCGTACGCGCTCGTTCAGTATCGTAACCGACTCGCGCAGCGCAATTCGGTCCTCGTCGAGCAAGTAGCGCCCTTCCCATCGGTAGAGCCCTCCGGTGCGGCGGTTGTCGATGGTGGTGTCGATGATGGCGAGCATGACGGCGTCGACTTGCTCACGAGGATCCGCGCTGCCGTTCCCGAGATCCGTTGCAGCGAGCAAGGTCCCGGCCAGGCGCATGACGGTGTGCACGAACAGGGCATACTTGGTCGGAAAGTGCCGATACAGAGCAGGCCCCGAGATATCGAGCGTCGCCGCGATGTCGTCGATACCGACGGCGTGGTAGCCCCGCTCACTGAACGCCTCGGCAGCGGCCGTCAGGATCTGAGCCTTGCGGTCCTTCGGTCGTCGCCTTTGGACAGGCGTGGAGCCTGCGGAACGACCAGACGCGACAGGCGTGGAGCCTGCGGACCGGCCGGTACCTGTGTCGATGTTCGCGTTCATGTTCACCTGCCTCACCCTGCGTTTGCCTCCGCGCCAGATTACTCGCAGGCATGGGCGACGGACTCGGCCGATGGTGCGTCTGGGCGAATCTACACCGAACCATTCGAGTTCTCTCGTGGATTCCTTGACATGCTGGATGATTCGAGTGCTAAGTTAGCGGCAATTCGCATGCCGAGCTTGTTTGCTCCCACCGAAGAACTTCGACCGAAACGGCCGCACCATGACAGCTTCTGGGCTTCGAACCGAAACTTCCGACGGCGTCCTGCGCGTCACCATCGATCGGCCGGCGCGGCTGAACGCACTGGACGAGGTGACATGCGCGGCACTCACCGATGCATTCGAATCTGCGGAAGACATTCACGTCGTCGTGCTCACCGGCAGTGGCGGGTCGTTCAGCGCAGGCGCCGACGTCATCGATATGGCAACGAACAGCCTATCCGACGGCACCGAGGCACAGCAGGCCGCCGAACACACGATGCGTCGGGCAAACGCGCTCATACGAGCGATCATCTCGTGCCCTGTCCCGGTGATCGCCCAGGTCAACGGTCCTGCGGTGGGGATCGGCGCGTCGATGGCTCTGGCGTCGGATTTGATCTACGCCAGCGAGGAGGCCTACTTCCTGCTCGCCTTCACCAAGATCGGTCTGATGCCCGACGGGGCCAGTAGCCTGCTGGTCCCTGCCGCGGTCGGGCGCGCGAGGGCAAATGCGATGATGATGCTCGCCGAGCGAATGTCAGCGCAGGACGCGTTCGCGACCGGCCTGATCAACGGCGTCTTTCCCGCAGCAGAACTCAGCGCCCGCGTCGACACCGCGGTACGACGCCTCTCACGTGCCCCGAAACGAGCACTCGAACTCACCAAACGCGCATTGACCGCCTCCACATTGTCCTTGCTCGACGATGCACTCGAACGCGAGTCCGAGGGGCAGATCGAGTTGCTGACCTCACCCGCATTCAACGAGCGAGTAATGGCGATCGCCTCGCCACCGAAAGGGACATGACCATGCTGAACGAACCACAGCGCTCGCGCCGCAACAACTGGAACAACCAGGTGAGGCGCCATGCGCTCATGCAACCCGATGCCGTAGCGCTCCGCTTCCAAGGTGCGTCCATCTCGTGGGCGGAGTTGTCCGGTCGCGTCGATCGGTTCGCGAGCGCACTGAGCCGACGAGGGGTCGGCTTCGGCGACCGCGTCCTGATTCTGATGCTCAATCGACCTGAGTATCTCGAAGCCGTATTGGCCATCAATGCGTTGGGCGCGTTGGCAGTTCCGGTGAACTTCCGTATGACTCCGCCCGAGGTCGCGTTTCTCGCTCAGAACAGCGGCTCACAGGTGGTCGTCACCGACGAGACACTCCAACCACTCGCTGATGCCGTGGTTGCACAGGTGGATTCGTTGGGAGACAAGATCGTTGTCGGCGACGAGTACGAAGCCCTCCTTGCCGAAACCGAGCCTGCGGAAGCCGTTGATGTTCCCGACGACGCACCTGCACTCATCATGTACACCTCGGGCACCACGGGTAGACCCAAGGGCGCTGTGCTGACCCACGCGAATATGCAGGCCCAAGCGTTGACCTGCATTCGAGCGCTACAGATGCACGGTGTCGACGAAGTCGGATTCTGCGCCTCGCCGATGTTTCACATCGCCGCCCTCGGAAGCCTTGCCCCAAGTCTGCAGTTGGGTATCCCGACGGTTGTCTATCCGGTCGGTGCATTCGACCCGGCAGCCCTTCTGGACGTGCTGGCCGCCGAAGGTGTCACCACGCTCTTCCTCGTTCCGGTCCAATGGCAGGCCATGTGCGCCGAGCAGTCACGGAGCCCGAGACGCCTGAATCTGCGGGTGATCTCGTGGGGAGCGGCCCCGGCGTCGGACACGATCTTGAAAGCGATGTCGAGCACTTTCCCCACGGCACTCAATGTCGCAGTGTTCGGCCAAACCGAGATGTCGCCCATCACCTGCGTTCTCGACGGCGAGGATGCTCTGCGCAAACTCGGATCGGTGGGACGGGTCATCCCCACGATTTCGGCACGTATCGTCGACGACGACATGAACGACGTCGTCCGAGGCGAGATCGGCGAAATCGTTTACCGTGGTCCGACTCTCATGCAGGGGTACTGGCAGAATACCGACGCCACCGCCGACGCCTTCAACGGCGGCTGGTTCCACTCCGGTGACCTCGTCCGCCAGGACGACGACGGTTTCGTGTTCGTCGTCGACCGCAAGAAGGACATGATCATCTCGGGCGGTGAGAACATCTACTGCGCGGAGGTGGAGAACGTACTGTACGGGCACCCGCGCATCCTCGAGGCAGCAGTGATCGGTCGCCCCGACAACAAGTGGGGCGAGGTTCCCGTTGCTGTCGTCGCACTGAAGGACGCGGACGACCTGACACTGACCGAGCTCACAACGTGGCTCGGAGATCACCTGGCCCGGTTCAAGCACCCGAAGGAACTCGTCATCGTCGATGCGCTTCCTCGCAATGCGAGCGGCAAGGTCGTCAAAGTTTCACTGCGAACATCGTATTCGTCAACACCCGCCTAACCCATGAGCTTCGAATTGCGGGGCCGATCCAAGGCTGCTCCGCGAGCTACGCTGCCAGCCTCGAAGTCTCCTCTTCGAGACCTCGCTGCTCAGGTCGGCGGCCTGCTCGCGTTCTCCGTCACTGCGCTGTCGCGGACCGTCACGACTACGGCACGACGGACACTGTCCCTCGAAGAAACCGTCACGCAAGCGCTGTTCATTGCGAGAGTCTGTACTGTCCCGGCATTGCTGCTGATGCTTCCGATCGGCGTACTGATCGCAGTATCCGTCGGCTCCCTTGCCGGAAAGCTCGGCGCTGGAGCGTATTCCGGCGCCGTGGTGGCGTTCGTGGTCGTCGGGCAGGCCGCCGCTCTCGTCTGCGCTCTGATGTTGGCCGGAGTGGCAGGCTCGGCCATCTGCGCTGATCTCGGTTCACGAACGATTCGCGAGGAGATCGCTGCAATGGAGGTGATGGGCCTCGACGTCATCGAGCGGCTCGTCGTTCCGAGACTGATCGCGTCGATGTTCGTCGCACTGGTCGTGTGCGGCATGGTCACGGTCGTCGGTGTCGGCGCCTGTTTCTTTTACCAGGTATTCGTCGCCGACCAGTCCGCAGGCGCTTTCCTCGCGACGTTCAGCGAATACGGCCGGGTGTCCGATTTCGCGATGGCCATGGTGAAATCGGTGTGCTTCGCGGTGACATCGACGCTCATCGCGTCGTTCAAGGGCCTCCACACCAAGGGCGGACCCAGCGGTGTCGCGGACTCGGTCAACGAAGCAGTGGTTCTCGCATTCGTCATGGTGTTCGTGGTCAATACCGTTCTGTCGCAACTGTATGCAGTCGTTGTTCCCGCGGTCGGGCGGTATTGATGGCATATGTCTTCAGAGGCTCCGACAACCTTCATCGTCTGCAGCGTCGAGGCCGCGAATCGACGATGGTATTCGCCGAACTCGGCCGTCACATGACGTTCTACGCGGAGACCGTCGCCTCGATTCCGTTCACGATGCGCCGCTACTCGAAACACGTCGCGCAGCACATCGGCGAAGTCAGCTTCGGGTACGCATCGCTGCTCGCCGGCGGCGGCACCATCGGGATCGTATTCGCAATGTCGGCCGTCGCCGCGATGATGGTGGGCGTCGAGACGTACCGCGGCCTCGATCTGATCGGCCTGACATCGCTGTCGGGCCTGCTCTCCGCCATCGCAAACACCCGCGAACTCGCCCCCGTCATCGCGAGCATCGCACTCGCAGCCAAAGTCGGAACCGGCTTCACCGCGCAACTCGGCGCGATGCGTATCTCCGACGAGATCGACGCGCTCGACTCGATGGCGGTACGTCCCATTCCGTTTCTGGCAACCACGCGTGTCATCGCCGCAGTCGTCTGCATCGTTCCGATCTACATGGTCGGACTCATCTCGACGTTCGTCGCTACGCGCCTGGTTGTCGTGACCTTCGGTGGTAGTTCGGCCGGTACCTACGACTACTACTTCCACCTGGCGTTGGCCCCGTCGGACCTGATCTACTCAATCGCCAAGGCCGTGGTTTTCGCCGTGATCGTTGCGCTCGTCCACTGCTCCTACGGTTTCCATGCCTCCGGCGGGCCCGAAGGAGTCGGCCGTGCAGCAGGTCGTGCACTACGCACCTCCATCCTGGCCATCGGCATCACCGACGTGTTCCTGACCTTCGTACTGTGGGGAATCGTCCCCACAGTCCCCGGGCTCGGTGCGTCATGACAAGACCTCCCCGAAAGGGCGGCATTCCGCAGGCTCCACTCCCGACCCATCTGGTCATTCCGCAGGCTCCACTCCCAACCAATCTGGTCATTCCGCAGGCTCCACTCCCACGCCCCCTCGGGCCCAGCCGGGGCTCACTCGTCGCCCGCGGGTTGACGTCGGTCCTGGTGCTCGTCGCATCCGCTGTGGGCGCGGTCGCGTACGGAGGAGGCACCCTCAACCAAGATCCTCTGGTGTACACCGACATTCCTGCGTCGGCTGGGCTGCTGATCGGCGCCGTCGGCGTTCAGTTCAACGGCGTCCAGATCGGGGAAGTCGTCGACATCGACAGCGGTGTCGAACAATCACGCGTGACGATGCGCATCGATCCAACGGGCGTCCCCGCCTCGGCAGAGGTGCGCGTCGTGCCTCGCACGCTGTTCGGCGATGTCTACCTGAAACTGGTCCACGACAGCACCGACCAGAAGGGTTATTCCGCAGACACCACTCCCACTGTCGAACCCGGCGACGTACTGACCGTCGACACCTCGGCCGAAGCCGTCCAGCTCAGCCAGGTGTATCGCCAGGTGACCGACCTGTTGGATCGCCTGGAACCCGCACGCGCGCAAGCCGCTCTCACCGCCGTCAGTACAGCGCTGCAGGGCAGAGGCGAGAGTCTCGGCGCCACGATCGATCGCCTCGCATCGCTGTCGGCAACCCTCGAACCGCAGGCCCACGCTGTCCTCGACCACACTGCGCAAGCAAGAGACGTCGCCGACGCCCTCGCGGCGGCGACTCCCGACGTTCTGGCG
This sequence comes from Rhodococcus sp. G-MC3, assembly GCF_030063335.1. Taxonomy (GTDB): domain Bacteria; phylum Actinomycetota; class Actinomycetes; order Mycobacteriales; family Mycobacteriaceae; genus Rhodococcoides. The sequence goes on along the minus strand of NZ_JASISW010000018.1, from coordinate 33,344 downwards.
ACGATCGAGGCGACGACGACGCTGTCGCACTCCATGCTCGACAGGTCTGCGGGAGTCGAGGCGCTACTGACCAACGCTGCGTCGCTCGGCGTCACAGCCGGGACCGTCGCCGAGGAAACAACACCGTCGGCAATCACCGTCATCCACAGTGGCGCGGCGGTATCGACGACAGTTGCGATGAACTCGTCGGGACTGTCTTCGACGTTGGAGCAGTTTGCACCGTTCGGCGCCGCAGGCGCGCGGATCTTCGCGAGCGGCAGATTCGACATCACCGCCGTCCCCGATTTCTCCTCACCACTCCCTTATACCGCTGCCGACTGCCCTCGATATCCGGAACTCGATGGTCCGAATTGCGGACTCGCCGAGGTTCAGGACAGCGCAACGGGAACTTCTCAGCCGTTGAATCCCGCCAGCACGATGCTCCTCGCGCCGCTTCTGCGCGGAACCGAGGTGAGTATCCGATGAGTTCACTGCAACGACCGTTGGTCGCGCTCGCTGGATTCGCCGCTGCAGGCGTTGTGTCCGCCGTAGTCGTCACCAACACCCTGAGCGTGCCGGTGACCGGTGATACCACCAGTCACACAGCCGAATTCACCGGTGTCGAGGGGCTTCGCCGTGGCAACGACGTCACCCTCGCGGGCGTCAGGATCGGAAAGGTCGACGACGTGCGCTACACCACCGACAGTGCCCGAACCACTGCCGTCGTCGCATTCGAGGTGCAGTCCTCGGTCCCGGTTCCCGGAAATGTCACTGCCGCAATTCGGTACGGCGACATGCTCGGTGCGCGTTATCTTGCTCTCGTCGCGCCGGACGAACCGGACGGCTTACTGGAACAGGGCGAGGAGATACCGGTCGACCGCACACAGCCACCGGTCGATCTGACCGCCCTCGTCAACGGTTTCGAACCACTGTTCGATGCCATCGAGCCTGCCCAGGTCAATGCATTGGCTCGGTCCATCACCGATGCGTTCCAAGGTGAGGCAGGGACACTGGACTCGCTGCTTCGCCATGTGGCCACCGTGACGAAAGGACTCTCCGACAACGAGCAGGTTCTGGCCGATCTGATCGCCGACCTCGATTCGGTTCTGCACACCATGAACGCACGCGGAGTCGACATCACGCGGCTGATCACCGGGCTGACGGAGATGAGCCAGGTCGTCGCCGACAGAAACGCCGAGGTCATCACAGTTCTCGACGACGGCTCAGGCGCGGTCGATGCACTGGCCGAGTTGATGACCAACGCTTCGGAACCCCTTGGTTCGACCGTCGCGAACCTGACCGCGACGACCGATTCGTGGATACCGAATACCGAGAAGTTCGACCGGACGATGTCGCTGCTTCCAGAACTGGCGCAATCGATCAATCATCTGGGCGACTACGGCAGCTGGCTCAATCTCTACACGTGCAATTTCACCCTGAAAGCCGGGGACGCCGAGACGAACATCTTCGGCGGAACACACACGGAGATCTGCAAATGAACACCGCTCGGCTCGGCATGATCGCAATCGCGGCCGTCGCGGCGATACTCGTATCGGCTCTACTGATCCCGCAGGGCTGGTATCTCGTCAGAACTTCCTCCTACACAGCCCAATTCGCGCATGCCGGGGGGCTCACCGACTCCGATCCAGTGTTCCTCGCCGGCATCCCTGCCGGGCGAGTCGACAGCATCGAACTCGCGGAAGACCACGTCGACGTGCACTTCCGACTCGACCGAGATCAAGCGCTGGGCGATCGAACGCGAGCTGCCGTGAAGCTCCGAACCATCCTCGGCAAGCGGTACCTGGAGATCATTCCCGACGGCACCGGGCCCGTCGGCGTCGACCGGACCATTCCGACCGAACGAACGTCGGTTCCCTATTCGCTCGACGACATCGGCGCCGAAGCACATTCTGTAGCAACCGAACTCGACGTACCCGCACTCGAATCGATGGTGAAGACGTTGCGAGAGACCGTGCCTTCGGATCGACCTGCCGTGTCCGAAGCCCTCACCGGGGTCAGCGCGGCCTCGCAATTGCTGTCGCGGAACGACGAGAAGATCGCAAGCCTCCTCGATGCCGCGAAATCGCTGACCACGTCGGTTTCCGCAGAAAGCGAATCGATCGGAACACTGCTGGGTAACGCACGACTGGTTCTCGAGACGTTGGCCGAGAGACGAGAAAGCCTGAGCCGCTTGGTGATCGATTTGCGCACCTTGATCTCGTCGGCGTCGGTATTCCTGGACGACAACGCAGGTGAACTCGACCATCTACTGGTCAACATGCGCTCTGTCACCGACACCCTCGACCGAAACGGACAACACATCGACACGTTGATGACAACACTGCCTCCCGCTCTTCGCGCTGTCACCGACGCCACAGGCAATGGGAACTGGGTCGACGTCAGCGCTCCCGCCGGCCCCCTCCCGGACAACCTTCTGTGCGCTGTCGGCGTGATGCAGGGGTGCAGCGGATGAAGGCCTTGATCGCATCGGTAACGGTTGCGACTGTAGTGGGTGCCTGGTTCGTCTTCTTTGCAACCGACGACAGCGCGACGGTCACAGCGGATTTCGCGTACATCAACGGGGTCTACCCCGGCAGCCCGGTGCACGTACTCGGCGTTCCTGTCGGCACGGTCGACGACGTGACTCCGCAGGGAACATCGGTGCGGGTGACAATGACGGTGTCCTCCGACGTAGAGATACCCGTCGATGCGCAAGCCTTCGTCATGAATCCGTCGGTCATCAGTGACCGCTTCGTCGAACTCGGACCGGCTTACCGCGGCGGGCCCACTCTCGGTGACGCCATCATTCCTGTCGAGCGCAGCCACTCCCAGATCAACTGGGATCAGCTCCTCGACAGCGTCGACACCATCGCGTCAGCACTCGGTCCAAGTCAAGGCGACATCGGGGAAGCGGTCGACGTCGTCGCCGACGCCACAGCGGGACTCGGTCCGGAGATACGCGACGCCATCGGCAACATCTCCCGCGCAACCGCTGTTCTCGGCGGAAACAGCGAGCAACTCGGGGCCCTCATCGAGAATCTCGATCGGCTGGTCACTGCGATTGCCGCACGCCAGGGCGCTGTCCAGTCCGTCACCGATTCGCTCGCGCAGTTGGGTGACGAGATACAGCAGCAGGACCTCGAGATCGGCGAGCCCATCGCGCAGCTGCGTTCGATGTTCGACAACCTCGACCGCCTCCTTGCTGCTCGCGGCGACGACCTACGTGCTGTGCTGCAGAACGCAAGCGCGCTTACCGGGCAGTTCGCCGCGCACGAAGCCCAGTTCGCCGAGTTGATGGACGTGCTGCCCCTGATGATGCAGAACATCGGCAACACCATCGGCGAGGATCAACGCGCCCGCATCCGGTTGAACGTGTCGACCGACCTCGACCAGTTCGCAGTCGCAGTGCCGCTGTGCCGGGAACTCGCCCTGCCCATCTGCACCGGCGCGGGGCTTACCAATCCGATTCCCGTTCCGATCAGCACCTCGAACCCATTCGGGCTGGCGCAGTTGTCAGGGGGCGGACAATGAGGATAGTGCTGTCGATTCTCTCCGCCTGCCTCCTCCTCGGCGGCTGCCTCTCCCTCTCCGGCTGCGGCCTCGCTCAGCTCCCCATCGGCCACAGCGCCGACGGCGACGACTATCTAGTGACCGCGATCTTTCCTCGGGCCGACCGCATCCGGCTCGGGACCGAAGTGAGAGCCGGTCAGCAGCTCGTCGGGCGGGTACACCACCTTTCGACGGACGGCCGTCGCGCACTCGTCGACCTTAGCCTGTCCCAGTCGGTCCCACTGCCGGCCGACATCACGGCGTCGCTGGAATTGCCGTCGGCGCTGGGGGAACCTTTCGTTCAACTGACTCTTCCGCAAGAGCCGTCGACTGAATCTCTCTCCGACGGGGACACGCTGGAGAACACCGAGCTCGGTCCTGAGCTCGAATCATCGCTGGCCACAATGGGTCTCGTGTTGAACGGCAGCGGCCTAGATCAGCTGGAGACGATCATGACCGAGATGAACGCGGCCTTCGGTGGCCGCGGCCCCCAGGTCCGGGAGCTTGTGCACAGCGCCGACAGGATCATGGCCAATGCGGCGCAGCACCAGGCCGACTTCGATCGTGTACTCGCCGCTGCAGGCACGGTCTCGGCCACGCTTGCGGAGAACAAAGCTTCCCTCGACGCCGGACTCACTGTGGCATCCCCGACGATGGAACTGCTCGTACGCCAGCGCGACCACGTCGCTTCACTTGTCGAATCCACCTCGTCGCTGGCCTCCTCGGCGCAGGAACTGTTCGGGGGCAATCAATCTCAGATCGCTACCGGGGTCGACGAGCTCGCGCACATCGTGGACTCGATACAGAGTTTCAACGATTCCGTGACGCCTGCGCTCGCCAACATGAACGAATTCATCGCCGGGTTCGACGGCGCGGTCCACGGCGACTACCTCGTCTTCGACGGTGCACTCGACCTTCCGGAGACTGTGGGTGAGCTCATGACAGGCGGTCGACTCGCCCACGTTCCAGCGACACTGGAGCAGTTGCTCGTGCCAGGGAGGCCTCGGTGAATCGATCGGTGAGGATCCAGCTGGCGCTGTTCGCCGTCACTGCCGTGCTCGCGCTGGTGGTCGGAAGCAACTACGCACTCGGCTCGCAGACACTCCGCGGATCGATCGACATAACTGCCCCCATGGCCGATGCCATGAACGTCGGGGTCGGCGCAGGCGTCACCTACCGAGGCGTCGCGGTGGGCGATGTCGCCGACGTCTCCGTCACAGGACACGGCGCCGACGTCCGAATAGCTCTCGATCCCGGCACGCGCGTGCCCGTCGGCTCCGTCGCGAAAGTGACCAACAACAACGCGCTCGGCATCCAGACCATCGACATCATGCCCAGCACCTCCAACGGCCCGTTTCTCGTCGACGGGGACATCCTGGAGGTCCCCTCGGAAGAGCAGCCTCGACAGCTCGACGAGCTACTCGTGCACATGGCGGCGCTCACCGACACGATCGACCCCGACTCCGTCACCGCGCTGAGCCAGACGTTCGGGACTGCTCTTGGCGGCACCAGCGCCGAATTGCAGCAGCTGCTCGACGACGCGGACACCCTGAGCCGCGTGCTCGACGCCCACGCCCCGATGTTGGCGAACATCGTCGACTCTTCTCTACCGATGCTCGACGGTCTCGCAGCCCGATCGGGCGGGATCCCCGGTGCGGCGGGAGCGGCACGAGACGTCACACAGCGGCTTCTCGCGCAGGAACCGTCGTTGATCTATCTCGTCGACCGGTCCCCTGATGCGCTTGCACGAACGTCCCGATTGCTCGACGACACGCGCGGCTCCGTCGGCGCGTTGATGACCAATCTCGTGACGGTGACGCCGATCCTCGGTGACCGCACGCCTGCGCTGTCCTCGCTCCTCGTCGCGTTGCCCGAGACGCTCACGAAACTGACCTCGATCGTGCACGGCGACCGCGGCGACTTCACACTCGTCGGCACTCAAGGACCGGCCTGTTGGTACGACACACCACGACGAACCGTCGGTGACAAATCGCCTCGTGATCCGAACCTGAATCTGTATTGCCCGCCCGGTGACGACCTCGCGCAGCGGGGATCTGCGAACGCGCCGAGGCCCAACGATCTCGGTCTGTCCGGCGCCACCACCCCTGGCAATGTCACCGGGCCGCCGATCGCCGACGATCCCGTGCTGATTCCCACCGGAGTGCACGCGCTCGACTACTGGAAGAAGCTCTTGGAAGGAGTGCCGAAGTGACACTGCGAACCGCCGTGACCGCGCTCGTGATCCTCGCTCTCACAACCGGAGTGGCGATCCTCGGATATCTCCACCACGCCGACCGCAGGCTGGAGGATCACCGGTCGACGGCATTGGCGTCGGCGACGCAGTACACCGAGGAACTCGCGACGTACGACTTCGAGGATCCGGCCGCGAACCTCGACCGCGTGACCGCCGGCTCGACCGAGGAATTCGCCGGAACGTACCGAGATGTGTCGACGAAACTGCAGGGCCTGCTGACGAGCGGACATGGCACCGCTACGGGCCACGTCACCACCGCAGCGATTGTCGAGATCGATGACGAGCATGCGGTCGTCGCACTGTTCCTGGATCAGGAGGTGCGGAACCTCTCGGTGCCCGAGGGAAGGACCGATTCTTCACGCATGGTGATCGGTCTCGAGTACGACGGCAATCGATGGTTACTTGCATCGGCGGAGCCCCGGTAACCATGCCGCTTCGATCTGCCGCGACATGATGGCAGGCCCCCGCGGACGGCCTAACTGCTGGTCGGGGCACACCCCGAATCACGCAGGACGTAGCCTGGCTGGGAAGGAACGGTGGCTCCATTCGAATAACACGCGTGTCGTTCGAAAAGATTGTCGGAGCCACCAGGCACGATGCAAGAGGGTCCCGACCATGTCACCAAAGCGACGGGTCACCACTATCGAGGAGATAAGGCCATGGCTTTACCAGTATTGACTCCGGAACAGCGCACCGCGGCGTTGGCCAAGGCGGCCGAGGCACGCACTGCTCGTTCGAAGCTGCTGGCCGCCGTCAAGTCCGGCGAGCTCAGCGTCGCTGACGTTCTCGCGAAGGCCGAGAACGACGAAATCGTCAAGAAGACCAAGGTGTCCGCCCTGATCAAGGCACTTCCGGGTGTCGGTTCGGTGCGCGCCGCACAGCTGCTCGAGCAGCTGTCCATCGCAGATACACGTCGCATCGGCGGCCTCGGCGCAAACCAGCGCGAAGCTCTGCTGGCTGCTGTCGCATCCTGATACTGGGTTTCTGACGTACAGGCGCTTCTGTGGCACGGGTTACTGCCGACGGGGTTAGCATTTCTCCATGAACGTCGAAGTGACCCTGCTGCCCGGGATCGGGGTGCGGAAAGATTTCGCCCTCGCCTCCGGGCGCCGCATCGGAGTCATCACCCGTAAAGACGGCGCGAACGAGCTCATCGTCTCGCGCATCGATGATCCCGACGCAACACAGGCGTCCATCACACTGAGCAATGAGGAAGCGGCGGCGTTGGGCAATTTGCTCGGCACGCCGCAACTCATTGCTCAGCTGGGTGAGGAGCATCGCGACCTCCCCGGCATCAACACCCGCCAGCTCCCCATCAGGGAGGGCTCGCGATTCGACGGCCGAACCCTCGGCGACACCACGATGCGCACCAAGACCGGTGTATCTATCGTCGCGGTCATGCGAGCGGGCCAAGTACAGCCGTCACCCAACCCGGATTTCACTCTCACCTCCGGAGACCTTCTGGTTGCCGTCGGCACACACGACGGGCTCGACGCGGCAGCCAAATTGCTCGGCCATTTGTGAGAACGACCATGGCCGAGAACAGACGGAGCTGAGCTGTGGCCGAGAGCGCACTTGCGCTGACCGAGCTCGGCGCGGTGTTCTTCGTTCTCGGTCTCCTGGCCAGACTTGCAGGCCGCATCGGCGTCTCTCCTATCCCGTTCTATCTTCTCGGTGGCCTCGCCTTCGGTAACGGCGGCTTTTTCATCCTCGGCGGTATCGACGAGTTCACCGAGCTGGCCAGCGAAATCGGCGTCATCCTGCTGCTGCTTCTGCTCGGACTCGAGTACACCGCCACCGAGCTCGTCACCGGCCTTCGCAGATCCTGGATGGCAGGCATCGTCGACATCGCCTTGAACTTCACGCCGGGAGCCGCGCTCGCATTAGTGCTCGGCTGGGGCGGCGTCGGCGCGCTCGTACTCGGCGGCGTCACCTACATCTCGTCCTCGGGCATCGTCGCGAAGGTCTTGACCGACCTCGGCAGGCTGGGAAACCGGGAGACACCCGTCGTACTGTCGATCCTCGTGTTCGAGGACCTGGCAATGGCGATCTATCTCCCAATCCTTACCGCCGTACTCAGCGGAGTCAGCTTCGTCGGAGGGCTCGAAGCGCTCGGAATCTCACTGTTCGTCATCACGTTCGTGCTGGTGGTGGCTCTGCGCTACGGCCGATTTGTCTCCGCCATAGTCGACAGCCCCGATCGCGAAGTGGTGCTGCTGAAGGTCCTCGGCTCCGCCTTGCTCGTGGCAGGAATTGCCTCCGAACTGCAGGTGTCCGCGGCCGTCGGAGCGTTCCTCCTCGGAATCGCGATCTCCGGTTCCACGGCCGACAACGCGACACGCGTACTCGAACCTCTCCGCGATCTGTTCGCTGCCATGTTCTTCGTAGTGTTCGGACTCAACACCGATCCGTCGACGATTCCGCCTGTTCTGGGCTGGGCCGTGGTGCTAGCCGTCACGACGACGGCGACCAAGATCACCACCGGTGCCTGGGCGGCGAGCCGTCAGGGCATCGGTAGACCCGGACGCCTGCGAGCAGGTGCTGCTCTCGTCGCGCGCGGTGAATTCTCGATCGTCATTGCCGGACTCGCAGTCGCTACGGGTGCCGTCGAAGGGGAATTGGTAGCGCTCGCAACTGCGTACGTTCTGTTGATGGCCGTGTTGGGGCCTGTAGTGGCCCGGGTCGTCGAGCCGGTCTCACGGGCAATTCTTCGCACGAAGCCCGCCATGTGACACGGCGTCGCAGCCGTTGTGATTGCATGAGCGGATGACTGGGAGACGTCGATCGACACCTGCTGCTGCGCCGGTGCTACGTCGGCGACCACAGTTGTCGGAGGACGTCGCCAACCACGTCCGACACATAGTGATGTCCGGCGAGGTGCGCCCGGGAGACTTCATCCGGCTCGACGAGACGGCCGCCGAACTCGGAGTGAGTGTGACGCCGGTGCGCGAGGCATTGCTGACTCTGCGCGGCGAAGGAATGGTCGAGCTCGTCCCGCATCGCGGCTACGTCGTATCGCCGCTGACGCCCGAGGACATCGTCGACATATTCTGGCTGCAGGGTCAGATCGCCGTGGAGCTGGTTCGGCGTGCAGCGCCGAAGATCACCGAATCCGTGATCGCCGAGTTGAAAGGGTTCAACAACTCACTGTCCGTGGCTGTGGAGAAGGGCCAGGCGGAGGAAGTCGAGGTCAGCGAGTTCGAGTTCCATCGAGTACTCAATCGCCTGACCGGGGCGAGCAAGCTCGCCTGGTTCCTGAACAACGCCACTCGATACACCCCGACCCGGTTGTACGCATCCGATCCCGAGTGGGGCAGGGCCGCGGTCCGCAATCACGAAAAACTGATCGAAGCGCTCAAGGTCGGCGACGTGGACGCGGCCTGCGTGTTGATGCGCGCACAGTTCACCGATGGCGCCGAAAGGTTGGTGGCGTACCGCCACATGTGAGTGGAAATACGTCCCCCGCGACGTATTTCCACTCACAAGCGCTCTAAGAGCGTAGCGACGAAGGCGCCTTGAAACGCTCGCCGTACTTCGCCGCAAGCTCGTCCGCACGCTTGACGAAGCCAGCCTGGCCGCCCTCGTAGCCGACAACGTACTGGTGCACGCCGCCGGTCCAGGCCGGGTAACCGATACCGAAGATCGATCCGATGTTCGCATCGGCGGTGGTGTTCAGAACACCCTCGTCGAAGCACTTCTGCGTCTCGATGGCCTCGATGAACAGCATGCGCTCGATGAGATCCTCGAACGGAATGTCCGCCGAGCCCGACTTGAACGCGTCACGCAGTCCCGGCCACAGGCCGGCGCGCTTGCCGTCGGCGTACTCGTAGAAGCCCGCACCCTTGGCCTTCGACGGACGCTCGAACTCGTCGACCATCTTGTCGATGACCTCGCCGGCCGGATCTTCGGGAGGAGTTCCGCCGGCCGCCTTGATAGCGTCGTAGGTCTCCTTGCGGATCTTCTGCATCAGGTTGAGCGTCAGCTCGTCCGAGAGCTGCAGCGGCGCTGCCGGGTAGCCGGCCTGGAGGCCCGCCTGCTCGATGGTCGACGGCTCGACGCCCTCACCGAGCATCGCGATGGCCTCGTTGATGAAGGTGCCGATGACGCGGGAGGTGAAGAATCCGCGGCTGTCGTTGACGACGATCGGGGTTTTCTTGATGATCTGCACCAAGTCGAACGCCTTGGCCAGAGCAGCGTCGGAGGTGTTGTCGCCGCGAATGATCTCCACGAGCGGCATCTTGTCGACGGGCGAGAAGAAGTGGATTCCGATGAAGTCTTCCTGACGCTTCACGCCCTTCGCGAGACTCGTGATCGGCAGGGTCGAGGTGTTCGAGCCGAGGAGCGAGGTCGGGTCGACGAGATCCTCGATCTCCTGGAACACCTTCTGCTTCAGTTCCTCGGACTCGAAGACTGCCTCGATGACGAGGTCGGCACCTTCGACGTCCTTCGGATCGGCAGTCGGGTGGATGCGACCGAGCAGAGCATCGGACTTCTCCTGCGTGGTCTTGCCGCGCGAGAGTGCCTTGGCCTCGATGGCCTCGGAGTACGCCTTGCCCTTCTGGGCAGACTCGATGGCGACATCCTTGAGCACAACCTCGATGCCGGCCTTGGCACACACATACGCGATGCCTGCGCCCATCATTCCGGCTCCGAGAACGGCGACCTTCGTAAAGGTCGTCTTCTCGATGCCGTCCGGGCGCGACTTGCCCGAATTGATCGCCTGCAGGTCGAAGAAGAACGCCTGGATCATGTTCTTCGAGACCTGGCCGGTGACGAGCTCGGTGAAGTACCGCGACTCGATCGTCGACGCGTTGTCGAAGTCCACCTGGGCACCTTCGACTGCCGCGGCGAGGATCGCGCGCGGTGCAGGCATCGGTGCGCCCTTGATCTGCTTGCGCAGGTTCGACGGGAACGCGGGCAGTATTGCTGCGAGCTTCGGGTTCGACGGTGTGCCGCCGGGGATCTTGTAACCCTTGACGTCCCACGGAGCGACGCCGCCGTCAGGATTGGCCTTGATCCAAGCCTTCGCAGCGGGAACGAGTGCGTCGATGCTGTCGACGAGTTCGTGTACGAGACCGATCTCGAGTGCCTTCTCCGGACGGAAACGCGTGCCTTGAGCGAGGACGGTCATGAAGCCGACCTGAATACCGAGCAGACGGGTGATGCGGGTGACGCCACCGCCGCCGGGCAGCAGGCCGAGTGAGACCTCGGGGAGGCCGAGTTGCACTCCGGAGACGTTCGCTGCGATGCGGTGGTGCGTCGCCAGCGTGATCTCGAGTCCGCCGCCGAGGGCAGCACCGTTGATCGCGGAGACGACGGGCTTGCCGAGCTTCTCCAGACGACGCAGCTGCGCCTTCACTGCCTGAACCTCGTCGAATACGCGCTGCGCGTCTTCGGGCTGAGCCGAAATGAGGCTGTTGAGGTCACCGCCCGCGAAGAAGGTCTTTTTCGCGGACGTGATGACGACGCCGGTGATCGAGTCGAGCTCCGCTTCGAGGCGGTCGACCGTCGCGCCCATCGAGTCCTTGTAAAGCTGGTTCATCGTGTTGGCGCCCTGGTTGGGGTCGTCCATCGTGAGGACGACGATGCCGTCTCCGTCGATTTCCCAGGCGATCATGTTCTTGCTGTCAGTGTTTGTCATGTCTTCGCCTCAGACTCGCTCGATGATGGTGGCAACGCCCATACCGCCGCCGATGCACAGGGTGATCAGTGCGTATCGGCCGCCGCGGCGCTCGAGCTCGTCGAGCACCGTTCCGGTGATCATGGCGCCGGTGGCGCCGAGGGGGTGGCCCATCGCGATGGCGCCGCCGTTGACGTTGAGCTTCTCGTTCGGGATCTGCAAATCCTTCTGGAAGCGCAGTACGACGGACGCGAACGCTTCGTTCAGCTCGAACAGATCGATGTCGTCGACGGTCAATCCTGCTGTCGCCAGCACCTTCTTCGCCGCGGGCGTCGGTCCGGTGAGCATGATCGTGGTGTCGGCGCCGGACGTGGCGGTCGCGACGACGCGTGCACGGGGAATCAGGTTGAGGTCCTTGCCCGCCTGCTCGCTGCCGACGAGGACGAGTGCCGCGCCGTCGACGATGCCGGAGCTGTTACCGCCGGTGTGGACGTGATCGATCTTCTCGATCCAGTGGTACTTCTGCAGCGCGACGTCGTCGAACCCGCCCATCGCGGCAATCCCGGTGAACGCCGGGTTGAGCTTGCCGAGCGATTCGACCGTGGAGCCTGGACGCATGTGCTCGTCCTGATCGAGGATCAACAGGCCGTTCTGATCGGTGACCGGTACGACAGACTTGGCGAAGTATCCGCCGGACCACGCCGCAGCGGCGCGCTCCTGCGACTGCACTGCGTACGCATCGACGTCCTCGCGGGTGAATCCCTCGATCGTTGCGATCAGGTCGGCACCGATACCCTGCGGAGCGAAGTAGGTGTCGTAGTTGGTGGCCGGGTCCATCGCCCAGGCTCCGCCGTCGCTGCCCATCGGGACGCGAGACATGGACTCGACGCCGCCAGCGATGACGAGCTCGTCCCAACCGGAGCGAACCTTCTGGGCAGCCAGGTTGACGGCTTCGAGGCCGGAGGCGCAGAAGCGGTTCAACTGGAATCCACCGACGGTGTCGGGCATCTTCGCGGCGAGGACCGCGGTGCGCGCGATGTCGGCGCCTTGATCGCCCACCGGCGACACGACACCGAGGATCAGATCGGATATACGGTCCTCGTCGAGGTCGGGGAACCGGCGACGAAGCTCGTCGATCAGTCCGGTGACCAGCGAGATCGGCTTGACGGAGTGCAGTGAACCATTCTTCCCCTTGCCGCGCGGGGTCCTGATGGCTTCGTAAATGAACGCCTCTGTAGTCACAGCGTGCAGTTCCTTCCAGCTACTTCATTTCGGCGGCGGCACCGCTCACGGGCACCGCAGGACTCGAGGAATACACCTCGGCTGAGTCCACACTAGAACGTGTTGCATCAAAGAGTGAAGGACTCAAACGAGCGTCGTCCGTGACCGGTCTGTTCGTTTGGTACGGATCGTCTTGGGGTAGAACTAGGATCGTCAAGGGGGGTATCGAGCACGCAGGAGATGATGTCCATGGATACCCAGCAGCCGTTCGCGGTCGGGTCGCACGTCAAAGTGCGTTTCAGCTCCAACGCCGAGCTCGCGCGCGAGCAGTGGCCCAAAGAGTCCGGAGTGATCAAAGAAGACTTCGGAGACCAGGTCGGGTCCGTTGATCGGACGTGGGCCGTGTCGCGCCGCTACGCCGTAGCACTGGATGACGGTCGTCTGGTCTTCGCCGACCCTCAGGACATCGAGCAGGCGTAGCTGACCCTTTTCTGAGCGGACTTCGATTCCCCTCCTACTGACCTGAACCGTGGCACAAGGTCCGCAGATGGAGTGCCCGGTTCTTTTTCGCCGTTACTCCTTGAGCGGGGTAGCACCAAGCTGAGTCGTGAGCAACTCCATTGCCACGGTTTCCGGGTCGCGCCTGATCGACGGATCAGCAGGCTCGGTTGCAGCCTTCAACAACTCTTCCTCGTCCTCTGCCGTCTCCGGTGGTGGGGGACCTGCCGGTTCGGGGTCGTCCGGGTAGTCGGGGGCCTCCGGCGGTGGGATGTCGTCGTAACTAGATCCGTCACCCGCCGACCCGAACGCGTCATCGGTGGTGCGAGCAGGCTTGTTGCTCTGACTCGGCCGCGAGAACTTGGCCTGCGGAACTTTGGGGGCTTCGGGGGCGCCCTTCGACACTGCTGCTTCTCCGGCAGGTGCAGCGGCGCCGACAACACAGGTGACCGCCCAATCCACACCGAAGACGTCGCGTAACGCATCGCGGATGACGTCCGCGTTCCGCGGCTCCCCCAGCCTCTTGGCGAGCGGGGCCGAGTCGTGTCCCAGGGTGATCGTGCCTTGCTCGACCGTCCGTACCGATGCGCCGGAGAGCATGACCTCGACGGTGCGGCTGCGTTCACGAACCTTCGTGCGGACCTCGGACCAGACAGCGCGTACCGCAGCGACATCGGGCTCAGTGGACGCTGCGACGGGTACAGGCTCTGGCTCTGGCTCTGGAAATACCATTGGCTCGGGCGCGGAGTCGACCGCAACCTCGGGCTCCGGCTGCATGTCCAATACCGGCTCGGGCGTCGGGGTCGGCTCGGGCGTCGGGGTCGGCTCGGGCTCGGGCTCCGGGGTCGGCTCGGGCTCCGGCGTCGGGTCAGGTTCCGGCGTTGGGTCGGGCTCCGGCGTCGGCTCGGGTTCCGGCAGCGGCTCGGGCGTCGGGCTCGGCTCTGGTTCCGGCGTCGGGACAAGAGCGGGCTCCGGGGTGGGCACTGTCGCGACCGGCTGTTCCGCCACCGATTGCTCCACAGTGGGCGCGGCATCAGGGGTTGCGGCAGGCGCAGGCGCCCCCACCTCCGCACTTCGCCGCGAGGGCCTGACAAATTTCGGCGGGGTGTCATCGACCGGAACCGACGGGGATGCCGGTGAAGCCTCGGGGCGACGCTGCGGCGGAGCCTGGTCGACGGACGCTTGTTCACCCGCGGGAAGCGTCACGTCCAGGCGACGTTCGAGACGTTCGAGGCGTTGCAGCACTGCAGATTCCGCATCTGACGCAGAAGGAAGCAGCATGCGCGCACACATGACCTCGAGGAGCAGGCGCGGCGCTGTCGCGCCGCGCATCTCACCGAGTCCGGCATGGATTATCTCCGCGTAGCGGGCCAGGGTGGCCGACCCGATTCGTTCCGATTCTTCGCGCAATCGTTCGAGGACATCGCCAGGAACGTCTACCAGCCCGCGCTCCCCTGCGTCCGGCACGGCCCTCATGAGGATCAGATCGCGGAGACGCTCGAGTAGGTCGGTGGCGAAGCGCCTGGGATCGTGGCCTGCGTCGACCACTTTGTCTACGGTGCCGAACAACGAACCACCGTCGCCTGCGGCCAACGCATCAACCGCTTCGTCGATAAGCGCTACATCGGTGACGCCGAGCAGCGAGAGCGCACGCGGGTAGGTGACACCCTCCGGCCCTGCGCCGGACAGAAGCTGATCGAGCACACTGAGCGAGTCACGAGGCGATCCACCGCCGGCACGAATCACCAGCGGGTACACCGGATCCTCGACCGAAACCGACTCTTGCGCAGTGATTTTCTCGAGCAGACCGCGCATGGTCGACGGCGGCAACAGGCGGAAAGGATAGTGGTGCGTCCTGGACCGGATGGTCGGCAATACCTTCTCGGGCTCGGTCGTCGCGAAGATGAAGACCAGATGCTCCGGCGGCTCTTCGACGACCTTCAACAGGGCATTGAAGCCTGCGGTCGTGACCATGTGAGCCTCGTCGATGATGAAAATGACGTAGCGCGACTCGGCCGGTGCGTACACGGCTTTGTCACGGAGATCGCGGGCGTCGTCGACGCCACCGTGGCTTGCCGCATCCATCTCGACGACGTCGAGGTTGCCCGGGCCGCCGGGGGCGAGCGCCACACAGGAGTTGCAGACGCCGCACGGCGTGGACGTCGGTCCCTTGGCGCAGTTCAGTGATCGCGCGAGGATGCGCGCCGACGACGTTTTACCGCAGCCACGTGGGCCGGAGAAGAGATATGCGTGGTTGATCCGATTGGAGTTGAGCGCAACACTCAACGGTTCGGTGACATGCTCCTGCCCGACAACCTCAGCGAACGTCGCGGGACGGTATTTTCGGTAGAGAGCCACGCCTGGAAGGGTACCGGCGTGCACCGACACCGGCACCGATGGCCCGTGGCAGATGCTTGCGTCACTTGTTCTTGGCGGCTGCCTTCGCGGCCTTCTTGAACTCCCTGACTTCCAACAGAGACTTACCGTCGACCACGTCGGCGATCGATCGGCGCGAGCCCTCGTCTCCATACGCGCCCGCGGCCTTACGCCAACCGTCTGGGGTCACACCCATCTGCTTACCGAGCAGAGCAAGGAAAATCCGCGCCTTCTGGTCTCCGTAACCGGGAAGAGCTTTGAGCCGCTTCAGCACCTCGGCCCCGTTCGGGTCTTCGCGACGCCAGATCTCGTCGGGCCTACCGTCGTAATTCTCGACGATGAACTCCGCGAGACCTTGAATACGCCCCGCCATCGACCCTGGAAACCGGTGCACAGCAGGCGTAGTGGCGCACACTGCGGCGAACTCGTCCGGGTCGGCCTGTGCGATGGTGTCGACCTTCAGATCACCGAGCCGGTCGACAAGCTTCTTCGGGCCTGCGAAGGCGGATTCCATGGGGACCTGTTGATCGAGCAGCATCCCGATGAGCAACGCGAACGGATCTTCGGCCAGCAGCGCGTCGGCGTCGGCGTCACCGGTCAAGTGCAGTGTGGGAGACATGACCTCGATCATGCCATCCTTGGCGGCACGACCAGCAGCGTCTAGGTAATCGACACCAGTTGCGTGATGTCGTCGAACGGCAACGGCCCGTCGACGACGGCTCCGACGATCGTGTTGTTCAACGTGATCGATCCGCCGTGGTTGTCGAGGAACGCTGTGTCGGCAGCGTCCCTACCGGTTGCAATCCGAACGAGTGTCGACCGAGGCGCGAGGCATGTGGCGTCGACAACTCGCCATTGGCCGTCGACGAATGCTTCGGCCACGGCGTGGAAGTCCATCGGATCGCAGCCGGGTGCGTACACCGCGACGAGCCGCGCGGGCACATTGACTGCGCGCAGCAGAGCGACGACGAGGTGGGTGTAGTCGCGGCACACGCCCGCACCCGCGAGCAGAGTATCGACGGCACCATCGATCGGGTCGCTGCTGCCGGGAACGTAACTCAACCGCGCTCCGACCCAGGATGATACTTCGGCGAGGAGCTTCTCCGAGGCTTCGTACGAACCGAATTCCGTTGCCGCGAAGCCGAAGAACTTGTCCGCTTCTGCGTACCGACTGGGCCGGAGGTAAAGCGAGAGGTCGTAATCGGAGATCGGTGCCGGTTCAGTGTTGCCGTAGATCGTTGCGGAGTAGGACACCTCGAGCTTGCCGACACCCGAGTGCAGTTTGTGAATACGTGTTCCGTGCGCGCCGCTGATCTCTCGAGCCTCGACCGGCTGTCCATTGAGAGTGAAGGACAGCGCCTCCCAGACGTCGGCGCCCGGATGGGGCGCGACGGCGATCTGGAACTCCAGTGTGCTGGCCTCGGTGACATCCACGTCGAGGTAGGCCGAGACGTCGCGTTTCATTGTGGTGATCCTGCCACCAGTGAGCGAGTTGTGCAGATCAAGCTTCTTCGGGCCTGAATTCGCCGGTGACGAGGAAGATAACGCGCTTGGCGACCTCGACGGTGTGGTCGGAGTATCGCTCGTAGAAGCGGCCCAGCAAAGTGATGTCCACGGCGGCAGGCACTCCGTGTGGCCAATCGGGCGATGCCGTCAGAGTGAACAAGCTGCGATGCAGGTCGTCCATCGCGGCGTCTGCCGTCTTCAGCTCGGCTGCGCGCTCGGCGTTTCTGGTCAGAAGAACGTCCCTGGTCGCTTCTGCCTGCCCGACGGCGACGCGTCCCATCTCGGCGAACGTGGACTCGACTTCGGTCGGGAGCACATGCGCTGGGTGGCGCCTTCGCACGAGTTCGGCGATGTGGATGGCCAGGCTTCCCATACGTTGGAGGTCCGCAACGATGTGAATTCCGCTGACCATGATCCGCAGGTCGAGTGCAACAGGCGACTGCAGCGCCAGGACCGAGAATGCTTTGTGTTCCCAGTTCGCGGCAAGGGTGTCGATCCGCTCGCGGCTGCTGATCGTCTCCTCCGCAAGAGCGAGGTCGGCCGTCAGCAGAGCTCGGGTGGCCGATTCCATTGCGGTTTCGGCGAGCTTGCACATTTCGGCCAAATCGGAGCGTGCCGCGTCCAACTGCTCGTTGTAATTTTCACGCACCGCGGTGAGCCGCCTCGTGATACATCGTCAATTTCCCCATGACCGCCATTCATTTCGTGCATTGCATCAGCTTGCGGTGTACCCGAAGTCGATCTTCCTACACTACGACCACGATTGTGCTCGCCACCACAGCGACACCTACTACACCCCACATACAGCGACACCCCACACAACGTGATGTTGGTGCGGGGTGTCGCGTACGGGTGCACTGTCAGCAGTTGGACGGGGCAGGTACTCCGTAGAACCGATCCTTCATCCAGTTCTGAGCTTCACCGAGACCGAGGAGGTCAGGAATTACGTGACCCGCACCGGATCCGGGGATGATGGCCGGGACCTCGGCTGTGCTCAGTTGAACGGTCGCGCCCTTGGCGCACCATTCACCGGCCAGCTGCACAGCCTGACCATGCGGGACGATGTCGTCGGAGGTTCCGGACTGAATCAGCACCGGTGCATCCGGAGTTCGTTCACCAATCTTGTTCTTGGCGAGGATTCGCTGGGCCACGGGTAGACGGTCGAGAACCACCGACATCGGCTCGCCCGTCTTGGTGTATTCGGTGGTGCGATGCAGCCCCACAGTCAGAATTGTTTCTCCGACACACTGATCGGCGACCTGATTAAGCATCGCTTTGCCCGCGTCGTTGATGTTCTCGTCGATGATCTGCTGTAGGTCGGGGTCGGAGTTGAGCAGCCCGTTGAGGGTGTAGCCGATGACGCCGGTGAGGATCGAGCCGTCGACCTGCTCGAGTGTCTGCTTCAGATCGGCTGGAGGAGCGCCGGCGTAGGAGCCGACGAGGTCGAGGTCGGGTGCATAGTCTCCCGCCAGTTCCGCGGCAGCCGCGGCGGCGCCGCCCCCTTGCGAGTATCCGTAGGTTCCGACGGGTCCGTCAGCGGTGATCTTCGTGCCTTGCAGGCGCTGCGCAGCTCGCGCGGCGTCGAGAACCGCATGCGCTTCCGATGCGCGGTTGACGTAGGTGTGCGCTCCGGGGGTGCCGAGGCCTTCGAAGTCGGTGATGACGACGCCGTACCCCTGGGAGAGCAGCGAGTACGCAGCCAGCACTTCGTATTCGACCATCACGCCCAGCGGAGGCGTGTACGTGATCAGGCGGTTGAGCATCCGCGACGGCGCACACTGATCACCCTGGCCCTGCGTACCCGGCGCCACAACGACGAGTGGTCGCGGGCCAGGTCCGGTCCACTCGGCCGCAGGGTCGATGTAGGTCCCGGTGACGGCGTTCGGCTGATCGTTGGAATCGGTGCTGCGGTACATGATTCGCGTCGCGTTGCCCGGCAGTGTTCCACCGATTCCCGGAACCGACAGCGCCAGCGACGACGGTTCGGTGCGAATCACGTCGCCCGGCGTTCCGGCAGGAAGCGGGTTCGGTGGCAGATAAAAGTCTGATTCTCCCGTCGAACCGGTCGACGATCCGGACTGCGGCTGCGCTGACGCCAACTGAGCGAACGACAGCGGCATCACCACCGTTGTAGCCAGCAGAGCGGCGCCGACAGCCGTACCGAACACCCGTGACACTCGCATAAAGTAACCCCCCGTAAGTCCCAGCAGCCCCGCTCACCTACCGAGCAGTAGCAATCGCACAACGGACCATACGTGATGGATGACACAATTCGGAAGCCCGCCAAAGCTCCGCGCGCAGAGCAGTGACCTGTCACAAGCGAAGTGGAATTGCACCAGGGCGAGTTACGCGAAATTCGTGGTGAGGAACAATTCAGCGGCGGCGCCGATGCATTGCAGCCTTCGCCGCGACGATCTCGTCCGTCGTGAAGGCTCGGCCCGGCAAATCGCTCGGCGTACCGGGCCGAGCCCGCAGGCCGTCGATTACGACCGTGAAGTAACGCTTCCAATTGGAGGAGTCCACAGCGCACGAGAATTCGGCGGCCGCCCCGACCATTCCGATGAGAGGAAAGAAGTCGTTGACTTCGACGTCCGGTCGCAACTGCCCCGATTCACGGGCGCGCACGACGATCTTCTCGATGTAGGGGTCGATTCGCTCTCGCATCGTTGCGATGCCGTTGCAGCCCTCGTCGGATCCGAGGACCACCTCGCCGAGGCCCCTGTCGGCCGAGATACCCGCACACATCTGCTCGAGGAACGTTACGAGGCCGTCCCAGGCGTCGTCGAACTCCAGGGCGGCTTTGGCATTGAACAGCACGTCCTCTAGACGTTGCTCGAAGACACCGTCGATAAGCTCTTCCTTGCAGGAAAACCGCCGGTAGACGGTTCCGACACCGACTTTCGCGTGTGCTGCCACGTCGTCGAGCGTGATGTCGATCCCCCGCGACGCAAACAATTCGCGGGCCGCGTCGATGATGCGTCGGCGGTTCCGTTCAGCGTCGGCACGCAAAGGCTTTGTGCGCTCTGTGTCGGCTCTCACACTCATTCGATGTCCGTTTCACCCGCTAAGCGGAGGCAATACCTCCGGTTATCTGCTATCTTAGTCCTATAACCGGAGGATACACCTCCGTATAGCCGACCAACCGCATATCCGACCACACCGCTTTTGCCGACCACACCGAAGATCCGACCAGAGGGAACACCATGACCGCATTGTCACCGGACGACGTTTCGTCGTCAGCACTGGCAACGGAGGAGACCACCGAAGCCAAGTCACATCGGAATCGTTGGCTGATTCTTGCCACGCTGGGCCTCGCCCAGCTCATGGTGGTGCTCGATGCCACCGTCGTGAACATCGCCCTGCCCGCCGCTCAGCTCGACCTGGGCTTCGACAACAGCAACCGCTCGTGGGTCGTCACCGCCTACGCACTCGCATTCGGCAGCCTCCTGCTCCTCGGCGGTCGATTGAGCGACCTCTTCGGACGTCGCAAAACCTTCCTCATCGGACTCGTCGGATTCGCCGTGATGTCCGCGGTCGGCGGCGCTGCAATCAACTTCGGCATGCTGGTCGCTGCACGTGCAGGGCAAGGCGTGTTCGGGGCGCTGCTTGCTCCCGCTGCCCTGTCGCTGTTAGCGACCACGTTCACCGATCCCAAGGAACGCGCCAAGGCATTCGGCATCTTCGGCGCCATTGCAGGCGGCGGCGGCGCTCTCGGCCTCCTACTCGGTGGAGTGCTCACCGAATGGGCCAACTGGCGCTGGAGCCTCTACGTCAACCTGTTCTTTGCAGCCCTCGCATTCGTCGCCGGGTTCATCTTGCTGGCAAAGCACAAGGCGGACGTTCGCCCGCGCTTGGACATCCCCGGAACGTTGACGGTCTCGGCAGCACTGTTCTCCATCGTCTACGGCTTCGCCCACGCAGAATCCGACGGCTGGGGAGACTCCGTCACCATCGCGTTCCTGGCTGCAGGCGTCGTACTTCTGGGAGTCTTCTTCAGCATCCAGCAGCGGGTCGAACACCCACTGCTCCCGTTGCGGATCATTCTCGATCGCACGCGAGCCGGATCGTTCCTCGCGGTCTTCATTTCGGGCGCAGGCATGTTCGCGGTGTTCCTGTTCCTGACGTACTACCTGCAGAACACGTTGGGATTCACGCCGATCAGCACCGGCTTCGCGTTCATGCCGATGATCGGCGCGTTGATCGTCACCGCAACATTGTCGACAGCGGTCGTGCTGCCCCGCTTCGGTCCGCGGGTCCTGATGACCGTCGGTCTTCTGGCGGCAGCCTTGGGAATGGGCTTGCTCACGCAGATCGCCGTCGACAGCTCCTACGCGACTCACATCCTCCCCGGCCTGGTCATCATGGGCCTCGGACTCGGCGCGACCATGGCCCCGGCCATGCAGGGTGCAATCTCGGGCGTGAGCCCAGACGACTCGGGTGTTGCCTCGGCCACCGTCAACACGATGCAGCAGGTCGGCGGTTCGATCGGAACTGCTCTGCTCAGCACCGTCGCAGCGAGCGCGGCGACGTCCTACGTCACCGACAACATGGCTACGGCATCGAGCGCGCTCGCACTGCAGGCCAACGCTGAGATCGCCAGTTACACCACGACCTTCTGGTGGGCGACGGGCATCTTCCTGCTCGGCGCAGTCGTCTCGGCGGTCATCGTCAAGCCGGGCCTGCTGCCTGCCGCTCCGGAAGGCGCGATAGTCGTAGGGCACTAGGCTTCGAATGCAGAAGAGCGCGACTCCATACTTCGGTATGGAGTCGCGCTCTTTCTGTATGTCTGGTGTTGGTTAGCTTAGAAGCTTTTCTGTCGCGGCCAGCAGCACGCAGGTCGCGACGCCGTCCATCGACTTTTCGAGCTCGCTCAGTGACGGGAAGCTCGGAGCGAGGCGGATGTTCTTGTCGTCCGGATCGTTCTTGTACGGGAACGACGAGCCGGCGCCGGTCAGTGCGATTCCGGCGTCCTTCGCCAGGGCGATCGACCGAGCCGCAGTTCCCTCGAGAACATCGAGCGAGATGAAGTATCCGCCCTTCGGTTCGGTCCAGGACGCGACTTTCGACGCACCGAGGCGGTCGTCGAGGATCTGCTGAACTCGCGCGAACTTCGGTGCCAGGATCTCGCGATGCTTGGCCATGTGGGCCCGGACACCGTCGGCGTCGCCGAAGAAGCGAAGGTGACGTAGCTGGTTGAGCTTGTCGGGTCCGATGCTTTTCTTGCCGAGGTGCTGTTGGTACCACTCGATGTTCGCATCCGAGGCTCCGAAGAAGCTCACGCCTGCGCCTGCAAAGGTGATCTTCGATGTCGACGCGAACACGAACGGACGGTTGGCATTGCCCGCCTCGGCGGCCCAGCCCAGGATGTCGTGAGACGGAGCGAATTCCTCGACGATCGGGTGAACGGCGTACGCGTTGTCCCAGAAAACTCGGAAATCGGGCGCGGCCGTCGGCATGGTCGCCAGCGTGCGGACAATCTCCTCCGAGTACACCGCGCCAGTTGGGTTGGCGTAGTTCGGCACTGTCCAGATGCCCTTGATCTGCGGGTCCGACGCAACGAGTGTGGTGATCGCGTTGATATCGGGGCCGTCGGGCAGCATCGGGATCGGGATCATATCGATTCCGAAGCTCTCGGTGATCGCAAAATGGCGGTCGTAGCCGGGAGCGGGGCAAAGAAATCGGATGGTCGGCTCGGCCGACCATGGCCGCGGAGAATCAGGCAGGCCGTGGAACAGTGCCCAGACGATGAGGTCGTGCATGATCTCGAGGCTCGCATTGTTACCAGCGAGCAGGTTCGAGGCCGGGATGTTCAGAAGTTCACCGAAGATCGCACGCAACTCGGGCAGGCCCGCAAGGCCACCGTAGTTACGGCAGTCGGTTCCGCTGCCATCGCGGTAATCTTCCCCGGGGAGCGTCAACAGGCCGGCAGCGAGGTCGAGCTGCTCGGGCGACGGCTTTCCGCGGGTGAGATCGAGCGCGAGGTCTGCCGCCTTCAGCTGCAGGTAATTTGCGGACTGACGCTCGTGCTCGGAGGCGAGCTCCTCATGGTTCATCAACCCCAATTGGGTTTGCGTAGACATGTGGAGCGGCCTCTCGGTGTCGGGCTTCTGTCAGGTCCCTGAAAGTAAAGGGGACCCCGCGCACCCGGCAGAGCCCGTTGACCCTTGCTGCCTTCCGGCCCTGGGGGAGTTCACAGGATGCGCGCCGCGCGGGATCCATTGAAGAGTGTAGCCGTCCCCATCATCGCGACGCATCACGGCCCTTCGAGTAGCCCGATTTGGGAGATGGAGGGGGTTACCCGGTATGATTCCCCACGGAGGATTCGCCTAGTGGCCTATGGCGCTCGCCTGGAACGCGGGTTGGGTTAACGCCCTCAGGGGTTCAAATCCCCTATCCTCCGCCAAGGGAAAGCCCCTGTGACTCGTTCACAGGGGCTTTTTCGTGCGCACAGGGCTTTTTCGTGCGCACAGGTTCAGGTACTCACACCCTCCCCGATCACCGTCACCGCCGGATCCGAGGACCTGACGTACACCGTGTGCAGGCCACTCTCGGTTCCACCTCCAGGTCGCCACCGGCATCGGCATCGGCGAAATAGTTCGGTCGCAAGGTCCAAATTCCAGGTCGATAGTGCGCCGTCGTGCCAGTTCTGCACGAATGTGAACGTAACCACCATGGTGCTGCCGACGAATACCGCCGCTAAGAGGCCACGCGAGGCGAAAGCCTGGGACTGCTTGCCGCATCCATGCAGCGTCTCTACTGATGACGACGCTGTCCGCGACGCACAAGCGGGTCCGCGCCAGTTCGTCGGCCGGGATCAGATCGAGACAGGACCGCGTGGTGCCGTGTGATCGAAAGAGGGACTGTCGCAACGGTCATCAGCAGAGCGCAGGCAAGCAGAGCGGGCAGAAACTCGTTCGACACTCCCTGATTCACCAGTTGCGCAGTCGCACGTACCCCATGAAACGCAAGTCCGACCGCGTTGGCCAACTCGGACGTGATGGACAATAATTTGACAGCCTGGACGACGAACGCCGTAGCCGTGCATCGAGACACTGACAACAGACGGTGCCCGGAGTAGCCTGCGGAAATGGTCAGCCGCGGCAGGGGTTCCGCTTCCAGGGTTAGTGCTTCCAGAGACAACAGCCCTAGAGACAGCGATTCGAGAGACAGCGGTTCGACGTCGTTCGGAACTGCAGCCGAAGTGTACGAGGCCGGCCGTCCAGAGTATCCCGAGGCAGCCGTGCGATGGCTGGTGGCGTCGTCTCTCAGTAAGACTCCCCGCGTAGCCGATGTCGGTGCAGGCACAGGCAAACTCACTCGAGGCTTGGTTGCTGCCGGTTGCGATGTGGTTGCCCTAGATCCAGATTCGGCAATGCTCGGCACTCTGCGCACAGCGGTACCCGGGATCCCGACTTACGTGGGAACAGCCGAGTCGCTCCCTCTCGACGACGGCACTGTCGACGCTGTGGTGCTCGGTCAGGCATGGCATTGGGTGGATCCGGGCGAAGGGTCGACAGAGATCGGGCGTGTGCTGCGCCCAGGTGGCGTTCTCGGCTTGATCTGGAATGTGCGCGACGACTCCGTCCCCTGGGTGAGGCAGCTCAATTCGATTGTTCCCGACGGCGGAACCACCGAGATGTTCACGGCGGGTCCGCCACCGGTTGCAAAGCCGTTCGGAGATCCAGCGCGGAAGGTTTGGCAGTGGAGCTCAAGCGTGACACGCGCCAGCCTTGCTGCATCGGTCCGATCGCGCAGTTACTACATCATCGCGACGCCCGAGGCTCGGGCCGAGGTCGACTCCCGACTGGAAGCGCTGTTCGACGACCTCGGGCTCCGAGGAGAGGAGACGGTCGAACTTCCATACGAGACCAGGGCTTTCAGGTACACGAGACAGTGATCATGCTGCACAGCTACGGGACGAAGAAGGTAGCGACGCCGGGAACGGTTGTTCCGGAAACAGGCAGTGCGACGACCGCAACCTGTCCGGCGCCGGACAGCACGATCGCCTCGGCCGGTGATCCGCCCACACCGTCGGACATCCGGGCTGAGCCCGTCGCTCCGGTCGAAAGATTCAGCCAGCGCACGTCGGACACCGCGTAGCAGCCCGGCCTTGTCGGGTCGCCTCCCGTTATCCTGGCCCCCCCTGGCTGCTCACCGACCACGGCGACGCAACTGACCCGTGGGGAGTCGAAGCTGCCGTTCGGATTCCCGAAAGGTGCCGGGTTGATCTGGAACGGAACAACCACTTCCGCGGATGCAACAGCGGCCGGAGCCAACGCCGCAACGACCACGATGGCCCCGCACACTGCCAGTCGGCGAGCGAGTTTCATTGCGAAGACCTCCGGGGTCGGCTGGCGAGCTTGCTGCCATCCTGCATTGGACGTTCAGGACAGGCAAGGGGGGTTAGGTTCCGATTTCGCATCATCGACTCGTCCAAGAATTCGCCGGAATGTCCGAAATATTCAATCGTTGGGTGCACCGAATGCCGCAGAATCGACCTCATGACAACTCCGGAATCGACCGCAGACCGCTATCGACGACTCGCTGCTGTGCTGACCAAGCGAATCGAGGCAGTGCCGTCGAACACATGGGATCAGCCTTCGACGTGCGAGGGGTGGACTGTCCGCGATGTCGTGAGACATCTGATCGACACCGAGAAGGGCTCGCTCTCCCCCGTCGGACTGTCGATTGCCGACGGTCCTTCCGTCGACGACGATCCCGTCGCCGCCTGGGCACACACCCGCGATGGCATGCAGGACATTCTCGACGATCCGGCCCGTGCGAATCTCGAGTACGACGGGCACTTCGGACGGACGGACCTGGCGTCGTCGATGGGTTCGTTCTACAGCTTGGATCTGATCGTCCATGCGTGGGACATTGCGCATCCGGTGGGAGTCGACGACACCATCGCCGACCAGGATTTGGACTTCGTCGTCGGCTTTATCGAGCAGATGGGTGACAACATTCGGATGGACGGGGTCTGCGGCCCGGCCGTCGAGGTGCCGGAGTCCGCGGATCGCCAGACGAAGGTTTTGGCCCAGCTCGGCCGTCGGATGTGAATTCGCCTCGCTGACAACATGAATGGACCACCGCAACGGCTGGACGGTTGCGATGGTCCATTCATGCCAGGGCCGTCAGCGGGCCGACCAGCCGCCATCCATCGTGTACGAAGCTCCGGTCACCATCCCCGCATCCGACGACGTCAACCATCCCACCAGCGAACCCACTTCCGCCGGTTCGACGAGTCGTTTGATTGCGCTCTCGGTCAGCATGACTTTTTCCAGAACTTCGTCTTCAGGAATGCCGTGCGCCAGCGCCTGATCGGTTATCTGTTTCTCCACCAATGGTGTTCGCACGTATCCGGGGTTCACGCAGTTGCTGGTGACACCGTGCGCCCCACCTTCGAGTGCCGTCACCTTCGACAACCCCTCCAAAGCGTGCTTGGCGGTGACGTATGCGACCTTGTACTCCGAAGCCCGCAGACCGTGCACCGAGGAGACGTTGACGATCCGGCCGAACTTGCGGGTGTACATACCTGGCAACGCGGCCCGAATCAGCAAGAATGGCGCCTCGACCATCAGAGTCTGAATTCGCCTGAATGCGGCCGGGTCGAAATCGACTATCGGAGCGACGGTCTGGATACCCGCATTGTTGACGAGAATATCGATGTCCAGTGTCAGATCGTCCAGCGCAGCAGTGTCGAGCAGGTCCACCGCCCAGACTTCACCGCGAAGGTCCGACGCCAGCTCCTTCGCTGCAACCTCGTCGACGTCAGCGATGGTGACCTTTGCTCCGCGCAAAGCCAATTCGCGGGCGCATGCAGCCCCGATCCCGGACGCCCCACCGGTGACGAGAGCGGAACGTCCGGACAGGTCGGTCACTTCAAGCCCACCTTGGCGAGCTCTGCCTCGGTGGCCAGATTCTTGGCGTCGGCGATGTCGATCGATTCCAGCGCAAGCCCCTTCGTCTCACGTGCTGCGATGACCGCGATCAACGTGACGAGGCACGAGCCCGCGAGATACCAGGCAATCGGTACCGAGGACCCGAACTTGTCGAGCAACGCGACCGCAATGATCGGAGCAAGCGAGCCTGCGACAATCGAGGTGACCTGGTAGCCGAGGGACACACCGGAGTAGCGCATACGCGTCGGGAACATCTCTGCCATGATCGCGGGCTGCGTTGCGTACATGAAGGCGTGGAACACGAGTCCGATGATGATCGCGAGCATGATCACGGCATTGTGGCCGCTGTTGAACATCGGGAAGGCGAAGAATCCCCAACTGCCCGCGGTGACGGCTCCGATGAAGTAGACCGGACGACGGCCGATGCGGTCGGCCAGCTTGCCCACCAACGGGATCGTGCAGAAATGCACTGCGTGTGCGGCGAGCATCCACCACAGGATAGTTTTGGTATCGGTGCCGACCTCGACCTTGAGGTACGTGATCGTGAAGGTGACGACGAGGTAGTACATGACGTTTTCGCCGAAACGAAGACCCATGGCCGTGAAACGCCACGCGGGTAACGCTTGATGACCTCGAAGACGCCGTACGACGCTGCCTTGATGACCTCGGCCTGCTTCTGCGCCTCGACGAAGATCGGGGCATCGGTGACCTTGGTGCGAATGTAGTAACCGACGAAGACGATGACCGCCGATAGCCAGAAGGCAACGCGCCAGCCCCAACTCAGGAATGCATCATCGGAGAGCACGGTGGTCAGGACCAGCAATACGACCGTCGCGAGTAGGTTACCGGCGGGCACGCCGGCTTGCGGCCAGCTCGCCCAGAAGCCGCGGCTCTTGTTCGGACTGTGTTCTGCAACAAGGAGAACCGCGCCGCCCCACTCGCCACCGACCGCGAAGCCCTGAATGAACCTCAGTGCGACGAGCATGGCCGGGGCCCAGTAGCCGACTTGGTTGAAGGTCGGCAGGCAGCCCATGAGGAAGGTCGCGCCACCGACGAGTACGAGGCTGAACTGCAGCAATTTCTTACGGCCGTACTTGTCCCCGTAGTGACCGAAGACGATGCCGCCGAGCGGACGTGCGACGAAGCCGACTGCGTAGGTGACGAACGCGGCCAGAATGGCATCGAGTTCACTGGTGCCTGCGGCGAAGAAGATCTTGGAGAACACCAGGGTCGCGGCAGTTCCGTAGAGGAAGAACTCGTACCACTCGACGATGGTGCCCGCCATCGACGCGGCGACGACCTTTTTGAGGCCGGTCGGGGTCGCGTCCGGGTCTGGCTGTGTGCGTTCGTCCACACTCATGTGCACTCCTCTGTGATTCGGAACGTGCGGGATTCACATTGTGACGGCTCCCACACCTACCTCGTATCGCTGAGTATTGATGCAGATACGGGTGCCCGCAATACCCAAGTACGCAGCCACCATCTGCAAGAATGCAGATGTGCCACACGGTCCTCCCGATCATGGTCGGCTTCCCAGCGCCGACGACCTGTTGATTCTCCTCGCCGTGGGTCGGACCGGTAGGTACAACACCGCCGCCGACGACCTGGGCATCAACCACACCACCATTTCCAGGCGTATCGCCGCACTAGAGGCAAGCCTCGGTGGTCGAGTGCTGGCCAAATCCGGAAATGGATGGGAACTGACTGCCCGCGGCAAGGATGCGTTGGCTGCCGCTGAGAACATCGAAACTGCCGTCCGCTCCCTGATGGGCACCGACGACGAAGCCGAGGGCGTTGTGCGGGTGTCCGCAACCGACGGCTTCAGCGCGTACGTCGTCGCTCCCGCGGTTGCGCAGGTCAGACGCCGCCACCCCGGCATTTCGGTGGAAATCGTCGCGACGACGCGACGCGCGTCGCAGCAGCGATCGGGGATGGACGTCGAGATCGTCGTCGGCGAACCGCAGGTGCATCGTGCGGAAGCATTCAAGCTCAGCGACTATCACCTGGGACTGTATGCCTCGAAAGACTACCTCCGTGACAACGGAGTGCCTGCCTCGATCGAGGACCTTCAAGCCCATCCCCTTGTCTATTTCATCGACTCGATGTTGCAGGTGGACGATCTCGACATCGCACCCGGATTTGCCCCGTCGATGCGTGAATCCGTGACGTCGACCAACGTATTCGTACACGTCGAGGCCACCAGGGCTGCCGCCGGAATCGGGTTGCTCCCCTGCTTCATGGCCGATCGTCACGCCGATTTGGTTCGCCTTCTGCCCAGCGCTGTCTCCATCCGCTTGGACTATTGGTTGGTCTCGCGGGCCGAGACCCTTCGCCGACCCGAGGTTGCCCGAGTGGTCGATGCCATCCGAACCTCGACCACCGAGCAGCACGAGGCACTGCTCGGCAAGCGCTGAGTAGCAGGGCGCCATCAGAACGGCGCTCCCTCGCTCGAAGCTTCTGACAGCGGCTTCTCCGGCCCGCTGCTATCGGCTACCGTCTTCGCCGAACTCGGTGCAACCTGCGCAGCAACATCGGTGGGCGCAACATCGGTGGGCGCAACACAAGCCGACAAATCAGCCGTAACTGCATCGGCTCGCTTTGTGGGTTCGCCCTGTCCTCCCGGCTCGTCGGCGCACGTTGCCCGACGCCTTCGTGGAATATGCGGAAGCAACCCGTCACCGGAAAAGTCGGTGGTCCCGACGGTGCTGCCCGGCAGGGTGATCGCCGTTGTCCCCGAACTGGACACCCAGTAGTCGACCGCGCCAGCCAGCATGGTCGGTATCCACACGCCCATAGTTTTCAACATGTGGTGGTAGCGGCACAGGCAGTGAAGGTTGCTGGAGATCGTCCAGCCTCCGCGCATCGGATCGTTGTGGAGGTACGGCACGACGTGATCGAGTTCGCAGTTCGCCGCCGGTACATCGCATCCTGGGTGGCGGCACGTTCGATCTCGGAGCCGCACACAGTCTGCGAGTTTCGCGCTCGGCCTGTACCCAAGAGCGCCGTCGGGTGGTTCGACGAATCCGCCATGACCGTCGGCGTACAGGGCTGCCGCCAGCGCGGGATTAGCGGTGATCGCAGCTTCGAGCGCAGCGATCAATGTGTACGACCCATGATATTCAGAGGTCGGTCTACCGCCTGGACGCACGGCCAGCTTCGCTACGGGTGGTGTCGGCAACGTAGAACCCCGCCGACGCCTGCCTCGTCCAAGCGGATTGAACGTCAGGTGCCCACCATTTCGACTACCCGGCGCAGCCGCAGCCGCAGCCGATGTTGCCGTGTTGTCCGGAGAATCAGTTCCCGAACCTGCCGACTCCGCATTCTCTTCACCGCCAACCACACCGAGCTTCTCCGCGAGGTTCACTGCTTCGGTCAGGACAAGCTGCCAATCACCGTTCGCGACAAGTTCACGCGCATAGTCGGCATCGATCAGACCATGCCCGGCCAGAAATGCCGGCAGATCCGCGAGCCCTGCCAAGGATGCCAAGTCGATCGTCACGTTGGTCAAGGGTGCACGGCGATCAGGTAGCTCCCTGTTCGCCGTGCATGGGTGGTCATCGTCGACTTCGCAGGTGCATCGAACATACGATTCGCGGTGCATGATCGCCGTGTACGCCGCAGCGAGCCGTTGTCCGCGAGTCCTCGGATCCCTCGAACACAGCGTCGCTGCCATCTCATTGATCAGCTGCCAGCATGCTGCGGCATCGCCCGCTTCCAGATCTGCCTCGATCGTCGCGATCATGTCTTTGTCGCGGTATCGAACTCGGGTCAGTGACTCTAAATCCTTACGAATCTCGGCCGACTCGTCCGGTGCTTCACGCTGCAAGATTCCAGCAATTTCGGTAGCTAGCGGACCAGGCGAGAGGCGCCGAGCCGCTTCGAGTACCTCTGACTCCACGCGTTCCGCAGCGCCCAACGAGTACGAACCCGTCGTTCGGCAGATAGCCCGGACGCGAGCCAGATCCAGCTCGCCCGCGTCGAATGCCGCTCGCACAGCGGGTAACCGGAGACGCAGGTCCATACCGACTTCGGCGAACGTATCGGCGACCGTCTTCGAACACCCCAGAATTTTCGCTATTTCCGACGCCGCATAGTTGCCTGCATCCATGATGTGATCACCAACCTGAACGTTCTGATGAATGCACGAATCCCAGATAGCCGCTGCCACTGTAACTTTACGTGCGCTGGCTTGATTTTCGAGAACCGAGACGTCGGATAGTTCGCACAGCAGCGACCGATCGATCACAGGCTTCTTCTGCGGACCTGCATACACCGCGAATGCGCTTCTTCGACTCGTCGCCATAGATTGTCGCCCCCAAGGCATCTCTAGAACGTTTGTTCGAGAGTACGTCACAAGTTCTGACGCGTCAAGTGAAATATGTTGCAGTGCACCGATAGATCGAAAATAGCGTGTACGCCACACACCACCGACAGGGTCTCGGTACAGATACCCGAGAGTCCGCAGAGCGCGTAAGACAAGGTTTCCGCGCTCAATCGGTTCGACTAGTGGATGACCATCCACGGTGGCTGGTGCGAACTGCCTCCGAAGCAGCTCTCCAAAGGCACAAATGTTGAGCCCCTGGTCAAAATAGAGGGCTTCGAGAACACCATCAAATGGACGTTGCTCAAGTTCGACGAACCCAAGCCGATCGAGATGTCCGGCAGCGGCGAGGGCGGAACCAAGAGCTCGCTGGGCATCTGCGTCGACCAAGAAGGCGACGGCTCGGAACTGACTCGCGACGCGCATTTTGGGCGGCGGCGTGAGTGCAGAGGCGTGACCTTCTGGGCGTCGGACCAGCGGTGGCCCAAGCCCTCGGTAGCGACGCCAAGAAGCCTGTCGCGAGTCTGGCCGCGCTGCGCTGAGCACGGTCGATTACTGGCCGCGGCGTTGATAACCAAAACTAATGCGCGCGCTTCCATATGACTATCGCTACCAACACACTGATCGTAACCAGGATGGCAACGATACCGACTTTCCACATCAGATCCATCAAGAGATGATGTACCACTTCGTTACCGTCGGACTCGACGAGATTCATTTCTGCTCCCCCTCGTCGTTCAGGCGCCGCGCGGCCGAAGTGAGGGCGCGGGTTTTCCACGAGCCTCGTCCGTTGGGTGGCGATCGTCGGGCGTACAGATCGGCCACACGCGTGACTGTCGGTCCGATTTGATTGCGCGCACTTTCCCATTTCCCTCTTCGTTTGAGGTGCAGCGCAACTGCAAACAGCGAAATAGCGATGACTGCAACGACCGCTGCGATAATCGCGAACCGGACGAGCAGCAACATGAAGACGGTTGCCATAGTGAAGCTCCTTTAGTAGCAGAGTTATGCTACAACGCAATGTAGCACGGCTCTGCTATAAAGGCGTATGCCCAGAGTTGTAGATCCCGCCGCGAGACGACAACGGATATTCGAGGCCGTCTTTGACGTCGTTCTCGAATTTGGAATAGAACAGGCGACACTGCGTGCCGTGGCCGACGCCGCCGATTTGGCTATCGGATCGGTGCGACATTACTTCTCGACTCATGATGATCTGATGCGCGGCGCGGCCGACGAAGTGATTGCGCGGATCACCAAGCGGCTTCAGGCTCATCGAGACCGTCTAGACGACGCAGGAGACCGACTCGAGATCGCCACGGAAATGCTGTGCGAACTACTTCCTCTGCATGCGAACACCTTTCGAGAGGTTGCTGTGTGGTTGGAGATCGTAACCGCGGGTAGGACCAATCCCGTGCTTCGTGAGTCAGCGGACCGGCTTTTCTCGGGTTCGCGGGCGTTGGCCGAGCTCGTTATTGCTTCTTTGCAAGTGCGTCCGCCGGACGTTGCGGCGCTCGAGGCCGAAAGGTTAGCGGCGCTGATCGACGGTCTGGCTTTGCGAGGAACGCTCCACCCGTCGGGCATTCCAGCCAGCACGGCCAAGGAGATCGTGCGCCGCCACTTACGACAATTAAGACAATCCCCGCATGCGAATTGAACGATCATGTGTTTGGGGCATGACCGAGTGGCGCCGGTGGGTGCCGGATTCGGTCGGTTGGTCAGGCGATCAGGGTGGTGGCTCTGGCTTAGGACCAATACCGTTCAGTTAGTGTTGAATGATTGTGCATTCGGGTGGTGTGGTGGGTTGTGGATGGTGTTGGTGGTGGGCTCGTTTGGCTGCCCACTTGAAGATTTTGCGTTTCACGACGCGTGGGTTGGCCCGTAGACGACGCGCAGGGTTGAATCGGCGTCGCAGTTTTTGGACGGCGTGGTCCCACAATCGGGTGAGCGCTCTATGGTTGTGAGGGGGAAAAAGAGCTGTGCGAGAGCGATCTTCGCGCTATCCGCAGTGCCGCGACGAATGAGGCGCGGTCGGGGTCCTGTCCGCCTGCTCGCGCGGCGTCGACCATCAATGTTCGAATAGCGTAGTGGCAGCACAGGTGGCCCCAGATTTCTTGGAGT
>NZ_JASISW010000017.1 GCF_030063335.1 Rhodococcus sp. G-MC3 | reverse complement strand
CCTTGCGGATCTCGGTGAACATGCCGACAGCGCGTTCACGCAGCTCGGTGGGGTAGTTGCTTGCCGGTCGTGCCATGGCTTCATTCTCCTAAGAAGTGAAGCCTCCGGACAACCCGGTGCGGTTCACTCAGCCAATTTATCGAACATCGACCGCCGACTCCACCTCAGTCCATGGATCGAGGTTTAGTGGTCGTAGTGACTACTAACAAATTGCGAAATGCATCAACTGGATCAAGCGCACCCAAATTCTCAGTTCAGGTGGACGGTTCCTCCATAGCAGTGCGCGCAACTGCCCCATAACGTGGTCCACGTCACTTTCGCCGACGAGAGCCGAGCCGCACATGCCAGCAGAAACGATGAAGCCCGAGATCGAATCACGGGTGGTCAAAAAGGTCGCCTTACGCATCATTCCGTTCCTCGGGCTGGCGTATTTCGTCAACTACCTAGACCGCACCAACATCGGCCTCGCCAAGCTCACGATGAGCGACGAGCTGGGGCTGAACGAGACAATGTTCGGCCTCGCGTCGGGACTCTTCTTCATCGGCTACCTCGTGTTCGAGGTGCCCAGCAACCTGGCGCTGCACAAGTTCGGCGCCCGCCGCTGGATCGCCAGAATCATGCTGACGTGGGGAGTCGTTGCGTCCGCATGGCATTCGTGCCCACCGCAGAGTGGCTTTACGGGATGCGCATTCTGCTCGGTATTGCCGAGGCAGGCTTTTTCCCCGGCGTGCTGCTCTATATGACGATGTGGTTCCCGCGGGCCTACCGTGTCCGGCTGATGGGCTTGTTCCTGCTGGCGCTTCCGGTGTCCTCGGCGTTCGGTGCGCCGCTCTCCAGCGCGATTATCCAGTACTGGGACGGACTGTTCGGCCTGTCGGGCTGGCGCGTGATGTTCCTGTCTGAGGGCATCCCTGCCGTGTTGTTGGCCGTCGTGACCTGGTTCTATCTCACCGATCGCCCCTCGCAGGCGAACTGGCTTGCCGACGACGAAAAAGCATGGCTGACCAACGAACTCGAATCGGAGGACTCGGAGAAGGGCTCACACATCTCCGGCTCGGTCAAGCGTGCACTCACCGATGCGCGGGTCTGGATGCTCGGTCTGGTGTACTTCGGCATCACGTACGGCCTGTACTCGCTCAGCTTCTTCCTGCCGACCATCGTTGCCGGCTTCAAGAAGACGTTCGACACCGACTTCTCACTCGTCACAACCGGTCTCATCGTCGCGGTCCCGTTCGCCGTCGGTGCCGTGGCCATGGTTCTGTGGAGCCGGCACTCGGACGGAACCGGCGAACGCACCTGGCACGTGGCCATCCCGACGCTGATCGGTGCGGTCTCCATCCCGTTTGCGCTCTACATGGACTCGCCCTTCACCACGATGCTCGCGGTCACGGTCAACGCGGTCGGCGTCTTTTGTGCTCTGCCAGTCTTCTGGTATCTCCCGAGCACGTTCCTGACGTGTGCGGGCGCCGCGGCGGGCATCGCAATCATCAACTCTGTGGGCAACCTGTCAGGATTCGGCGCGCCCTACGTCACGGGATGGCTATTCGACGCGACGGGTAACGCGAAAGCGGGACTGTGGGTGGTCGGCGGAGTGATGTTGATGGCCGTCGTATTGATCATCCTGCTGCGTAGTCGGGTCGGAGTCCGGCAGGTCCCCGATGAGGACTCCGTACTTAGTCATTGAGCGCAAACAAGCAGGATTGAGTCGGGCAATTTCGTGCATCATGCTCAGTTCGAAACACACCTATTGAGCGATCTGACGATTATTGGTTCCCTCAACCTTCGATAGGAACATTGCAGATGACGAAGAGCTTCCTGCTCCCCGACCTCGGGGAAGGGCTTACCGAGGCCGAACTGATCAGCTGGCTCGTCGAGGTCGGTGACACCATCGAGTTGAACCAGGTGATCGCCGAGGTCGAGACCGCCAAGGCCTCGGTCGAACTGCCGTCGCCGTACGCCGGTGTCGTAACCGCGCCTCGGGCAGAAGAGGGTACGACGGTCGACGTCGGCACCGCCATCATCGACATCTCCGACGGTACTGAGGCTCCGGTGGAGGCGCCGTTGAAGGACCCCGAGCAGGCAAAAGAGCGTGTGCCGGTCCTCGTCGGCTATGGCGTTGCAGGAGAGGGGAAGAGTCGTCGAGGTAGTCGGCGAACCGACGTATCCGAGCCGGTGAAGTCCGAACAGTCGAAGTCCGCGTCGAACAAGCCTCTGGCATCCCCGCCGGTTCGGTTCGTTGCCCAGCAGGAGGGCATCGATCTAGCCGACGTGACCGCTACCGGGACGCACGGAGAAATCACGCGCGACGACATCGCGTCGTACATGTCCCGTGAAGAAGCGCCGGTAGTTCAGGACGCCGGCCCCGCTTCGGGAAAGAACGAGAATCGCACGCCGATCAAGGGAGTGCGCAAGCACACCGCCGCCGCGATGGTGTCGAGCGCTTTCACCGCCCCGCACGTCACGGAGTTCGTCACCGTCGACGTGACACTGACGGTCGAGCCGCTCGAAAAGCTCCGGGCTACCAAGCACTTCCGCGATATTCGCCTGACGCCCCTTGCATTGGTTGCGAAGGCCCTGATGGTTGCGCTGCGTTCCAACCCGAGCCTCAACTCGGACTGGGACGAGCAGAATCAGGAGATCGTCACCAAGGGATACGTCAACCTCGGAATCGCTGCGGCAACGCCGCGCGGTTTGATGGTGCCGAACATCAAGGATGCGCACAAGCTCGGCCTGAAGGATCTGGCGCAGTCGCTCGTGGATCTGACGGCGACGGCCAAGGAAGGCAAGACAGGGCCGGCGGATCTCGCCGACGGCACCATCACCATCACCAATGTCGGCGTGTTCGGCGTGGATTCAGGAACCCCGATTCTCAACCCGGGTGAGGCTGCGATCGTGTGCTTCGGTGCGATTCGCCGTCAGCCCTGGGAGTTCGAGGGTGAGATTGCTCTGCGGTCGATGACGACTTTGAGCCTCTCGTTCGATCATCGTCTCGTCGAAGGCGAGCAGGGTTCGCGTTTCCTGGCCGACATCGCGTCGTTGCTGTCCGATCCGCTGAACCTGGTGGCTCTGTCATAAGTGACGCTGTCATTACTGATGTCGTAATCCTCGGCGGGGGATCGGGCGGATATGCCGCGGCGTTCCGTGCTGCTCAGCTAGGACTGTCCGTCACGCTGATCGAGAAGGACAAGGTCGGCGGCACCTGCCTCCCCCGCGGCTGCATCCCGACCAAGGCGCTGCTCCACGCCGCCGAGGTAGCCGATACCGCCCGCGAGAGTGCGTCGGTCGGAATCAAAGCTTCGTTCGACGGCGTCGACATGGCGTGTGTCCATGCCTACAAGGACGGCGTCGTCGCCAAGCTCTACAAGGGGGTGCGACGCTGGCGGTAAAGATTCGTGGACAAAGGAATCGACGGTGTAGGGGTCATCGCCAAGGGTCGTGGCCGCAAACCGGGCCTGGTGTCGGGAACCGTGGAGGAAGTGGTTCACCTCACCCACACAGAGCGACCTGCTGATGGGTCCCCACCCACTGGACCACCTGCACGATGGCCGCACGGATGTCCATCGGGAGAGACTCCGTAGCCAAGAACTTGGCCGACCACGGACTGAAACCCTGGCGAGTGGACACATCCAAGGCCAGCAACGACCCACTGTTCGAGGAGAAACTCGCCGGCGTAGTAGGGGTGTACCTCAATCCGCCTGCGCGGGCAGTGGTCTTCTCCTTCGACTGGGGGCACCTCCCGCTTGCTGGGGCGAAAACGCAGTGTCAAGCACTGGACCGTACTCAACCGTCGCTGCCGATGAAAAAGGGTCGCGCCGGGACGATGACGCACGACTACAAGCGCAACGGCACAATCGACCTGTTCGCCGCGATGAACATCGTCGCCGCTCGCACCTGCACTTCACACCGACCTCGAGTTCCTGGCTCAACCTGATCGAACGCTGGTTCAACGAACTCACCGACAAACGACTGCGCCGCGGAACCTTCAGCAGTGTCGCCGACCTCACCGACGCCATCACCACCTGGGCCTGGCCACTGGAACACCAACCCCACACTGTTCGTCTGGAAGGCGCACGCCGACGACATCATCGCGAAAGTCCGACGCGGACGAGACACTCTCAACCAGATCAATTCACAAACGGACCACTAGTGCCCCAAGGGCGGTGCGACCTCGGCTCTCTGGAGCGGAGCGGAGCGGCTAGAGCTGGAAGACCTTGCCCGGGTTCAGGATGCCGTGGGGATCGAGGGCGTTCTTCACCGAGCGGTGCATGTCCAGCACTACCGGGTCCAACTCCTGCGCCAAACCGTCCATCTTGAGCAGCCCGACGCCGTGTTCGCCGGTCACTGTGCCACCGAGTTCGAGTGCCGCATCGATGATCTCCGCAAACGCTGCCTGCGCGCGTGTTCGAGCCTGAAGGTCGTCGTGTGGGGTGATCAGCAGCGGATGCAGGTTGCCGTCGCCGGCGTGCGCGATGTTCGCGATGGTGGTGTCGTACTTGATCCCGATCTGTTCGATGCGCGACAGCATCTCGGGCACATGCTTTTTCGGTACGCACACGTCCTCGGTCAATACCGGTCCGAGTCGTTCCATCGCGGGGTAAGCCAGCCTACGAGCAGAGAACAGCGCGTCGGCTTCCTCTTGATCGGTCGATACCGCGGACCACGTTGCGCCTGCCTCGTCGAAGCACGTCAGCATCTTCTCGGATTCCTGATCGCCGATGAGGCCCGGTGTGTCGATGCGGCCAAGCAGTACCACGTTCGCCTCGACCGAGAGCCCCATGTTTTTCCAGGCGTCGACTGCAATGAGGCACTGCTTGTCGATCAGTTCCAAAGCCGACGGGGTCAATCCTGCGGCGGCGACGGCAGCTACAGCGCGCCCGGCGTCGACGATGGAGTCGAAGTAGCCGGCGATCGTGCGCTGCGGATCCTGCAGCGGACGTAGTTTGAGGGTGATCTCGGTGATGATGCCGAGAGTTCCCTCGGAGCCGACCATCAGGCCTGCAAGGTCGTAACCGGCAACACCTTTGGCGGTCTTGCGACCGAGCCGGACGAGTTCGCCGGTGCCGGTGACGATCTGCATGCCCATGACGTAGTCGCGCGTCACGCCGTATTTGACGCAGCACAGCCCTCCGGCGTTGGTGGCGACGTTGCCGCCGATGGTGGACCACGGTGCACTGGCCGGATCCGGGGGGTACCAGAGGCCCTGTTCGGCGACCGCTGCCCGCAGGTGGTCGTTGATGACACCCGGCTCGACGACGGCGTAGCGCTCGAGCTGGTCGATCTCTTTGATCGCGTCCATGCCGTCGAGTGCGAGTACGACGCATCCCTCGATGGCATTGGCGCCGCCGGACAGCCCGGTCCCGGCGCCGCGGGTGACGACGGGCGCGCCGTGGGCGAGACATGCCCTGACGACGGCCTGGA
Source organism: Rhodococcus sp. G-MC3 (assembly GCF_030063335.1). Taxonomy (GTDB): domain Bacteria; phylum Actinomycetota; class Actinomycetes; order Mycobacteriales; family Mycobacteriaceae; genus Rhodococcoides. The sequence continues at coordinate 114,832 of NZ_JASISW010000017.1, read as the reverse complement.
CTTCCTCGGCGGTGCGGGGGCGCACCGCGGCGGCGGGTGCCGCGTACGGCGCCCATTCGGCTTCGTCGTGCTGGTAGGACGCGATAACGTCCGGATCGAGCACGATGCGGTCCGCGGGGAGTGCCTTCGACAGCGTTTCAACGAGCGGGGTTTCCACAGGCGAGGTTTCGACGAGCATGTCTCGACTGTAGCTGTGAGCTGAGTCTCCGCCAATGTAGGTTTCATCTATGGTGGACCGGAAAACATGGATGCAGTTGCTGCTCGACGAGGCCTCGGTCGAGGATCTCGAGGCGCATCGACTCAGCGTTCCCGACGACGTCGACGACGCCCATGCCGCGCTCCGCCTGCGCGCGCAGCTCGACCAGCGGCGTCAGCGCAGCTCCGAACTCGCTGCCCTCAACGACATCGCCGTCCGGCTCACCACGGTCCGCGACGACCGGTCGCTGCTGCAGGAGGTCGTCGACCAGGCGCGCAGGCTGCTCGGGGTGGACCTTGCCTACATAGGTTCGGCCTACGGCAACTATTTCGTCATCGAGGTGACCAGTGGTGCGCTCACCCCGCAGTTGGTGGGACTCCGTTTGGCGCGGGACCAGGGTCTGGTCGGTTTGGTGATACGCAGCTCGGCTCCGGCGTGGACGCACGACTATCAGAACGAGCCGGCGTTCCTCCACATCACTGGTGCCGACAGTGCCGCCCGGTCCGAGAACATGCGCGGCCTGCTCGGTGTGCCACTGAGGGTGGGCGAACGCGTGATCGGCGCGTTGTTCGCCTGCAAACGGCAGGAGCGGGACTTCACCGAGAGTGAGATCGCGCTGCTGTCCGCGCTGGCGGCGCACGCGGCGGTCGCCATCGAAAACGTTCGTGCCATCGAGCGACTCGAATCCCTCAACGCTGAACTGTCGACGAGAACGGCGGAGCTCGAGAAGACGCTGCAATGGGACCGCACCCTGACGCAGGTAGTGCTGAGCGGGGGAGGTGTGCAGCGGCTGATCAGGGAGGTCGCAACCCTATCCGGCAAGAAGGTTCGATTCCTGAACGCTCAGGACGTCCCGGACGATGAGGATGCCGCGTCGGTCGTTCAGCGTTGCCGCGCCGGAAGTGACACCGCCGCAAGTGACACCGTTATCGGCCACCGGGTCGCCGCCGCCGGACAATTCCTGGGAACGCTGATTGCCTACGGGGACGATTCCGAGACCCGCCTCCTGCTCGACCGAGCTGCACCGGCACTCGCGCTCTCGCTGGCGGAGGAACGCGCGGCATCGGAGGCCGCCCGCCGGGCTCAGGATGCTTTCCTCGTCGATCTTCTGACGCATCCGGCGTCGACACCCGACGACGAGCGTCGACAGCTCCGGCTCGCCGGCCTCACCTCTGAGAAGTCCTATTGCATAGCGGTCGTTCTGGGGAGCACACGCGCGGCGATCCCGACGTCCGCCGGTACCGTCGTCGCCGAGCACGGTTCGAGGATCCTCGTGGCGGTTCCCGCCCGTGATTCATCGGCGGCACGTTCGGTGTTCCTCTCGGGCACCGTGGGGATTTCTGAACCTGCGCGCGGATCCGAGGCGCTGGCGAAGGCCTACCTCGAAGCGCAGCAGACCGTCGACGTCCTGACCACCCTCGGCCGGGTGGGGGATGTATCTTCGGCGAGAGGTCTTGGAATCTACCGAATTCTGTTGAGCCACTTGGCACGTGAGCACCTCGATGAACTGAGCGAGGAGCAGCTGGGGCCGCTGATGGCCGAGCAGAACAAGCGGGGAGTTCCGTTACTGGACACTTTGTCGGTGTATCTCGCGCACGGCCGTCATCATTCGGCGACGGCGTCGAGCCTGGGGGTTCACGTCAATACCCTGTATCAACGGCTCGACGCGATCGACCGCCTCATCGGCAAGGACTGGCGAGACCCCGACAAGGCGCTCGACCTGCAGGTGCTGATGCGATTGCGTCGGAGCGCCGACCTACTGGGGAAGTGACCTCGCAAATTCCAGCAGTGCTGCGTTGAACTCCTTGGGTCGGTCCATGTTCGCGGCATGGCCACACTTGTCGAGCACCACGGATCGGGAGTGGGGATTGTCCGTGAACGAATGCGCGTACGGCCAGAATTGGCTCTCGCGGCCGGCGAGCATCAGTATCGGAACATCAGCTCCTACAATCACTTCCCGCCAATCAGCGAGCGCATGATCCTGCAGCACGGCTTTCATCGGGACACTGTCACATTGTTGAACGCGGCAAACTGGGAGAATATGGCGTGACCACTCCAACGCCGTCGTACAAAGGCCACCGCTACCCGGTCGAGATCATCAACCACTGCGTGTGGTTGTACTTCCGGTTCCCGCTCAGCTTTCGTGAGGTTGAGGAACTCATGCTCGAACGCGGTGTCGTGGTCAGCTACGAGACGATCCGGCGGTGGTGCGCCAAGTTCGGGCAGGCCTACGCCAACCAACTGCGCCGACGGCGGGCGCGGCCCGGTGACAGGTGGTACGTCGATGAGGTCTTCATCAAAATCAACGGCAAACTGCATTATCTATGGCGGGCGGTCGACCAGGACGGAAACGTGCTCGACGTGCTGGTCCAGTCCCGCCGAAACGCGTTGGCGGCCAGGAAGTTCTTCCGTAAGATCCTCAAGGGTTTGCAGTATGTGCCGCGGGTGATCATCACCGACAAGCTCGCTAGCTACCAGGTCGCGCACCGCGAGCTGCTGGGATCGGTTGAGCATCGTCGGTCGAAGTATTTGAACAACCGGGCTGAGAATTCCCATCAGCCGACCCGACAACGCGAACGGGCGATGAAACGCTTCACCTCACCTGGGCACGCGCAGCGATTCCTGTCCGCGTTCAGCGGCATCTCGCCGCATTTCCGGCCCAACCGACACGGACTCTCGGCGCCCGAATGGCGTACCGAGATGGCCGACCGCTTCGCGGTCTGGCAGGAAGTCACCGCGACCGATGTCGCCGCCTGAAAGTGAACGGCCCGGCGGTGTCCCGTAGCAGTCTGTCCCAAACTAGCTGTGCGGCTACGTTTTTGGATTAACGTGACAGTGCCACCGCGACAGAGTCGTTCGCATCTTCTGAGCATCGGCGATCTCGGCCAACACCTCTGGATCGCACTTGCGATACAACTGCTCCACCGCCGGCCACACCTCACCCTCAGCGTCACCGAGGCCCGGGCGCTTCATCAGATCCAACACCGACTGCTCGGCCGTCGCCACCAACACGGCACCCAACTCGGTGTCGATGCGTTCCGCATCCAGACGTGCGGTATTGCGGACGACGAACCGAACCACCGCCTGCCGATCCGCCAACCGAATCGGGTCATGTCGCGTCGGGACCGCCACCACAGCCGTCGCCAACGCCCGCGGAATCACACCGTGCAACCGAGCCGCACTCACCCCCATCACGACTGCGTCATCGACACCGTAGGCAGCGACCGCGATACCGGCTGCTGCAGCCTCCAGGCCCGGCATCCAACCCGTCCCAACCTGATTGTCGGGCACCGCCGCGTAGAAGCCCGTCGCCACCCGATGCAGCAAACCCAGGTCCGTCAGCCGCACGAGCTCGGCCCGCGGGTGCGCATACACCTCAGCCGCCGTCGCGGCCCGCACCATCCGCATCGGAAGACGAGCAAACTCGGGAGGTAACCCGGTCTGACGGCGTCGAACATCGCCCGAAGTCACGGACACCTCCGTCAAGTATCGGATACGTAGGCTTCAAGCCTACAGAATCGACACTGACCGCAACACCCCAAACGAACGCCGACGCCACCTGCCCAAGCCATGCGCATCCACCTGCATCCACACGAACGCTCACCGGAGTTGGCAACGAGTTGTGACATTCTGTGACACCGAGCCCCCGATCCTGCCGGTCTACGGGCAAATCCACAGTTCACGAACACCGCACAACCCCAGGTGGACGAACCAGGCTCGCACCGGAAACGAGCGGCCGAAACAGGCTAAAAAGAAGAGGCCCCAACCATTTTCACTGGTCAGGGCCTTCTCGACGAGCCTCCTAACGGGATTGAACCGTTGACCGCTCGCTTACAAGGCGAGTGCTCTACCGCTGAGCTAAGGAGGCGTACTTGCGAGCCCATAGTATCCGTTGATCGGACGCTCAGCCAAAGCAGGTACCTTGTCGGTGGATCACCCCAGCTATCGGCAAAGACGGACATGACTTTCCTGCAAGACCTGACAACCTCTCTCGGTCGGCTCACCGGCGACCGTCGCGCAACCATCGATACCCCCACGGCGGCGCCGTCGCCGATGCGGCCGATCGACCTCAGCGACGATGCCGTCGTCGCCGAGGTCCTCGATCTGGCGGTCCGTGTCGGTGAGGTGCTGTTGGCCTCGGGAACGTCGGCGATCGATACCGCAACTCAAGTTCAGTACATCGCTGCTACCTACGGTCTGGCGCGCTGCGATGTCGACGTCACGTACAACTCGATCACCCTGAGCGCCCACCGCGGCCCGACGCGCCCGCCGTCGACGACGATGCGCATCGTTCATTACCGCTCGATGGACTTCACCCGTCTCGCCGCGGTCGACCGATTGATCCGCAGCGTCCGTACCAGGATGCTGACCCCCGACGTCGCCCGTGAGGCGCTGAACAACATCACCACCGCGCCTCACCCGTACAACCGTTGGATCGCGACGTTCGCGTGGTCTGGGATGGCGGCGTCGATCGGCGTCCTGCTCGGCGGCGGTGTCCTCGTTGCCGTGGTGAGCTTCCTGACGACGATGGTGATCGACCGTATCGGCCGCATCCTCAACCGTGCGGGGCTTCCGTTCTTCTTCCAGCAGGTCGTCGGCGGCTTCGTGGCAGCGACACCGGCCATCACGCTCTACAACTTTCAGGATCAGCTGGGCGTGTCCGTCTCACCGTCACTCGTCATCGCTGCCGGTGTGACGGTGTTGCTCTCAGGCCTCTCGCTCGTCGGCTCGGTGCAGGACGCCATCACCGGCGCTCCCATTACCGCGGTCGCAAGATTCTTCGAAGTGTTGATGATGACCGGCGGCATCATCGCCGGCGTCGCGACGTCACTGAAGATCGCCTCGATCCTCGGCAGCAACCTGCCGTTGATCACCAACACTGCACCTCCGGACATCACCGAAGTGCCGACGAAAGTACTGGCCGGTGCCGCGGCTGCGCTCTTCTACGCGCTTGCCTGCTACGCCGAGCGCCGCGCGCTCACCGCAGCATTCCTGGGCGGCTTCGCGGGCTCGCTCGTGTCGTTGATCGTGCAGACGCTCGACACCGGGCCGATCATCGCGTCGGCCTTCGCGGCCACCGTAGTCGGTTTGGCCGGCGGCCTGATGGCTCGTCGCGCGCTGATTCCGCCGTTGATCGTCGCCGTTGCAGGCATCACGCCGCTGTTGCCGGGCCTGTCGCTGTATCTCGGCCTGTACGCAATGCTCAACGATCAGCTGCTGCTCGGCATCAGTTCGCTGTTCGCGGCGTTCGGCATCGGCTGCGGCATCGCGGCAGGCGTCACCCTCGGTGAATGGGGAGCACGCACCCTGCGCAGGCCGCGCATACTCGCGCGTACCGAAGAACTGCTACGCCCGACACTTCGGCGCAAAGAAGAACCGCGCCGACCGATTGTTCGTCGGCGACGCGGTCCGGTGGAACTCGAAAAGAAGAAAGCTCAGGCCTCGGGAGTTCCCTCAGCGGACTGACGTGCAGCTGCGTCGGCCTCCATTGCTTCGCGGAGGCTGCGCGGGCGCATGTCGGTCCAGTTCTTCTCGACATACTCCAAGCAAGCACCGCGGCTGTCTTCACCGAATACAACGCGCCAGCCCTGCGGGACGTCGGAGAACGTCGGCCACAGCGAATGCTGATCCTCGTCGTTGACCAGCACGAAGAAACGGCCGTCTTCGTCATCGAACGGATTGGTACTCATCTCGCCTCACTCGTCGCATACATATATCGGCAGTCTTCATGTCCGAAGTGCCCCCCAGACCCTAGCAACGCACGATACGTCATGGGTTCGTCAGCTCCGCAGAAACTCCAGTACTGCCTCGTTGATCGCCTCGGGGCGCTCCAGATAACCGTAGTGACCGACATCGGGAATCTCTACGTACTGGGCGTCGGGAATGGCTTTGGCGAGCTCGGCACTCAGGTACGCCGGGATCATCCGGTCGTGCTCGAAACCGATCGACAGACACGGCACCCCGATTTTTCCGTACGCAGCGCCGCGGTCGAAGTTCTCATCCATACCGAGCTGTGCGCGCACGCCCGGCGATGTCGGAGCAACGGAGAATTCGAACAGGTCCAGCCAGTCACGCGCGGACCGAGGGTCGGCGAGCGTTGTCGGAGACAGGTTCATCGCAGCGGTGATCGCAGCCGCGTACTTCGGAGGCAGCGCGGTCTTGGTGTCGGCGACCGCCCGCTCCCCTTCACCGAGGGTTTTCTGGAATTCGTCGAGCCGGGCATGACCGGCGAGGAACACGGCCTTGCGGACCAGGTCAGGCCTGTGCAGCGCGAGTTCCTGCGCTACCCGCGACCCCATCGACGTCCCGACGACGAAGGCCTTCTCATCACCCTCGCGCACCAGCTCGATGAGCCCGGCGGTGTCGGCAACCAGGTCGCCGATGGTCATTCCGTGCACGCTTTCCGACGACGGCGCGATGCCCCGATTGTCGAAATAGCAGACGCGGTAGCCGGCCTTGACCAACTCGGGAACCTGGTGCAGCTCCCACACTCGGCCGGGGCTGCCAGTACCCATGATGAGGATCACCAGATCACCAGAACCCTTGACCTGGTAATTCAATGAGATCCCGTTCACGGTCGCGATGGGCATGTAGCTCCTTCTGTTTTTGCAGTTGCTCGCGATGAGTTTACGACCGATCGGGTTTCCAGCGCACACCACGGGGTAGTCCTCGGCAGGCACATGACCGTCCGGCAGGCCGAACGAATTTTGCGCAAGGAGTGCTGCACATGACCGATGAGAATGCATCAGAGGAAGCCAGAAAAGGCCTGTTCGACGCCGCAAAAGGCAAGGCCAAAGAGGTTGCGGGTGCGCTGACGGGCAACGACTCGCTCACCACCGAAGGCCAGTTGCAGGCCGCACAGGCCCGCGAGAACAAAGAAGCGAAAGCCACAGCACTTGCGGCCGACGCCCAGGCCGCGGAGGCCGGCGAGGATCTGGCGGCGGTGAAGAACACCGCGGACGCTCAGCGGGACGCCGCCGCACAGAGCGCGAAGGTCTCCGAGAACGAGGCCAAGCGCGACCAGCAGGCCCAGCGCGTGGCGGCTGAGCAGAACAAGGACCGAACAGTCGACGCAGCGGTGACCGATGCCGAGGTCGACGCGACTGCCGAGCAGATCGAGGCTGTGGCCGAAGGGCAGGCCGATGTCGCTGCTGCCACGAAAGACGAACTGGGAGCCGTCGTCGAACACAGCAAAGACGTATCGGACGCCGACGCGGCACGCGCCGAAGCCGAACGCATCCGCCGCAACGCCTGAACAGGAGCAATGCATTTCATGAACGTTCTCGAGATCCCACTGTCCATTTTAAAGTTCCAGTACAAACTCGTCCGAATCCCTCTGGGAATCTTCGAAGCCAAGGTGGTCGACACCTTGGACCCCGAAGCTCCGGCCCGACTCGCGTACGAGCGCACCGTCGGCTCGCTCGACAAGAAGGTCGGAAGCATTCTCGGTGACTCCGAGACCGCGCAACGCGGCGCCGATCAGGTGAAGCATGCCGACGACCTCGCGCGGGCCGTGAAGTTGGAGGCGCAGGCGGATGCAGCCGAGGCTGCAGCCGACGCGAAGCTGCGGACTGCTCGCGAGACCGCGGAGAACGAACGGGTCGCTGCCGAGAGCGCCGCGCAACAAGCAGCTCAGGACGCTCGCGCGACGGCGGACAAGCGTAAGGCACAGGCGGCCGAGCAGGCCGACGAGAAGGCGGCTGCGGACAAGAAGAAGGCCGACGACCTCGCGGCATCCCGCGCCGCATCCGCACGTGAGGCAGAGGCGAAGCAGAAGGCTCGGATCGGCAAGGTCGAGAAAGCCGCGGCCGCACCGGCAGAATCTGAACTCGCCGATGCAGCCGAGCACCAGGAGCAGGCGGAGGACAAGAAGGCCGAAGCCGAGCGCATCGAGAAGCTCTTCCTGGTGGAGAAAAACAAGGACTGATCTCGACAGCGGGCTGGTGGCTCAGCTTTTCTCGCAACCGACGGGGTCCCGTTGGTTTCGAGAAAGGTTGGGCCGCTGCGGTCATTCGTGCCGCAAACCCCTGAACGTCGCGCGGTACGCACTCGGCGACACCCCGATCTCGGACATCAGTTGCTGCCGCATCGACGTCGCCGTGCCGAACCCGGCGTCTTCCGCCACCCGTTCGATCGAGTGATCGGTGTTCTCGAGTAGCTCACGTGCCCGGCGGAGACGTTGACCGGCAATCCATTTCGACGGTGATATTCCCACTTCTGCCGAAAATTTACGAGTGAACGTACGCACACTCATGGATTGCTTCGCGGCCAGCACGTCGAGGGTCAAGGGTGTTGCGAGATTTGCCAGTGCCCAGGCCCGCGCTTCTGCGGTCGATGCTGCGGCAGACCTCGGCACCGGGGTATCGATGTACTGTGCCTGCCCACCACTACGGTGGGGCGGCACCACCGTCCCGCGGGCAACGCGATTCGCAACAGTCGATCCGAAGTCCGAGCGAATCATGTACAGGCACAAATCGATTCCCGATGCCTCGCCCGCGGCCGTCAGGATGTTGCCGTCGTGCGTGTAGAGGACGTTCGGGTCCAGATCGACGCTCGGATACAACTCGCGGAACTTCTCTGCCGAGGCCCAATGCGTCGTCGCGCGTCGACCGTCGAGCAATCCAGCTGATGCGAGTACGAAAGCGCCCGTACAGATCGAGGCTATGCGCGTACCTTCTGGAACGCGATCGAATACCGCGTTGTCGGCGAGCGGGTTCGGGCCGTAGTCGAGGTCCGATGCGGGCACGATCACGGTGTCGGCGCCCGCGAGCGCGTCGAGTCCGCGTGTGACGTGAATGTCCACGTCGGAGTCCGTTCTGACCGGCCCTGGCGTCGTCGTGCAGGTGACGACGTCGTACAGCGCCGCTCCATCCTCGGATCTCGCTTGCCCGAACAGTCGATGGACCGACCCGAACTCCATCGCCAGAAGCCCGTCGCGAACGAACACGACCACCTTGTGCGCACCCATGGCCGGATTCTTTCACATATTGTCCACTCGGCCACTGTTGCCTTCACGATGCTGCTGACAGGCTTGCGAGATGAACATTCTGTGGGTATTTGCGCATCCCGACCAGCGCTCGTTGAACGCTTCGCTTCGCAGTGCTGCTGTGGAAACATTGACCGGCGAGGGGCACACCGTCCGCCAATCGGATCTGTACCGAATGAACTGGAATCCTGTGGTCAGCGCCGACGACTATGCCCACGATCACGCCGAGCGACTCTATGTGGCGACGGCGTCGAGCAGAGCTCTCCACACGGGAACGCTCGCCGCTGACATCGTCGCCGAACAAGACAAGCTCGACTGGGCGGATGCAGTGGTACTCCACTTTCCGCTGTGGTGGTTTTCCATGCCTGCGATCCTCAAGGGCTGGGTCGATCGCGTGTTCGTGGAGGGGTTCGGCTACGGAATCCGAAGTGAAACAGGCGGATCGATGCGCTACGGCGACGGACGGATGGCAGGCAAGCGCGCCATGATCGTCACGAGCACGGGCGGCAGCGAGCACACGGTGTCCGAGCGCGGGATCAACGGTGCTCTGGCCGACCTGCTGTTCCCGATCCAGCATGGGATCTTCTGGTACACAGGCATGTCCGTCGTTCACCCGGTATTGATTCCCAGTGCCGACCGCATCACCCCACCCGGCTACGAAGTAGCGGTGAAGGAATTGACGCGGCGCCTGGGCTCACTGTTCACCGACGATCCGATTCCGTTTCGGCGTCAGAACGGCGGTGATTACGACGAGAAGTTCGTCCTACGCGAGGAACATTCTTCGGGATCCGGGGTGCGGGTACACGTGGCTGCGCCACCCGTGCGCGTTTAGGTACACGCTGGTGTCATGAAACGCGCACCGGCGGCGGAGCCGCACTCTCCCACGCCGACCACAACTGCGCGTAACGCCCACCGGCAGCGACCAATTGCTCGTGCGGCCCCTGCTCGACGATCTTGCCGTGCTCGAGAACCACAACCCGGTCGGCGGAGGCCGCCTGCGTCAACCGGTGCGCCACGATGAGAGTGCTCCGGCCGCGGGTAGCCGCTGCCGCCGCAGTTTCGAGGTCGCGTGCGCCGGAGCTGCCGGCCTCGGCGGTGGCCTCGTCGAGCACCGCCACCAAGGGATCAGCAAGAACCAAGCGCGCCAATGCGAGCTGCTGCGACTGCGCGGACGTCAACTCGTGCCCGCCCTCGCCGACTACGGTGTCGAGGCCGTCGGCCAGCGCAGCGACCCAATTCTCGGCACCGACAGTCGCGATAGCCGCCCGAACCTCGGCGCGGTGCGCATGCGGAGCCGCGAGAAGAAGATCGTCGATCAGCGGACCTGCGAAAACGTGGACTTCCTGGCTGACGATCGCGATGTGGCGTCGCAAACCTTCGGCACCGAGATCGTCGAGACAGACGCCGCCGATGTGCACAGTTCCCGACGTCGAGTCGATCGACCCGGCCGCGATGGCCGCGATCGTCGACTTGCCCGCGCCCGTCGAACCGACGAGTGCCACACTCTCACCTGCCGCAACGGTCAGGTCGATTCCGTGCAGCACCTCGTGCCCGGACTCGTACGAGTGCCGAAGCCCGGTCACTTCGAGCGTGCCGTCGACCGGCGTCGCCCCGGAGCCCTGTGCCCGCTCGTCGGGAATGTCGATGACGCCGACCAGACGCGCGAGCGAAGCTCCGGCGGACTGCACATCGTCGAACGAGAACATCAGCATGCCAATGGGATTGAACAGCCGGTGGAACAGCAGCGCGGCGGCGGTGACCTGACCGACGGTCACGTGGCCGTCCTGCACGAACAGGAAGCCTGCCGCGAGAATCACCGACAGCCCGACGCATTCGGCGCGGTTGCTTCGCGCTCCGAAGCGAGTGAACAGGCGGAACACGTCGACGCCGATATCGCGCGCTTTGCCCGACGCCGTGTCGATCTCGGCCAGGTGCGCGGTTTCGAGTCCGTAGGCCCGGACGGTCCGAGCACCCTGCATGCTGCTGATGAGTGCCTGCGATCTCTCCCCCATGGCGACGCGCTCGGCGGCATAGAGCGGCGCAGATTTGGGCAGGTACCAGCGCAGAGCCAGCACGTACATCGGGATCGCGACCATCCCGGCGAGTCCGAGGCGCCAATCGAGGCTCAGCATGGCAACCACACTCAGCGACACCAGCAGCAGCGCCGAGACGATATTGGGGATGACTTCGCCGATCGACTTCGCCATGACGGCGACATCGTCACCGACGCGAGAGAGCAGGTCGCCCTTGCCGACTCGTTCGAGCGTATCGATCGGAAGGTGGAGCGCACGCGCGAGCACCCGCTCTCGCAGCGCGGCCAGCATCGTTTCGCCCAGCTTGCTGATCGTGTACGAGCTCAGGGCGGTGAACACGCCGCCGACCACCGCAGCGACGGTGATGATGACGACGACCGAGATGATCGTCGAGGTGGGTGCACCGTCGGTGACACTGTCGACGAGAACACCGAACACATACACCGGAACGAGCGACATAGCCGCTGCGACAGCACTGATAGCGAGAGTGAGCAGACCGAGTCCGCGTCGGGCCTTCACCTGTTCGGCCAGATAGGCCCACGATCGTTTCCCGGTTGCAATGGGTAGCAATTGCGTGGATGTCACAGCGCTCATCTCAGGACCGTCTCCTTGTAGCGCGCATTGCCTGTGGCGAGATCGTGGTGAGTGCCTTCGGCAACGACGTGCCCGTTGTCTATCAACAGAACCCGGTGCGCCACCGCGAGCAGAGCGGGACTCGTGGTGATCAGCACGGTCGTCTGGCCAAGCTCATCGGAATGCCGAAGTTCCCTGATACCTGCTGCAATGGCATGTTCGGTAACAGCGTCGACCGCAGTGGTCGGGTCGTGCAGCACCAACACGGGCGCCGAAACAGCCAGCGCACGAGCGAGAGCCACTCGCTGTCGTTGCCCGCCGGACATGCTCGCACCGCGGTCGGTGACGGCGTGATCGAGTCCGCTCTCGTGCATTGCGACGACATCCGTTGCCGCCGATGCAGACAGTATCCGGTCGAGTTCACGATCGGTGCGCTCTCGTCCGGCGATGACGTTGGACCGGACGGTGCCCGCGAACAGGTCGGTGTTGTGTGGTTCGACGAGGACGGTGCGTCGCACTTCGGGAAGTCCGAGTTCACCAATGGCCAGACCGCCGATAGTGATGCTCCCGAGATAGTCGTCGGCTCCGACCTGCCCAGACAACACCGCAGCGAGTGCTTCGCCGTCCTGCGCGCGCAACGCCGCCACGCCGAGGAGCTCACCGGGTGCTGCCGACAGATCCAGTCCATCGAGCGAGCGGTAGGTAATTCCCGTGGCCACCACGTCGGTGGCCGTCGGCGATACGGAACCGCCTTCTGCCAGAACGTGATCTGCACCGAGGACGAGAGCCAACCGATCGGCCGAACCGCGAACCACAGCGGCGACGCCCGGCAGGCGAGACATCGTCGTCAGCGGTTCGATGACGAACTGCGAGAGACCGACGACGGTGATCAGCTCACCGACCGAAATCCGGCCCTGCAACGCGAACAACCCGGCAGCGCCGGCGATACCGACCGACAACAGCGCAGAAATAGTCGTCGAGAAGCCGAGGTAGACGCTGTTGGCCTTGGCCATGTTCATCGTCGCGTTCAGGGCAGTTCGACTCGACACCAGGAATCGATCCGACGCCGCGTGCTCGGCGCCGATGCCGCGCAACGGTCGAACGCCACTGACGAGATCGGTCGCCATGCCGGACACCCGCGCCACTTTCGCCTGCTGATCCGATGCACGCCGCGTCAGAAGCGGCGCTGCCTTCTGCAGCAGATACATGATCACCGGCGTACCGACCAGAACGGCGAGCCCGAGAGGTATGTCGATGATCAGCAGTGCGACGGCACTGACCACCGTCGCCGTGACAGCCGCGACCGTGCGCGCGATGACATCGAGAATCCACGACGTCTTCTCCGCGTCCGACGTCGACACCGTCAGCAGTTCGCCGGAGACCAGATCGGTCCTGACCCCGCGCGGATGCAGTACACGGGCGGCCACCTCGACGCGCATCATGTGAGCCTCACGTTCGATGGCGACAACGATGATGCGGGCACCGAATCGGTACGCGTAGGAGAGGACGACGAACAGCCCGACAAGGCCGAGCAAGGACAAAATCATTGCTCCCCCGTCGCCGGTGTCGATCGCCCGCCCGACGATGAGTCCGATAGCCACCGGAACCATGGTTTCGCAGAACTGGTGCACGGAGAAGAAAAGCGAGGAGATGATCATCCGAGCGCGCTGACGGATCACGGTGCGCCGAAGAATGGCACTACCGGTCAGAGTAGTCGGCACGGTCGCCCAACCGCAGGAGAAAAGGACATTAGCCGACCCTAAACCATTCCTCCAGTTTGTCGAGATTCCTCCAGCGGAGACCTGGGGGAAGACACTGCCAATCACCGAAAGTGGCGGGAGAGCGACGAATTCTCATAGAGTCGTGCCGCAGGCGAGCACATCAGCGCTCGCCGCAGCAGCCGATCTGAAGACGGAGAACAACAATGGCCGCCAAGACGACCACCGACAACGACCTCGCCGACGATAATCTCGTCCCATTTGCCGACGAAACCGCAAGCCAGGCGCAACGCGTCGTTGCCGCGTACGCGACCGACGCCGACGAGTGCCGCATGCTTTTGGCAATGTTGGGTATCGAACCCACTGCCAAGGTCGACTGACCTTCTTCGAAGAGCTAGCTTCGAACCTGAATGAACCGATAGGACAGTAGTGGCTGACGCCTCGCAGGGCTCGGATTTTGTCGTAGTAGCCAACCGGCTACCCGTCGACCTGGAAAAACTCCCCGACGGTAGTACGAGATGGAAGCGAAGCCCTGGTGGCCTCGTCACCGCGCTCGAGCCGATCCTTCGCGCCAACAAGGGCGCGTGGGTCGGCTGGCCAGGCGTTCCGGACGTCGAGTTCGAGCCGTTCGTCGAAGACGAACTCGAACTGTGCCCTGTCTCGCTCAGCGAACAAGAAGTCGCCGACTACTACGAGGGCTTCTCCAACGCCACTCTCTGGCCGCTCTACCACGACGTCATCGTCAAGCCGGTCTACGACCGCGCCTGGTGGAACGCTTACGTAGAGGTGAACCGGCGCTTCGCCGAGATCACCTCGCAGGCAGCAGCCGAAGGTGCCACTGTCTGGATCCAGGACTATCAACTGCAGCTCGTCCCGAAGATGCTCCGCATGCTGCGGCCGGACCTGACCATTGGGTTCTTCTTGCACATTCCGTTTCCACCGGTCGAGCTGTTCATGCAGATGCCGTGGCGGACGGAGATCGTCGAGGGCCTCCTCGGCGCCGACCTCATCGGCTTCCACCTCCCCGGCGGTGCACAGAACTTCCTGTACCTGGCACGCCGACTAGCAGGTCAGGTCACCTCACGCGGCTCCGTCGGTGTTCGGTCGAAGCTCGGGTCGGTGCAGGTCGGGTTCCGTTCCGTCCGCGTGGGCGCGTTCCCGATCTCCATCGATTCCGGTGATATCGACGAGAAATCCCGATCGAAGGTAGTGCGGGACCGGGCCAAGCAGATCCGCAAAGAACTGGGCAATCCCAAGCGCATCATGCTGGGAGTGGATCGGCTCGACTACACCAAGGGCATCGACGTCAGGCTCAACGCGTTCCGCGAGCTACTAGAGGAAGACCGCGTCGACCCGGCGGAGAACATCATCATCCAGCTCGCCACCCCGAGCCGTGAACGGGTCGAGAGTTACAAGGCGATGCGCGGCGAGATCGAACAGCAGGTCGGTCGCATCAACGGCGAATACGGGCAGGTCGGCCACCCAGTGGTCCATTACCTGCACCGGCCGATTCCGCGAGACGAGCTGATCGCTTTCTTCGTCGCCGCCGACGTCATGCTCGTCACCCCGCTGCGCGACGGTATGAACCTGGTCGCCAAGGAGTACGTCGCCTCACGCAGCGATCTCGGCGGTTCGCTGGTGCTCAGCGAATTCACCGGGGCTGCATTCGAATTGCGTCAGTCCTACCTCTGCAACCCGCACGACCTCGACAGCGTCAAGGACGCCATAGTCCAAGCCTTGGAGCAGCAACCCGAGCAGGGTCGACGGAATATGCGCGCCATGCGCAGGCAGGTACTGGCCCACGACGTGGACCGGTGGGCGCGGGCGTTCCTCAATGCGCTGGCACACCCGACCGAGGACGGGCAGAGCACCGTTTCTCGGTAGACGCTCGTCTTCCCGCACGAGTCGGGGGCTAGATGGGCTCGAGACTGCTCGTCAGCCAGCGACCGTCGACCTTCTCCATGTTCATCCGCACCCTGCTGCCACTGCTCGCGGCATCCGGTGCGTCGGAACTGGTGGTGATCTGGTTGAGGAACAACAGGAGCGTCGCTGCATCGGGTTCAGCAGACACCACTGCCGTTCCCTGAACCGTCACCTGCACCGTCAGCGATTTCTCCTTGGCTGCCGGAGCGATGACGTCCGTGACGAGCTTGGTGTACTCGTCCTTGAAGTCTCCGGTCAAACCATCGGCCGCGGAGGCCAACTGTTGATCGACCCCGTTGTAGTCGTACGCCAGCATCGCGATGGCCTGAGCGTCGGCAGCATTGACCGAATCCGTGCGCGCCTGCTCGGTCTGCTCGGTGTGCTGGTACTGGTAGTGCAGCAAGCCAACTCCAGCAGCAAGTACGACGAGGACAAGAACGGCGAACGCGCTCACAACATTACGACGGTTCACGGTACGAACTCCACTCTCGCCGCGGTCATGACGCCGCCGTCGTCGACCACCCGCACACGCAGACGGAAGTCACGTGGTTCGGGCTGGTCGGCGTCCGAGTTCTGCACCATCGCACGCGCTGCCACCAGAACCTCCGCGAAATCGTCTCCACTGCTTTCGATTCCGGCCTCGATGATGTCTCCGTTCGAATCCACGCGAGCCTGCTGGACCACCTGTACGAACGGACCCTCGCGACCTTCAAACTCAGCTTTGAAATCGCCACTCGCGCCCGCGAGGAGGCGGTCGACGTCCGCCTGCGCCGAGTCGGGGTGAATGGTCGTCAAGTTCAACACCGTCTGCCGCGCGGTCTGCACGAACAGCTCGCTGCGCGCATCCTCGGCATCGGCCGAGCGAATACCGAGGAACAAGTACACACCGACCGTCACAAGCGCCAGCACAAGGACGACGAACAGTGCGGTGAGCACGATCCCGCGGCGCGACCTCGCCCTGCCCGCCGCCACATCCGGGACAGCCACATCCGGGACAGCCACATCGCCGGGAGCCAATTCCGAGGCAGGGGCTTCCAACGACGGCTCCTGCGCCTTCTCCAATACCGGCGTGCCGCTCGCCCCGACCGGACCCGCCGCCCGGACGGCCCGGCGGCGTTCGCGCCGCGGAGTCGCCCCCTCGTCGGCACCGTCTCCTGTTTCCCCGCCGCTCATCGCGCCCTTCCTCGATACGTTCTGCACGCCATGCTAACTAGAACCAGTTATGCCGACAGTCCAATCGAAATATTGCCATGCCAGCAAGAGCCGCGGACGTCCGCTACTGGAACCTGTTCCCGCTCCTGCTACCGTCGAACGTTCGGGTTGGACTGCGAGAGGATCCACGAGAAGATGGCTCATACGCTCACCTGGCACGACGATGTCAGTCGTCAAGCCAAGTTCCTTTCCTGCGCGGCCAGGCTGACCCTGAAGCCGACGTTCTCACTGTGGCCACTCACCGACGGCGGCATCAAGGCCATCGGGCAGCTCGATCGCGCTATCGATCGCTTGCCGAAACCGAAGCGGGTGACCATCGAACAGGTCACCCTCGGCGGTGTGCCGTGTGAGAAGACGACACATCCCCGCCTCGCCGCCGGCTCCCTTGCCGGGGCGATGGTGCTGTACTTCCACGGCGGCGGATTCGTGTTCTGCGGTTTGGCAACTCACCGCAGCGCCTGCGCGACGATTGCTGCCCGGGCCGGCATTCCGGTCTACTCCGTCGAGTATCGCCAGATCCCCTACGGCGGAATCGGCACCTCCATCGCCGACGCCATGGCGTCGTACCGGATGGCACTCGAGGTCGCCGAGGATCCGTCGAAAATCATCGTCGCGGGCGATTCTGCCGGTGGCTACCTCGCAATGAAGGTCGCGGAAATCTCTGTGCTGGAGGGTCTCACGCCTCCCGCGGCGGTCCTCGGCTTCTCCCCGCTGCTCAATCTCGACCTGCGGAGCCATCCGCGCAGGTTCATGAAGAAAGACGCCTACTTGCCGATGAAGCAGGTGCTTGCGCTGGAAGATCGATGGCTGAGCGGTCCCGACGCCATCCCCGGTGCAGCCTCGCCGATCGATGCGGATCCGTCGGTGTTTCCACCCGTGTTCCTGTCCACCGCCCAATACGAACTCATGCGCCCCGACGTCGAGGCCATGACCCGCAAGTTGGCCGATGCGGGCCGCACCGTCGAGACGCACGTCTGGAAGGGCCAGGTGCATGCGTTCCCGGTCATGGCGGGCGCGCTGCCGGAGGGACGAACGCTGCTGAGACTGGCGGTCGATTTCGCTGCCCGCAACCTGTAGAACGGCGGTCATCCGATCTCCTGCTGCGCCGTCATGAGCCCCTGGAGGTTGCTGACGCCTCCGAGTTCCGGCTGAGAGTAAGCCGTGCCGTCGGGTGCGACGTACATGCCGGTCTGGGGGTCGTACGGACGGGCCGCCGAGGCAGGAGCGACACTGCTGTTGCCGCTGGGGATTTCGGTGTATGACGGTTGGCCTTGCTCGATCGGACCCCAGGGCGGGTTGTTGCCCTGAGGGACGTATCCCTCTTCGCTACGGCAGAGTTCAGGTGTCGGAGCGCGTCGGCCGGGATTCTCGACGCACGGCAGATTGCGCGCACCTCGCACTGCGGTGTTGTCTCCCTGATCGACCTTGCAGAACAGGTCCGCCGGGGTGTCGATCAACGAAACATCGTTCGGGTCTCGGCGCTGCTCGGGCGGTAAGAAACCAGTGGTGCAGGCGGGCGGGTCGTTGACCTCGAGCTGGAAGTCGACGATGGCTCCTTCATCGGCCGGTCCGCTGCCCGCCGCGGTGACGAGTGCCGCCGTGACGGGTGGGTAGAGCACCAAAATCTGCTCGATCCCGGCGTGGTACATGACGCCCACTTCACCGATGCTGACAAGGTTGGCCACGAGCAGAGGAAGTGTGGGCCGAAGATTCTGGAAAAGCTGATTCGCCTCCTGAGCAGCGCCGGGCCCCTTCTCGATCACCGCGCGCAGATCGGGATCACTGGCCCGGAGCTGATCGGTGAACGTCGCGAGGTTGCTTGTCCACGAGCGGATCGCGTCACTGCTGACCACCTGCCCATCGAGCAACGGCCCCACTTGGCTCAGCAGAGTCTTGGTCTGTTCACTATTGGCCTGGGCCTCCTGCACGAACAACCGCGTCGAATCGATCAAGTTCTGAAGGTCCGGCCCTGATCCGTTGAACGCTGCGAACGATTCGTCGACGACGGTCTGCAACCTCGTATCCGAGATGCTCCTGAGCAGTACGTCCGCTTGGTCCAGCATCGGACCGACGTCCTGTGGCACCGTCGTGCGATCCACACCGATGACGTCACCATCGATCAGAATCGTTCCCGATCCACGACGCGGAATCAGGTCCACGTACTGCTCGCCAACGGCTGACACACTCTTGACCTGGGCGTCGACATCGGACGGTATGGAATACGAACTGTCGATGGATAATTCGGCGTCGACGCCATCGGGCGTCAACCGCACGGCATCGACCTCGCCCACCGTCGTACCCCGATAGGTGACGTTCGCGTGGGAGTACAGCCCGCCGGTGGTGGGTAGTTGCACGATGACGCCGTACCGGCCGATCCCGGCGAGCGCAGGCGCACCGACGTACTGAGTGATCATGACGAGAAGTCCGATGACGGTGAGGATCGAGAAGATCACCAACTGGGCGCGGACGAACCTGGTCAGCATCATGGCGCAGGCACCCCCAGACCAGGAATGACGGGCAATTCGATCGGCGGCAGGCCCGGAATCTGCAAGGTCGGCGGCAAGGCCGGGCCGCGAAGGGGATCCCCTGCTCCCGACGCCGTCGGCGAGGCTTGGGTTCCCAGTGCACCTTCGAGGCCTCCGAGGCGCCCGGCGAGCGGAGTCCCGGTGAGGAAGTTGGCGTCCAGACGCGGCAACGACAGGTCGATCGTCATCGCGAGGTTCGCGTAGTCACCTCGGATCACGTTGTCGATACCTTCCTGGGGAAATGGATAGGTCAGCAGAACCGAGAGCACATCTGTCAGGGAATTTCCGGAGTCCGCCAACGCTTTCAACACCGGAGTCAGGCTGGAGATATTGGTCTGAAGATCCGCGCCCGAATTTTCCACGAGTCGCGACACCACATCACTGAGCCGCCCCAGCGAGGAGAATGCATTGGTGATGTTCGGTCGCTGAGCGATCAACACGTCCAGCGCAGGCGGGACCTCGTTCAATGCTTTTGTCAGAGTGGCATTCTGGTTCTGTACATTCACTGCCAGACGGTCGATCCCGCTCATCGCATCGATGATGTCGGCGCGCTGCTCGTTCAAGCTTCCGACGAGCTCGTCGAGCCGCGGCAGCAAATCCCGCACAGTGTCTTCCCTACCGCCGACCGCATTGTTGAGTTCGGTGGTGATGTCCTGAATTTGCGCCAGACCACCACCGTTGAGGACGACGGACAGCGAAGACAACGTCTGTTCCGTGGTGGGATAGGAACCTGCGCGTTCGAGCGGGATGACATCACCTCCGGCCAGCGTGCCCTCGGGAGCGTCGGGGGACACCAACGCGAGATGCTGTGAACCGAGGAGCGATGTCTGACCGATCTTCGCCGTCACGTTCTCCGGCAGCGTGACGCCCTCGTTCAGCGAGACCGTCACCAGCGCATGCCAATTCTGAACTTCGATGCCGGAGACGCTACCGACGGTGACATCGTCGACCATGACGGGCGAATTCTGCGACAGCGTAGTGACATTGGGCATCTGAATCTGCACCTGGTACGCACCGTCTCCTCGCCCTTCCGTGCCGGGTAGTGGTAACGAGTTCAGACCGTCCCACTGGCATCCGGACAAGGTCAGGACCAGCAATCCGGCAACCACGGCTACGCGCTTCATCGTCCACCGCCCAGCAAGTTGCTCAAACTGGGAACCTGAACGGTGGGCATGTCCGCAACCGGGGAAGGAGCGGGAGCCGGGGCTTGTTCGAGGCCCGGCTCCGTGTAGACGATCTGGTCGGGATGCGCGTCGACACCCATGATCGGATTGGCAAGGAACGCCGGGTAATTGAATACCAACGAGCTGAGCACCGGGCCGAGGTACTGCTTGCACAGGTCGGCGCTGCGTTCGGACGTCGCGTTCTCGATGCCGGCCACGGCGCCGCACACGAAGTTGATGGGATTGCCGAAGTTGTTGGCCGCGATGGCGCCGGTCAACGTCCCCTGCGCCGGCTGGTAGATGTTGTTGAAGTTGGCCAGCGCGTTGGGGCCTGCGTGCAGGATCCGCTCGATCTCGGGGCGCTTGGTGGTGAGTACCTGGGTTGCGTCGGCGAGGCGGGCGACGCCTTCCACAAGACCGGCCTGATTATCGGTGACGAACCGCTGCACTTCACCGACCGCCACGTTGAGATCGGTCATGGCAGTGCCGAACTCGTCGGAACTCTGTGCCAGCATCTCCGACACCGACGCCAACCGCCCACCGAATTGAACGATCTGCTCGTTGCTGTTCGACAACGCCGTGACGAAAGCCTGCAGATTCCTGATCGTGGAGAACAGATCGCTACGACCGTCGGACAGCACCCGCATCGTGTCCGACAACTCGGTCAGCGTGCTGCGGAGCGACTCGCCGTTGCCGTCGAGATTGTCGGCGAGGGTGTCGATGAACCGGCCGGCCGGGCCCTGCTCATCGACACCGTCCGGGCCGAGTGCCGTCGACAGCTTCGTCAACTCGGTCTTGATCTCGTCCCACTCCACCGGCACCGCAGTCCGTTCGATCGGAATGGTGTCACCGCCGGTGAGCGCAGGGCCTCCCGCGAACACCGGGGTCAGCTGCACGAACCGCGCCGACACGAGGCTCTGAGCGATGATGACGGCCTTCGCATCTGCTGGAATCTCGATCTCGGAATCGATGTCCATCGTCACCACCGCGATATCGCCTTGCGGGTCGATCGAGTCCACTGTGCCAACATTCACCCCGAGCACTCGCACGTCGTCGCCCGGGTACAGCCCAGTGGTCGAGGAGAATTGGGCGAGGACGGTGCTGTGGTTCAGACGGGTGTATGCGAAGGAGCCTCCCGCGACGAGCGCGAGGATCACTACGACGGAGACCACTATTTTCTTCATTTTACTGCCCCGGCGGTTTCAGAATCGGTGGAGCGTTCTTGGGCAGAAGATCCTGCAGAGTCTGCGGCAGTTGCTCGGGTGCGACGATGCCGTCGACAACCGTTTTCCACCACGAACTGGGCAGAATGTTCTGGATGTACGCGTTGAAGAACGGCCCACTGGCCACGGACTCTCCGAGGGCACTGATGTAGGGGCCGAGACCGTCGAGGGCTCCGGCGATGTTGTCGTTGTTCTTTTGCAGCACTGCAACAACAGAATTGAGCCTCTCGAGCGTCGGCCCCATCTGCGCTTGGTTCTCTTGAACGAGCGCGGTGAGCTGCCGAGAGACCGCTGAGATATTGGTGATGAGCTGGCTGATGGCGGTGCGCCTGCGATCGAGCTCACCGAAGAGTTCGTTTCCGTCGAGCACCAGTTGGTTGATCTGACCACTGCGATCGGCGAGTATGCCGGTGACGCTTTCCGCGCGGTCGAGTAGTTCCTGCAGGCTGTCGTCGCGCGAGTTGATACTCGCCGAGAGCCTGCTGATGCCGTCGAGCGCGGTCCGAAGTTCGGGCGGGGTATCGGCGAAGGTGTCGGACACGACGTTCATCGCGTCCCCCATCTGCGTCGTGTCGAGTTCGGAGACGGTGTTGCTCAGGTCGCCGAGCGCATCGGTCAGCGAGTAGGGCGAGGTGGTCCGGCTCGACGGTATGGTCTCGCGTGCGCCGATTGCCCCCGACCCTGAAGGCGTAACCTTCAACGACTTTCGTCCGAGGATCGTGTTGGTCTTGATGTCCACCGCGGTGGCGTCGCCGAGGGGGATGTTCTCCTGAACCGTGAACGCGACGCGCACTTCCTGGCCGGCCAACGCGATGTCGTCGACCTTCCCGACGGTGACGCCGGAGACCGTCACGTTGTCGCCGGCCATCAGCCCGCCCGCGTCGAGGAAGAGCGCCGAATAGTTCGAGCCCCCGGACAGAAATGGCAGTCGGTCGTACTGAAGCGTCGCGAGGACGATGCACACCGACAGCACGATGCCGATCAGCCCGACCTGTACGAAATTCCTACCTTTGTCCGCTGTATCAATTGTCATTGATGTTCGCGCACCTCCCCGTGTCCTGCTTCGCCGTCGGGACGAGAAGCGTCGGGGACCCCTCGGGGCCGGAGATCTTGAAGGTGTTGGAGCACAGGTAGAACTGGAAGAAACTGCCGTACGAGCCGACACGGATCAGCTTCTTGTAGTCCGCTGGAAGCCGGGTGAGCACCGTGTCGATGTTGTCCTTGCCCAGATCCAGTTGAGTAGCAGTGCGATTGGCCTGCGCGATCATCGACTGAATGTCCGGCCGCGTGGCCGCAAGCAGGCCGGCGAGATCACCGGTCGCGGAATCGATCCGCGGGATGGCATCGCCGATCGGGTCCTTGTCCTGCGCAAGCCCGCTGATCAACTGCGCCAGCGAGTCGATGGTCGTCTCGAACTGCTGTCCTTGGCTGTCGATGGTGCCGAGAGTGGTGTTCAGGTTGGTGATGACGTCGCCGATGAGTTGGTCGCGGTCGGCGAGAGCGTTGGTGAACGAACTGGTGTTGCCCAGCAATGACACCAACGTTCCTCCCTGCCCTTGTAAGACCTGCAACAGCGCACCGGTGAGGTCGTTGACCTGTTCGGGATCGAGACCGCGCAGCAACGGTTTGAACCCGCCGAGCAGAAGGTCCAGATCGAGCGCCGGAGAGGTCTGCTCCACCGGGATGGTGGCGCCGCCGTCGAGCTGGTCGGTACCGCCGGGGCCCTCCAGCAGTTCTAGATACCGGTCGCCCACAAGATTCTCGTAACGCACGGTGGCCACCGAACTGGTGAGCAGTCGATACTTGGCGTCCACATCGAAGTCGACCTCGGCCAGGTTTCCGTCGGCAATCTCCACGCCCTTCACCGATCCGACTGGAACTCCGGCGATACGAACCTTGTCCCCTGACTTCAAGCCGGACGCATCTTCGAACACGGCGTGATAGCCGTCGGCACTGCCGAATCGGTACTGGCTGAACACCAGCGCCAGCGCAGCGAAGATCAGCACCATGACGAGTGCGAAAATGGACAGCTTGACCGCATTGCCCCTCATGGCCACGCTCCCGCGAACAGGAACTGGAAGATCGTCGGCACGTTGACCGAGGGCTGCGTCGACGGAACGTAGGGGACGGTGCCGGTGTCCGCGACGACGAAGGGCGCAGGCCCCTGCTTGGGATCGAAGTCGGGGAGTCCGTAGCAGTTGGGTCCGCCCGAGGCCGCGACCTTGGGGAGGTCGCCGGGGACGGAATACCCCGGGTCGCCCAGCAGGAACGACGAGCTGAGCTGGATGGACGCGTTGTCGCCTGCACCGGCGAGGGGCCCGAATGCCAAGCGTCCCTTGTTGAGCCCGACGAGGAAGCAGGTGAGGGCGGGCGAATATTCGTCGAGCAGGGTTGTGGTGTCGGTAAGTGTGTTCAGTGCGGTCTCCACGGGTTGCTCGTTCTCGGTGAGCACCTGGTTCGCAGTGTCGGCGAGGCCGGTGAGGTTCATCAGCAACATGTCGAGGTTCGCCTGCTCGCTGACGATGGTGCCCGATGTCGTCGTCGCGTTGTCGAGGACACGCATGAGGTCCGGTGTCGCGTCCGCATAGACGTTCGTGACGACAGCCGCAGCCGACAGATCATGCTGCAGTGCAGGCAAACTCGGGTTCATCGTGGCGAGGTAGGAATCGGTGTCTTCCAGCAGTGAGCCCAACTCCTCGCCGCGGCCTCTCAACGCGGACGACACCGCGCCCAGGGTGGCATTGAGCTTCTCGGGTTCGAGCTTCTGCAACACCTCGGACAGGTGCTGGAACAGGGAGTTGAATTCGACGGTGACGCTCTCGGCGGAGATGACTGTGCCTGCCGCGATGGACTCGCTCGACGGATTCTGCGGAACGATGAGGTTGACGTACTTGGCACCGAACACGGTGGTCGACTTGATGTCGACGGCAACGTTGGCCGGAATCATCGCCAGAGTCGACGGGTCGAGATCGAGATCGATACGCGCCAGTCCGTCGTCCTGCGAGATGGACCCGACGCGTCCGACCTCGACGCCGCGCAGCTTGACCTTGGCCTGCGGATCCATGACCAAGCCCGCGCGTTCCGAGGTGACCGTAACCGGGACGGTGGTGATGAATCCGCCGGCGAACGTCGTCAGCGCGAATGCGGCGATGGCGACAAGACCGAGCACGAGGCCCGCGGCAGCAAGTTTCTTCATCGTTCCCTAGCCCGACAGGTTGAAATTGCCGGAGCTGCCATAGATGGCGAGCGAGATCAACAGGGTGACGGTGACGACGGCGATCAGCGACGCGCGGACGGCATTGCCCACTGCGACACCGACTCCCACCGGTCCACCGCTCGCGGTGTAGCCGTAGTAAGTGTGGATGAGCATGACCGCGAGCGCCATGACAATCGCCTGTGCGAAGGACCACAGAATGTCCGTCGGAATCAGGAAGGTGTCGAAGTAGTGGTCGTAGACGCCGGACGATTGCGCGTAGATCACCACGGTCGCAAAACGACTGGCGATGAACGAGGCGATCACGGCCAGCGAGTACAGCGGAACGATCGCGATCATTCCGGCCAACACACGGGTACTGACGAGATACGGGACCGACGGAATGGCCATCGATTCGAGCGCGTCGATCTCCTCCGACACCCGCATCGCGCCGAGTTGAGCCGTCGAACCGGCGCCGATGGTCGCGGCCAGTCCGATACCGGCGATGACGGGCGCCGCGATGCGCACATTGATGAACGCCGCGAAAAATCCGGTGAGCGCCTCGACGCCGATGTTCCCGAGCGACGAAAAGCCCTGCACCGCTATGGTAGCGCCCGCAAACAGGGTCAGAAACCCGACGATGACGACGGTGCCGCCGATGACCGCGAGCGCACCCGATCCCATACTGATTTCGGCGACCAACCGAAGGGTCTCGCGCTTGTAGCGGACGGCAGCTTTCGGCACCGAGGCGAGCGCCTCGAGATAGAAGATGGCCTGCTCGCCCAGGCGGTCGACCGAACGAGACGCGCTGGCGAGACGCCTGCGCGTCATCGGGAATCGGCCTGCAGCGGCAAGAGCCATTCAGTGCCGCCTCATCCGGCCGTCAATTTGATGCCGACGGCGGTGACAACGACGTTGACGACGAACAGTGCCATGAACGCGAAGACGACCGTCTGATTGACGGCGTCGCCGACGCTCTTGGCACCGCCCCGCACGTTCAGCCCGAGGAAACACGCGACCAATCCCGCGATCATGCCGAAGAGACCGGCCTTGATCTCGGACACGAGCAGTTCCCCGAATCCGGTGAGCAGGGTGATGCCGCTGACGAACGAGCCAGGGTTGACGCCTTGCAAAAATACCGAGAACACGAACCCGCCCAGGATGCCGATCGTGCAGACGAGGCCGTTGAGCAGAAGAGCCACGACCGTCGACGCGAGGACGCGCGGAACGACGAGTCGATGGATCGGATTGATGCCGAGGACTCGCATCGCGTCGATCTCCTCACGGATGGTCCGTGCGGCGAGATCCGCGCAGATCGCGGTGGCGCCTGCACCCGCGACGATGAGAACGGTGACGATGGGGCCGACCTGAGTGACGGCTCCGAGTGCGGCACCCGCCCCACTGAGGTCGGCGGCACCGATCTCGCGAAGCAGAATGTTGATGGTGAAGCTGACGAGCACGGTGAACGGAATCGCGACGAGAAGCGTCGGGACGATCGATACGCGGGCGATGAACCATGCCTGGTCGACGAACTCGCGACGCTGAAAGGGGCGCGAGAACACCGCGCGCAGGGTGAACCATGACATGTCGAAGAAGGCGCCGACGGAACGCAACGGGGTGAGGAGAAGTTCGTTCATGAACCCTCCGATGCTCGTGTTGTGATTCAGGTCATATTAACTAGAACACGTTCAGTAGTCAAAGGAAAGTCTTTTCCTACTGGTTCTGATGCAGCGCAACCTAATTGCGAGTATCGGCCGACTATTTCGCCTTGGAACTGGAACGTGATCTTCCATCCGATTCCACCCGAGACTCCGCCCCGACCACGCTCATCTTCGTACTGGATCGCCGATTGCGTGGTCGAAACCGCGAAAGCTCAAGAACCTACCGTGACCTGCGGCTCGCCGAGATCAAGAGCCGCGGAGGCCGAGAATGTTCTTCCCGGATCACGGCCGTCGAAATAGGACCCGAGCTCGGCCGCCAGCGAATCAGGAGTCCATGCACCGGCCGAAGCGTCGAAACGCTCCTCGACGACGGGCGCCGCCATGAGTGCGACCATGGGCCCGTACACGAGGAACACCTGCCCGTTCACGTGCTCGGCCGCCGGGGAGGCCAGATAGCTGACCAATGTGGCCACATGCTCCGGCGACAACGGATCGATGCCGGCGTCGGGCGCGCCGCCGAACACTCCTTCGGTCATCGACGTACGTGCACGAGGGCAGATTGCGTTGGCGCGCACACCATATCGAGCGAGAGCGCGTGATGCCGACAGGGTCAATGCCGTGATACCCGCCTTGGCCGCTCCGTAGTTCGCCTGCCCCTCAGGGCCGAGAAGCCCCGCCTCGGAGGACGTGTTGACGATCCGTCCGTATACCGGAGCACCGGCCTTCTTGGATTCGGACCGCCAATGCGCACCGGCGTTGCGAGTCAGAAGGAAGTGACCGCGCAGGTGAACACGGATCACCGCATCCCAATCGTCGTCGGACATGTTGAACAACATGCGATCTCGCACGATTCCAGCATTGTTGACGACGATATCGACACTTCCGAACTTTTCCTGCGCCACCCTGAACATTGCATCGGCGGTGGATCTGTCGGCGACGTCGCCGGGGACGAACGCTGCGCGCGCCCCCGCCGCCTCGATGAGATCCATGGTTTCGTCGGCCGCGTGCCCGGAGGTGATATCACCGAACACGACGTCGGCTCCCGACTGCGCCAGGCCGACCGCTTCGGCCCTGCCCAGCCCTGAGGCCCCGCCGGTGACAAGGGCTACCCGCCCGTCCAGACGTACATGCTGTTCGCTCACCAGTGCAATGTAGAACGTGTTCCAGTTTGAGGCAAGGGAGCTAAGCCTTCCAGCGGAGTGCGGCGCGAGGACATCCCGCGATGGCCTCGTCGATTACACCCGCGTTCTCGGGCAGTCGATCGGCGTCCGAGATGATCAGTTCATCGTCGTCGTTGAGGTCGAACACGTCCGGCGCCAGTCCCACACACACGCCGTTGGCCTCACAGAGATCGAAATCCACCTCGACCATCGCTGGTCCTTTCGTCGATGCGGCGTCACCGCCCGTGCGCGTTACGGCACACCTGGGTGTCACCAAACACTCACGGGTGACGAACTCACACTAGAACCTGTTCCACCCGGTGTGCAATGATTCGAGAAACCGAGAACGTGTGTCAGAAACGGGGCTCGTCGCATGCACATCACGTACACCGAGGAGCAGAGTGCGCTCCGCGAGGAACTGCGCACCTACTTCGCCAGCCTGATCACCCCGGAGCGCCGCGCCGCGCTGAGTTCGACGTCGGGCGAGTACGGGGAAGGCACCGTCTACCGCGACGTCGTCAAACAGATGGGTACCGACGGCTGGCTCGCGCTGGGCTGGCCCGAGAAGTTCGGTGGGCAAGCACGATCGGCCATGGAACAGCTGATCTTCACCGACGAGGCAGCGATCGCAGGAGCTCCCGTCCCATTCCTCACGATCAACAGCGTGGCGCCGACCATCATGGCGTTCGGCACCGAGGAACAGAAATCGTTCTTTCTCCCGCGCATCGCCGCTGGAGACCTGCACTTCTCGATTGGCTATTCGGAACCGGAGGCGGGCACCGACCTCGCCTCGCTACGCACGACGGCAGTCCGCGACGGCGACGACTTCGTCATCAACGGACAGAAGATGTGGACCTCCCTGATCCAGTACGCCGACTACGTGTGGCTCGCCTGCCGCACCGATCCCGCGTCCCTGAGCGGCGGCGGGAAGAAACACCGCGGTATCAGCATGATCATCGTCCCCACCGACTCGGGCGGCTTCTCCTGGACACCCGTCCACACCATGGCGGGCCCGGATACCAGCGCCACCTACTACCAGGACGTCCGCGTCCCGACGAGTTCCCTCGTTGGCGAGGAGAATCGCGGCTGGTCGCTCATCACCAATCAGCTCAACCACGAGCGCGTGGCCCTCACCTCGGCCGGACCGCTGGTGGCATCGCTGCGCGAGGTGCGCGAGTGGGCGCAGAACACCAAGAAGCCCGACGGCACCCGCATCGTCGACCAGGAGTGGGTGCAAATAGCACTCGCTCGGGTCCATGCGAAAGTCTCCTACCTCGAACTCCTCAACTGGGAGATCGCGTCGGCAGGGGATTCGTCCCCCGGCCCAGCGGATGCGTCGGCGAACAAGGTCTACGGCACCGAACTCGCCACCGAGGCGTACCGCACGATGATGGAAATTCTCGGACCGTCGGCGACGCTTCGTCAGGGCTCCCCCGGTGCTCAGCTGCACGGACGCCTCGAGCGTCTGCACCGGTCGTCGCTGATTCTCACGTTCGGCGGGGGTACCAACGAGGTGCAACGCGACATCATCGGCATGACCGCCCTCGGACTGCCGGCTTCGGCCCGCTGACCCATCAGGAGAGACATGGATTTCACGACGACGGAGGCCCAGCGCGATCTCGCCGGTCTCACGCGCGACATCGTCGCCAAATACAGCACGAACGAGGCTCAGCGACAACTCGATTCAAATCCGACGAACTTCGATCGCCCGCTGTGGGATGCGCTGGAGGCGAGTGGCGTGATGTCGGCGACTCTGCCCGAAGCGCTCGGCGGTGACGGGTTCGGCGTCCTCGAATGGGTCTCGATCGTGATCGAGTTGGGCCGCGGGTTGGCGGCGGTTCCATTCGTGTCCTCGACCACTGCTGCAATGGTTACTGCTGCAATGGTTACCGAAGATGATGGTTCACGCATTCTTGCCCTTGCGCTCGACGACGAAGACCAACTCGACCCACCCGTGGAAGCCACCCGCGCAGGTGACGATTGGGTCCTGACCGGAACCAAGTCCGGCGTCGACCACGCCCCGATCGCCGACGGCTTTCTCGTCGCGACAACCGACGGTGTCTTCCTTCTCGACGCGGGCCAGGTCACCGTGGTTCCACAGTCCGCTGTCGACAACCGGAGCATCGGCATCGTCCGCCTGGATTCGGTGACAGTCGATTCGAGCCGGCGCCGTGATGCGTCCGCCCAGTCGATCACCGCCCGCGCAACGCTGGGCACCTGCGCCTATCAGCTGGGCGTATTGGAGGAGTCGCTGCGGGTCACCGCCGACTACGCTCGCGAACGCGTGCAGTTCGGCAAACCGATCGGCAGTTTCCAAGCCGTCGCGCAGCGATTGGCCGACGCCTACATCGACGTCAAAGGAGCCCGCCTGACGCTGTGGAGGGCCGCCTGGGCTCTCTCGGCCGACCGGAACGCGGATGAGGAGATCGCCGTCGCGAAATTCTGGGCCGCCGATGCAGGCCATCGCGTCGCGCACACGCTCGTGCACGTTCACGGCGGAGTGGGTCTCGATCGGGACCATCCCGTTCACCGTTATTTCCTCGCCGCGAAACGTTCCGAATTCGCTTATGGCGGTGCAACTGCTCAGCTCCGACGTCTCGGTGCGTCACTGGCCGCAGTTCCTGCGTGATGCCGACGATTACCGATCTGCTGCGTGCCCGCAGCGACGACACTGATACTGCGCTCTTGTTCGAGGACCAGCGGATTTCATGGGCCGAGCACGTGCGGATCTCGTTGTCCTGGGCGGGCCGCATTCGGGCGATGCTCGACCCCGGGAAGCCACCTCACGTCGGGATTCTGCTCGACAACGTGCCCGAATTCTCCTATCTGCTCGGTGCGGCCGCTCTCGGCGGATTCGTTGCGGTCGGCCTGAACTCGACGAGGTCGGGGCCCGAGCTGCGCGAGGACGCCCGCCGTACCCACTGTCAGGTGGTCTTCACCGATGCCGCGCACCGTCATCTGGTCGACGGGCTCGATGTGAACGACTTCGGTGTGAACGGCGTCGATGTGAACGGCGTCGACTCTTTCGAGGGCACAGATCCACTCGAACTGTTCGCGCTCGTCTTCACCTCCGGCACGAGCGGTGACCCGAAAGCTGTGCGCTGCACGCACAGCAAGGTCGTCACACCCGGAATCATGCTCGGTGACAGATTCGGCCTCGGCTGCTCCGACACCGTGTACGTCTCGATGCCGCTGTTTCACTCCAACGCCATCATGGCGGGCTGGGCGGTTGCGCTGGCATCGGGCGCCAATCTTGCTCTACGCAGGACGTTTTCGGCGTCGGGATTTCTGCCGGATGTACGCAGGTTCGGTGCTACCTACGCGAACTATGTCGGAACGCCTCTGTCCTATGTGCTCGCGACCCCCGAACTGCCCGACGATTCCGACAACCCATTGCGCGTGGTCTACGGCAACGAAGCGACACCGGGCGCTGCAACGGAATTCGCCCGAAGATTCGATGTTCACGTGGTCGACGGCTTCGGCTCCTCGGAGGGCGGAGTATCCATCGCGCGGACGCCGCACACACCGGCAGGCGCATTGGGTCCACTGCCGGAGGGAACGGCGATCCTCGATCCCGACGGACGTGAATGCGTCGTAGGGATTGTCGGTGAATTGGTGAACACTGCAGGTGCAGGCATGTTCTGCGGCTACTACGACAACGAGGCCGCCGATGCCGATCGGATGCGCGACGGGATGTACTTCACCGGTGACCTCGCCTACCGCGACACCGACGGCTACGCGTACTTCGCCGGTCGAACAGCGGGGTGGATGCGTGTCGACGGTGAGAACCTCGCCGCAGCGCCGATCGAGCGGATACTGCTGCGCCATCCCGCTGTCGAAGCGGCCTGTGTCTACGGCATCCCTTCGGACGGACCGGGTGATCGAATCATGGCTGCGCTTCTCGCTCCGGGCATCGAGATGACCGAGTTCGCGAATTTTCTTGCAGCTCAGCCGGATCTGTCCCTTCGGGCACGCCCACGGTTCGTGCGTCTGTGCACCGCGCTGCCCCGGACGGCCACCCACAAGATCCTGGCGCGAGAACTACAGAGCCAGAACTGGCGTACCGACGATCCGGTGTGGTGGTCGCCTTCACCAGTCGGGGCATATGTGCCGTTCGATAAAGCTTCGAGGCAAGGCTCAGTCGAACAGGGTGGGTGATTCGGGTTCGTCGGCGACGGGCGCCTTGGCCGGAGAGGCCGACGCCTTACGCACGACCGACAGCGTCGTCGTACGTACGGACAGGCGATGACCACCGTGATGCTCCAGCAGTGCGAGTCCCTGCCGAATCTCGAGCACCTTCCACGGCCCGGCATGGCCGCCCGCTTGAACCAGGTCGCCCACTGCGATCTCGGAAGCCACTGCTTTCTCTCCATTCGGGTAGACACGCGCGATGACCTACCCTAGCCCCAACCCCAACAACCAGGCCGTCGGCCACTTCACCTCGCCCGGTCCGACGGTTCGACGCCGACACGCGCGGGAAACAAACTGCATGTCTTGCATAGTAAGTACGAACCGGTAACTACACCAGTTCGATTGCAATACAATACGTTTCGATTCGACGCACACCGTATGGACAGCTAACCTTCAGTATCGTGACTGGATCTGCTGTAAGTGCCAAGTCCCTTTCCGTGGTGGTTCCCGCCTACAACGAAGAGGCCTACATCGGCCCCTGCCTTGCTGCGCTCGTCGCTCAAAGCGACGACATCCACGAGATCATCGTGGTGAACAACAACTCGACCGATCGCACGGTCGCCGTCGTCGAAGCGTTCATGCGGACCAATTCCAAGGTCACCTTGCTGTCCGAACGCGCACCCGGCGTCGCGCACGCCCGTAACACCGGATTCCGCGCTGCGACGGGTGACATCCTGGGGCGAGTCGACGCCGACACCCGTGTCAAACCTGGTTGGGCCCGCGCTGTGCTCGACTACCTCTCGGTCGACGGAGCGCACGTCGGCGGTGTGACCGGCCTGAACGTGCCGTACGACTCTCCGGTCAGAAGCCTGAAAGCATGGTGGTTCGGCCGCCATCTGAAGAAGGGCACCATCGGCGGAGGTCGTCGGGTCACCAATCTCCACGGCGCGAACATGGCGATCCGCCGTGCCGCGTGGCGTCGAGTCGAGCCGCTGCTGAGCACCGATGCCGAGCTGCACGAGGATCTGGACCTGGCCCTGTGCCTCGGCAAGGTCGATGTGCAGCTCGCGCAGTTGTCCGACATGAACGTCGAACTGTCGCCGCGCCGGGCGCTCACACCACCGTCCGAGTTCGGCG
Source organism: Rhodococcus sp. G-MC3 (assembly GCF_030063335.1). GTDB lineage: Bacteria > Actinomycetota > Actinomycetes > Mycobacteriales > Mycobacteriaceae > Rhodococcoides. The sequence goes on along the minus strand of NZ_JASISW010000017.1, from coordinate 81,998 downwards.
AATACATCGAATGCGGAATAAGAACGTTCGAACGTCACGACTCCATGACCGACGAGAAACGTAAGGCACTTCGTCTGCACTGGTGGTGGCACATTCTCGTGTTCGCCGTGTACCGGCCCTACGACCCGCGCAAGAAGCGCTACTCCGTCCGGTACTTACTCGCACCTGTCCGTTCGCGGGAATTGCCCGTCAGTGCCGAGGCAACGTCGGTGACCATCGAGGACGCCGTCGAACGGGCAAGCTGACGCTTCAGATTATCGTCTTCAGCCTGGCGACCGAGTCCTCGAACCCGGAAACCAGTTCGGCGACGATGTCGGCCACCGAACGAATCTCGTTCATACGTCCGACGATCTGACCGACAGGCATCGCCACCACATCAGGATTCTCGGCGTTGTTGATGCGTTGATGCGCCTCGCTGACCAGGATGTTCTGCAGCGGCATCGGCAGCGGGTCGGGGGCTTCGGGATTGTTCCACGCCTCGGTCCACTTCGTCTTGAGCAGACGCGCAGGCTTCCCCGAGTAGATGCGAGTACGAACGGTGTCACTCGACGTTGCCGACAGCAACGCTTCCTGCATCGCCGACGGCTTACCGTCGTGCCGTGCACCCAACTTGTACTCCGCTGCCGTCAACCACATCGACCCCATCCACACCCCGTCCGCTCCAAGCGCCAGAGCAGCAGCGGTCTGACGGCCGCTTCCGATACCGCCGGCAGCAAGCACCTTCGCCGAGCCTGCCACGGCGTCGACGATCTCCGGTAGCAGGACCATCGAGCCGATCTCGCCGGTATGACCGCCGGCCTCGTATCCCTGCGCGATGACGATGTCGACACCGTTCTCGACGTGCCGCCGTGCGTGCGTCGCCGTCCCCGCCAGCGCCGCCACCGGAACGTTGTGTTGATGCGCTTGCTCGATGACGTCGTGCGGAGGCGATCCCAACGCGTTGGCGATCAACGCGATGCGGTGGCGCAACGCTACATCGACATGCGAACGCGCAATCGAGTGCAGCCAGCCGAGGACACCCTCGTTGCGAGCCGAATCCTCGTCGAGCGGCGGAACACCGAGTTGATCGAGGGTGCGGTCGATGAACGCGCGATGCTCGGCAGGAATGAGTTCGTTCAGATCGACCGATGCACCCTCCTTCGGGATCTTTGCGGGCATCACGATGTCGACGCCGTAGGGCTTTCCGTCGGTGTTCTCGTCCATCCAGGTCAGCACCGCATCGAGTTCGTCGGCGTCGTTGAAACGCACACACCCCAGCACACCGAGACCGCCGGCCCGGCTGATCGCCGCGGCGACATGTTCGGACGGTGTGAAACCGAAGATCGGAAACTCGATTCCGAATGTCTCACTCAGCTCGGTCTTCATCAGCGAACCTTCTCGGCCAGGTGTGCGGCGTTGGTCTCGTCGGCAGCTCTGGCCTCGGTCTGTGCGACGGCCCATCGGTAGTCGGGTTTGCCCGCGGGCGACCGTTTGATCTCGTCGACGAACCACACGGCACGCGGAACCTTGTATCCCGCAAGCTCTTTGCGTGCACAGGCGTCGAGCTCGGCCAGGCTCGGCCGGTCTTGATGTCGCGCTTGCACCACCGCAGCAACCTTGTGGCCCAGTCGCTCGTCCGGCACGCCGACGACGATAGCGTCGAAGACTTCCGGGTGCGATTTGAGTGCGCCCTCGACCTCTTCCGGGAAGACCTTCTCGCCACCGGTGTTGATCGAGACCGACCCGCGGCCGAGCATCGTGACCGATCCGTCGGCTTCGACCTGGGCGTAGTCACCCGGAATGGAATACCGGACGCCGTGAATTTCCTTGAACGTCGCGGCCGTCTTGACCTCGTCCTTGTAATATCCGATCGGAATGTGGCCGTGCCGTGCGATCAAGCCTGTTCTGCCCGAACCGGGTTCGACGGGAAGACCGTCTGCGCCGAGCACCGATGTCGACGCATCGATCTTCACCCGCGGGCCGCCGGTGTGCTCGGTGCCCTTCGCCACGATGCTGAGTCCACCGAAACCGGTTTCGGACGACCCGATCGAATCGGTCAGCATCCGGTTGGGCAGTAGTTCGAGGAACTTCTCCTTGATGCTCGGGGAGAACAGCGCAGCGCTGCTGGCCATCAGGTAGAGCGTCGACAGATCGTAGGGGGTGCCGTCGGGCCTACCTTCGATGAGTGCGTCGAGCATCGGGCGAGCCATGGCGTCGCCGGTGATGAATATCAGGTTGACGCCGTGTTCGTCGATCAATTGCCAGATGGCGTGGCCGTCGAAGTCGGGGTGCAACACCGTCTTTCCGCCACCGAACAGAGACTGGAACGTCGCCCACTGCGCGCCGCCGTGAATCATCGGGGGTATCGGCATCCGCGTCATAACGGGGTTTTCCGCACCCATCTTCGCAAGATCCCACTCGCCGTCGAGGTATTCACCGGTCATGAAGTTGATACCACCACCGAGAACGCGCCACACATCCTCGTGACGCCACATCACACCTTTGGGACTTCCGGTGGTGCCACCGGTGTAGAGCATGTAGATGTCGTCGGGGCTGCGCTCGCCGAAGTCGCGTTCCGGTGAGGATTGCGCGAGGGCTAATTCATAGGAGACGTTCGTGTTGTTGCCGTCGATCACCACGGTGGTGGTCAGAAGCGGACATGAAGGCAGCACCGCCGCCACTTTGTCCGAGTAACGCTCCTCGTGAATAAGAGCCACCATGTCGGAATTCTGGAAGATGTACTGTAACTCGTTCTCGACGTATCGGTAGTTGACGTTGACGACCACTGCTCGCAACTTGAACACGGCGATCATCGACTCGATCGTCTCGATCCCGTTGCGGCTGTAGACGCCTACTTTGTCCCCCGGCTTCACCCCTTGTTCTTGCAGGTAATGAGCCAGCCTGTTCGTTCGATCTTCCATATGCGCGTAGGTGATCTCACGATCCCCACACACCAGTGCGACCCGGTCAGGAACCAGGTCTATTGCATGCTCCACGAGGTCTGCGATATTCAGGGCCACGAGACAAAAGTAGAACGTGTTATCGTTTCTGGCAATAGCCAATTATCGAACCAGGGTCACACAGAGTGGAGATCATCAGTGTCGTCCAATGCACAGGAGATCGGGACTGAATCAGCCCACGCACTCGTCGAGCAGCGTGGCCACGTTCTGATCGTGACGATGAACCGTCCCGAGGCACGCAATGCCCTCTCCGGCGAAATGATGGCGATCATGCGCGACGCGTGGGACCGCGTCGACTCCGATCCCGAGATCCGCGTAGCCATACTCACCGGCGCCGGCGGCGCGTTCTGCGCTGGTGCGGATCTCAAAGCGATGTCTTCGACCCATCCAGGGGACAGTTTCTCCTCGGGCGGCTGGGATATGTCGAAGATCGAAGCACTGCTGAAAGGCCGCAGGCTGACCAAACCCCTCATCGCCGCCGTCGAAGGCCCTGCGATCGCGGGCGGTACCGAGATCCTGCAGGGCACCGACATCCGCGTAGCCGGTGAGAGCGCGAAGTTCGGTGTGTCCGAAGCGAAGTGGGGGCTATTCCCACTCGGCGGATCTGCGGTGCGTCTGGTCCGCCAGATTCCGTACACCATCGCAGCCGACATTCTGTTGACCGGCAGGCATATTCGAGCTGCCGAGGCAAAAGAAATCGGACTGATCGGCCATGTGGTTCCCGACGGCCGAGCGCTGGACAAGGCGTTGGAGCTCGCCGAGCTCATTGCCGCGAACGGCCCATTGGCGGTGCAGGCAATACTCAAGACCATCCGCGACACCGAGGGAATGCACGAGGAAGAAGCATTCAAGATCGACGCCGAACTCGGGGTCGCGGTGTTCAAGAGCAAGGACGCCAAGGAAGGGCCACGAGCGTTCGGCGAGAAGCGCAAGCCGGAGTTTTCGGGCACGTAGTGGGGCTTCGCCCCCCGTGCGCGTTAAGTGACCCCCTGATGTTGTCAAACACTCACCGGCCCTGACCTGCCCGTGCGTGTTTCGTGACGGCAGGGTGCACCGAAACGCACACGGGGTTCGGGTAGCCGTTTTCGTCGGACCCCGGTGCCACTATGCGCCCATGACTCAGACACAAGAATGGCAATCGCTTCTCGACGAGCAACACGGACTGGTACGAACCGCGCAATCTCGGGCACATGGCTACACCCCGCGCGCAATCGCACATCGCGTCGAGTCCGGCGAGTGGCTGCAGGTTCTTCGCGGTGTCCTTTCGGTGACCAACGGACCGCTCACCAGGCCCATGATGCTGAGCGCCGCGCTACTGCACGGCGGTGGCTCGTCGATCCTCAGCCACGACTCTGCCGCCGAACGCTGGGGCATGATGCGGCCGTCGGACGGCCCGATCCACATCACCGTCCCGTATGGCAGGTCCGCCCTTGGCCAAGCCGCGACGTTCCGGCGCGAATCACGCAGGCCCACGGCATCTGCGCACGCACCGGTACACCCAGGCGTCGCCGTACATCGATCGCGAGCGTTCGAGCATATTCGTCTCGACGCGGAATTTCCGATGACGTCGAGTGCTGACACCGCCATCGACCTCGCCACTGCGGCATCCTCGGCGCGCGAGGGGATGATTGCGCTCGTTCAGGCAACGACCAACGCGAAGGTCTCGCTCCCCGAGATCCGCAGACGCATCGAACAACGCGAACCGTGGCGGTACAAGAACGCCATTCTCGACACCCTCGGCCTACTGACCGGCGGTGTGCAATCCGCGCTCGAACACCGCTACTTCCTCGATGTCGAAGCGGCGCACGGCCTTCCGGCAGCGCGCCGCCAAGGCCCGGTGCACGTCGACGATCGTGTTCTGTTCGAAGACGTGGACTACACACCACACGGGGTCCCGTTGATCGTCAGACTGGACGGGGCTCGGTATCACTCCGCATCGAGCGTGAAATTTCGAGATCGACGAAGAGACAACGCCGCTGAGCTGGCGGGGCGTCCGCGGTTGGTCTACGGGTGGGAAGAAGTCACCGCGACGCCGTGCGCGGTGTTCGGCGAGGTTCGGTCGGTGCTGGTACGGGAGGGCTGGCGGGATGTGTCTTACCCGTGTTCGCAGTGCGCCGAGGTGTTCAGAATGGGCGCCTGAACTCATGGATCAGCGCACGATCGCACTCTCCGGGGTTCCGTTGTCCAACAATGCCGAGACTGTGGCAGCTTCCATCCCCGGCGAACCACAGACGAGTACCTGATGGTTCCGATACGGCTCCTGCACGCTCACGACGTCGGCAAGGCTACCTTCCCAGCAATGCTCGGGTCCGAAAAGTGATGCAGCTTCGGCGATCTCGCTTCGAATGGTGTCGTGCCAGCGATCCGGTGCCCACGGATCCTTCAACTGATCCACGACGGGGATGACCGACAGCCACGGTAGCTCTGCCGCGAGAATCCACAGCAGATCCGCCGCATACAGGTCCCGCGGTGACCGGCCGCCGACGAACAACGTCACCTGCGGTGGCGCTTCGCGCTGCGCCAGGTCGAGGATCAAGGAACGCATCGGCGCCAGACCGGTGCCGCCCGCGATCATGACGACGTCGCGGCCCGAATCGTCGATCTTCAGATTGCCCATCGGTCGACTCAGCTGCCAGATGTCCCCCGGCCTGCTTTCGTTGACGATCGATCCGCTCACCCAACCGGCGGGGACTGCTCGAACATGGAACTCCAACTTGCCGTCCAGCGACGGCGGCAACGCGGGCGAGTAACGACGCGACAGCCGCGCGTTCTGCGGAACAGTGACCTCGAGAGATTGGCCCGCCGAGAAAGGAATCGCATCCCCGACGAGTCGAATCACGGCCAGGTCGTTGCGAAGTCGGTGGTACTGGACCACCTCGGCGTTCCACGTCTGCATGGGTTCAAGGATATGCGGCTTCGCCGCCCGTGCGTGAACGGTCACCGCGGGACGTGCCTTCCCACTCACGGGTGCGCAGCGCTCACCACGGATCGTGGCGGACGTTCGAGACGTCGACTCCCGCGCTCTGCAGACGGAACTTGGTGGTGTTGATCATGGAAGGCGAGCCGACGATCTGAATATCGCGATCGGCCCAGGTGCCGAACTCTGCGACAACCTTCCCCAACTGTCCGACGATCGGGGCGGATCCTCCGCTCGGCAGTCCACCCGGCTGGCCCTGGTACCACCAGGGGTCGGTTTCGTCCTCGACAACTCCGACGACGGAAAGCCACGGATTGATCGCCGCGAGCTGCTGCAACGTCGACAGGTCGTATAGGTCACACGGATACCTCCCGCCGTAGAACACGTGGACGCGGGCATTATCGGTGCGCGATGCCATCTCCATCAGCTGAGCGCGCAAAGGTGCGATGCCGGTGCCGGATGCGATCAGCAGTCGGTCCCGACCCCGCGCGGTGTGCCTGGTCATGCTTCCCAACGGCGATCCGAACGTCCAACGGTCCCCGCGCGCGGTGTTGGTGATCACCGCGGGACTGACCCAGCCGCCGGACACCCGACGAATGTGGAACTCGATCTCACCCGCGGCGTTGGCCGGAATCGACGGCGACAGGTATCGCCACATACGCGGCCTGCTCGGAATCGAGACGCTGACGTACTGACCCGCGCTGTAGTCCATCGGCTCGTCGAGTTTCAACCGAACGATCGACACATCGTCCAGGACTCGCAAGTGTTCGACGACCGTGCCTTGCCACACCGGCGGTCCGTCGTCGGCGGCTGCAGCTTCGATCATGGTGCCCGCCATGACGGCGATCACCTCGCGCCACGCCGAGTCGACCTCCTCGGTCCAGATCTCGTTCCCGGCGAACTGTTCGAGAGCGGTGATGAGCGCATCACCGACGGCCGCGTAATGCGCGTCGACGATGCCGTACTTCCGGTGATCGCGACCCAATTGACCAAGAAATGGAAGCAACCGGTCGAGATCTTCCAACTGATCGATCGCGTACGCAATTGCTGTCACCAGTTTGTCGCGCTGCACTTCCATGGACGCGGGAAAGAAGTCGCGGACTCCTGGATTGCGAGCGAACAAAATTGCATAGAACGAGCGCGTGAGTTTCCCGGGGCCGCCCTCGACAGCTGCCACTGCTTTGAACGTGGTTCTCACAAGCGAAATCGCCCGAGCGTCCATCTCCGAAAATCCCCCATTCACAGGTCGCCGACGAAGCGTTCGCATCGCCCCTGGCCACGCGCTCGCTGGAACTGCGAGCCCACGTGCGGGCGGTCCACCACACCGATCGGCATTGGCCGGCCGGCGGTGACCGCTCTGGTTTGTCGAAAGTCTAGCCCAGCGGAGGATAAACAACGCATCCTAGAAATTGGTTCGACTGTGCAGACCACCGTTACCGGGCCATTGGCCCGCAAAAAGACGCGTTAACCAACTGTGGGTACGAAATTGGTTGAGGCGCACCGAATTTCGAGGTCTTTTCAGTATGGGTTCGAGGCTCTAAGATTCGCAGCGTCGATCAAGATCGAAATGATGCCAATCGAAACGGGGTAGGCAAAGTCGTGACTGTGGCTGTCGGGGTTGAGCCGAAGATCTCAGAGCAGGTCGATCTACGTGCAAGTGATCCACAACTGTCGGGGCGCCTGGTGGAATGTCGAGACTTCTTCGACCTGCCGGAACTGAAGCACCTGCCCGCCGACCGCAAGGCGCAGGCGCTGGCAGAGATGCGCAGGGCCGGAACGTACGTCCAGACCCCCGAAGAGATCCTGATCGGAGCCAAGCTCGCCTGGCGTAACCACGCACGATGCGTTGGCCGCAAACACTGGCGAACCCTCAAACTAATCGATGCCCGCGATGCCACCACTGCCGAAGCCATCGCGCAGGCATGCTTCGAGCACCTCCGGGTCGCGACGAACGGCGGCGCACTGCAGTCCATCGTCACCGTCGGCCCGACGCCGCTGCCCGACGGGCGCGAGTACCGGATCATCAGCCCCCAGCTCATCCGCTACGCCGGTTATCGAGCCGTCGACGGCGCCGTCACCGGCGACCCGGCGCATCTGGAACTGACCCAGCTCGCAACAAAGCTCGGGTGGCGCGGCAAAGGAACGGACTTCGACGTCCTGCCACTGATGATCTCCACGCCGGACGAGCCGATCCGCTGGTTCGACATACCACGCGAGCTGGTGATGGAAGTTCCGCTGGAGCACCCCAACTATCGCTGGTTCGCCGGACTCGAGCTGAAGTGGCACGCAGTTCCGGCCGTGTCCAACATGGACCTCGAGATCGGCGGCGTCCGCTACCCCTGTGCGCCCTTCAACGGCTGGTACGTCAACACCGAAGTCGGAGCGCGGAATTTCAGCGACCAGGATCGATACGACATGCTCCCGGCCATCGCCAAGAAACTGCGACTCGATATGAGCTCCGACCGCACCCTGTGGAAGGACCGCGCGCTCGTCGAACTGAACAGAGCAGTGATCCACAGCTTTCGCGAGTCGGGCGCGTACATGGTCGACCACCACACCGTCGCCAAGCAGTTCGTCGACCATGTCGACCGTGAGACCGAAGCGGGAAGAAAGTGTCCGACGGACTGGGCGTGGGTCAATCCACCGATGTCGTCCGGAATCACGCCGACATTCCATCGGCTCTACGACCCGCCGGATATGGATATCCGGCCCAACTTCGTATCGCGCGGAGCCTTGGGCTGCCCGTTTTCCTGACCCGCGGTCTGCAGGCCACCGCCCCGCAACCGCTGCGGCCGTCAGCGCTGGTTGCGGGGCTTCCACACTACGAGCGCGTTGCGCTGCACGGGTACTAGCTCACGCCGGTAGCTCGCGTGAACATTCGTCAACTCCTGCGCGACCTCGGTCAGCCGAGCCTGTAACGCCTCGACTTGGTTGGTGAGCTCGATGATCCGCTTGATGCCTGCAAGGTTGACACCTTCGTCCTGCGACAGCCGCTGCACCTCACGAAGCAACGCGACGTCACGAGGCGAATAGCGCCTTCCGCCACCGGTTGTGCGATGCGGAATCACCAGCCCGAGACGGTCGTAGGTCCGCAGGGTCTGCGCGTGCATCCCCGCCAACTGCGCTGCCACCGAGATGACGAACACCTGCGCGTCAGGGTCTCCCGGAGCGTTCGGAGGGGGACCTGGAACTGTCATCAGACACCTGCCCACCCGGCCCGCGGGTCGAATCCGCTGGCCTTCTCGGCTTCCAGATATACGTGCAGTGCTTCGGTCGCGGGATCGTCGAGCTTCTGCGGCACCGCGATCTTGACGGTGACCATCAGATCACCGGCATTACCTGTTTTCTTCGGAACTCCGCGACCGCGCACACGAAGCACCCGGCCGTCGACCGTTCCCGGCGGAACCTTGACGCCGACTCGGCCATCGAGCGTCGGGACCGACAGCGTGGTTCCCAGCACGAGTTCGCCGTAGCTGACCGGAACCGTGACAGTCAGATCGTCGCCGTTGCGTCCGAAGACTTTGTCGGCGCGCACTCGCACGACCACGTACAAGTCACCGGACGGTGCTCCGCGCAGACCGGCTTCACCCTGACCTGCCAGGCGAATCTTCTGGCCGTTCGACACTCCCGGAGGGACGCGCACGGTAATGGTCCGAGTCCGGTTCTGCACTCCACTGCCTCGGCAATCCGCGCACGGATCGTCGATGATCGAGCCGGTTCCGCGGCAATCGTCGCACGGCTCGCTGAAACCGAACGCGCCCTGATTGCGATTCACGACACCTGCGCCGTTGCAGTTGGGGCACACCCGAGGACTGGTGCCCGGCTTCGCTCCGCTGCCATGACACGTCGTACACGACGACGGGCTGGTCAGACGAAGCGGAACGGTCACGCCCTGAGTGGCTTCACGGAAGCCGAGAGTGGTTTCGGTTTCGACATCGCTGCCACGACGCGGACGGTTGCTCGCGGTACGCGTCTGAGTGCCACCACGGTTGAACAGGCCACCGAACAGATCGCCTATTCCGCCGTCGGCGCCGCCCTGACCGAACATGTCGCCAACGTCGAACGACTGACCGCCGCCGCCGAATCCACCGGCATTGGGGTTGAACCCACTGCCGCCGCCACCTCCGGCGCCGCGTCCGAAGCCGCCGGAGGCGAAGAGGCGCCTGGCCTCGTCGTACTCCTTGCGCTTGGCAGCGTCGGCGAGGACGGAGTGTGCCTCACTGACAAGTTTGAACCGCTCCTCGGCCTTGGAATCGCCGGGGTTCGCATCGGGATGGTTGTCTCGCGCGAGCTTGCGGTACGCCTTCTTTATCTCTTCCGCAGATGCGCTGGAGGAAACGCCCAGCTCCTTGTAGAAGTCCTTCTCGATCCACTCCCGCTGGCTCACCGGGCGTTTCCTCCTCTCGCGTTATCTCTGTTTACTGCTCGTCGGGCGCATCGGCACCCGATTCCTGTGTTGCAGCATCCACCACACCGACCATAGCCGTGCGCAGGACACGTTCCCCGAGCTTGTAGCCCGGACGCATCAGGACTCCGACGACGGGGTTGCTGCCGTCACCCTCGTGAGAGACAGCCTCGTGGATTGCCGGATCGAAGGCGTCGCCCTCGGCTCCGAACGTGGTGAGGCCGATGTTCGTGAACGCACCGGACAGCTTGTCGGCCACCGAGCGCAACGGTCCCGTTTCGAGGTCGCCGTGCTGGCGAGCCCGCTCGAGGTCGTCGAGCACGGGAAGAAGCTGGGATACGACGGACGCCTTCGCGTTCTCCGCACCGGTCTGCTTCTCCCGATCGGTTCGACGGCGGTAGTTGGCGTATTCCGCCGACAGCCGCTGCAGGTCGGCGGTGAGTTCCGCGACCTGCTTGTCGCGGACGTCCTCCGATGCCTCAGCCTCAGCGACCTCTGCTTCGATCACTTCGTTGTCCACCGAATCGGGCTGCGGCGCAGTGCCGGTGCCCACGAGGGGCTCCGGTACTGGCTCGCCTTCCCGCGGTTCGTTGGTCAAGGGATCTACTTTCCTCTTGTCCACGAACGTGACGGGTTCCTGCTCGGTGTTACGCACATCGTGATCGCTGTCGCGGGGGGTCACTTCTTGTCCGTGTCGACCGGCTCGTCGTCCACGACCTCAGCATCGACGACACCGTCGTCGGCAGCCTGGGCTTCGCCTTCGGCGCCGCCCTCCTTGGCCTGAGCCTCGTAGATCGCGGTTCCGAGAGCCTGCGACTCGGTCGACAGCTTCTCCACGGCGGTCTTCACTGCCGAGATGTCACTGCCGGCGAGTGCCGATTTGGCCTCTTCGATGGCTGTCTCGACGCGTCCCTTGAGCTCGGCGTCGACCTTGTCCTCGTTGTCCTTGACGAACTTCTCCGTCTGGTGGACGAGGGACTCGGCCTGGTTGCGGACCTCGGCCTCTTCGCGGCGAGCCTTGTCCTCGTCTGCGTGAGCTTCGGCGTCGGCGACCATGCGGTCGATCTCTTCCTTAGACAAGCCGGAGCCGTCCTGGATCTTGATCGTGTTTTCCTTGCCGGTGCCCTTGTCCTTGGCCGTGACGTGCACGATGCCGTTGGCGTCGATGTCGAAGGTGACCTCGATCTGCGGCACTCCGCGCGGAGCTGGTGGCAACTCGGTCAGCTCGAAGGAGCCGAGGAGCTTGTTGTGCGAAGCGATCTCGCGCTCACCCTGGAAGACCTGGATCTGCACCGACGGCTGATTGTCGTCAGCGGTGGTGAAGGTCTCGGAACGCTTCGTCGGGATGGTGGTGTTGCGCTCGATGAGCTTGGTCATGACGCCACCCTTGGTCTCGATACCGAGAGACAGGGGCGTGACGTCGAGGAGCAGAACGTCCTTGACCTCACCCTTGAGGACGCCGGCCTGTAGTGCGGCACCGACGGCCACGACCTCGTCCGGGTTGACGCCCTTGTTGGGCTCGCGTCCACCGGAGAGCTCCTTGACGAGCTCGGAGACGGCAGGCATACGCGTCGAACCACCGACGAGCACGACATGGTCGATGTCCTTGACGGCGATGCCGGAGTCCTTGACCACTGCCTGGAACGGCGCACGAGTGCGGTCGAGCAGGTCGGAGGTGATCTTCTGGAACTCGGAGCGGCTGAGCTGCTCGTCGAGGAACAGAGGGTTCTTGTCCGCGTCGACCGTGATGTAGGGAAGGTTGATCGAGGTGCTCTGCCCGGAGGACAGTTCGATCTTTGCCTTCTCGGCAGCCTCACGCAGACGCTGCAGCGCCATCTTGTCCTTCGTCAGATCGATGCCGTTCTGAGCCTTGAACTTGTCGACGAGCCAGGTCACGACGCGCTCGTCCCAGTCGTCGCCACCGAGGTGGTTGTCGCCGGACGTTGCACGGACCTCGACGACGCCGTCGCCGATCTCCAGCAGGGACACGTCGAACGTGCCGCCACCGAGGTCGAACACCAGAATGGTCTGCTCGCTGTCACCCTTGTCCAGGCCGTATGCGAGTGCAGCCGCAGTGGGCTCGTTGACGATGCGCAAGACGTTGAGGCCGGCGATCTGGCCGGCTTCCTTCGTTGCCTGACGCTGCGCGTCCTCGAAGTAGGCAGGCACGGTGATGACCGCGTCGGTGATTTCCTCGCCCAGGTATGCCTCGGCGTCGCGCTTGAGCTTCTGCAGCGTGCGCGCGCTGATCTCCTGCGGCGTGTACTTCTTGCCGTCGATCTCCACGTTCCAGTCCGTGCCGATGTGGCGCTTCACGGACCGGATGGTGCGGTCGATGTTGGTCACCGCCTGGTTCTTCGCAGGCTGGCCGACCAGCACTTCACCGTTCTTGGCGAAAGCGACGACCGACGGAGTTGTGCGTGATCCCTCGGAGTTGGCGACCACAACCGGCTCGCCGCCCTCGAGGACGGACACGACCGAGTTGGTGGTCCCGAGGTCGATACCGACCGCACGAGCCATAGTAATTCCTCCTGTTTGTTGCTGTGTTTGATCCACAAGCTGGGTTTGATTCCTAGCTGAGCGAACCTCACTCAAGTCTGCAAGACATTTCGATCGTCTGTCAACTCGGACTTGAGCCTCATCCACTCAAGGCTGTCGAAAGGGTTAACGGAGGTACTCGCAGATTTGTTCCCGGGGTGGCGCTTCGCGCAGGTGAGCGGAAATACGTCGCAGGGGACGTATTTCCGCGCACATACCCCTGCGACTCGAGGGCGTGCTGAAACCACTGCGACCACGACTCGATCGAGTCGTGGTCGCAGTGATCGGATCACCCAGCGACGTGCAGGGCGGATTCGGGGATGAAGGGATTGCTCAACGCCATCAGAACGGCGGCCGCGGCACCGGAAAGACTTCCGACTAGGCCTACCGGATTCTTCTCGGCGGGCTCGGCGGAGAACACGAACGACCCGCCGGCCCACAGCGTTTACTCGGCGGCAGGCGTCCCGGCGAGCACGCAATCGACGTTGAGCAGTCCGAATGCCACATTGTCCGGGTAATTGGCGTCGAGCTGGGGCGAGAATACTGCCGCGCCTGCCGGACGCGAGACCCATTCGGCGTCCTTGCTGGGCACCGTGTAGGTGACAGTCTCGCCGGCGTCGATCTTGTCCTCGTTGAACACTCCCGGCGCGGCGGGCAACACGACGAAGTTGGTCGCCACCATCGACGCAGCACCCTTGCCGACGTTCTTGACGACGATTTCGAGCGCCGCGGTATCGGCTTCGGCCTTGTCGTCGAATCGGGCGCACTGTGCACCGACGGTGATGACTAGATCCGGCGCTTCGGGCATTGCAGCGGAGCCGAGGGCGGGCGGGGGGACCGGTTCTTCGGCCGACGCAATGGGCGCCAGTGCGAACGCACCGACGGCGGCGGCAATAGTGGCCGTCGAGGCCAGGACGGTGGCGCGAGCGAAGGGGCGCATTGTGTTACTCCTGTGGCTGAAGGGGTTATTGATACGTACAACTATTACCGATTTCAATCGGACATTCCAGACCGAGGAGTCTCGATCGAGTGACATTGTTGTTCTCGGCGGGTCACGGACTACACCGATGTAATTCACCGACACCGATGTTTCCCAGTTCGGAGTTCGGGGGAACTATGGAAGTCTGCAAATGCAGCGTTCTCTACGTAGGGTTGAAGAAAAGAGGCTACGGAGGCACATGGATCCCGAAGTGCAGCACGAACCGAGCGAGATCACCTACGACGAAAAGTTCTATCCCGCCAGGCCCCGCCCGCTGCGCCCGTCCGTTCGTCGCGCGAACCGAAACGGATTCAAACCCCAGGACGGCAATCCGTCGGCCGACAACCCCGAGTACGTCGAGTGGCTGACCGAACAGTCGATGCTGCGCGACGCCAAACTCATCGCCGAGCAACTCTCCGGCAAGGGAAGCATGTGGCAGAACCCCTATGCCGATCCCAACCCCCGCGGAGCCGTCGAACGTGCACCCGTGTGGTTCACCGCATACCCCATCTCGGTCATCAATGCGCCACAGACAAGCTTCCTGAGCACCCTCGGCGACGAGGCGCTCTGGCAGGCGTTCTCTGAAATCGGGATCACCGCAGTACATACCGGGCCGGTCAAGGTTGCGGGCGGAATCCACGGTTGGCGCCCGACGCCTTCGGTGGACGGCCACTTCGACCGCATCGGCATGCAGATCGACCCCGCGTTCGGCTCCGAGGAGGAGTTCCGACGCCTCTGCGTCGTGGCATCGGCATACGACGGCATCGTCATCGACGACATCGTCCCAGGCCACACCGGGAAAGGCGCCGACTTCAGGCTCGCTGAGATGGCCGTCGCCGATTACCCCGGCATCTACCATATGGTCGAGATCGAACCGGAGGACTGGCACCTTCTCCCCCGGGTACGCGCCGGAGCGGATTCACAGAACATCGACGCCGAAGCCGAGGCCAACCTCGCGCGCGCCGGCTATATCATCGGCCAGCTCCAGCGCGTCATTTTTTACGAGCTCGGTGTCAAGGAAACAAACTGGAGCGCAACAGCTCCCGTGATCGGCATCGACGGCCGCGAACGTCGCTGGGTCTACCTGCACTACTTCAAAGCGGGTCAGCCGTCGATCAACTGGCTCGACCCCTCGTTCGCCGGAATGCGGCTGGTGATCGGTGACGCCTGCCACTCCATCGCCGACCTGGGTGCAGGCGCACTCAGGCTCGACGCCAACGGATTCCTCGGCGCCGAACGCCGAGCGGAGGGGCCCGGTTGGTCCGAGGGCCACCCATTGTCCGAGGCCGCGAATCATCTGATCGCCAGCGTCGTTCGCAAAATGGGTGGGTTCACGTTCCAGGAGCTGAACCTGACCATCGATGACATCAAGGCGATGGGCGAGAACGGCGCGGACCTGTCCTACGACTTCATCAACCGTCCCGCTTATCAGCATGCACTCGTCATGGGGAACACCGAGTTCCTCCGGCTCACCATGTCGTTGTCCCGCGACCATGGCGTCGACCCGGCCTCGCTGGTGCATGCGCTGCAGAACCACGACGAACTCACTTTCGAGTTGATTCACTTCGCCACGCTCCACGCCGAGGACGAGTTCGCCTACTGCGGTGAGGTAGTGAAAGGGTCCGATCTCGGAGATCAGATTCGCACCGAGCTGACCGATCGACTCACCGGTCGCTGGGCACCGTACAACCGGACGTTCACCACCAACGGAATCGCTTGTACCACAGCCAGTGTCATCACGGCATCGCTGGGAATCCGCGATCTGGACAGGATGGACGAGTCCGATATCGAAACCGTCAAGACTGCGCACCTGATGCTCGCGATGTACAACGCGTTGCAGCCCGGCGTGTTCGCGCTCTCCGGCTGGGACCTACTGGGCGTCTTGCCCATTGCAGCCGACGATGTCGAAGACTTGATCCGCGAAGGCGACACGCGCTGGATCAACCGCGGCGCACACGACCTGATGGACAGCTACCCGGACGCCGTTCGATCGGAATCCGGAATTCCGCGAGGCCGAAGCCTGTACGGTCCACTGCCGGCCCAGTTGAAGGACTCGAACTCGTTCGCGCGTCGACTCGCCCGAATCATCGAGATCCGCAACAGGTTCGGCATCGCCACCGCCCAGCAGTTGGACGTCCCGACGGTCTCGCACAAGGGTCTCCTCGTCCTTGTTCATCAACTCGGCCAGGGCACCATTCAAGCCACGGTGATCAACTTCACGTCCGATGAGATCGTCGCGACCGTCCAGTCGAAGCACCTCACCCCCGGTGCTGGTGTGTTCGACATGTTCGACGACACGGACATCGGCGTCGTCGACGAGCTGCACAGCTTTCCGATGACGCTCGGGCCGTATCAGGGAGTGCCGGTGATCCTCCGCTAGCACCGCCGCCGGAGTGGACACACACGGTTGCTCGCCCGTGTCATCCGTCCCGACAACTTCGGGATCGGTGTGCGATTGCCCGTGGGCCGGAGCGGGCGATCGCGAAGGCCAGGCCAATTCTCTTGTCCATCGTGTTCCACAGGTCAGTTCCGCTCACACTGTGGGCCGATAGACTCCTGCATTGTGAGTGACGCCAGTAGCCCTCGTCCACCAGATCCCAAGTTGCGGCCACAACCGAAGCGACCGGCGTTAGCGGTCGAACCACTCCGTCCCCGCGAGGTGGTGACGAGGCCGTCGGTCGCCTATCGCGTGGCGTTGCTCATGTGGGGCGCGCTCGCGCTGGTCGTCCTCGCACTCGCAGCGGTGGCCGCGACCGAGTACGACGAGGTCGCCACTGCATTGGAGACGATGCTGGCGCGCGGCAGCTCGGGAGCAACCGATACCGACATCGCCGATACTGCCAAGGTGACGTTGCTGGGCAGTGCGGCAACCGCGGTTCTACTGTTGGTTGTGGCTGGTATCGGATTGTCACTGTCCGCTGCGAGAAAGTCGTACGCGATCATCGTGCTTCTGGTCGCAGGCCTGGGCACGATCGGCGCATCCATCCTCTTCTGGTCGTTCATGTCCGACGCCGCATCGGTAGCCGGCGGCGCGCTTCGGTGGGGACCTTTGGTGTGCGCCGGGCTCGCCGTGATCGCCACCGTTGCTGCCTCCACAATTCGCAGGCGGTAATCCTGGTCGAGCAGCTGTGCACGCTAGCCTGCGGCGACAACGCCCTCGGCGCTGCGCGCTGCCACCGCACACGTCCGAGCGGTGAACTGATCGAGCATCGGATGCTCGGAGAGCCTGCGCCACTTCTGCACTGCAGCCAACGCAGCACCGTGCCGTTGGGCCGCACCGGCATCGGGATCGAGTCCGAGACGGGTCGAGCTGTCGATTCCAACGCCTCCGATGAGTCGATGCAGTTCGGTCAGTTCGTTTTCGGGTAGCTTCGGCGTGGTCGAACGCATTCGACCGAGCAGCCTCAGCTCCTGAAATCCGTGTACGTCGGCCAGCATTCGCCCGGCCTCGGCGCGGAACGCAGCAGACTCCGCTATCGGCCGTGCCTCCAATGTCCGTTGCAGTGCCACCAGCGCCGAGTGCAGCTTCAATTGGTCGGCTCTCTGACCGAACTGGACATCGATGACGGAACGTAACTCGTTCAGTCCGCTTCGCTCCACCAACTCCGCGGCGAGGGTTGGCGAATCACGAACACCGAGCTTTATCAACGTGATGGCCATCCGAATACCGAACAGCCCGAACCGATCGACGATCGACGCGCGCAGTTCAGCGTCCACCGGAAGCATCCCCGGCCTGGAGAACCGGTCTGCGGACAGCAGGGCCAACTGGAGATCATTGTCGGGGACCTGCGCGAGCGCCTCGAATGCTGCGAACTCGTTCTGCCGCAACGTTTCCGCCGCGAGCGCCAACAGCCCGGCAACCGGAACGACCGCCTGACAGAGACCGGTCGCCTCCAATTCCGACGCGAACCGCGCCGCAACCTCCTTCGCCGACATCATTGCGTCCATGCGGCCGGATCCGACCTCGTCGGCTCGCGATACGACACCGACGACACCGAGCGGCCCCGACTCGCCGCCCACGTGCGAACCGACCTGCCCGAGGAACGACACGTCCGTCGCGTTGAGCGTGCGAAGAAGGTAGACAACAGCATCCGCACCTGACGACGAATTCTCCGGCGTCAGCATCGACAGTGTGCGCGCCGAAACGTCACGTGAGAGGGACGAGGTGCCGGGGGTGTCGATGATGGTGGTCTGAGTAAGTGTACGAGCGGGCCACTCGACATCGAGACGGTCGACACGAGACGCCGTCAACTCACCGAGGTCGAACGTCAAACGGCCGCTGCGGCGTTGGACGGGAACATGCGCTGACTTGTCACCGTCGTACCAGGCAGTCACATTGGGGGTTGCACCGCTGCGGTACCAGGTGACCACTTTGGTGCACTCTGTCGCATCCGTCGGGGCGATATCCTGCCCGACCAGCGAATTGAGCAACGTCGACTTACCCGCTTTGAGCGAGCCTGCGAGTGCGACGCGTAACGGCTGATCCAGTCGGTCGAGACATTCCGTCAGCGACCAGGCCGCGTGGGTGTCGATGGAATACGCGGAGCGTGCGGCAGCGATGAGCGCCCGGGCGTCGGCCAGAGCGGTCACCGTACTGCTTCACTCGGCACTAGTGCGGCCGCGCGCTCATTGAGTTCCGCAACCACCTTCATCTCTCGATCGAGTTGCGCTGTTCTGGTTGCCCTTTCAGCAGTCTCGACGTTCGCGGCGTCCTGAGCAGCGCGAAGTGAATCGTTGAGCGAACGCAGTGTCTGTTCCGCAATCGAGGTGAAGTGATCACGCAGCACACGCTGGATCTGGCGCAAGCGATCTTTCGATTCCTTGCCGACCTGGAAGCTGACGTCGTCGGTGAAACGCCGCACGGCCATCTTGGCCTCCGCACGCCGATTCTTCACCCGATTTTCCTTGTCTTCCTTGTACGCCTTGGTGCCCAGCAGTACACCGGCACCGATCGAAATCGGATTGAGCAGACTGAGGCCGACGAACGTGGTGATCAACCCGAACATGAGTACACCGCCGTACGAACCGCGCATTCCGACGAGCACCTTCTGCGTGATCCCGGTCTTGCCGGATTCGAGATCGGCAAGGGAGGCAACGGGTTCGAGAACATTGTCGAGATCGCCGAGATCGAGATCGGGCAACGTCACTGCACCTGCGGCAGCGAAGTGCTCGGCGACGAGTTCGGCCAACCACAGCGCCCGCTCGTGCGCCCATACGAAGTTGTCGCCGACGGAGGCCGCGATCTGCTCTTCCAGCCAATTGCCCAGTTCCACCCAGTCCGCGCCGGGGTCTCCCTCGTCGACAGTCTCCTCCGCTTCACGGGTGACGCGCCGAAGTCGATCTCGCAGATCGTGATCGATGTCCGACGCCAGATCTGCGATTCCGTCGGCGAGTGTCTGTTGCCACTGCGAGGTCTTCTTGTGCAGTTCCTCGGCAGCAGTCTTGGCCCTCTGCAATCCGGCAACGGCGGCGGCAGCACGCTCCGGATCACGGAGTGCAGCCAGTTCACTGCCCATCGCCAGAGTGAGATGCTCGGTGACCGAACGGATGTCGAGCGAGACAGCTCCGCGTGTTGTGGCGTCGGCACGCGCCACGACGCGCTCCCGTAGGAAGTCATACAATTCCGGAAAACCGGACTCGGCGTTCAATTCTTCGTCGTTCAACCGGAGCGCGTGCGATCGCAGTAGGGAGGACAACGCAATCATCGGGACGTCCAGCCCTTCGCGCTCGAGGTGTCCTCGGTTGGCTTCGACGATCCGACGCCAATGTGGATACAGGTCTGTCTTGGTGATCAGCACAGCGACCGAAGGGCACAGGCCGAGCACCTGACGCAGAAAAGCGATCTCGGGTTCGGTGAACTCACGACTCGCGTCGGAGACGACCAGCACGGCATCCGCCGATGGAATCAGACCCAATGTTCCTGCTGCATGGGGGTTTCCGTGCCCACCGACCCCTGGAGTGTCGACCAGCACGAGCCCGTCGGCAAGCAGCGGACTCGGCACGTTGACTTCGAGCCTGAGAACTTCACGGCCTTCGGCGCGGGGACTCGCGGGGGTGATGTCCTGCAACTCCTCTAGCGGTACTTCGGCACGTATGGAATCGTTGCCGGGATCCGCCAACAAGAGTTCGGCGTAGGACCGTTCGGAGTTCTGGACAATTGTCGGAATCGCCGTCGTCTCGTCGTCCCCGACCGAGCACACACTCAAATTGAGCAACGAATTCACAAACTGGCTTTTTCCCTGCTTCAGGGGCCCTACCACGACTATTCGTCTTCTCGGGTCGAGTACCCGCTCCTTGGCAAGTTCCATTCTCGACACCAAATCGGACCGCCCGACCGTCTGCGCCACTGCCGCAGTTCGATCGAGCAGATCGGCCAGCTGTTTCGCTTGCCCGTCCATAGCCTTCTTTCGGATACACGTACTTGTCCTGCCGCTAGTGAACTCTAACGACAGAAGAGGCCCCGGGCGTATGGAACCACCCAGAGCCTCTTCCTCCAACATGTAGTTACGGGTTCAGCAGATCCGTGTGGTAGTCCACGGTGGCAGCGTCGGCGACGGAGTGCGCCGCGCTATCGACATCGCCGTGCAGGCTCGAGTCCGAGTCCGACTGCAAGGAAGAATCACCCTGCAGTGACGAGTCGCCCTGTGCCTGCCCGAACACGTTGGAGTCCACCGAGGACCAGGAGTCGAACGAACTCGACGCACTGCCCGCAGCGTCCGCTGCACCGTCGAAGCCACCTATGACGCCGCTGGCTGCGCCGCCGATCACGTCGGCGCCGCCTGCAATCCCACCGACAGCGTTGGCAGCGGCGTCCGCTCCCGCATCCGCACCGGCAGCGACTCCGCCCTCGACACCACCGGCAACTTCACCTGCCACCGAACCGGCAGCATCGGCACCTGCGGCCACTCCACCGGCAACGTCGCCTGCAGCGTCAGCACCGGCGTCGACACCTCCGCCGAGTCCGGCGTTCAGTCCGGCACCCAAGGTCCCGACAGCCGAACCACCGAGGTCCGCTGCACCCTGCAGGGATCCGTCGACGTCGGCGCCCGCCTGAGCGGCAGCGTCCACGCCTGCTCCGACGGTTCCGTCGACTGTGCCTGCGAGCGATCCGCCGAGGTCAGCGGCACCTGCCACCGTCCCGTCGACCGCTCCGGTGATGCCTGCGCCCAAGTCCGTTCCGGTCTGAGCGACGCCGCCGAGGCCGGCGGTCAGTCCGCCTGTGAGGCCTGCGCCTGCATCTCCGACGGCTGCGAGCCCTCCGGTGACGCCTGCGCCCGCAGTTCCGACGGCGGCAAGTCCGCCGTCGATGCCTGCCGCTGCGCCTGTGGTGAGTCCACCAACAGCGGCAAGGCCTGCGTCTGCCGTTGTGGTCAGGCCTCCAACGGCACCGAGTCCGAGGTCACCGGCTCCTGCTACGCCGGCTGCAGCGCCGAGCGCTGCATCGACTGCGCCGTTCAGCGCTCCGCTGAGTTCCGCTTCGCCGCCGAGTACTGCTCCCAAATCGAGTGCGGTGCTGGTGTCGAGCACTGTGTCGAGTGCGGCACCGACGCCGGCTCCTGCTTCTCCGCCGACGCCGAAGGCTGCGCCGAGAACGCCTTCGAGGTTTGTGGCTGCTGCAATGTCGGCGCCTACCGACGCGTCGATCGCCGATTCGAGTGCTGCGGTCAGGCTGCCGACTGCGTTGGTGTCGAGGTCGAGTGCGGTGCCGAGGGCTCCGCTGACGACGGCTCCGATGTCACCGGTGGCGATGGCACCGAGGTCGAGGTCTGCGAGTGCGCCTGCGTCGAGCACCGCACCGAGCGTGGAACCGACGGTCGACGCGAGGCCGCCTTCGGCGCCGAAGATTCCTTCGAGCCCTGCACCTACTCCGAGCCCTGCACCGATGTCGGTGACAGCTTCCAGATCGACACCGGCTGCCAGATCAGCGGCTGCGCCGAGTGCTGCCGTCAGTGCGCCATCCAACGTGCCGCCGAGCGCTGCTCCGGCGCCGAGCGCGGTACCGAGGTCGAGTGCTCCGCCTGCTCCGACGACTGCGTCGAGAGCGGCACCGAGGCCGACGCCTGCTTCTCCACCGACGCCGAAGGCCGCGCCGAGGATGCTCTCCAGGTTTGCTCCTGCGCCCAACGCTCCGCCGAGATCCAACGCTCCGCCGAGATCCAACGCTCCGCCGAGATCGAGTGCCCCGCCGACTGCGCCGTCGATTGCGGTTCCGAGGGACGTCGCGAGATCGGCGACGATGCTGCCGTCGAGATCGAGTGCGGTGCCCAACGCTCCGCTGACGATGCCGCCGAGGTCGACGCCTGCGAGGCCCGCGAGGTCGAGCTCGGCGAGCACGCCTGCGTCGAGGACAGCGCCTAGCGAGGTTCCCAAGGCCGCTGCCAGGCCGGTCTGCAGAGCGAAGACGCTCTCGAGGCCTGCGCCGATGCCTGCGGTGAGTCCGCCGCCTGCGCTCAGCGCTGCATCGAGTGCGGTGCCGACTCCTGCGGCGATTCCTCCGCTGAGACCGCCGGCAAGGCCGAGTCCGGCGGTCAGTGCGCCACCGAGTCCGCCTGCAAGTCCGAGGCCGGCGTCGACTTCTCCGCCCAGATCGATTGCGCCCAGATCGATCGCGGCACCGAACACGTCGCCGAGCGCTGCGCCCAGGTCTGCTCCGATGGTGCCGCCGACGCCGAAGACGGTTCCGAGTGCTCCGGTGAGAGCACCGTCGATCCCGACGAGTGCGCCCAGGTCGATGCCGCCGACTGCGCCCAGTGCTGCGTCGAGTGCAACGTTCAGTTCTGCTGTCACGTCTGCGCCGAGGTCGATGCCTGCGCCGATGAGGCCGCTGAGGGCACCGCCCAGATCGGCCGCGCCACCAAGGTCGATCGATGCGCCGGCGCCGATCATTGCTTCCAGAGCTGCGCCGAGGGCTGCGCCGAGGTCGACGCCGATTTCGCCGCCCACCGCGAGTGCCGCGCTCAGTGCTGCGCCGATCGAAGCCGCGATGTCGCCCGCCAGGTCGAGGTCTCCACCGAATCCGCCGCCGACGCCGCCACCGATCAGTCCGCCGCCTGCAAGTCCTCCGCCGACAATTGCACCGGCACCGAGGCCGAGGCCGGTGGACAGTGCGCCGCCGGTTGCCGCTCCGCCTGCCAGTCCGCCCTCGATGCCTCCGGCAGCGCCTGCACCGACGCCGAGGATCGCGGAGAGCTGCGAACCCGCTCCGGCGAACAAGCCGGACTCGGCGACCAGGGGTGCGACGGCAACGATGTCTGCGTGGCTCACGTCTACGAGGCCGGCTGCGGAGAGCGCAGCTTCCGGGTTGGCGCAGTATGCGGCGGCCGCATCGTCGTTGCGGAGGAGGCTGAGGATGAAGTCGAGGACTGCGTTGGTGGCCATGATCGTGGCTCCTTCAGTGATGGATTTCGTGGTTGATCACAAAGCTATGGGTTCCGGATGGTTCTCCCAACGGGGTCGATCCCCCTGCTCGAAACAGGTGAACCAGGGGTGACGCATTAGGGGATTCGCAAGCGTTAGGGGGTTTCCCCGCAAACACGTGTCCACCCCCTGTGAGACGTAACGAAAGGTGCCATGATTTCGACATGAACAACAGCGTCGGGCGGCGCTTGTGTGAGAAGAAGCCGGAGATGATGATGAGTGCAGGGCTCGGTATACGGATCGGAACGGTCACCTCGGTGGCTGCCCTCGATACTTCACACGACCCGTATGCACCACGTGACTTCGCCACCGACGAGGCAATGCCCACAGTGGTGAAGCGATCGGCCCTCGATCTACACCCAGGATCTGAGCCCAGCCTGGCCGAGACCTCGGAGCGCAACGGACGCCAAACTCTGTCCGGTTTCGCCGACCGCGTCGGTGATCCCGTTCCGCTGATCGACGAGGACGGCCAATCTCATCTCGCCGAGGACCTGTTCGCCGCCGCTACCCGTGCCCTCGTGGCGGAGGCGTCGGCTGGCGCGGATTCGAACCCCACCGTGGTGATCACCCACCCCGACCGCTGGTCCTCCTACACCGCCGACGTACTTCGCGAGGCGCTCGATCGCGCAGGAGTCGAGGACGCCACCCTCGTACCCGAGTCGAGTGCGGCGATGCGCTGGCTCGAGGGTTCGCGCGGACCCGCCAGCGACGGCTTGACGGTCATCTACGACCTCGGCGGAAACTCGCTCGCAATAACGTTGATGCGCACCGGGTCCGAAGCAGGAACAATCGGAAACGGTGTTCACTCGCAGGATTTCGGTGGCGCTCAGTTCGATCATCTGATCACCCAGTACGTGTTGGAGACCGTCTCGAGCAGCACTTCGTTCGAGTTCGATCCGTTCGATCCCGACACCGTCGGCGCCCTCGTCGAACTGCGTGCGCGCTGCAGTGAGGCGAAAGAACAGCTCTCCTACGACACTGCCACCACGCTCACCGTCGATCTCCCCGGTCTGCATTCCGACACCCGGTTGGTGCGCGACGAGGTCGAGGATCTACTCCGGCAACCGATTCTGGGTTCGATCGAGCTGATCCGCGATTCGCTGCACACCGCAGGTCTCGACGCCGCCGACGTGACCCAGGTTCTCCTCACCGGTGGCAGTTCCAGCATTCCTCTTGTCGCCGAGCTCATTTCGTCGGAACTGCGCGCACCGGTGGTCACCGGACCGCATCCCGATCGCATTCCCGCCATCGGGGGTGCTCTGATCGCAAACGAGGTCGCTCAGTCGGTCGTCGCCGATGTGCCACCCGTTGCTGCGCCGGCTCCTCTCACCCGCTCCGCACCGCGTCCGGCACCGTCATCCGCCGCATCCGCCGCAGCAGCCACCGGCATGTCCGGCCGCAAGAAGGCTGGAATCGTGCTCGCATCGGTGGCTGCGTTGGCGATCCTCGCCGGCGGCGGATTGTCGCTGGGAACCGCGCTGACCGGTGGCGACGCCCCGGTCGAGACCGCGGTGTCGGAGAACACCGCTGGAACGACATCGACGACGGCACCCAAGACCACAGCGGAGGCCGCCGCCGCTGTCAACCAGACCACCGAAAATGGCCTGCCTGCACCGACTGTCGCAGCCGACGGCACGCTGATTCCCGCGGCAGGAACGGTGATCGCGCCCGACGGCACAGTGGTCGCCGACCCGAATGTGGCTGGGTCTCCGGCCGGCGCGCCCGCTCCCGCCGCCCCGGTTCCCGCAGCACCGAACGCGTCGGACCCCGGCGTCCCCGCGCCTGCCTACACACCCCCGGCCGACGCAGCTCCGGCCTACACACCCCCGGCCTACAACCCTCCCGCCTACAACCCTCCGGCGTACACACCCCCGGCTTACAACCCTCCTCCGGCCTACACGCCCCCCGCCTACAACGGACCGACCCTCGGCGATGTCGGACAGGGCGTCGGCGACCTCCTCCCCAACCTGACCGGTCAGTAGCTCCGTGCCCGTCGCACTGACGAAAGCCGAGATTGCAGCCCACGCAAGCACCCGCGGCCAACCGATCTCGGGCGCTCTGGCGAGAACGATCCTTACCATCACCGGTGGATGTCAGGTCACCGTCGACGTCGCACTCGATGCTGCGCAGACGGCATCCGCCGACGTGGCGCTCACCAAGGTCATCGGCGACGCAGTTCATTCCCACCAGATCGACATTCTTCGCGCGATGGCCGAATCCGAGCAGGCTGTCGTCGCCCTCGCTCATTTCGGGGTCGGCACCGATCTCGAAGCGATCGCCGATCTTCAAGTGCTCCCCGATCTGAACGAGTCCCCGCCGCGGGACGCCGGATCGATCCTCGACGGCGCTGTTGCATCAGGTGTGTTGACCGTCTCGGCTACCGCGCTCCCCGATGTCGATCGGGCACTGACCGAGGTGCTCGGCCCGCCGCGAATGACAGCGATCTTGACACGACTGCTCGAATATCGCTGCAAGACGGATACTCTCGACGACATAACCGCCGTGAAATTGGTTCGGGCCGGTATCAAGAACCCGGAATTGGCGAACTTCCTACAGACTGCGGCCTCCGCGGCGGCCCCCGAATCAGCTGTCGTACTCTACGACTACGCAGTCGCAGCGGGCGCCGACGACCGGGCCTTGGCCGCACAGCGCGGCGAAACCGCTGCCGTGCTCGGCGACCTTGCATCGGCCCAGAACTTCTGCGACACAGTGCTCGAAAACTTCGATTCCGTCGGCGTCCGTGAATTGCGCACCGCCGTAAGAATTTCGGCGACGATCGCAGCCGAGAGCGGCATGGCATCGCGCAGCGCCGCGCTGTTCACCTGGCTCGGTGCCGAACGTGCGGGCGCCGACTCGGATATCGGCGTCGCGACGTGCCTTGTCGCCGCTGACCGCGCCGCCGCCGACGCCATGTCCACCCGCAGTTCGGCGGCACCGCCGACCGCATCGGGCGCCTCGCTCACGTTGCTTGCAGAAGGACTGCGTCAGTCGATCGACGCGACGTCGACGGCGGAGACGACGGCTGCCGCCAATACGCTCATGCGGGCAGTGTCGTTGTCCACGAATCCGGCTCGGCGAGTGAGCCCGGATTCGGCAGCGGCAACAGCGATCCTGTTGGCGCTGCACGGCGGAGACCTTGCCCATGCCGAATCGATCTCGGCCTCCACTCTTGCCTCGCTCCCCGTGCGCCATCACCAACGCCACCGCATCGCCCTGCTGCAGGCCTGGACGACCATGCTGTCGGGAGATCTCGTCGCCGCACTTGCGCGCGCAGATGCTCTTCAGATCCCGCAGAGCCACAGTCGCGATCAGTTGTTCCTGCACGGCATCCGCGTCGGCCTCGCACGGCGTTCCGGCGACTCCGGATCTCTCACCAAGGCGTGGGAGGACGCGCAGGACATCATCTCGCGCTACTCCGTCGACCTTCTGTCGTTTCTGCCGGTGGGAGAGCTCTGGCTCGGAGCGGTACGCGTCGGCCAACCGGAACGACTCTCGCACCTCCTTGCGCAAGCCGATGCAGTGCGTGCCGGCCTGAACGAACCACACGCGTGGACGTCCGCGCTGCACTGGTACGGCGTTCAGGCCGCCATTCAATCCGAGCGTCCGGCCGATCTGGTTCCCCACGCACAAGCGCTGGCCGAAGCCGCCGAATCGAACCAGTACAGCGCGGTGCTCGCCGCAGCCGGACGAGCCTGGCTCGCCGTTCTGCAGGGCCGCCCCGAGGTCGCCGAAGTGGAGGCCGCGGCACACTCGCTCGCTCGTGTCGGACATTCGTGGGACGGCGCACGCTTGGCGAGTGAGGCAGCATTGCGGGTCGGCGACACGCGTGCCGCGACCACGTTGCTCCACGTCGCACGCTCACTGCGTCAACCGGCGGCAGCACCGGTATCCGTCGCCGCCTCCGCTTCTGCCGAGATCAAAGGATCGCTCAGCGCCCGCGAGGCCGAGGTAGCCGAACTCCTCGTCCTCGGCGTCACCTATCGGGAGGCAGGCGCACGGCTCTACATCTCGGCCAAAACCGTCGAACACCATGTCGCCCGCATCAGACGCAGACTCGGTGCAGGCTCCCGATCGGAGCTGCTGTCGATGCTTCGGGCCATGGGCTACGGCACGGGTTCACCGGACCTGTAGCCGAACTATGTAACTCCAGAGTGGCCTATAGCGACATGGATGTCAGAGAGGTGGCCGTTCCGGGTCGCCAACCCCACGACGGAGTACTACAGACATGCTGATCCGGCCCGCAGAGAACTGCGCGGCATACAATCCTGCCGATGCGCTGCCCGACGTCGGACTGCACGTCGACGACGAGCGGTCCATCGCCGCGGTTTCCCGCCCCTCTCGCGCTAATCCGTCGCTGCACGTCGCGTCGCTGCACCGCACCGTCCTGTATGTGCACGGTGACGGGACCGCATCGCTCGGAGGTACCGATGACCAGTGCGCAGCGGAGTTCACCGACTTCGTGAACGGGGACGTCGATTCGGGTCTCGAACCCGGCGAACTCATCGCAATGACTTTGCGCTGCCTGCTCGTCGAGGTCGCCCAATCGATCGGAACCGATCCTGCCCTGCTGGCGGCAGCCTCCACATTCCCCGCCCGATGGACGGCCCAGCAGGTCTCCGATCTCCGAACAGCGATGAATCGCTACGGCCTGGCGCACGTCGCCCTGGTGTCGGAAACCGAAGCACTCACCGTATGGTCGGAATCAACTCAGGCGACATGGGCAGGTTCGGACACCGGTATCGCGGCCGCTCGTGGCGCCGCGAGCATCGCCTCCCACTACCCGGTCGACGCGATCACTGAGGCGTTTGCGATCGCGCGTCCCGAGCGGGCGGTATCGCGAACCCCCGTCCTGGCTGCGGTCGCCTTCGCTGCGCTTCTCACTCTCGGGGCCGGAGTGGCGTCACTGATGCTGCGCGACAACACGGCACCGGCCATCCCGCAGATCGAGAGCGCAACGATCGCCGACCCGACGACAGCGGGCGCCGTCCCGACAAATGCAATCCCCTTCCCGACGGTGGTTCCCATCATCGAGCCTCTCGCGCCGGTTCCCGCCGAAGCGACGACCGAATCCGCACCGACCACCACCGCGCAGGCACGGGCGAGAGATGAGCCGACCACCGAGCTGCCTCAGACGAGACCGGCCGCCGAGCGATCGGAACAACCGGACCGGACCGTAGAGGTGCCCGTCGAGGAAGATCCCGTCGAAGAAGATCCCGTCGATCCACAGCCGACCAAGCCCAGTACCCAACCGCCGGTCGATGAGGGCAGCGGCCCCAGCACACTGCCCGAACCCACCGACCCAGCGACTGCTTCACCGGCAGTTTCACCGGCGGCGAAAGAAACGCCGGCGGCGGGCTGATGGGGTACCTCGCGGTCACGATCGGCGACGACAGATCCGTCGCCGTCCACCGTCCGGATCAGGCAGTCGATCCCGTCGTCTACGAGACCACGACCCGCTTGTGGTTCGCGGAGGACGGAACCGTCGGCCTCGGCCCGGCAGGTGTCGATGCGGGACCTTCGCCGCGATCGGCGAGTGCATCCATCTCACGCGTCGGAAATCAGGAAGCCGATCCCGACGGACACCAGCCCGAGGATCTTCTCGCGCACGCAGTCAACTGCCTCGTGGCCATGGCGACCGACCGACACGGCGGTGTAACTCCGTCCGTTGCCGTGACCTATCCCGATAGTTGGAGTCCCGGCCGACTCGCGGTGCTGCGCGGCGCGTTCGCCCGCACCGGTCTGCACGGCGTACTCCTCGTACCGAACGCAACCGCTGCAGGCGCATTCGCCGCGTTGGTGCCGACCAACGTCACCGACCCGGACCCCGCCCCGGTCGCCGACGATGTTTCCCTCACCATCGGCGCGCTCGCGGTATTGGAGGGGCCAGGTCCGCAGTCGCCGGATTCAGCAGTGACCGATGCGCTACCCATCGTCGCGAAATCTCAGGCGCTCGCGTTCTCCGAAGCACTCCCTGTGGACGACCCGACGACAACGGTCACCCCGGTCGAAGAAGATCCGCACCGGAAGAGAAGGCCACTGCTGATCGTCACGGGTGCCGCGGTGGCCGTGATCCTGGCATCCGTCGCAATCGCGGCGGCGCAGGGAACATTCAGCGACGGCGTCGACGTGGCACCGCCTGCCATCACCGACGCACAGACCGCGCCTGCCACATCGTCGACTGCCACCTCGCCGAACGGGCCCGTGCTGCCGGCAGTGGCCCCGGCAGTTCCGTTCCCGACGACGGTCCCCGAGGTCGTTCTGCAGCAGCCGCCGTCGTCCGGTCCATCCGAGCCGACGCTCGCCGAACCCCCACGCCCAGAAACTCCGCGCGCAGAACCCCCGCGCCCAGAAACCCGCGCAGAACCCTCGCCGGAGCCCGAGCCTGCAACTCCGACCCCCCCGAGGACACGCAGACCTCTGACACGCCCGACCGTCCCGGACTTCACTTATCCCACCGTCCCCGACTTCACGTATCCCACCGCCCCTCGCTCCAACGGCGCCGGACGCTGAACAGGCTCTTAGTCGATTCTCAGCTCTCATGCCCTAAGGTGAGGCGCTGATGCTCAGCACCCGATGAAGGGATTTCATGCGTAACACGGGGGCACTGCGCGCAGCAGTGATCTGTTCGACGGCGTTTCTGTTCTTCGGTATCTTCTCGGCCCCCGCGTCGGCAGACCCTGATCCAAGCGTCAATCAGAGTGCGGCGGAAGAGCTTCCCCGCGAACTGGCCGATGCTGTTGTTCGCGATCTGAAAATCTCACCGCAGGAATACCTCGATCGAGCTGCGCGCGCGCAAGAACTCTCGACGTATGCCTCCGATTTCCGCGCATCCAGGCCGTCCGACTTCGCAGGCGCCTGGATCGGGCCCGACGGCAAAGCCGTCGTCGCCGTCACGTCCGAAGACGCTGCTCAGGCCGTCGCCAAGGATGGCTACGGCACCGCACACGCGCCAGTGTCCGCCGACGGTCTGGAAAAGTCGCTCGCCGATCTCAATGCATGGATCTCGTCGCTTCCTCGTGAGGTCGCAAGCCAGGTGAACGGAACTTCGATCGACATTTTGGACAACCAGATAGTCATCGACGTCGTCAACAGTCCGATCGGAAGCGCCCTCAATCTTCCGACGTTGCTCGCCAACCTGAAAGTCATCCTCTCCCCCGGCGCGCCAAAGCCCGTCGATCCGTCACCGATGGGCGGCGACACCTACGTCACCACACGCAACGCCATTGCGGATACCCCGTCCACCGACATCAGCGTCTGCTCGTTCGGCTTCAACGCCACCGACGGATCCGGTAACCCGGTCAATCTCAGTGCAGGACACTGCAATCCGAATGCCGAGACCGGCGCTGGCGGAGCCCCCGTGTACCTGCCCGATCCGGCGAACGTCCAGGGCAGCGCCCAGATCGGTACGTTCGACCGCTCCAGCCTCGGATCCCCCAGCGGCCTCGACTGGTCGGTCATCTCACTGAACGAGACGGGCACGTCCTCCGGCCTGGACCGCCCTACCGTCCGTGGCGCGAACGGCAGCACCGTCACCATCACGGGTACCGCCTCGCCGGTCGTCGGCGCACCCGTATGCAAGTCGGGGCAGTCCTCGTCGTTCACTTGTGGAGTCGTCGCTGCCGAACGCGTCGAGACTCAGCTGTACATGGATGACGGTTCGAGCCGAACTGTCCGAGGATTCGCCAGCACCGCCTGCACCCTTGCGGGCGACAGCGGCGGGGCAATCGTCACCGGCACACTCGCACTCGGAATCACCAGCGGATCCAACAGTGGTGGCGCTCCCGACTGCACCGAGGCCAACCTCGCGCTCGCTCAGTTCGGGGGGACCGCAAGCCTGGGCATCCCGATCGGACAGGTCGCATCCGAGACGGGTGCGACGCTTCGAACGGCCCCTGTCAGCTGAGCCACTTGTGTGCACAATGGCCCATCGCGTCTCCGGACACGGTGGGCCATTGTTCTGTATTCGTCTGGCGCAGAATCTCATCCAACCTCGGGTGAACGCGATCATCGGCGAATCACTCGATCAGCTGATGCCCGACTGCCTGCTTTCCGACTGAACACGCTCACAGGCCCGCCTCCGAACCGGAGACGGGCCTGTGAGCGTTGTAGCTATGGTCTATTTCCCGTACTGCGTCGTTCCTGCAGGTGCGTTCAAGGTGTTGAGAAGGTCGATTCCCGCAACGACGAGCGTCGGGCCTCCGGCAAGGATCGTGCCGACAACTCCACCGACGCCTGCTCCGGTCACCAGGCCGCCGATACATGCTGCAGGCAGGGTCACAATGCAGCCGATGGTCGCGCCGACGATGGTTCCGCTCAAGCTACCAATAGCAGTGGCGAGTCCCAGCTGCGAGACGAAATTGTCCTGCGCCATCATATTCTCTGCAGGCGAAGCAACCGGAGTTGCACCGAGGCTGCGCGAGTTCGCCGACGCCTTGGTCAGATCGAGCTGCGGGACCAGACGAAGCGTCTTGCCGTCGTTGTCGACGTTCTGCTCGTACGGGAAGTTGAGGCCGCCCAAGTTGAAGGACAGGGGCAGCGTCACGACGACATTGTCGGTCGAGTCGAGGACGTCGACAGTCTTGCCGTCGTCTGCCACCTTGAAGACGCCGGCATCGATCGTCGTGACGATCGTTCGGTCTTCGACGTTCGACTCGAAACCAATTTCTTCGTTCGCCGAGGGTTCCGCAGGGGCGGGAGCTGCATATGCCGTGCCGCTGGCCAGACCCATCGCAGAGGCCACGAAAGCCGCCGCAACGACCAGTTTGCTGAGTTTCATGTAAATCTTCCGTTTCTCGCCGTCGAGCTCGGCAGTTGCCGAACAGAGGTAGCCCGTCAAACGCAGATGAACCCTCGACCAAATCCACGAGTGTGCCGGTGCCGCAGCAGCATAACCCATAGGTCGGACCATTCGTTATCTTCTCCCTGACGCCCCAGGGCTCCTGTGATGTCCGCCACACAAACCGGACTATCAGCACAAATCGGAAAGGCGCAACCGTCGAAGTTTCAGCCCTGCTGCAACCAAACCCGACCGTCTCGTGAACATGAAGCGCAGAACTTAGGACTGCCTTCTCGAAGGCCGGTTGAAGCGGTACGCCTAACGTGACATCCAGGACGCAACCTACTGACCGGTCCAGCCCACCGCGATGCAGGTCGATCCCATTAACGATGTTAAGTTACTCGTCGGTATTGCCTTAGTTGTTACTGGCCAGTAACTTGGCTAGTCTTAGGCTGATCGGGCTGACCCTGAGGTAGCTTCCCCGGCTACCGAATGAACGAAAGGCCGCTTACATGAACGCCCTGACGATCACGTTGGGCACGGTCGGTGCGCTTCTGAGCCTCGTCTGTTGGTTCTCCTTCATCCGTGGTGGCCTGCGGATGTTCAATATCATCCGCCTCGGACAGCCTGCACCGGACCGTTGGCGCCCGATCATCCCTCGCTTCAAGCAGATGACCGTCGAGTTTCTCGCCCACACCAAGATGGTCAAGTTCCGCACTGTCGGTTGGGCCCACTGGCTGGTCATGATCGGCTTCATGGCCGGAGCGATCCTCTGGTTCGAGGCATACGGGCAGACGTTCAACCCCGAGTTCCACTGGCCGATCTTCGGCGACTGGGCCATCTATCACCTGATGGACGAGCTACTCGGCATCGGAACCGTCCTCGGCATTGTCACGCTCATCGTGATCCGTCAGCTCAACCACCCACGCAAGCCCGAGCGGATGTCCCGCTTCGGTGGCTCCCGGTTCCGTGCCGCCTACTTCGTCGAGGCAGTCGTTCTCGTCGAGGGCCTCGGAATGATCTTCGTGAAGGCCGGCAAGATCGCGACGTACGGCCACTCGAACCCGTGGACCGACTTCTTCACCCTGAACGTCGCCAAACTCCTGCCCGAGAGCGTCGAGCTGGTCTCGGTGTTCGCGTTCATCAAGCTGATGTCCGGCATGATCTGGCTGTACATGGTCGGCCAGAACATCGACTGGGGCGTCGCGTGGCACCGTTTCACCGCGTTCCCCAACATCTACTTCAAGCGCATGGACGACGGCACCGTCGCGCTCGGCCCGGCCAAGCCCATGATGTCCGGCGGCAAGGTGCTTGTGATGGAGGAGGCCGACCCGGATGTCGACGCGTTCGGCGCAGGCAAGGTCGAGGACTTCAGCTGGAAGGGCTGGCTCGATTTCAGCACCTGCACCGAGTGCGGCCGCTGCCAATCGCAGTGCCCTGCATGGAACACCGGTAAGCCGCTGTCCCCGAAACTTCTCATCATGTCGCTGCGCGACCACAGTCACGCCAAGGCGCCGTACCTGCTCGCAGGTGGCAAAAAAGACCTGGGCGGCGACGAGATAGGCCTCGTCGACGCCGAAGGCAACGTTGATCAGAAGAAGCTCGACGCCATCCCGCAGGCCGCGCGTGACGAGGCCGATCGCAAGCTCGTCGCCGACGCCATCGATGGCGGCATCATCGATCCCGAGGTCCTGTGGAGCTGCACCACCTGCGGCGCCTGCGTCGAACAGTGCCCGGTGGATATCGAACACGTCGACCACATCATCGACATGCGTCGGTACCAGGTCCTCATCGAATCGGAGTTCCCGTCCGAACTCGCGGGACTGTTCAAGAACCTCGAGAACAAGGGCAACCCCTGGGGTCAGAACTCGAAGGACCGTCTCAACTGGATAAAGGAGATGGAATTCGACATCCCGGTCTTCGGACAGGACGCCGATTCGTTCCGTGACTACGAGTACCTGTTCTGGGTCGGCTGCGCCGGCGCCTACGAGGACCGCGCGAAGAAAACCACCAAGGCCGTTGCGGAACTGCTCGCGACCGCGGGCGTCAAGTTCATGGTGCTCGGCGCCGACGAGACCTGCACTGGCGACTCCGCTCGTCGTGCCGGCAATGAATTCCTGTTCCAGCAGCTCGCGCAGCAGAACATCGAGACTCTGAACAGCGTGTTCGAGGGTATCGAGCAGAAGAAGCGGAAGATCGTCGTCACCTGTGCGCACTGCTTCAACGCGCTCGGCAACGAGTACCCGCAGGTCGGTGGCGACTACGAGGTGGTTCACCACACCCAGCTGCTCAACCGTCTCGTCCGTCAGAAGAAGCTGATCCCGGTGGCCTCGGTCAGCCAGGACATCACTTACCACGACCCGTGCTACCTCGGCCGTCACAACAAGGTCTACGACGCTCCCCGCGAGCTCATGGCCGCGTCGGGCTCCAATCTGAAAGAAATGCCGCGTCACGGCGAGCGGTCGATGTGCTGTGGTGCCGGTGGCGCACGCATGTGGATGGAAGAGAACATCGGCAAGCGCATCAACATCGACCGGGTCGACGAAGCGCTCGCCACCAACCCCAAAAAGATCGCCACGGGTTGCCCCTTCTGCCGCGTCATGCTGACCGACGGTGTGACGGCACGTCAGGAGGGCGGCGCACACGAAGGCGTCGAGGTAGTCGATGTCTCGCAGCTGATGCTCGAGTCCATCACTCGGGTCGAGTCTTCGGTGCTCGCGGCGAACATCAAGGTCGTTCCGCGTGAGCTCACTCCGGAGGAGAAACTCGCGACCGAAGAAGCCATGGAGGTCGAAGAGGCCGAACGCATCGAGCCGGTCGAAGAGCCTGCAGAGGCCAAGTCAGCTCCCGCTGCACCAGCCCCCAAGGCCGGCGGCTTGAAGATGAAGGGTCTCGCGAAAGCACCGGGAGCTGCGAAGCCTGCAGAATCAGCGGAAGAGGCTGCTCCCGAAGCTGCCGCCAAGCCCAAGGGGCTTGGTTTGGCCGGTGGCGCAAAGGCTCCGGGCGCCAAGGGGCTCTCGCTCAAGGGCAAGGCTCCCGGTGGTGCGAAGGCTCCCGGTGCGCCAGCACCGAAGCCGGCGGAGGAAGCCGCTCCTGCGGAAGCATCCGAATCGACACCGTCCGTCAAGCCCAAGGGCCTAGCTGTGAAGTCCGGCTTCAAGAAGCCAGGCGCCAAGGCACCCGGTAAGCCGTCGGCCGCTGAGCCGGCTGAGGCCGAGGCATCTGCTGCCGAACCTGCAGAGGCCAAGACACCTGCAGGCGACACCGCAAGTGCTGCGTCGGAATCCCTGCCGACGGTCAAGCCCAAGGGTCTGGCAATGAAGTCCGGCTTCAAGAAGCCAGGCGCCAAAGCACCCGGCAATCCGGCCGCTCCCGCCAAGACGGCCGCTGCTGCTGCTGCTGAACCGGCAGAGTCTCCCAAGTCGGAAGCTCCTGATGCAGTGGAGACGCCTGCAGAGCCGACCACTGACGCCTCCCCTGAGGCCGAGGTGTCCACGCCGACGGTCAAGCCCAAGGGCCTCGCTGTGAAGTCGGGGTTCAAGAAGCCAGGTACACGTACTCCGGGTCAGGCTGCTGCACCTGCCGAGCCACCTGCCGAGTCAAAGGCACCTGCCGAGGCTGAGGCACCGTCCGAGTCGGAGGCACCTGCCGAGGCTGAGGCACCTGCCGAGGCTGAGGCACCGGTTACGAACGAATCCGGCGGCTCGGACAGCTCCGATGCTCGTAAGCCACCGACTCCGAAGGCTGGTGGGCTGGGATTCGCTCCAGGAGCAAAGGTTCCGGGTAGACGGAAGTAACCTCGCACTCTTTCGCCGACTTCGCGCCCCCGCTCACTTCAGAGCCGGGGCGCGAAGTCGTTGAAGGAGGTGCTCGGTCCTGAGCTCTCGCCCCGCCGCAGCAGCACTACCACCCACGTCGATTGCGAGAACGATCGCCGACCTCGCCAGCTCACAACCATTCGACAATGCCGGTGTGCAGCAAATTTCACTGCTTGAACCACAGGACTCGCCCTCGAATACCTTCTCGAGGTGCACGATGCTTGTCCGAAGCACCCCGACAATCGCGCGGCCGTCGGCTCGCGAACTTCATAGACGGCGGATCGGAACGTGTCACGGGGTCCAGAGCTCGAGCTTCGGAATCCCGGGAGGGGTGAAACCGAGGACCTGACCATAGAAGGAGAGCTCGGATTCGCGCGCGTTCACCTGTGTTTCCAACTTCCGGAATCCGTGCGACTCCCCCTCGTACGCCAGGTACGCGTGCGGAATCCCTTTGCGTACCATTGCGTCACGGAACCGCTCGGCCTGCGACGGCGGCACGATCGGATCCGAGAGGCCCTGCAGCAGCAGAACGGGACACGACAAACCGTCGACATTGTTGACCGGCGCTCGGGTTCGGTACAGGTCGAGGGCTTCGGGGAGGGGGCCGATCAGCCCGTCGATGTAGCGGGATTCGAAGTCATGGGTTTCCGCGACGAACAGCTCCAACTCGGCGACGCCGTAATACGAAGCACCACAGGCGAACACATCGGAGGAGGTCAATGCCGCCAGCACTGTCCACCCACCAGCCGACCCTCCCTCGATCGCCAGACGAGCCGGATCGGCAAGACCGGCGTTCGCGAGTCCCTGCACAGCAGCGACGGTGTCTTCGACGTCGACTATTCCCCATTGCCCTCGCAACCGGTTGCGATATTCGCGACCGTAGCCGCTCGACCCTCCGTAGTTGACGTCGACGACGCCGATGCCCCGGCTGGTGAAATACGCGAAGACCGGATTGAGCGCCGGTGCGACGTGGGCTGTCGGACCGCCGTGCACGAACGCAACGTACGGAGGCAGTTCACCGTCCAGGCCCTGATACTCGGGGTTTCGAGGCGCGTAGGCGATGGCGTGGACCTCACGCTCCGCTCCGTGAAATGTCATCGGTTTGCCCTGCGGGAGGTAGTCCGCGTCGGGGACTGCTTCGAGCCCGGAGCGAATGTCGGTGAGTTGCCCAGTGGCGAGGTCGAGAAGCCGAAGCCCACTGGGACTTTGCGCGCCACCGGCTTTCAACAACACCGTCGAACCCTTGCGCCCACCGAGCGACACCGACGTGAGCCCGCCGAGATCGACGTCCTCCAATACGCCGCTCGACGGGTCGAGTACGCCGAGCGTGTCGACCCCGAAAGTGCGTACGGTCAAGAGCTTTCCGTCGTCGAGAACCGAATACCACCGAGCGCCGAGTTGCCACAGAGGCGCACCAAAGTCCGCTTCGGCCGCATGCAACGGCGAGACGGTTCCATCGACGCCGGCCCGGTAGATGTTCCACCATCCCGTGCGGTCGCTGATGACGTACAGGGACTCGTCGTCGATCCATTCCGGCTGAAGCACCGATTCCTCGGTCCCGCCCAGTACAGTCTTCCACGTTCCGCCGGCCAGATCGGCGACGCGCAGTTCGGTTCCGTCCCAGGGCATCTGCGGGTGATCCCACGCGATCCAGGCAAGCTTGGAGCCATCGGGAGACAGTCGCGGATAGGCAAGAAATTGCGACCCGGACACCAGTGATCGCACACCGCTTCCATCGAGCGCGATGACACAGATGTCGCGGGCGACCTCCGAGCCGTCGTGAATTTCCCGCACCGCCAGCACGTCGTCACCGACGATCGACAGCTCGCCGAAGCGAACCGACGACGCGCTCTCGGGTTTCGGCGTCAGCGGGACGGGCGTTCGACCCGGTGATGTGACGTACACGCGCTGATCCGAGAACTCCGCGAAGACGATTCGGCCGTCGGGTGTTGCCGTCCACGCTCCTCCGCCGTACTCGTGCACCCTCGAGCGCGCGTTGGACGGCGTGGTCAGGAGCGTCTCCACGACGTCGCCGCGGTACCGGCACACCGCGGTCCTGCCGTTCTCGGTCGGACGGAGCTCCGACCACCAGATCTCGTCGCCGACGAAACGGCCGGCCTCCACGGGATGCCCGCTCGCGGACAGGTCCGCAGCGGAGATCGGAGAAGGCCAGGAACCGAAGGGCAACGAGGTTCGCGTCATGGCGACCACAGTAACCAGTGGCACCGACGATTCGGCGCCACCGAGTCAGGCGCTGCACCGGGCAGCGCTGGGTGGCGCGCGGTCGCCGTAACGCCGCGTTCACCACGCAGTCAAATACGTGGTCGAAGATGGAACGTGGATAGTTGGGACCACAGGGGGGGTAGCAATGCGTGAAACCGCACCGAACACCGTCGACGAGGCAATCCTCGCCTTCGGCAGGTCCTGGTATGGCTACGGCGGCGGAAGCGACGAGGACATTTACGTCGCGTTCGGATTGGGCGCGCGGTCGTACTTCGAACGTCTGCGACGACTTCTCGACGAGCCGGCCTCGGCTGCTCTGGACGAGACGACGCGCGAGAAGATGCGGGCGGTGTGCGCGCGGCGGCTTCGCTAGCTGACGGGGAGCAGTAGGTCGGCGAAGTCGTTTCGGACACTGTTGACGGCGGTGCTGACTTCGTACGGAACCAGATGGGGCTCGGGAATGTCCGCCAGCATCTGCTGCACGGATTCGATCGACGTAACAGTCGGATCGAGCCAGTGATCACGCATGTCCGCCGGCACGATCACCGGAGAACGGTCGTGGATGTGGCCGAGCGCGTCCGCGGCCGGGGCCGTCAACACCGTCACCGACCACACCCAGCGGTCATCGTCGTCGTCCCCTTTGGTTGGATCACGCCACAGCTCGTACAGCCCAGCCATGGCCAGCACGGCAGGAGTGGAGCCGGCTGAACGATCCAGGTCGACGTCCTCGTGCAGGAAGTACGGAACCTTCTGCCCGTCGCGCTTCTCCCACTCGTAATATCCGTCGGCGGGAACGATGCATCGCCTTCGGGCGGCCGCCTTCTTGAACGACGGCTTCTCGAGAATCGTCTCGGAGCGCGCATTGATCATTCGGCTGCCGATCTTGGGGTCCTTCGCCCAGGACGGAATCAGGCCCCACCGTACCGACCTGAGCTGGCGGACGGCACCTGCGTCCGGTTCGTCTTTCGGTGCCCGCTCGAGCACGGTCCGCACGGTCTGCGTCGGTGCCACGTTGTAGGCGGGCGGGATCTCCTCGCCCACCGTCTCGGCGATGTCGAACACCGCGCGTAAATCGCTGTCGGTCTGGGTGCTTGCATACCGTCCGCACATGCTCTCGATTGTCGCACCCGCTACCGACAAGTAGGCGTCGAGCGAATATGCCTCGCGGTTCCGGCGCCGCACCTGGCACGATGGGAGGGTGAGCCTTCCGCAGACCGACCACCAGAGAACCAAACATCGCACGCTCCAGCAGTCGACGAAGCTGCAGAACGTGCTGTACGAGATCCGCGGTCCGGTGCACAGGCACGCCGCGCGGCTCGAAGCGGAAGGCCACCGAATCCTCAAACTCAACATCGGAAACCCGGCACCGTTCGGGTTCGAGGCACCCGACGTCATCGTCCGCGACATGATCGCCGCGCTGCCGTACGCACAGGGGTATTCGGAGTCGAAGGGCATCCTCTCCGCCAGGCGTGCGATCGTCACGCGGTACGAGCTCGAGCCCGGTTTCCCCGAACTCGACGTCGATGACATCTACCTGGGCAACGGTGTCTCCGAACTCATCACGATGACTATGCAGGCGTTGCTCGACGACGGTGACGAGGTGCTGATTCCGGCGCCCGACTACCCGCTCTGGACTGCGATGACAACACTGTCCGGCGGCAAGGCCGTGCACTACATGTGCGACGAGGAGAACGGTTGGAACCCCGACCTCGCCGATATCGAATCGAAAATTACACCCAAGACCGTCGCGCTGCTGGTGATCAATCCCAACAACCCGACGGGTGCGGTGTACTCGAAAGAGGTACTGCAGGGCATCGTCGACCTGGCACGCAAGCACCAGCTGCTGCTGCTCGCCGACGAGATCTACGACCGGATCCTCTACGACGACGCCGAGCACACGTCGCTGGCCAGCCTCGCTCCCGATCTGCTGTGCCTGACGTACAACGGGCTGTCCAAGGCGTACCGGGTGGCTGGATACCGTGCCGGGTGGCTCGCGATCACCGGA
Organism: Rhodococcus sp. G-MC3; assembly: GCF_030063335.1. GTDB lineage: Bacteria > Actinomycetota > Actinomycetes > Mycobacteriales > Mycobacteriaceae > Rhodococcoides. Next base: position 41,981 of record NZ_JASISW010000017.1, on the reverse strand, counting down.
CCGAAAGACCACGCGGCCGGGTTCATCGAAGGCATCGATCTGCTGGCGTCGACCAGGTTGTGTCCCAATGTTCCTGCACAGCACGCGATCCAGGTGGCACTCGGTGGACATCAGAGTATCGAGGATCTGATCCTGCCCGGCGGCCGTCTGTTGGAACAGCGCGATGTCGCCTGGACCAAGCTGAACGAAATCGACGGCGTCTCGTGCGTCAAACCGCGTGGTGCCTTGTACGCGTTCCCTCGCCTCGATCCGGAGGTCCACGAGATCTACGACGACGAGAAGCTCGTCCAGGACCTACTGCTTCAGGAGAAGATTCTCGTCGTCCAGGGCACCGGATTCAATTGGCCGGGACACGATCACATTCGCATCGTGACGCTGCCCTGGGCGAGAGATCTGTCGGTCGCAATCGAACGTTTCGGCAACTTCCTCTCGTCGTACAAGCAGTAGGTCCGAGGGAGTATGGCGGATTCTACTAACTGACCGGAAAGTAGAAGAAGTGATTGAAAGTGACGGAAAAAACACTGCCGTGATCTAACACATCCGCCGCAATCTCTGTAGATTGGCAGACGGCACCTTGTGTGCCCGAGCACTGGTCGTATCCCACCCCCCCGGGTCGATCAGGAAGGTGGCGGGGGACGCCCCCCCTGCTCCCCGCCACCGAGCTCCACACATGCCCTTTTCACTGCTAGGCCCGGCTCACGTCGAGCCACCCTCTAAACTCTCACCGTGGAGTCACACGGTCATGGACATGGACACAGCACCGGACCCGCACCGGTCGGTCCCGTCGCTGCACGCATAGTCGTAGGTCTACTCATCGCTATCGGGATCGCGGTAGTCGCAGGGGCAATCGTGCTGTGGCCCGCCAAGCAGAACGTCGACATTCCCCTTCCGTTTCAGACCTCCAGCGGCGGCGCCGTCAACTCCGAAGCGGGAACCGTCGTGTCCCAGGACATCGGTCCGTGCGGAAGCGCTTCTTCGGGCAAGGTGTTCACCGGAAACCCGACGCCACCGGTCAACGCGGGATACGACTGCCAGCGCAGCATCGTCACCATCGACTCCGGCCCCAATGCAGGTACCCGAACGCTCGTCGAAATCGCTCCGGGTCCAGGGCAACCGGATCTCCGTACCGGGGAAAGCATTCGGCTCGTCCGGGCGACGGATCCGTCCGGAACAACGCAGTATTCGTTCAACGACTTCGCGCGCGGCTTGCCATTGTCGATCATCGTCGGAGTGTTTGCCGTTGTGATTTGCGTCGTCGCGCGGTGGCGTGGCTTCCGAGCTCTCCTCGGACTCATCGTCGCGTTCGCGGTGCTCGTCGTATTCATGCTGCCTGCGCTTCTCGACGGCTCACCGGCCATCCCCGTCGCGCTGGTCGCCGGAGCGATCATCCTGTACGCCGTTCTGTACCTGGCACACGGCGTGAATCTACGGACGAGTGCTGCCCTGTTGGGGACGTTGACATCGATGGCGCTGGCAGCGGCATTGTCCTACGTTGCGATTCGAATGACCCACTTGACGGGACTGTCCGAGGAACAGAACACCGACGTGCAGGCGTACATCCAGCAGGTCAGCATCACCGGGCTTCTCCTGGCGGGGTTCATCATCGGCTCCCTCGGCGTCCTCAACGATGTCACCATCACGCAGGCATCGGCCGCGTTCGAAATTGCATCCGCCGACGGGACCGCCACCAGGCGGCACATTTTCTCGTCGGCGATGCGCGTCGGCCGCGACCATATCGCGAGCACCGTCTACACCCTCGTGCTCGCCTATGCGGGCGGAGCACTGCCGTTGCTGCTGCTGTTCAGCGTTGCCGGAAGATCCATTCAGGATGTCCTGACCGGTGACGCCGTTGCCATCGAGATCGTCCGCTCGTCTGTCGGCGGGATCGCGTTGTCGCTGTCGGTTCCGCTGACCACCGCGATCGCCGCAATGCTCGCGAGGCCCGGCGGAGTGTCACGTTCGCCGGCCGGCGGCAAGCTTGCCCCGGTCCCGGCACCGACACCCGCGCCGGCTCCTATAGCCGCTCCGAGAAAATCGGGGCGACATTCGCGGTAGCGCGGCTGCTTACCCGTGCGCGTTCAAGTACACCCTGACGTAATTAAACGCGCACGTGCAGGTGGGAAGCCGTGAGTGTTTATGTACAGCCTGATGTTCCTGAACACGCACGGGCGGCGCAGTCGCACTCAGGCGAAAGCCGCAGCTACCGACTCCGAAAGCAACGCACCCGCATGGGTACTCAGCCCGTCTCTCAGACCCGGATCGGACTCGCATGCGGCTTCCCAACCCTTGTCCGCGAGCGCGAGTACGTAGGGCAACGTCGCGTTGGTCAGCGCGTAGGTGGATGTGCGCGGGACTGCACCCGGCATGTTCGCCACGCAGTAGAAGACGGATTCGTGGACGCGGTAGGTGGGATCGGCATGCGTGGTCGGGACCGAATCCTCGAAGCAGCCGCCCTGATCGATGGCGATGTCGACGAGCACCGAGCCCGGTTTCATCCGCTGAACCAGGCTGTTGGAGATCAGCTTCGGCGCCCTGGCGCCCGGGACGAGTACTGCGCCGATCACCATGTCTGCAGCGAGAACGGCCTGTTCGAGCTCGAACGCGTTGGAGACGAGGGTCTTGACGCCGCCCCGGTATTGATCGTCGATCGCTCGCAGCGCTCGCACATTCAGATCCAACACCGTGACGTCGGCATGCATCCCGTGAGCAATCGCGACGGCATTGCGGCCCGAGACACCGGCGCCGATGACTACGACGTTGGCGGGTTTCACCCCTGGCACTCCGCCCATCAGAACTCCGCGGCCGCCTCCGCTGGCCATCATGTGGTACGCCCCGGCCTGCGGCGCGAGCCGACCTGCGACCTCGCTCATCGGGGCGAGAAGTGGCAGTGAACCGTCGGATGCCGTGACGGTCTCGTACGCGATCGACGTTGTTCCCGATTCCAGTAGCGCATCGGTGCATGCCTTCGATGCCGCGAGATGCAGGTACGTGAACAGCACCTGCCCCTCTCTCAGCCGTGAGTACTCCTCGGCAATGGGCTCCTTGACCTTGAGCAGCAGATCAGCCGCTTCCCACACCTCGTCGGCGCTCGTGAAGATCAGTGCACCTGCCGCCTTGTAATCGGTATCGGAGAACGATGAGCCGGCACCGGCGTCGGTCTCGATGATCACCTCGTGTCCGCGGGTGACCAGCTCATGCACGCCTGCCGGAGTGATGGCCACCCGATATTCGTGGTTTTTGATCTCGCGTGGGATTCCGATCTTCATGGCCGCCTCCAAAAGCGTTCGGTCGATTGGCCCAACTATGAATTATCTGGAGAAATACCTACAACCGATGTGAACATAATTCTGTAGATTGGCGCTATGAGTCCGGAAAGTTCATCCAAGAGTGGTACATCGCCGCGGGTTCCGAAGGATCTTCGGCCGCGCCTCGACGAGATCGACCACATCCTGATCGATGAACTCAGGCGTGACGCTCGAATCCCCAACAACGTTCTCGCTGCCGCGGCGGGGATCGCACCCTCCACCGCGCTCGGGCGCGTGCGGTCGCTCATCGAACGCGGAGTGATCCGCGGATTCCACGCCGAGATCGACCCCGAGACGCTCGGGCAGGGTATTCAGGCGATGATCTCGGTGCGCCTACAAGCCGACGCCCGACGCCGTATCAGTGAATTCGGCAAACAGATCGCCGCGCTGCACGAGGTGTTGAACATCTACTTCATCGCCGGTGCCGACGACTTCCTGATCCAGATCGCCACAGCGGACACCAATGCGCTAAGAAACTTCGTAGTCGACAACCTCAGCGCGCATCCCGCTGTCGCGGCTACCGAAACGATCCTGATCTTCGAACACGTGAGGCCGCGTAACAGCGCCACTCGTATGTGAATGGAAATACGTCCCCTGGGACGTATTTCCACGCACGTGCGACGAAGTCGCCCTACGGAGCAGGCGGGAACAGCGGCGGAATCGTTGGCAAGGTGAAACCAGGGAACCCGGGGATGGTTTGCGGTGGTGCAGGCGCAGGTGGCGGCACCGGCGCGGGCGCGACCTCGGTGACCGTCGGGGCAGGGGGAGCTTCCTGAGTCGGCGAGCTCTCCGGCTCATCTTCCACTGCAGTGGGTTCGGGTGCAACGGGCTCCTCGGTCGGGGCGACCGGAGCAGGCGGAACCACAGGTACAACCGGGACGGCCGACGGGCTGGGTGCAGGCGCCGCCGCAGGGGTGGTTGGAGCAGCACTCGTCGCAGGAGCTTGGGTGACGGCCGTGTCCACTACGGCTGGTTCCGCGCTCGGCCGCGTCAGAAGAAAGCCCGAGACGGCAAGGACAGCCGCTGCGGCTACTCCGACGATCGACCACGATCGAACCTGACGGCGCTTGCGCACCGACTCGTCCTCGCCGTCGTCGTCCTCGTAATCGGCGTCGAGCCAGTAGACGTTCTTCAAAGCGAAATGCCTGTCTTTGTCCGCGGGCCTTGCGTCTTCAGTGGTTTCCGGGGCCGGACGCTCAGGCGGCTCGACCAGCGGAGGTTCCGCTCGACGAGGTTGGTCCAGCACCGCGTTCGGCTCCGACACAGCAGATCCCGTCGACGGCGCGATCGGCCGATCTGCAGCAGAGCGCGCCGGAACAGGACGTGCAGCAGCGGCAGAGAAATTTGTGGGCAGCGAAGCGAGCGGCGGCAGCGCCACAGGCAGGTCGGTGCGCGAGATTGCAATGGTCGGCGTCGCGTCGGTCGGCCGGGGCGTCGCTGTGGCAACACTCGAAGCAGCTGTAACACCCGAGACAGCTGTTACACCCGAAACAGCTGCGGCAGATACCGGTTTCCCTGCGGGAGCGCGCGTTCGGTCACCGACCTGTCGGCCTTCGACCGGGCGCGCCGACAGTGCGGCCCCACGGGCAGCCACTGATTCCGGCTCGTTGGGCGTCACCGCATGCAGATCGAGCGAGGGGCCGACCCGGTTGTGAACCAGCGGAATTCGCGATCCGCCGCCGATCAGGACGACTGCGTCGATCGGCACGTTCGCGGAGATCAGCACCTCGCGCGCAAATTCGATGGAACGATCGACCTCGTCGGTGATCAGCGTTTCGTAGCTGTCGCGAGAGAGCAAGATCATTCCACTGTCGTCGGGCAGGCACACGGCGTCGTTTCCGGACAACCGCTCCTTCGCCACTCGGCAACGACGGGTGAAGAGCTTGATGTCCGGCGCATCGCTTGCCTTACCGAGGCGGATGAGCTGATTGTCGCGGAGAATCGCGTCGAACTGATCGCCGCTGAACTCGGTACTACGACGAGTCGTGATCACTCGTCGATTCGCCAGGTCGACGACACTGATGTTGAGGCCGGAACTTCCGAGGTCGTACAGCGCGACGGTGGAATATCCGGCCGCCTCGCCACTGGCGATCAGATACTCGACGACCGCCTCCACCTCATGCACGAGGTGGTAGTTCTGCAAATGCTGGTGTTCCAGGGCGCGGTGCAAAGTGTCCGCTTGATGCTCGTCTCGATACGCGACGCCCGTTGCCATCAATGGCTCCGACTCGGCAGCAAGCGCACTGATCGACTCGGCGGCGAGGTACTCGACGTCGTCATCGACGGTGTCGATGACCTGATTCCTGAAAAAGAGCTGCTGGGGAGCTTCGAGGAGCCGTGATGCCGACCTGACGGGAGCCGTGGCCGCACCGTTGCGAGGCAGGGCCATACGCACGGCGTGGGCGCCCATGGACACCCCCAGCAACACGGTCATCGTCCCGGCCTCACTTCGTCAGCACACTTGTCACTTCTCGTCCGGCTCGCAACGCTACCGGGTGCGAGGGCATCTCGTGTCGCGGCCCTGGGCCGCCGGGCTGTCAATTGCCGACCCCGATCCCGGTTCCATCGTCCAAACCGCCAAGCGTGTCCGCCTGAGGCGCGGAACCCGAATCCTCGGTATCGACCAAAGCACCCTCGGTGGAGGTGCCTGCGGCAGATGCCGGATCGCCTTGCGTCCGGTTCAACCCCGGGCCTTGCATGGGTGGTTCCTCGCCGTCGGAGCCGGCCGGCGGCTCCGTATCAGGATTTAGGGCACCGGGATCAAGGGCACCGGGATTCACAGATGCAGGAGCAGCAGGCGCGGGTACAGCAGGCCCCGTCAGCGCCGGTACACCCTCCGCGATGGACGGCGTCCCGGTCACAGCGCCAGCCGGGTCGACGCCGATACCGGGCGGCGGTGGAGTGTCCCCGCGCACGAAGATCACAGCCCACACGAGCAGTACGACGGCAGCGACGCCGGCAAATCCTGCTGCATCGCGGAGAGACCACCGGATGCGGCGTCGAGATGGCGATGACGCGACATCCGGTGACGGTGACGAAGAAACAGCGGGCAAGGCAGGCGCCTGCGACACGACGGGGACGCTCGCCGCGTGAGGATAGGACGGCCCAGCAGACTCCTCGGCGACGACGCGGATGGGCGTGGTCGGCGACTCCAGATCGTCGATCGCAGCGAGAGCGAGTACCTCGCTCTCGCGGGCCTCGTCGATCTCGACTTGATGCACCAGCGGTGTGGCTTCGAGTGCTGCGCCTTCGAGAATTACCGATCCAGGTGACTCGGGAACGATGAGCGGAACGGTCCATTCCTGCTCGGTGAGCTTCTTGACCAGAGGAATGTGCGCGCCCCCGCCGATGAGCAGCACGGCATCGGGATCGGTGGGTGCGGCCCAGGCCAGCGTCTGCAGAACAGTCGCGGTGATGGCTACTTCGAACTCACCGCGAGTGAGAAGCATCGGGCCGTCACCGGGCGCCCGCACCCCCGCCGACGACGTCACGAGTTCTTTCAGTTCTCGGAAGAATGCTCGGTACTCTGCCTCGGCCTCTGGCCCCTGCGCGGGAGGAAGAATGCCCTTGCCGATGACAATCCGCTCGACGATGTCGTCGAGCGCTTCACCGGACAGCGCAGACCGTCGGGCGGATCGCAGAACTTCGCCGGCCGCGACATCGAGCGTGAAAGCGGATGTCCCATGTCTGCCGAGATCGAGCACGAGCAGCGCACGTGCACCTGCAAGTTGGTTTATCGATCGGGCGTAGGCCAGCAGCGCGGCGCCTTCGTCGACCATCCTGATGGTGGAGTTGTCACCGGCGCTCAATGAAGCGAGCAAGGACTCGACGACGTCGGAATCGCGACCGGTGAGGACGACGTCGTCGAACGGTCCACAGTCGAGAAGTTTGCCGTTCAGGAGCCATCGAGCCCCCTCGGCATCAATCGAGTCCTCGACACGCTGCCCGTCCCGAAAATACGAGATTCGAACGGCCTCCGACTCCACGGCCACGCCGCAGACTCCACCCATCGGCAAAAAATTCCTTCATCTGTACGAGCCCCGACGTACTGCCCACTGTACTTCGGCGCGGGGAGCACGAACCAATCCGTGCACTTGGCCTCGACCTTCGAGAAAAGAATTGCGTCGTTCGCCACAGGCTTTCGTGGTGTAATCGCAGGTGGACACGGCGACGGGAAAATATTGCGTCAGCAAACTACGTCAACGCGCCAACGCCAAAAAACAATCTAAGATATTGTTTGGGTGGGTCTGGGGAGACTGCTGGGTCGAATCCGTCATGTGTCTTCGGCCCACGGTCATTCGCGAGGCCGTCCGGTCTCGGGTTTCACGAGATTCGCTGGAGGTTCGCATGGAGACACTCAACTCTGAAGATGTCAGCCGCGTTCGAGATGTTCTGAACAAATTCGGCAAGCTTCCGGTGTCGGCGGTCGACCTGGACGCAGCGGCAGATCTGTACGACAGCGGCCTCACGTCGCATGCAAGCGTCAACGTGATGATCGCGCTGGAGGACGAGTTCGACGTCGAGTTCCCTGACACGATGCTCCAGAAGTCCACGTTCGGCAGCATCGACGCCATCGCCGCCGCCATCTCACAGCTGACGAACTGACCGCGGTGACCACCGTCTACGACACCATGGCCATGTCGGACGTTCTCGCCGTTCTGCGCGAGCACGCGGACTCCGTCGACCGCGATGGACGCTTTCCGTCCGAGTCGGTCGACGCGATGCGGAAGGCTGGTCTGCTCGCGGCCGGAATTCCGACGGAGTTCGGCGGCAGCGGCCGGTCACTCACCGAGCTTGCGCACACCGCGCGCGCTCTCGGTGCCGAGTGCGCGTCGTCGGCGATGATCTTCGTGATGCATCAGTCTCAGGTTCTGAGCATCGTTCGTCACGGCAAGTCCGATGCGATGACGGCCCTGCTCGAGCGTCTTGCAGCCGAGCAGCCGTTGGTCGCGTCCGCCACCACCGAGATCAACATCGGCGGAGACGTTCGGACGAGTAGTTGCGCGGTGAAGTACGACGGCGAGCACATCACGTTGTCGAAGACTGCGCCGGTCATCTCTTACGGTGAATATGCGCAGTTCGTCCTGGCAACGGCCAGGCGTTCGGAAGACAGCCCTCCGAGCGATCAGGTCCTCGTCGTCTGCGAGAAGCCCAACGTCGAGCTTCGGCGCACCGGCGACTGGGACACATTGGGATTCCGTGGCACCTGCAGTCCCGGATTCCAGCTGGAGGCTACCGCGACGACGTCGAACATTCTCGGCGACAATTACGGTGACATCTCCTCGCAGACAATGCTTCCCGCCGCTCACGTACTGTGGGGTGCAGCATGGCTCGGCATTGCCGACGCGGCAATCACCAAGGCCCGCAAGTCTGTTCGCAAGGCCGCCAGCCGTACGCCCGGCGTCACACCGCCGAGTGCGCTTCGCCTCGCGGAGCTCTACGTCGTGCACGAGCAACTCGTGGACACGGTCTTCGGTGCGGCCGCCAAGTACGAGGCGATTGCCGACTCGCCCGCCGAACTCGGTGCCATCGGATTCGCCGTGAAGATCAACAATGTCAAGGTGACGGCGTCGACGTTGGTCATCGACATCGTCGGCAAGGCATTGCAGATCTGCGGCATCTCCGGGTACCGCCAGGACGGCGATCTGAGTATCGGCCGCCATCTTCGGGATGCGCACGGCTCGGCCATCATGGTCAGCAACGAACGAATTCTAGGTCACAACTCCCAGCTGGCACTCGTCTACAAGGGGAAATGAATGACGTTGTCCGCACACACCGAGATCAGCGAACTCGACTCGGCACGCACGCTGTTCCGCGATGAACTCATAGGCGCCGGCCTCCTCGTTCCCAGCTCCGTCGAAGGTCTCTACGGCCGATCCGGTGAGTTCGAGGACATCATCGACATCATCGACGAGCACGTGAAGGCTGCGGGCGAGGCCGAACACGGCCGCAAAGCACCGCGATTCCGTTTCCCTCCGGTTTTTCCGCGAGAAGCGTTCGAGCGCACCGACTATATTGCATCGTTCCCCAACTTGACGGGCGCGATCAACACGTTCGACGGCGACAACAAGGCGCACGCGGCGCTGCTGGCGGAACGCTCGGATGGCAAGGACTGGGACCACTTCCTCGAGTCCGCGGGAACCATGCTCGTATCGGCGGCATGCCACCCCGCGTACTCGATGCTGACCGGGACCCTCCCCGAGGGTGGAAAACTACTCGACATCTACGGGTACTGCTTCCGACACGAACCCGCAGTGGATCCTGCTCGCATGCAAGCATTTCGGATGCACGAGTACGTCCGCATCGGAACCCCCGACGACGCCGTCGCCCATCGTGAACGGTGGGTCGAGCGCGGACTTCAGGTGCTCGCAGACCTCGGTCTCGAAGCCGAAGCCGTCATCGCGAACGATCCGTTCTTCGGTCGCGCCGGACGCATGCTGGCCGCCAACCAGCGCAACGAAAACCTCAAGACCGAACTTGTGGTCAAGCTGTACGGAGATCTCGACGACGGCACGGCAGTCGTCTCGTGCAACTGCCACCGCGACCATTTCGGTCACACCTTTGCCATCGACACCGCCGATGGCCGGCCGGCCCACAGCGCATGCGTCGGGTTCGGCATGGAGCGAATCGCGTTGGCAATGTTGCGTACACACGGACTCGACCGCCGAAAGTGGCCATCCGCGATCGCAGTGTAGAACCATTCGCCCCCTCTCGCCGAGAACCACAAGACAGGATGCACACACGTGAACAGTCAAAGAACCGCACTGCGGAACACCGACATGATCACCGCAGACTCCTCGGCGATCGAGATCGAATCGACCGCGAACCGACCCTCGATCAATCAGGGGGGCAAATATTCGACGTGGTTCGGCCCCGAGGACGCACGCTTGTTCGGGACGGTCCACGTGCCGGTAGGTGGACGGGCACGCGGAAGCGTGGTGCTGTGCCCGCCGCTCGGCAAGGAACAGGTCGATTCGTATCGCGGCCTGACCCTGCTCGCCCAGAAGCTCTGCGCCCGTGGATTGCTCGTTCTCCGATTCGACTATCTCGGTGCAGGCGACTCGTTCGGAGCTCAGGACGAGGCCAACATCGTCGGGCACTGGATCGGCAGCATCGTGACGGCCGTCGACTTCGTACGTAGTTGCGGCCCGAGCGATGTCGCCCTCGTGGGCCTGCGCGCCGGGGCGCTTCTGGCATCGACAGCAGCGTCGCAGTGCGGACCACTCACCGCGGCGGTGCTGTGGGATCCAGTGGTACGCGGTCGCTCGTACCTGCACGAACAGCGTGCACTGTATTCGGTGAGTGTCACCACGGACTCCGACGCCGATCCTCGCGTCTCCATCATCGGCGCCGTGCTGCATGAGGGGGTCGCCGCGGAGTTCGCTGCGCTCGACATCTCCAAGCACGCCGCACTCGCCTGCCCGGTTCTCGTCGCAACCCGCCAGGAGCGCGGCGACTCCAAACCTGTTCGTAGCCTTGTCCGTAACCAGAATGCCGAAGAACACACCCTGTCCGATCACGACCTCTTCCTCGAACCGAGTGATTTCGAGGTCGTGCTGCCGAGCGTGGATATCGCCCACCTCGCGTCGTGGATCGACGACAGGTTCGATCACGCGCGGTCTGCGGTGACCCTGCAGGTCGTCACCGAGGCCGAGGTCGGCGACGGCAACCTCTCCGTCACCGAGACGATGGAATCGATCGGGCCCGACGGCCTGTTCGGTATACGCTCGAGCTCGCCGACGTGCGTCCCGGGCGGACCGACCCTCGTGCTGTATCCGACGGCCAACGAACATCGTGTCGGCCCAGTGCGGATGTGGGTGGAGATTTCCAGAGAACTCGCAGCACAGGGTGTATCGGTGCTCCGATTCGACCGTCGCGGCACCGGCGAGAGCGGCGTCGTCCTCGACGGTGAGATCACCAAGCTTTACAGCGACGAGGGCAATGTGGACGCACTCAACGCCGTTCGATTCGCCGGGTCGAGCCCGCGGAACGTCATGGTGTCTGGAATGTGCTCGGGATCGTGGTATTCGAGTTTCGCTGCGCGTGAGCTCGGTGTCTCCTCGGCCGTATTGCTCAACACACTCGACTGGACCACCCGGCGGCTCGAGTTCGTCAAGCGGTCGTCGATGCACAACGAGAAGAACGGCGCCATCAGCACTGCACTGGATCGACTGCACAACTTCGGTGTCACCGTGAAGAACGCTCTGCAGACGTCACTTCCGTACCCGGTGTGGTTGTGGCTCGGAACTCGTGGGCTGATCCAGGTTCCCGAAATTTCTCTCTCCAAGTTGGAGGCGAAGAGTGTCCGCACCACGGTCCTGCTCTCGCCGACCGATACGGCGTGGTTCGTGGCCAACCGCGGCCCGGAAGGCATGGATCGTCTCCGCAAAACCCGTGCAGCCGCGAAGCGCGGCGCGACCGACCGTCGGCCCACCGAGGTCAAGTCCTTCGTGAGCGGCGATCACTCCCTCTACGGCCGAGACCTCCGCGAGACGGTTCGCACCGAACTTCTCCAGGCGGTCTCCGACGCGTTCGGCGTGAAAATCGATGCACACGCTCCGCCAGTGCCAGTGGACTGGACGTCCTTGTGAAGCACCGCGCGCCGAAAATAGCGCCTCCGCGGCACAAGAGCCTGGAACGGCTCGAGTGGTACCCACTCGAACCGGTTCGTTGGGACATGGGTCTCATGTCGCACACGATGCCGATCCAGCAGGTCCAGGCGGAGCGGCCGTCGACGCCGGTCGGCCCTTCAGCACCGGAACGTGCTTCCGCGGCCGTCGACGCGCCGGATCGGAAATCCTCCGATCGCAACCTCGCTTTGAACTCGCTTGCCCTGATGCTGTCGACGGTGGTGACCGGTGCGCTCGGACTGCTGTTCTGGGCTGCAGCAGGCAGGCTCTATCCGGTCGCCGAAGTGGGCAGCGCCTCTGCCGTCATCACCTCCGCCGTGATGCTCTCGACGCTGTCGAACCTGAGTCTCGGGTCGATGTTCGAGCGCTTCCTACCGGTGTCGGGGTGGCTTGCCCGATCGTTCGTCGTCCGTGGGTACATGATGGTCACCGCCTTCGCGTTCGTGCTCGGATGCGGATTCCTTCTCGTGGCTCCCACCGACAAGATGTTCACCAGCACCGCGGAGATCGTGACGTTCCCGGCTTTCGTGGCGGTCCTGGCGGTATTCGCCTTGCAGGATCAAACCTCGTCCGGGCTCGGTGTTGCACGCTGGGCCGCCGGCAAGAACGTCTTTCACGCCGTGGTCAAGTTCATGCTGCTCATCGCGTTGTTCGCGACGGAGCGCAGCACGTCGATCATCGCAGCGTGGGCTGTTCCCGCGGTCATCGCATCGATCGTCGTTCTGCGAGCGGTCCTGCGTAACCTTCGGACCGAGCCGCGCTACCAGTTGCCGCCCGATCTGCCACCGAAACGTGAGCTGTGGTCGTATTTCGGCTCGGCGTACGGCATCACCGCCCTCGGATCGCTGGCACCACTTCTGGTTCCGATGATCGTCGTGGCAACACTCGGCGCCGAGGACAACGCGTACTTCTCGCTCACCTGGTCGATCGTGAGCGCTCTCTACATTCTGATCAGTGTTCTGGTGGGCCCGTTCGTCGCCGAGGTCGCCGCCAATCCCGAACAGTTCACCCGCTTGACCAAACGTTTCATGACGATGGTCTGCATCGTGGCGCTCGGTGGATCGTTCTTTCTCGCGTTCCTCGCACCGTTCGGGCTCGGCATCGTGGGCGAGCAGTACCGGGAAAATGGCACCATCATCGTGCACCTCGCCGCCATCACCATCCCGTTGTCGGTCGTCGGTTCGCTGTACGACGGACTCGCCCGGGTCCAGCGGCGGATGAAACTCGCCGTGGCGGTTCAGGTCGCCGCGACGTCGATCATCATCATCGGATCGGTGACGCTCTCGTCTTCTCTGGGTATCGCTGCCGTGGGCTGGGCGTACCTTGCGGCCGAGGCCTTCGGTGCGATCGTGCTGATCGTGCCGCTGATTCGGTGGATCAAGGAGCTGTCCGCACGCGGGCACACGCCACCCGACGACGATGACGACGACCGCTTTCCTCCCGACCCGCCTGCGCCGACTCCGCCGCTCCTGGGACGACCAGTGACGACGCTGACTGCCGAAGGCGCGTATCCCCGCGAATACAGCACTGCCGGGTCGCACAACATCCGCATCGACCCCAAGCGAGGCCAGACGCCCTACAGTCCGAGTCCCTACGGCCAGGGGCGTCCCTACCGCACACCTGCACCGGGAAGAGGCACTCCGTGAGCCCCACAACCGTCACCTACAAGGCAAGCGCCATGGACATGTCGAGGTCCGACACCCGAATAATCTGCGGTCTCGGTCCCGCGAACTTCGGCGGCATCGAACGTGTCCGTGCTCGTCTTTTCGCGTTGGCGTCCGCGGGACCGTCTGCGCGGGTCGGCCTTCAGGTGACCCCGACCTCGCCGAAGTGGAAGTACCGGCCGGACCTCGTGTGCGACAACGTGATCGAGGTGGATCCGATCACTGCCGTACAGGTAAAGGAACTGCTCGTCGAACTGTCGCGGACCGCGTCTGCGGAAGTGCCGTTGCGGGCACGCCTGGCCGGTGACTACTTGCTTCTCGATCTGTCACACGGATTCAGTGACGCTGTACTTCCAGTCGAGCTGTACGCCTACCTCGGCAATCCCGACCCGAACCCGCCGCTGCCCTCGTGGGCGACCGCACGCGCGGTGCGGAACCCGCTACCGCGTGCGTTGGCCGACTGGATGATTCACAACCCGCGCAACATTGTCGATGTCGTCCATGGGCGGCTGCGCACAGTCCCGCCCGAGCTCGTCTCACCTGCGCTCGCGCCCATGGAGGACTCGCGTGTCCCGTGGTCGCCCTCCCCGGCCTTGGCCGTCGCGTCATCGAGCGTCGGCGCTCCAAGCGCTCTGACTGCCTGGCGTGCCGAGAACCTCCCCGAGGTGTCGATCACGTCCATGCTGAGTGCAGCAGTCGCGAAAGCGTTGTCCACCAGCGGTATTCCCACAGCATATTCGGCCAATTTTCTGTTCGATTGCCGACGCTATCTCCGTGCCGAGGGCGTCGTACTGGGGAATTTTGCGGTCGGGATCGACTTCCGCGGTATCGACCCAACGTCACCGACCGCTCTTCACAGTTCGCTCGCGCACGCCATCGACAAGGGTCGCCCACTCGCCGTTGGTGGGCTGAGCGCCTTGCACTACCTCAAGACCAGGTCTGCGGTTCCTTCGATTCGAGCCACCACCGCTCCCGCCACCGCTGACGCGGAAATTACCTTCTCCGACATCGGGCGCGTCAGGCAGGTCGAGAACATCGCGTGGACGGAGCAGCCCGACAAGTGCGTCTTCTACCCCTTGAGTGAGCCCTCGATACCGCAGTCGATCGTCGTCACGTCGATGAGGGTTCGCGATGTCTTCCACTTGACGGCAACGTTCCACGACAATTTCTTCGATCGCGACGCAGTGCAGTCCGCGATCGACCTGGCAATGTTCGATCCGATTGCGCTGCTCGCCCCTCAGGAGTTATCACGATGAGTACTCATCTACACCAGGCTCGTGCGGCACTGAAGGGGAATCCGACCACCGGCCCAGATGCGTCACTATGGGCGAAAATCGGCTATTGGGCCGGAATCTCGGTGCTCCAGCTCCTGCTCGTCGAGTTCGTGGTGTCAGCGACCTGGCGTGGTCTCTACAGCTACCGGAACAACTTCGTCAGCGAACTCGGGATCTCGTTCTGCGGGCCGGCCGGAAACTGGCCGTGCAGCAAGCTCTATGTACTGATGAACGCCTCGATCGCCCTGTTCGGCGTCGCATTGATCGTCGCCGTGCTGGCGTGGTTGGTGACGGGTGTCCTCGACGTTCGCGGCGGTGCTCTTCTCGCTGTCGCCGGTGGAGGTGCGTTCGTGGCGGGCATCGTCAATCAGGGGGTCGATTACCAGATTCACTCGCTCGGGGCCACCGTGATGTTCGTCGTCGGTTCATTGGGGATGATCGTCGCGGGCGGCCATCCCACTCTTCGCGTTCCGGTCAGAATCGTCGTGACGTCGCTCGGCTCCCTCGCTCTGGCGGCGTCGCTTCTGTACATCGGCGGGCACAACATCGGCATCGGCATCGGGGTCGTCGAACGAACCGTTGTCTACTCGCTCCTGAGTGCAACCGTCGTATTGGCCGTCGCGAACCGGTCGACTGCGCGAAAGATGGCTTCACTCCTCGAGACGTCCTCCCCTGACGACGGGCCTCGATGACACACCGAGATCACGGCACCGTCGAGGTCGCCAGGCTTCCTTCACCGGGTCGGTTTCAACCACCGAAACGCAAGCTGTGGCCGCGTGTACTGAGCACTGTTGTCGTCGCCGCGACCTTCTCCGCCTCGGGAGTCGTCGCGTATCACGAGTTTTGGGACGAATCGTCGCCAGCGGGGGCGAACACCGCAGACTCCTCCGAGACAGCAGGCGACTTCACTGTCTACGACCAGTTCGACGGGGCCAAGGATTCGGCGCTGGATCCCGACAAGTGGAGTTTCGACACGGGTCAGACCGGGTGGGGCAACAACGAGAAGCAGAACTACACGGACGAACGCTCCAACGCGAACCAGGATGGGTCGGGAAACCTGTCCGTCTCGGCGCTGAGCACCGCGGACGGTTACACCTCGGCGAGGGTGACCACCAAGGACAAGTTCGAGTTCACCTACGGCCGTCTCGAGGCACGCATCAAGATGCCTGCGGGCCAGGGACTGCATCCAGCGTTCTGGTTGCTCGGGTCCGACATCGACTCTGTCGGCTGGCCACTCTCGGGTGAGATCGACGTCATCGAGACGCTGAACGCCGCCGACAATTATCACACCGGTATTCACGCTCCACAGCCCGACAGTCCGACCAGCCAAAAGGTACAGACTGCGGGGTCACCGGCGGCGCTACTGTCCGACGATTACCACACTTACTGGGTGGAGCGTTCGCCCGGCAAAGTCGTCACCGGCATGGACGAGACCGTGTTGCAGACTGTCACACCCGCCGATCTGACCGATGGTTCCGAATACTGGGTGTTCGACAAGCCCTTCTACCTCCTGTTCAACGTCGCTGTCGCGGGTGACTGGCCTGGACCGACCACTGCGGCAACGAAGTTCCCCGCAACCATGTCCGTCGACTGGGTTCGCTACCGGGCCAGCTGACACTCCCTCGCAAGACCATGCTGTACCGAAAGGATCTACCCGTGTTGAAGCCCGCACTCCCCAGACTGCAATCGCCCGAGTGGGACGGTGCGGTCTGGATCGGCGACGTCGACATCGAGGTGGAGATGCCTGCGACGCTTGCACTCGCCGACGCTGAGGGATACTCACGCGCGCGGCTGCTGGTCAGGCAGGGAATGAATCCTCTCGGCTTCGTCGAGTTGCCCATCGAGGATCTCGCGGTATCGTCCGACGATCTCATCGAAGCGGTCCGCACACTCGACGTCACCGATGCGGGGGTACTGCCGGAGGGGTCGGGCGCGAGGCCGCCGATCTCGGTTGTCGTGTGCACGAAGGACAGGATCGATCATCTGCGCGGCGCGTTGGCCTCGGTGCTGTCGGTGGACTATCCCGATTTCGAGGTCGTCGTCGTCGACAATGCCTCGACCACCAGCGCGACGGTGGACTACGTCAAGGCGCTCACCGATCCGCGGGTCCGCGTGGTCTCGGAGCCGACGGCAGGGCTGTCGCGGGCTCGCAACACCGGTCTTCGCGCTGCCCGACACTCGATCGTCGCGTTCACCGACGACGACGTCGCCGTGGATACGCGGTGGTTGGACGCAATCGCCCGAGGCTTCGGCCGAGACCCGCGAGTGGCCTGCGTGTCGGGAATCGTTCCGAGCGGAGAGATTCGCACCCACGCACAGGCATACTTCGATCGCCGGGTCGGTTGGGCCAGCTCGGTGACGCCCCGTATCTACGATCTCGCGAACCCCCCGGCGGACGTGCCGCTCTTCCCGTTCCAGGTCGGTATGTACGGAACGGGTGCGAACTTTGCTGTCCGCCGCGATCGTATGTTCGACCTCGGCGGTTTCGACGAAGCCCTCGGGGTCGGTTCGCCCACCAACGGCGGCGAGGATCTCGACATGTTCTTCCGGGTGTTGATGGCCGGCGACAAACTCGTCTACGAACCGGCCTCCATCGTCTGGCATCGTCACCGCGCCGATTCGGAGGCACTTGCGGTCCAAGCTCGCGGGTACGGACTCGGACTCGGCGCATGGCTGGCGACGGTGGCCACCAACAGGCAGTCGGCGACGCTGGCCGTCCGCGTCGCCGTGCGCCGCGCAGGCAGTGCTGTCCGGCTCTCTGCCAAGATGAGCAAGGTGGCATCGCCGCCCGACGATCTGGCTGCAGATCTTCCCGACGGCATCGGCCGGATGGAATTGCTGTCCATTGCGAAGGGTCCGGGCGCGCTGCGCCGCAGTCGACGCGAAGGACGTGTGCGCATGCCGTTGTTGGAGGTGAGCCGTGAGCCTGTACTCGACTGATCACAGACTGGACAACACTGGCGAGCAGACCAACTCGCGCCCGGACGTTCGCTTCGCCGATCTGGCCGTCGTCTCCGGTGTTCTCGGAATGCTTGCGATGCTTCCCCTTCCGTCGGCGATGCGTGCAGTTCTGCTGGGAGTTCTGGTCTTCGCGGGACCGGGTTCGGCGATCCAGACGTGGATCTACGTACCGCCACGGGCGCGGCTGGCGGCCGTCCCGATCCTGAGTATCTCCACGATCGTTCTGGTCACGACGGCGGCGATGTGGGGATATCAGTGGTCCCCACGCTGGATCACCGCGATCGTCGTCGCGATTCAGATCGGATCGTCGGTTCTGTGGTATCGCAGGCACCACGAGTGGCCCGACCGCCATGCGTGGCAGTCGTGGGCGGGCCGCGCGTTCTCTCGTAACACCCTGCTGGCACGTGCCGATACCGCCAGGGCGACGCTGTGGGATCGAGAATTCCTGCGCCGCAACGTCGCGGGCCTCATGATCGCTCTGGCCGTCGTGCTGTGGCTGCCGTCGCTACCGGGACTGCAGGAGGCGGGCTATTCACAGTTCGGCCTGCTGTCCGCGGGTACAGGTCCGGTTCTGGTGATCTGTATGGCGCTTGTCGTCAGTGCGTTCCTGATCGCGATTCGGCGACATCAATTTCGCATCGCGGTGGCATCCATCGCCGCGGCAATTTTGATCCAGCGGCTCACGGTCACCTTCATCACCGACGCTCCGGTGTACGAGTGGACGTACAAGCACGTCGCCATCTCCGAGTACATCCTGTCCTTCGGATCGCTGCCGCCCAACGGAATCGACATCTACTCGCAGTGGCCGAGTTTCTTCGTCGTCACAGCATGGTTCAGCGACGTCAGCAACTTCGGCATCCTGCCCATGGCCCATATCTTCGCGCCGATGGTGCACGTGCTCATCGCCCTGTTCGTCTACAGCCTCGCGCGCGTGTTGAAGCAGCGCCCTCGGGTCGCGGTGACCGCGGCGATGCTCGCCGAACTGGTCAATTGGGTCGGCCAGGACTACTTCGCGCCACAGGCAGTCGGCTTCGTACTCGCCATCGGATTCATGGTGCTGCTCATGGCCTCGACGCAATTGCGAGTCACCGGTTTCCTTGCGCTACTTCCGTTCGCCGCTCTTGTTCCGACGCATCAGCTCACGCCGTACTGGCTGTTCGGCGTCTCCGGCGTATTGCTCGTCACCCGCCGTGCCAAGCCATGGTGGCTGATGCTTCCGCTGGCGATAATCTTGCTGGGCTATCTGTATCCGCGGCTGAGCATCGTCGCGCCGTACGGTTTGCTGTCCGGTTTCGATCCCGTGGAAAATGCCGCCAGCAACGTGCAAACTCCAGGAATTCTCGGTAAACAGGTGACGTCGTTGATCTGTCGAGCGTTGTCGGCGGGTGTGTTCGGGCTGGCGATGATCTCGATCGTCTACGCCTGGCGGACCAAGAAGACGTTCTGGGCACCGATGGTCATGGCCTTCGGTTCCATTGCCTTGCTCGCGGGTCAGAGTTACGGCGGCGAAGCCATTTTCCGTGTGTACCTGTACGCGATCCCTGGGTGCGTACTACTGATTGCACCGATGTTGCTGGCTCTGCTCGACGCTCAGCCGGCGAAGGCCAGAGGAGCGGTCAGGAAGGTCGGCACTCGTGTTGCGATCGCCTGTGCCGGCCTGGGGACTGTCGGGGCGGCGACGTTCGGCCTGCAAGGCTATTTCGGTTTGTGGCCGTTGATCATCGAGAACCAGGTGCAGATCGACAGCACCCAGGCGTTGTCGGAAGCCAACCCTCCCGGCACCACTTTCACGATGCTCTATCCCGCGGGATACCCGATCAGGTCGACGGCGAAGTACGTGGCGCAGGCCGAAGCCAACGAGATGTACGACGCCCCACTGAACTTTTACGGACCCGAGTACATGCTGGAATTTCCCACGTCGACTCAACTCGACGCGTTGGAGTGGGATGCGTCTCAGCGCACCACGCCGACATTCGTGATTTTGACCCGCCAATCGATCGAGGCAATGAAGTACTACGGGTTCATGCAGGACGGTGCCGCGGACACGTTCGAGCGGTGGCTCAGGTCGAATCCTGCCTGGTCGGTGCACTCGCAGGACAGGGACACCATTGTGTTCGAACGTCCAGCCGATTAAACATCCGACGAGTATGACGTTACTAACACAAACATTCGCTTAGTTTGTTTATCTGTGACTTGACAATCTCACGGCTTCTTTTAAGGTTATGAGTCAGTCGAAGAACAAAGATTTTCGCCCTCGAAGCCGGGAGCGGAACCTTGAAGTCTGTGGATCCGCCGGGGGTCGCGTCACAGATGTTCGGAGATCAGTCGGTCAATGCACACTTACCCGTCACTGCACTCAACCCGTTTGGAATGGATATGTTGAAATCCCATAACCCGCGCATCAGCATCGTCATCCCAACACTCAACGAGGCTGCGAATCTGCGCCACGTGCTCCCGTTGCTGTCCCACGACTACGAGCTCGTTCTCGTCGACGGCGGCTCGGTCGACGGCACCATCGATGCAGCCCGCGAGATCCGCGGAGACATCCGCATCATCAAACAGACCCGCAAGGGCAAGGGCAACGCACTTGCGTGCGGCTTCGAAGCTGCCACCGGCGACATCATCGTGATGTTCGACGCCGACGGCTCCGCCGACGCAGACGAGATCCCTCGCTTCGTCGACGCGCTCCTCGCAGGCGCAGACTTCGCCAAGGGCAGCCGCTTCACCGAAGGTGGCGGCAGCCACGACATCACGCCGCTTCGCCGCGCAGGCAACGGCGGACTGCACCTGGTGGCCAACACACTGTTCGGCACCAAGTTCTCCGATCTCTGCTACGGCTACAACGCGTTCTGGCGCGACTTGGTGCCCGTGCTCGATCTGCCTCCGGTGGACCAGGAAGGCCTTGAAGCAGACATGCTCTGGGGCGATGGTTTCGAGATCGAGACCATCATCAACTGCCGCTTCGCCGAGGCAAACGTGCGCATCCAGGAAGTGCCGAGCGTCGAACTGGCCCGGATCTACGGCCAGAGCAACCTCCGTACGTTCTCCGACGGTTTCCGCGTACTGCGCACCCTCTTCACCGAGCGCGTCCGTGCCCGCAAGCTGGCGAAGAACTCGATTGCTCGCCCAGACCGCCGCACCAACGAAGCGCGTACCGACATGGACCTGGAGTTCGAGACGTTCGGAATCTTGAGCGAGATTCCACTGCATGAGAAATCAGCGTGAGCGAGCAGTCCTCGTCGGTAGTCATCTGCGCGTACACCCTCGATCGGTGGGACGATCTCAGCACAGCCGTCGACGCCGTGCTTCGTCAGTCCACTCCCGCAACCGAGTTGCTGGTCGTCATCGACCACAACGATGCGTTGCTGGAGCGAGCACAAGCCGACTTCGTGCCACGGAGCACCACTGTGGTGGTCACCGAGAATATGCACCCTCGTGGGCTTTCGGGTGCTCGTAATACATCACTCGACCGTGCGGTCGGCGACATCGTCGTGTTTCTCGACGACGATGCGGCGCCGCGTTCGGACGAGTGGCTCTCCTCGATTCTGGCGCACTACTCCGACCCGGCCGTTTACGCGGTCGGCGGATCGGCATACCCGGTCTGGCCGGATAGACGTCCCTCCTTCCTGCCCACTGCTGTGGCCGGGGAGCCGGGGGAACTGGATTGGATCGTGGGCTGTACATACAGGGGGCAGCCCACGACCACTTCAGCGGTTCGTAACTTGATGGGCGCCAACATGTCGTTCCGCCGTGAGCCGATCGTCGCGCTCGGCGGGTTCGTGTCCGGCATCGGCCGGATCGGACGAGTTCCGTTGGGCTGCGAAGAGACCGAGCTGTGCATCCGCCTCCGGCAGAATCACCCGGAAGCGGAAATCGTCTTCGATCCGTCGATCGTCGTCGATCACACTGTCAGCTCGGACCGGACGCGTCCGCGTTACCTGCTCTCACGCAGCTACGCGGAGGGCGTATCCAAGGCTGCCATCGCCCGCCTCATCGGTTCGGAGGACGCACTGTCATCCGAAAGGTCGTACACCGCCAAGATCCTGCCGCGGGCAGTCGGACGTGAAACCAGCGCTGCGGCACGGGGAAACCCCACTCGCGCGTGGGGAGCCGTTGCAGTGGTGGCAAGCGTCGGCGCAGCCGGTTTCGGTTACGCTCGGGGCCGGTTGAGCCGCATCTCCAGCTAGCAGCGCGCCGTGATCAGCTAGTTGAAGTGCGCTCGTTTGATCGAGTTCAGCGCTCGCACGTGCCCCGACGGCTTCGGCTTGTCTCCGGTCAGTGTCAGTGTCCGGCTCGCTCCCGGCGCAAGGTGGAACCACGAGTCGCTGATGTCCAGGCCGTCGACATCGACGCACACGTATTGCGCAGCCCACTGGGTCGTTACCGTCAGCGTCCACTCCCCCGGACCTACCTTCTCGGCATGCGCAGTCAGTCCGACGTCGTTCTGCCGTACCGGTCGCTCACCGATGAGGTGGGTGGCGTCGGCGACGACGGCCCCGTGTTCGTCGACCAGTTCGGCGACGGCGGCCACATAGGTCTGCGCCCCGAAGCGGTACGCGTGGTTGATGTCGGCAAAGGCACCGACGACTCGGTCCAACGACACCGATTGTGCGCTGTGCGGTTCCAGTTCGACCTGCGTCTCGTGCATGTCGCCGACGGGACCGAACGGGCCGTACAGGGCAACTCGGAGTGCGCAGCGAACCGAGTGTGCGGTGTCGTCGATCAACTCGATGCTCAGCCCGTCGAGACCGTCGTCGACGAAGAACACCGAGACCGGCCTGCTCATGCGGGCCAAGCTGTACCACGGTGCCTTCGGCGAACCGTTCGAATCGCGCAGACCCCATCCTGCACCGGGAACCAGGTCCCGCAGCGTCAGCACGAGCGCGCCGCCACATTCGGAATCATGTCTGCGCCAATGCTCGAACGACCTGGTGACTGCTTCGCACACCGCGGCTCGCCCGTAGTCGAGGTAGAGCTCGGCGTCGTCTCGTCGCACCAGATTCGGGTCGACCCCGAAGATGTCGCGGACATAGTGATCGCGGACGTCTTCGAAGTCCCATGACGATCCGCGATCTCGCGGTACCGCGGCCTTCCACTCGGGGTGATGCCCGGCGACGTTGGCCGATCCGAACATCTTCTCCACTGCTCTACGTTCCGGCGGCACTGCGAACGCCAGACATTCGGCCGCGAAACGAACACGTGCCGTGCGCACGTCGGACAGGGGGCGCAGGTAACCGCCGACGCCGAAGTAGTGCGCAATGCCATCGCCCACGTGGGTGTGTAGCTCGCCGGACACCGAGGACGGGCTGGAGGTGACATAGGGAACTCCGGGGAGTTCGCTGGCGAGTAGATCAGGAATAGTCTTCTGCAACAACGGAATATGTTGCTCGCTCGCGGGCACTCCCAACATCGTGGCCTGCTGCTGAGTCTCACTGCCGCCGCTGACAACCACCAGAGCCGGGTTGTCGCCGACCGTCAGCGTGAGAGCGCCGAGCTCCTGCTCCACCGAGCCGACGAACTCGGGGTCCTCCGGCGGATCAGTGGTCGCGAACATGACGTCCTGCCACACCATGATTCCCAATTCTGCACAGAGCGACCAGAATTCGGGCTGCTCGTAGACGAGCGTTCCGACGACTCGTACCATGTTGAGACCGGCTGACCGTACCTGCTCGAGTTCCGTCCGCATCCGATCCGCGGATACCCACAGTCGCGTCGGATCGGGCGGAACCCAGCATCCACCCCGCGCGAAGACACGAATGTCGTTGATTTTCAACGTCACCGAAGCATCGTTGCGTTCCAGTACTGCGCTTCGAAATCCTGCTCTCCCAGCGTGTAGCGTGCGCCCATCGACGTCGAGCGACCACGGGTAGAGCACCGGCTCGCCGTGAGTGTGCGGCCACCACAGTGCGACGTCCGCGATCGTCACCTCCTCGTCGAGCAGGCACCCCACCGGCAGCGCAAAGGTCGACTCGCCTACTCGGAGCACCACCGACGTTGGCTCGGTATCGAACTCGGCCCGGATCCGCATCACTCCGTCGTTTCCGTTCAACGATGTGTTTGCCTGGACGTCGCGTACGCGCGACTGGTCCCTCAGGGTCACCGGTCGCCACAACCCGACCGGCGCGTGCAGCGGGCCGTACACCGGGGCGCGGCCGAGCATCGTGGTGCGCTCGTGACGTAACCCCTGCTGAGCGACGAGCGAGGAACGCCAACGCCCCCGGGGCCGTCGCTTCTTCAGATGGGCATCCATGGAACCGATACGTACTGCGATATCGACAATGCTGCCATCGCACGTGAAGTGGATGGTCTCGGGGACGAACATCGAACGCGTGCAGGCGATTTCGATGTCATCGACCCAGATGGTCGAATATGTTGCGATTCCGTCGAAGGTCAGCGACAGGGCCGTGTCCTCGCGGACCGAAGCGGTCGTCACGAACCACCAGTCCACGGCATCCTGGTCGGGGCGATCCAACACCGAAGCAACCGTGCCCGGCACCTGAGCGGTGATCCACGAGGCATCCGTCGGCAGATCACGTGGATGCGCGCAGGACCCGGCACTGGTGGACGTCAGCTGCCACCGGGCATCGACCAGATAATCCACACTGCCAGTGATGGAGGAACTCACTGTCCCGGCACTATTTTCTTCCACCGAAACTTCTCACAGTGCATTGGACACGATATCCATCGCTGCCGACCAATTTGCCGCCATGTCTGCGAGTGGTTCGTCGAGCGCGACGGCCCGGCCACGCGCCGCGCGTGCCATCCGGAACTGAACGGCCTTTGCCCCCTGAGCCACCTGTAGGAAGTGTGGTCCCGCTGCAGCGATCTCGGGCACGCCCCGGCCAGCCAAGTAACCGACGAGGTCGGCGGCCAGTTCGGCGGTCGCACCGCACTGACGCAGGAGGCCGAAAGACCAGAGGTGGAAGGCGTCAGGGCCTCCCGTCTGCACCAGCGGAATGTCGGCGATGATCTTCCGTGCGAGAGCCTCGACGGGGTTGGCTGACGGCCGTCGTGCGAGATGCGCACGCGCTACGGCCAGATCTCGATCTTCCACACCGCCGGCAATCAAGTTTCGTCCGAGTCGGATCTGCTCGACGTACGGCAGCAGCACCTCGGCATGCGCGGCAGGCGCGAGGTTGAACACTCCGTCGAAATCGGCGCCGGACAATTCGAAGTAGCCGCGATTGTGGAAATAACCGAGAACCTTCTCGGTCTCGTCGACGGAGTTGGGGACGATCGTGGTCTTGGTGTGCTGATTGCGGTAACTGGTGCCCGCGGTGTCGGGAAGCCAGAAACCGTCGACCTCGACAGTGACCAGAACGCCGTCGGCAAACCCTTCCCGCACGTGCTCGAGCACCGGCCGCCAGACGTTCATCTCGCCGACATCGATCCCGTAGAGAGTGCGGAGGTCCTCTGATTGCATCTTGACGAAGTCCCACTGCCTGCCGTCGCAGTCCGCGCTCAGCACGAACGCCAGTGCTGGTGTCGGGTCCGCGCCGAGCGAGTGCAGAAGCTCGATCCAGAGATCCACGTAACAGTTCGTTTCGGTCCAGACTCGATCGTGAGCATGGATGGAATGGGTTCGATACGTCGATGGATGCAGCTCGAGAACACGCCACTCAGCGGCTTTCGCGCTGGTCGCGGCTGCTGCGATGGTCGCGCTGTGCGACATGACCGTGCCTCCCGCTTCGATCACAAGCTCACGGTCTCCATGCCGAATTGCCCGTATTGCCTAGATTTACCACCATGATTCTAACCAATCGGTATGTTTACCGCCCAATTTTGGGCGGTACGATCGCTTAGAGGTAGATCGGCTAACGATCCGCTCGGCCCGTCAGCAAGGTTAGTACTGGACGACGGAAACGATGGCATTCACAGAGGGAGCAGTCGCTTCCTCGGCGGTAATGCTGATGCGCGGTCCGCTGATGACCACACTTACATACCGTGTCTGAGCTGGGCATACGCCAAGTCTAATCACTGAAGAACTACTGGATTGCCGCTTGCGGCTCGACCAACCGGAGGCGGCAGAGTGGCACGCGTCGTGCGCGGATCGGCACTGGTGATCGCGTGGTCGATCCTGGCGCTGGCAGTGGTATTCACCATTGTTCGCCAACTAAATGTGACGCAGATCACTCTGGTTGCGGTCATGGTGGGCATGCAGTTCGCCGCCATCCCTACAGCCGTCGCCGCAGTCGTTTTCGCCGCGGCGAGGTCGCGCGTTGGATTACTGGTGGCACTGATCGTGACGGTAGCGCTGGCTGGGATTCAGGTTCCGCGTTTCGCGACCGACGAACAGGTCGCAACCGGACCCGAGATGACCGTTCTGACCATCAATGCCGGACACGGCGAGGCGGATGCGAGGTCGATCGTGGCGCAGGTGGAAGCAAGCGACGCCGACATTCTCGCGGTCCAAGAGCTGACCCAGGACGAGGTGGACGATCTCACGTCGGCCGGGGTGGAGAAATTGCTCCCCTACAGCTTCACTGCTGCGTTACCGGTCGCCGACGGCACCGGACTGTGGAGCAAAACTCCGCTCACCGGCGGAACCCGACTCGAGGGCTTCGGTTTCGTCCCAGTCCAAGCCGACACCACCATCGACGGCGTCGACCTGACGGTCGTGTCGTTTCACGCGATGTCGCCTGCGACCCCGCGCCACGCCGTCGAGTGGGCAGCCGACCTCGAGAAGATGCGGACCGGGATGGACAACTACACGAAGACCGTTCTCGTCGCGGGTGACTTCAATGCCACGTGGGACCACCGCCAGTTCCGAGATCTGGCGACCGACGGGTTCGGGGACGCGGCCGGAATGGCGGGGGCAGGCCTGTTCCGCACGTTCCCGTCCGACCGTCCGCTGGCTCAACTCGATCACGTGGTGGTCAGCGACAGCGTCGACGCCCTCAACGTGGCGCCGGTGTCGATACCCGGCTCCGACCATCTGGCAGTGATGGCCAACCTACGACTGCCAACAGGTCGGACGGAGCACCTTTCTGGCGACTCGCCCTGACGTGATTCGGGGCGAGAAGTCAGCAGAGTGTGTGCCTGGTTCCCGGGACGCTAGAAACGTGGAAGTTGGAAGACCGGGGGCGGCGGCAGCTGGATCTGCGGGAGCTGGAACTGCGGCAGACCCGGAATCAGCGGAGCCGGGGCTGGAGGCGGCGCAGGTGCAGGCTCTTCGTACTGCGGTTCCTCGTATGTCTCGACGGGAGCGGGTTCCACTGGAGCAGGCGCAACCGTTGTGGTGACGGGCGGTGGCGTCGTCACAGTCGTGGTCGGCGCCGAACGCGTCGTGGACGGGGCCGCGGAAGTCAAGGGCTGCTCGTTGTCGGCGGGCGCACTCGTCGAATCTTCGGACCCCCCGTAGCCGAGCGTCAAACCCAACGCGGCAACGGCCGCGAGACCGCCGGCAACCAGCGCAGCGCCACGGATCTTTCGTTTGGAGGTGACCGAACGGTCCACCGGTTCCGGGCTGAGCCATTCGGGTGCACCGGTCAGTGCGGTAGCGCCACCGTTCGAGGACGAGTGAGCGGTTCGGGCTGGGTTGTTCGGCGGCGGGACGTTGTTCACCGGGGTTGCGAGCAGAGCAGCGCCTTTGGCTGCCACGGCCTCGGGATCTGCGGGCGCGACGACGGGAAGGCCCGTCCAGGACCGCAGGATTGCCTCGACGAGTGGAATGCGAGCTCCACCGCCGACGAGGAACAGTGCGTCGACGCGCTGCGGAGACCGGGTGATGACATCTCGAACCAGCCGCGCCGAGTACTCGATCGGAACGGTCACGAGAGCCTCGAACGACTCACGGGAGATGAGGATCACGCCGGAGTCACCGGGTAGGCACACCGCACCCGAGGTGGAGAGTTGTTCCTTGGCGATCCGGCATCGCGTGGTGAATTCCGCGATGCCGACCGCGTTGTCCAGATCGACGCCCTGCTTGGCCAGCTGGTTGTCGCAGATAAGACGATCGAAGTCCGAGCCACTGATGTCGGTGGTCCGCTCAGCGAGCAGGACATCTCCCGACGCACGGTCGACGACGGTGATGGTCAGGCCCGAGCTGCCGAGGTCGTAGAGCGCGATGGTGGAGAAGTTGCCGATCTCGCCAGTCGCTTCGAGGTAGGCGAGTGCCGCTCTAGCCTCGGGCACGAGCCGGTAGTTGTAGAGCCGCTGCTCCATCATGGCCTGCTGGATGTCGCCGAACTGTTGCTGGTCTCGGTAGGCGACTCCGGTCGCTT
Organism: Rhodococcus sp. G-MC3; assembly: GCF_030063335.1. GTDB lineage: Bacteria > Actinomycetota > Actinomycetes > Mycobacteriales > Mycobacteriaceae > Rhodococcoides. Next base: position 13,924 of record NZ_JASISW010000017.1, on the reverse strand, counting down.
CGACATACCTATCGCCGTTGCTCTGCGAGAGAACGACACCGATGGATTCTGCGGCGACTTCCTCGGCGCGATCGAAGTGGGCGTCGACGGTGTCGTTGTGAAAGTCCAGCTCACGCTCACCCGATGTATGGAGGCGAAGGTCGGGGCGCGCCATGCGGACAGCACTCGCTCCTACCGATACCCCGAGAACCTCTGCCATGACCTGCCTCACTTGGATGCGCGAAGGGACTCGCCGACAGGATAGATAACGATCCAGTCTCGAAGCCCCCGCTCGGGCCTCACTGTAGCGTGACCGTTCCCCGAATGCGATTGGTGCCGGGCGTGGAGCCTGCGGAATGCCCCAGGGGCCGGGCGTGGAGCCTGCGGAATGCTTCAGGTGATGCCGCGGGCATTACTGTTGCGCCGTGCATGTCCTCTTCGTTTGTACCGGGAACATCTGCCGATCTCCTACCGCCGAACGACTCGCGGTGGCGTATTCAGACGAGGGCGGCCTGGACGTGACGTCGTCCAGCGCGGGTACACACGGCCTCGTCGGGCATGCGATGGACGAGGAGGCGGCGTCTGTTCTGCATCAACTCGGCGGCGAATCCGAGGGATTTGTCGCACGGCGTCTCACGGCGAAGATTGCGGACGAGGCGGATCTGATTTTGACGATGACCGCCCGCCATCGCGATGCGGTGCTCGCTATCGCTCCGCGCAAACTGCGACGAACCTTCACCCTCCTCGAGGCCGCCTCGCTCGTCGAGGTGGCCGGCGCTCGAACTGTCGACGAGGTCGCCGACGCCCGGGCGCGGCATCAGGTGGGTGCTCTGGATATCGAGGATCCGTACCGCCGGGAGCGTGAAACGTATGAATTGATCGGCCAGCAGATCGCCGACGCTTTACCTACAATTCTTCGCGTCTGCTGACTGCCGGCCCGTTTGCATACCGGCTGAATGAAAGCTCGAATGCTGTGTGGCAGTTACCAAGCGATGCGACGGTCCGCATAAATTCAAGGCCGAGCGCGACTGGTTGTCGTCGTGCATGATGTGCTCATGCCGATGTATCAGGTACGTACCGAGGACGACGAACTGCTCGCCGAGGCGGAGCTGTCCACCGATAGCAAGGCCATGACATGGGCCGTGCGGACGACCACCGAGCATCGTAAGGCGCTTCGTGGACGCCGATGGCAGGGCCACCGTCTCGTTGGTGACGTCTGGGAACACCGATTCGGCGGCGGTCGAGGCAACGCTGCGGTCGCCAGCTGAGCACAGCCAGCCCCTCCGATCTGCGGTAGCGTCCTGGGCAACAGTGCCGCTGGGACCGACGTGGCAACCGGAGAAAAAGGGATCTCACTAGATGCGCGACAAAGTCATCGCAGTGTCCGCGGTGGCAGTCGCGGGGCTCGCCGTGACGGTTGGCCTGACGATCGGCGCCCTCGGCGGCGCCTTCGACGACTCGGACACCAAGGTCGCGCCACCCGCACTGCGCTCGGACCTCAGCACTGCCGTCAACGCGACGAGCTCGGGAATCGTTGTTCCTCCGTCACCGACGTGGCAGGTGGCGGTACCGACCACTCCCCGCGTCACCACCACGACGCCGGCCCCCAGCAGCACAACCGCCCAGTCCACGGCAAAGTCCACCGCTCAATCCACCACGAGGACGTCACGAGAGCGTCCCCGGACGAGCAAAGCGTCGGAGTCGGAGTCGGCGACCACCACCAGGTAGTTCGTCTCGCTCGTCCGACGCGGAACAGCGGTATCGAAGTATCGGTTTTGTTTCTCTCGCCATCGTCGTGCGTGAATCGAGGACCGTAATACTTCACAATCATTCCGGAAAATATATGTGTAAATACTAGTTACATGTATCGTCTTGTGCATGTCCGCACACCATCCCCCATCCGATGACACCGTCAAGGTCTTGGTCGTCGGCGCCGGTCTGTCCGGCATCGCCGCCGCCGCGAAGCTGCGCGCCGCAGGCATCACCGACTTCGTCGTGCTGGAGAAAGCCTCCCGCGTCGGTGGGGTCTGGCGAGAGAACACCTATCCGGGATGCGGAGTCGACATCCCGTCACCCGTCTATTCGTTCTCCTTCAATCCGAACCCCTCCTGGCGCAGCAATTTCGCCAAGCAACCCGAGCTGCTCGAGTACATCGAGAACACCGTCGACTCACTCGGCCTCGCACCCTGGATCAGGACCGACACCGAGGTGATCGAAGCTCGCTGGTCGAGCGAGCTCCGGAAATGGATCGTCGACACCACTGCCGGCCGATACAACGCGCAGTACGTCATTTTCGCGGCCGGACCCATCACCGACCCGAAGACGCCCGAGGTTCCCGGTATCGAGAACTTCGAGGGCGAGATCTTCCATTCCGCCCGATGGAATCACGACGTCGACCTCGAAGGTAAACGCGTCGCCGTCATCGGAACCGGCGCCTCCGCCGTGCAGTTCATTCCCGAGATCCAGCCGATCGTCGAGTCTCTGTACGTCTTTCAGCGAACTCCGTCGTGGGTGGTTCCGCGCCTCGACTTCACTTTCCCCGCGGTGGCTCACTCCCTGTTCCGTCGTGCACCCATCGCGCAGCGAGTGCTGCGCCAGGGCATCGACGTCATCCTCCGGACTCTGACCGCTGTGATGCGGCGCGAGCACACAGCTCGGTTGCTTACCCCGATCGGGACCGCCTGGTTGGCACACCAGATACCCGACCGCGAGCTGAGAAGGTTGCTGACACCGGACTTCACCCTCGGATGCAAGCGATTGCTGCTGTCCAACACATATCTCCCTGCGTTGGCCGAGCCGAACGTAAACCTTCTGCCCGAGGCTCTCGTGAGGATCGACGGCAACCGGCTCATTGGATCCGACGGCTCGTCCCGCGACGTCGACGTCATCATCTTCGGCACTGGGTTCGATGTCAGCCATCCACCGATTGCTTCCAAGATCCGGAGCGATGACGGAATCCTGTTGTCCGACAAATGGGTCGACAGTCCCGAAGCGTATCTCGCCACCACCGTGCCCGGCGCACCGAACGCATTCATCATGCTCGGCCCGAACATCTTGGTGTACAACTCATTTCTCGGATTGGCCGAATCCCAGCTCGACTACATCGTCGACGGCATCATCCAGGCAGATCGCGCCGGAGTGGAGGTGATCGAGATCGCCGACGCACCCTTCCGCGAGTTCAACGACGCAGTCCAGGAATCGCTCGGCGCCACGGTGTTCAACAGCGGTGGCTGCGCCAGCTACTACCTCGATGCCAACGGCAAGAATTTCGCGGCGTGGCCGTGGTCGACGGGGTCGTTGCGCCGCAAGCTCTCTGGCTTCGATCTCGAGAACTACACCAGCACCCCCTACAACAGGGTAGGCGTCTGACATGGCTCTGATCGAGCACACCGCAGTATCGGACTGCACCCGAACACACGCGTTCGGCTACGTCGACGATTACCGAACGATCCCGAAGTGGATGTTCGGGGTTCGCTCGTTCGAACCGGTCGGCGACGTCAGCCATGGTCTCGGTGCGACGTTCGCCGCGGCGATGCAGATCGGCCCCAAGACACTACGTTCCACACTCAGAGTCACCGAGTGGATCGAGAACGAGTCGTTGACGCTCTCGTCCATCGACGGGATATCGACCACGTCGACGTGGGCCTTCTCCGACACCGACGACGGCGGAACACGTCTGGATGTGAAGTTCGCGTACTCGCTCCCCGGTGGGCTCGCCGGCCGCGCGCTCGGCGCGTTGGTCGAGCCGGTGGTGGGTCAGGCTATTCGCCAAACCGAGTCAACCTTACGTAAGCAGTTGGAGGCCTGACGCTCGAAACCAGTGCCTCGAAGCTTTGTTCCTCATGCCGGACGGTGGAACACCATGGGCCCTGGACATCATCTCCCGGTGAATCCGATCTCGGAGAAGTCGGAGGCGAACTGCGATCCGGACGGTGCGAGTCTCGCGACCCAGATCAGCAGTGATCGCGACGTCTCGGGTGTAACGACGGGGATGTGCGTAGCCCCCAAGCTCAGAACCCCCGAGGCGAGGATCCGGGTGGAGTCCAACGTGCCGTCGGCGTCGGGCGGCGTCCTGACTTCGACGACGGTGCCCGGATGCGCCGTCGTCACCCAGACTTCGCTCACGCCGACGGGTTCGGCGAAGGTCACGAGCACACCGATTCCGTCGTCGCTTCCAGCGAAGGGCGTGCGGTAGCGGTCGGTGGACCAGGACGTCGCCGGATCGGCGTCCACGGCACGGCCTGCTTCATCGGAGTTGTCGGGAGCCCGGACGGCCGACCACGCTTCGGCGCCGGTGGGGAGGACTGCTACAGGCGGTGGCGTCGTGGTAGGAGCAGGCAGGGACGGGATTGCGACGACATTGTTGATGTCTCCGTAGTCACCGCCGAACACCGCGGTCGAGAGGTACCACCCGCCTGCGCCGAACACGGCCAGTACCGCGCAGGCCAGTGCTACCGACATCGTCCGCGCCCCGGCTGTATCGGTCCACCGATTGGCCGGTGCATGTTCGGTCGTGGCGTCGACCAGCGCCGCTTCGAACTCGTCGAGAGTCGCGTAGTGCCCTGCCCGGGCTTCGGCTGCCACGGCGCCGACGCGTCCCGGCGGGGCAGGATCCATGGCCGATGGCCAGTAGCCGACGAGCATGGTGTGCAGTACCGCACCGAGCCCGACCAGCTCGGTCTCGGTGGAGGAACCGAAACCGACTGCAGGACAGGCGAGTACAGCGAGAGAGTCGTCGGTCACCCGCACCAGAGTCGGATGATTCAGAGCGACCGTACGTCCTCGCCGATGCACTGCTCGCAGAACCGACACCAGATGGGTCACCGCCTGCACTGCAGCGGCCGATGATGTAGGCCCGAATTCCTCCAGAGTGGTGGGAGGCGGCACACCGGCAGCGACGACGACGTAGGGACGAACCACGTCGACTGCCCGAATGGGGAGGTTTCGGCTGGACAGAGCCAGGGTGCGGTCGCAATACCGTCGGACCGCACCGGTCGACCGGTCCTTCGATTCGATGACATCGACAGGGACGAACGTCAGTGTTATCTCGGCTGCGGTGGCGAGGTCTCGGGCCATCCACCACTGCGCCCACTCGACACTGCGCATCCTCCCGAGCAAGCGATATTTGCCCGCGACAACTGTTCCCGGCACAAGCGCATTCATCTTCCCCTCCCCCCGGGCACCGTGACTGCTGAGGTAGCCGATTGTGCTCCGTCACAGCGAGCGTGTCCGGATTTTGGGGGAACTTCACACGTTCTAGGCGGGAGTGAGGGCGTCCCACACCAGGCGAACCGTGGTTCCGTCGTGATCGGATGTGACGGCGGTGGAGTCGGCGAGGGCGTGCATCAGCGGGACGCCTCTGCCACGGGTCGAGTCGGGTGCGTGAACATCCCACGCGCCCCGATCGGAAACCACCACTTCGATCCACCCGGTCTTGGGCATACATCGAGCGTGCAAGTCGAGGGTTCCGGGTGCGCTGTCGCGGACGTAGGCGTGTTCGACGGCGTTGGCCAATGCTTCGTAGGTAGCCAGCACCACGTCGTACACGCGGTCCGGCGCAACCTGGAGGCTGGTAAGCCACTCACGGAGGGCCACTCTGAGTGCAGAAGCTCTGTCGGCGACGGCAGATTCACCGTCGAAATTGAGGTTCATGACGTCCCCACGAGGTAGTCCGGCTTGCGGTCGTCGATCAGAGGCAGCCAGGGCGTCGTCTTCACCGAATGCGATTGCCATCATGAGTTCGTCATACCCGAAAGTTCAGGAACTACCCGCTTGTAGCGCAGCGAGCGCTTCGTCGACTGTGGCGAAGATTCCGAATACCTGATCCAGTCCGACCAACGTCAGCGGACGACCAGTGGCTGGACCATCCGCGACCACCGCGAATCCCGTCGTGCCAGAAATCTTCTGATGCGTCGACGCCAGGAGGGACATCCCGGCGGAGGCGAGGAATCCAACCTTGGACAGGTCGATCACCACACCGGTCGGATGCTTCCCCAGCACCAACTCCATCGACTCGGACAACTGCGGCGCGGTGACGAGATCCAACTCGCCTGAGACAGTGACGATCACCGTGTCGTCCTGCCAGTGCACGGTCACGTCGAAATGTTGCGGGCCAATCCCTGACTCTTCTAGCGTCACAGTTGCTAAACATACCGGAGCGAACTTGCGGCCTGCATACGGTGTGATCTCGACTCTTCGGCAGTGCCGTCGGCCTCGGTGGCCGATAGGCTCGGCCCGGTGATGCCGATACCTCTGCCCACTGGCGCGGCGGTGGCGTTCGGGGGTGCGCTCGGAGCCGTCGTGCGCTACGAGATCTGGCACTGGCGTGACTCTCCCAAGTGGCTTCTCATCAATACGTTCGGGATCAATGTTCTCGGGTGCGTGCTGCTCGGCGCGGCACTCGGTTACCTGTCGGGGCGGGCAGCCGCCACGGTCCGCGCGGCCGTCATCGGCCTCGCCAGCGGTTTCACCACATTCAGCTTCTACGCGCTGCAGGGCGTGACCTTCGACGGCGCGTGGAAGTCGGTGGTCTACATCGTCGTGACGCCCGTTGTCGCCGTTCTCGCGCTGGCAGTCGGTGCGCTGGTCACGCGACCGACGGAAGCAGCGCGATGATTCTGGTCTTACTCATCGCTGCCGGTGGGGCGGGCGGGGCGCTCGTTCACTACGCGGTGACGCAGGCCGTGACCGACGCCAGGCGGGTTCTCATGCTGACGGGCGGCACGTGCGTGCTGCTCGGTTTCGTCACCGCTGCGTCGCCGCCCCAGTGGTTCACCGGGTTGGTGTGCTTCGGATTCCTCGGCGCTCTGGCCCCGATGTCGTCCGTTGCGTGGGTGACGGTGACTCGGTTGCGCGAGCGCCGCTACCGCGCCGGTCTGACGTTCTTGGCGGCGTGCGTGGTGAGCGGCGTCGCGTGCGCGATGTTCGGTTTCCTGCTCTACAGCGCAGGCCTGACGCTTCACCGCAAGTTCTGACAGTCGCCCTGGACTGCAGCTTTGGCGAAGCCGCCCAGTTGATAGAGGTAGGTGTACTCCCAGTACACGAGCGAGAAGTTGTATGTGCGCGGCACTGCTTCCATCGTGACCTGCCCGTCGAAGCATTGGGCGAAGATGTGTCTGGCCCTCGGAAGGTGGTAGCGCCAGCTGATCACGACCACGTGCGTCCAACCACGTTCCTGCGCGAGCTGCTGGGTGAAGATAGCTTCGCCGCGCGTCGTACTCGGATCCGGTTTTTCGCAGAGAACGGTGTACGTGGCGGTGGAAGTGTCGCAGTACTTCTTCATGACGGCATCCGACTTGCCATACGGATCGGACAGAACGACGGTGTCCGCGACGCCCTGTTCGGCGAGGGAGACGCCGTACGCCTCGCGGCCGTCGTGTTCACCACCGAGGACGATGATGGCGTCGGCCTTGGCGACCGTGTCGACGGTCGCCTTCGTGAACGTGAGGTACCCGCCGATGCCGACCACCGACACCAGGACAACCGGGAGCACCATGGCCAGCGCGACGAGGAAGTTCCGGCGGATCACCAGTCAAGAGTAGGCAGCGAGCAACTCACGTGCCTCGCCCAGCGACGAACGTCACCCCACCGTCGACGGGTGAATTTCGATTGTTGCGCTGATGTTCGTTTCGGTCGTCGCCGATGTGATGCCCCAACCCCTGCACCGGCGCAGGTCAGTAGGCCGCGGTCCGCACACGCATGAGTGGTCCGCGGCAACGGTTCGAGCGTTGCCACGGACCACTCATGGTGAACTGAGAGCTACTGGCTCGGTTCCGGAAGGTTGCAGTCCTTGACTTCTGGGTTCACGCCCACGTAGTTGAGCGGCCCCGCAACGACGGTCAAAGCGATGGTCCCGATGCCTGCGCAGTTCTCGGGGGCGCTGTCGAAGTATCCGCGCTGGAACACCGCGACTCCGCCGATGATGAGCCAGACCAAGACGATCAAAGTAACGAAACGCATCACAATCCCCTCCCCGTAGCCGAGTCTCGGCTACCGCGGACCAGTCGAATACCCCATTTTCGGTAGCCGAAACCTGTTCGTTCGCGGCAGCGTCGTTCAACTGATCGGCGCAGGTTCCTCGGTCAGAGTGTCGAGTGCACGTCCCTTGGTTTCCGGCGCCGCGTAGGCCATCCAGAGCACAGCGAACACGACGAATCCGGTGACGATCGCGAAGGTGAGCGGGAGCCCCAGGACCGGCCACATCACCGACCCGAAGAGCAGCGGCGCGAAGCCGGTGGCGACGCGACTGACCGAGGACGCGTAGCCGAATCCCGACGCCCGCAAAGGCGTCGGGTAGAGCTCGGAGACGTAGCAGTACAGGACCGGTATCGCGATCTGGATGACGAACCCGAATACCGCGAGCCACAGAAGCGCACCGGATCCGACGTCGAGCATCACGGCGAAGAGCACCAGCGCGCCGCCTGCGATCGGGCCCGAGATCCCGATGACCCATTTCCGCCCGACGACCTCCACAAGGTACGCCGACACCGCGACTCCGAGGATGCCGACGGCGGTCATCAGCGTCGTGCCGGCGAACGCAGCAAAATCGTCGTACCCCTCGCGGCGAAGGATCGACGGCATCCAACTCAGTGCCGCGTAGTACAGCAGCAGGATGGACACGAAGAGCAGCCATGCCGTCGAGGTGATCCTAGGGCTGTAACTCCATACGGACTTCAGCCCGCTCTTGACCGTCGTCTGCGCGGCAATCGCGTACTGCTGCGGCTCGGCGCCCGTGCGGGTGACCATGTCGTCGATGACCGCACGCGCTTCGGCATCACGGCCCACATTGGCCAGATAGATCGGCGATTCAGGGATCCCGCGTCGCACCCAGAACAGCAGGAGCGCGGGCAAGATCATGAACAGCAACATGATTCGCCATCGGATGTCACCGTCGATCGGAACGAGAAGCGTCGCGACGACGCCGCAGATGGTCGCTCCGATGGGCCACCATCCATCCATGGCAGACAGCACTTTTCCGCGAATCCGGCGCGGCGAGAATTCACCGACGAGTGCGTAATCGACGGGAATGCACCCTCCGAGTCCGAATCCCGCGCAAAAACGAAGAAGTACGAACAGCTCGAAGTTCGGCGAGAACGCCCCGAGGATGGAGAACAACGCGAAGATCAGCAGCGTCAGCGTGAACGCGCGCTTGCGGCCGAGCCGGTCCGCAATGGTTCCCCAGACGACGGCTCCCACCGCCATGCCGATGAGGTTGCCGGTGGCGACGAGTCCTCGTTCGGCCTGCGAAAGATCCCAATATGCGCCGAGCAGTGGCGTCAGAAATCCGTTGAGTGCCACGTCCCAGGCGTCGAACATGAAGCCGAGGCCGCCGATGATGAAGATGCGGCCCTGAACCGCCCATTTCCAGGGGAGTTCCTGAACGATCTGCTCGCCGGTTTTCACCGAATCATTCTCTCATTGCCGGTCGGTATACCCTCGTCCCCATGCGAACTGGGGTGGCGCTGCTGTGTGCGGCGGGCCTGTTGCTCGCCGCTTGCAGTACCGAGGACACGACCGAGACCATCACGCAGTCCACTGCTCCCCAGACGGTGGACGACGTTCGTATCGCATCGGGATCGTTCACCGTCGGTTCACCGGTTCCCGAGGTTGCTCCCTCACCTCAGGGCATACCCGCCACCACGACGCCACCTGGTCCGTTCGGAATCTCTGACGTCAGAATGGACCGGGGCGGAGTGGTATTCACGTTCTTCGGCGACGGCGTGGTCAATTATGTCGGCCACTACGTCGACGCCGCCGTGACCTATGGCGACAACGCGACGCTCGATGTACCCGGCACGTCGATTCTGCAGCTCGATCTGATCTCGTCGCCATCCCCCGAGCCCGGCTCGACCGTCCGGCCGACGGTGCTGGATTCGATGCACACCGGAGTGGAATCGTTCCAGACTGCGGAGCCGTCGAGCGGCGTCACGCAGGCTTTCATCGGAACTTCGGCCGATCGGCCCAATTTCACGGTGACGTCGCAGCAGGATCCGCCGACCCTCACTGTCGCAGTGTCTTGACAGATCACTCTGGGCCTACCTCGTCTACGTCGCGAGTGCGTGCTCGTGACCGCAGCGGCTTGAGTACGCGGCTCGGTACCCAGTGCGTGACCGTCTCGCATCGATCCTTCGACATCAACTGGTAAGTGACGCGGCCGATCCAGTCGCCGTCGACCGTCATGGACCATTCACTGAGGTCGCCGGGCACGACCGCGCGAACGTCGAACCCCTCCGCCGTGTAGTTGCCACTGTGGTGTGGAGGCTGCGGGTAGAGGATCGACAGATCGATCAGAACCTTCACCGAAGGCGTCAGCACTTTGAACGGACGGCGGCGCGGATCCACTCCGCTGCTCGATCCGTTCACCCTCATTGTTCGACCATACGTTCGAATCGAGCGGTACTCAATCCAGGCCTGGCCCACCTGCCCGTGCGCGGCTGACGCCCCTCCTGTGTACTTAAACGCGCACGGGCAGGTGGTGACAATTCACAGGCCAGCGGCACCCAACTCGACATCGACGGACCGAACTGTGACTGTGGGGAGCGACCTGCACGCTCGTCAGTTTGGAGAATTACCCGTATGAAGCCCTCAGCTCGCTCGATCGTCGTCATCGCCGCCGCCCTCACCATGGGGCTCGCCGGCTGCGGGGCGGACGAAGGGTCGGACGAGAGTTCCGACGCCGCCGGCGGCGGTGACCTCTGCGCGCAGTTGGAGGACATTTCCAAGTTCGAGATGGAATCGCAGTCCAACACGGCGATCGACCCTGCCGATTGGGCAGGATTTCAAACGGTGTTGTCCGACTACGGCAAGGGTCTGCCCGAGCACTACGACCCAGCCATCGCGGCGGCGGATCCGGACATCGCGGCGGATCTCACGACGGTGCGCGACGCCAGCGCCAAGGTCACCGAACTGGTCAACGGAACTACCTCGCTCGAGGAATACCAGACGAAGACCCAGGCCTCGATGGACGTCGCGAGCATTACTGCTGCGCGTGACGCGAGCAGTCGTATCGATACGTATGCGCAGCAGAACTGCGAGTTCGCCAAGCAGATGCAGCAGCAGAGCCAGGACCCGCAGCTGCAGGAAGTTCCCCAACAGGATCCGGCCCAGCAGGATCCGGCCTCGCAGGAGGCCACGCCCGCGCCTGCCGGCTGAGTCCCGACGGAGCTTCTCGAAAACCAGCACGTATGGCGATCCGCGAGCGGCGGAGAGGCGCATCTCGGCCCACTCCTCCGCTCGTCGACGCAGCCAGGAGGACACTGCGATACGAACCGTCGAGCGGGAAAATCCGTATGCGCGCTGTGCAAGCTGAGCTTGCCGGCCTGATCAACACCGCCGCAGCGCTTCCGGCGACGGCTGACGTGTCCGGACGTTCGAGCCCGATGTGGTGATGCCGGACCCATGCGACCACGCGTCTGCCGTCGTCGCTTCCCGGCAGCAGATCCCCTATCTCGCAGTATTTCCCGGCGGGGACGGTCCGGGTTGATACTCGTGCCCATCCGGTATTCCATTGCACTGCAGACCGAGTGCGCTGTAGACGGGTCGGCAGAAGCACTGACGCTGAGCAGGATCGGAGTTGCGCCGGCCGAGAGGCGCTGCACACGTGCTTGTTTTCGTAAAATGACCGCGAATCAATCTTCGCGACTGGTTAATTCGCGGCAATCAGCCGGTTCGGTCGGTTACGCCGCCATCTGGCCGCGTCGCGTACCTCACGGCAACGCGGAGTTCATGATTGGCTACACCCATGAGGTAGCGTGGCCGTACCGTAACGATCGGTTCCGTAGCTGGATCGAGGTTGCGAGTCGATGCACATCACGACGAGCAGCACACAACCTGGCGACAGGGAGGGCGTATGTCATTCAGTTCGACCGGTGCCAGCGTTCGCCTTCTGTTGTTCGGATCGCTGATCGTGACTGCGGCCGCCTTGTCCGGGTGCACGTCAGGGACCGACAAGGGCGCTCAGCCCACTTCTTTGGAGTCGAGTACCGCCGGCCGGCCGCCGCCGACCTCGGTGTCCGCAACTTCGGTGGCCGCGTCGACGATCCCTCCGAGTCCCGCCTCGACCAGCCCGGTCCCGCCCCTGGAACCGACCATAGCGAGCACGGTCTACGTGTCGACGCCCGTTCCCGAAGTTCCGGTCGCACCCCGAGCTCCTCTCGTTCCCTATGTCCCGGCGCCGTCACTGTGCACCGAATGCGAAACCGTGACGCAACCGAGCGAACCGGTAATGCAACCGCCCAACCCTGTGGATTCACGCGGGCTACCTCTGGGGACGACGTGTGGGGCCGTGTCGTGCACGTCGCCGGGAGGGATTATCTTCGTCAATCCCGACGCCGTGCCCAACCTCGACGGCCAAGGCCTTGACCTGTGCGAGCACACTTACTGCCCACCCCCCGGCTTCCAGATCATTCCCAACCCGCTCCCTTCCACGGGTAGCTCCGGCGGTTGAGGCACTCGACTCGCTGATTGGGCGACGGTGGTACCAAGTGCGGTCGAGCGTGAAACAGACCACATCTACTAATTCGTTTTATATACACCGTCCCGTTCATTGCTCTGGCAGGCTGAGCAAGCAAGGAACTTGTAAGGCATTATGACGGCGTGAAGATCAGACGAACCACTCCTCGGCCTCCTGGAGCCACTCATCCACTCCAACTCGCCGGTTTCGCAGCGTTGATGGTCGTTCTCGCCGCTGTGCTCGCATTGGCCGCGGTCACCGGCAAGCTGTGAGGCCGTCTTGACGCACACGTTGCTAGAGTCGATCGGTGACCAACCGCCGACGTGTGATCGTCAAGCGCGTCGTAGCTGTTGTTGTTGCGTTATGCATCGCATTTACGCTGGTCGGCTCTGTTGCCGACCATAGTTGGTACAAGGTTGCGTTCGGCGGCCTTGCGGCGATCCTGCTGGTCGACTGGCTGCGTCCCAAGCCGGTGGCGCCGGAACCGCTTGCCCCAGACGCAGTGCCCGATCACGCTGTCGCTGCGGCAATCGCCGCAACCGACAGTCGGATTCCGGCGATCAAGCTCCTGCGCGAGCAATATCCAGGACTGGGATTGAAGGACGCCAAAGAGTTGGTCGACGAAAAACTCGGCGCTTGATCACCCCGTCGCAATCAGCCGATGATCGTTTTGTATTCGGTGAAGATGGCGGTGTACTCGGCGTCGCAGTTCGCGATGGCCCAGTCTGTCAGTAGTCCCAGGTTGCCGAAAGTCGCGTCGAGCGCACTGAAATCACCTGCCGCGCTTTTGGCGTCGGCTTCTTCCATTTCCTGTAGCCACGCGAGCGGCTCCGGTGGCGCCACGGCCTGTAGTTGGCTCTGCGAGACAGGGGCCTCCGCCGCCAACCTTTCGGCGATCTGAGTCTGGTCTTCGACATTGCCGGCTTCGGCGTTTCGGATGTCGACGAGCCCTTGCGCAACTCGTGTGGCGTACAACGTGCAGAAGTCGCCGCCACCCGATACGTCTTCGGCTTGGGCCGCTTCGGTTTCCACACCACCTGCGTCTGAAGCCGATGTTGCGGCGGGCGATGGACCGGAGGCGTTTTCGCTGCTGTCGGACGAGCATCCGCCGCACGCGAGCGCTATCGACAAGGCGATCAGAGCGCCGCCATTCAGTAGTTTCGCCATCTCGTTCGCCCCTTGATTTTGCCCGCCCCGGTTTTGTGTCGAACCAGTATGCGACCTGGTCAGCGACGGCGCAGCTCGAACTGGCGGGTCGACGGAGCGATGTAACGCCTCTGTGCGGGCGGCCAACAGTTCGACCGTCCGATGCTCAACCGCTCGGCGGAGTGCCGACTCGGCTGAGCCAGACCTCGATATCGTTCTAAGCGGCGGGTTTTCGTTGTCGGTGGTAGCTGGGTCTGGGTTGTCGTTGTGGGTCTTCGGTGGCGGGTGGGATGACGGTGGGGTGCCCGTCTGCTCCGAGGGTGATGTCCCAGCCTTCGTTGTGGATGC